>NZ_BAAAPB010000001.1:1129497-1132667 GCF_039530925.1 Nocardioides panacihumi | reverse complement strand
CGTTGGGATTGACCTCTCGGCGACTATCGGGCGCGGCGGGCCATTCGCTCGACGTCCATGATGACCACGCTGCGCGGCTCGAGGCGCAGCCAGCCACGCGACGCGAAGTCGGCGAGCGCCTTGTTGACCGTCTCGCGGGAGGCGCCGACCAGCTGGGCGAGCTCCTCCTGGGTGAGGTCGTGGTGCACGTGGACGCCGTCGTCGGCGGTGCGGCCGAAGCGGTCGGCGAGGTCGAGCAGCGCCTTGGCGACCCGGCCGGGCACGTCGGAGAAGACCAGGTCGGCGACGACGTCGTTGGCCTTGCGCAGCCGGCCGGCGAGCTGGGCGAGCAGGCCGCGGGCGACGACGGGACGGCCCTCGAGCCAGCGGAGGAGGTCCTCGTGCGACAGCGACGCGAACGTCGCGTCGGTGACGGCGGTGACGGTCGCGGAGCGCGGGCCGGGGTCGAAGAGCGAGAGCTCACCGAACATCTGACCGGGACCCATGATCGCCAGCAGGTTCTCGCGGCCGTCGGACGACGTACGCCCGAGCTTCACCTTGCCCTCGAGCACGACGTACAGCTTGTCGCCCGTGTCCCCCTCGTGGAAGAGCACGTCCCCGCGGCGCAGCTTGGTCTCTGCCATCGACGCGTGGAGGGCCGCCATCGCCTCGTCGTCGAGCGCGCTGAACAGCGGCGCCTGACGGAGTACGTCGTTGTCCACCCCAACCTCCTGAAGCTGTCGACCCCACCCAGACAGCAGGGCCCTCAGCAGGATCCTAGCCAGTGGAATTCCTCACAGCGTGGACGCCCTCCCGTTGGGACTGCCTCGTGGTCGCCACGGGCGGGTCGGTGCGGTGGCTGGCGATGTCGGCGACGCGCCGTACCCTTGCCCCGTGCCGGGCCCGTCAGCCAGTCCCTCCCCGAGCGCCGTCGAGACCGCGACGGCGCTCGTGCGCCGTGCGCGGAAGATCGATCGCATCCTCGCGGCGACCTATCCCGACGCGAAGGCCGAGCTCGACTTCGACAACCCCTTCGAGTGCCTCGTCGTGACGGTGCTGTCGGCACAGACGACCGACAAGCGCGTCAACGCCGTGCGGCCCACGCTGTTCGCGGCCTACCCCGACGCGAAGGCGATGGCGGGTGCCGACCGGGCCGCCCTCGAGGCGATCGTGGGCCCGCTCGGCTTCTTCCGCGCGAAGACCGATGCGCTGCTCAAGCTGAGCGCGGCCCTCGTGGCCGA
The DNA here is from genome assembly GCF_039530925.1 of Nocardioides panacihumi. Taxonomy (NCBI): domain Bacteria; kingdom Bacillati; phylum Actinomycetota; class Actinomycetes; order Propionibacteriales; family Nocardioidaceae; genus Nocardioides; species Nocardioides panacihumi. The sequence continues at coordinate 1,131,447 of NZ_BAAAPB010000001.1, read as the reverse complement.
CCACGACGGCCAGGTGCCGCCGTCCCTCGACGCGCTCGTCAAGCTCCCCGGCGTCGGCCGCAAGACCGCCAACGTCGTGCTGGGCAACGCCTTCGACATCCCCGGCATCACCGTCGACACCCACTTCGGGCGGCTCGCGCGCCGGCTCGGCTTCACGGCCGAGACCGACCCGGTGAAGGTCGAGCACGCGGTCGGCGCGCTCTTCCCGAAGCGCGACTGGACGATGCTCAGCCACCACCTGATCTGGCACGGCCGCCGGGTCTGCCACGCGAAGAAGCCGGCGTGCGGCGCCTGCCCGGTGGCCAAGCTGTGCCCGTCGTACGGCGCCGGCCCGACCGACCCGATCGCGGCCGCCGCCCTCGTGCGCACCGAGGGGCCGAACTGATGCGGCGCGCGGCCCTCGCCCTGGTCGCACTCGCGGTGCTCGTCGTGACCTCCGCCTGTCATGGCGGCGCGACCGAGCTCACGCCCCCCAATGAGTCCAACGTCAAGGTCGACACCCCCGCCTATCGCACGCTCAAGGCCCGGGCCGGCATCGAGGACTGTCCCGCCGCTGCCACGACGGACGGCGGACTGCCGTCGAAGTCGCTGCCCTGCCTGGGCGGCGGCCGGCGCGTCGACCTCTCGACGCTGAAGGGGCCGCTCCTGCTCAACTTCTGGGCCGCCTCGTGCGGGCCGTGCCGCAAGGAGATGCCCGCGCTCGCCGCGTTCTACAAGAAGTACGGCGACCGCGTCGGCGTCCTCGGCATCGACTCGGCCGACACCCAGCCCGGCTCCGCGCTCGAGCTGGCCAAGCGGTCGGGCGTCACCTACCCGCTGGTCGCCGATCCCGGCGTCGACCTGCAGGGCACCGCACTGACGGTCCGCGGCTATCCGACCTTCTTCTTCCTCTCGGCCGACGGGACGCTCAGCAAGCCTGTCGCGGGCGGCCTGGCCTCGCTCGACGAGGTCGTCGCGCTGGTGGAGAAGCAGCTGGGGACCCGCCTGTGACCCGTCCGCACTGGCTCGACCCGGTGGTGGCCGCGCTCGACGAGATCACCTGGCGCGACCTGACCGTCTTCGGCGTGCCTTCCGGCGCGACACCGAGACGCTCCGCGGTGCTGATGCTCTTCGGCGAGGGTGCGTCCGGGCCCGACCTCCTGCTCACCGAGCGTGCCCACACGATGCGCTCCCACCCGGGTCAGGTCTCGTTCCCCGGAGGCAGGCTCGACCCGGGTGAGACGGCCGTCGAGGCGGCGCTGCGCGAGGCCGAGGAGGAGGCCGGGGTCGCGCCGGACGGTGTCGACGTGCTCGGCGAGCTGCCCGAGCTCTACCTGCCGCCCAGCGACAACGCCGTCACGCCGATCGTCGCCTGGTGGGAGGCTCCGCACGACGTCGAGCCGGCCAGCGTCGACGAGGTGCACGCCGTCTACCGCGTGCCGATCAGCGAGCTGCGCGATCCGGCCCACCGGATCATCGTCCGCTCGCCGCGGCAGGGCTGGGTCACGCCCGGATTCCTCATCGGACCGGACAAGGACGTCATCCTCTGGGGGTTCACCGCGGGTGTCGTGCAACGGTTCCTCGGATTCCTCGGTTGGATCGACGACATGCCGGACGCGCCGGAGGTCGAGCTGCCGGCGTACATGCTCGGTGGCCGCGAGCGCGCCGGCGGCAGGGATGTGAAGGAATGGCTGGAGGACTCGTGAACTGGATCGACTGGGTGCTGGTCGTCCTGGTCCTCGCCTATGCGCTGTCCGGCTACTGGCAGGGCTTCATCACCGGTGCCTTCGCGACCGGCGGGCTGCTGCTCGGCGGTCTGGTCGGGGTCTGGCTGGCGCCGAAGGCGCTCGGCGACGCGTCGCCGAGCGTGTGGGTCTCGCTCGGCGCGCTGTTCATCGTGATCGTCGCGGCGTCGCTGGGTCAGGGCATCCTGCAGTACGCCGGCGCCAAGATGCGCGACCGGATCCCGTG
>NZ_BAAAPB010000001.1:1070348-1129432 GCF_039530925.1 Nocardioides panacihumi | reverse complement strand
GCCTGGGCGCTGGGTGTCGCGATCTCCGGGTCGCGGATCTCCGGGCTGTCCAACGCCGTGCGCCAGTCGGCGGTGCTCGCGAAGGTCGACAGCGTGATGCCGGTCGGCGCGGGCGGCATCCTCGACCGCTTCAACACGGTCGTCGGCACCTCGTTCTTCCCGCGTTACCTCGAGCCTTTCGCACCGGAGCGGATCGTGCGGGTCGGGCCCGGGCCGGCGCGGCTGCGCTCGGACCCGGACGTCGTGCGAGCCGGCGCCAGCGTGTTCAAGGTCCACGGCACCAACTCCTGCGGGCGTGGCGTCGAGGGCAGCGGCTTCCTCTACGCACCCGGCTACCTGATGACCAACGCGCACGTGGTCGCCGGCGTCGACCACCCGACCGTGGAGGTCGGCGACGAGAACGTGTCGGGCAAGGTCGTGCTCTACGACCCGCAGGAGGACGTCGCCGTCATCGAGCTCGACAGCGGGGCCGCCGCGCCGCTGGCCTTCGACACCACCGCGGGCCCGCACGACGGAGTGGCCATCCTCGGCTATCCGCAGGACGGCCCGTTCGACGTGGAGCCCGGACGGATCCGCGCGGAGCAGCGGCTGCGCTCGCCCGACATCTACGGCAACGGCACGGTCATCCGCAGCGTCTTCTCGCTGCGCGGACTGATCCGCCCCGGCAACTCGGGTGGGCCGATCGTCGACTCCGCCGGTGACGTCGTCGGCGTCGTCTTCGCGGCCTCGGTGACCGACCGCGAGACCGGCTACGCCCTCACGGCCGACCAGGTGAACGAGCTCGCCGCCTCCGGTGTCGGCCGCACCGCCCGGGTGTCGACCGGCGGCTGCGCCTAGCCGGGTCGGGCTACCTGGCGGCCAGGTAGGCCAGCTGGGCGCGGACGGAGAGCTCTGCGGCGCCCCAGAGGACGGGGTCGACGTCGGCGTACACGATCTCGACGACGGCCCGCGGGTCCGCCGACCGGGCCGGGACGGCGAGCGACGCGAGCGCGGCCTCGACCTGCTCGAGCCGCTGACGCCGGTGGGAGATGTAGTGCTCGATCGCAGCCAGCGCGTCCCCGATCACCGGCCCGTGCCCGGGCCACACCGCCGACACGGAGTTCGCCTCGGCGAGGGCGTGGAGCCGGTCGAGCGAGTCGAGGTAGGCGCCGAGCTGCCCGTCGGGATGTGCCACGACGGTCGTGCCACGGCCGAGCACCGTGTCGCCGGTGAGGACGGCGCCGTCCGCCGGCACGTGGAACGACAGCGAGTCGCCGGTGTGACCCGGCGTGCCGACGACCCTGATCTCGAGCCCGTCGACCTCGACGACGTCGCCGTCCACGAGGCCTTCGGACCCGAGGCGGTACGCCGGGTCCAGAGCCCGTACGCCGGCCCCGACCCGCTCCGCGAACTCCCGCGCGGCCTCCGAGTGGTCACTGTGGTGATGCGTCAGGAGCACCACCGCGACGTCCCCGGCGGCGTCGGCGACCGCGTCCAGGTGCGCGAGCACCGATGGCCCGGGGTCGACCACGACCGAGCGACGTGCGCCCGGCTCGCGGAGCACCCAGGTGTTCGTGCCGTCGAGGGTCATGATCCCGGGGTTGGGGGCGAGCACACAGGTGCCGCGCTCCCCGAAGCTCCCGCCCGCCCAGCCCTGGGTCGTCACAGGTCGTCCCCGAACAGGGCCACCGCCCACTCGGGTGGCGTGAGGCGCTCACCCTCGAGTCGGGGCGTGAACATCGCGACGCTCGCCCTCCGGCCGACGTCGAGCACCTCGTCGACGGACCCGAAGGTGCCCAGCCGCCGCACGGAGTAGTACGTCGGCGGCAGCATGCTCCACTCCCCCGACTCGACCTTGGCCAGAGCCGCGGCGGCCGAGGTCCAGTGGACCGACGTCGACTCCGTCGACAGCTCCCGCGCCTCCTGCCCGTCGGGCAGCCGCGCGACGAAGAACCAGGTCCGGTAGCGGCGCGGCTCGAACTCGGGCGTCGTCCATGCGTCCCAGAGGCCGAGGTCGTCGAGGGTCAGCACGACCCCCGCCTCCTCCTCGACCTCGCGCAGGGCAGCGCCGACGACGGCCGCGGCGACGTCCGGTGGAGCGCCGAGGCGCGCCGGCCAGTCGGCCGGCAGCTCGGCACGGTCCGTGGGCTCGACGCCGCCGCCGGGGAACGCGAGCATCCCCCCGGCGAAGGCCATGCCCCGGTGGCGCACCATGACGTGCACCTCGGGCCCGTCGGGGCCGTCGCGCAGCAGCAGCACGGTCGCGGCGTCGCGGGGGACCGCGGGGACGCGCTCCCCCGCGGCGTACTCACGAGCCTTGGCCAGCAGCGCCGGCGGCAGCGGGACCTGCTTCACAGCTCGACGACGATCTCCACCTCGACCGGCGCGTCCAGCGGCAGCACCGGAGCGGCCACGGCCGAGCGGGCGTGGACGCCGGCGTCGCCGAACGCCTTGCCGAGCAGCTCGGAGGCACCGTTGGCGACGCCCGGCTGACCGGTGAAGTCGGGCGTCGACGCGACGAACGCGACGACCTTGACGACCCGCTTCACCAGCGACAGGTCGCCGATCTGCGACTTGACCGCGGCGATGGCGTTGAGCGCGCACTGCTGGGCGCACTCGTACGCCTGCTCCGCGGTGACCTCGGCGCCGACCTTGCCGGTCGCGATGAGTGCGCCGTTGCGCATCGGCAGCTGGCCGGACGTGTAGACGTAGTTGCCGGTCCGCACCGCCGGGACGTAGACGGCGACGGGCGCGGGGACTTCCGGCACCGTGAGGCCGAGCTCGGCCAGCGCCTCCTCCGGGGTCGTCATCACTGCACCGGTCGCTTGAAGTAGCCGACGAGGTTGCCGGAGCCGTTGTCCGTGATGGTCACGAGCTCCCAGCCGTCCTGGCCGAAGTTGTTGAGGATCTGCCCTGCCACATGGTTGAGGATCGGGGCGACCTGGTACTCCCACTTGGTCATGGCTCGCACCCTACTGCGCGGGTGCGTCGGTAGGGTCCGCCGCATGACCGACTCGACCCCGGACGCACTCCTGCTGGCCCGCTACGTCGACGCCTGGAGCGTGGCGACCGCGGCGTTCGCCGACCTCGCGGCATCGCTGTCGGGCGAGGACTGGGCGAGGCCGACCGACCTCCCGGGCTGGGACGTCAGGGCCGTGGTGTCGCACGTCGCGCACCTCGAGGGCGTCCTGGCGGGCGCCGAGCACGAGCACGCGGAGGTCGGCGACGCCGCGCACGTGCGCGGGCCGATGGGGCAGTTCACGGAGATCGGCGTCCTCACCCGCCGTGAGGCCCCACCCGCGGCGATCGTCGACGAGATCCGGCGCCACACCGCCGCGCGTCGTCAGGCGCTCGTGGCGGACCCGCCGACGGATCCGGCGGCACCGGCGCCCGGCGTCTTCGGGGCCATCGGCTGGGACACCGCCCGGCTGCTTCGCAACCGCCCGCTCGACGTCTGGATGCACGAGCAGGACGTACGCCGTGCGGTCGGCCGCCCCGGCGGCCTCGACTCCGCGGCCGCCGACCACTCGGTGAGCTACCTGCTGGAGAGCCTCGGCTACGTGCTGGCCAAGCGGGCTGCCGGGACGCCCGGCACGTCGGTCGTCGCCTTCGTCGAGGGCACTCCCCCGGCGGCGTACGCCGTGGGCGAGGACGGCCGCGGTCACCGGCTGGACGCTGTCCCGACCGGGCCGACCACCACGCTGCGGATGAGCCGGGAGACGTTCATCCGCCTCGCCGGCGGCCGCGGTGAGGTCGACCCCGCGGCCGTCGCGATCGAGGGCGACGTCGCGCTCGGCGAGCGGGTCGTCGCGAACCTCGCCATCACTCCGTGACGGGCGGGCGACGCTTCTGCGGGTAGATCGACTCGCCCCGCGCGAGCATCGCCACGAACTCCTCCACGCGCCGCGCGCGGGCTGCCTCGGTCTTGATCGCGGTCAGCCGGTGGTAGAGCGCGTAGCGGTTCTGCGACGTCAGCACGTCGAACATCGCCTGCGCCGCGGGGTTCACCGCCAGCGCGGCGACCAGGTCGGGAGGGGTCTGCGCGGTCGCCGGGCCGGCGTACGCCGCATCCCACCTGCCGTCCGCCTTCGCAGCCTCGACGGCGGCGAACCCGGCCGGGGTCATCCGGCCCTCACCCGTCAGCCGCTCGACGTGGCCGATGTTGATGAGCGACCAGCGGCTCTTCGGGCCGCGTGGCGTCCAGCGCTGGAAGGTCGTCTCATCGTCGCGACGCCGGGTCTGCCCGTCGATCCAACCGAAGCAGAGCGCCACGTCGAGCGCTCCGGCGTAGTCCAACGTCGTGACGGTGCCGCCCTTCCGCGTCATCACCAGCCACACCGCGGGCACCTCGGCATGGTTGTCCTCCAGCCACGCGCGCCACGCAGCGACGTCGGGCAACAGCAGCTCGATCCCGGACAGCACCACCTCGGACCGCCTCCTTCTCAGCGCGTTGGCGAGGAGTCCAGCATGGCGGAGACCACCGACATGTCAGCGCAGCGCGAATCCGACCACCAGCCCCAGCAGGATCAGGGCGACCACGGCCGACCAACCCCACCGCTCGCTGCGAGCGTTCATCCAGCCCGCGACCCACGCAAGCGGTATACCGAAGGCCGCTGCTTCGACCTCCAAGACTGACCCACCGGCCGCGACGGTGCCGACGAGAAGCGCAAGGACATACCCCGCCCACGGAGCCGGCCGTCGAAAGCAGCGCTGATCCTTCTGACGCGCCCGGCAGAAGAGCCTCAGCGAGCGAACGCGCAGAACTCGTTGCCCTCCGGGTCGGCCATCACCGTCCACGCGATCTCGTCGTCCTGCGCCCGCAGCACGCTGGCGCCGTCGCCGGTCAACAGCTCCAGGTCGTCGACCGCGACGTCCCAGTGGATCCGGTTCTTCACGGTCTTCGGCTCGGGCACCCGCTGGAAGACCAGCGCCTCGAACGGCGCGCCGGGGATCGACACCACCGCCGACCACTCGGCCTCGTGCTCGACGCGCGCGCCCAACGCGTCGGACCACCAGGTCGCGATCCGCTCCGGCTCGCGTGCGTCGACGACCACCTCGTAGAGCCGGTACGCCGGCACGACCTCGCGCTCGAAGACGCAGAGCTCCCCGCCCTCGGGGTCGCGGAGCACCTTCCACCGGAACGTGTCCAGGTCGAGCGGCGTCGCGCCGAGGGCGAGCACGTCGTCCACCGAGCCTGCCTGCACGTCGAGGTGCACGCGCTGCTTGACCGTCATCGGCTCCGGCACCTCGTTGACCCAGATCGCATGCTGCGCCGTGGCGCCCGTGAGCAGCAGGTCGCCGTCGTCGAGCGTCTTGGCCTCGAGCCCGAGCACGGCAGCCCAGAACGCGGCCGCCCGGGGTGCATCCGCGGCGTCGATGACGAGGTCCTTGAACGAGGCGAGCGCCATGCCCCACAACCTAGACGCCCGCACCGACGCTCTGGCTAGAGTCGCCCCCATGTCCTCCGACTGGCCGCACGTGCAGCTGCACGTGGTGACCGGCAAGGGCGGCACCGGCAAGTCGACCGTGGCGGCCGCCCTGGCGCTGGGTCTTGCCAGCCACGGCAAAAACGTCCTGCTCTGCGAGGTCGAGGGCCGCCAGGGCATCGCCCGGATGTTCGACGTCGACCCGCTGCCGTACGCCGAGACCCGCGTCGCCACGGGCCTCGCCCTCGGCGAGGTCCGTCCGGGCAGCGTCTACGCGCTGCACATCGACGCCGAGTCGGCGCTGCTCGAATACCTCGCGATGTACTACAAGCTCGGCCGAGCAGGGAAGGCCCTCGACCGCTTCGGCGTCGTCGAGTTCGCCACCACGATCGCACCGGGGGTGCGGGACGTGCTCCTCACCGGCAAGGTCTTCGAGGCGGTCCAGCGCAACAGCCGCAACAAGGGCGCCCGCCAGTACGACGCCGTGGTGCTCGACGCGCCGCCGACCGGCCGGATCACCCAGTTCCTCAACGTGAGCGACCAGGTCGCCGGACTGGCCAAGGTCGGCCCGATCAAGCACCAGGCCGACACGATGATGACCCTCTTCCGCTCCCCGCGTACGGCGGTCCACCTGGTCACGCTGCTCGAGGAGATGCCCGTGCAGGAGACCGCGGACGGCATCGCCGACCTGCGCCACGCCCGGCTCCCGGTCGGCGGCATCGTGGTCAACCTCGTGCGGCCCCAGGACCTCGACCCCGGGGAGCTGGCCGCCGCGCGGTCCGGTGAGCTCGACCGGGCCGCGATCGCGAAGGACCTCGACAGGGCCGGGGTGGCTGTCGCCGACGACCTCGTCGACGGGCTGCTCACCGAGGCGGCCGAGCACGCGGAGCGCCGCGCACTCGAGGACGCCCAGCGTCGCGTGGTGGCCGGACTGGACGTGCCGTCGTACGAGCTGCCCCGACTGGTCGGTGGCGTCGACCTGGGCCGCCTCTACGAGCTGGCCGAGCTGCTGAAGGAGCAGGGGCTGGCATGAGATCCGTCCCGAGAGTCGGCCCGCTCGCCGCATCCCCGACCACCGCTCCCGTCCTCGACGTCGACGGGCTCCTCGACGACCCGGAGACCCGGATCATCGTGTGCTGCGGCTCCGGCGGCGTCGGCAAGACGACCACGAGCGCGTCGCTGGCACTGCGGGCCGCGGAGCGCGGCCGCAAGGTGGTCGTGCTGACCATCGACCCGGCCCGGCGCCTCGCGCAGAGCATGGGGATCGACCAGCTCGACAACACCCCGCGCCCGGTGCAGGACGTGTCCGGCGGAAGCCTCGACGCGATGATGCTGGACATGAAGCGCACCTTCGACGAGGTCGTGCTGGCCCAGGCGAGCCCGGAGAAGGCGAAGCAGATCCTGGAGAACCCCTTCTACATCGCGCTGTCGAGCTCGTTCGCGGGCACGCAGGAGTACATGGCGATGGAGAAGCTGGGCCAGCTGCACCGCGAGGGCGGCTACGACCTCATCGTCGTCGACACCCCGCCGAGCCGCAGCGCGCTGGACTTCCTCGACGCCCCCGACCGGCTCTCGAGCTTCCTCGACGGACGCTTCATCCGGCTGATGCTGGCGCCGGCGCGCGGCCCGGCGAAGCTGATGACGGCCGGGTTCGGGATCATCACGAGCGCGCTCACCAAGATCCTCGGCGGCCAGGTGCTCACCGACATGCAGGCGTTCGTGGCGGCGCTCGACACGGTCTTCGGCGGCTTCCGGCAGCGGGCGCAGCAGACCTACGCCCTCCTGCAGGCGCACGGGACGGCGTTCCTCGTCGTCGCGGCGCCCGAGCCGGACGCGCTGCGCGAGGCGGCGTACTTCGTGGAGCGGCTGAGCGGCGACCGGATGCCCCTCGCGGGGCTGATCGTGAACCGGGCCACCACCGAGCCGCCCGGCGAGCTGTCGGCCGCGGGCGCGCTCGCCGCGGTCGAGCGGCTCCGCGCTGCCGACGACGACGGCCCGACGGCCGGCCTGCTCCGGCTGCACGCCGACCGGGCCCGGCTCGTCGAGCGCGAGCAGCAGCTGCGTGACCGGTTCTCGGCCGCGCACCCGAGGGTGCCGACGGCCGTCGTACCGGCTCTGGCGGGCGACGTGCACGACCTCGACGGACTGCGCGAGGTCGGCCGCCTGCTCGCAGGAGCCTGACGCTGGACTGGCCCTGGACTGACCCTGGAACGACGAAGGCCGCCGGACCCACAGGACCGGCGGCCTCAGCGTTGCTCAGACGTCCACGACTTCCTTCGTGCGTGCCGCCTCCAGCATCGAGCGCCACGAGGAGTTCGGCCGACGACGCAGCAGCGCACGCCGCTCACGCTCCGTCATACCGCCCCACACGCCCCACTCGATCTGGTTGTCGAGTGCCTCGGCCAGGCACTCGGTCTTCACCGGGCACCCGGCGCAGACCTGCTTGGCCTTGTTCTGCTCTGCTCCCCGAACGAAAAGCTGGTCCGGCTCCTGCGTCCGGCAGGCCGCCTTCGGGGCCCAATCCTCAACCCACATATGTGTCCCCAATGTCCCGAAAATCGGCCCCGCGGTCCCCACGACGACGACACCGACTTATCCCGTGTAGACAACGTAAAGCGGGTGCAACCGGGCGGGACAGACACATTCGACCCAAGTTCCATGGTCCGTTCTGACTAGTCCCCTCGGGTCATATCGGCGCGGGGGGCCATCGCGGCGACACGGCATCTGCTAGTGGGGTCCCGTAACCTAGGGCGCATGACGAGCCCCCGTACGGATCGCCTCCCGGCGTCGCGCCTGCTGCCCCACCTGGGCGTCATGCTGGCGGTCGCCGCCGTCCTCGGCGTCGTGGTGGCCGGGCTGGCGATCCCGTTCGCGGGCGTCGCCGGCATCGGCGCGCGCAACCTCTCGCGCAGCATGAACGACCTGCCCGCCACCCTGGAGACGGGCGACCTGTCGCAGCGCACGCGCATCGTGGACAGCCAGGGCAAGCTCATCACGACCCTGTACGACGAGAACCGGATCACCCGTCCGCTCAGCCAGATCTCGCGCAACATGACGCAGGCGCTGGTCTCGATCGAGGACTACCGCTTCTACCAGCACGGCGCGATCGACCTGAAGGGCACGCTCCGCGCGTTCGTCACCAACCAGGCCAACAGCGGCGTCGTGCAGGGCGGCTCGTCGATCACGCAGCAGCTGGTGAAGATGACGCTCGTCGCCCAGGCCAAGGCCTCCGGCGACGCGAACGCGATCAAGGCCGCCACCGAGGACTCCTACGCCCGCAAGATCAAGGAGCTGCGCTACGCGATCGCCATGGAGCAGACGCACTCCAAGGACTGGATCCTCGAGCGCTACCTCAACGCGGCCTACTTCGGCGACGGCTCGTACGGCGTCCAGGCGGCCGCGAAGCACTACTTCAACGTCAACGCCAACAAGCTGTCGCTGACCCAGGCCGCGACGCTGGCCGGCCTGGTGAAGAACCCGACGGGCTACGACCCGACGAACTCCCCCGACCGCGCGCTCGCCCGCCGCAATGTGGTCCTCGACCGCATGGAGCAGCTGCACGTGATCACCGCCAAGCAGGGCGAGGAAGCCAAGGCGTCGCCGCTCGGGCTCGACGTACAGCCCGCGCGCAACGGCTGCGTGAACTCGACCGCGCCGTTCTTCTGCGACTACGTGCTCAACTGGCTGCTCAAGAGCGGGCAGCTGCCCGGCAAGACCGACAAGGAGCGGATGGAGTTCCTGCAGTCGGGCGGCCTCACCATCAAGACCTCGCTGGACCTGCGCTACCAGAAGGCGGCCGACGACTCCGTCGCCGCGCACGTCGCGCCGACCGACCAGGCCATCGGGGCGCTCGCGATGGTCGAGCCCGGCACCGGTGCGGTGCGCGCGCTCGCGCAGTCGCGCCCGATGGGCCGCAACAAGAAGACGGGCCAGACCTACCTGAACTACGTCGTCCCGCAGGAGTACGGCGACTCGAACGGCTTCCAGGCCGGATCGACGTTCAAGCTGTTCGTGCTGGCCTCGGCGATCGAGTACAACGGCTTCCCGCTGCACCAGCAGATCAACTCGCCCGCGCAGAAGGACATCCCGGAGTCCAACTACAAGGGCTGCCCCGGTGACGGCAACCGCGTCGGCGTGTGGCAGGTCCACAACTCGACCACGAGCGGCCAGAAGGACGCCTACTCCGGCACGCGGGAGTCGGTGAACACCTTCTTCGCGCAGCTCGAGGAGGTCACCGGGCTGTGCAACCCCTACAAGATGGCGCAGTCGATGGGCCTCCAGCTCACCGACCCGAAGCACGAGCGCGTGCCGACCTTCACCCTCGGTGTGCCGAGCGTGAGCCCGCTGGAGATGGCCGGGGCGTACGCGACGGTCGCCGCGCGCGGCCTCCACTGCGACTCGCGGCCCGTCAGCGAGATCCTCGACTCCGCCGGCAAGCCGATCAAGAAGTACGGCAAGTCGTGCCAGCAGGTCATGGCCCAGGGCACCGCAGACGGCGTCAACGACATCTTGCGAGGTGTCCAGGAGCCGGGTGGGTTCGGTGGCGACGCCGGCCTCGGCCTGAGCGTTCCAAGCGCCGCGAAGACCGGAACCATCAACAACAACATGACCGTCTGGTACGACGGCTACACCCCGACCCTCGCGACCGCGGCGATGATCGCCGGCGCGAACTCGAAGGGTGAGTGGATCACGCTGAACGGCCAGCACCTCAAGGGCGGGTACGTCGTCACCGCGCACGGCTCGACCACGGCCGGCCCGATGTGGGGCGACGCCATGCACACGATCCAGCAGTGGCTGCCCAACGAGGACTTCGTCAAGCCCGACGCGAGCGTGATCAACGGCATCCAGGTCGGCGTCCCGTACGTCGCCGGCATGTCGATCAGCCACGCGAAGGACGTGCTGCGTGCGGCCGGGTTCAAGGTCACCGTCAGCGGCAAGGTGTACTCGAGCTACCCGACCGGCACGGTCGCCTACACCAACCCGTCGGGCAAGGCGGCCAAGGGCAGCCCGATCACGCTGTACCCCTCGGCCGGACCGCAGCCGCAGCCCAAGAAGAAGAAGAAGAGGCGGCACTCCGCCAGCCCCGCGGTGACATTCCCGGGCTTCAACTTCGGCAACGGGAACGGCAACGGCAGGGGCCACCACGGCCACTGACCCGCCCCGGTTCCGCCGAGACGTCAATCCCCACGGTCCGAGACGTCAATCCCTACGGTCCGAAGCGTCAATCGCTTTCGGTCACGACGACGGGATTGACGTCTCGGACCGTTTGGATTGACGTCTCGGACCGTTTGGATTGACGTCTCGGCGGGAGGGGGTCGGGCAGGAGGGGGTCGGGCGGGTGTGGTTGGTCAGGCGCCGAGCTGGCGCCGAACCTCCGCCGCGACGACACCGCCGTCGGCGCGGCCCTTGACCTGCGGCTGGACGACGCCCATCACCTTGCCCATGGCACGCATGCCCTCGCCGGCGGCGCCGACCTGAGTGATCGCGGCGGTGACCAGCTCGGCGACCTCGGCCTCGGACAGCTGTGCGGGCAGATAGTCGGCGATCACCGCCGCCTCGGCCTTCTCCTTCTCGGCGCTCTCCTGCCGACCGCCCTCGGCGAAAGCCGTCGCCGCCTCGCGCCGCTTCTTCGCCTCGCTGGTGAGGACGCCGATGACGTCGTCGTCGCTCAGCTCGCGGGCCTCCTTGCCGGCCACCTCGGCGTTCGTGATCGCGGTCAGCACCATCCGAAGCGTGGAGGAGCGCACCTCGTCGCGCGCCTTCATCGCGGTGGTGAGGTCGGCGCGGAGCTGCTCCTTGAGGGTCATGAGGGCCATTGTGGCAGCCTTGCCGCATGCGTCTCGCCGACCCCGAAACCGGATCCAGCCTCGGACGCGCGCTCGGACGTGCCGTCGGCACCACGGTCGCGGCCGGCGCGCTGGCCGGAGCCGGCCTGACGGCGTACGCCGCCTGGGAGGCGCGTCAGTACACGCTGCGCCGTGTCACCGTCCCCGTGCTGCCCGAGGGCGCACGACCGATGCGGGTCCTCCATCTCTCCGACCTGCACCTGGTGCCGAGCCAGCGGCGCAAGATCGAGTGGCTCTCCTGGCTCGCCCTCCTGAAGCCCGACCTCGTCGTCAACACCGGTGACAACCTCGCCCACCGCGACACGGTCCCCGTCCTCGCCGAGGCGCTCGGACCGCTGCTCGACGTGCCGGGCGTGTTCGTGCTCGGCTCGAACGACTACTTCGCACCGCAGCCCCGCAACCCCTTCCGCTACCTGCTGCCCGACGACGGCAAGCGGCACATCAACGTCCCGCAGCTGCCCTGGCGCGACCTGGTCGCCGCCTTCACGTCCGCCGGCTGGGTCGACCTGACGAACGCGCGCGCCTCGCTCAAGGTCGGCGACCTCACCGTGGCGTTCGCCGGCGTCGACGACCCGCATCTCTCCTACGACCGCCTGGGATCGATCGCGGGGCCGGCCGACCCCCGCGCAGACCTGCGGCTCGGCGTCGCCCACGCGCCGTACCTGCGGGTGCTGGACGCGTTCGCCCGCGACGGGTACGACGCCATCCTCGCCGGCCACACCCACGGCGGCCAGGTCTGCCTGCCCGGGGGTCGCGCGCTCACCACGAACTGCGACATCGAGCCGGCCCGTGCCCGCGGCCTGCACCGCCACCCGGCGGACGCCGCCCCGGGCGATCCCGGCGCGGCCTGGCTCCACGTGTCGGCCGGGCTCGGCACGTCGCCGTACGTCCGGATCCGCGTCGCCTGCCGCCCCGAGGCCACCCTTCTGACGCTGGTCGCGGCCCCACGGCTGCGGTCGTCGGGCGACGATGGTCCCGATTACAGGTGACACTGAGGGCTCCGGTATGCTCCCCTGCTTGTGAGCCCCCAGGGGCTCGCAACTCGGGGTGTGGCGCAGCTTGGTAGCGCGCTTCGTTCGGGACGAAGAGGCCGCAGGTTCAAATCCTGTCACCCCGACCAGATTCAGGCGTGGAGACCACCGGTTTCCACGCCTGAAGGCATTTGAGACTTGATCGGTGTACCAGAAACTCACCACATTGAGCCGGGTCGGGTCGGCTCAGCGACGTCGACGCCCGTGGCCACTCGTCGGCTGATCACGCCCTTTCGGGACGTGGAGGTGGGGCGTTGAGCAGGCCACGTACGCCGATCGGGACCTTCGGCGACATCTCGTTCCAGACCATGCCCAGCGGGCAGGTGCGGGCACGCGTGCGCTTCCGCGACGACGACGGGCAGCTGCGGCAGGTCACCGCGACCGGCACCAGCCGGCGCAAGGCCGAGACCACGCTCAAGTCGAAGCTGCTTGAGCGGCCCGAGCAGCTGCGCGGCACCGGAGAGCTGACCCCCGACACACCCTTCCCCAAGCTCGCGGAGATCTGGCTGGCCGAGCTCGACGCCGAGGGGCACCTCTCCACGAGCACCCGGCAGCTGTACGAGCGCGACCTGGCCACGATCGTGCTGCCCGCCTTCGAGCACTACACGCTGCGCGAGATCTCGATCAGCAAGGTCGACCGCTTCCTCAAGGCCCAGGCCACGCTCAGCTACTCGCGGGCCAAGCACGCGAAGCTGGTCCTCAGCCTGTGTCTGGGACTGGCGCTGCGGTGGGAGGCGATCGCGCGCAACCCGGTTGCCGGCACGACCCGACTGCGCAAGCCGCCCACCGCCGCCACGTCGCTCACTGCGGCGCAGGTCGAGGCGATCCGCCGCGCGGCGCGCGGCTGGCGGCGCAGCGGTGGACTCGTTGGGCCGAAGCCGGACGGGCAGTTGGAGGCGATCATCGAGGTGATGCTCGGGACGTCGGCGCGGATCGGGGAGGCACTGGCCATCCGCAAGTGCGACGTCGATGTCACCAGCACGCCCGCGACGGTGCGGATCTGCGGCACGGTGGTCTCGCCGAAGGGAATGGCGACCTATCGGCAGGACCATCCCAAGACCTCGAGGTCGAGCCGGACGGTGGCCGTTCCCAGCTTCACCGCGCAGGTGCTGCGGCTGCGACTGGCGGCGCTGGCCGATGAGGATCCGGAGCACCTCATCTTCCACAGCCGCAACCACACGCCGTTGACCACGGCCAACGTACGGCGCCGGCTGCGGGCGATCCTGGCCGAGGCCGGCATCACCGGCGTCACGCCGCACTCCTTCCGGCGCACCGTCGCCACGGTGATCGACCGGGCCAGCGGCGCCGACCTCGCCGCGGAGATGCTCGGCCACACGTCCTCGCGGATCACGAAGCTGCACTACATCGAGCCGAACGAGCGAGTGAACCCGCTGACCGCCCAGATCCTGGAGTCGCTGGCTCCGCAGGGAACCGCGGACCAAACAGCCGACGAACCAGGGACCGACTGACAGGTCGCGCCTGCTGTCGTCGCCGGCTACGCCTGGGTGCCGTCGAGCATCCGCTGCAGCGACTCGACCCGGATCCGCAGGGTCTTGGTGCCGATCCTGATGGCTTCCAGATGCCCGCTGTCGACGTAGCGCCGAACGGTGCGCGTCGATACCGACAACATGGTGGCGGCCTGCGCGAGCGAGACCACCCGGGGTGTGACAGCGACCGTCATCCGAGCCTCCTGGAGAAGTAGCGGCCATGCGCCGCCACCCCCTCAGGGCCTCGGCCGGCGACGAGTGGCCACCGCCGCGGGTCCGTACCCCCGGTCCTCCACCCGGCCTCACCCCCGGGTCCCCTCCGCGCACATTCCGCTCCCTCGACCCGCGCCCCCCTCTCACCACCCCACCCTCCACCGCGCCGTCCCGTCGCCTCCCCACCCCCTACTTCCTTCACCACACACCTCTTCCATCGCCCCGTCCGGCGTGGCCACTCGACATGCCGGTGGGCCCTGAGGGGATGTGATGACACTGCGGAAGCTGTCGGCCGGAACCGGGTATGAGTACCTGACTCGGCAGGTCGCCGCGGACGACAACGAGCTCGGGCGCACCCGGCTCGGCGACTACTACGCAGCCAAGGGCGAGTCGCCTGGCCGGTGGATCGGATCGGGCGTGGCCGGCCTGGCCGGGGTCGAGCCCGGCGACCTGGTCTCGGCCGAGCAGATGCGCAACCTGTTCGGCACCGGTTGCCATCCGGTCACCGGCACGGCACTCGGGGCGGCCTACCGCGTCTTCGGACACGATGGCGTCGACGGCTTCAACGTCGAGGTCACCCGTCGGGTCGACGCGCTCAACCGCACGGTCGGCCGGCCGGCGAAGGCAGCAGCACCCCTTGTCGAGGTGGCTCGGATCCGAACCGAGCTCGCCCGCGAGCGCTT
Organism: Nocardioides panacihumi; assembly: GCF_039530925.1. Classification (NCBI taxonomy): domain Bacteria; kingdom Bacillati; phylum Actinomycetota; class Actinomycetes; order Propionibacteriales; family Nocardioidaceae; genus Nocardioides; species Nocardioides panacihumi. The sequence continues at coordinate 1,114,767 of NZ_BAAAPB010000001.1, read as the reverse complement.
CGTGGCGGAGCACGGCCGCGAGCCGGTCAGCGTGCGCGAACTGGCGGGGGCCCTTGCCCGCTACTCCCGCCCCCAGCAGACCGCGGTCGCCGGATTCGACCTGACCTTCAGCCCGGTGAAGTCGGTCTCCGCGCTGTGGGCGGTCGCCCCGCCCGCGGTGGCCACAGCCATCGAGCAAGCCCACCACGCCGCCGTGGCGGACGCGCTGGCCTTCATCGAGGACCGGGCACTGTTCACCCGCGAGGGCCGCAACGGCGCCCGACAGGTCGAGACGCGCGGGCTGATCGCGACCACATTCACGCACCGCGACTCCCGAGCCGGGGATCCGGACCTGCACACCCACGTCGCGGTCGCGAACAAGGTCCAGACCCGCGATGGCCGGTGGCTCGCGATCTACGGCCGGATCCTGCACCAGTACGCCGTCGCCGCCTCCGAGACCTACAACACCATGCTGGAGCGGCACCTGGTCCAACGACTCGGCGTGCGGTTCGCCGAGCGACCCGGCGCCTCGGATGACAAGCGGCCCGTGCGCGAGATCGTCGGCGTCTCCCCCGACCTGTGCGCGGCATGGTCACAGCGGCGCGAGGACATCGTGACGCGCCAGCGGCGCCTGGCGGCGGCGTTCACCCGCGCCCACGGGCGGCCACCGACCCCGGTGGAGTCGGTCGCGCTGGCACAGCAGGCGAACCTCGAGACCCGGCAGGCCAAGCACTCGCCCCGGTCAGAGGCCGAGCAGCGCGCCACGTGGCAGCGCGAGGCGAACGGCTTGCTCGGCACACCCGAAGCCGTCTCGGCGATGGTTCGCGACGCGTTCGAGCCGGCGGCAACCGAGCAGCCCGCGCCAACCGCCGCGTGGATCGAGCAGACGGCGCGACGTGTGATCGGCGAACTCGAGGCTCGCCGCGCCACCTGGCAGCGCTGGCACATCATCGCCGAGGCCCAACGGCAGATCCGCGATGTCGCGGTCCCCGCTGCACTCGTGGGCAGCGTCGTCGAACAGGTGGTCGGCGAAGCCTCCCGGTGGATTGTCGATCTCACACCTGAGCTTGACCCGCTCGCCGAGCCGGTCCCCCTGTGCCGCTCGGACGGGACCAGCGTGTATCGCCACAGCAGCCACGAGCACTACTCCAGCCGGCGGATCCTCGACGCCGAGCACCGCACCATCGAGGCGGCCGGCCGCGACGGAGGAGTCGCACTGACGGCGGACGACATCGACCTCGCGATGCTGGAGGCGGCTGTGGAAGGCATCGGCCTCAACGCGGGCCAGGTCAGGCTGGTTCACCGACTAGCGACAAGCGGCCGGCAGGTCGAGGTGGCGCTGGCTCCGGCCGGGACCGGCAAGACGACGGCGATGCGCGTCCTCTGCGAGGCCTGGCGCCAGACCGGACGAGAGGTCGTCGGTCTGGCTCCCTCGGCCGCGGCCGCGGCAGCGCTGGCCGAGGCGACAGGGATGCGCTGCGAGACCCTCGCCAAGCTCACCCACGATCTGGCCTGCGGCTCACCCACGGCGCTCACCTCGGCGATCGTCGCCGGGACCCTGGTCATGGTCGACGAAGCGGGCATGGCCGACACCCCGACGCTGGACCACGTCATCAGTCACGCACTCGGGTGCGGCGCCTCCGTGCGCCTGATCGGCGATGACCGCCAGCTCGCCGCCATCGGAGCCGGCGGCGTCCTGCGCGACATCGCCCGGCAGCACGGCGCCGTACGGCTCGATGAGGCGGTCCGGTTCGACGACCCTGTCGAGGCCGAGGCGACAATGGCGCTGCGCGACGGGGACTTGTCCGCGCTCGGGTTCTACCTGGACAACGGCCGGATCCACGTGGGCGATGTCGAGAGCAGCGTGAGCGGGGTCTTCGACGCGTGGCGACTCGAGCGCGCCGCAGGACGGGACTGCCTCATGCTGGCTCCGACCCGAGATCTGGTCGCCGACCTCAACGCGCGAGCGCGGACCGCTCGGTGTGCGGGCATCCCGGCAACGAACGAGGTCGGCTTGGCCGACGGCAATCGGGCCAGCCTCGGCGATGTCGTGATCACTCGGCGCAACGATCGGCGGCTCAGCCTGGGCGGGACCGACTGGGTGAAGAACGGCGACCGCTGGCAGGTCACCGGCGTCGTCGGTAGCTCTCTCGCCGTGCGGCACCTGACCAGTGGCCTCTCGACGTCCCTACCGGCCGACTACGTCCTCAGGCATGTCGAGCTCGGATACGCCTCGACCGTGCACACCGCACAGGGCGTGACCAGCGACGTCGTACACGGACTGGTGACGGGCACCGAGGACCGCCCGCTGCTCTACACCATGCTGACGCGGGGCCGGGCCGAGAACCACCTCCACCTCATCAGCGACGCCGAGGCGGCCGGAGAGCCTGATCAGTTCGTCCTGCCAGGCGTGGTCGAGCAGCTGACGGCTGCCGAGGCATTGCGGCGGGTGCTGGCCCGCGACGGCGTAGCGACCTCCGCCTCGACAGTGGCCGCCGATGCCCGACGGCCGGAGGCGCTTCTCCACGACGCGGTGACACGGTATGACGACGCCGTCATGCTGGCCGCTCGACGGTGCTGTGGGCCCTCCGCCGACGACGAGCTCGATGCGGCGGCTGGAACCGGGCCACTGCCGTGGCTGCCGGGTATCCCACCCAGCGTTGTCGAGCAACCGCAGTGGTCGGACTACCTCGACGCACGTGCACGCCGTGTCACCGACCTGGCGAGGCGGGTCGCCGAGGCCTCCGCCGAGGCGGAACCGGTCTGGGCTGCTCGGAATCACGACATCCTCACCCCTCGACTGCTTGCAGACCTCGCGGTGTGGAGAGCGGCCACCGGCGTCGCCGACGACGATGTCCGTCTCCTGGGTGCGCTTGGCGACGGCACCACACCGGCCGGCCGCCACGGACGCGACCTGGCCCAGCAGGTCGGGGAGCGGCACACCGATGTCGTCCGCGCCTGGGAGACCCGAATCATCGCCTTCATCGGGCGTCGCGACGAGTCCACCAACGACCTGGCGGTGACTCTCGACAGCCTCCAGCGAAGGGGCCACGATGTCGGCCGACTCCTGCGGAGAGCCCTCGCTCGCGGGCCGCTGCCCGAGGAGCACACCAGCGCTGCACTCGACTACCGTCTCCGCGCTGAGATCCGCCGCGCTGCTCGCCCTCTGCGAAAGGTCACTACGCCCGTCGAGCCGCCCCCGGTGCCGAGCCGCCGTGCGTCGCGCCCCGAACTTGGGATTTGACCTCGGCGTCCTTGAGCTCGGTTCGATACGTCCGGGTCGAGACCTCGACGGGCGCCGCTTGAGGATCTGCCGAAGCGCTCGCCGGAAGGTCGCTCCGCCGCCGACGCGCCGTTGAGAAGTGGCACTGCTCGCTAGTTGTTCCAGGGGAAGTCGGCGGCGGTGTTCTGGTAGTTGTCGGTCATCGTTGGATCTTCGCGGAAGCCTAGGCTGACCTGCGCAAACGCCTCAATGACGGTCGTCGGTGGCGTTGGACACCATTGGGCTGGACCGAACTTCTTGCGGACTGGTTGCGGACTGCCCGGGTCCGCCTAGATGTTGAGGGTCGATCCCGAGCGCGTCGGGGAGGCTGACCGCCGCGAAACCCCAGCCCCGGAGGCCAACAGGGCACTGGAGGAGAAGGAGGCCTCGGTGTGCGTGCGCGACCCAGGCTTCGAGACCGACGTGTACGTAACAGCCGACATCGGAGCGTTCGACGACGTGTACCTCGGCCGGCGCACCCTGTCCGCAGCCAGGTTCGCCGGCCTCATCGAGATCACCGGCAACCGGATCCTGGTGCGGGCGTTTCCGCGCTGGTTCGCGTGGTCGGACCGCATGGACGCGCTCTTCGCTCCCTGGTCGGCACCGCACGATCCCCCGCGCGGCCGCGCATTCTTTGTCTATCAGGCCGCCGCCTCTGCCGCCGACTTGTCGCGGGACTGCCGGCGGGACGGCCGTCGGGCGGCCCGCCCGTCGAGAAGCGCGAGCGTGGCGGCCACCGCGCCGCTGAGCAGCGCCGCCGGGGCTATCGGCGGCAGCAGCACCGCGACCGGCAGCATCGAGGCGGCGTGGGCGCCGTCGACCGCGGCGTCCGCGACGAGCGCGCGGCGTCGCCAGGAGGTGGCCGTCAGCGCGGCGCTGGTGAGCCCCTGGACGGCGTACCGGATCCCGAGCGCCCTGGTGACCAGCACGAGACCTTCGGTCGGAGGCAGCCCGAGCACCCGGGCCGGAAGGTCCGGTCGCATCGTTAGCGGCACCCCCACAGCGAGGCGCACGGCGTCGGTCGCCCTCATGACCGGCGCCGGATCATCAGCGCCGCGGCCGCGACGGCGCCGGCAGCAGCGAGCACGCCGTGGTGCTGCGATGCCCAGACCTGCGGGCTGCGGGCGTGGGACTTCTCGTCGAAGTCGCCGTGCGCGCCGAAGTCCCGGTCAACGTCGGCCGGCTTCCACAGATTCGCCGGCTGGCCCGGAGGCCGCGGTTGGTCGGTCTGCTGCGACTTGAACCCGGTGCGGGCCAGGTAGCGGTCGAGCAGACCTGGGGCCACGGCGTTGACGAGCAGCGTGGCCGCGGTCGTCTCGCCGACCCAGTACTCCCGCCGTTTCGGGTGGTCGGCGGCGTACACGACGGCATCGGCGGCCACCTCGGGCTGGTAGATCGGCGGCACCGGCTGCGCGTGGTGGGGCAGCCGCGAGAGCACCCAGTCGAACTGCGGCGTGTTGACCGCGGGCATCTGCACCATCGTCACGTGGACGTTGCTGCGCTCGTGCAGCAGCTCGCATCGCAGGGACTCGTGCCAGCCCTGCAGGGCGTGCTTGGCGCCGCAGTACGCCGATTGCAGCGGGATGCCGCGGTAAGCGAGCGTCGAGCCGACCTGGACGATCGCGCCACGGTCGCGCGGGAGCATCCGCTTCAGCGCCGAGCGGGTGGCGTTGACGTAGCCCAGGTAGGTCACCTCGGTGACCCGCTTGAACTCCTCCGCTTCGATCTCGGTGAACGGGGCGAACACGGAGGTGAAGGCGACGTTGACCCAGACGTCGATCGGACCCAGCTCGTCCTCCACCCGCTGCGCCGCGGCCTCGACCGCGTCGGCGTCGGCGGTGTCGACCGACACCGCCAACGCCCGCGACCCGGCCGCCTCGACCTCCTTGGCTGCCGCCTCGAGACCGGCCTCGCCGCGGGCGAGCAGGGCGAGGTGGTCACCTCTCCGGGCGAACGCCCGTGCCGACGCCCTACCGATCCCCCCGCTCGCGCCGGTGACCACCACTACTCGCGGACTGCTCATCGTGCTCCCTTCTCTCATCGCTGTTGCTCTGTCGGTCCTCGAACTTCTTGCTTCGTCTGTCCTGGTTAGCTCCGGGGCTTTCACCGGGCAGCGGCGCCGAAACCCGCCGTGCCGATCCCGGCGTCTCCGAGCCGCTGCGCGGTCTCCAGCAACAAGGCGTGGACGAAGGCTTGGGGCAGGTTGCCGCGGAGCTGGCGTTGGACGACGTCGAACTCCTCGGCGAACAGGCCGGGCGGACCGAGTGCGCTGCGGTTGCGCTCGAACCAGCGGACCGCGTCGGTGAGGCGGCCCTGCTGGAGGGTGGCGAGTGCCATGTGGAAGCCGCACAGCACGAACGCGCCTTCCTCGACGTGGAGCGGTCGGCTGGGGTCCTGCCGGAACCGGTAGACGTAGCCGTCGTCGGCCAGCGTCGCCCGCACGGCCTCCCAGGTCCGGACGTGGTGCGGGTCGTCGGCGGGCACAGCGCCACGGAGGCCGCCGAGAAGGAGGGAGGCGTCCACGCGCTCGTCGTCCGGCGCGCGTTGCCAGCGGCCGCTGATGTGCACGCAGTCGGCCTCGACCGACCGCAGCAGCCGGTCCGCGAGGTGCTGCCAGGACCGGGCGGTGGCGCCGGTCCTACGGTCGGCGATCGCCCGCAGCCCTGCCACGCAGGCCAGTCGCGAGTGTGCCCAGCGGCGGTCCTCGAGCTCCCAGATCCCGGCGTCGGGGTCTCCGCCGCGCTTCTCGATGGCGGTCACGGTCTCCTCGACGGCTCGCCATCCGGTCGCGTCGAGCCGTCCGGCGGCGTCGGCGGCGGCGTAGAGCTGCAACGCTTCGCCCAGCACGTCGAGCTGGAACTGCTCGTTGACCCGGTTCCCAGTCCGCACGGGCGCGCCCGGGTAGCCGGGCAGCGACAGCTGTCGCTCGGAGGGAACCGGACCGCCGGTCACGGTGTAGGCCGGCTTGATCTCCGCACCGTCGGCCATGATCCGGTCGGTGACGAACCGGACCGCGGAGTCGAGCAGGTCGACGCCGCCCGCGACCGCCGCCGCGAGGCCCGCGTAGCACTGGTCCCGGATCCAGGCGTAGCGATAGTCGTAGTTGCGGCCGGCCTCGGCGCGCTCCGGCAGCGACGTGGTGGCAGCGGCCACCATGGCGCCGGTCCTGCTGGTGAGGCCACGGAGCACGGCGTAGGAGTGCCGCGAGTCGCCGGGAGCGGCGGAGCCGTCGAAGGCCGGCATCTCACCGTGCCAGCCCTCGCAGGTACGTCGCCAGGCATCCTCGGCGACCGGCGGCAGGTCGGGCAGCGGTACGCGGCTGATCTCGAGGACCAGGTCGTAGTGCTCGCCTTGCGGGACGGTGAGGGCGAACCCGATGGTGCCTCCGTCGGGCCGCGCATACGACGGCGTGCCGGACCAGCGGTAGCGGAGGTCACCGGTCCGACCCTCCCAGACCCCCTCAGTGGTCCGCTTCGACGTCATCCGATGCGCGCCGAACCCCGCCGCGAGCTCCAGGACGACGTCGACTTCGGCGTCGCCGTCGCACGCCTCGACGCGGCGCAGCAGCACGACGCGGTCCGGGTCCCCGGGCCAGGCGAGAGCCTCGCGACACTCGATCACCGTGTCGGTGGTCACCCACCGACTCCGCCAGATGAGGCTGCCCTGCTCGTAATGCCCACCCCACACGAAGCGCGGGTCGCGTGGGGTGACGGCGTACCGGCCGCCGCCGCCGAGCAGCGCGGCGAAGACCGCGTCGTCGTGCCAGCGGGGCGCGCACATGAACGCGACGTCACCGCGCGGTCCGACGAGCGCGCCGCGTTCGCCGTCCGCGAGCAGGGCGTACTGGCGCAGGGTGTGGGCGGTGAAGGCTTGGGTCATGGGCGACTCCCGGATTCAGCGGCGGGGACAGCGGCTCCGTACCCCGCGCGAGGGCAATATATGCGCTGCCGCATATATGCGACACCGCAATGTTTGCGCTGATCGAGAGCTGGCTGAGGTGTCACCAGCAGGTTTCCGTTCCCGTCCGCGGTCACGCAGGCACGCCGGATCGCGCGCCGGCGACGAGGCGGTCGGCAGCTCGAGCGGCGAGGGCCATGATGGTGAGGGCCGGGTTGGCGCTCCCCTGGGTCGGCAGGATGCTGCCGTCGGTGATGTAGAGGTTGGGCACGGCGAAGGTGCGGCTCTCGGCGTCGACGACGCCGTGCCGCTCGTCGGCCGCCATGCGGGCGCCGCCGACGAGGTGGGCGAAGCGGTCGATCGTGATGACCTCGTCCGCGCCCGCGGCACGCAGGATCTGCTCCATGACCTGCTGCGCGGCGTTCATCAGAGCGGTGTCGTTGTCGCCCTGGGTGTAGGCGAAGTTGGCGACCGGAAGACCGTGACGGTCCTTCTCGTCCGCCAGGGTGACCCTGTTCTCGGGTTGGGGCAGGAACTCACACAAGGCTCCGAGGCAGGCCCAGTGCACGTAGTCGCTCATGTAGTCACGCAGCGAACGGCCCCAGTGGCCCTGGGCGGCGACGTGCTCGGCCCAGGTGATCGGGAGCGGAGAGACGGTCTGGATGGAGAAGCCGCGCTTGTACGGCTTCGAGGGGTCGGTCTCGTAGAACTCCTCGGTGCTGACCTCCGGAGGCGGCGCCTTGTACATCCGGACCTCGGCCTCGAAGCGTCCGGCGGTCTGGGGAGCCCCCTGGACCATGAGGTAGCGCCCGACCTGGTCGTAGTCGTTGCACAGCCCGTCGGGGAAGCGGGCCGAGGTCGAGTTGAGCAGCAGACGGGGTGTCTCGATCGAGTAGCCGGCGATCGCGACGATCCGCGCCTTCTGAAACCGGGCGACGCCGTCGCGGACATAGTGCACGCCGGTCGCTCGTCCGGTGCGCTCGTCGATCTCGACGCGGGTCACCATCGAGTCGGCACGCACTTCGGCGCCATGGGCGAGGGCGTCCGGGATGTGGGTGATCAATGGCGATGCCTTCGCGTTGACCTTGCAGCCCTGGAGGCAGAACCCGCGGTAGATGCAGTGGGGTCGGTTGCCGAACCGTCCGTTGGCGATCGCGACGGGTCCGACCTTGGCTGTGATCCCCAGGCGCTGGGCACCGCGGAGGAAGACCTCGCCGTTGCCGCCCACCGGGTGCGGGCGGTGGGGGTAGGAATGCGGGTCGCCCCACGGCCAATTGTCCCCGGCAACCGGGAGCTCCGCCTCAATCTCCTCGTAGTAGGGCTTGAGGTCGGCATAGGCCAGCGGCCAGTCCGCCCCCACTCCCTCCGCCGAGAAGGTGTGGAAGTCGCTCGGGTGGAATCGGGGCGTGTAGCCGGCGTAGTGCACCATCGACCCGCCGACGCCTCGGCCGGAATTGTTCGAGCCGAGCGGGACGGGGTCGGCTCCCGAGATGACCCGGGGCTCGGTCCAGTAGAGATGGTGCGAGCCGGCCTCGTCGCTCACCCAGTCGGCGTCCGGATCCCAGAAGGGTCCTGCGTCGAGTGCGACCACCTTCCACCCGGCGCGTGCGAGCCGCTGGATCAGCGTCGATCCACCGGCACCACAACCGACGACGACCAGGTCGACCTCATCGGTGTCGGCGAAGCGCCGCATGTCGTGGCGGAGCCGGTGGTTGGTGCGGGTGCCGTCGGTCGGGAGGAGCCACGCCGACTCGTTGCGGTCACGGACGCTGTTCATCGCGCCCTCGCGGCCGGGTCGTCTCCGGGCCGGGCGTCGGGGACCTCGAACGGCTCACGTGCGTCGATGCCGGCGTTCTTGTAGCCGCGCGGGTAGGCGGGCCCCGGGAACCCGATCTCGTTCCAGGCGGCCGGGTGGGCGTAGAACGCGGTGCAGACATAGCGCGTCCACAGGCTCCACACGTGCTTGGCGCACAGCCCGTGCCACTCTGCCGTGCCGCTGTCCTGGACCTCCTGGATCAAGGTGGCCTGCTGCTGCGAGGAGCAGCGGGCGAACTCGGTGTCGAAGCGTCCGCGCGCATCGTCATCCAGGGCGGCGAGGGTGTCGCGCCAGGCCCGGCCGTCCTCGGGCATGTCGACGTATCGCCAGCCATCGGTCTGCTGCTCGGCCAGACGGGCATCGATCAGGTTCACGACCGGAACCTTTGACCCAGGGTCGACGGAGTGGGCCTGTCCGATGAGCTGGTCGCACAACGCGGTGGCGACCGCCTGCTCGGCCGTCGTGAAGTAGCGGATGTCCGGCGCCCTGCCGATCCGGGACAGCACCACCCCGGCGGTCACGGCGTCCCAGTGCCCGCTCTGCGAGAGGACGTTGAAGTCTGGGAACCGCTGCTCGGTGCCCGGGTTGTGCAGCCGAGTCACTTCTCGCGCCGTAGCACGGAGGCGAGAAGGCCCATCCCGCCGACCATGGTGACCAGCAGCGGGGCCAGCAGCGGCGGGCCCATCTCGATGTTGTAGCGCGCGTTGCGCCAGCCGCCGGGCTTCTGCGCGATCCCGCGCGCGTGCAGATACGTGCCCTGCAGACCGTTGGCCACGATCGCTGCCGACGCGATCGGCAGAACGGTCTTGGCCATCCGCTGACTGAAGAACCCCGCCACACCGGCGGCGGCACCGACCGGCCCGAGAGCGACCGGGAGCCACATCAGCTTGTTCCCGAAGCTCGCCGAGTCGTGCTCGAAGTAGATCTCCACTGCGGTCACCAGCGCACCCGCGGCCGTCAAGGCCGAGAGGCTTCGCTCGAACCGCCCCGTCTCGACGTTGCGCACCATCCGGTCCACACCGTGCCGGACAGTGGCCACGTCACGTCCTCCGCTTCCCATGCTTTCACCCTAGGCAGATCTATGCGATAGCGCAACGATCTGTTGGGTACTAGCCACGCGGAGCAGCGAAACGAGAGGAAACGGGAGGACGGACATGACCTTCGCGCCTTCGGGGCAGCAGCACGAGATCGGCTTCGAGGACCAGCACGCGACGATCGTCGAGGTCGGCGGCGGCATCCGCGAGTACCGCGTCGGCGATCGCGACGTCCTGCAGCCCTACGAGCGGGACAGCATGTGCGACGGCGCACACGGAGCCCCCTTGATCCCGTGGCCCAACCGGCTGGCGGACGGGTGGTACCGGTTCGACGGCGTCGACCACCAGGTCGCCCTCACCGAGCCCGACAAGCACAACGCCATCCACGGGTTCCTCCACTGGCGCTCCTGGCAGCCGGTCGAGAACCGAGGCGACGGCCTCACCATGGCGACCACACTCCTGCCGTTGGAGGGATACCCCTTCGCGCTCGAGGTCCAGATCGATTACCGGTTGGGGCCTGGCGGCCTCACCGTCACCATCACGACCACCAACATCGGCGACCGCACGGCACCCTATGGCTGTGGCCAGCACCCCTACCTCTCACCCGGGGAAGGGCCGATCGACGGCTGCACCATCCGCATGGAGGCAGACACCCGCATCCTCACCGACCCCCAGCGCAAGCTGCCCGCCGGTCGCGAGACGGTGACCGGGACGGCGTACGACTTCAGGGCCGGGACCGAGCTCGGCGACCTCAAGATCGACCATGCCTTCACCGACCTGCATCGCGACCTCGACGGCCGAGCCTGGGTCCACCTGACCGGAACCGACGGCCGGACCGTCCAGCTCTGGGTCGACGAGAGCTACGGCCTCCTCGAGTTGTTCACAGGCGACACTCTGGCCCCCGGTCGCCGCCGTCGCGGGCTCGGTGTCGAACCGATGACCTGCCCTCCCAACGCATTCCAGAGCGGCGTCCAGGTGACCCGGCTCGACTCCGGCCACACCGCCACGGCCAGTTGGGGCGTGTCCCTTGTCGACTAGCCCTCTCGCATTACACCTCGACTGCGGCAGCGCCGAGCCGGCGCCACGCACGCTCTACCGCGGGCGAGGCTGGCAGCTGGTCGACGAGGGGCCCCATCGCGCGGAGGTCCTCGACGATCCGGCGGCGGTGCGGCTCGGACGCGAGCGCGAGCATCGCCTCATAGGTCTCCATGACCCGAACGGCCTGCTGGTGCTGGTGCGACTCGTGCGCGACGACCAGAGCCGAGTACATCGCCTCGAGCAGAGTGTCGAGATCGTCGTCGCGGTACACGACCCGGCACGGGTCCGGCCCCGTCCGCTCCCCCTCCGCAAGCCAACGGGTCGCCAGGTCGCGGAGCGCGTGCAGCGCTTGTCCCGCGATGGCCGGGTTCTGCTTCGATGTCGACCCACTGGTCCAGGCGATGTTGCTGATGTCGCGGATGGCGGTGCTGGGGTCGACGTCGATGTCAGGCGTTCGACTCACCGGCACGGCGGCCGCGACCCCATCGCGCAGAGTCTCGGCCGCAGCGGGATCGAAGTGCCGGATGCTCGCCACGAGGTCGCCGGTCACGACCTCGGACCCCACCGTCACATGGAGCTCGACCTCAGCGTCGGGGTCGTCGCCGAGGGCGGTGACAATGCGATCGAGATCGACGGTCTCGATGTAGCCGAACGTGGGGCAGCGCAGCTGCGCTGCGACGGGAGCGCAGGAGTCGGATGCGCGCCGGGTGCGGACGATCAGACGCGCCTCGCGGTCGTGCGCAGCGACGGCTCGGTCGTGGAGCTGGCGCATCACGTTGTCGGGTCGCATCTGGTCGATGGTGGAGTAGACGAGGAAGAGCAGGCAGGCGAGCGCGACGACCGTGAGCGCGGTGGCCAGGAAGGCCCCGATGACCGGGGGCGTGCTCGGCTGCACCGCCGCGAGCACGACGTAGGAGTAGAGCGCCAGACCGACGAACAGTCCGAGGTAGATCTGGTTGGCGCGGCGCCGGACGAACTGGTCGAAGACCACCGGAGACAGGTTCGAGGCGGTCTGCTGGACGGCCAGCAGGAGGACCGAGAACGTGATCGAGGTGACCGTCACCAGACCGGTGGCCACAGCGCCCAGCGTGTCGCTCGCGGTCTTCTTGCCGATCATCTGACCCAGGCCGTTGCGCAGCCCCTCTATGGCCGGTCCGCTCGCTTGGTCCCCGACGATCGACAGCGCCGCGAGCCCGAGCATCACCAACACGACCACGACCGGCACGGCGACGAACTCGCGCAGGGCCCGTGGCACGCGCACCCGCAACGGTGTGCGGGCACTGGCTCGCCGCGTCATCGCTGCCTCCCACCGGCTACGCGCCGGCCGGCTCGGGTGAGGCGACTGACGTGAGGAGCAGCGCGACGAGCGTCGTTGGCGTCCTCGTGGTGCTGACCACGGTGGTCGACGTGTTCTACACGGTTCTCTTCCCGGGGAGTGGTCGTGGTCCCCTCCGCCGACCGTTGAGTCGGCTGGTCCATGGCGCCTTCGGCCTGACCCGAGGGCTCCCGCGCCGATGGCGGCGCCGCATACTCGCCTACGCCGGACCGACCCACGTGGCTGCGACTCTGCTCGCCTGGTTCGCGATGCTGCTCATCGGATGGGCCGCCATCTACCGACCGGCCCTCGGCGACGGCATCGTCGCAGCTCAGGGGTCGACCGTCCGGTCCTGGGGAACGGCGTTCTACTTCAGCGGCTACACGCTGACGACCTTGGGGCTCGGCGACGTGGTCGCGGCCAGTCCGGCGTACCGGGCACTTACGGTCATCGAGGCGGCGATGGGCTTCATGACCTTCACCTTGGTGATCTCCTACTTCCTCACGGTCTACAGCACCTTGACCGGCCGGAACGCCTTCGCCCTCTCGCTGCATCAGCGCAGCGGCGGCACCGGCCGCGGCGTCGACATCGTCCGGGCGCTGTGGCAGGAAGGCCCCGCCGGCGCTGCGATCCAGCTGGCCGAGATGGCCACCGAGATGCGCCGGCTCGTACAGACGCACACCTCGTACCCCGTGCTGCGCTCCTTCCACGACGAGTGTGAGTACGACGCGCTCCCCCGCATCCTGCAAACCTGCTGGGAGACGGCCGCGCTGCTGCGCACCACCGTGCTCGTGCCGGCCGAGCGACCAGAGCTGGCCGGCAGCAGCCCGCGGGAGATAGCCGCGTCGGCAGGGGAGCTGTGCACCCGAGTCGTCCGGGCGCCGATCGAGCGCGGCCCCCTGCCGTCGCAGCGGGAGCGGTGGCTCGCCGACCACGCCCGCGCACGCGAGGAGCTCCTGGCGGCCGGCGTCCCCGTCCGTGACGACGCGGGCGAGGAGTACGTCGATGCCCGGGCGGGCTGGGAGCCGTCCGTGGCGATGCTGGCTCACCACCTCCTGTACGAGTGGGACACGCCAGCCCCGTCCTGATCGCTGCCCGTCGACGTCGATCACAGGCGCTCCACACTGAACGCGAGCCCGAACCCGAGGGTGGCGATGAGTCCGGCGTACATGTGCGTGCGCTCGAAGGCCTCCGGGATCATCGTGTCGGCGACCATGGCAAGGATGGCCCCGGCGGCGACGGCGGTGATGACCGCAATCGCGCCTCCCGAAGCGCCCTGCAGCAGAAGGCAGCCGAGCAGGCCCGCCAGCCCGCTGGCAGCAGCGACGCTGATCCAGACACCGAAGACGTAGCCGGCGCTACGACCACTGCGTCTCATCCCGGCCGCGCTGGCGAGACCCTCCGGCAGGTTCGAGATGAAGATCGCAACGAGGACCGGAACGCCGACGCCTCCGCCGCCCAGCAGGCTGAGCCCCAACACCACGGACTCCGGGACACCGTCGAGCAGGGCCCCGACCGCGATCGCCGCACCGCTGCCTGCCTGCTGCTCCTCTGACGGCTGCTGCTCCTGCGAGCGCTTGCGGTGGCGCGCGCCGAACCGAGCGAGCACCACGTTCGCAACGACGTACACGATCGCACCGCCGAGGAACCCGACAAGCGTTGGGCCGAGCCCACCGGTCGACTCCGCCTCATCGACGAGGTCGAACGCCAGCGCGGAGATCAGCACCCCGGCGCCGAATGCCATCACGCTGGCAACCACTCGCTGCGGGACGGTCACGAACCATGCCACGAGGGCACCGATCACGAGAGCACCCCCGGCCAGCAGCCCCCAACCTCCTGCCTGGATCCAGACGGGCATCCCACTCACTCCTCTCCGCGCCGCGAACCGACGCTCGACTCCACGGCTGACGAACTGACGCCGACAACGACCCCGGCCAAGACCGCAACAGCTCCGACCATGACCTCGACGACCGAGCGCCCGAGCAGCTGGTGCGGAGCGAAGACGCCCTGCAGCACCAAGAGCTCGCCGGCGAGGGCGGCCACCCAGCCCGCGACGCGATGTACACCGGCGCCGGCCACGCAGCGGATCCCAGCCAAGCCGAGGACGATCGCGGCCGCCACGGCGCGGAAGCTGTCGGCACGCATGGTGGTGGTGCCTTCGGCGCTGATGCCCCACTGCGTCCACACCAGGACGAGTACGCCGATCAGGATCGTCCAGCCCGCGGGACGGTCGTAGGGTCCTGCGCTCGTCACGACCGACCGAGCGCGGACCCGACGAACCCGCTCCGCGGTCGCGACGGAGTCCGCGCGCGCCGCGGGCGATCGGACCATCGCTCCCGGAGAAGTGCCGGGTCGTGGATCGCCGGTCCTCAGGTGCTCCAGCTCAGCGCCGAAGCTGGCGGCCGGGGTGGCGTCGCGCAGGATGCCGCCGCGCACCGCGACCACGCCACCCAGCACCAACACGGCGATCCCGGCGACCCACGCCGCTACCGACGCGATGATGAGGCCGACCGCGATCGCGACCGCGCCGCCCAGTGCGAGCACGAGCCCCGACCAGACCAGCCGGGGCCTCACCAACGGGGCGCAGCGATGATCTCGTCTCATCGCGTCCTACCTCCCCTGCTGGCACGATGCTCGTCGACCACACTGCGTCGGAGCGTCAGGCCATGACCGGGCAGCTGGCGGGGCGCCAGCCGTCCGGCGACCGGCACGGGGGCGCCGTCGAAGAGCGTCCGGGCGATCCGGACGTGGTCGTGGAAGTACTCCAGGTGCCGCAGGCCCGGGGTGGCCGGTGCCACGGGGAGCGTGAGGTACGGCGCGCAGTGTCCCGAGACCTCCACTCCGCGGGCATGCGCCACGGCGGCGCAGCGCAACCACCCGGTGTAGCCGCCGCATCGCGTGACGTCGATCTGCAGGCAGTCGACGGAGCGGCGCACCATCCGCTCGACGTAGCTCGGCCCGTCGGCGTACTCCCCCGCAACGACGTCGGCCCGCACCGCCGACCGCACGACGGCCAGCCCGTCGAGGTCGTCGCTGCTCACCGGTTCCTCGAACCAGGTGACGCCGAGCTCGTCGAGCTCGCTGCCCACGCGGCGCGCCTGCCCGACGTCGTAGCCACCGTTGGCGTCGGTGAACACCTCGACGTCACCACCGACGAGCTCGCGGACCTGGCGGACCCTGTCGAGGTCACGCCCGACCCGGTGCCCCCACGACTCGCCGATCTTGATCTTCACCGCTCGGACACCGAAGCCGAGCCAGTTGGAAACCTGCTCGTCCAGCCGCTCCTGGTCATAGGTCGTGAAGCCGCCGCTGCCGTAGACCTCGACCTCGCTCAAGGGGCCGCCGAGAAGCCGCGTCACGGGCACGTAGTGCAACCTCGCGCACAGGTCCCAGAGCGCGATGTCGACCGCCGAGATCGCCATCCCGACGAGGCCGGCGGTGCCGGCGTTGCGGGAAGCCACGCGCATCGCCGTGTGTGCGGCAACCGGGGCCAGCGCGTCGCGACCCTGCACCACTGGCTCCAGCAACCCGATGACGATGTTCTCGACGGCGGCTGGCGCGAAGGTCCAGCCCGTGCCGACGCAGCCGCTGCTTTGTGCTTCGACGATGACGACGGTCGTCGAGTCCCATGACACGGTGCCGTCGGCCTCGGGTCCGTCAGTCGAGAAGGTGCACGCCGTGACTCGCAGGCCCTCGACGACGGCTTCGGTCCTCATCGGCCGCCTCACTCCCCGCGCTCTGAACCGGCGGCGGAGGCCAAGACCTCCTGGGCCTTGGTGCGCATGCCTTCCTTGACGATGTCCCACCGGCTGGTGTCGCCTTTGAGCAGCGCCTTCGCGGTCTGGGTGGCCTGCTCGAGGGTCACATGCGGCGGGATCGGCGGGATGTTCGGGTCGCAGTGGACATCGAGCACCATCGGCCGGTCGGCGGCGAGCGCCGTGCGCCAGGCGTCGGCGAGCTGGTCAGGGTCCTCCACGGTGAGCGCCTCGAGGCCCAGGGACGCGGCGAAGTCGGCGTAGGAGACGTCCGGCAGCGCCTGGCTCTCCACGAAGCGCGGGGTGCCGCCCATCGCCCGCAGCTCCCAGGTGACCTGGTTGAGGTCGTTGTTGTGCAGGACCGCCACGACCAACCGAGGGTCCTGCCACTCCTGCCAGTAGCGGCTGATCGTGATCAGCTCGGCCAGACCGTTCATCTGCATGGCACCGTCACCCTCGAAGGCGACCACGGGTCGGTCGGGCTGGGCGAACTTCGCGCCGATCGCGTACGGCACCCCGGGCCCCATCGTGGCCAGGTTGCCCGAGAGGGTTCCGCGCATGGCGCCCCGCATCCGGACCTGCCGGGCGTACCAGTTTGCCGCCGATCCGCTGTCGGCGGCGATCAGCACGTCGTCCGGCGCCTGGGCGGAGAACTCGGAGAAGATCCGCATCGGGTTCACCGGCTCGGCCGGGACCGCGGCCTCGCGCTCCATCACCTTCCACCAGTGCGACACCTGTGCGCACAGGTGCTCCTGCCAGGACCGGTCCTCTTTGCGCTCGAGCAGGGACAACAGCGCGTCGAGCGTCGCCGCGGCGTCGCCCACGAGGTTGACCTCGTAGGGGTAGCGCATCCCGATCATGGTTGCGTCCAGGTCGACCTGGACGGCCCGTGCCTGGTCCAGGCCAGGCAGGAACTGGGTGTAGGGGAAGCTCGACCCGATCGTGAGCAGCGTGTCGCAGTCACGCATCATCTCGTACGACGGCCGGGTGCCGAGAAGGCCGATCGACCCTGTCACCCAGGGCAGGTCGTCGCTGAGCACGTCTTTGCCGAGGAGTGCCTTGGCCACGCCGGCGCCCAGGACGTCGGCGATTTGCTCGACCTGCTGGCGAGCGCCGCGGGCGCCGTGCCCGACGAGGAGGGCGACCTTGCGGCCGGCGTTGAGCACGTCGGCCGCTTGCTGCACGGCCTGCGGGTCCGGGACGACCCTGGGCTGGTAGAAGCCCAGGCTGGAGGGCACCTGCTTGAACTCATGCTGCGGCGCGGCGTACTCCAGCTCCTGGACATCGCTCGGGACGATGACCACGGTCGGCGCGCGGCGTGCGGTCGCCACCTTGATCGCCCTGTCCAGAACGTTGGGAAGCTGCTCGGGCACCGTCACCATCTGGACGTACTCCGAGGCGACGTCCTTGAAGAGGTTGAGCAGGTCGACCTCCTGCTGGTAACTGCCTCCCATCGCGCTGCGCGCTGTCTGCCCCACCACGGCGACCAGCGGGACGTGGTCGAGCTTGGCGTCATACAGTCCGTTGAGCAGGTGGATGGCGCCCGGGCCGGAGGTGGCCATGCACACGGCCGTCCGTCCGCTCATCTTCGCGTACCCGACGGCCTCGAACGCGCTCATCTCCTCGTGCCGCGCTTGGATGAAGCGCGGCCGGTCGTCGGCGCGCGAGAACGCGCCGAGCAGACCGTTGATGCCGTCGCCTGGGTAGCCGAAGACATGCGTCACTCCCCATCGTCGCAGGCGGTCGAGGATGTGGTCGGCCACGGTGGTCTTCATGTCGTCTCCTCGCAAGAAGACCGGTCGCCCTTGCGGTGCGGCCGGTCGCGGACCGTCTGGCGGGAGGCGCCGCTGGGACGCGGGGACATGTTGCCGGCTCAGCCCTGGCCCAACGGCGCCTCCCATTCTCAGTGGTACCACGGTCGTTGCGCTTACGCAATTAATGCAGTCTCGCACGTAACCGGCACCGGCGCCCCTGCAGTAGCGTGGGCGCGCGGACAGTTGTCGAGCTTGAGGAGGAGCCATGGACACCCACACGACCGACGCCGCAGCCGACGCGTTCATCACCGCCAGCCGCGCCCTGGTCGGAATGGCGATCCGCTCCATCGACACCGTGGCGGAGACGATCACCGTGGCACAGCACCGTGTCCTGGTGCTCCTTGCCGCCCGCGGCCCGCAGACGATCGGGGACGTGGCCGCGGAGCTCGCGGTGAACCCGTCGAACGCCACGCGCCACTGCGAGCGCCTCAGCCGACTCGGCCTCGTCGCCAAGCAGCGCTCCGCGTCGGACGCACGCATCGTGGAGGTCTCCCTCAGCCGCGACGGCAAGCTTCTCCTCGATACAGTCACGGACGCGCGTCGGCGGGAGGTGCGTGCCGTCCTCGATCGCATGGGATCTCGACGGGCCGCCGAGGTTACGCAGGCTCTTTCCGCCTTCAGCCAGGCCGCGCGGGAGGTCGAGGACGCGCACTGGGCCACGACACCCTGGTAGCGTCGGCGCCTGATTGCCATAGCGCAACGTTTGCGCGCGATGGCGCTGTCGGGATGGACGGGGCGGCCCCGGGTCCTCCGGAGGACTCACGTCGAAGGCGATCTCGACGACGTTGGTCGGCGTCCTTCACCCGCTCCGCTCGTCGCCCTCGACGGTTTCATCGATTGGTTGTGCCTTACCCCGGTTCGACTCCGGCGCCCTGTCTCGTCGCACTGCTCCAAGACGAGTCCGCCGCCCACTGGACCATCGCGGCGACGGACCCGCCGCGGGAAGACGACCGGGTGGTCGGGACGGCGTACGCCGTGCTGCGGACTGGACCGCGAAGGCTTCCTCCTACGTAGCGACCCGTCGGCCCACGGCGGCATGGACGGGCCTTCCCCAGGCCCTCACGCTCGCCGGATTCATCAACACGACCGTTGCCTGACCGGCGGCGGCCGAGCAACTCCATCACCACACACTGAGCTCGAGCGGCACCGTTCATGCGCTACCCCCAGAATCCATGCGCAGACGCATGCTTTTGTCGGCTAGCGGGAACCGCCGAAGTAGATCCACCGCCGCATCGGACAGACCAAGCCGCCACCCACGCAGCGACCGCCGTGGAACGGCGGCCCTGGCGGCGCTCGGCGACACCTGATGACTGCAACGATTCCGCGGAGTAGATGAAGTGCGAATATCTCAATTGCTAGTCGCCTGGTCGACTGTGGCCGGTGTTTCGCGAGCCATGACTGGGAGAGGGAATCGGCCCGACGTGCTTCGCTACCACGTACCGCCTGGACAGGATGCAGCTGCGGCGCTCGCCGCGGTCCGAGAGGCCGGGCTGTCGGCGACGATCGACATGGACGGCGGCTTTGAAGACGTCGTCATCAGCTGTGATCCTCGGAAGGACCGTGAACACGTCCGCACCGTGCTCCGCAACGCTCCGACCGAGTTAAGCGGGAATTCGGTCCAAGGACCGCCGATCGCCTTCGCCGACGAGGAGCGCTAGCGCGACGGGCAGCGATCATGGCGGCACCGGACTCCGATTGAACACGTCCGTCGGCCCCTCGGCGCTCTGCTCTGGCGCGCGGACCAAACTAGGCCTGATGGCCTTCCTCCGTCACTTCGGATCGTCTGCATGGGCGACTAACGGAGGCGGCACTCGTCTCGACGGCTGATCGCCCACGCTGTACGCCACGTCCTTCAGTCGGAGAGAGCAGGACACACCCAGCAATCCGGAGCAACCCCACGACGGCATCCGCGCAGGTCAGCCACCAGATGAGCGGCCAGCGGGGAAACGCCGGAAGATGCGCGGCGCTAATCAGCGGGTTCAGGGTTCGCGTCCCTGATGGCGTACCGAACATGACCTCTGACCTGGTCAAACAGGTCAGGGGTCATTCTGCTTTCGCGTCGGCGCCACTTTCTCGTCGGCGCCACGCTTTGCCACGCCACCACACTTTTTCATGATCCGCGTCCGAGGCCCATCACACGGGTCTCCACGCTCAGCGCAGCCGATGTCTGGCGGATGGCTGCGACCCAAACCGGCCGGAATTAGGAGTCAGGAGCCGCGGAGCGTCGTGCCACATGGCGGCGGCCACGCGGCTACCAAGTCGAGCCGTGTGCTGACGGCGGTTTGGCAGTCCTTCGCGCGCACGCCGTTCCCTGCACCTAGGTGACGAATGGCCGGGAGCGGACTCCGATGAGACGCAGGCTCGCATGGAGCGTGGCCCCGCACGCTGACCTCGCTGCTACCCACCCCCGCCGGCGGCACAGACGATCGAGTCTCTCCCCTGACGAAAGTCATCGACCACATCAGGACCGACATCCTCCGTCCCAGCCGTTGGCAACCGCCGACTCTTGGCGACTCCAAGAATCTCGGCGCACCAGAACCTCTACCGCTGCCCAAACACCTCCCAAACAAGCCGGCACGTATGCCACCGAGCGGCGTCCTCTTTAGGCCGAACGGCCACGGTGCTCACGCTCCACCAACACCTCATCCGCATAGATCTCCAGCAAGTCATCGCACGAGACGGGAGGAAACTCGTGGAGGTCGAACCAGTTCGCGATCTCCTCGAGGTCCATCTCGACGCGCACGAAGGCTGCCAGGCGGTCGATCAGCTCGACGGTGCGGCGACGCAACGTGCGCGTAGAGATGCCGCGCAGGCTGCTCATGTACATGAGCGTGCGCGGTGCGGTGAGGCCACCGCGGCCACGATGGCCGGAGATGCCCGCGGCCGCGGCGTCTCGACAGAGCCACAGCAGGTGGCCGGCCTGCGCGGTAGTGACGATCTGGCACCTCACGGCCTGCTGCACTACCGCGCTGAGAGTCTCGGATGAATCCAGCTCGGATGATGGGCCGAACACGCCGTGCGCTATCTCGGGGAGCTCGGCGACCACGGCGGTTCGCGACCAGGCCGGGTCGCTCCTCACCGATGCACGACCGACACCGAGATCGGCGCGGACGGCGTCTTGGACGGCGCGGATGATGTTGGCGGCGACGGACCGCTCGTAGGTGCGAGCGCCACCCGTGAGCTCGACCCACATTTGACCGGCCACCATTCCGTCGATGTCGCCTGACCTATCGGCGAGCCTGGCGGCAACAAGCGACGCGGCTGGGCACAGGAGCCAGGCCAGTGCGATCGCCGCGGCGTGGTCCTCGCGAGCGAGGCGGGCAAGGAGCGCCACGACGCGATCCCTCTCAGCCCGTTCGGCCGCCTTCGTCCACGTCGGCAGATCTAGGAGATCGGCGACCACGCCCAACGTTGGATGTGCGGCGCACCATCGGCCCCAACCCAGCCTGGCCTCCAACATCAATGAGCCGTCCACGTCTGCGACTCCGAGGCACTCAGACACGCTCATCGCGACCCGCCTTTCGAGAGCCCTACGCCTGATAGGTGCGGAGGCGTGGCCGCGACACGCCGCCAATTGCCCTGCCCGTCACCTCGACGGCCGACCCGGCGAATCGAATCGCCGCACGTCAGGGCCCATTTTCGAGATCCTTCCTCAGAAAGCTTCGATCGAATATGTTGGAGTCGTGGACAGGCCCAATCTGATCCGCCAGGTCCGACTCGCCAGCAGCCGCACCCAGGCCGAGCTCGCGGCAGCGTCGGGTACCTCCCAGTCGACGCTGTCGGCGTACGAACGCGGCATCAAGTCGCCCACCCTGGCCGTAGCGGAGCGGATTATCGAGTCGGCCGGCTACACGCTGGCGCCGGCACCGCGGGTCACCTTCCGGCAGATCCAGGGCATGCACGGGCTACGTCCGTTCTGGCTCGCTGACCGGCTGTGGCAGCTGCCCCCTGGGCTGGCGTTCCGCGAGGTCACCCTCCCTTGGCACGTCGCACACGTGGCGGGCAGCTTGCATTTGCACCGGCGTCGCGACCGAGCTATCGCCTATGGCGCGCTTCTTCAGCGCGGCTCGCCGGAGGCGATGCTCGACACCATCGACGGCAATCTGCTCGTCGACATCCTCGACGACTTGGACCTGCCCGACCCGATCCATCGCGCGTGGCTTCCGTTCATCACTGGCGCGCGGGTCCCGCTCCGGCGCCTCCATCTGGACTGACGACGGCAAGCGCAGCGCCCCAACACGAGGCCCCACTGGAAACATCCCGATATTCCTTTGGTGTAATATCTGCGCATGAGGCTCCAGCTCACCGACGAACTGCTGACCTCGATCAAGGGAATCCAACGCAAGGCCCGCGAGGGCAATGCCTGGCACCGCCGGCGCCTGGAGCTCATCGCGGCTGGCCTCGAGGCCATCCGCAACCTCGAGGCCGAGCCAACTGAAGAGAACGCCGAGTTCAAGAGAGTGCGCCAGCACAAGCTGAACCCGATCTGGCGTTGGGCGCACGCCTACGAAGAAGGCATCGCCGTCCGGCTGATCTTCTGGTTCGCGCCAGATGGCGAAGTCGTGGTCGCCCTGTTCAACGGAGAGAAGGCCCGCATCGGAGACGTCTGGTACGACAGTGTCGGGACACGAGCAGATACCGCGATCGAACGCTGGAAGCGCCAAGGCGACTGATGGCACGACGAGAAGGAGGCGAGATGGCCAAGAGGACCATCACGGAGGGGTTCGTCGACGGCGACGCCGTGCTCGACGAGCTCCTCACGGAGCCGGGCATGCGCGAAGCCGTGGACCTCATCCACGAGGGCAACACCCACATGAACCGCGTCTACGCCGCCGGGCTGGCCGAGATCCGCAAGCTCGCGGCCCAGACCCAGAGCGGCCTCGCCGAGAAGATGGGTATCCAGCAGGCAGCCGTCTCGCGCATCGAGAGCCGCGACGACCTCCTGCTCTCCACCCTCGCCGAGTATGCCGCCGCTGCCGGCGCCACCAACGGCCGGATCGTGTTCCATATCAACGGCGTCGACGTCGAGCTCGCCCTCGACACCTTCGGCCACACCGAGTAGCCCGAATGGCCGCTCGCGTACCACTTACATACCACTTTGACGCCCGGGACAGGCCCGGACAGGGGGATACAGTAGGTCACACGAGGTCGGTGAAAGTCCGACGAAACCCCAGGTCATCGGCGGTTTTGTCCACGTCTGACCGGGTCTGACAGGACCCAGCGGCGCCTAGAAGAGGCCGCAGGTTCAAATCCTGTCACCCCGACCGTGTGATGTCTCAGGGCATCGAGAACACCCGGACCCACGGAAGCGTGGGTCCGGGTGTTCTTCGTTCCGGGGTTCGCGGCCGAAGGTCCTCGCCGGGATCGATGGCGGAGCCACCGTACTCAGCCTCTGATCCAGCTCGCCCGCGAGAGATTCGCGTGTCGCTGGAGTCCGTGGTCATCGGCGCCTTGCGCTACTCCCGTTCCGTGCCGCTCGCAAGCGCACACCCGTTCATGGCGGAGTCGTCCTGCGGCGCGTCCGCGGAGGTCCACGCGCACGCGCCGCATGGCACCCACGCCGAGGCACACGTCACCGGTCAGGCCGTCAGGCTCAACCGTGCAGCTTGTCGGCGAACCGCGCGTCGACCCGGCTCGCCAGACCGGTCAGCGCCTCGTCGAGCGTCCCGGCGACGACGAGGTCGTCCATCACCGCCCGGTGCACGAAACCCGCGTCGACGAGGCCGTGCAGGGCGGTGAGCAGCGGCGTCCAGAAGCCGCCGACGTCGAGGAAGGCGACCGGGTCGTCGTTGAAGCCGATCTGGCGCCAGCTCCACACCTCGAGGATCTCCTCGAGGGTGCCGAGGCCTCCGGGGAGGCAGAGGAACGCGTCGGCGTACTGCGCCATCAGCGCCTTGCGCTCGTGCATCGTCTCGACGACGTGCACCTCGGTCAGGTCGTCGCGGCCCCACTCGCGCTCGACCATCGACCGAGGGATGACGCCGACGACCTCGCCACCCGCGTCGAGCGCGCCCTGGGACACGGCGCCCATGAGACCGTGGCCACCGGCGCCGTAGACCAGTCCGAGACCGCGCTCGGCGAGGCCGCGGCCGACGTCGTACGCCGCCCGGGCCAGCGCCTCGTCGCGGCCCGACGCCGACCCGCAGAAGACCGCGACGCGGTGAAGTCCGGAGTGCACACGCGCAGCCTAGACGTGCCCCGGTCCCGTGGACGGCCGTGTCAGACTGCGGCCCATGGGGTCAGACGACAGCAAGCCGTCGCTCGAGGCGCCCTCGCTGGGCCTCCGGAGGCGGAAGCGGCCTCGGGCCGCCGGCGGTGAACCGCCGAGCGAACCCGAGCGGCCGGCGGTTGCCGAGACACCGGCCGTCGAGACACCGGCCGCCGAGACACCGGCCGTCGAGACACCGGCCGTCGAGACACCGGCCGTCGAGCGCGAGCCGGCGCCCGAGCCGGAGCCGGCGCCCGTCAGCGTCAGGGAGCACGAGCCTCAGAAGGCACCCAAGCCCGCGAAGGCGCCGAAGCCCCCCAGGCCGCCGCGCGAGCCGCGCGAGCCGCGCGGACCGATGAACGGCCGTCTGGCGGCGGTGATCGCCGGCGTCGCGGTCGCCGCGTTCCTGGTGCTGGCGACCCTCGGCGGCCTCCAGGCCTGCGAGTCAGTCCGCGGCACGACGAGCTGCGGTGGCGGGCCCGGCTTCTTCATGCTCCTGCTGATCATCGTGCTCGCGGTCGTGATCGGCGCGCTCGTGCTGCGCTGGGCGCAGGTGCCGAGCGCGGGAAGCATCAGCTTCCTCGCGGTCGCCCTGGTCGCCGTGCTGAGCGGGCTCTTCCTGCTGGACTCACTCGACCAGCCGGCCGGAGCCGTCGTGGTCGCGCTGCTGACCGTCGCGTCGTACGTGCTCGCGCACGAGGTGACCGTGCGTTACATCGACACGGCCGACTGAGCCTCAGCGAGCGCCCGCGACCAGCTCGGCGATCTGGATGGTGTTGAGCGCCGCGCCCTTGCGCAGGTTGTCACCGGAGACGAACAGCGCCAGGCCGCGACCGTCCGGGACACCCTCGTCGGCGCGGATCCGGCCGACGTACGACGGGTCCTTGCCGGCCGCCTGGAGGGGGTTCGGGATGTCGCTCAGCAGGACGCCCGGCGCGGCCGAGAGCAGCTCGTTCGCACGCTCCGGAGAGAGCGGACGCGAGAACTCCGCGTTGATCGACAGCGAGTGGCCGGTGAAGACCGGAACGCGCACGCAGATGCCCGAGACGAGCAGGTCCGGGATGCCCAGGATCTTGCGGGACTCGTTGCGGAGCTTCTGCTCCTCGTCGGTCTCGTTGAGGCCGTCGTCGACCAGGTTCCCCGCGAGCGGCAGCACGTTGAAGGCGATGGTCCGCTTGTAGACCCCGGGCTCCGGGAAGGCGACGGCCTCGCCGTCGTACGCGAGCTCGCGGGCCTTGTCACCCGCGGCCTGGATGCCGTCGGCCAGCTCGCTGACGCCGGCGATGCCCGAGCCGGACACGGCCTGGTACGTCGACACGACCAGCCGCCGCAGACCGGCCTCGTCGTGCAGCGGCTTGAGGACCGGCATGGCGGCCATGGTCGTGCAGTTGGGGTTGGCGATGATGCCGCGCCCGGCCTCGATGACCGGACGCGCGTCGTCGGGGTTGACCTCGGAGACGACGAGCGGGATCGACGGGTCCTTGCGGAAGGCGCTGGAGTTGTCAACGACGATGACCCCTGCGTCGACGAAGGCGGGGATGAGGGCACGGGAGGCCGTCGCACCGGCAGAGAAGAGCGCGATGTCGAGGCCGGTCGGGTCGGCGGTCGTGGCGTCCTCCACGACGATGTCGCGCCCCTCGTACGACAGCACCTTGCCCGCGGACCGGGCACTGGAGAAGAACCGGATCTCCTCGACCGGGAACCGCCGCTCGGCGAGGATCTGGCGCATCGCGACGCCGACCTGGCCGGTGGCGCCGACGACGCCGATCCTCACGGGCCTCATGTCCTGGCTGCTCATCGACCGGTCCCTCCGTAGACGACCGCCTCGACCTCGTCGGTGCCGAGGTCGAACGCGGTGTGGGCAGCATTGACGGCCGCCTCGACCTGCGTCTCCGAGACGACCACCGAGACGCGGATCTCGGAGGTCGAGATCATCTCGATGTTCACGCCCGCCTGGGACAGGGCCTCGAAGAACCGCGCCGAGATGCCGGGCGACGTGCTCATCCCGGCGCCGACGATCGACACCTTCCCGACCGAGTCGTCGTAGCCGAGCCGTTGGTAGCCGACGACGTCCTGCAGCTTCGCGAGCGCCGCCATCGCCATCTGGCCCTCGCCCCGCGGGAGGGTGAAGGAGATGTCGGTGAGGCCCGTCGCCGCGGCCGAGACGTTCTGGACGATCATGTCGATGTTGATCTGGGCGTCGGCGACGGCACGGAAGATCGCGGCCGCCTCGCCGACCTTGTCGGGCACGCCGACGACGGTGATCTTCGCCTGGCTGCGGTCGTGCGCGACGCCGGTGATGATGGCGGATTCCATGCTGCTGTCCTTCTGGGAGACGTCGGCTTCCTTCACGACCCAGGTGCCTTCGTTCTCGGAGAACGAGGACCGGACGTGGATCGGCATGTCGTAGCGGCGGGCGTACTCGACGCACCGCAGGTGCAGGATCTTGGCACCCTGCGCAGCCATCTCGAGCGTCTCCTCGTAGGAGATGCGCGGGATCTTCCGGGCCCGTGGCTCGATGCGGGGGTCGGCGGTGAAGATGCCGTCGACGTCGGAGTAGATCTCGCACACGTCGGCGTCGAGGGCGACCGCCAGCGCGACGGCCGTCGTGTCGGAGCCACCGCGGCCGAGGGTGGTGATGTCCTTCGTCGTCTGGGAGACGCCCTGGAAGCCGGCCACGATCGCGATCGCGCCGTCGCCGACGGCCTCGAGGATCCGGCCCGGGCGCACGTCGATGATCTTGGCCTTGCCGTGCTCGGCGTCCGTGATGACGCCGGCCTGCGAGCCGGTGAAGGAGCGCGCCTCGTAGCCGAGCGTCTGGATCGCCATCGCCAGGACGGCCATCGAGATGCGCTCGCCCGCGGTCAGCAGCATGTCCAGCTCGCGCGCCGGCGGCAGCGGGGAGACCTCGTTGGCGAGGTCGATGAGCTCGTCCGTCGTGTCACCCATCGCGGACACCACGACGACCACGTCGTGGCCCTGCTTCTTGGTGTTGACGATCCGTTGGGCGACCCGCTTGATCCCGACGGCGTCGGCGACCGACGAGCCGCCGTACTTCTGCACGACGATGCCCACGAGCTGATTCCTTCATCGACGGGGGAAGAACGCGGCCGAGTCTAGTCGGCGGCGCCACGCCACCCCGTCCTTATCCGCAGTGCGGGCGATGGCCGCGCACGGACCCTAGGCGAGCGACTCGCCCTCGAGGATCTCGTCGGCCACGGCGAGGTCCTCGTCCTCACCGCTGAACTCGGCGTCGAGCCGGTCGTGCGAGACCACCGTGAGGAGCGCGTTGAGCGCGGCACCGGCCAGGTTGCCCCAGTTGGAGACGTAGGAGAACTGCCACCACCAGAGGGCCTCCTCGGCGTCGCCGAGCCGGTAGTGCCGCAGGCCGTTCTCGAGGTCGGCCGCGATGCTGGTCAGGTCGTCGGAGAGCTGGCTCACGACGATCTCGGGCGCATACGGGTCGAAGACGAAGCTGTAGGTGTCGGCGTATCCGAGGATGCCGGCCAGCCGCAGCCGCAGCTCGTCGAGGTCGGCCTCCGGCCCGACGTCGGGCTGGTACTCCTCCCGCGGGACGAAGTCTCGCTGAGCACCCAGCCGCGCACCGGCGAGCAGGACCTGGCTGACCTCGAGCAGCAGCAGAGGTACGGCGCTGCCGGTGTCACCCTCGGCACCGATCGCGCGCAGGGCGAGCAGGAAGCTCTCGACCTGGTCGGCGATCTCGTGCGCGAATGCCTCGTCCGTCACTGTGCAGCCCTCCGTCCGACGAACGCTCGACCGAGGGTCACCTCGTCGGCGTACTCCAAGTCTCCGCCCACCGGCAGCCCACTGGCCAGCCTGGTCACCGTCAGCCCGAAGGGCGCCAGCTGACGGATGAGGTACGTCGCTGTGGCCTCGCCCTCGAGGTTCGGGTCGGTCGCCAGGATGATCTCGGTGAGCTGGGTGTCGGTGAGCCTCGTCATCAGCTCGCGGATCCTCAGCTGGTCGGGGCCGACACCGTCGATCGGGCTGATCGCGCCGCCGAGCACGTGGTAGCGGCCGCGGAACTCACGCGTCCGCTCGATCGCGACGACGTCCTTGTACTCCTCAACGACGCACAGCACCGTCGGGTCGCGCCGAGGGTCGCGGCAGATCCGGCACGTCTCCTCCTCGGAGACGTTGAAGCAGATGTTGCAGAACTTCACCCGCTGCTTGACCTCGACGAGCACGTCCGCGAGGCGTCGTACGTCGACCGGGTCGGCCTGCAGGAGGTGGAACGCGATCCGCTGGGCGCTCTTCGGTCCGACGCCGGGGAGCCGGCCGAGCTCGTCGATGAGGTCCTGGACGACTCCTTCGTACACCTCAGAATCCCAGCTTGAAGGGCGAGTCAGGGTCGTCGAAGGCGCCGGCGATCGGACCGAGCGACTGCCCGGCGAGCGCGTCGGCCTGCTGCTTGGCGTCGCGGTAGGCGGCGACGATGAGGTCGCTCAGGTCGGAGAGGCTGTCGGCGTCGCTGCCGTCGAACTCGCCGGCCTTGATGTCGACGCGCTGCAGCTCACCGACGCCGTTGACCGTCACCGTGACAGCGCCGCCGGCGACCGTGCCGTCGACCGTGGTCTCGGCCAGCTGGGCCTGCGCGCTCGCGAGCTGCTCCTGCATCTGCTGGGCCTGCCCGAGCAGCGCGTTGAGGTCGAGGCCGCCGAAGGGGTTGTCGGTCATGCTTGTCAGTCTCTCACTGGTGGCGGATCTCTTCGATGATCTGGGCGCCCAGCTCGCGCTGGAGCAGCTCGGCACCGCCGAGGTTGTCGATGTCGGCGTCGAGGTCGTCCGGGTGGGCGTGCGCGTCCGCGGCACGCAGCTCCTCGGCCGTGTTGTCGGTCGGTTGCCCACCCACACGGGTCGGCTGGATGGCGCCTCGGGCGGCCTCGATGGCCCGGCCGTCCAGACGGCTCTCCACGGCCTGCTCGTCAGACGCCCTCGGCGACCCCGCCGCCCCTGGTGCCCCTGGGGCCTCGGGCGGCTCCGGCGGTCCCGGCGGAGGCTCGACCGCCCATGGCGGGGCGTCCTGTGCGTCGGGAGTCGGCGGGGCCTCCTGGGCCGGGCGGGCCGGGCGGGCCGGCGCCGCGGACGCGTCGGCAGCCGGGGTCGGCGTCGGCTGGGCGGGGTGCGCCGCACCGGGCTGCACGCCGGGGTCGACGATCGCCTCGATCCGCCACTCGGCGCCGATCACGTTCACGAGCGCCTGCTTGAGGTGCGGCTCGTGCCCGCCGGTCGCGTACTGCTCCCGCAGGCCCGAGGTGGTGAAGCCGATGGTGAGCGTGTCGCCCTGGAGGCCGACGATCTGCGCGTGGCTGCTCAACAGGGCCCAGGTCGCCCTGCGCAGGCCGCTCAGCGCCTGGATCACGTCGGGCCAGAGTCGCCGCGCGTCGACGACGGTGAGGCCGCCGGTCGCCGGTTGCTGCGTGGCGGCGGCCGGCTCCTCCGTCGCCGCCGGGGCCGCGGGCGGTGCCTGGCTGACGGGCTCGTCGACGGGCTCGACGAAGGTCTCGACGGGCTGGTCGGCCATCGGCGGAGCGGGCGTGGGCTCGCTGGCGGAGGCCGGCTCCGGCTGGTCGACCGAGTGCGACGCGGCGGCAGGTGACGGCGCTCCGATGGGCGCTGCCGGCCGCTCCGGCGTCGGCGCGGCTGCCCGGGGCGACGGGCGGTCCTGAGCCGGCGGGGCCGGGGCGGCGACGGGCACGGCGCTCGGCATACCGCTGACCGACAGGCGCCGCTCGACCCGGTCGAGGCGGGCCGCGAGGCCCTCGGTGCCGTGGTCGGCGCCCGGCAGCAGGACACGTGCGCAGATCAGCTCGAGGAGCAGGCGCGGCGCCGTCGCGCCTCGCATCTCGGTCAGGCCGGTGGCGACCAGGTCGGCGGCGCGGGACAGCTCGGTCGCCCCGAACCGGCCGGCCTGCGCGACCAACCGTTGACCGGCGTCGGGAGCGACGTCGATGAGGCCGGTGGCTGGGGCGTCGGGGACTGCCGAGACGATGACGAGGTCACGCAGCCGGCGGAGGAGGTCCTCGGTGAACCGCCGCGGGTCCTGGCCGGTCTCGATCACCTTGTCGACGACGCCGAACACGGCCGAGCCGTCGGCGGCGGCGAACGCGTCGACCACCTCGTCGAGCAGCGAGTCGGGCGTGTAGCCGAGCAGCCCGGCGGCCAGGTCGTACGTCACGCCCTCAGGGCCCGCCCCGCCGAGCAGCTGGTCCATGACCGACAGGGTGTCGCGAGCGGAGCCGGCGCCGGCGCGAACGATGAGCGGCAGGGCGGCCGTCTCCACCGCGACGCCCTCGTTCTCGCAGATCTCGGAGAGGTACGCCGACAGGAGTCGCGGCGGGATGAGGCGGAACGGGTAGTGGTGCGTCCGCGACCGGATGGTCGGGATCACCTTCTCGGGCTCGGTCGTCGCGAAGATGAAGCGGAGGTGCGGAGGGGGCTCCTCGACGAGCTTGAGCAGGGCGTTGAAGCCCTGCGTCGAGACCATGTGGGCCTCGTCGATGATGTAGACCTTGTAGCGGCTGCGGACCGGCGCGAAGAACGCCTTCTCCCGCAGGTCACGGGCGTCGTCGACGCCGCCGTGGGAGGCCGCGTCGATCTCGATCACGTCGATGCTTCCGGGGCCGCCGCGAGCCAGCTCGCGACAGGACTCGCACTCACCGCACGGGTCGGCGACAGGCGCCTTCTCGCAGTTCAGCGCCCGCGCGAGGATCCGCGCGCTCGTCGTCTTGCCACATCCGCGCGGCCCGGAGAACAGGTAGGCGTGGTTGACGCGGTTGTTGGCGAGCGCGGCACGCAGCGGCGTGGTGACGTGCTCCTGGCCGATGACCTCGGAGAACGTCTCGGGCCGGTAGCGGCGATACAGCGCCAGGGGTGACTCCACGCTGAAACCCTAACCACCCACGCCGACATCCGCCGACGCCGTCACCCGGTTCGGCCACTACGCTGCCGAGATGGGGTCCGCGTCAGGCAGGCTGGTCGTCGTCTCGGGTGGAGGCGGGAAGCTCGGCAGGGCAGTCGTCGCCGAGCTCGTCGAGCACGGTTGGGACGTCGTGGTCTTCGACCGCCGGGCCCCTGAGCGCTCGGACGTCACGTTCCTCCCGGTCGATCTCACCGACTACGCCGCGGTGCTCGACGCCATGCTCGGGGTCGAGGAGCGGTACGACGCAGTCGACGCCGTCGTACACCTCGCAGCCGTCCCGGCACCCGGGCTGCTCGGCGACCATGCGACGTTCGCCAACAACATGAATGCGACGTATCACGTCTTCACCGCGGCCCGCAGAGCCCGCGTGACGAACATCGTCTGGGCCTCCAGCGAGACCGTCCTCGGGTTACCGTTCGACACCCCGCCGCCGTACGTGCCCGTCGACGAGGAGTACGCGCCGCGCCCCGAGAGCACCTACTCCCTCGTGAAGACGCTCGAGGAGGCCATGGCAGCGCAACTGTGCCGCTGGGACCCACGCCTGAAGATGTACGGGCTGCGCTTCTCGAACGTCATGGAGCCGCACGACTACGCGTCCTTCGCCTCGTTCGACGCGGACGCCCGCCTGCGCAAGTGGAACCTCTGGGGCTACATCGACGCCCGCGACGGCGCTCAGGCCGTGCGTCGCGCGCTCGACCACCCCGGCACGGGTATGGAGCTCTTCGTCATCGCCAACGCCGACACCGTCATGTCGCGCCCCAACAGCGAGCTGCTCGCCGAGGTGTTCCCCGGCGTCGAGGTCCGCGGTGACGTGGGCGAGCACGACACGCTCCTGTCGATCGACAAGGCGCGGCGGGTGCTGGGTTACGAGCCGCAGCACAGCTGGCGCGACGCCTGACCCGCGCCGCCTACCGTCCTGAAGACGCAAAGGCCCCCCGTGCACATCGAGCCGAGCCTCGCTGACCCGCGCCGTCTTCCGTCCTGAGGACGCAAAGGCCCCCCGTGCACATCGGGCCGAGCCTCGCTGACCCGCGCCGTCTTCCGTCCTGAAGACGCAAAGGCCCCCCGTGCACATCGGGCCGAGCCTCGCTGACCCGCGCCGTCTTCCGTCCTGAAGACGCAAAGGCCCCCCGTGCACCCGACAGAGCTCGCTTATCCTTGCTGCCTTCCGGCCCTGGGGAGATTCGGCAAGATACCGCCGCACGGGGGGTTGGCGGTGAGTCTAGGCGAGTCGCGCCACGGCCACCAAAGCGACCGCAGGATTTCGCCGTGGTGCCGCCCGGCGGATAGCCTCCTCCACGGAGCTGTCGCCTAGTGGCCTATGGCGCTCGCTTGGAAAGCGGGTTGGGTTAACGCCCTCGGGGGTTCGAATCCCCCCAGCTCCGCCACACGAATGGCGTCGGCTCTTGCCGACGCCATTCGCGCATCACCACAGGTGCCTGGCCACCTCGACGCCGACCAGCGCCGCGGCGATGACGACCCCACCGAGCATCGGTCGCACGACTCCGGGCGGCGGTTCGCTGGTGCCGATCAGTGCCGCCAGGAGGCGCCGCAGCTCGTAGGCCGCCGCCTCGATCTCGCTCACGTCAGCTGCCCCCTCACCTCAGGTGGCCCAGTGCGCCGGTGGCGAGCACCAGCAGTGGCAGGAGAGCGGCCAGGCAGGCGCTCTCCAGAGCCTGCAGGGCCGGTCGCAGGAGGAGACCGTGGCCGCGCGCGTCCCCGCGTCGCGAGGGCACGAGCCACGCCGCCACGAGGAGCACGCCGCCGGCACCGGCGAGCACCAGGGATCCGATCGGCCGCCACGGCTCGTGCATCCCCAGCGCGACGCCGGCCGTGAGCAGGAGCCCCAGTCCGCCGGCCAGGAGCCCAGGAAGCACCTCGGCCGCCGAGATGTGGTGTCGTGAGCGAAGCAGCGCGAACGCCGACGCGCACGAGGCCAGGGCGATCCCGCTCGGGCCCTGGGCGGCAACCACGGGGGTGACGGTCAGCTGGACGATCGCCAAGCCGACTGCGACCCCGACCAACAGCTCGCGTGCGACGCGCGCCTCGTCGGCGAGGCGCCCGGCGTCGACGCGGCCGCGGGGCCGCGAGATGCGTCCGACCGCGATCCATGGCACCGCGGCGGCGGTCAGGACAGCGGTGACGAGCAGGACGCCGGCGAGGGCCCCGAGGGGGACCGACCGCGCCGACAAGGCAGCACCCACCGCAGCGGCTGCGGTCGCGACGACGAGGACCGGCAGCAGTCGGAGGCGTCGGCCAGGCAGGCCCGCCATCGCGATCGAGGCGGTCGCGAGGCCCGCACCGCCGCCGGCCGCCCACGCCACCCCGGCACCGGGGCGCAGGCTCGAAGCGAGCAGCCCGGCGGCGATGGCCGCGTACGCGCACGCAGCCGTGACCGCGACGACCGCCGGACCCGGTGCGACCCGACCGAGCGCGATCCCGCCGGCGAGCAGCAGAAGTGCGACGGCGGCGCCTGCACGCGTCTCTCCGGCGACCGCGACCGAGAGCGCGCCTAGCAGGAGCAGCAGCGCGGCCGCGGCCGGCGTCGGCCAGCGCGGTGGCTCACGGGGTGGCCCAGCGGTCGCCAGCGCCTCGGCGTGGTCATCGTGGACGACCGGCGGCGGAGGCGCGGGAGCGAGGGTCAGCACGGCTCCGTCGACGACGGACTGCGGCGCCAGGCCCGGGGAGTCGGCGAGAGTCGCTCCCGTGGCGGTGCAGAGTCGCAGGCCGTCGTACGACACCACGCCGAGGCGGCGAGCGAGGGTCGGCACGAGCTCGGCGACCGGCAACGCGGGCGGAACGGCGACGTCGAGCCGGCGCGCGCCCGCCACGACGCTCACCCGGAGGAGCGCGCCGCTCACCGGAACGCCCTCGCACCGGCCACGTCGGCGCTCCGATAGGCCTCCTGGGCGACACCGACCGCGGTGCCGAGCCGAGCGAGCAGCAGGCGCATCTCATGTTGGGCGGACTCCCAGACGGTCCTGGCCTCGAGGTAGGCATGCTGGGCGGATCCGTACCACTCGACATCGAGCGGTCCGAGCTCCGCCGCGAGCCGCTCGATGCGCTCCTCGGAGGCGGTCACGGCACGCGCGAGATCCGCTGCAGCCTGCTGCAGTGCGGCGTGGTCGACGGTGATGATGTCGGACATCAGGTCTCCTATCGCTGGTCGGCGTCGAGGCGGCCGGCGAACGAGCCGATCGCAGCTGCCTGCGCCTGGTCGGTCGCGAGGTTGAGCCGTTCGACGGCGGTGAGCTCGTCGTGGAACCACTGCAGCTTGGCGGTGACCCGCGTCTGCTGACGGGCCCATTCGGCGTAGGCGGAGGCGAACGCGCGCCCGCCCGCTCCCTGCCAGCGCGAACCGAGCGCGACCTGGCCGGTGAGCGAGGCGAGCAGGCCGTCGAGGTCGGCCTTGGCGGTGAGGGCGAGGCGGGCGGCGCGGTCCAGCGCGCCGACCACCTGGCCGGTGGTGGTGGCAGTCATCGGGTCCTTCCTGCGCGGTGCGGGCGCACCGCGGTACGGGCCTCTCTGCCCTCGCCGACCCCCGGGAAACCTGCATCCCTGCTTTTCCACAACCGCCTGTCTCGGCGTCGCGGACTGTCCCCGCGGCGACCTAGCGTTCGGCACCTCGGGAAGGAGTCACTGTGGACCGGATCGTGTTGCGCCCGCCGCCGAGCCTGGGTCGCGGCGAGTCGAACGGGGCGTTGGCCGCCGCGCTGCCGATCCTGGGCGGCCTCGGCTCGCTCAGCCTGTTGGCGACCATGGGCGGCGGCCCGCGGCAGTACGTCGGCATCGGCCTCCTCGTCGGCGCCTCGATCCTGGTCGCCGCGCTCCAGCTCGAGCGGCAGCGCCGCCAGCGGGCCCGATCGGCCGACGCGCTGCGGCGCGACTACCTCGCCCACCTGACCGGTGCGCGTCACGACCTCAGGGCTGCCGGCGACGCTCAGCGTGTGGCCGCCCTCGCCCGCCATCCAGCCCCGAGAGCCCTGGCCGCTCTCGTCGAGGCTCACAGCTGGCGGCCGGACGACGGGACGGTCGTGAGGTACGGCGTCGCGGACCTCCCACTCACGGCCGCGCCCGCCCTCCCTGAGATCAGCGTGGGGGCGGATCCCGTCTGCGCCCAGGCCGTCCGGCGCCTCGCGGGCACGTACGCGACGGTGCCGGGGCTCCCCGCGACACTCGATCTGGCGTCCGTCAGGGACCTGAGCGCCTCCGAGGGAACCGCCCGTGCGCTGGTCTGCTCCGCCGCGGGGTGCGCGGGCCTCGTCATCGCGGTGATCGCGGCACCGGAGGCGCTCCGGCGCTGGGACTGGGTGAAGTGGCTTCCCCAGGCGGCCAGCCCTCTGGCCGTGGACGCCGTCGGGCCGCGACGACTCGTGGCGGGCTCGATGACCGAGCTGGCACCACTGCTGCCGCAGCGTGGGCACGTGCTGCTGGTCGTGGACGGCCTGCCCCGGCCTCGACCCGATCGTCCGGCGACGCTGCTGCACGTCGCCGACCACCTCGCGGCCGACGGACGGGCGCTGCCGGGCACGCCCGACGACTGCCCGGTCGAGGTCGCGGAGGCGTTCGCCCGACGCTGCGTGGCCGGAGCGACAGACGCCCTCCCGGCGGCCCCCGACTGGTCGACGCGGCGACCCGAGGAGCACCTCCGGGTCGTGCTGGGCACGTCCGACGACGGTTCGGAGGTGGTGCTCGACCTCAAGGAGTCCGCCCTCGGTGGCTCGGGGCCGCACGGCATGGTCATCGGGGCGACCGGCTCCGGGAAATCGGAGCTCCTCCGGGCACTCATCCTTCGGCTGGCGCTGACCCATCCGCCCGACGACCTCAATCTGGTGCTCGTCGACTTCAAGGGCGGCGCGGCGTTCGACGGGCTCTCCCGTCTGCCGCACGTCTCGGCCCTGATCACGAACCTGGCCGACGAGCTGGACCTGCTCGACAGGACCGCCGATGCGCTCCTCAGCGAGCTCACCAGGCGCCAGGAGCTGGTCCGCGCAGGGGGCGGCGACCGGAGCGGTCTCCCGACCCTCCTGGTCGTGGTCGACGAGTTCGCCGAGCTGCTCGCCGCCCGGCCGGAGCTCGGCGAGCTGTTCGTGACGCTCGGACGACTCGGCCGCAGCCTGGGCATCCACCTGTTGCTGGCATCGCAACGCCTGGACGACGGTCGCTGGCGCGGCCTGGAGTCGCACCTGTCGTTCCGGATCGGGTTGCGAACATTCACGGCCGAGGAGTCGCGGACGGTGCTCGGCGTGGCAGACGCCTACGAGCTTCCGCCGAGCCCCGGTGTGGGATACCTGCGGACGGCCCCGCGCACGCTGGTCCGATTCCGGGCGCCGTACGTCGGCACCGTGCTGAGCCTGCCGGCGGACCCGACCCTCCTGCTGCCCTTCCGGGCCAGGCGGGTCGTCGGTCCGGTCCCTGCGGGTGTGCCCCTCGTCCGCGCCGCCGTGGCCGCCATGGAGGGGCGCGGTCAGGCCCACCAGATCTGGCTGCCACCCCTCGACCGTCCCCCGACGCTCGGTCGCCTGCTGCCGGGCCTCACGCTCGATCCGGCCCGCGGTCTCGGGCAGCGGTCAAGGACCGTCCCACTGGGCGAGGTGGACCGGCCACGGTTGCAGCGGCGCGACCGCCTCGAGGTCGACCTCACCCGTGGCAGCGTCGCGATCGTCGGCGTCGGCGGGAGCGGCCGCAGCACGCTGTTGCGCACGGCCGTCGCAGGGCTCGCCCTGACGCGGACCCCGGACGAGGTCTCGGTGCACCTGCTCGACGTGGGTGGAGCGCTCGCCCCGCTCGCGGGTTTGCCTCACGTCGCCGGCATCGCCGGCCGTGACGATCCCGGGCTGGCGAGCCGGATCATCGCCGAGCTCGACCGGGGCGCGGACCGTCCGGCGGTGCTGGTCGTGGACGACTGGACGACGCTTCGACACGAGCTGCCCGACCTCGAGGACGAGCTGGCCAGGCTCGCGCGACGTGGCCCGGCGCGCGCCGTCCGGCTGCTCGTCGCCGCCGGACGGTGGTCGGACATGGGGGCATCGGTGCGCGACGGTTTCGCCACTCGCATCGAGCTGCGTCTGGGCGACCCGATCGACTCCGAGGTCGATCGGCGACTGGCGGCCGCGGTCCCGCGCGACAGCCCCGGACGGGGGATCGTCGACGGGGCCCACTTCCTGGCGGCGGTGCCGCGCCTGGGCCCGGACGACGATGCCGCCGGTGCCGACGAGGCCCTCGGCGCGCTCGTCGACGCGGTCGCCCTGCACTGGCCGGGCCCGCCTCGCGTGCGACTCCGAGCGCTGCCCGGACGGGTGCACCTCGACGACCTTCCCCGGGACGAGCGGCTCCGGCTGGGGATCCTCGAGCAGGACGACGCCGTCCGGTCCCTGCCGACACCTGGCCACCTGCTCGTCCTCGGGGACGGCGGATCAGGCCGGACGACCCTGCTGCGCACGATCCTCAGGGAGATCACCCGGACGCGACCCGCGGACCAGATCGTCGTGATCGACCCGCGAGCCACCCTCGTCGGCGAGGTGACCGCCGAGCAGCTGCTGGCGCACGTGACCGGCGACCCCACCTCGACCGTGGCGGAGCTGGCCACGGAGCTGGCCAGGCGCACACGGGGTCGAGCGCGCGGTCCGGACGTCTGGGTCGTCGCCGACGACCTCGACCTGCTGCCGGCGGCGGTGTGGCAGCCACTCGTACCCCTGCTCGCACGGGCCGGCGACATCGGGCTCCACGTCACAGTCGCCCGGCGCGCTGGAGGCGCCGGTCGGGCGATCTACGAGCCCCTGCTCAGCACTCTGCGGGACCTCCGCAGCCCCGGGGTCCTGCTCTCGGGCAGTCCCGAGGACGGGCCACTGCTCGCCGGGGTGCGAGCACGGGCGGCACCGCCGGGTCGCGCCCGCTGGGTCGGTCCGGACGGCGACGAGGAGGCGTTCCAGGTGGCGCTGTCGGAACCGCTACGGTTGGATCGATCCAAGTGTTAAATTGATCTAAGTTCATCGACTAAGATTAGCGACTAAACGAAGCCGTAACCTGGGGTCAATCTTCCGGCGACCTCGAGGGTGCAGGCTGAAGCCACCAGGACCCCCAAGACACCGAGGAGGTTGAGATGGAGAACCCCACCACGACCGACCGGGACAGCGAGCTCGACGGCGTCTCGACGCAGCGAAGCAGCCTCAAGTCCCGCCACGCCAGCGCCCTCGCCAAGCTCATGATCGAGCGCGAGGACCTGCGCGGCACGCACGCGTTCGCCGACTTCATCGACGACTCGCTGCGCTGGTCCGCCTGAGCTCCAGGACGTCATACGACCCGGTCGCCTGAGCGACCGGGTCGTATGACGTTGCGGGCGACGTTGCGGGCGACGTTGCGGGCGACGAGGGTCAGTGGCGCTTGAACATGTTGCGGACAAGCTCCCTGGCGGCGGTGTTCATCGCGTTCTTGAACGCCGACGACTTCACGACGTCCTCCAGGAGGGAGTCGTCGTCCTTCTGGGGCTTCGCGGTCTTCCCGGCCTTCTTCCGGGCCGCCGCCTCCGCGGCGTCCTGCTTCGCCGCCACCTTCGCCTCGGCCGCGGCCTTCTCAGCCGCCTGAGCAGCGGCCATCTTCTCGCCGAGGGCCTCGGCGGCCGACGGGTTGTTCACCGCGGTCGCGTACGTGGCGTACATCGGCGACGCCTTCACAGCCGCCTCGATGGCGGCCGGGTCGGTGGCGGCCATGAGCGACTCCGGCGCCCGCAGCCGCGTCCACGCGACCGGGGTCGGCGCGCCGCGCTCGTTCATCACCGTCACGATCGCCTCGCCGATGCCGAGCGTCGTGATGACGGTGCCGAGGTCGTCGTACGACGACGTCGGGTAGGTGTCGACGGTCTGCTTGAGCGCCTTGGCGTCGTTGGGCGTGTTGACGCGGAGCTGGTGCTGGATCCGCGAGCCGAGCTGGGCCAGGACGTCCTCGTGGATGTCGGTGGGCGACTGGCTGATGAAGAAGACGCCGACGCCCTTCGAGCGGATCAGCCGCACGGTCTGGGTGATGGTCTGGAGGAAGTCCTTCGACGCGCCGTCGAACAGCAGGTGCGCCTCGTCGAAGAAGAACACCAGCTTCGGCTTGTCGGGGTCACCGACCTCGGGCAGCTTCCGGAACAGGTCGGTGAGCAGCCACATGAGGAAGGTCGAGAAGATCGCCGGCCGGTCGGTGAGGTTCGGCAGCTCGAGGAGCGAGATCCGGCCACGCCCGTCGCCCTCGGTCTTGAGGAACTCGGCGGAGTCGAAGGCCGGCTCGCCGAAGAACGCGTCGGCGCCCTGGTCCTGGAACGCGATCAGCTCGCGCAGGATGACCCCCACCGTCGCCGACGAGAGGCCGCCCAGGTCTGCGAGGTCGGCCTTGCCCTGGTCGCTGGTGAGGTACTGCAGAACCGCCCGCAGGTCGGCCAGGTCGATCAGTGCGAGCCCCGCGCTCTTCGCGTAGTGGAACACCAGCCCGAGCGACGACTCCTG
Organism: Nocardioides panacihumi; assembly: GCF_039530925.1. NCBI lineage: Bacteria > Bacillati > Actinomycetota > Actinomycetes > Propionibacteriales > Nocardioidaceae > Nocardioides > Nocardioides panacihumi. The sequence continues at coordinate 1,075,223 of NZ_BAAAPB010000001.1, read as the reverse complement.
GGTGTCGTTGAGCTGGAGCACCTTCGCGAGCAGCGTCGCGCCGAACGTATCGACGGTCACCCGCACCGGGATGCCCGAGCCGACGCCGCCGAGGGCGTAGTACTGCACCGGGAAGCTCTTCGCCGACCAGTCCTGCCCGACCGACTTCGTCCGCGCGGTCAGCTTGTCGCTCGGCTGCCCGGGCGACGCGAGCCCGGACAGGTCGCCCTTGATGTCGGCGGCGAAGACCGGCACGCCGTTGGTGGCGAGCTGCTCGGCGATGAGCTGGAGGGTCTTGGTCTTGCCGGTGCCGGTCGCGCCTGCGACGAGGCCGTGCCGGTTGAGCATCCCGAGCGGGATCCTGATGTGCACGTCGGTGAGGGTCTCCGCGTCGACCATGAGGCCGCCGAGCTCGAGCGCCGTGCCGTCGAACTCGTAGCCCGGCGCCACCTTCGCGGCGATCGGGTCGGTCGGCGCGGGCGCAGCGGCTGCAGCAGGCGGCTCGGCGGGCTCGGGCGTGGCCGGGGTGTCCGTCATGACCCTGAGCCTAAGGCGCATCGCAACGTGGTCGTTATAGTCGCGAAGGTGATCTTCAAGCGTGTGGGCGACGGACGCCCCTACCCCGATCACGGGCTGTCGGCGAAGGAGTGGGCGGGCGTCCCGCCCCGTCAGGTGCGGCTCGACGAGCTGGTCACCACGAAGGACACCTTGCAGCTCGCGGCCCTGCTCGACGAGGACTCGACGTTCTACGGCGACCTCTTCGCCCACGTCGTGGAGTGGAACGGGGAGCTCTACCTCGAGGACGGTCTGCATCGCGCCCTTCGCGCCGCCCTGCAGCAACGCCACATCCTGCACGCCCGCGTCCACACCATGTAGCTGCCCGTGCGCGTGCAACTAGGCTCCCGTTCATGACCCAGGGGGTGAAGACGCTGATCACGCTCGCCGTGCTCGCGGCTCTGCTGGCTTTCGCGACGGTGTGGGGGTGGTCCGCGCTCACCGCGCCGTTGCCGGGGCTCGCGAACGCACCTGCCTGCGTCGAGACGCCGATCTCGGCCGGCGACACGGTGACCCCGCAGCAGGTCACGGTGAGCGTGCTCAACGCGGGCAAGCGCGCCGGCCTCGCGAGCCGCACCATGGTCGCGCTCACCGACCAGGGCTTCAACAAGGGCGACAGCGCCAACGCGCCGGCCAAGACCAGCGTGGGCTACGCCCAGATCTGGACCGACGACCCGGACAGTCCCGCGGTCGCGCTCGTGGCCAGCCGGATCGACCACGTCCGGATCGTGCAGCACGACGTCGACCAGGTCGGTGTCGTCGTCGTCGTGGGCGACAAGTTCCGCCAGCTCAGCAAGGGTGAGCCGTCCGTCAAGGCGACGAAGCCGACGACGATCTGCTCGCCGGCCGGCTGAGGCGTCAGTCGCGGAGCCACTGCGCCAACCGGCCGTGGCGGCTGACCTGGCGCAACCGGCGCTCCGTGCGCTCGCGTACGTCGCGGGGCGTGACGACGAGGACGTCGTCGAGCGCCCGCAGCACCGTCCGCTTCTCCGGCACGATCGCGTCCCCGTCCCGGACGACGAGCGAGACCGACGCTCCGGCCGGCAGCCGGAGCTCGCCGACCTCGACGCCGTGCAGGCGTGAGCCGCGAGTGATGGTGATCTGCAACAGGTCCGCGGCGACCCGCTCGAGGGGTGCGGCCTCGAGGTCGAGCGCCCTCGGATCGGACGGACGTGCGACCCCGAGGAGCCGCGCGACCCACGGGAGCGACGGCGCCGTCAGCAGCGTGTAGACGACGACCATCACGAACACGAGGTCGAAGAGCCGCTCGGCGCCGTGGACGTGCTCGGCCAGCGGGATCGTCGTGAGGACGATGGGTACGGCGCCCCGCAGGCCCGCCCACGACAGGAACGCCTGCTCCCGCCAGGTGAGGCGCGTGACGAGGCCGCTGACCACCACCGAGAGCGGTCGCGCGACGAAGGTGAGCACGAGCCCCGCAGCCAGAGCCAGGCCGACGATGTGCCAGGTGATCCGGCCGGGTGAGAGCAGGAGGCCGAGCATGACGAAGAGGCCGATCTGGGCCAGCCAGGCCAGTCCCTCGGCGAACGAGCGCGTCGCGCCGCGGTGCGGCAGCTCGGCGTTGCCGAGGACCAGCGCAGCGACGTACACGGCGGCGAAGCCGCTGCCGTGGGCGACACCGCCCGCGCCGTACGCGAGGAAGGTCAGCGCGAGCACGGCGAGCGGGTAGAGGCCCGTCGACGGCAGGGCGGCCCGACGCATCAGCCAGCCACCACCGAAGCCGACGGCGAGGCCGAGCAGGGTGCCCACGGCGAGCTCGTAGGCGATGATCCCCACCACGGCCCAGAGTGGATGCTCGTCCATCGCACCGGTCGCGATGAGCGTCACGAGCACGACGGTCGGGGCGTCGTTGAGTCCCGACTCGGTCTCGAGCGCACCTGTCAGCCGCTTGGGCAGCGGCACGACCCGCAGCACCGAGAAGACCGCCGCGGCGTCGGTCGGAGCGGTGACCGCTCCGAGGAGCACCGCGATCTGCCAGCCGAGGCCGAGCACGAAGTGCCCGGCGAGCGCGACGACGGCCACGGTGATGGCGACACCGAGCGTCGCCAGCGACGTGCCGAGCCGCAAGGACGGCCGCACCTGGTGCCACTCGGTGGTCAGACCACCCTCGGCGAGGATGAGCGCGAGGGCGGCGAACCCGAGCGCGTGCGCCAGCTCGGCGTCCTCGAACTGGATGCCCATGCCCGCCTCGCCGAGCACGACGCCCATGAGCAGGTAGACGAGCAGGGTCGGCAGCCCGGTCCGCGACGAGACGCGCACCGCGAGGATCGCGCACAGGGTGACAGCCGAGCCCACCAGCACGAACGTGTCGAGCTGGTGGATGTCGAAGCTCATGTCACCTCGCTTGAGGGGGTGGCGGGATCCGATCCTATCGGTCCGACTCGGACCCTCCGGGCGGAGGAGGTTAGGTTGAAACCCATGACCGCCGAACGCGTCGAGGGCCGCTGGGGCGCCGCCTCGCGAGCGAACGTTCCGCCGTTCCACGTGATGGACATGATCGAGGCGTCGACGGCACGTCAGCGCACCCACGGAGACGCTCTCAACCTGCTCTCGGGGCAGCCGTCGACGGGTGCGCCGGCCGCCGTCGCCGAGGAGGCCGTGCGCCTGCTCCGGTCGAGCGACCCCCTCGGCTACACACCCGCGACCGGCATCCTCGAGCTGCGCGAGGCGATCGCCGGCCACTACGGCACCCGCTACGACCTCGACGTCTCCCCGGACGACGTCGTCGTCACCACCGGGGCCAGCGGGGGCTTCCTCCTCGCCTTCCTCGCCGCGTTCGAGGTCGGCGACAGGGTTGCGATGGCGCGCCCCAACTACCCCTGCTACCGCAACGTCCTCCAGGCGCTCGGCTGCGAGGTCGTCGAGATCGAGACGGGCCCGGAGACCCGCTTCCAGCCGACCGTGGAGCAGCTGGACGCGCTGCATCGTGCCGGGTCCGGCCTCCAGGGCGTGCTGCTCGCCTCGCCCGCCAACCCGACGGGCACCATGGTGCTGCCCGAGGAGCTCGCCGCGATCGCCGCCTGGTGCGAGGAGCACCGGGTGCAGCTGATCTCCGACGAGATCTACCACGGCATCGAGTACGCACCGCTCGCCGGCCACGCCGCCCTCGCCCGCTGCGCCTGGGAGACGAGTCGGGAGGCCGTCGTCTTCGGGAGCTTCAGCAAGTACTTCTCGATGACGGGCTGGCGCATCGGCTGGCTGCTCGCTCCCCGGCGGCTGCGGCGGCCGATCGACGTGCTCACCGGCAACTTCACGATCTGCCCGCCGACGTTGGCCCAGCGGGCCGCCGTACGCGCCTTCACGCCGGAGGCGATCACCGAGCTGGACGGCCACGTCACCAGGTACGCCGCCAACCGGGCGCTCCTCCTCGACGGCCTGCCGGGCCTGGGGATCACCCGGCTGGCGCCCGCCGACGGCGCGTTCTACGTGTACGCCGACGTCGGCCACCTGACCGACGACACGATGGCCTTCGCGCACCACCTCCTGGCGACCACCGGCGTGGCTGTCGCACCAGGGATCGACTTCGACACGACCGACGGCGGGCGCTTCCTGCGGATGTCCTTCGCGGGCGACGGCGGGGAGATCCGCGAGGCACTCGAACGGTTGTCCACAGCGCTGGCCCGCTGAGGTTTCCGACCGACCTCCCCGGGCAGGCTCCACGGCGAGGCCGGTGAGGAGGAGACCGTGTATGCAGATCCGCAGGAGGTCCGGGCCATCGCGCGCCGGATCCGTGAGCAGGGCGCGCAGGTGCGGGCCGAGGCCAGCGACCTCGTCGACCGCAGCCGCGCGGTCGGCTGGAGCGGCCTGGCCGGCACCGCGATGGCGGCCCAGACGGCGGTCCAGGCGCGCGTCCTCGCCGGGGTCGCCGAGCAGCACGAGGCGGCCGCCCGCGCCCTCGAGGCACACGCGACGGCCGTCGAGGAGGCGCTGGCGCTGATCGCCGAGATCGAGCGGCGCGTCCACGGGGCGGTCGATGCCGCGAGGAGCCGGCTCAGGAAGGTCGCAGACGGCCTGCTCGACACGGTCGGGGACGCCGACGAGACGCTCGCGGGCTTCGTGCCACCCGGTCCGGGCAGCCCGCGGTGGCTGCAGGTCCGACTGCCCGGCGTCGCGCTGCCGGGTCCGCCTCGGTGAGGCGCCCGGAGGGTCCGGCGGCCGAGGCACCCGTCCACGTCACCCGCGTCGCGGGCGGAGAGCAGCTCGTCTGCCTGCCCCGCCGCGACGTGCTCAGCATGGCCGACTGCTTCGACCACGCGGGCGCACGGACGCTCGCCCATGCAGGGCGCGCCGCGCGGGCAGCCGGCTCGCCCCACCTGCTGGCCT
>NZ_BAAAPB010000001.1:980498-1070293 GCF_039530925.1 Nocardioides panacihumi | reverse complement strand
CGGGGCGCTCGGCGCCTGGTCGGCCGCGATCGGCACGCACGCGCAGGACGTCCGCAACGCGGTGGCGCTCCTCGAAGGCGCCGACGCGGTCGTCCACCAGCAGCTCCTGCTCGACGAGCACACCCTCGCGCTCGCCTACGGCCGCGAGTCCGCAGCGCCCCGGGTGAGACCGACAGGCCTCCACGTGGCCATGTCCTCGACGGCGCCGACCGGCCTCGCGTCACTCGTCGACCACGTCGGCCAGGTGAGCCGGCTCGCCGACGACGCTTCCGACGGGGGCGCGATCGAGGTCCAGACCATCACGGGCGCGGGCGGAGGGCGGCGGCACGTCGTCTACCTCCCCGGCGTGGAGGAGTGGAACGTGCCCGGGAGCGGCACCGATGTGCGCGACCTGGGTGCCGCGGTGAGCCTGAGCGCCGGCGTGCAGACGGCGTACGGCGCCGGCGTGCTCGAGGCGCTGCACGAGGCAGGTGTCGGTCCGGGCGAGCAGGTCCTGCTGGTGGGTCACAGCGAGGGCGGGATGCAGTCCGTCCAGCTCGCGGCCCGCGACTCGCCGTACGACATCACCCGGGTCGTGACGCTGGGCTCGCCGATCGTGCCGGCGGACGTCCCGCCGGACGTCGAGATCCTCGCGCTGGAGCACGAGGGCGACCCCGTGCCCCTGCTGGACGCGGGCGCGGCGCCTTCGCCGCAGGTCGTGTCTGTGCGGTTCGACAGCGGCACGGCCTCGCCGTCGTTCGACAAGCACCACCTGGCCCACTACTCGGCGGCCGCCGTGGCGGCCGAGCAGTCGAGCGACCCGAGGGTGCAGGAGGCGATCGCGGGGCTCTCGCCGTTCCTCGCGCGGCCCGGCGACCGGGTCGACAGCACGGTGTTCCAGATCGCGCGCGGCGACCGGCCCCGCAGCTGGGCGACAGCCGGGTGAGCATGCGTGCTACAGGTGCTACGGTCGAGAGCATGGAGTCGATCAGCCACCGCGAGCTGCGCAACGAGTCGGGGCGCATCCTCAAGGCCGTCGCGGCGGGCGAGTCCTTCACCATCACCAACAACGGCGAGCCGGTCGCGATGATCGTCCCGCTCGGCGACCGGCGTCTCGGGCTGCCCCTGTCCCGACCCGCCAGGAGAAGGGGTGGCTGGTCCGAGCTGCCGCTCTACGAGTCGGAGGAGACGATCCAGGGGATGATCGACGATCTGCGCGAGGATCGCCCGTGACAGTCGCCTACCTCGACACGTCGGCGGCGGCGAAGCGCCTCATCGACGAGCCGCAGTCCGTCGCGTTCGGCGCGTGGGCCGATCGACCGGAGATCACACTCGTGGGCACTCACCTCCTCGAGACCGAGCTGCGCCGGCTCGCACACCGCGCGCACCTCCCGCAGTCGGCCGCATCGGCGGTCCTCGACCGGATCTCGATCTACGACCTCCCGAAGCAGGTGTTCTCCGAGGCCGGCGTGCTCCTGCCCGAGCTGGCGCTACGAAGCCTCGATGCACTCCATCTCGCCGGTGCGCTCCAGCTCGGGGTCGACGTGATGGTGACGTACGACGGCCGGCTCGCCGAAGCCGCGGATCGGGTCGGCCTGGAGGTCGTCGCACCGACCTGAGTCACACGATGTCGTGCACGAACTCCGTGAGCTGGGTCAGGTTGCGGCACTCGACCATCGGCACGACGGCGGCGTAGTCCGAGGCCGCCGAGTCGCCGGTGTCCCAGTTGCGGCGTGCCTCGGGGTTGAGCCACCAGGAGTGCCTGGCGGCGTCAGTCATCCGGCGCAGCGTCGGCAGGGACAGGTCGCTGTAGTTGGACCGGGCGTCGCCGAGGATGAGCAGCGACGACTTCTGCCCGAGCGCGTCGGCGTGGTCCTCCTGGAAGCGGCCGAACGCGCGGCCGTAGTTGGTGCGGCCGAAACGGGCGGCGTGCGACGTCGCATCGGCGAGCCGCGTCATCGTGTCGACGAGGTCCGCGCCCGGTGTGAAGTAGTCGGTCACCTCGTGGACGTCGTCGACGAAGGTGAACGCCCGCACCTTGCCGAACTGCTCGCGCAGCGCGAAGACCAGCATCAGGGTGAACGACGCGAAGTTGGCGACAGAGCCGCTCACGTCGCACAGGATCACCAGCTCGGTGCGATGGGGCCGCTTGGGCCGGTGGTGCGTCGTCATCGGGACGCCCCCGGTGCCGATCGAGGCCCGCACGGTGCGCCGCATGTCGATCGGCCCGCGCCGACGGGCGTGCTTCTCCTGCGTCAGCCGGGTCGCGAGCCGCCGCGCGAGCGGGTAGATCTCGCGCCGCAGCGCCTCCAGATCGGTACGCCGGGCGGAGAGGAAGTCGAGCCGGTCGATGGTCGGCCGGACGGTGATGCGGGCGATCTGGTCGGGCCCCTTCTCCTCGGCGATGCGACGCCGGGCGTCCGACTCCACCATCCGCTGGTAGGAGCCGACCCGTTTCGCCGCGGCGCGGCCGGCCTGCTCCTCCGTCCAGCCACCACGGCGCAGACCGTCGATCAGCTTGAGCGTCAGCTCGTCGGTGGAGAGCCGCCGCAAGGTCGTGTACGCCGACCAGCTGCTCATCCCCGGCCCGCGGCCCGGCATCGACCCGAACCGTCCGACCGCCTCGCTCGCCAGCTGCCGCAGCCGCTCCACGTCGTCGGCCTCGAGCGCGTCTGCGAGCTCCTCGGTGAAGGCGGCCAGGTCGGCGGCGCCGTCCTTCACGGCCTCGTCGTACGTCGGGGCGGAGGCACCCTCGCCGACCATCCGCGGGAAGTAGATCTCGAACAGCTCGTCGAACGTCGCGCGCTGGCTCTGCCGCTTGACCAGCGTGGCGGCGTACGTGTCGTGGACCTGCTGGCGCTGTCCCCAGCCGACGACGCCCAGCGCAGCGACCGAGTCGAGGTCCTCGGAGAGCGACACCGGCATCCCCGCGGCCCGGAGGGCCTCGAGGAACGCGATGTGCCGGTCGAGGAGGGTCACCGCAGCTTCAGCTCCCGGACCGCCCGCTCGGTGTCGGAGGCGTGCTTGAGCACGACTCCGAGCGTGTCGTCGATCGCCTTGGCGTCGAGGTCGTCGATCTGGAGGGCGAGGAGGGTGCGGGCCCAGTCGACGGACTCGGCGATCGACGGCGCCTTCTTGAGCTCGAGGTCGCGCAGCCGGGCCACCGCGGCGACGAGCTGGGTCGCCACCTTGTCGTCGAGGTCGGGCACCTGGGAGGTGACGATCTCCTTCTCCCGCTCGGCCTCGGGGTAGTCGAGGTGGAGGTAGAGGCAGCGTCGCTTGACCGCCTCGGACAGCTCGCGCGACGCGTTGGAGGTGAGCACGACGAAGGGACGCCGGGTCGCGACGACCGTCCCGAGCTCGGGGATGGTCACCTGGAAGTCGGAGAGCACCTCGAGGAGCAGCCCCTCCACCTCGACGTCGGTCTTGTCGACCTCGTCGATGAGCAGCACCGTCGGCTGCTCGCGCCGGATCGCGGTCAGCAGCGGCCGGGTGAGGAGGAACTCCTCGCTGAAGATGTCGTCGTGGGTCTCCTCCCAGGCCTGGTCACCGCCGGACGCCTGGATGCGGAGCAGCTGCTTCTTGTAGTTCCACTCGTAGAGCGCACGCGCCTCGTCGAGCCCCTCGTAGCACTGCAGCCGGACGAGATCAGCGCCCGTCGCGCGCGAGACCGCCTTCGCGAGCTCGGTCTTGCCGACGCCGGCCGGCCCCTCGACCAGGAGCGGCTTCTCGAGGGCGCCGGCGAGGAACGCCGTCGTGGCGGTCGCGGCGTCGGCCAGGTAGCCGACCTCCGCCAAGCGGGTCGTCGCATCCGCGGGAGAGGTGAACCAAGGCATGCGGCCCATCCTCCCCCACCGGCCGTCCTCCCGACGGTCGGCCTCAGCCGGCCAGCACCGAGCGGTAGAGCTCGAGGACCGTGGTGAGCGCATCGACGTCGCCGTCCACCGCGAGCCGGCCGTCGCGCTCGGCCTCCTCGAGCGGCCCCATGCCGAACACCACCTCGGTCCACGCGGTGGAGTCGCCCGTCACCGTCGCGTCCGGTGCCTCGGCGAGACCCTCGACGAGCTCGAACGAGCGCGCCCGCCACCGCAAGCGATAGCGGCGTACGCCGGCCGCCGCGCGTCGCACGTCGACGAGGTCGATCCCCAGCTCCACCGGTCGGGGCGCCTCGGGGGTGGGCGGCGTCATCGTGCGCATCGCCACGATCGCACCGTCGGGCGTCATGCTGCCGCCGGCGACCGGGAAGCCCGGCGAGCCGTGGGCCCAGCGGCCGAGGGCCGCCATCACGTCCTCGAGCCCGCGCCCCCACGGCGTCAGCCGGTAGGCGCGCGTGCGCGCCAGGTCGTCCAGCGTCGCGTGCTCGACGACTCCGACCCCCGCGAGGTGCCGGAGCCGCTCGGTCAGCACCGTCGGGGTGATGCCGACGACCGCCGACTGGAGGTCGGCGAACCGTCGCGGGCCGAGCATGAGCTCGCGCACGACGATGAGGCTCCAGCGGTCGCCGACGACGTCGAGCGCGTGCGCGGTCGCGCAGGCGTCGCCGAGGTCGCCGTACGTCTTCTTCGCGGGCACTTCGCACCTAACTCTCTTCACAAGAGCGTCAACTATGTTTAGCGTAGCGCCTATGACCGTCGAGACCGAGCTCCCCACCCCGCCCGTCGTCGACCGTGAGACCTGGCAGCGCCGCCGCGACGATCTCCTGGTGCGCGAGAAGGCCCACACGCGTGCCGGTGACGCGCTCGCGGCCGAGCGCCGACGCCTGCCGATGACCGAGGTCCGCAACATCTCGCTCGACGGCGAGCACGGTCCGACCTCCCTGCTCGAGATGTTCGGCGACCACGACCAGCTGCTCACCATCAAGCACATGTGGCACGCGGGCGAGCCCTTCGAGCGCCAGTGCGAGGGCTGCACCGCCAACATGTGGAACTTCCAGGATCCCGCCTACATCGAGGCCCGCGGGATCGCCTTCGGCGTGTGGTGCGAGGGGCCGCGGGAGGAGTACGAGCCGTTCCGCGACTTCATGGGCTACACGGTGCCGTGGTTCTCCGTGCACGGCGTCGACGAGTCGGGTGTGTCCGATGGCTGGATCAACGCCTACCTCCGGGTCGGCGACCGGGTGTTCCAGACCTACGACACCGACGGCCGCGGCTGCGAGGCGATGATCCCGTCGCTCCTGCTGGCCGACCTGACCGTCTACGGGCGCCAGGAGCAGTGGGAGGACTCGCCGGCGGGCTGGCCGCAGCCGCACCGGGCGAGCGGCGGCACCGGGTGGTGGCGCAAGGACGGCCGGCCCGTCGCCCAGTGGACCAGGCCCGGCGTGACCCAGGTGGACGCGCACGGCGGGCACTGCCACTGATGGACGTCCTCGCCACCGGGTTGGGCCTGGTCGAGTCGCCGCGCTGGCACGAGGGCCGACTCTGGTTCAGCGACTGGACCGCCGGGCAGATCCTCACGCTCGACGGGCAGGGTCGGCTCGACGTCGTCGTGCGGCACGCGTCGCTGCCGCTGTGCTTCGACTTCCTGCCGGACGGCCGCCTGGTGCTGGTCTCGGGTCCCGAGCGCGCGCTGCTCACGCGCGAGGCCGACGGGACCCTCACGGCGTACGCCGACCTGGCCGGCCTCTCGCCGCACGGCTGCAACGACATCGTGGTCGACGGGCGTGGCTTCGCCTACGTCAACGGTGCCGGCTTCGACTTCGCGCAGGGCCCCCCGGCCGGCGACCGGGCACCGGGCTTCGTCGCCCTCGTGCGACCCGGTGAGGATGCCGTGGTCGTCGCGGACGACATCGCCTTCCCCAACGGCATGGCCGTGAGCGCCGACGGGCGCACGCTCGTCGTCGCCGACTCCTACCGCTCGGAGCTGGTCGGCTTCGACGTCGCGGACGACGGCACCCTGTCCGGTCGCCGGACGTGGGCCTCACTGGGCGACGACAACCCCGACGGGATCTGCCTCGACGCCGAGGGCGCCGCCTGGTACGCCGACGTCCCCCACCAGCACTGCGTGCGGGTCGCCGAGGGCGGCGACGTGCTCGCGACCGTCACGCTCGACCGCGGGGGCTTCGCCTGCACGCTCGCCGACGTGCCGGAGCTGTACGTCGTCGGCGCACGGTGGCCCGGCGCCGCCGCGCTGTCCACCCACACCGACTGGGACGGCCAGGTCGTGCGGGTGCCGGTCGACGTGGCCGGCGCAGGGTGGCCGGCGCGATGAGCAAGAGGGCGATCATCTTCCACGGCACGGGCGCGCGGCCCACCTACATCTGGTATCCGTGGCTCGCCGAGCGGCTCCGGGCCCGGGGCTACACCGTCGAGGTCCCGCACCTGCCGGGGATCAACGTCGAGCCGATCGAGACGTTCCTGCCGTCGGTGCTCGAGGCGCACTCCTTCGACGAGGACACCGTGCTCGTCGGCCACTCCGGCGGGGCAGCCCTGCTGCTGGCACTGCTGGAGCACCTCGACGTGACGGTCGCGCAGGCCGTGCTCGTCGCGGGCTACTCGACGCCTCCCAACACGAACGAGGAGCCGGTGCTGCAGCCGTCGTACGCGTGGGAGGAGATCCGGCGCAGCGCCCGGGACCTCTGGTTCGTCAACTCAGTGGTGGACCCGTTCGGGTGCGACGCCGAGCAGGGATGCGTGCTGCTGGACCGGCTCGGAGGGACGCTGGTGGTGCGACCCGAGGGCCACTTCGTGGACGACACGTTCGAGCTCCTCGACAGGATCATCGGCTGACGAGGCGCTCGCGTCGGCGGGTCGGTGGAGGCCGGACGTCATACGAGGTGGTCGCGTGAGCAGCCAGGGCGTATGACGTTGCGCGGTCCGGCACTCTCAGCGCCCGTTCAGCAGTCGGTGGCAATCTAGTGCCGTGACCAGTCCCGCCGCGCCCAAGCCTCGCGTCCTCGTCGTCGAGGACGACAAGGCCGTGCGCGAGTCGCTGCGACGCTCGCTCGAGTTCAACGGGTACGACGTCTCGCTGGCCGGCGACGGCGCCGAGGCGCTCGCCGTCATCGCGTCCGCGCGCCCGGAGGTGGTCGTCATGGACGTGATGATGCCGCGCCTCAACGGCCTCGAGGCGACCAAGGCGCTTCGAGCGGCGGGCAACGACGTGCCGATCATCGTGCTCACCGCCCTCGACGCGGTCGGCGACCGGGTCGACGGACTCGATGCCGGCGCGGACGACTACCTGACGAAGCCGTTCGCCCTGCCCGAGCTGCTCGCCCGGCTGCGTGCGCTGCTGCGGCGGGCGGTGCCCGCGGAGGGCCCGGAGGACGAGGTGCTCTCGTTCGCGGACCTGACCATGAACGTCGCCACCCGCGAGGTGACCCGCGGCCCGCGGCGCATCGAGCTGACCCGCACGGAGTTCACGCTGCTGGAGATGTTCCTGCGGCGCCCGCGGCGCGTGCTCGAGCGATCGTTCATCCTCGAGGAGGTGTGGGGCTTCGACTTCCCGACGACCGCCAACTCGCTCGAGGTGTACGTCGGCTACCTGCGCCGCAAGACGGAGGCCGAGGACGAGCCGCGACTCATCCACACCGTGCGCGGCGTCGGCTACGTGTTGAGGGCGGGCGAGTCGTGACCCCCTCCTCGCTGTCATGACCGCCGCGTTCGTCGAACGGACGTCGGACGGCGCGTGGCACTACCGCCGCTCGCTCGCCAGCCGCGTCACCCTTCTGACCACCATCGCCGTCGGCCTCGTCGTGGCGATGCTGTCGGTGACGACGTATGCCCTGATGCGTCACCAGCTCGTCGCGAACACCGACGACAGCCTCACGCAGCGGGCACGCGCCGCGGCCGTCTCCCCGGCCCTGCTGGTGCTGACCCAGAACGAGATCCCGGCCGCCGTCGTCAGCACCGCCGACATCCGGATCGCGTTCGTCGACGTCGACGGCGGCGTGCACATCCCCGACCGGGTCGGCGGCTTCCCCCCGCTGTCGAGGCCCGAGCTCAACGTCGCGCAGCAGAAGGTCAGCTCGAGCATCCGGACCATCTCGTCGGGCAACCAGAAGTACCGCGTCGTCGCGGTGCCCACGATGGTGACCGGGGAGCCCCGAGCGCTCGTGCTGGCCCAGGCCCTCACACCCCAGGAGCACCTGCTGCACCGGCTGGGGCTGGTCATGCTCTTCTGCGGCCTGGTGGGCGTCCTGGTCGCCGCTCTCGCGGGCTGGGGTGTCGCGGTCAACGGGCTCCGGCCGGTGCGCCGTCTCACGCGATCGGTCGAGGAGATCTCACCGAGCGACCTCGCCCCGCTGCCCGTCGAGGGGGACGACGAGATCGCCCGGCTGGCGACCGCGTTCAACGGACTCCTCGCGGCGCTCGCCGCCTCGCAGCAGCGACAGCGGCAGCTCATCGCGGACGCCGGTCACGAGCTGCGCACCCCGCTCACCTCGATGCGGACCAACATCGACCTGCTGACCCAGGCCGACCTCGCCCCAGGACCGATGCTGAGTGCGGACCAGCGGGCCGAGCTGCTGGCCGACGTACACGCCCAGATGGAGGAGCTGACCTCGCTCATCGGCGACCTCGTCGAGCTGGCTCGCGACGAGCCGCTCACCCCCGTCGTCGAGTCCGTGGAGCTGCACGAGATCGTCCACCACGCGGCGGCCCGGGTGAGGCTGCGGGCACCGGCGGTGACGTTCGCGATCGACACCGAGCCGTGGTGGGTCCTCGGGGAGTCCGCGGGGCTCGAGCGAGCCGTCACCAACCTCCTGGACAACGCCGCGAAGTGGAGCCCGCCCGCCGGCACCGTCCGGGTCGCGCTGCACGACGGCGTGCTCACGGTCGACGACGAGGGTCCCGGCATCGCCGAGGACGACCGGCCGCACGTGTTCGACCGCTTCTACCGATCCGCCGAGTCCCGCGCCATGCCGGGCTCCGGGCTCGGTCTCTCGATCGTCCGGCAGACGGCCGAGCGCCACGGCGGCTCGGTCTCCGCCGAGCAGGCCCCGTCCGGCGGCGCCCGCCTGGTCTTCCAGGTCCCCGGTGTCGCCGCCCCGATGCCGAAGGAGGCACCCAGCCGGTGAACCGCCGCCTGACCGCCGTACTGACGGGCGGCGTGCTCGTCCTGCTCGCCGGCTGCTCGTCCGGCGACCCGACGCCGGCCGCTCGTGCGACGACCACGGCCTCCCCGTCCGCGTCGGCGTCGCCGTCAGAGCCGACGTTCAACCCGTGCGACGGCATCGACGCCGCGGCGGTCTCACGCGTGCTCGGCGCGCCGCTGCGGAAGGAGACCGGCACGGCGGACACGCCCCGCTGCGCGCTCGTCCCGGTGAAGAAGGGCGACCCGACGTTCGAGCTGTCCTACCTCTGGTTCGACCAGGGGCTCGAGGCCGCGTGGTCGACGATGAAGCCCGCGGGCACGGTCAGCCGCCCGGCCGTCCCGGGCGCCGACGACGCACGGCTGGTCGTCAACGCCTCGGGATCGGCGTACGCCGTCTCGGCCTTCCTCCAGAACCACGCCCTGATCCAGACCGTCAACGCCCTCGCCCTCAGGCCGTACGACGGCCCGCGGGTCCTGCGCGCCACGAAGGTGCTCCTCGGCCAGCTCTCCGCGTCCGGGGCCCACGTGTCACGGTGAGCATCCACAGCATGCGGCGGCGCCGGTCGCCGGGTCACTCCTTCTGCAGGGTCCCCGTCTCGCGCCACGACCGCTCGAACGGCAGCCGCCAGGCGTGCGGCGCGATGAGCTGGTGGATGGCGTTCGGACCCCACGAGCCCGGGGCGTAGAGCCGCACCGGCGAGGGGTTGTCGAGCAGCGGCTGGGAGATCTCCCACAGCGTCTCGATGCCCTCCGCGGTCGTGAAGAGCGTGTGGTCACCGCGCATGGCGTCGTGGATCAGCCTCTCGTACGCCTCCAGCACGCCGACCGCCGAGGAGGTCTCGGTGGTGGAGAACTGCATCGAGAGCTTCTCGAGCTTCATGCCCGGTCCGGGCCGCTTGCCGTAGAACGACAGCGACATCTTGGACTGGTCGGCGAGGTCGAACGTGAGGTGGTCCGGCCCCTGGGTGCCCGCGTTGGAGCCTGCCGGGAACATCGTCAGCGGCGGCTCCTTGAACGCGATCGAGATGATCCGCGCGCCCTCGGCCATCTTCTTGCCGGTGCGCAGGAAGAACGGCACACCCGCCCAGCGCCAGTTGTCGATGATGACCTTGAGCGCGATGAACGTCTCGGTGTCGGAGTCGTCCGCGACCTCGTTCTTGCCGCGGTAGCCGGTGTACTGCCCGCGGACGACGTTGGCGGGGTCGATCGGCCGGATGGAACGGAAGACCTTGTTCTTCTCGTCGCTGATCGGACCCGGCGCCAGCGACGTCGGCGGCTCCATCGCCATGAACGCCAGCACCTGCATCAGGTGGGTGACGACCATGTCGCGGTAGGCGCCGGTGCTCTCGTAGAAGGCGGTGCGGCCCTCGAGCCCGAGCGTCTCGGGCACGTCGATCTGGACGTGGTCGATGAAGTTGCGGTTCCAGATCGGCTCGAAGAGGCCGTTGGCGAACCGGAACGCGAGGATGTTCTGCGCCGCCTCCTTGCCG
This sequence comes from Nocardioides panacihumi, assembly GCF_039530925.1. Taxonomy (NCBI): domain Bacteria; kingdom Bacillati; phylum Actinomycetota; class Actinomycetes; order Propionibacteriales; family Nocardioidaceae; genus Nocardioides; species Nocardioides panacihumi. The sequence continues at coordinate 1,059,794 of NZ_BAAAPB010000001.1, read as the reverse complement.
AGGAAGTGGTCGATGCGGAAGATCTGGTCCTCGCCGAAGACCTGGTGCACGGCGGCGTTGAGCACCTTCGCGGAGGCCAGGTCGGTGCCGAACGGCTTCTCCATGATGATCCGCGCACGCTCGACCAGCCCGGCCTCGTCGAGCTCGTGGATGACGTCGAGCGCGGCCTTGGGCGGCACCGACAGGTAGTGCAGCCGCTGGGCGGGCCCGCCCAGCCTCTTCTCCGCGTCCTTGACGAGGTCGGCCAGCGCGTGCGCGCCCTGGGAGGTCGGGACATAGGACAGCATCGCCGCGAACGGCGCCCAGCGCTGGTCGCTCACGACGCCCTTGCCGAACTCCTCGCAGGCGTCGCGCGCCAGCTTCACGAACCCCTCGGAGTCGATCTCCTCGAGCGAGGTCCCGACGATCATCGAGTCCTCGAGCAGCCCGGCCTCGAAGAGGCGGAGCAGGCCCGGCAGCAACTTGCGGCGAGCCAGGTCGCCGGTCGCCCCGAACAGCACGATCACGTGCGGCTGAGCCATGTCGTCCACGTTAGTCCTCTCCTGTTGCATCGCCGTTGCGCGCCCTGCGAATCATCGGTGAACGATCACTGCCCCGGCCATGCGAACACGCAGAAGGTGTGTCCCGCCGGATCGGTGAAGACCCAGAGCGGCTCCTCGGCGTCGTCCGACTGATCCATGCGTACGGCGGCCCCCAGCTCGAGCGCCCGGCGACGGTGCGCCTCCAGCTCCTCGACGCTGTCGACGAGGAAGTCCAGGTGCAGCTGCTGCGGCACCGCCGGGTCGGGCCAGGTCGTCGGCGCCACCGACTCGGCCTGTTGGAACGCCAGACGTACGCCGTCCGGGCCGACCAGGGTGCGCCACGTGTGGTCGTCGGGGTCGTAGCCGTCGGGGAAGCTCCACCCGAGCAGGTCCCGGTAGAACTCCGAGAGACCAGGCACGTCCGTCGTGTCGAGCACGATGTTGCGCAGCGAGATGGCCATGGGATCAGCCTGCCACGCCGCCGCCGCCCGCGGCATCGAGGGCGGCGAGCAGTCGCTCCGCCTTCCAGCGGCTCTCGGCGTACTCCTCCTCGACGTCGCTGCGCACCGTGATCCCGCCGCCCGTGCCGAGGGTCCACCGCCGCCTGTCGGGGCTGGTGAGCGTGCGGATGACGACGCCGAGGTCGGCCGCGCCGTCGGCCGAGATCCATCCGAACGCGCCGGAGTAGGCGCCGCGTGGCCCGCCCAGCTCCGGCGGAGCCTCGACGCGGTCGATGATCTCCATCGTGCGCAGCTTCGGCGCGCCCGTCATCGAGCCCGCCGGGAAGAGCGTCCTCAGCGCGTCGACCGTGCCGATCCCCTCGCGCAGCCGGCCGCGGACCGTGCTGACGAGCTGGTGGACGCTGGAGTACGACTCGACCCGCATCAGGTCGGGCACGGTCACCGTGCCGTGCTCGCAGACCATCGAGAGGTCGTTGCGGAGGAGGTCGACGATCATCAGGTTCTCGCTGCGGAACTTGGTGTCGTCCGCGAGGCGGCGTGCGTGCTCGGCGTCGGTCGCCGGGTCGGCGGACCGGGGCGTGGTCCCCTTGATCGGCCGCGTCTCGATCCAGCCGTCGTCGACCAGCGCGAACCGCTCCGGGCTCGAGCTGAGCAGCCACGCGCCGGCGCCAGGGACGTCGTGCTGGAGGAAGCCGGCGTACGGCGCGGGGTTGACGCTGCGCAGCATCAGGTACGCCGCGGCGGGGTCGTGCGGCTGCTCCACGGTGATGCGGTAGGTCAGGTTGGTCTCGTAGGTGTCACCCGCATGGAGTGCCTCCTGGACCGCTTCGAACGCCTCCCGGTAGGCGGCGGGGGCGGGGGCGGGGGCGGGGGCGGAGTCCCCGGTTAACCGGGGACTCCGGAACTTCCGGGGCTGCACGACACCCCGGAAGTTCCGGTGCTCCCTGGGTGCGGTCCGGTCTTCCCTGGGTGAGTCGTGGTCGACCAGGCGCAGGTGGCTCGGCCGCATCCAGACCGCGTCGGGCATGTCGGCCGACGGCGTCGCGGGGAGGTCGGCCCGGCAGGCGTAGCCGAGATACCCGAACCACTGACCACCCGTCGCGACCTCGCGCGCGAGCACCTCGAAGACGTCGGAGCCGACGACCTCCGCGCGGCCGTCGACGTGCCGCGTCACCTCACCGCGTGAGGCGGAGTAGGTGAGGGACACGTCCGAGGGCTCGAGCCAGCCGAGCAGCGACCGGCGGCCCGACCAGTCCCGGCCGCCTCCGCCGTCGAGCCACACGCAGCGCGGATGCTCACGGGCGACCTCGGCGAACATCTCTTCGATGCCACCTCGTGGAGCGGAGGACGACCCAGGGGTCACGCCGGCGTCCACGCGACCTCCAGGAAGTTCGCGACGAGCGCGGCGCCGTGCTCGGACAGCACCGACTCGGGGTGGAACTGCACGCCCTCGAGCGGCAGGGTCCGGTGCCGCACGCCCATGATCACTCCGTCGGGGGCCCAGGCGGTCGCCTCGAGGCAGTCGGGCAGCTCCAGGGCGGCCAGGGAGTGGTAGCGCACCGCGTCGAACGGCGACGGCACGTCCGCGAACACCCCGCGGCCGTCGTGGGACACCGACGCCACCTCGCCGTGGGCGGGCAGGACGCGGCCGACCACCCCGCCGTACGTCGTCACGAGGCCCTGCATCCCCAGGCAGACGCCCAGCACCGGCCGGTCGGCGGCCAGCAGCACCTCACGACCCAGCGCGAAGTCACGCTCGGCGGACGGGTGGCCCGGCCCCGGCGACAGGACGACGTGGGTGTAGCCGGCCAGGTCGACCCAGGACGCCTCGTCGTGCTCGACGACGTCGGGCAGTCGGCCGGTGACGGACGCGACGAGGTGGACGAGGTTCCAGGTGTAGGAGTCGTGGTGGTCGACGACGACCACGCGCGGCGCCACCGTCAGTCCAGCAGGAGTCGGGCGACGAGCTCGTGGAGCACGTCGAAGCCGCGCTCGGTGAGGATCGACTCGGCGTGGAACTGGATGCCCTCGAAGTGCGGACCGTGGACGGCGTGCACGTCGCCCGAGACCGCGTCGGCGTCCACCGAGACGCCGTCCGGCAGCGGCCCGTCGGCCCGACCGACGAACGTGTTGTAGAAGCCGACCCGCTCCGTGCGGCTCTCCCCGCGGAGCGTGAGCGGCACGGCCGACTGGGTGCCCTGGAACACGATGTCCTTGTAGTGCAGCCCGATCCCGAGCTGGTGGCACAGCGCCTGGTGGCCGAGGCAGACGGCGAGGAACGGCCGGCGAGCCGCCAGCAGCGACGCCACCGCGGCCCGCAGGTTGGCCATCTTCGGGTCGGCGCCGTCGCGGGGATCGCCCGGTCCGGGCCCGACGATGACCAGGTCCCCGTTGAGCTGGTCGTCGAGCCGGCTCTCGTCGATCTCCTCGTGGCGGACGACCGTCGAGGTCATGCCGAAGACGCCGAGGATGTGGCGCAGCATCTTCACGAAGTCGTCCTCGCCGTCGAGGATGACGACCGAGAGGCCGGCGAGGCGCGGGTCGGGCGTGGCGCCGGCCTGGTCGGTGAGCCAGAACGACGACAGCCGCCGGTTGCGCTTGTTGAGCTCGAGCAGCACGTCCTCGTCGGCGACCAGCTCGGGGATGCCGAGACCCGACGGCACGGGCGCCGGCGGCACGAGGCCGAAGGCGGCGAGGATGCCGCCGGCCTTGGCGTGCGTCTCGGCCACCTCGTACGCCGGGTCGGAGTCGCGCACCAGCGTGGCCCCGGCCGTGACCTTCAGCTCGCCGGAGGCCGACACGTCGGCGGTGCGGATGACGATCGGGCTGTCGACGACCGGGGCGCCGGACGCGTCGCGACCGAAGATCGCCAGTGCGGCGCCGTAGTAGCCGCGGCCCTCGGGCTCGTAGGTCTTGATCAGGCGGCAGGCGTTCTCCACGGGCGACCCCGTCACCGTGGCGGCGTACATGGTGTCGCGCAGGACCTCGCGGGGGTCACGCTCGGTGTGGCCGGCGAGGAGGTACTCGGTGTGGATGAGCCGCGACATCGGCTTCAGGAACGGCCCGAGGACCTGGCCGCCCTCGGAGCAGATGTCGCACATCATCTTCAGCTCCTCGTCCACGACCATGTAGAGCTCGTAGATCTCCTTCTCGTCGCGGAGGAAGTCGAGCAGCGCGGGCTTGAGCTCGGCGACCGTGCTCTCGGGGGTCGCCGCCTCCACGGTGTCCACCGACAGCCGCGGGAGGCGGAAGGTGCCGGAGATCGGGTTCATCCGCACGTCGCCGCCGACGATCGAGACGTGCCGCTCGGGCGAGGCGCCGATCAGGTAGCGGTCGCCGGTGAAGAAGAGGAACGTCCAATAGGCGCCGCGCTCGCGCTCGAGGAGCCTGCGATACACGGTGAGCGCCTTCTCGGCGCTCCAGTCGGCGACGACGGCGCGGTAGTGGCGGCCGATCACGAGGTTGGCACCCTCGCCCTGCCCGATCTCGTCACGGATGATCGCCTCGACGAGCTTCTCGTAGTCCGCGTCGGAGGACTCGAAGCCGCCGCGGTCGACGAACTCGATGTCACCGTCCGGCAGCGCCTCGATCACGTCGCCGACGGTCAGCTCGATCTCGGTCTCGACGTCGACCACGACGAGCGGCGTACCGTCGTCGTGCGCCTCGAACCCGCGCTCGGCGACCTGCCGGAACGGCACCGCGACGAGCCTGTCGACCGTGTGCCCGGGCTCGGGCGCGCCGGTCTCGAGAGGTACGTCGAGCAGCGACTCGGCCACCCAGCGGGCGCCGCCGAGGGCCCCGATCGTGTCCTTGCCACCCACCCGTGTGGAGCGCCGGATGAGCGCCCACGCCTCGTGCCCCTGGATCGCGGCGATGGCGTCCCGGGCGGTCGAGTGCGTGGTCATGAGCGGCAGCGTAGTCGCCCGCCGCCACGTGATTTCAGGCGCGGGGACGGCGTGGGACGGCGGCTCAGCGACAGGTGCTGTCGGTCTCCAGGATGAGGTCGGCCCAGTGCGCGTAGCCGTCGTCGGTCGGGTGCAGCCCGTCGCGCAGCCACTCGGGGTGGGCGGCCGCCTTCGCGCGCCAGGGGACGACGCAGGTGTGCGGCCGCTCTCGGGCGACCTGCTGCATCCAGCGGGCGTAGCGCGTGGTCGCCTGCACACCCTTGGGCGCCCAGTGGCCACCGGGCTGCTTGTACGGCGTCACGAGGAGCACGCGCGTCGACGTCGGCAGAGCGTCGATCGCGGCCCGGTAGTCGGACTTCGACCACGCCGGCGACTGGTTGGACCCGAGCTCGACGACGACCCGGAAGGGCCGCTGGTCGACCGCGCGGACGTTCGCGACCATGAGCGGGAGCGTCGAGACCGGCCGGCCGTGCAGGCCGTTGATCGTCCAGCGCGGCCGGCGTGCCTGGAGCTCGGCGGTGCCTTCGGCGGTGATCGAGTCGCCCAGCACGTAGGTCCCCGCGTCCGACCAGGCCAGCCGGCTCGCCGCAGGCCCGACCTGACGCCCGTGCAGCTCGCGTCCGGCGGTCGCGGGTGCCGCGCCGAGGAGCACGAGCCCCGACACCAGGGCGGTCAGCCGAAGGAGATACCGGTGCGACATGTGTGTCCGTTCATGAGTACGACGCGCCGAGCGCACCTTAACCGGCAGGCGACCGACGTCGCGATGGTCCTCGTCACCGTCGGCAGGGGCGCGCCGCTCCTGAGCCACTCCGCCCCGCCGCAGCCGGCCGCGGACCGGCCGACCCCGTCAGCTGATCGTCGTCAGCAGCTGCGTGGCGCGGGTGAGCACGACGTAGAGGGTCGCCCGGCCTGTCGGCGACTCGTCCTCGATCTCCTGAGGACGTACGACGACGATGGCGTCGAACTCCAGGCCCTTGGTGTCCAGGCCGGTGAGCACGACGACGCGGTCGTCGCCGGACGGCGTCGCGCCCGCGTCGGCCGCGGAGGCCCGAGCCGAGGGTGCGTCGTCGGCGAGCTCCGGCCACGAGGCGAGCCAGGAGTTGACCTCCGAGCGGCGCGCGACCGGCACGACGATGCCGACCGTGCCGGCGACCTCGCCGGCCAGCCGGACCACCTCGTCGCGAGTGGTCGCCTCCAGGTCGACGACCTCGTCGATGACGACCGGCTCGACACCGGTCGACCGCACGGCGGTCGGCAGGTCGGCGTTCAGGCCGACCCGCTCGGCGTACGCCGCGGCGAAGTCGTAGATCTCCGCACTGTTGCGGTAGTTGGTGCCGAGGTGGAACTCGTGGACCGCCTTGCCCTCGAGCGCCTCCGCCCGGGCGGCCGCGGCCTCCTCCGGCACCGGCCAGGACGACTGGGCCGGGTCGCCGACGATGGTCCACGACGCCGTCCGGCCGCGGCGGCCGACCATGCGCCACTGCATCGGCGTGAGGTCCTGCGCCTCGTCGATGAGGACGTGCGAGAACGGGTCGTCGTCGATCCGGTTGGTCGGCGGGCGCCAGCCGGGCCCGGTGGCGTACTCACGGTCGGAGGCTGTGATCAGCTCCTGCACGTTGATGCCGAGCTCGGGGTCGACGTCACGCTCGTCGGCCGGCTGCTCGGGCAGGTCGCCGAGGGCGTAGCGGAGCTCGTCGAGCAGTGGGACGTCCTCGATGGACAGGTCGACCCCTCCGTTGGCGGCAGGGTGCGACGACCACGACTTCAGCAGGAGCGCCTGGTCCTCGGCCGAGACGACGGCCTCGCCGACGCGGGCCAGGAACTCCGGGTCGCGGAGCCAGCCGAGCACGGTCTGCGCGTCCAGCGCCGGCCACCAGCCCGCGGCGAAGTCGAGGAAGCGCTGGTCGCTCAGCATGTCGTCCTCGAACGCCTCCTTGCCGCGCTCGCGGCCGCGCTCGCCGCGCACCTGGCGCCACAGCGCGTCGAGCAGCGCGTTGGCGACCCGGGGCACCTGGCGGTTGCGGCGGCCCTGGCTCATCAGCTGGCGACGCAGCTGGCCGAGCCTGCGGACGTCGAGGACGAGGACGTCGTCGCGGTAGAAGATCCGGAAGTCCCCCGGGCTGCCCGGCGCCTGCTGGCGCGCGGCGCGGCGCAGCAGCTCGGCCATCCGCGCGGATCCCTTGACGGCCGCGACGGCGGGCTCGTCGTGGCGGGTCGCCCGGACGCCGTCGACGACCTCGCCGAGGCTGCGCAGGGCGACCGCGGTCTCGCCGAGGCTCGGCAGGACGCGCGAGATGTAGGTCATGAACACGCCGGACGGGCCGACGATGAGCACGCCGCCGGCCTCGTAGCGACGCCGGTCGGTGTAGAGGAGGTACGCCGCACGGTGCAGCGCGACCACGGTCTTGCCGACACCGGGGCCGCCGGAGATCGACACCACGCCCTTGCCCGGCGCGCGGATCGCCTTGTCCTGCTCGGCCTGGATCGTGGCGACGATGGAGTGCATCTGCCGGTCGCGGGCGCGGCTGAGCTGCGCCATCAGGGCGCCCTCGCCGATGATCGGGAGATCGGTCTCGGCGGTGCCGTCGAGCAGCTCGTCCTCGACGCCGAGCACGTCGCGACCGCGGGATCGCAGCACACGACGACGTACGACGTTCTGCGGCTCCGCCGCGGTGGCCTGGTAGAACACCGCGGCGGCGGGCGCACGCCAGTCGATCAGCAGCGAGTCGCGGTCGTCGTCGCGCAGCCCGATCCGCCCGATGTAGCGGGGCTCGCCGTCGACCTCCGGGCGCAGGTCGAGGCGCCCGAAGACGAGCCCCTCGTGCGCCGCGTCCAGCTGCGCGATGCGCCGCGCAGCCTGGAAGACCATCGCGTCACGTTCGACGAGGCCTCCCTCGTGGCCGAGGCCACCGCGTGCGTGACCTTCCTTCGCCAACGCCTGGGCCGACTTCGCCGACCTCTCGAGCTGCACGTAGACCCGGTCCACGAACCCTTGCTCGCGCGCGATCTCCTGCTCGACAAGCTCCTCGCTCAACCCGCTGTCCCCTCGAGGCTCATCCATGTCCCGGCCACCCTCTCTGGCAGAGGGCAGCAAGTCGAAAAGCCTACCCTTCGGGACGCGTCGGACGCATGTTGTCTCGCTCTTTCCCTTGTTCGCCGGACGTCATACGGGGTGGTCGTCCCGGCAACCACCCCGTATGACGTCGCGCCGGGCCGGTCAGTCAGCCGGGCGGTAGACGAGGATCGCGCCGCTGGCGTCGGCGTACTGGGCCGGCCACGTCACGGTGAAGGACTGCTTGCCGCCGGGGAGGACGACGCCGCCCACCGAGGACGAGCGGGCGTCGGCGAGGCTCCCGGCCGAGTTGTCGGTCGTGCCGCCGCCGGGGACCGTGCCGCCGATCGTCACCCGGCGGGTCCGCTCGGCCGCGTAGCCGACGAGGAAGTGGTCACGCGGGTTGGTCCAGGTCGCGACGATCCGGTGGGTGCCCGGCTCGGAGTCGATCACGTGGTCGAGCTGCCACAGCCGCCCCGCGGACTCCACGACCCGGTCGATCGTCGAGCCGTGCACGTCGACGGTGTCCGTCGGGCCGTAGAGGCCCAGCCCGACCACGGCACCCGCCACCGGAGTCGGCGCGCCACCCTGGGTCGTGCTGATCCAGACGCGCGCGCTGTGCTCCTTCACCTCGTGGAGATCGGGGTAGTACGACGAGCCTGTCGCGTCCTCGGACGGTGCCCCGCACGACCCGCTCATGAAGCCGTCGCCGTCGATCGAGACGTGGACCCACGGCCCGTTCCTCCACGACCCGCCGTTCGGGACCGAGCAGAAGTCGGCGAGACGGACGTCCGAGAGGGCGCCGCGGAAGCTGAAGGTCCGCTCCGCACGGCCGGGCTCGACGAAGGCGCCTGCGAGCAGCTCGCGCCCGCCGACCCGTTGCCGGAAGACGGTCGCCCCGGTCGCGTCGAGGACACCGCGCGGCATCGCGTCCGTGCGACGGTAGACCGCGACGGCGACCCGCGTGCCCGAGGTGCCACCGTCGACGGTCGCGACCAGCGGCACCCGGCTGACGTCGGTCCCGGCGGCCGCGGTCACCGAGACCGGGGCTCCGGCACCGTCCTCGACGAGGCGATCCAGCAGCTCGCCGCCCTCCGACTGCGACGCCTTCGTCCCGAGAGTGACGCTGCCCCCGTGAAGGTCCTCGGCGACGAGCACCACGACCTGATCACGGTCGGAGCGCGGGATCGTGACGTCGAGCCGATCGTCCCCCGGCCGGCTCTGGAGCTCCTCGACCAGCGCGTAGTCGAACCCGCCCCAGGTCACGTGCGCCGAGGCGGCGAGATCGGGGACGCCGTCGGTCGTCACCAGGCGCGGGAGCGCGACCCCGGCAGCCACGACGGCGATCGCGGCGACCGCACCGGCGACCGTGGCCGCACGTCGGCGCCGGCGTACGACGGTGACGCGGGAGCGGACGGAGTCGAGCCGGCCGGGAAGGGCGGTGTCCTCGGCCAGCGCGTGGGACGTGAGGGTGGCGCGAAGGTCGTCGAGGGTGCTCATGCGAGGTCCTCCCCGGTGGTGTCGACGGTGGCGAGCGAGGGGTCGATGCGGAGCTTGGCCAGCGCCTTGCTGGCCTGGCTCTTCACGGTGCCGACGGAGCAGCCGAGCAGCGCGGCGGTCTCTGACTCCGACAGGTCCTCGAAGTAGCGCAGCACGACGACAGCCCGCTGCCGGCGCGGCAGCCGCTCCATCGCGCGCCACAGGTCATGGCGAGCGTCGGACGCCTCGGCGCGGGAGGCGACCCCCGCGTCGGGCACCTGGTCGGTCGCCAGCTCGCCGTTCCACTTGCGCCGCCACCAGGTGGCGAAGGTGTTGACGAGCACCTTGCGCACGTAGGCCTCCGGCGCCGCCTCGATCCGCGACCACGCGAACCAGGCCTTGGTCAGCGTCGTCTGGAGCAGGTCCTCGGCGAGGGCGTGGTCGTGGGTGAGCAGGTACGCCGTCCGGAGCAGCGCGCTGGACCGGACGGCGACGAACTCCTCGAACCCGACCGCGTCACCTCCCGCGACCGTCGCGTCCGTGACCCCCATGGCTGTCATGCCCCCTACGACTCGGTGGCGACCTGAAAGGTTGCCTCGGCAGTTGTGAGTGCGTCCACGCGCGGACTAGTGCGCGATCCCACCCACGACGCGCGTCGCTCAGGACTTCCGGCTCAGGAACGCCAGCATCGCCTCGCGCGCCTCGTCCGAGGCGAACAGCCGGGCGCTGAGCGTGGCCATGTCGTCGGCACCCGCGTCGATGGCGGCGAGCAGCGGCCGGGCGAGCAGTGCCTTGGTCTCGCGCAGGCCCTGCGGTGCGCCGGTGACGATGGACGCGCACACCCGGGCTACCTCGGCGTCGAGGCCGTCCGCCCCGACCGCGGTGGTCACCAGCCCGAACTCCACCGCCGCCGCCGCGGTGAACCGCTCCCCCGTGAGGAACGTGTACGCCGCCGCGCGGCTGGTCAGCCGGGGCAGGACCGTGAGCGAGATGGCCGCCGGCGTGAGCCCCAGCTTGACCTCGGTGAGCGCGAAGTCGGCGTCCTCGGCCGCGACCACGATGTCGGCGGCCGCGACGATGCCGATACCGCCGGCGCGGACCGGCCCGGCGAGCCGGACCACGACAGGCTTGGGGTGGGCGACGATCGCACGCTGCAGGCCCACGATGGCGCGGGGCCCGTCCTCGGCGGCACCGCTGGCGGCCTCGGAGAGGTCGGCCCCGGAGCAGAAGACCCGACCCGCCGAGGTCAGCAGGACCACCTTCGCGTCCTCGTCGGCGGCCGCCCTGGCGAGGCGTTCGAGCAGCTCGCCGAGGAGCTGGCGCGAGAGCGCGTTGCGATTGTGGGGCGAGTCGAGGGTGATGGTGGCGACGCCGTCCGCGACGTCGTACCGGACCAGCTCGGCGTAATCAGGCATGCGGTCATCCTGCCGGAATCCCTAGCATCGGCTCGTGACCCCCACCGGCACACGCGACGGCGCGCGCGGAATCGCGCTCGTGGTGGCCGTGCAGGCGGCCGCCCTGGTCGCGCTCGCGCCGCACTACGGCCCGCACCGCGACGAGCTCTACTTCGCCTCGGCCGGGCACCGGCTCGCGTGGGGCTACCCCGACCAGCCTGCCCTCACCGCGGTCCTCGCCCGGCTCGCCGACACGGTCGCGCCGCACAGCCTCCTCGTGCTGCGGGTGCCGAGCATGCTCGCCGCGGTCGCCCTGACGCTGCTGACGGCCTGGTTCGCACGGACTCTCGGCGGCCGCCCGGCGGCCCAGGTGCTCGCGGCCGTCCTGTGCGCCGCCTCGGTCATCATGCTGACGCTCGGCCACTGGCTCGAGACGGCCACGTTCGACACCCTGGCGTGGACCGCGATCCTGGCGCTGGCGACGGCCGCGCTCCGGGCCGACGTACGTCGTGCCCGCCGGCTGTGGCTCGCCGCCGGCGTGGTCGCGGGCGTCGGCCTCAACAACAAGCACGCCGTGCTGTTCCTCCTCGTGGCCCTGCTCGTCGCCCTCGCGGTGTGCCGCGAGTCGCGCCCGGCGCTGCGTACGCCCTGGCCGTGGCTCGCCGCGGCGATCGCAGCGCTGATGTGGCTCCCCAACGTGGTCTGGCAGGCTCGGCACGGCTGGCCGGTCTTCGCGCTCGCGGCCGACATCCGGGACGAGTACGGCGGCCTCGGCGGACGGATCGGCTACGTCCTCGAGACCCTGCTGATGCTGAGCCCGCTCATCGCCGTCGTGTGGCTGACCGGGCTGGTCGCGCTGATGCGGCGGCCTGCGTGGCGACCGGCCCGCCCGGTCGCGGTCACGTTCCTGGTGCTCGCCGCGTGGTTCCTGCTCGCCGGCGGCAAGGGCTACTACCTGGCCGGCGCGATCCCGCCGCTGCTCGCTGCCGGGTGCGTGGTGCTGGCCGAGCGCTGGCGAGGGCGCCGTCTCGTCGCGGCGGGGGTGGTCCTGGTGCTCTCGGCGGCGATCGCCTGGCCCGTGTTCCTGCCGCTGCTGCCGGTGCGGACGTGGGCGGACTCGTTCTACGCCGACGTCGGGGAGGACCAGCGCGAGACGGTCGGGTGGCCCGCCTACACCGACCAGATCCGCGCGGTCGTCGACGGACTCACGCCCGAGCAGCGACGTACGGCCGTCGTGTTCACGCAGAACTACGGCGAGGCCGGCGCCGCCGAGTGGTACGACGTCGGGCTGCCCGTCTTCAGTGGCCACAACGGCTGGCGCAACTGGGGCCCACCGGCCGCGACGGCGACCCCCGTCGTGGTGGTCGGCGACATCGAGGCGGACCGCTTCTTCACCGGCTGCCGGGAGATGACGCGGCTGGACAACCGTCTCGGCGTCGACGCGGAGGAGCAGGGGCTGCCCGTGCGGCTGTGCGACGGCCCGATCGGGTCGTGGGCCGCGCAGTGGCCGCGGTTGTCGCACTATGACGCTTGAGGGGACGCTTGAGGGGACGCGTGAGGGGGCGCTTGAGGGGACGCGTGAGGGGACGCGTGAGGAATCGGCCTGGCGGCTGGAAACAGGAGGGACATGGACAGCGTCGACGAGGCGTTCGCCGCCGTCCCGCGTGAGGGCTTCCTCCCGCAGGGGCAACGGCACCGTGCGGCCGTCGACGCCCCGCTGCCGATCGGATACGGCCAGACGAACTCCCAACCGACGACGGTCGCCAACATGCTGCGACTCCTCCAGGTGCGGCCCGGCCAGCGGGTGCTGGACGTCGGCGCCGGATCCGGCTGGACCACCGCACTGCTCGCCCACCTCACCGGCCCCACGGGCGAGGTCGTCGGCGTCGAGCTCGTGCGCGGGCTGGCCAGCTGGGGCGCGGACAACGTCAGGGCCGCCGGGCGACCGTGGGCGCACGTCGAGCCGTCCGCACCCGGCATCCTCGGCGCACCGGACCGGGCGCCGTACGACCGGATCCTCGTCTCCGCGGGCGCGACCGAGATGCCCGCACCCCTGCTGGAGCAGCTCGGCGACCCGGGTCGGCTCGTCGTGCCGGTCAACGGGCGGATGGTCCTCGTCGTCCGGTCCGGGGGGCGCGACGAGGTGAGCACGCACGGCGCGTACCGGTTCGTGCCGTTGCGTCAGAGGTGATCGTGCGGGTGGCTGATCTCGTGCGGCCCCAGTGACTCCACCTCGGGTCGGCGCCGCACGCGCCGGCTCTTCCGCGCCCAGCTGGGGTCCATCACGATCTCGTGGGTGTCTCCGTCACGGCCGTCGAAGGTGACGGCGACGGTCTCGAACCCCTTGTGCCGGTTCATCAGCGCGTACGACGCGTAGGCCCGCCTGTCCGCGTCGGTCAGGTCGACGGAGTCCGTGAACGGCGTCAGCAGCGCGCGCGGCCACAGCCGCCGCACCAGGACCACGTTGACCTCGATGCCGAGCACACCCATGACCGCGGCCACGTAGATGAACGCGATGAGGCCGAGCACGAGCGCGAACGTCTTGTTCATGCCGGACGCCTCGTTGATCACGTTGGTCACGTAGACCGTGCCGATCCACTGCAGGAACTGCCACATGATCGCCAGCGCGAAGGCACCGGGTGCGGCCGAGCGCAGCGGGTGGTCGCGGGCCGTCGCCAGCCGGAAGAGCAGCGTGAGCACGGTGCCGATGAGCAGCACGGTGACGATGGTGATCAGCCAGCGCAGCGTGGTGTCGATGCGCGGCCCGAAGATCTGCGTGTTGGCGCCGAGGGTGGACACGACGGAGAGCGCCAGGACCGCGACGCCCGCGGTGGCGAGCAGCAGCAGGCTCCGCAGACGCAGCAGGAACGGGTTGGGACGGCTGTTGCGGGGCACCGACCACGCGGTGTTGAGGGTGTTCTGGATCGCCTGGCCGAGGCCCATCGCGCCGTACAGCGCGGCGATCGAGCCGATGATGACGCCGCCCGTGGAGCCCTGGATCGACCCGGGCCGGCCGAGCTGGTCGCCGATGATCGGAAACTGGCTGAAGGCGGAGTTGAGCAGCTCCGCCTGGAGCTTCGGGTTGCCGTCCAGGAAGAAGCCCAGGATCGAGGAGCCGAGCAGCATCAGCGGGAAGATCGCGATGAACGCGTAGTAGGTGACGATCGCGGCCAGGTAGTTGCCCTGGTCGTCGAAGAACTTGTAGATCACACCCAGCGGGAACGCAGCGGGCGGAAACCGGCGCTGAGCCTGGTCCACCGCAGCCACGACGCTCACGCGGCACAGGCTATCCGCCGCTCCGTCCGGGATCGGGCAGAGTCGGCATCTCGTGGCCCGTGTGCCGCCCGATCAGGGCGGCGCGGGTGACGGCGGCCTTCCCGAAGCGGTCGCGTACGGCGTCCAGGGCCCCGTCGATCTCGACCCCCTTCGACTCGGCGGTGAACAGCGGCAGCTCGAGCTGCTCCGTCCGCGCGTCGACGAGCCCCGAGATGGTGATCCCGAGCAGCGTGCAGCCGCGCTCCTCGACGAGGGGCCGGGCCTCGCGCAGGACTCGCCTCCCCGTCGCCAGCCAGGTCGCCGTGGCCCCGGTCGAGCGCGGGATGGTCGCGGACCGGGTCGCCCGCGTGTAGTCGTCGAAGCGCAGCCGGAGCGTGAACGTCCGCCCGATCCGCTCGCCGGCGCGCAGCCGTCGCGCCACCCGGTCGACGAGCGCGGCCAGGAGCACCTCGAGCTCCTCGAACGTCTGCTTCCGGCGACCCATCGCGCTCTGCGAGCCGATCGACCCGCGGCGCCGGCCCACCTCGACCGGCCGTGGGTCGCGCAGGTTGGCGAGGGCGTGCAGGTGCCGCCCGGACGCCTTGCCGACCGCGAGGCTCAGCTCCACCTCCTGACGGGTCGCGAGCTGGCCGATCGTGTAGATCCCCTCGGCGTGGAGCTTCGCGGCCGTGACGGCGCCGACGCCCCAGAGCCGCTCGACCGGCAGGGGGTGCAGGAAGTGCTCCTCCCCGTGCGGCGGCACGAGCAGCAACCCGTCGGGCTTGCTGACCGCGCTGGCGACCTTGGCGAGATACTTCGTCCGGGCGATGCCGACGGAGATCGGCAGCCCGACCTCGTCGCGGACGCGAGCACGTAGCGTCGCCGCGATCTGCTCGGGCGGTCCGACGAGCCGCCGCAGGCCACCGACGTCGAGGAACGCCTCGTCGATCGAGATGCCCTCCACGAGCGGGGTGGTGTCACGGAAGATCTCGAAGACGCGCTTGCTCGCCTCGACGTACGCATCGAAGCGCGGGGGCACCACGATCGCATCGGGGCAGGCCGCCGTCGCCGCGCGACCGCCCATCGCCGAGTGCACGCCGAACGCCTTCGCCTCGTAGCTCGCCGCGAGCACGACACCGCCGCCCACGATCACCGGCCGGCCGCGCAGCCGCGGGTCGTCGCGCTGCTCGACCGACGCGAAGAACGAGTCGAGGTCCGCATGGATGATCGCGGCGTCAGGACGTTCACGGGGCGACAGCACGGATCCAGTGTCGAACATTCGTTCGAATGCCGTCAATCCTCAGGTCCCACCGACACGTGCCGACTGGACGCCGGAAGGAGGCGTATCCGTGTCACGTCCCCTGCGTCCGTCGTACGTCGCTCTCGCACTCGCCTGCCTCCTGGCGATCCCCGGCCTGCCCGGCCTCGCCGGGTCGGCCGCGACGGCCGCCGCGCCGACTCCCCACCCGGTCTCGGTGGGCGTGTCCGTGATCCCTGGGACCGCGGCGCTGAACCGGCGCGTCCCGGTCGCGGGCACCGTCGTCGACGCCACGACCCACGGGCCCGTCGCCGGCGTGCGGGTGGCGCTCGAGATCCGGAGCGCGCACGGCTGGGCCAGGCCGCCGGGCGCCGCCGTCGTCACCGACGACCACGGACGGTTCACGCTGAACGCACCGACCTTCTACTACGGCCGGCACGTCTTCCGGGTCGCCGCGGCTGCGCACGTCGGCGTCGACGCGACCATCGCCGCGGGCGCCTCAGCAGCGGGGGCGGTCACGGTGCCGATGCCCTACCGCCCCGCCGGACGCGCGTCAGCGGGGAGGACCGACTCGACCCAGTTCGACCCGTGCGAACCGATCCCCGTCCGCATCAACTACGCGGGCGCGCCACGCAACGCGCACGCCCTCGTCGCAGCTGCGCTGACCCGGGCGCGGGCCGCCACGGGCCTCACCTTCACGTACGCCGGCCGGTACTCCGGCGTCCCCTTCAGCCGCCAGCGCAACGGCGGCCTGCCGCCCAGCGGGATCGGGTTCGCCTGGTCAACGTCGCGCACGGTGAGCGGTCTCGCCGGCCCGACGATCGGGCTCGGGGGCGGCGGATGGGCGATCAACGACCGGCGTACGTCGTCCGGCGTCGTGATCGACCGCTCCTTCCACTTCCGCCAGGGCTGGACCGGACCCAACTCGATCGGCGGGCTGCTCCTGCACGAGCTCGGCCACGCGCTCGGCCTGGAGCACGTGAAGGACCGCAGCCAGCAGATGTACCCCCTCGACATCGGCGCGCCGAACGGCAACTACAACCGCGGCGACCTGGCCGCGCTGCGACGGGTCGGCCTCGACGCCGGCTGCCTCTGACCCCGAGAGGTCAATCCACACGGGTCGAGACGTCAATCCGTCCCTGTCGCGGTGGCCGGCCGGCGGCTGAGGCGGAGACGGATTGACGTCTCGACCCGTGTGGATTGACGTCTCGACCCGTGTGGATTGACGTCTCGGCGCTAGTAGGACTTCGGCAGGCCCAGGGAGTGCATCGCGACGAAGTTGAGGATCATCTCCCGGCTCACCGGCGCGATCCGGCCGAGCCGGGCGGCGACCAGCTGGTTGGCCAGGCCGTACTCGACGGTCAGCCCGTTGCCGCCGTGGGTCTGCACGGCCGCGTCGGTGGCGTTGCAGGCGACTTCGCCGCCCGCGTACTTGGCCATGTTGGCGTACTCCCCCGCGGCGAAGTCGTCGCCCGCGTCGTAGAGCGCGGCCGCCTTCTGCCACAGCAGCCGAGCCTGCTCCAGCTCGATCTTGACCTTGGCGAGCGGGTGCGCGATCGCTTGGTGGGTGCCGATCGGCTCCTTCCAGACGGTCCGCGTCTTCGCGTAGTCCACCGCTCGGCCGAGGGCGTAGCGCGCCATCCCGCAGGTCAGCGCGCCGCCCATGATGCGCTCGGGGTTGAGGCCGGCGAAGAGCTGCCACAGGCCACCGTCGGCGCTGTCCGGGTCGCCGACCAGGGCGTCGGCCGGCACGCGTACGTCGTCGAGGAACAGCGTGAACTGCTTCTCGGGCGCCTGCCACGCCATCGGGATGACCTGCCTGGTGAACCCAGTGGCGTCGGTCGGGACGACGAACAGCGCCGGCTTCAGCTTCCCGGTCCTCGCGTCCTCGGTGCGGCTCACGATGAGGACGGCCTTGGCCTCGTCGACCCCGGAGATGAACGTCTTCTGCCCGTTGAGCACCCACTCGTCGCCGTCGCGCGTGGCGGTCGTGCTGATCTGGTGGGAGTTCGAGCCGGCGTCGGCCTCGGTGATGCCGAAGGCCATCAGCAGCGAGCCGTCGGCGATGCTCGGCAGCCACCGGTGCTTCTGCTCGTCGGTGCCGCAACGGGAGATGATCGACCCGCAGATCGCCGGGCTGACCACCATCATGAGCAGGGGCGCGCCCTGCGCGGCCGCCTCCTCCAGCACCGCGGCCAGGTCGGCCATGCCGCCGCCCCCGCCGCCGTACTCCTCGGCGATGTTGACGCCGAGGAACCCGTTGCGGCCCATCTCCATCCACAGGTCGGTGGTCTTGCCGCCGCTCGCGGCCTGGCGCGCGATGTACTCGTGGCCGTACTTGCCGGCCAGGCGGGCGACCGCCTCGCGCAGCGCGACCCGCTCCTCGGGCTCGGTGAAGGGTGTCGCCGTCATCGTGCTCATGCCTGCTCCTCGACCACGGCGAGCACGACGCCCGCCTCGACCTGCTGACCGACGCTCGCGGCCAGCTCCGTGACGACGCCGGCCCGCGGCGCCGCGACGGTGTGCTGCATCTTCATGGCCTCCATGACCAGGAGCGGCTGCCCCTCGGTCACCTCGGCCCCGACGGCGACGTGGACCGCGACGACGCTGCCCGGCATCGGCGCGAGCAGCGACCCCTCCGCGACCTGGGTCGCGGGGTCGACGAAGCGCGGTGCCCGCTCCAGCGCGGTGTGGCTGAGCGGCCCGTCGACGTCGATGCGATCTCCGCAGATCGCCACGTCGTACGTCGTCCGCAGCCCGTCACGCTCGAGCACGACCCTGTCGGGGGCGGCCGAGACCACCGTGACCCCGTCGACCAGGTAGCCGACCCGCGTGCCGAGCCACTCCGCGCTCGTCCCGTCGGTGAACTCGAGCCGCTGCGGCTGGCTGCCGACGTTGCGCCAGCCGGCGGGGATGCGCTGCTGGACGCGTCGCGCGGCCTTCGCCGTCTCGGCGAGCGCCAGGGCCGCGGCCGTTCGGACCGACCGTTCGTCCCCGGACGGCCCGAGGTCCTCGGCGGAGGCGTCCAGCGGTCCGCCGTCGGTCAGGAAGGCGGTCGACACCTCCCCGGCCAGGAACGCGTCGGAGGTGAGGATCGCGACGAGCTGGTCGCGGTTGGTGCGGACGCCGTGGATCCGCGCGCGGCTCAGGCCGGCGGCGAGGCGGCGGGCGGCCTCCTCCCGG
This sequence comes from Nocardioides panacihumi, assembly GCF_039530925.1. Classification (NCBI taxonomy): domain Bacteria; kingdom Bacillati; phylum Actinomycetota; class Actinomycetes; order Propionibacteriales; family Nocardioidaceae; genus Nocardioides; species Nocardioides panacihumi. Next base: position 1,041,286 of record NZ_BAAAPB010000001.1, on the reverse strand, counting down.
GTCGGCGCCCAGGCGATCACCTTGGCGAGCATGGCGTCGTAGAAGGGCGTCACCGTCGAGCCGGACGCGAAGCCCGCCTCGACGCGGAGTCCGTCGATCGCCGGGACCTCGAAGCGGGTGAGCGTGCCCGTCTGCGGCGCGTAGTCCGCGGCCGGGTCCTCGGCGTAGAGCCGCACCTCGATCGCCGAGCCCATCGGGTTGTGAGTGGGCCCGTCCGTGGACGGGTCGACGGTCGCACTCACGACTCCGGCGGCTTCCAGCTGCTTCTGGACGAGGTCGACCGCGAGCACCTCCTCGGTGACCGGGTGCTCGACCTGCAGACGCGTGTTCATCTCCAGGAAGAAGAACCGCTCCGACTTCTCGTCGTAGAGGAACTCCACCGTCCCGGCGCCGCGGTAGTCGATCGCCTCCGCCGCCTTCCGGGCGGCCTCGTGCAGCGCGGCTCGGACCTCGTCGGGCAGACCCGGGGCCGGCGCCTCCTCGACCACCTTCTGGTGGCGTCGCTGGATCGAGCAGTCGCGGTCGCCGTACACGGTCGACCCGACCACCTGGACCTCGACGTGGCGGCCCTGCTCGACGTACGGCTCGACGAACACCGTGCCGTCGCCGAACGCCGACTCCGCCTCGGCACGGGCCGCGGCGACCTCCGCGTCGAGCGCGGCGAGCGAGCGGACGACCCGCATGCCCCGGCCGCCGCCGCCCGCGGACGCCTTGACGAGCAGCGGGAGATCGGCCTCGGTCGGCGCGGCCGGTGCCTCCAGGACCGGGACGCCGGCGGCCTTCATCAGGGCCTTCGCACCGATCTTCGAGCCCATCTGCTCGATCGAGGCGGGACTCGGCCCGACCCAGGTGAGGCCGGCGTCGATCACGGCGCGGGCGAAGGACGCGTTCTCCGACAGGAAGCCGTATCCCGGGTGGACGGCCGTCGCACCGGCCCGCAGCGCGGCGGCCACGATCAGGTCGCCGCGCAGATAGGTCTCGGCCGGCGCGTTCCCGGGCAGGCGCACGGCGACGTCCGCCTCGGCCACGTACGGCAGCGACGCGTCGGCGTCGGAGAAGACGGCGACGGTCGAGATGCCGAGCGAGCGGCAGGTCCGGAACACCCGCGACGCGATCTCACCGCGGTTGGCGACGAGCACCCTGCTGATCCGGCTCACAGTCGGAACACCCCGAAGTTCATGGCACCCTCGATCGGCTGCGTGGCGATGACGGACAGGCAGATGCCCAGGACGGTGCGGGTGTCGCGGGGGTCGATGACCCCGTCGTCGTACCCGAGGCCCGAGAGGAAGTACGGCAGCGACTGCTCCTCGATCATCCCCTCGACCATCGCCTTCACCCCGGCGAACGCCTCGGCGTCGAAGACCTCGCCCTTCGACTCCGCCGACTGCCGGGCGACGATCTCCATGACGCCGGCGAGCTGCTGCGGGCCCATCACGGCCGACTTCGCCGAGGGCCACGTGAAGAGGAAGCGGGGGTCGTAGGCGCGGCCGTTCATGCCGTAGTTGCCGGCGCCGTACGACGCTCCCATGATGACCGTCAGGTGCGGCACCTTCGAGTTCGAGACCGCGTTGATCATCTGCGCGCCGTGCTTGATGATGCCGCGCTGCTCGTACTCCGCGCCGACCATGTAGCCGGTGGTGTTGTGCAGGAAGAGCAGCGGCGTGTCCTTCTGGTTGGCCAGCTGGATGAACTGCGCCGCCTTCTGCGCCTCCTCGCTCATCAGGACGCCGCGCGCGTTGGCGAGGATGCCGATCTCGTAGCCGTGCAGCCGCGCCCACCCGACGCACAGCGACGGGCCGTAGAGCGGCTTGAACTCGTCGAAAGCCACCCCGTTGTCTCCACCAGCGTCGGCCGAGACCCCGTCGACGATGCGCAAGATCGCCTCGCGGGGGTCGAACGGCTCCTTCAGGTCGGTCGGGATCAGGTCGAGCAGGCCGTCGGGGTCCAGGTCCGGCTCGGCGTACGCCGGGGCGGGGGCCGGGCCGTGCTTGCGCCAGTTCAGCCGGGCGACGACCCGGCGGGCCAGCCGGATCGCGTCCTGCTCGTCGACGGCGAGGAAGTCGCTCGACCCCGAGGTGCGCGAGTGCATCTCGGCGCCGCCCAGCGACTCGTCGTCGGTGTCCTCGCCGGTGGCCATCTTGACCAGCGGCGGGCCGGCGAGGAAGACCTTCGCCTGCTCCTTGACCATGATCACGTAGTCGCTCATGCCCGGCACGTAGGCGCCGCCGGCCGTCGAGTTGCCGAAGACCACCGAGATCGTGGGCTGCTTGCGCGCGCTCGCCCTGGTGAGGTCGCGGAAGCCCTGGCCGCCCGGGATGAAGATGTCCTTCTGCGTCGGCAGGTCGGCGCCGCCGGACTCGGTGAGGTTGATCGTCGGAAGCCCGTTGCGGGCGGCGATCTCGGCGGCCCGGAACGACTTCTTGAGCGAGAACGGGTTGAGCGAGCCGCCCTTGACCGTGGGGTCGTTGGCCACGATCAGGCACTCGACGCCCTCGACGACGCCGATGCCGGTCACGATCGAGCCGCCGACGGCGAAGTCCGAGCCCCAGCCGATGAGGGGCTGCAGCTCGAGGAACGCCGAGCCCTCGTCGACGAGCAGCTCGATCCGCTCGCGGGCGGTCAGCTTGCCGCGCGCCCGGTGACGGGCGACGTACTTCTCCCCGCCGCCGGCGACGGCCTTCGCGTGCTCTGCCTCGAGGCTCTCGATCTTCTCGAGCATGGCGGCCCTGTTCGTCATGAGTACCCCAGCAGCTTCGCGGCCAGATCGGTCATCACTTCGGTCGCTCCTCCTCCGATGGGCAGGATCCGGGCATCGCGGTAGTGCCGCTCCACCTCGGTGCCGTGCATGTAGCCGGTGCCGCCGTGCAGCTGGACGGCCCGGTCGACGACGCTGAGGCACGCCTCGACGGCGGTCTGCTTGGCCAGTGCCGCGGCCGCGATCGTGTCCGCGGTGGTGCCCTCGGCGAGGTACCGGTCCACGACGGCGTGGGCGTAGGTCCTCGCGACCTCGACGAGCCGGTGCATCTCGACGAGGGTGTGGCGCACGGTCTGGCGGCGGATCAGGGGCTCGCCGAACGTCGTCCGCTCACGGGCGTACGCCGCGGTCAGTGCCAACGACCGCGCGGCGATGCCGTAGCCGTGCACCGCAAGGCCGATCCGCTCGGTCACGAACGCCTCGGCGATGTAGCCGAAGCCCGCGTTCTCCTCCCCGACCAGGTTCTCGACGGGGACGCGCACGTCGGCGAAGCCGAGCTCGGCGGTGTCGGAGCAGTGCCAGCCCATCTTGCGCAGCGACCGGTCGACGGTGAAGCCCGGCGTGCCCTTGTCGACGACGAGCAGGCTGATGCCACCGGCGCCACCACCGCCCGTCCGGACGGCGGTCGTGACGAAGTCGGCCCGCACGCCGCTGGTGATGAACGTCTTCGACCCGTTGACGACGTAGTGGTCGCCGTCGCGGACCGCGCGGGTGGTCAGGTGCGCGACGTCCGACCCGCCGCCGGGCTCGGTGACGGCGAGCGAGCCGATGGCCTCACCGGCGAGGGTCGGCCGGACGTAGCGGTCGACCAGCTCCGCCGACCCGTGGGCGGCGATGTGCGGCAGCGCGATGCCGTGGGTGAACAGCGCTGCCATCAGACCGGAGGAGGCGCCCTCGGCGTACATGCCCTCGTTCATGGCGACGACGTCGGCGAACGTGCCGCCCTCGCCGCCGACGGACTCCGGGAAGCCGAGACCGAGCAGGCCCTGCTTCGCGGCCTTCCCGTGCAGCTCGCGCGGGACCTCGCCGGCGTCCTCCCACTCCTGCAGGTGGGGGAAGACCTCACGGCGGGTGAACTCGGCGCCCAGGTCGCGCAGCTCGTTGCGGGGATCGTTCACAGCAGCTCTCCCTGCACGTGGACCATCCGGCTGCGGACCCACTCACCGAGGGCCTTCGCCTGCGGGTCGAACCGCCGACCCTCGGCCACGCCGGCGCCCAGCAGCCCGTGGATGACGACGTTGACGCCGCCGAGGTTCGGCAGCGGGTAGACCTCGATGTCGAGGTCGGCGGCCTCCGGGACCAGCTCGGCGACCTTGCGCGGGGTGATCAGCTTGGTCAGCCAGGTGACGCGCGCGTCGTAGGACTCGCTCGGCACGTCGCGCTCGACCCACAACCCGAGATTGGCGTCGCCGCCCTTGTCCCCCGAGCGGGCGTGCACGAACGTCCCGAGCGGGAGCCGCCGGTTGAGCGAGTCGGTCGGCGCCGGGTAGGGCGACGGGCGCTGGCCGGCCCGGTCGACGGGCTCGGCGTACGCCGGCGGGTCCGCGATCTGCTCCCGCGAGCCGTCCGCGTGGGTCACGGTGTGGGCGACGGCGCCGCGGTCGACGTACTCCGCGCGGTAGGCGCCGTACGGCGTGGGCCGGGACGGCGGTGCCGTGACGTGGAAGCCCGGGTACGACGCCAGGGCCAACCCGATGAGCGGCTCGGTGAAGGGCTTGCCCAGCGGGTCGGGCGTGGGCGCCCACGCGGTCAGCCGCAGCAGGCAGGCCGCGCCCTCCTCGGTCGGGGAGTCCGGCTCCGGCGCGCGGTACGTCGACCAGACGTGCTCGATGCCGTCCAGCGACGGTGCCACCTGGTCCTTGAGCCATGCGGCCTTGTCGTCGATGTCGAGGCCGGTCAGCACGAAGTCGGCCGTGTTGCGGAAGCCGCCGAGCTCGTTGACCGCCACCTTCAGCCGCGCGGGCGGCGGGGTGCCGCGCACGCCCGTGATCGCGACGCGGTCGGGCCCCTCCTGGGTGAGGGTGATCGACGTGAGGTCGGTCGTGACGTCGGGACCGAGGTAGGAGACGCCCTGGATCTCGTACATCAGCTGGGCCGTCACCGTGTCGACCGTGACCGCGCCGCCGCTGCCCCCGTGATCGGCCCCGTGATCCGCCCCGTGATCGGCCCCGTGCTTGGTGATGACCGCCGTGCCGTCCTCGGCGATCTCGGCGATCGGGAAGCCCAGCGGCCGGCTCCTGTCCAGTCGCGTGAAGCCGCTGAAGTTGCCCCCGGTCGCCTGCGTGCCGCACTCCAGGACGTGCCCGGCGACGACCGCGGCCGCCAGCCGGTCCCAGTCGTCGGCGGCCCAGCCGAAGTGGGCGACCGCCGGCCCGACGACGAGCGACGCGTCGGTGACCCGGCCGGTCACGACGACGTCCGCGCCGGCGGCCAGCGCGCGGGCGATGCCGAAGCCGCCGAGGTAGGCGTTGGCGGTGAGGGCGCCGGGCACCTCGACGCGGTCGCCGTCGACGTACGCGATCCTGGCGTCGATGCCGAGCCCCTGCGCGATCTCCCGCAGCCGCTCGGCGAGCCCGGCCGGGTTGAGGCCGCCGGCGTTGCTGACGATCCGCACGCCCTTCTCGAGCGCCAGGCCCAGGCACTCCTCGGCCTGGCGGACGAACGTCTTGGCGTAGCCCAGCGAGGCGTCCTTGAGCTGCTCGCGCCCGAGGATGAGCATGGTGAGCTCGGCGAGGTAGTCACCGGTCAGGTAGTCCAGCGGTCCGCCCTCGAGCTGCTCGCGCATCGCGGAGAGCCGGTCGCCGTAGAAGCCGGAGCAGTTGCCGATCCTGACGCTGTTCACAGCGCTGTTCACAGTGCCGCCCGCCCGGGTCCGGGCGGGCCGGCGAAGGCCTGGGCGATGTCGAGCCAGCGCTCGGCATCAGGGCCGACGGCTTCGAGCGCCGTGTCGGAGCGGTGGATGCGCTGCGTGACCAGCCGCGCGAAGTCGTACGCCGCCCCGGTGACGCTCTGCGCCGCGTCCTCCGGCCCCCACGACCAGACGTCGCCGCCCGGGGAGACGAGGTCGATGCGGAACTCCCCTGCCGGTGGCTCCAGGCCGTGCGAGCGGAACGCCCAGTCGCGGGTGCGGATGCCGAGGTGGCAGACGTGTCGGATGCCGTCGGTGACGACGGGCCGGATGCCGAGCGCCTCGTAGACGTCCAACGCGTGCGCCCACGTCTCCATGAAGCGGGCGGTGGCCATCGAGGCCGCCGACATCGGCGGCCCGAACCACGGCAGCTTGCCGTCGACCTCCCTGAGCGCGTCGGCCAGTCCGGCACGCGCCGCGTCCCAGCGGGCCACGAGGTCCTCGGGGAGGGCTTCGGCGATCGCGTGGGCACCCTTGTCGACGAAGCCGTCGGGGTCCTCGAGCGCGCCGAGCACGAGCGCGTCCCACTCCTCCTTGTCGCCGCGGGCCGCGCGGGCGGCGAGGACGGCGGCCTCGTCGGTCCAGGTCAGGTGCGCGATCTGGGTCGCCACGTCCCAGCCCTCCGCAGGTGTCGGCGTGTGCCATCCCGCGTCGTCCAGGGGCGCGACCGCAGCGCGGAGCCGGTCGCTCTCCGCCCCGAGGTCCTTCAGCAGGTCGTCGAGCATCGTCATGCCAGTTGCTCCTCCAGGATCTCGGCCCACCGGTCGAGGATCCTCATCCGTCGCCGCGTGTCGTCGGTGATGGTGCTGGCCAGGCCGAGGCCGCGGACCAGGTCGAGCGTCGCCTGCACCAGCTCGCGTACGCCGGGCAACGACTCGTCCGCGCCCAGCAGCTCGACGGTCAGCCGGTGGGTGTCGCGCCCGACCCGCTGCTCCAGGGGCGCCACCTCGGCGAGCAGGTCGGCGTCCGTCCGGGCGGCGACCCAGAGCTCGAGCGCGGCGGTGAAGACCGGGGACGTGAAGTGGTCGGCGAGCATCTCGAGCACGGCCCTGGTGCGCCTCGTGCCACCGGGCAGTCGTGAGGCCGCCGCCGCGAGCTCGTCACCCCGGACGTTCGTGACGTGCTCGACGGCGGCGAAGACCAGGTCGTTCTTCGACGGGAAGTGGTGCAGCTGCGCACCGCGACTCACGCCGGCCCGCTCGGACACCAGCGTGGTCGTCGTGCCGGCGAAGCCACGCTCCACCAGCAGCTCCACGCATGCCTCGAGCAGCCGCGCCCGCATGGCGCGGCTGCGCTCCTCCTGCGGCACGCGGGCGGTCGTCTGGGTCACCCGCCCAGACTGGCGGAAACAACAACAAACAGTCAAGCCTGTCTGTTTATCGGTCCGACTTCCCCTGGCGCGTTGAAGGCCGAAGATCTCCCACGCAGGCGCCCCTGACGCTAGGTTTCTTCCACTCTCCCTTCACGCTCGGAAACAGGGTAAAAGGCATGGCTGCGTTCGTGACCACGACCAGCCAGGACAGTGCACCCGTCCTGGCGGTCTCCGGCGACCTCGACATCTCCGGGGTGGACGAGTTCCTGGCGCACGCCGACCGTCTGCTCGCCCTCGACGCGGACGCGATCGAGGTCGACCTCTCCGGCGTGACGTTCATCGACTCCAGCGGCCTTGGCGCACTCGTGCGACTGCACAACACGGCGGCCGACGCCGGCAGGGAGCTGCGGCTCACGAACGTCCCCCGTCCCGTCACGCGCATCCTCGAGCTGACCGGGCTGACAGATCTCTTCGCAGAGCGGCCGGAGAGTTGACCGAGCCGGCGGTCCGCACAGCGGCCGAGACCCACGGGCCGCGCCAGGTGGTGCGCAACCCGAGGTGGATCGGGGCACTCATCGCCGTCGTCGGCATCCTCCTCACCGGCGTGGCGAGCTGGACCACGGCACGGGTCGACGAGAACAGCGAGGAGCGACTGCTCTCCCAGCAGACCAAGCAGGCGGCCGCGGTGCTGTCGACGGCCATCCTCCTGGTCGAGGAGCCGTTGAGCACCGCCCTGACGCTTCAGAAGGAGGGCGGCCCGGCGGCCGGCAGCGCGGCGTTCACGCGGTTCATGACGTCGTACGTCGGCACCGGCAAGCCCTTCGTCTCCGCGTCACTGTGGCAGCGTCAGGGCGACGGGGTGGTGCCGCTCGCGACCACGGGCGTGGCCCCGGCGCTCGCTCCGAGCAGCGCCGCTGCGCACGCCTACGTGCTGCGTGCGCTCGACTCCAAGACGACCGTCACCCAGCGGGTCTCCGCCGGGGCCCAGAGCCGCATCGCCTGGGCCAAGGCGGACCCGAAGACCGGCCTCGCCGTCTACGCCGAGCGAGCCATCCCGGCCGACCGGCGTTCGCCGGTCGACCGCAACTCGGCGTTCGCCAGCCTGCACTACGCCATCTACATCGGGCCGCACATCACCGACGCCGCGCTCTCGACCACCGACGTCGACCCGGCCTCGCTTCCGCTGGGAGGCACCACCGCACGCGCAGCGATCCCGTTCGGCGACACGGTCCTGACCCTGGTGACCACGCCGCACGCCCACCTCGGATCGCCGCTGAGCAGGTGGCTCCCGCTGCTGATCCTGGTGTGCGGCCTGCTCCTCACGCTCATCGCGACCATCGCCGGCCTGTGGCTGGTCCGCGGACGCCGCGAGGCCGAGCAGGACGCCTCGACGATCACGACCCTCTACGAGCAGGTCGAGTCGCTGTACGGGCAGCAGCGCGACCTCTTCGAGCGGCTGCAGCGCGCACTGCTGCCGCACGCACACCCGGACATGCCCGAGCTCGAGTTCGCCTCCAAGTACGTCGCCGGGGCGCACGGCATCGAGATCGGCGGCGACTGGTTCAGCGTCGTCGCACTCGACGAGCACCGCTTCGCCTTCGTCGTCGGCGACGTCTCCGGCCGCGGTGTGGACACCGTCGCCGTGATGGCGCAGGCCCGTTTCACGATCCGCGCCTACCTGCTCGACGGCCAGCAGCCGGCCGCCGCCCTCGAGAAGTGCTCGCGACAGTTCGACATCGCCACGGATGGGCACCTGACGACCGTGATCGCGGGCATCGGTGACGTACGCACCGGCGAGGTGACCATCGCGAACGCCGGTCACCCGGCGCCGCTGCTGCTCAACGGAGACGTCCGGCCCGTCCAGGCTCCACCCGGCCGACCGCTGGGCACCGGCCCGGCGCTCTACCGGCAGACCACCTTCCACCTGTCGCCGGGCGCGACGATGTTCTGCTTCACCGACGGGCTCGTCGAGCGCCGCGGAGAGGACATCGACGTCGGGCTCGGTCGGCTCGCGACCACCCTGCTCGAGGCGGACGGCCGGTCGGTCGACGAGCTGGTGTCCTACGCCGTCACGACACTGCGCAACCCGGACGCGTCGGACGACATCGCCGCGCTCGCTATCCGACGGGTGGACGTGCGATGAGGATCGAGTTCCCCGGTGACCTCCGCGCCCCGGCTGCGGCACGTCGGTTCGTCGACGCCCCGCTCCGCGACCTCCTCGACCGCACCACGAGGCCCACGGCCGAGGACGTCGTCCTGGTCGTGAGCGAGCTGGTCACCAACGCCGTACGCGCCAGCGCCGACGTCATCAGCCTCTCGCTGCGCGTCGACGAGGAGCGGGTCGAGATCGAGATCTCCGACGACGCGGCCGGCTGGCCGACACCCCGCGAGGCCGACTGGGAGGACCCCACCGGCCGCGGCCTGGCGATCGTCGACGAGCTCTCCGACCGGTGGCACACCACCGAGCTCTACCCCGGCAAGCGGATCACCGTCACGTGGTTCCGCAACGCGGGCTGAGCGGTCGGCCCGGAATCGTCAGCCCAGCGCTGAGAACCAGGCCGTGCTCCGGCGTCCGGCCACCACGGCCTGCTCCCAGGAGACGCCCACGGCCAGGAGAAGGGCGCCGGCGGCGCCGATGGTGACCCAGCCGGGCACGTACGACAGGTAGGGCCCGCCCTCCGTGACGGCCACGAGGCAGAGCGCCGCCGTGCCCGCCAGGACCGGCGCCTTCAACCGCGCGACGAACCCGCCGACGACGCACACGAGTCCCGCCGCGACGACGAGGACGACACGCAGGACGCCGCCGTCCGTCACCCCGACCAGCGTGCTCGGGCCGAGCGCGACCGCGAGCGCCGGTCCCATCGTCAGCATCGAGCCGGCCACCCGCCCTTCACGCCGGGCCTGGAGGTGGGTCGCGGCGCCGACGAGGCCGAGCAGCGCGGCCAGCGGAAGGGTGTACGCCTCCACGACCGTCACCCCGCCCTGACCGAGCAGCGTCCAGGTCCCGGCTGTGCTCAGCGCGGAGCCCAGGTAGGCGAAGCCGAGCCGGTGACGCTGGCCGGCGTACACGAAGACGAGGACGGCGGCCGCGTAGCACGCCAGTGCCGTCAGGTCCGCCCGGCTCGGGCCGACCTCGGCGGCGGCCGGCATCGCCTGGTCGCATGCCGCCACGAAGTAGCCCGCCGCCGCCACCAGTGCGACACGGTCGAGCACGGCGCGGTTGAGCACGGCGCCGACACCCGCACGCCCCGACGACAGGAGCCACTCGAGCGGGCGCGCGGCACGCACGGCGGCGACCGCCACCACCATCTCGAAGGACATGAGGAGCAGCAGGACGCCGAAGGCCACGACAGCCGGTGCCTCCCGCAGCGCGGACCAGGCCGTCACGGCCACCGCCGCCTGGACGGCCAGCACCCACTCGGCCCTGCGGAACAGTCCGAGCCCCCAGCCGCTCACGGCCAGCAGCGCGGCCGCAGGCAGCACGGGCGCCCACCACCACACGGTCACCGTCTCGTCGGTGAGGACCGCGGCGGTCGACTGTTCGGCGGCGTACGCCACCGCCACCCACAGGACCACCTGGATCCAGAGGAGGCAGACGGTGAGGGAGACGCGCCACGTCGAGTCCGCACGCCAGGAGCGCAGCAGTGCGATGCAAGCCCCGGCCACGACGAGCGAGGCCGCGGTGTTGAGCTCGTACGGCGCCTCGAGCACCAGTGCCGGCGCCAGGATCCCGGCCGTCGTCGCCAGGGCGGCGGGCATCACGCGGACGTCCGGCACCCAGCGGCTCGCCGCGGCGGCGCCGAGCAGCAGTGCGGCGGCGACGTAGCGATCGACCGTCGGCTGGCCGCCGTCGTAGGCCAGTGCGACACCCAGGACGACGAACAGCGCCGTCGCCGCGAGAGCGACCAGTCCGGCCAACGCCGCGGCCACCCGGGCGCATGTCCGCCGGGCGGAGAGCCAGGCCACCAGCGCGCCGGCGCCGAGGACGACACCGGCGATCCCGACGCAGACCTGCAGCGTCAGGCCCGGCTCGTCGAAGGCGCCCAGGTCGAGCGCGCTCAGCGCGAACCACGGGGCGGCGGAGAGCGCGGCCGATGCGGCCGGCAGGTACGTCCACACGCCACGGTCGTCCGGACCCGACGGCACGGCCCGGTCGAACCCGACGAAGAGGCAGCCGCAGACGACGAGGGCGACGGCCCAGTACCAGTCGAACGGGACCCGGTCGAGGCCGGCGAGCCCGCGCGCATGTGCAGCGTTCGCACCGACGAGGGTGAGACCGACGGCGATGACGGCCGCGGCCTCCGCCGCCGCCGGGAGCGCGCGCCGGGCCGCGAGCCTGCTCGCGGTGACCGCCGCCGCGGTGAGCGCGACCAGGATCGCCGCCTGCCCGACGAGGCCGACCACCAGCCAGACGACGACGGTGAACAGTGCTGCGGCCGAGATCAGCAGGAGGGCGCCGAGACCCAGGATGACCTGCTGGCCCGAGAGCGAGCGGCGGTGCCACTCGGGGTCGGCGGCGGGCCCCGGCACCGGGTAGCGCGGGTAGGGGGCGGGTGCCGCCGAGCCCTGCTCGCGAAGACGCGCGAGCAGCTCGACGCGCTCCGCACGCAGGGCGGTGAGCTGCTGGTCGACCTGCCACAGGCGGCCGGCCACCGGGCCGGTGAGGCTGAGACCGCAGGCGGGGCACGCGTGCCCCGGAGCAGGGACCGTCCGTCCGCAGGAGGGGCACGGCACCGGCGCGTACGTCGTGGGCTCGCTCTGACTGTTCACAGGATCACCGTGGCCTGTCGCGACCCCGGTCCGCATGAGCACACCTACTCATCCGGCCCTGCCGAACGTCCGAGACCGCTACGTCAGCCGAGACACCATGGGCAGCCGCGACCGGGTGAGGAGCGCCACCACCAGCGCGGTCAGGATCGGCAGCCCCACGACGACCACGGCGATCATCAGCCACGGGATCTCGATGAACGGGCCCGCACCCAGCTCGGTGCACCCCGAGACCCCGCAGGTGGCGCCGCTGTTGGCCGTGAGTGGGTAGGTGACCGCGATGCCGGGCACGAAACCGACCAGCATGCCGAGCACCGCTCCCACGAAGCCGACCACGAACGTGTACGCCGCCCCGACGCCGCGTCTCGTCCTCGGTGCCGCCCCGACGGCCGCCAGCGTGGCGAGGTCGGGCCGCGCGTCGGAGAGCGCCAGGAACGTGGCCGTGAGGGTGCCGCCGAGCATGAGGATCGCTCCCAGGGCGGCGAGCACCCACTTGAGGATCGCGTCGGCGGCGGGCGCCTGGTAGCCGCGCTCGACGTAGATGCCCGCGGGCGAGGACAGGTCCTGCAGGGCGGCGTCGAGGTCCTTCTCCTGCGCCTTCGACAGGTGAGGGCCACCGACCGCGAGGGCGACGGTCTCCGGGTGGAGACCCACGCGCTCGGCCACCGCGCTCGGCAGCACCGCGCGGGCGGGGACGGCGAGGTTCGGGTCGACGTACACGAGCGTCGCCGGCACGGTCGCCGAGTGCTGGTCGGTCACGGTGCCCTGGTCGTCGGACTTCTGGACCTGCACCTCGACCTTGTCCAGCGCGGTCCGGGTCCGGTCGCTGGTGAACACCACGGCCCGCCCGGCGCCGAGCGCGTCGGCCAGACCGGCGGTCGGGACGGAGGCCTCCAGCTGACGCGGGAGCGCGCCGTCCGAGATCAGGATGTCGGTGCCGAGCGCCGAGCCCGAGCTGCCGGGGCCGATCCAGTCGTCGTCGGTGCTGGCTCCCGGTGCCATGAACTCCACGTCCACCCAGCCTGCCCCGGGGCCGGCCTGCTCAGAGCCGACGACGGGCGTCAGGCTCGCTCGTGGGGCGCTCTCGCGCACCAGGGCTTCGACCCGGTCCCAGTCGACCGGGGACGTCGTGCCGGCGTCGAACGAGTAGTCGTTCATCGACGTGACGACGGCGTCACCCATGAGAAGCCGCGGCTGGTAGGTCTCGCGGTTCTGCTTGGCGTCGCTCGACGTGGAGATGCCGAGGGCGACGACGCCGGCGACGGTCGCGGCCACTGCGGCGACAGCGGGCGTCGTGCGCGTCCGGTGCCGGACGGCGTCGCGCGCGGCGAAGCGGACCGGCAGCGGCAGGCGCCCGGCGAGCCGGGCGACCAGCCCGACCACGACGGGGACCAGCAGCACCATGCCGAGCACGCAGACGACGGCCGACCAGGCCACCAACAGGTCGCCGCGGCCGTGGGCGCCGGCGACCGCCATCAGCACGCCGATCGCGAACAGCACCACGCCGAGGACGGGGAAGGCTCGCACCGGCTTCGCATCGCCGCGCCGGCCGGCGAGGACGGCGACGACGTTCTGCCGGGACGCGATCCAGGCCGGCACCAGGCAGGCCACGAGGGCGCTGACCAGACCGAACGCGGCGACGGCGGCCAGGTGCGGCCACGGGACGTCGAACGGCCCGAGCCAGTCCCCGCTGAAGCGCTGGACCAGCGGCTGGAGCAGCCAGGCCGCGCCGATCCCCGCGACGACACCGACGACCGCGGAGGAGACGCCGAGCAGCACCCCACCGGCCAGGATGACGCGCCGCGACTGGGTCGGCGTACCCCCCGAGGCGACCAGGAGCGCCAGCGAACGCTGCTGCTTGCGCGCGCCGACCGCGAAGGCGGGGCCGGCGAGCAGGACGACCTCGATGAGCGCCATCACGATGATCAGAGCGGCGATCTGCACCGTCGTGTTGTCGACGCCGCGGTCGACGGCGTTCGGGTCGGGGTAGTCGCCGGCGTGGGTCGCGAGGTAGCGGTCGGTGACCAGCACCCCGATCGCGTTGAGCTGCTGGACCTGCGACCACGTGATGGGGGCACCGTCGACGAGCCAGGCCGGGCCGGCCTCGCCCAGCGAGGCCGCCGACGACGCCGGGAACGCTCCCGGGAGGCCGAGGACCGTCTCGGTGCTGCGCGTGGTCGCGTCGCGGAACATGCCGACGATCGTGTACGCCGTCGTCGCCCCGTTGTGCCCGACGACGGTGAGGGTGTCGTCGACGCCGCGGTCGCGGACCGCCTGGTTGACGACGACCTCGTCGGTGGAGGTCGGCCAGCGGCCGGACTCGAGGCGATACAGCCCGCGGGCGAGCGGAGCCGCCGCGTCGACCTGGTGGGCGACCACCACCTCGCGCCCGTGTGACGTCTCGGCGAGCACCTCGGAGCGCTGGGGTGCGGGGACGCTCGCGCGGTGCCCGATCACCCGCTCGACGTCGGCCAGCGTCGCCGCGTGCGGCAGCTCCGCCCCGGTCGAGCCCCAGGACGTGAGCGGGTCGCCACCCTGCTGGATGGGAGCCGACGTCGCCTCCAGCTCGGCGGTCGCGTCCGTGCCCAGCCGCCGGCTGATGCCCTCGCTCGTCGAGACGGTCGTGGTCTGGATGAGGATGTCGGCCGTCACGACGGCCAGGACCGGGAGGGTCACCATGACGAGCGCGATGATCGCGCGCGCCCGGTGCTTGAGGAGATCGCGCCGGGCGAGCCGGAGCGCGAGCCGCCAGCTCGTGACGTAGCCGCTCACGACCTCACCGCCAGCGGCTCGCCGGCCTCGTCGACGACCGCGCCGTCGCGCAGGAACACCACGCGGTCGGCCCATGCCGCGTGCCGGGGCTCGTGCGTGACGAGGACGCCCGCGGCGCCGGCGTCGCACCGGGCGCGCAGCAGTTGGAGGATGTCCTCCCCGGTGACGGAGTCGAGCGCGCCGGTCGGCTCGTCGGCGAGGATCAGCCGACGCTCGCCCACGATGGCCCGCGCGATCGCGACGCGCTGCTGCTGACCGCCCGACATCTCGTCGGGGAACCGGTCCGCCAGGTCGAGGATGCCGAGCTCGTCGAGCGCTGTCGCGGCAGCCGCGCGGGCGGATCGCGCCGCGACACCGTCGAGCTCGAGCGGCAGGCTGACGTTCTCGCCGGCCGTGAGCGCCGGGATGAGGTTGAAGTCCTGGAACACGTAGCCGATCGCCGTACGGCGCAGGCGGGCGCGGGCCGCGTTGCCCACCGCGGTGACGTCGGTGCCCTCGACCAGCACGCTGCCGGACGTCGGCAGGTCGAGACCGCCGGCCAGCGTGAGCAGCGTGGACTTGCCCGAGCCCGACGGGCCCATCACGGCGACCAGCTCGCCGGCGTACGCCTCGAAGGAGACCTCGCGCAGGGCGTGGACCGCGAGCTCTCCCGAGCCGTGGATGCGGGAGACGTGGTCGAGGTGGAGCACGGGGGCGTTCATCGGTCGGACTCCTCGGTGTCGGCGGTGGGTGCTGGACGGGTCAGGCGGGCAGGTCGGTGCAGTCGCTCGCGGGCCTGCTCGAGCCAGCGCCGCTCAGCGCGCAGCAGGCGGTCGACGTCGCGGGGCGCGAGCCGGTCGCTCATGGCGCACCGCCCTCGGGCTGCGCGGCCACGCGTCGCAGCCGGGCGTCGCAGTGGTCGAGCCAGCGGACCTCGGCCTCCGCCGCGAAGATGAGCGAGTCGAGGACGAGGCCGTAGGCGAGGTCGGCCGTCCCGCGCTTGAGCCGGTTGTAGCCCTGCAGGGCGGTCATCGTGGCGGCCCGCTGGCGCTGGATCACGGCACCGGCGTCGAGCCCGGGTGCGCTGACGGCGAGGGCCACCTTGATCGCGAGCTCGTCGCGCGCCGGCTGGCTGCGCGGCACGGCGCCGCCGAACCACTCGGTCAGCTCGCCGTGGCCGGCCTCGGTCAGCTTGTAGATCTGATGGCCGTCGTCGTCGGTGTCGCCGCCCTCGACGAGCCCGTCACGCTCCAGGCGGGACAGGGTCGTGTAGACCTGCCCGATGTTGAGCGGCCACGTCGACGCGGTGCGCTCCTCGAACGCGGCCCGGAGCTGGTAGCCGTACATCGGCTCCTCGTCCAGGAGCGCGAGCAGCGCGTGCTTGACGGACATTCCTCACCTCTCGCCGGTTGTATACCGAGTATGCACATACTCAGTATGGTGCGCAAGCATCGAGCGCGACCGCGTGTCGCGAGCGGGTCTCAGCCCGCGACGGTCATCACGACGCGCGCCCTGGCGGCGGGCTCGACCCAGCCGTCGCGGGCGCCCAGCAGCCTGAGCACCGACCACGCGACGAACGGCGACGCGACCAGGATCGAGAGCGGCCAGGCATCCACCTGCGCGAGGCCGGAGAAGACCAGGCTGGTGATGGTCGTGCTCGCGGCGAGCTTCGTGGAGTAGCCGACCATCGCCAGCGGCGGAGCGGGGGTCGCGCGAGCCGAGCGCAGGTCCACGGCGTACGGCGATCGCAGCGACCACCGCATCGAGGCGCTGAGCACCTGCAGCACCACCACGAGCCACGTGCAGAGCAGCGCCGAGAGCTCGGCGGCGGTCGGCACACCGGCCCGGAGGACGGCGAGAGCCAGCGTGATCCCGGAGGCGACGACGAGGAACTCGAGCAGCACCCACGCGCGTGCGGCGAAGACCGTCGCGGGAGTCACCGGCAGCGACTCCCGCCAGAGCGCGCCGCGCGTCTCGAGGCTCCACGCGTTGACGCCGAAGAGCAGCGCACCGCCCGAGGCGACCAGACCCGGCAGGATCGTGAGCTGGTTCCACGGCAGGTTGCCGGCGAGCGAGACGAGGCCGGGGCCGACCGCCAGCACGGCGAGGCCGCGGCGCATCGGCACCGCCCGCCAGACCGACGCCCGGTCGACCCGCAGCAGCGCCGCGAAGTCGGAAGACGTCGTCGGGCGCGCCCGGTAGCGCCCGCTCTCCACCCGCAGCTCCTCGCGCGGCTGCAGGCGAGCGGTCAGGTGCGCCGGCAGCGCGCCGACCGCGACGGCCACGAGGAAGACGGCGACGATGACGACCAGGGTCAGCGCCCAGCGCCAGCCGAAGCCGCTGAGCAGGCCGACCACCAGCCAGCGAGTGGGCAGCGCGTCCAGGGCGTTGCCCAGGTGGTTCGTCAGCTGCAGGGCGGCCACCGTGGCGAGACCGGCCAGGCCGACCACGCGCACGACGGCGAGGCCGTACGCCGTCCGGCGCAGCGCCTCGACCACCCACGCGACGACCTGTCCGATCGCCGTCGCGGCCAGCACCCACAGGAACGCACCGACCACGACGGGGACCGATCCGCCGGAGCCGCGCGCGTAGGCCGCGGAGCCGAGGAGCAGCCAGCACTGGAGGAGCCACGCGATGTTGAGCGGCGCCAGCAGGAGGGCACCGAGGTGGTCGGTCGTCGGGCTCACCGGGTAGGCGACCATCTGGTCGCGCGGCACCAGCTCCCGGCCGCCGCCGGACGCGACGGCCGAGGCCAGCGTGAGCATCAGGAAGCCGGCGAAGGCCGTCGGCATCAGCAGCAGCAGGTTGAAGGCGTAGTCGCCGCTGCCGGCGCCGGGGAGGTACGCCGGCACGACCGCCGCCCCGAGGGTGATGAGGACGAAGACGGTCGCTCCGATGACGGTGCGGCGCCGGCGTACGGTGCTGGCGCGCAGGTGCAGCACGTGGCCGACGTCCTGGACCGCCCACCACTCGTCGCGCAGGCGCGCGCGCAGCCGGGATCGCAGGTCAGTCGAGGAGGCCGCGGTAGGCACGTGCCCCCTCCTCGCCGGCCATCTC
The DNA here is from genome assembly GCF_039530925.1 of Nocardioides panacihumi. Taxonomy (NCBI): domain Bacteria; kingdom Bacillati; phylum Actinomycetota; class Actinomycetes; order Propionibacteriales; family Nocardioidaceae; genus Nocardioides; species Nocardioides panacihumi. Next base: position 1,023,736 of record NZ_BAAAPB010000001.1, on the reverse strand, counting down.
GTGCGCGGTCACGGTCGCGACGCGGGCGCCGCCGCGCAGCACCAGCACCGAGGAGCACGCCTCGATGGCCAGCTCGCGCAGGTGGGTCGAGACGAGCACGCACGCGCCGCGCGCGCGAGCGTCGTTGACGACGTCGAGGGTCGCGTCGACGCCGATCGGGTCGACGCCGTCGAAGGGCTCGTCGAGGAGCAGCACATCGGGCTCGTGGAACGCCGCGAGCACGACCGACAGCCGTCGGCCCATGCCGTGCGAGAACCCGCTCGTGACCCGGTGCGCGACGTCGCCGAGCTCGAAGCGCTCCAGCAGGTCGCGGGCGCGGTCCTCCCAGCCCGGGCCCATCCGCCGCAGCTTCGCGGAGAGCTGCAGGTGCTCCCACGGGGTCGCCCTCGGCACGAGTCCGCCGACGTCGGGGCAGTAGCCCACGGAACGCTTGACCGCGATCGGCTCGGCACGTACGTCGTGACCGGCGACCAGCACGCGACCCTGGGTCGGCGGCACGACACCGGCGACGACCCGCATCGTGGTGGACTTGCCGGCACCGTTCCTGCCCAGCAGGGCGGTGCTGTGGCCGGCGTACGCCACGAGGTCGACGCCGTTGACCGCCTCCACCTCGCCGAAGCGCACATGGAGGCCCTGCACGTCCACGACAGGCCGGGGGACTTGCTCGCTCACTGCCCGATCCTCCCCGCCGCACCGCTGCTGGCGCCAGGGTCGCACGGCCCGATGTCCCCGGGCGAGGTGGGCTACCCCGCCTGACCGAAAGGACGAGTCCCGAGATCCGGGTTGTGGCTCGCCCAGATCCGGGTTGTGGCTTGCCGAGATCCGGGTTCTGGCCCGCCGAGATCCGGGTCGCGGCCCGCCGAACATGGCCGTGGCCCCCGCCAGCCGTGCTGGCGAGGGCCACAACCCGGATCTGGGCGGACCACAACCCGGATCTCGGCGGTCAGGCGGGGAAGGACTCGCCCTTCGCCGCCATGTCGCGGAGGTACTGCGTCGGGCGCAGCTGCTCGCCGTACGTGTCGGCGAGCTCGTCACCGCGCCTGATGAACGCCTCGAGCCCGATGGACCCGTCGGCGGCCTCGTAGCCGGTCATGAACTGGGCGGCTCCACCGGTGGCCGGCGGGAAGCCGATGCCGAAGATCGAGCCGATGTTCGCGTGGGCGGCCGAGGTCAGGACGCCCTCCTCGAAGCACTTCGCGGTCTCGATCGCCTCGCGGAAGAGCATCCGCTCGCGGGCGTCCTCGATGGGGATCTGCTGCTCGGCCACCGGGAAGATCTCGCCGAGACCGGCCCAGATCGAGCCACGCTTGCCGTCGACGTACTCGTAGAAGCCCGCGCCCTTGAGCTTGCTCGGACGGCCCGCCTCGATCATCGCGCCGCACACCTGCTCGGTCACGGTGAGCTCCTCGATGCCGGCCGCGTCGCGCGTGGTCCGAGCGATCTTGACCATGAGCTCCATGTTGAGCTCGTCGGCGATCTGGAGCGGGCCGACCGGGAAGCCGGCCGAGGTCGCGGCGCGCTCGAGGGAGTACGGCGCGAAGCCCTCCTGGAGCAGCGCCAGGCCCTCCTCGATCTGGGTGCCGATGACGCGCGACGTGTAGAAGCCACGCGCGTCGTTGACGACGATCGGCGTCTTCTTGATGGCGAGCACGATGTCGTACGCCTTGGCGAGCGCCTCGTCCGAGGTCTCGGCACCGCGGATGATCTCGACGAGCGGCATCTTGTCGACGGGCGAGAAGAAGTGCAGGCCGATGAAGTCGGCGGGACGGTCGACCCCCTTCGCCAGGTCCGTGATCGGCAGCGTCGAGGTGTTGGAGCACAGCAGCGCGCCGGGAGCGAGATGCGGTGCGATCTCCGCGAACACGTTCTGCTTCAGCGAGACGTCCTCGAACACCGCCTCGACGACGAGGTCGGCACCGGCGGCGTCGGCCGGGTCGGACGTCGCGGTGATCCGGCCGAGGATCTCGTCGGCCTTCTCCTGCGTGAGCTTGCCGCGGGAGACGCCCTTGTCGTTGAGGGTGGCGGTGTACGCCCGCCCCTTCTCCGCCGCCTCGGCCGACACGTCCTTGAGCACGACCTCCACGCCCGCACGGGCCAGCACGTAGGCGATTCCGGCACCCATCATGCCGGCGCCCAGCACGACGGCCTTCGTCGGCCGGTAGGTGTCGAAGCCGTCCGGACGCAGCGCGCCGGAGTTGATCGAGCCGAGGTCGAAGAAGAAGGCCTGGATCATGTTCTTCGACTGCTGGCCGGTGACCAGGTGGGTGAAGTAGCGCGACTCGATGCGCGACGCGGTGTCGAAGTCGACCTGGGCGCCCTCGACGGCCGCGGACAGGATCGCCTTGGGAGCGCGCATGTCGGACTGCTTGAGCTGGCGGCGCAGGATCGGCGGGAACGCCGGGAGGAACGCGGCCAGGGCGGGCGAGGTCGGCTTGCCGCCCGGCATCTTGTAGCCCGGCTTGTCCCACGGCTGCTGCGACGCCTCGGGGTTGGCCTTGATCCACGCCTTCGCGGCCGGGATGAGCTCGTCCTGGGTCGCGACGACGTCGTCGACGAGGCCCTTCTCCTTCGCGCCCGCGACCTTGAAGCGGGTGCCCTGGCCGAGGATGTCGGTGAGCGCGGTCATGATGCCGAACATGCGGACCGTGCGGGTCACGCCGCCACCGCCGGGCAGCAGTCCGAGGGTGACCTCGGGCAGGCCGATCTCGTAACGGCCGTCGACCGCGATCCGGTGGTTGGTGGCGAGCGCGATCTCGAGCCCACCGCCGAGAGCGGCGCCGTTGATGGCGGCGACGACCGGCTTCGGGAAGGTCTCGAGTCGGCGCAGGGTCGCCTTGATGCCCTCGACCTCGGCGAACAGCTCGGCGGCATCCTCCTGGCGGATGGGCAGCATCCGCTTGAGGTCACCGCCGGCGAAGAAGGTCTTCTTCGCCGAGGTGACCACGACGCCGGTGACACGGTGCTCGTCCTCGGCCTGCTCGGCGTAGAGGCGGTCGACCGCAGCCTTCATCGAGCTCGCGTAGAGCTCGTTCATGGTGTTGGCGGACTGGTTGGGGTCGTCGAGGGTCAGGGTGACGATGCCGTCCGCGTCGATGTCGTAGGTGACGGCGCTGATGTCAGTCATGTGGGTTCCTTGGTGGTCAGACGAGCTCGACGATGGTGGCGATCCCCATGCCGCCGCCGACGCAGAGCGTGGCGAGGCCGCGGCGCTTGCCCTGGCGCTGCAGCTCGTCGACGAGGGTGCCCAGGATGATGGCGCCGGTGGCACCGAGCGGGTGGCCCATGGCGATCGCGCCACCGTTGACGTTCGTGACGTCGTGGCTGATGCCCATGTCCTTCATGAAGCGCATCGCGACGGCCGCGAACGCCTCATTGATCTCCCACAGGTCGATGTCCTCGACACCCAGACCCGCCCTGGCGAGCGCCTTGCGCGCTGCGGGGGCCGGGCCGGTCAGCATGATCGTCGGGTCGGCGCCGGAGACGGCCGCCGAGACGATCTTGGCCTTCGGGGTGAGGCCGAGGTCCTGGCCGACCTGCTCGGTGCCGATGAGCATCAGCGCCGAGCCGTCGACGATCCCGGAGGAGTTGCCCGCGTGGTGGACGTGGTCGATCTTCTCGATCCAGTGGTACTTCGACAGGGCGACGTCGTCGAAGCCGGCCTCCTGGCCGTGCTGGAGGAACGACGGCTTCAGGCCGGCGAGGCTCTCGGTCGTCGTACCCGGTCGGATGAGCTCGTCGCGGTCCAGGACGACCTGGCCGTTGACATCGACGACGGGGATGACGGCGTCCTTGAAGTAGCCCGCCTCCCAGGCGGCCGCGGCACGGCGGTGCGACTCCGCGGCGTACGCGTCGACGTCGGTGCGGCTGAAGCCCTCGATCGTCGCGATCAGGTCGGCGCCGATGCCCTGCGGCACGAAGTCGGTCTCCAGCGCGGTCGCGGGGTCCATCGCCCAGGCGCCGCCGTCGGAGCCCATCGGCACCCGGCTCATCGACTCGACGCCGCCGGCGAGGATGAGGTCCTCGAACCCGCCGCGGACGCGGGAGGCCGCCTGGTTGACGGCCTCGAGGCCGGAGGCGCAGAAGCGGTTGAGCTGTACGCCGGCGGTCGTCTCGGGCAGGCCGGCCTTGAGCGCGGCCGCCTTGGCGATGTCGCCGCCCTGGTCGCCGATCGGGCTGACCACGCCGAGCACGACGTCGTCGATGCGGGACGTGTCGAGCGAGGGGTTGCGCTTGCGCAGCTCGTCGATGAGGCCGACGACGAGGTCGATCGGCTTCGTCTCGTGCAGCCCGCCGCTCGCCTTGCCGCGGCCGCGCGGGGTGCGCAGGTGGTCGTAGATGAATGCTTCAGCCATCAGATTTCCTGTCCGGGTGATGAGGTGCAGCGAGGGGATGGATCGGGGTCAGGCGGGTGCGGCGAGGGAGCGCGAGATGATCTCCTTCATGATCTCGCTGGTCCCCGCGTAGATCTGTGAGACCCGGAGGTCGGCCCAGGCGCGGGCGATCGGGTACTCGTTCATGTAGCCGTAGCCGCCGTGCAGCTGCAGGCACTTGTCGGCGACCTTCTGGGCACGCTCCGAGCACCAGAGCTTCACCATCGCGACGGTGGGGATGTCGAGCTCCCTGTCGAGGTGCAGGCCGATGCACTCGTCGAGGAACGAGCGGGCGACGCGCGCCTCGGTGGCGATCTCGGCCATCTTGAACTTGGTGTTCTGGAAGGCCCAGATCGGCCGGTTGAAGGCGTGCCGCTCGTGCACGTAGCGCAGCGTCTCGTCGAAGCACATCTCCATCGCGGCCACGTTGGCGACGGCGACGAGGAGTCGCTCCTGCGGCAGCTGCTCCATCAGCTGGACGAAGCCCTGACCCTCCTCGGCGCCGAGCAGGTTGGCGACGGGGATGCGGACGTCCTCGTAGATGAGCTCGGAGGTGTCCTGGCCCTTCATCCCGATCTTGTCGAGCACCTTCCCGCGGGAGAAGCCGGGGGTGTCGGTCGGGACGATGACCAGGGAGATGCCGGAGGCGGCCTGCTCGGGGTTGGTCTTCACGACGGTCACGACGACGTCGGCCTGCGAGCCGTTGGTGATGAAGATCTTGGTGCCGTTGACGACGTACTCGTCGCCCTCGCGGATCGCTCGGGTCGTGACGTTCTGCAGGTCGGACCCGGTGCCGGGCTCGGTCATCGCGATCGCGCCGACGACCTCGCCGCTGGCCATCTTGGGCAGCCAGTGGAGCTTCTGCTCCTCGGTGCCGTAGGCGAGGATGTAGTGGGCGACGATGCCGTTGTGGAGCGAGACGCCCCACGAGCTGTCGGTCGCCCGGGCCTGCTCCTCGATGAGGATCGCCTCGTGGGCGAACGTGCCGCCGCCACCGCCGTACTCCTCCGGGATGGAGAGGCACAGCAGACCGACCTCGCCGGCCTTGTTCCACAGGTCGCGGTCGACATGCTTGTTCGCGATGTACTTGTCGACGTTCGGCTTGATCTCCTTCTCGCAGAACGTGCGGGCGAGATCGCGGAAGTCGTCGAGGTCCTGGTCCATCCAGGGTGATCGACGTGGCGGCATCAGTTCCTCCGGTCCGGACGGCACGCCGGTGGACACCGGGAGCCTGGTGGTACAACCTGTACCAGGTACAAGGTGTACCACCGGCGCCCGGACGGCGACAAGAGGACACCCGGTAGCGTGATGCCGCTCACAGGAGGCACGACATGGCTCAGACGCCACGGACAGGCACGGCGCGGCGCGACGCCCTCGTCGCCGCCGCCGTCTCGTGCATCGAGGAGCTCGGGCCCGGCGTCGGCATGGCGCAGATCGCCGAGCGGGCCGGTGTCCCGCGGCCGCACGTCTACCGCGTGATCGCGAGCAAGGAGGAGCTGGACGCCGAGGTCGGCCGGCTCGCCGCGGACAGCTTCTTGGAGCAGGTCCGGCCGGCAGTGGCACATCCGGCGAACCTGCGCGACACCGCGCACGACGCCGTCGAGGCCGCCGTCGCCTGGGCTGCCGAGCACCCGCACCTCTACCGCTTCCTCGCCGCACGCCAGCACGCGCGCGCGGCGAGCGGGCCGCGCCAGGGCCGCGGTCGGTTCCTCGAGATGCTGGTCGCCTCGAGCAGCGAGTACCTCCGCCGCAACGGCGGCGACGTCCCGGCCATCCCCGCGGCCGACGGGGTGTACGCCGGCATCATGGGCCTGATCGACGCCAGCATCATCTGGTGGCTCGACCACCAGGACGAGACGCAGCAGCAGGTCGTCGAGCGCGTCGCCCGTCAGGTCACGCTGATCCAGCAGGACCTGCTGGCGCAGCTGGGGATCAGCGCGGACGACTACGCGGTGTTCGGCGCGCTCTAGTCAGCGAGCCTCGAGTGTCTCGGCCACCCAGGGGTGGCCGAGACACTCAACGGTCGGAGCAGGTCAGCCGCGGCGGCGGCGCTGGCCCGAGCTGCCGGAGCGGGCAGGGGCGCCGGCCGAGCGCGAGCCCGTACGCCGACGGGCCGGCGCGCCGGAGCGCGGCCGTCCGGCCGGGGCGGCCTCGATCGTCTCGGCGACGTACCCGCCGTCGATGAAGGTCCGCTTGCCCGGCGCGAGCTGGGCGAGGACGGGGTGACGCGCGTCCTGGATGCGGGTGATGGTGGGCTTGATGCCCGCGGCGCGGGTCAGCGCGCGGACGTCCTTGACCTGCTCGTCGAGCATCAGCGTGATGACCGTGCCCGCGGCACCGGCCCGCGCGGTGCGGCCGGAGCGGTGCAGGTAGGCCTTGTGCTCGGCCGGCGGGTCGGCGTGGACGACGAGCGCGACGTCGTCGACGTGGATGCCGCGCGCGGCGATGTCCGTGGCGACGAGCGTGCTGGCCTTGCCCGAGTGGAACGCCTCGAGGTTGCGCGTGCGAGCGCCCTGCGAGAGGTTGCCGTGCAGCTCGACGGCCGGGGCGCCCGACTTGTTGAGCTGCCGGGCGAGCGCCTTGGCGCCGTGCTTGGTGCGGGCGAAGACGACCGTGCGGCCGGGTGCGCTGGCGAGGTCGACGAGGACCGCCAGACGGTGCTCGCGGTTGAGGTGCAGCACGTGGTGGTCCATCGCGGAGACCGGCGACTGCGCCGAGTCGGCCTCGTGCGTGACCGGCTTGACGAGGAACTGCTTGACGAGCACGTCGATGCCCTGGTCGAGGGTCGCGGAGAACAGCAGGCGCTGGCTGCCGCGCGGGGTCTTCTGCAGCAGGCGGCGCACGGCCGGCAGGAAGCCGAGGTCGGCCATGTGGTCGGCCTCGTCGAGGACGGTGATCTGGACCGCGGAGAGGTCGGCGTGACCCTGGCTGATCAGGTCCTCGAGCCGGCCGGGGCAGGCGAGCACGATGTCGGCGCCGTTGCGCAGGCCCTGGACCTGCGGGTTCTGCCCGACGCCGCCGAAGACCGTCTGCACGGTGAGTCCGGCCTCGGAGGCGAACGGGTCGAGCGCCTCCTTGATCTGGGCGACGAGCTCGCGCGTCGGGGCGAGGATCAGCGCGCGGGGCTTGCGCGCGGTGGCCCGGGGCCCGTCGAGCAGGCGGGTGACGAGCGGCAGGAGGAACGCGTACGTCTTGCCGGAGCCGGTGCGGCCGCGGCCGAGCACGTCACGGCCGGCGAGGCTGTCGGGCAGCGTCGCGGCCTGGATGGGGGTCGGGGTGGTGATGCCGCGCTGCTCGAGCAGTGCGGACAGGCGTGCGGGCACGCCCAGGTCGGTGAACGACAAGGGTTTCTCAACTCTCGCGGGGTTGTCTCGCCAGAGGAAGGAAGCGGCCACGAAACGGGCCGAAGCAGGCGGGCCGGGGCAAGACTGGAACGGCCACCGCCACGTCAGAGACTACGCGGCCGGGCCGCCGTACGACGATTCCGCGCGGGACGTCATGCGCGGTGGCTGTCATAGCAGCCACCTCGTATGACGTCAGCCGAAGGTCAGGTGGTCGTCGTCGTACTCGCCGGACGCGAGCACCTTGAGGTCGGCCAGGTAGTTCTGCTTCGCCTCGAACGGGAAGCTGTCGCCCTGCTTCGGCATGTGGGGTGCGCCGCGCAGCAGGTAGCCCGACTTCATGTCCATCAGCGGACGCGAGCCCGGCACGTCGGGCTCCGCGACGACGAAGCGGTGGGCGCCGCGACGGTCCATCTCGGCGATCAGCCCGCTGAACCACGACGAGACCAGGTCGGCCTTGAGCGTCCACGAAGCGTTGATGTAGCCGATGGTGAACGCGAAGTTCGGCACCCCGGCGAGCAGCGCCCCGCGGTAGGCCGTGGTGTTGCCCGGCGAGAGCGGCTCACCGTCGACGGTGACGTCGATGCCTCCGAAGATCTTGACGTTGAGCCCGGTCGCGCTGACGATGACGTCCGCCTCGAGCGACCCGCCGGACTCCAGCTCGACCCCGGTGCGCGTGATCGTCCGGATCCGGTCGGTGACGATGTCGGCCCGGCGCTCGCGCAGCACCTTCCACAGGTCGCCGTCGGGGACGGCGCAGAGCCGCTGGTCCCAGGGGTCGTACGGCGGGGTGAGGTGCTGGTCGACGTACGCCTCTGCCTCCGCCTTGGTGAAGCCGGCGCCCCCGTCGCGCGCGGTCAGCGAGGCGATCTGGTGGTTGCGGATGATCTTCTTCGCCATCCGCGGAGCACGCTGGACGAGGTGGTAGACGCCGACGCTCAGGCCGATGTTCTCCCAGCGCAGCGCTTCGTAGTAGGACGCGGCGCGCAGCTTCTTGAACGGTAGGCGCGCGCGGAACGGCACCCGTCGCAGGCCCTGTCCGAGCGGGTCCTTCCCGGGTCGGGACAGGATGTACGACGGCGTCCGCTGCAGCATCGTCACGTGCTCGGCCCCCGACTCGGCGAGCGCGGGCACCAGCGTCACGGCCGTGGCGCCGGATCCGATGACGACGATCCGCTTGCCGGTGTGGTCGAGGTCCTCGGGCCAGAACTGCGGGTGGATGAACGTGCCCTCGAAGTCGGCTGCGCCCGGGAACTCGGGCTGGAAGCCCTGCTCGTAGTCGTAGTAGCCGGTGCAGCTCCACAGGAACTGCGCGGTCAGCGTGACCGGCAGCCCGTCGCTCTCGGCCTGGATGGTCCACGTGTCGGTGCCGCTGTCCCACGCGACCGACCGCACCCGGTGGCCGTAGCGGATCAGCTTGTCGACACCCTCGTCGGCGGCCACCGACTCGAGGTAGTCCTTGATCAGCGGGCCGTCGGCGAGCGTGTTCGTCGACTCCCACGGCCGCCACTTGTAGGCGAACGTGAACATGTCGGAGTCGGACCGGATCCCCGGGTAGCGGAAGAGGTCCCACGTGCCACCGAGGTGGTCGCGCTGCTCGAGCACGACGATCGTCCTGTCCGGGTGCGCACGGCGCAGGTGGGCGGCGGCGTCGATGCCGGAGAGGCCGGCTCCGATGATGACGACGTCGGCGTGCTCGGTGCCGGACGGTGCGGAGGGCGTGGCGACCATGCGCACAAACTACCTGCTCGCGGCTGTTAGTGCGACACCTGTATCAGTAACAATGATCGTCGCCCGGCGCCACCGCAGAGGCGTCGCGCGGCCCGCCGCTCCTCAGGCCTGGACCGCGACGCCGTCCGCGATGAGGGCGTCCACGCCCTCGATGCCCCACGCCGCAAGGGCGTCTCGGGTGTGCGCGCCGGGCACTGCGGCGGGCGGGGCGCCGAGCGTGGCCGCCGTACGGCTGAAGCGGGGAGCGGGCGCCGGCTGGAGTCTCCCCTCGTGCTCGACCAGCGTGCCGCGCGCGGCGAGGTGCGGGTGGTCGGCGGCCTCGGTCATGGTGACGATCGGCGCGACGCACGCGTCCGTGCCCTCGAAGGTCTCCGCCCACGCGGCCATCGTCCGGCTCGCGAAGGCGGCGGCCAGCGTCTCGCGCATCTCGGCGAACCGCGCGACGTCGTACTGCTCCGGCATCGCCCGATCGCCGAGGTACGGCGCCAGCCGCTCGCAGAGCTCGCCGTAGAACTTGCCCTCCAGCGGGCCGACCGCGACGTGCCGACCGTCGGAGGTCCCGTAGACGTCGTAGAACGGGATCCCGCCGTCCAGGAGCCCGCCCGCCCGTCGGTCGGGGTGGTGCGCTCCCGCCGCGATCTGTCCGTAGGCCATGGTCTGCAGGTGCGCCGTGCCGTCGACGATCGCCGCGTCGACGACCTGCCCCGCGCCACTCGCGCGCGCCTCGAGGAGGGCGGCCAGGATCCCGATGACGAGGTACGTCGACCCGCCGCCGAAGTCGCCGAGCAGGTTCATCGGGAAGTGCGGACGGGCGGGGTCCTGCCCGAGGCCGAACAGCGCACCCGCCGTCGCGATGTAGGTGATGTCGTGGCCGGCCGCCTCGGCCAGCGGGCCGCTCTGCCCCCAGCCCGTCATCCGCGCGTACACCAGTCGCGGGTTGCGGCCGCGGCAGGCGTCGGGCCCCAGCCCGAGCCGCTCGGCGACGCCGGGTCGCATCCCCTCGACGAGCACGTCGGCGGTCTCGACGAGCCGCAGCACCGTCTCCACCGCCTCCGGACGCTTGAGGTCGAGCGCGACACTCGGCCGACCGCGCGTGGTCAGGTCGTCCGGGCCGCCGCCGAGCCCACCCCCGCCCGGCCTCTCGACGCGGATGACGTCGGCACCCAGGTCCGCCAGGATCTGGCAGCCGTGCGGCCCCGGCCCGATGCCGGCGATCTCGACGACGCGGACGCCCTTCAGCGGGCCTGTGCCCTCTCCCAGCTGCATGCCCGCCATGGTGACAGAGCGCGACGGAGCACGACGGAGGCGGTGTTTCGGGACGCCGGGCGTCCGGCGCGCTTAGGATCCCCGCGTGGAGGTCGGCGTCCTCGGCCCCGTGGAGGCTCGACTCGGCGACCACCTTCTCGATCTGGGCACACCCAAGCAGCGCGCGGTGCTGACCGTGCTCGCGCTGGAGCGCCGTCGCGCCGTCTCCGTCGACACGATCGTCGACCTCCTGTGGGGCGACCACCCGCCGCCGGGCGTGACGGCGACGCTGCAGGCCTACATCTCCGGACTGCGACGTGTCCTCGAGCCGCAGCGCGAACGCCGGGCACCCGCCACGGTGCTGGTGACGGTCGCGCCCGGCTACGCGCTCCAGGTCGACGAGACGGTCCTCGACGCCGGCCGCTTCGAGCGTGCCGTCAACGAGGAGGACCAGCGGCTGCGGGACCCCGGCTCCCTGTCGACGGACGAGCTCACCGCCGCGCTGGAGCGTCTCGACCGGGCGCTCGCGCTCTGGCGGGGGACGGCCTACGCCGAGCTGGAGGACGCACCCGCCGCCGTCGCCGAACGTGGGCGCCTGGAGGAGCTGCGGCTGGCGGCTCTCGAGCAGCGTGTCTCGGTCTCGCTCGCGCTCGGGCGCCACGCGACGCTGACCGGCGAGCTGGAGGCGCTCACGGCGACGTATCCCCTGCGCGAGCGGCTGTGGGGCATGCGCGCCGTCGCCCTGTTCCGCTCGGGCCGGCAGGCGGAGGCGCTCGACGCGATCTCGACGGTCCGCACCCTGCTCGACGAGGAGCTCGGGCTCGAGCCCTCGCGCGAGCTGCGTGAGCTGCAGACCGCCCTGCTGCGCCAGGACGACTCGCTGCTCTGGAAGCCACCGGCCGGGCGCGTCGGGGTGCCGCGGCAGAGGACGGAGCCGGCGCCCGCACCACCGACCGCGCCTCCGGCTCCGAGCTCACCGGCCGCGCCCGCAGCGTGGCGGATCGTCGGCCGGGAGCGCGAGCTCGCGACGTTGACCGGGGCGCTGTCGAGCGCGACGGCCGGCGTGCCCAGCTTCGCGGTGCTCACCGGTGACGCCGGGATCGGCAAGAGCCGGCTCGCCGGCGAGATCGTCGAGCTCGCCCGCACGCTGGGCGCCCGCGTGCTCACCGGACGCGGGTCGCAGGACGACGGCGCGCCTCCGCTGTGGCCGTGGTCGACGGTCCTCGAGGGCCTCGGGGAGCCGTTGCCCGAGATCGACGTGCGTGACGACGACGGCAGCCAGTTCCGGGTGTGGGAGCAGATCACCCGGTCCGTACGCCGGGCGGCGGCCGCCCAGCCCACCGTGCTGTGGCTCGACGACCTGCACTGGGCGGACTCCTCCAGCCTGCGCGTGCTCCGGCTCCTGGTGGAGACGGCCGAGGCGGAGCGGCTGCTGCTGCTCTCCACCTGGCGGCGTCAGTCCGAGGCCGGCCCCGCGCTGGCCGACCTGGCCGAGGCCCTCGCCCGCAGGCACGCGGCGCGGCTGGAGCTCGGCGGCCTCAGCGCCGAGGAGTCGGCCGAGGTGTTCGCCGAGGTCGGCGGCACGGCGCCGTCGCCCGCCCAGGCCGAGGCGATCCGAGCACGCACGTCCGGCAACCCGTTCTTCCTCGTCGAGTACGCCCGGCTCGCCGGCGCCCGCGGCGACATCGAGCGGTTGCTCCAGGAGAGCCCGCCGACGGCCGTCCAGGAGGTCATCGCCCGTCGGATGGCCCGGCTGCCGGTGGCGACCGTGGCTGCGCTGCGCACCGGCGCCGTCATCGGGCAGGCTTTCGACACCGCCACGCTGGCGCGGGCGACCGGCGTCGACGAGGACGACCTGCTCGACGTCATCGACCCCGCGCAGGCCGCCGGGCTGGTGGCCGAGCAGGGCGTCGACCGCTACGCCTTCGAGCACGCACTGGTCCGAGACGTGCTCTACACCGGCCTGACGGCATCGCGCCGGGCCCGCGAGCACGCGAGGATCGCCGCCGCGATGGAGCAGGCGGGCGGCCGGGAGACGGAGCTGGCGATGCACTGGCTCGCCGCCGGGCCGGCGTACGCCACCAAGGCACGGGTGGCCTGCCTCGAGGCCGCCGAGGTCGCCCGCCGGCTGCAGGCGCGTGAGGATCGTGCGGTGCTGCTCGAGTCGGCGATCGGGCTGATGGGCAGCGACGCGTCGGCGACGGCGGAGGACCGGTACGACGCGCTGATGCAGCTGGCCGACGCCTACCGGTGGCTGGTCCGCTGGAACGAGCTCGCCGCGACGGTCGTCAAGGCGATCGAGGTCGCGCGGCAGATCGACGACCCGGTCCGGCTGGCCCGCGCGTCCGCGAGCCTGACCGAGGGCGCGCTGTGGGAGCCGGAGTCGCACGGCACGTTCACCCGGACGGTCATCGACGCGCTCCGCGACAGCCTGGCCCGGCTGCCCGGCGAAGACTCACCGCTGCGGTGCCGGGTGCTCGTCGCGCTCGCGATGGAGCTCTACGAGGTGGCGGCGTACGACGAGCGCCGGGCCCTCGTCGACGAGGCCCTCGCAATGGCGCGTCGGATCGGCGACGACGAGCTGCTGCTGCACACGCTGCTGGTCGCCACCCCGGCGCTGTGGAAGCCCAGCACGATGGCGGACCGGCTCGCGTTCAGCACCGAGGCGGCCGCGCTCGCGGATCGCACCGGCAACCGCGTCGCGCTCGTCTCGGCGTCGGCCCAGCGGGCGATCGCGCTCAACGAGCTCGGGCGCCGCGCGGAGACCGACGCGGCCCGGGACGCCGCGCGCGGGCCGGCCGACGAGCTGCGGCTGCACTACCCGCGGATGGTCGTCGAGGCGCTCGGCATCCCGTGGCTGAGCCTGGGCGGTCACGCCGAGGAGGCCCGCGAGCTGACGGCGCTGATCACCGAGCTGAGCAGTCGGGTCTCGCTGCCCGGGGCGAACGCGCTCGTCGTGGGTTGCGGCATCTCGATCGCGGTCTGGTCCGGGCAGTACGACGAGGCCGCCCGCACGGTGATGGAGCTGCCGAGCACGCTGCCGGTGTCCTCGAGCGTCGCGGCCCTGCTGTGCCGCGCCGGTGAGGTCGAGGAGGCGAGGGAGTATCGCGTCTCGCACCCCTTCGAGCTCGACGTCGACGACTGGTTCTCGCTGCTCAACTGGTGCCACGCGGCCGAGGCCGCCGCCTACCTGGGCGATCCGGAGCTCGGCTCGGCGATGTACGACCGCCTGCTGCCGTACGCCGGCTGCAACTCGTGCGCCGGCTCCGGCAACACCACCGGGCCGGTCGACCGCTACCTCGCGCTGGCGGCGTACGTCCGCGGGGACCTCGCCGCCGCGACCGCGCACGCCCGCGAGGCCGACCGGCTCTGCCGCGAGTGGCAGATCCCGGTGCTGCTGAAGCTGCTCGACGACCAGCGGCACCTGTTCGGGTTCTGAGCCCTAGAGGATGCGCGCCAGGAACTCCTTCGTCCGCTCCTCACGCGGGTCCCCGAACAGCTGGTCCGGGGCGCCCTGCTCGAGGATCCGGCCGCCGTCGAGGAAGCAGACCGAGGTGGCGACCTCGCGTGCGAAGGCCATCTCGTGGGTGGCCAGGATCATCGTCATCCCGGCGGCCGCCTCGGCGCGGACGATCTCGAGCACCTCACCGACGAGGATCGGGTCGAGTGCGGCCGTGATCTCGTCGAGGAGGAGCAGCCGCGGCCGGGTGCAGAGGGCCCGGACCAGGGCGGCGCGCTGCTGCTGCCCACCGGAGAGCGAGTCGGGATGCGCCGAGGAGTGGGCGGCCAGCCCGAAGCGGGTGAGCAGCTCCTCGGCCCGAGCGCGCGCCTCGTCCTTCTCCATCCCGTGCACCTTGACCGGTGCCAGGACACAGTTCTCCAGGACGGTCAGGTGCGGGAAGAGGTTGTAGGCCTGGAAGACCATGCCGATCTCGCGGCGCACCTCGCGCGGGTCGATCAGCGGGTCGGAGATCTCGCGGCCGTCGAAGGTGATCACACCGTCGTCGATCGGCTCGAGCAGGTTGAGGCAGCGCAGCAGGGTCGACTTGCCCGAGCCGGAGGCCCCGATCAGGCACACCACGTCGTGCGTCGAGATCGACAGGTCGATGTCGGCCAGGACCACCCGGTCGCCGTACGACTTGCGGAGGCCGGCGACGGAGAGCAGCTCGCTCATCGGGGTGGTCATGAGCGACCCCACTCGCGGCGGCGGGCGCGGGCACTGAGCCAGTCGGTGAGTCGTGCGACCGGGATGGTGACCACCAGGAAGAAGACTCCGGCGAGGACCATCGGCGAGTAGTTGAAGTGGTAGTTGCCGTAGTCGGAGGCCGCCTTCAGCGCCTCGAAGACGCCGACCACCGAGATCAGCGCGGTGTCCTTCTGCAGTGACACGAAGTCGTTGACGAGCGGCGGCACGACACGGCGCAGCGCCTGCGGCAGGATCACGTGCCACATCGCCTGGGCGCGGGAGAGGGCGAGTGCCTCGGCTGACGCGAGCTGTGTCGGGTGGACGGAGTCGATGCCGGCGCGGATCACCTCGGCGACGTACGCGCCGTAGCAGAGCACGAGTGCGACCAGGGTGAGCCAGAAGAGCGAGTTGGTGACGCCGGTGAGCTGCAGCGCCGGGATGCCGAGCCCGAAGAGCGTGACGACGAGGATCGTCGGCAGGCCGCGGAACAGGTCGGTGTAGACGACCGCCAGGATCCGCAACGGCGTCAGCCACGGCGACACGGTGTGCCGGGTGACCGCCACCGCGATGCCCACGAGCAGGATCAGCGGCTCAGCGATCAGGAACATCGCGACGTTGTACTTCAGGAACCCGTGGAGGACGTCGGGGAACGCGGCCTTCATGTCCGGCCAGGAGAAGAAGGTCTCCTTCACCCGGTCCCAGCCCGGCGACGACGTGACGGCGACGACGATGACGGCGAAGACGACCAGCGTCACCACGAGTGCGACCAGCGCCCGCTGATGGCGCCGGCGGCGCTCGACCGACTCGCGCTCGAGCTGGCGGACGCTCGGCGTCCAGGCCTCGACCGCGCTCATCTGCGCGTCACTGCAGGACCGGGACGTTGACCACGTCCGAGAGCCACTGCTTCTCCAGGGCCGCGAGCGTCCCGTCCGACGTCAGCTCGGCGATGGCCCGGTCGACGCAGTCGCGCAGCGCGTTGCCCTTCTCGAAGAGCATGCCGAACTGGTCGCCCTCGGCACCCTGGCCGGAGAACTGCCCGGTGATGGTCGAGCCCTCGATCTCCGCGGAGGTGATGTAGAAGGCCGTCGGCAGGTCGAAGACGACGGCGTCGACCTGGCCGTTGAGCAGCGCCTGCTTGGGGGCGTTGCTGTCGTTGAAGACGAGCGGCTCCTGCTCCGGCTTCACGATCTCCCGGATGGCGGTGAGCGACGTGGTGCCGGTCTGCGCGCCGAGCTTGAGCTTCTTGAGGTCGGCCAGCGACGTCGCCTTGCCGGCGTTCTTCTTCAGGGTCACGACGGCCTGGGTGGCGGTGTAGTACGGCTTGGAGAAGTCGACGACCTTCTGACGGTCCGGCGTGATCGAGATCTGGTTGATGTCGAAGTCGAACGCCTTCGCGCCCGGGGCGTAGGAGTTGTTGAACGGGACCTTCACCCAGCTGACGTGGCCCTTGTCGAAGCCCAGCTTGTCGGCGACGGCGTACGCGACGGCCGACTCGAAGCCCTTGCCGTTGCTCGGGTCGTTGTCGGAGAACCACGGCTCGTAGGCCGGGGAGTCGGTGGCGACGGTCAGCTTGCCGGCCGTCTTGGTCGGGAGGCTGCCGCTGGCGCAGGCGTCGGTGCTGCTGCTGCCGCTGGCCGACGTGCTCGGCTCCGAGGCCGCCTTGCCGTCGCTGCCCGCGGGAGCACACCCCGCGGCAGCGACCATGAGAACAGGGACGATCAGAGCGGTACGACGCAGACGCATGGCCCGAATCGTAGACCGGATCACTCGACATTGATTCCTCGCCTGTCGGCTGTGGACAGGCGGCCGAGCACGGGGGTAACTCGGTGTTCGCCGAGGTGGACGACCGTTGGAACGGACGCCTACCCCGGCGAACAGTGAGTTACCCCAGACGAGCGGCCCCCTCAGGCGCGGACCGGCTCCTCGAGCTCGGCGGGGTCGTCCTCGACGGACACGGTCGGCAGGAGGCGGTCCAGCCAGGCCGGGAGCCACCAGTTCCAGCGACCGAGCAGCGACATCGTGGCCGGCACCAGCACCATCCGGACCAGCGTCGCGTCGAGGAAGACGGCGACCGCCATGCCGATGCCGAGCTGCTTGACGGTCCAGTCGACCTCGCTCGCGAAGCCGAGGAAGACGGCCACCATGATCGCCGCCGCGGCGCTGATGACGCGGCCGGTGTCGGTCAGTCCGGCGACCACGCTGCCGCGGGCGTCACCGCTGTCCAGCCACCGCTCGCGCACCCGGGAGAGCAGGAAGACCTCGTAGTCCATCGACAGCCCGAACAGCACCGCGAAGATCAGCACCGGCATCCACGCCGAGACCGGGAACGAGTGGTCGACTCCGAGCAGCCCGGCCCCCCAACCCCACTGGAACACGGCCACCATGACGCCGTACGACGCGGCGACGGACAGCAGGTTCATCGCGGCGGCCTTCACCGGGAGCAGCACGGACCGGAACACCATGGCCAGCAGCAGCATCGACACCGACACCACGAAGGCGATGACGATCCACAGGCGCGCGCCGAGCATGCCCGTGATGTCGGAGAAGTACGGCGTCCGCCCGGTCAGCTCCACGCCGGACGGCAGCTCCGCCCGGATGTCGGCGACCAGCCCACCGGTGCGCGCGTCGGAGTCGCCGAACCTCGGCACGACCCGGAAGACGTGCAGCGCGCCGTCGGGCGAGGCGGTGACGGGGCCGACCTCGGCCACGCCGGGCAGTGCCGCGACGGCGGCGTGAGCCTGCTCGACACCCGCGTCGGAGACCGACGGCCCCGCAACGACGGTGTAGTCGGTGTTGGCCCCGACGCCGAACTCCGCGGCGATCAAGTCGTGCGCCCGCCGGGTCGTCACGCTCTGCGACTGGTCTCCGGGGTCGCCGGGCCAGGTCCGCAGGTCGAGCACCGGCAGCGCGAGCATCACCATCACGAGCGCCGCACCGATCGCCCACGGCAGCGGGCGACGGCCGACCCGGGCGGCCCAACGAGCGGTGAACGGCTCGCGGGAGCGGGTCCGCTCACGACGTACGCCGCGCGGCAGCACGCGCCGACCGGCCAGTCGGCAGAGCACCGGGACGACGGTGAGCGAGGCCGCGGCGACACCGACGACAGCGATCGCGGTCGCGAAGCCGAAGGAGGTGTACGTCGGCAGCCCGGCCAGCCGGAGCCCCATCAGCGAGACCAGCACGGTGCCGGCGGCGAACACCACCGACCGTCCGGCCGTCGCGGTCGCCCGGCCCGCGGCCTCGACCGGGGTGAAGCCGGCCCGCAGGAACTCGGCGTGACGCGTGACGAGGAGCAGCGCGTAGTCGATGCCGACGCCGAGACCGACCATGGTCGCCACGGTCGGGGCCATCGTGCTCACGTCGGTCAGCCCGGCGAGCACCGTCAGGCCGCCCGCGCCGACGCCGAGGCCGACCAGTGCCGAGCCGATCGGCAACCCGGCGCTGACGACGGACCCGAAGGCGAACAGCAGGATGAGCAGCGCGGCGATGATCCCGATGAGCTCGCCCCGGCCCTGCATGGGAGAGGTGGCGTTCTCCGGGACGTCGCCGTTGAGCTCGACCTGGTAGCCGGCGTCTTTCATGGGCTCGACCGCGCTGTCGAGGGCGCCGATCTTCCCGAACAGCTCGGGGTCGGTGACCGGCACGTCGTAGCCGACCTCGAGGACGGCCGTGTCACCGTCGGTCGAGAGCCGCGGCTCGCTGACCGTCGCAGCGTGCGGCATGGTCGCGAGCCGGTGTGTGAGCGTGGTCAGGTCGGCCGGAGCGACCGGTCGGTCGCCGTGCAGCACCACGCGGGCGGTGGCGTTGCCGGCACCCGGCACGTGCTGGCGCAGCAGGTCGATGCCGTGCTGCGCGCGGGCGCCGGGGACGTCCCAGTTCTCCTGGGTCGGTCCACCGACGGTGCCGGCGAGGGTGAAGACGGTGGCGAAGACGAGCAGCCAGCCGGCGAGCACACGCCACGGGTGGGCGGCGCAGCCGCGGCCGAGTCGGTAGAGCAGTCGGGTCATGATCGTGTCCTAGGTCGGGAAGGGGCCTTGTTGACCTGAGCGTCGGGCCCGGCCCTTGGCGCCCGCTTGGGCCGGACTTGGGACTCACCCGCGGAGCCGGGGCGAGGGGGACACGACACGGCGGGTTACCTGTGAGTAACATCCCCCGCATGGCTCCGACGACCAGCCCCTACCCGCACCTGCTCGCGCCGATCACCCTCGGGTCGGGCGCGGGCGCCGTCACGCTCCGCAACCGGGTCGTGATGGGCTCGATGCACACCGGGCTGGAGGACAGCCGCTTCGACATGAGCAAGCTGGCGGCGTACTTCGCCGAGCGCGCCCGTGGCGGCACCGGCCTGATCATCACCGGCGGCTACGCCCCCAGCAAGCGCGGCTGGCTCAAGCCGTTCGCCTCCGAGATGACCACGCGCCTGCACGCGATGCGCCACCGCGAGATCACCGACGCGGTGCACGACGAGGGCGGCGCGATCGCGCTGCAGGTGCTGCACGCGGGGCGCTACGGCTACACGCCGTTCTCGGTCTCGGCCAGCCCGGGCAAGAGCCCGATCACGCCGTTCCGGCCCTCGGCCCTGTCGACCAAGGGCGTCGACCGCACGGTGACCGAGTTCGCGAGGTCCGTCGCCCTCGCCAGGAAGGCGGGGTACGACGCCGTCGAGATCATGGGCTCCGAGGGCTACCTCATCAACCAGTTCCTCGCCGAGCGCACCAACCACCGCACCGACAGGTGGGGCGGGTCGGCGTGCAACCGGATGCGGTTCCCCGTCGAGGTCGTACGCCGCTCGCGCGAGCTGGTCGGCGAGGACTTCCCGATCGTCTACCGGATCTCGCTGCTCGACCTCGTCGACGGCGGCCAGACCTGGGACGAGGTCGTCGACCTGGCCCGCGCGCTGGAGGAGGCCGGCGTGACCGTGCTCAACACCGGCATCGGGTGGCACGAGGCCCGGGTGCCGACGATCCTCACGCAGGTGCCCCGAGGCATCTGGGTCGGCCACACCGCTCGGCTGCGAGCCGAGGTGTCGGTGCCGGTCTGCGCCTCCAACCGCATCAACACCCCCGAGCTCGCGGAGTCGCTCCTCGCCGACGGCCACGCGGACCTCGTGTCGATGGCACGTCCGCTCCTCGCCGACCCGGAATTCGTCCACAAGGCCGCCGCTGGCCGCTCCGACGAGATCAACACCTGCATCGCCTGCAACCAGGCCTGCCTGGACCACGTCTTCAGCAACCGGAAGGCGTCCTGCCTGGTCAACCCGCGTGCCGGCAACGAGACGACGCTGGTGCTCGCGCCCACCCGCCGCAAGCGCACGGTCGCCGTCGTCGGGGCCGGTCCGGCCGGGCTGTCCGCGGCCGTCTCGGCCGCCGAGCGCGGGCTGGACGTGACCCTGTTCGAGCGGCGCACCGAGATCGGCGGCCAGTTCCGGCTCGCGATGGCGGTGCCGGGCAAGGAGGACTTCGCCGAGACGCTGCGCTACTTCGGCCGCCGCCTCGAGGTGCTCGGCGTCGACGTACGCCTGGGCAGCACGCCGACGGCGCCCGACCTGCAGAGCTTCGACGAGGTCGTCGTGGCGACGGGCGTGGCGCCTCGCGTCCCCACCATCGACGGGCTGGAGCACGCAGCCGTGGTGACGTACGCCGACGTGCTGGGCGGCCGCGTCGTGCCGGGCCGCCGCGTCGCCGTGATCGGGGCAGGCGGCATCGGCGTCGACGTGTCGGTGGCGCTGACCCACGAGGAGGAGACGCCCGAGGAGTGGCTCGCCCACTGGGGCGTCGGCGACCCGGCGTTCGACCGCGGCGGCCTCACCGAGCCCAAGCCGCGGACCCCGGCACGCGAGGTCACGCTGCTGCAGCGCAAGACCACCCCGATCGGGGTCGGCCTCGGCAAGACCTCCGGCTGGGCGCACCGGGCGGTGCTCAAGCAGTCGGGCGTGCGGCTGGTCAGCGGAGCGACGTACGACTCCGTCGACGGTCCCACTGACGCGCCCGTCCTGCACTACACCGTCGACGGCCAGCCGCACACCCTCGAGGTGGACACCATCGTGCTCTGCACCGGCCAGGAGTCGGTGCGCGACCTCTACGACGAGCTCGTCGCGCTCGGGGTGCCGGCCCACCTGATCGGCGGCGCCGACGTCGCCTCCGAGCTGGACGCCAAGCGGGCGATCGGTCAGGGCACCCGCGTGGCGGCTGCGCTCTGAGGGTTCACTCCGAGGTCGCGGCGGCCTGGGCGGCGATCAGGTCGGCGTACCAGTCGAACGAGCGCTTCGGCGTGCGCGCCAGGGTGTCGCGGTCCACGTGCACCAGGCCGTACGGCGTCGTGTAGCCGTGCGACCACTCGAAGCTGTCCAGGAGCGACCACACGTAGTAGCCCCTGACGTCGACACCCCGCTCGACCGCGGCGAGCACGGCCTCCAGGTGTGACTGCAGGTAGGCGATCCGCCGCTCGTCGTCGACCACGCCGTCGGCACCGGGGCGTTCGGCGAAGGACGCGCCCGACTCGGTGATCACCAACGGCGGAAGGCCGGCGCGGAACCGGGCTCGGGTCAGGATCAGCCACTCGCGCAGGGCGTGCGGCACCACGGACCAGCCGGTGGCGGTCTGCTCGTGGCCGAGCAGCGGCACGAACCGGAACGGGTTCTCCGCGCCCTCCTCGGCCGCGGCGACGCGGATCGGGCTGTAGTAGTTCACGCCGTAGAAGTCGAGCGGCTGCCGGATCGTGGCCAGGTCGCCCGGCCGGACGACGTCCTCCAGGAGCGGCGCGATGTCGGCCGGGTAGCGGCCCAGCAGCATGGGCTCGAGGAAGAGCCCGTTCCACAGCGCGTCGAAGAGCTTGGTCGCCCCGACGTCGGCCTCGTCGTCGCTGGCCGGCCACATCGGCGCGTGGTTGTTGGCGCAGCCGACGCTGGTCGCGCCCGCCGCGCGCAGCTCGATGGCGGCCCGGCCGTGGGCGAGGAGCAGGTCGTGCGCGACCGCGAGCGCCTCGAAGGAGAGCTTGCGCCCGGGTGCGTGCTCGCCGGTGCCGTAGCCCATCATCGACGCGACGGCCGGCTCGCTGACCGGGACCCAGTGCGTGACGCGGTCGGCGTACCGGCGGCCGATCAGCGCGGCGAACTCCGCGAAGGCGTCGACCGTGGTGCGGTTGAGCCAGCCGCCGTCGTCCTCGAGGTGCTGGGGCAGGTCGAAGTGGTAGAGCGTCACCATCGGCTCGATGCCGGCCTCGACCAGGCCGTCGATCAGCCGGTCGTAGAAGGCCAGACCGAGGGGGTTCGGAGCGCCGCGTCCGTTCGGGAGCACGCGCGACCAGGAGATGGAGAAGCGGTAGCCGCGCGCCCCGAGGCGACGGAGCAGCGCGAGGTCCTCATCGAGCCGGTGGTAGTGGTCGGCCGCCACGACGCCGTCCGATCCGTCCACGACCGCGCCCTCGCGAGCGGCGAAGGTGTCCCAGATGCTCGGCCCGCGGCCGTCCTCGGCCACAGCACCCTCGATCTGGTACGCCGAGGTGCTCGTTCCGAAGACGAAGCCCTCCGGAAGCTGCGGAACGGACACGGGACAATTGTGCTCATGACTGTCGAGATCCGCAGGGGAACCGCCCGTTTCACCGAGCGTGACGTGGGTCGCGCCACACGGCACGCGTTCTCGTTCGGCGCCGACTACGACCCCGCTCGCATCTCGTTCGGGCCGATGATCTGCCACGACGAGCACCTGCTCGGCGCCGGCCGCGGGTTCGATGCCCACCGGCACGCAGGCCTCGACATCGTCACCTGGGTGGTCTCGGGGGCGCTCACCCACGCCGACTCGCTCGACGGCTCCTCGGGAGGCTCACACACCTTGGTCCCGGGCGAGGTGGGTCACCTCCACGCCGGCGCCGGAGTCGAGCACAGCGAGATCGCGGCGGCGCCCCAGACCCGGTTCGTACAGGTCTGGCTCAGGTCCGACGACGACAGCGAGCCGTCGTACGACGTCCACGCGGTGAGCCCCGGCCCGCTGACCGAGGCGCTCACCGTCGGCGGCTCGACGCTCTGGGTCTCGCGGCTGGCGGCGGGCGAGTCCGTGACGCTTCCCGAGGCTGGCCCGCTCCACGTCTACGTGGCCTCAGGCGCGCTGCTGCGCAACTCTCTCGCCGAGCCTCTCGCGGCCGGCGACGCGCTGCTCGTCGCCGACGGGACGGGGCCGCTCTCCGTGACCGCAGCCATCGACACCGAGCTCTTGAGCTGGCGTCTATCGGCAGCGGACCAGACCACCTGAGCAAAATCGTGGAAACCCGTCCGCGACGATCTGGCGCGGCCCTACTGTCAGGTCACATGGCCCTGACGCTCCCACAGCCGCGGCCGACCTCCTCCTTCTCGGGCAGGCTCATGGAGAGCTGGTGGCTGGTGCGGTCGGGTCGCATCCGTCGTGCCGCGAGCGAGCTCGCCGGCGCGTCCCGACGCGACCTCACCGGGGCCGAGCGGGCCGAGCACGCCGCGCTGCTGCTCACCTGCCGACTGGCGGTCGGAGACGTCTCGGCGGCCTCGACGGCCGCAGGGAGCCTCGAGTCCCGGCTGGCCGGCACCGGTCCGGTCGCCGTCCTCGCCCACCTCGGCCACGGTGAGCTCGCCGCTGCACTCGGCGACCACGAGCGCGCCCTGGGCCACTACCGTCGAGTGGGTGCCCTGGCGGACGGCGACGACCCCGCGCTGACGCCGTGGCGGGCGGGCGCGTCCCTCAGCCTCGTGCGTCTCGGTCAGCGCGCCGCTGCGGCGACGCTCGCGCACGAACTGCTGCGCATCGCCGAGCAGTCGGCCGATCCCTGGCAGATTGCGATCGCGCTGCGCACCGTGGCGACGGTCGACGCCACCGTCGACGCGCTCACGGCACTCGACCGCGCCCGTGGCCTGGCGCTCGCGGCCAGCGACCTGCGCCTCGCGGCCCAGGTCGAGACCGACCTGGCCGGGCTGCTGCTCCTCGTCCCCTCGGCCGCTGCCGGGCAGGCGCTCGGTCTGCTGCGCGCCGCCGAGGACTACGCGGCCGGCGAGGCCCTCTGGCCGCTCCACGCGCGTATCTCCCGGCTGCTCGAGCGCGCCGGCGAGCGGGCCCGTCCGTGCCGTGGCGAGGCCGTCGCGCTGCTCACCCAGGCCGAGCAGCGGGTCGCCCGCCTGGCGGCCCGTGGCCTCACCAACCGGCAGATCGCCGAGCAGCTGAGCGTCACCGTCAAGGGTGTCGAGTGGCACCTGTCGCGGGTCTACCGCAAGCTCGGCATCGGCTCCCGCGACGACCTGCTGCCCCTGATCGACGTACCGAGCCCGGAGTCGGCCACGGCCTGACCTGCCGAGTCGGCGCATCCTCGCAGCTCAGAAGGGTCGAGTCGGCGCATCCTCGCAGCTCAGGGGCGTCGAGTCGGCGCATCCTCGCAGCTCGCTGGAGCTCGCTGGCACCCCCGTGGGGAGTTCCGCCGACTCGACGCCCTGACCACTCGTCATCGTCGGCCGATCGGGACCTCGAACTCGTAGCGGAAGGCGCCGGCCTGGACCTCGGGGAGCAGAACAGCCCGCCGGGGAGCCGCCGACCGACATTCGATCGCGTATCGGCTGGTCGCGTTGCTCGGCATGTCTGCCCGTGGCGTCAGACCGCGCACTTCATCGGTGACCGTGCAGGGGGCGACCGTCCCGGCATTGCGGATCCGGAAGGTGGCTCCGGCCGGACCGATGAGGCGCAGGCGTAGCGGATGCTCACCACGGATGGAGATCACCTTGACGGACTCCGGGCCGTACACCACCGAATCGTCGGTCGCAGCATGCGTCGGCGTCCCCGATTGGCGCGCAGCCGTCGCATCGGGGGTGCTCGGACCCGCGCTTGGCGACGACGAGATCGTGGGGGCCGTCTCCCCCGTCCGATCGGCCGCCGGCGAGCACGCGGCCATCGACGTGATCGCACATGCGCACACGAGTGCCACCAGGGCCGCCCTCACGGCTCCAGGACCCAGCTGTCGTTGCGCACCTTGCGGGGTGCGTTCACCTTGCTGTTCGAATACAGGGGGACGTACCTGCATGTGCCCTCGTCGAAGGCCTTCTTCGTCACCAAGAAGGTCCTCGACTCCTGCATCAGGCGCATGCGTCGCTTGAGACCCTGAACCTGGTCCAGAACCACGCATGAGGGCGCTTCAACTCCATCGAACCTCCCGAGAGACTTCGCCACCTGGCGGGCAGCGGTCACGACGGAGGTGACGGTACAACATATTGTGCCATGAATGGACAGTGGTCTCACCACCATCGGCGCACGCCCGGACGACGGCGCCGGTCAGCCCGCCGGCAGAGCGACGTACGTCGTCTCCAGGTACTCCTCGATGCCCTCGAAGCCACCCTCGCGGCCGAAGCCCGACGCCTTCACCCCGCCGAAGGGCGCGGCGGCGTTGGAGATGAGGCCCGTGTTGATGCCGACCATCCCGTAGTCGAGTGCCTCCGCGAGCCGGATCGTGCGGGCCAGGTCGCGCGTGTAGGCGTAGGAGGCGAGACCGTACTCGGTCGCGTTGGCGCGGGTGACCGCCTCCTCCTCGGTCGTGAACGTGACGATCGGGGCCACCGGACCGAAGATCTCCTGCGAGTTGATCTCCGACTCCGGGTCGACGTCGAGCAGGACGGTGGGGTTGTAGAAGAAGCCCGGTCCGTCGGGCGAGCCGCCACCGGTCAGCACGCGTGCGCCGTCGTGCACCGCGTCGGTCACCAGCTGGTGGACCGACTCGACCGCCTTCTCCTCGATGAGCGGCCCGACGTCGACGCCGGCGTCCTGCCCGCGACCGACGACCAGCTTGCCCATCCGGGTCGCGAGCTTCTCGGCGAACTCCTCCGCCACGTCGGCGTGCACGAGGAAGCGGTTGGCGGCCGTGCAGGCCTCGCCCATGTTGCGCATCTTGGCGATCATCGCCCCGTCCACAGCCGCGTCGATGTCGGCGTCCTCGAAGACGAGGAACGGCGCGTTGCCGCCCAGCTCCATGCTGATGCGCTGCAGCTGGTCCGCGGACTGCCTCACGAGCACGCGGCCGACCTCGGTCGACCCGGTGAAGGAGACCTTGCGCAGCCGGTCGTCGGCCATCAACGCCTTCGACATGTCGGCCGAGTGGTGGGTGGGCACGACGTTGAGGACGCCGTCGGGAAGGCCGGCCTCGGCGAGGATGCTCGCGAGCGCCAGCATCGACAGCGGGGTGAGCTCGGCCGGCTTGACGACCATCGTGCATCCGGCGGCGACCGCCGGGCCGATCTTGCGGGTGCCCATGGCGAGCGGGAAGTTCCACGGGGTGACGAAGAAGCACGGCCCGACCGGCTTCTTGATGGTGAGCAGACGGGAGTTGCCGGCGGGGTTCTGCATCCAGCGGCCATGGATCCGCACGGCCTCCTCCGAGAACCAGCGGAAGAACTCGTTGGCGTAGGTCACCTCGCCCTTCGCCTCGGCGACGGTCTTGCCCATCTCGAGGCTCATCAGCTCGGCGAGGTCGTCGGCCCGCGCGTTGATCAGCTCGAAGGCTCGGCGCAGGATCTCGCCGCGCTCGCGTGGCGGCGTACGCGCCCAGTCGGCCTGCGCGGCGGCGGCCGCGTCGAGCGCGTCCATCGCGTCGTTGGTCGTCGCGGACGCGACGCGAGCGAGCACCGAGCCGTCGGCCGGGTCGTAGACCGCGAACGTCTCGCCCCCCTCCGCGTCGCGCCAGCTGCCGCCGATGAAGAGGCCCCGTTGGTCGGGGCCGAGGAGGTCCAGTCCACTCATGGGCCCAGCGTGCCACTTCGCCCGAACATTTCGACACACACGACGGCGGAGTCTTATGCTGACCGGGTCGATTTGAGGAGGGAGCACTCCGCTTTCGACCGCGCCCCTCGCTGACCCCATGCAGAGAGGGGCGCGCACCTCTTGCAGCGTCGGATCCCCCCTCCGGCGTACGCAGGGAGAGTTGAGTGACGAGGGCCCGGCATGCCGGGCCCTCGTTCCACGTGGTCCTCTCGCCCCTCCGCCGAGCCGTCGATCCGTCGTGGCCGAGGCGTCAATCGGTCGCGTGTGCTGCGAACGGATCGACGTCTCGGACCGGATGGATCGACGTCTCGCGGATCACTTGTGGCGGGGCTTGCGCTCCTTGGCGGGAGCACTGCGGAAGCTCGACGGGCCGCGGTCGGCCTGGAGCTCGATGAGCTTGCCGCTGATACGGGTGTTCTCGAGCGCGGCCCAGGTCTCCGGCGCGAGGTCGGCGGGCAGCTCGACGAGCGAGAAGTCGGGGCGGATCGAGATGTTGCCGAAGTCGCCGCGACGCAGGCCGCCCTCGTTGGCGATCGCGCCGACGATCTGGCGGGGCTCGACCTTGTGCCGACGCCCGACGCTGATGCGGTACGTCGCCAGGGGCTGGTCGGTCGACCGGGACCGGCCCGACTCCCGCGGACGGTCGCCACGGTCACCGCGCTCGGGGCGCTCACCGCGCTCCGGGCGCTGACGGCGGGCCGGCTCGGGCTGCTCCTCGAGGAGCAGCGGCTGCTCACCGTGCATCACGGTGGCCAGGGCCGCCGCGACGTCGATCTCCGGGACGTCGTACTCCTTGACGTAGTGGGCCACCACGTCGCGGAAGAAGCCGACCTTGCCACTGTCGGCGAGCGCCGCGGTGATCCCGTCGTCGAAACGGGACAGCCGGGTCGCGTTGACCTCGTCGACCGACGGCAGGTCCATCTGCTGCAGGGTCGAGCGGGTGGCCTTCTCGATGGCCTTGAGCAGGTAGCGCTCGCGCGGGGTGATGAACGAGATCGCATCGCCCGCGCGGCCCGCGCGCCCGGTGCGGCCGATCCGGTGCACGTAGGCCTCGGTGTCGGTCGGGATGTCGTAGTTGACGACGTGGCTGATCCGCTCGACGTCGAGGCCACGTGCGGCGACGTCGGTGGCGACCAGGATGTCGAGCGTGCCGTCCTTGAGCTGGTTGACGGTGCGCTCCCGGACGTTCTGCACGACGTCGCCGTTGATCGCGGCGGCGGCGAAGCCACGGGCGCGCAGCTTCTCGGCCAGCGACTCGGTCTCGGACTTGGTCCGGACGAA
Organism: Nocardioides panacihumi; assembly: GCF_039530925.1. NCBI lineage: Bacteria > Bacillati > Actinomycetota > Actinomycetes > Propionibacteriales > Nocardioidaceae > Nocardioides > Nocardioides panacihumi. The sequence goes on along the minus strand of NZ_BAAAPB010000001.1, from coordinate 995,829 downwards.
GACGATCATTCCCTCGAAGTTCTCGACCTCGAGGATGCGGGTGAGGGCGTCCACCTTCTGCGGGTAGGACACCGTCAGGTAGCGCTGGGTGATGTTCGCTGCGGTCGCGGTCTTCGAGCGGACCTGCACCTCCTTGGGGTCGCGGAGGTACTGACCGGTGAGCGCCTTGATCTGGCGCGGCATCGTCGCCGAGAAGAGCGCGACCTGCTTGTCGGTCGGCGTGTCGGCGAGGATCGTCTCGATGTCCTCGGCGAAGCCCATCGACAGCATCTCGTCGGCCTCGTCGAGCACGAGGAACTTCAGCTCGGACAGGTCGAGGGTGCCCTTGTCGAGGTGGTCCATGATCCGGCCCGGAGTGCCGACGACGACGTGGACGCCACGGCGCAGCGCGGTCAGCTGGGGGCCGTAGCCCTGGCCGCCGTACACGGGCAGGACGCGGATGCCGGGCAGGTTCGCGGCGTACCGCTCGAAGGCCTCGCAGACCTGGAGCGCCAGCTCGCGGGTCGGCGCGAGGACCAGCGCCTGCGGCTTCTTCGTGTCGTAGGGGTCGAGGTTGGAGAGGACGGGCAGCGCGAACGCGGCCGTCTTGCCCGTGCCGGTCTGGGCCAGGCCGACGACGTCGCGGCCCTCGAGCAGGAGCGGGATGGTAGCGGCCTGGATCGCCGATGGCGTCTCGTAACCGAGGCCCTTGATCGCCTCGAGCACGCCGGCGGACAGGCCCAGGTCGTCGAAAGTGGGGCCGGTCGGTTCGGAAGACGTATCGCTACTCACCCGACAACGGTAGTGGCTTCGTCCATACCACGGAGATTCCTCGGAGCGGTGCGCTGGGTCACGCGTCATACGAGGTGGCTGCCGAAGCAGCCAGATCGTATGACGTCCGGCGGGGGTTCACTCGACGGTGACGGACTTCGCCAGGTTGCGGGGCTTGTCGATGTCGAGCCCGAGCGACTGGGCGGCGTGGAAGGCCAGCAGCTGCAGCGGGACGGTGAGCAGGATGGGGTCCAGCTCGCGCTCGAGGCGAGGTACGTCGATCCTGCGCACGTCCAGCTCGCCGAGGTCGACGCCCTCGTGGGTGACGACCACCAGCGGCCCGCCCCGAGCCGCGATCTCGTGGAGCGCGGCGACGTTGCGCTCGGTCAGCTCGTCGTCGGGCACGATCGCGATCGAGGGCACGTCGGGCGAGATCAGCGCGAGCGGGCCGTGCTTGAGCTCGGAGGTCTGGTACGCCTCGGCGTGCCGGTAGGAGATCTCCTTCAGCTTCTGGGCGCCCTCGCGGGCGACCGGGTAGCCGCGCACCCGGCCGACGAAGAACATCGACTCCGCCCCGGCCAGGTCGCCCGCGATCTCGGCGATCCGGTCCTCGAGCTTCAGCACCTCGTCGATCTTCGCCGGCAGCGCGGCCAGCGCGTTGACCAGTCGCTTGCCGTCGGCGATCGACAGGTCGCGCACGCGCCCGAGCTGGAGAGCGAGGAGCGCGAAGGCGACGTACATGTTGGTGAGCGCCTTGGTGGAGGCGACGGCGACCTCCGGCCCGGCGTGCAGGTAGATGCCCCCGTCGCACGCCCGGGCGATCGCGCTGCCGACCACGTTGACCAGGCCGATGACGCGTCCGCCCTTGCGCCTGATCTCCTCGACCGCGAGCAGCGTGTCGATGGTCTCGCCCGACTGCGAGACGGCGACGTAGAGCGTGTCAGGCTCGATGATCGGGTTGCGGTAGCGGAACTCCGAGGCGGGCTCCGCGTCGGCGGGGACGCGCGCGAGCTCCTCGACGAGGGCCGCGCCCATCTGCCCGACGTAGTACGCCGACCCGCAGCCGAGCATCTTGACCCGCCGGATCGCGCGCAGCTCGCGCGCGTCGAGGTTGAGCCCGCCCAGGTGGGCGGTGCCGAAGCGGTCGTCGAGGCGGCCCCGCAGGGCACGCTCCACGGCGGCCGGCTGCTCCAGCATCTCGACGTACATCCGTGGCACGCTCGACCCGTCGCCGGCCTCGAGGTGCGCGTACGCCTCCGGGTCGACGTCCAGCGTCGTCGCGGTCGTCGCGGAGCGGGTCAGGTCCTGCCGGAAGGTCGTGAACCCGCCTGCGGTGACCGTCGCGAGCTCACCGTCCTCGAGGTGCGCCACGGTGGTCGTGTGGCGGACGATCGCGGCCAGGTCGGAGGCCACGAACATCTCCTTCTCCCCCACCCCGACGATCAGCGGGCTGCCGTTGCGCGCGACCACGATCCGGTCGGGGAAGTCGGCGTGCACGACCGCCAGGCCGTAGGTGCCCTCCACGGCGGCGAGCGCCTCGACGACCTTGCCCTCGAGGGTGTCGGCCGTGCTGCGCCCGACGAGGTGGGCGAAGACCTCGGTGTCGGTGTCGCTCGACAGCTCGACACCGTCGTCGGTGAGCCGCTGCCGGAGCACCGCGGCGTTGTCGATGATGCCGTTGTGCACCACCGCGACGGCGCCGGTGGCGTCGGTGTGCGGATGCGCGTTGGCGTCGGTGGCCGGGCCGTGCGTCGCCCAGCGGGTGTGGCCGATGCCCAGCTTGCCGGCGAAGCGCTTCGGGAGACCCTCGCTCAGGTCGCGGACGCGGCCGGCCCGCTTGGCGACACGTACGCCGCTCGGCCCGGTCACCGCGACGCCGGCTGAGTCATACCCCCGGTGCTCCAGCCTGGCCAGACCCTCCAGCAGCAGCGGCGCGGCCTGCTGCGACCCGACGTACCCCACGATCCCGCACATGCTCCGGCCCTCTCATCCGTAGATCATCCGGCGCAGCTGACGCTCGCTGAGCTGTGGCGCGGCCACGACACGACCGGCCAGCTCCTGGGTGATCCGGGCGAAGATCTCGTCGTTCTTCGCGCCGTACGTCTTCAGCTGCGCATGCCTGCGCCTCACGAACTCCTCGACGGACTCCGTGTGGAAGGCGAGTACGTCGTCGATGACGCGGGCCGCCTCCGCGGGCGTGAGCCCTGTGGAGGCGACGACGTGGTCGACGAGCATCTGCTCCGGCACGGGTCCACTCTGGAGCGGATTCCGAGGGATTCGCAAGTTTCTGCCCGAATTCGGGCAAATATCCAGTCGGATTCCCCGGTAGCGAGACGAGCAAAGAGCCGTTGATCGACCCCGAATCGCCCCAGGTGGAGCGGGTGATCGGTCCGACACCCACCGGACGTCACGGGGTGGAGCATCCGACACGACATTTTGCGATATCTGGCATGCCAGGTGGAGATGCGATAAGTTAGATGAACACAAGGTGAACGGGAGGTGTCGGATGAAGGTCTCGCAGATGTCTGAGCAGTTGGTGCTCCATTGGGTCCCGATCGTCGACGCGGCCGGCGAGACCCGGCTGGAGGGCGTCTGGTCGACGTCTCCCGTTGCGGTGCCGACCGGCCACGCCGCCTGACGACGTACTCACTCGAACGCCCGGCCCGACCCTCTCGACGAGGGTCGGGCCGGGCGTTCTCCGTCGTCTGGAGAAAGCTGTGAGGGGAACCGGGAATGAATCCGGACATCGGATGCTTGATAGTGATTGAAGGTTCTACCACCTAGTCTTCAGGAGCACATCAGCCATGGGCATCTTCAACAAGGGCGACGACTTCGACGCCCCGACCACCGTCGTCGAGGACCTCACCGGCGACTGGACGCTCGACCCGTCGCACACCCGCATCGGTTTCAGCGCCCGACACGCGATGGTCACCACCGTCCGCGGCCAGTTCACGAAGTTCGAGGGCACCGCGCACATCGACAGTGCGAACCCCGCCAGCTCGACCGTCTCGGTGACGATCAAGGGCGACAGCATCGACACCGGCAACGCCGACCGCGACGCGCACCTGCGCTCCGGCGACTTCTTCGAGAACGAGGCCTACCCCGACGTCACGTTCGTGTCCACCCGCGTCGAGCGCGACGGCGACGACTGGGCCGTCACCGGCGACCTGACGATCAAGAACGTCAGCAAGCCCGTCACGATCGTCTTCGAGCCCACCGGCTCGGCCAAGGACCCGTTCGGCAACACCCGCGCCGGCTTCGAGGGCACCGCGACCATCAACCGCAAGGACTGGGGCATCACCTGGAACGCCGCGCTCGAGACCGGCGGCGTGCTCGTCTCCGACAAGATCAAGCTCGAGTTCGACGTCTCGGCGATCAAGAACGCCTGATCGACGCCTGACTCCCGCAAGCGGGGCCGCCGGAACTTCCGGTGGCCCCGCTTTCGCGTGCGCCCGGGCTCCAAGACTTCTCCAAGTCGCGGGTGCTTCGATCGGTCCATGGCTGAAGCACTGACCCTTCCCGAGGGCTACACCCATCGCCCGCTCACGCTCGCCGATGCCGACCGGATCGCGTTCGTGATGGGGGCCGAGGAGCTCGCTGACACCGGGGAGGTCGCCATCGAGGCGGCCGACCTGATCGCCGACTGGTCCGAGCCGTCGTACGACCTGGCGGCGCACAGCGTGGGCGTGCTCGCGCCGGCCGGCGAGCTCGTCGGCTATGCCGAGGCGTACGGCGCCGACCGCGGCGACGCATCTGTGCACCCCGACCACCACGGACTCGGCATCGGCACCGCGCTGGCGCGCTGGATCGTCGCCCGGGCCGGCGAGCTCGGCGCGGAGCGGATCGGCATGCCGAAGCCCGTCGGCTCACCCGGCGACAGGCTGCTCGGCGGTCTCGGCTGGGAGGCCCGGTGGACCTCCTGGGTGCTCGAGCTGCCGGAGGGTCGCACGATCCCCGAGCGGCCGTTGCCCGAGGGCTACGCGATCCGGGAGGCGACGGGCGGCGACTACGAGCAGGCGTGGGACGTCGTCGAGACGGCCTTCCTCGAGTGGTCGGTCCGCGAGCGGCAGCCCTTCGACAAGTGGCTGCACCGCGTCGTCGCGCGCCCCGGTTTCGAGCCGTGGAACCTCCGCGTGGTCACCGACCCGGCGGGCGCGGTCGTGGGAGCAGTCATCGTCCAGCTCGCGGACGAGGGCCGCGAGGGCTACATCGACAAGGTCGCCGTACGGCGTGACCACCGCGGCCTCGGCCTCGGCCAGGCGCTGCTCGCCGAGTCGTTCGCGACGACCCGGTCGCACGGCGCCGTACGGGCCCGACTCGCCACCGACTCCCGGACCGGGGCCCTGTCGCTCTACGAGAAGGTCGGGATGCAGGTCGTCCAGGAGTGGGTGAACCGGGCGGCTGCGACGCGGGGCGGAGTACCCGGTTAACCGGTGACTCCGGAACTTCCGGGGTGTCATGACACCCCGGAAGTTCCGCAGTTCCCTCGGTAACGTCCGGAGTACCCGGTTAACCGGGTACTCCGCCCGACACCTCAGTGCAGGCCCGACACCTCAGTGCAGGGGCGTCTCCGGCGTCAGCTCGGCCTCGACGCCCGTGTCGCCGGCGTCGACGCTGTAGTCCTCGAGTCGGGTCACGTCGACGCCGTCAGCGACCTTGAGCGCCCTGAGCACGAGCGTCCCGACGACGGCCACGATGAGGTTGAGCCCGAAGGCGATCAGCGCGATGTAGACCTTCGTCTGGGTCCCGGGGAAGTTCGTGAGCGGTCCGCCGAAGTGCGCCTGCGTCGGCGAAGCGACGTCGTAGGCGAGCCACGTGCCCCAGATCATCGCCGCCGCCCACCCGGCGAGCAGCGCCCACCGGTGGAACCAGCGCGTGTAGAGGCCGCCCACGATCGCCGGGAGCGTCTGCAGTATCCAGACGCCACCGAGCAGCTGCAGGTTGATGGCGAAGTCCTTCGACAGCGCGAGCACGAAGATCAGCGCACCGAACTTCACCACCAGCGAGATCAGCTTGGACTGCTGCGCCTCCTGCGCGGGGGTGGCATCGGGCTTGATGAACGCCTTGTAGATGTTGCGCGTCCACAGGTTCGCCGCCGCGATCGACATGATCGCCGCCGGCACGAGCGCCCCGATCACGATGGCGGCGTACGCCACCCCGGCGAACCACGGGGAGAACTCGTTCTCGAACAGCTGCGGCACCGCCTGCTGCGGGTTGGTGACCTTCACGCCGGCCGCGATCGCGACGAAGCCGAGCAGTGCGAGCAGCCCCAGCAGGAAGGAGTACGCCGGCAGCAGCGACGCGTTGCGTCGGATGACGTTGCGGCTCCTCGTCGAGAGGACACCCGTGACCGAGTGCGGATACATGAAGAGCGCCAGGGCGCTGCCCAGGGCGAGCGAGGCGTAGGCCCAGTGCGCCGCGGGCGGCGGGATGATGCCCTTGCCCTGAGCCTTGCCGGCCGCGATCGCGTCCGCGTTGGTGGTGTTGAAGTCGGAGAAGCTGCTCTTGGCGGTGTCGAAGATGTGAGCCCAGCCGCCGATGTGGTGCGGGATGTAGATGACCGCCACGATGATGACGATGTAGATCAGCGTGTCCTTCACGAACGCGATCAGCGCGGGCGCCCGGAGGCCGCTGGAGTAGGTGTAGGCCGCCAGGATCACGAACGCGATGAAGAGCGGCAGGTCCTTGACGAACCAGTTGTCGCTCGAGCTCTGCAGGCCCATCACCTGGAGCACCACCTGCATGCCGACGAGCTGCAGGGCGATGTACGGCATCGTCGCGACGATGCCGGTCACGGCCACGGCGAGACCGAGGCCCTTCGAGCCGTAGCGCCCCTGGACGAAGTCGGCGGGAGTGACGAAGCCGTGCCGGTGGCTGACCGACCACAGCCGCGGTAGGAACGCGAAGATGATCGGGTAGACGACGATCGTGTACGGCACCGCGAAGAAGCCGACCACGCTGCCGGCGTACAGCGTCGCGGGCACGGCGATGAACGTGTAGGCGGTGTAGATGTCACCACCGATGAGGAACCAGGCGATGAAGGTGCCGAAGCCCCGGCCGCCGAGGCCCCACTCGTCGAGGTTGTCGAGCGCCTCCGCACGACGCCAACGGGCAGCCGCGAAGCCCATCACCGTGACGAGCAGGAACAGGAACGCGAAGACGGTGACGGCGACGGCGTTCATCGGCGCTCACCCCGCGCGTCGAGATCCGGCAGTCCCTTCGCCGCGCGGTCCCGGCGCACTGCCTCCTTGGCGAGGTAGTAGGCGGTCACCGTGAAGGCCGCCGCACAGGGGATGAGCAGGAACTGGAACCAGTAGTAGAAGGGGAAGCCCCACAGGGTGGGGTCCTCCTTGGCGTACAGGCCTACGAGGAGCGGTACGACGATCGGCGGGAGCAACAAGATCCCCACCACGATCCACAGTGCTCGCGAGCTTCTTGCCGGCATTGAGTGCCCACCTTCCGAGATGTGAGGCAAGTAAAAACCCCCGGCGGCGACCTTAGTCACTACCGGGGGCCTTCGTCACGGAGGGCGGCTACCAGCGGCCGGCGGTACGTCTCCCCTGCCACGACCGGGCGCTCGCGCACCCGCGGTGCCTGCTCATCTTCACGACGAGCACGACCCCGAGCACGAGCAGGACCACCGGGAGGTGGGTGATCACCAGGCCGCCGACGACGAGCACGAGCAGCGCGACCACCGGCAGCGGCCACCGGCCCCGGCGGCGGGCCGGCGGCTCGGGCTGCGCCACGCGGGGCAGGTCGTGGAACAGCATGTCGAGATCGGCCTGGGTGCGGGCTGTCCAGATGGCGTCCAGGCGCTCGGAGTATTCGCTGTGGTCGAGCCGGCCGGCGGCGTAGTGGTCGCCGAGCGTCGCCGCAGCCCGCTCGCGCTCGACGTCGCCGATCCTGATGTCGCCGCTCACGACTCCTCCTCGTCCCCCGGGTCCGGCACGGCGTGGCCCTCGGGTCCGTCGGCGAGGATCCCGTAGAGCTTGCGGCGGGTCTCGACCAGCACCTCCAGCGCGGCCGAGCGCTGCTCCTCGGAGCCCTGGGTCGCCAGCTGCCAGACGGCGCCGGCGACCCGGCCGATCTCCGACTTCAGGGTCCGACCGAAGTCTCCGCCCCGGCCCGCGGCCTCGCGGTCCTCGAACGGACGCCACACCGCGTCCAGCTCGGAGGCGTGAGCGGCGACCCACGCGTCGCCCTCGGCGGTCAGCCGGATCGCACGACGCCCGCCCGCCTCGTCGGTCTCGATGAGACCCTCGTCCTCGAGCTGCTGGATCGTCGGGTAGACCGAGCCGGGGCTCGGGCGCCACTCGCCCTTGCTGCGGTCCGCGATCTGCTGGATGACCTGGTAGCCGTTGATGTGCTCCCCCGTCGCCTTGGCCTGCGCCAGCACGCCGAGGATCGCGGAGCGTACGTCGCCACGGCGCACGCGCGGGCCGCGCCGCTGCTCCGTCTGCTGGAAGCCGAAGAGCGCCGTGGCCCAGGGCGGCGGCCCGCCCCGGTGACCGCGGTTGCCCCACGGCTGGTCGGTCCACTCGCCCCACGGGCCACGGCCGCCCGTGTGGTGGGAAGAGCCGCCTCTGAAGTCATCCATGATGGTCCTCCGTCAAGATTCGAAGAGTGTCGTCGCACAGTCGCGATATATCGCGATCGTACGACTGTCGAACGACGGAGTGAAGGGGTTGGTTCCCGGTCGTGGGCTGCCCGGCGGGCCGACCTAGGTGGCGAGCCAGGCGGCGTACGCGTCGAAGGTGGAGGGACGGCCCAGGAAGTCGGCGACCAGGTCGGCGGCGTCCTTCGCCCCACCCGGGACGAGCACCCGGTCGCGGTAGCGGCCGGCCACGTCGGGTGCGAACAGGTCGGCGGCGTCGAAGGCGCTGAACATGTCCTTCGCGATGACCAGCGACCACATGTAGGTGTAGTACGCCGACGAGTAGCCACCCAGGTGGCCGAAGTTCGCGAACATGTGCGTGCCCTCGACCCACGACGTGGGGGCGTAGCGGTCCTGGAGCTCGACCATCCGCGCGGTCAGGTCGTCCGGCCGCTCGGCGTGGAAGCGGTAGGACATCGCCGCGTAGAACATCTGCTGCCGGGCCTGGATGCCCTTGCCGAAGTCGTCGGCCGCGCGCATCTTCTCGACGAGTCCCTCCGGGATCGGCTCTCCCGCAGCGTTGCTGGCGAAGCTCTGCAGGACCGAGGCGTCCCACGCCCACTCCTCCAGCATCTGCGAGGGCGCCTCGACGAAGTCCCACTCGGTCGCGACCCCGGCGAACCGGACCCACTCGCCGTGGCCGGCCAGCACGTGGTGGAGCAGGTGACCGAACTCGTGGAAGAGGGTCACGACGTGGTCGTGCTCCATCAGGCCGCGCGAGAAGTTGCAGACCAGCACGCCCTCGGGCAGCTGCCGCCCGGCGACGCCGTCGGTGAGGGTGAACTGCGCGGCGTGCTTGTACTTCCCGTCCCGGGGGTGCAGGTCCAGGTGGACCCGGCCGAGGTGCTGACCGTCGGACACGCGGAAGACGTCGTACGACGTCACGTCCTCGTGCCACGTCGTCGCCCCGACCGGCTCGTAGCGCAGGCCGAACAGCCGCCCCGTGACCTCCAGCAGGCCCTCCCGGACCTTCCCGAAGTCGAAGTAGGTCCGCACCAGCTGGGCGTCCACCTCCAGCTGCTCCTTGCGGACGAGCTCCTGGTAGTAGCTCAAGTCGGAGGAGGTGATCGCCATCCCGCCGGGAGCGTCCTGACGGTAGCGCTCGAGCACGACGTCGAGGTCGCGGCGCATCGGTCCGTCGGCGGCGTCGGAGATCTTGTCGATGAACTCGGCGATCGCCGGTCCCGAGCCGATCATCTTCACCTCGGCGTCGTACGACGGCCAGTCCTCGTGCCCGACCAGGCCGGCCAGCTCGTGGCGCAGGCCGAACATCTCCCGCAGCACCGCGTCGTTGTGGGGCCAGCCCCGCTCGAAGCACGCGACCGTCACGTCGCGCCGCACGCCGGCGTCGTACACGAACATGCGCGCCGGCACCGAGTCGGGGTAGTCCGTCGAGACGGCGACCAGCCCGTCGTCGCCGGCCGGGTGGGCGTCGAGCCAGTCCTCGGGCATCCCGGCGAGCCGACCGGGTGCGACCCGGACCTCCCGGACGTCGTCGCGGATGACCCGGGAGAACTCCTGGCCGAGCTCGGTGAGTCGCTCGTTGATCTCCTTCAGCCGCGCCCGGACCTCCTCGGGTCGGTCGACCCCGGCACGCCGGAAGTCGCGCAGCGTCTTCTCGAGCAGTCGGGCGGCGAGCGGGTCCTCCGGCGCGGCCAGCCCGGCGAAGGCGTCGTAGAGCGCCCGGTCCTGGTTGAGCTCGGTGACGAGCTTGTCCACCTCGACCTCGGCCGCCTCGCAGGCGGTGCGCACGTCCTCGAGCGGATGGACGTTGGCCAGCAGGGACGCCGCGGCCGCGACGTTGCCGAGCTCGAGGGACAGCTCGTCCCAGATCCTCAACGCCTCGATCGTGTCGTCGGGCGCGTCGGTGCGCATGCCGTCGGCGAGCTCGCGGGCACGAGCCAGGCCGCGGGCGGTGCGCTCCTGCATCCACGCGAGGGTGTCGGAAGGGCCGGGAAGCTCGATGGGCGTCACCTCCCGAACACTAGGAGGTCCTGCCGACAGGTGTCGCCCCCGAGCGCGATCACACCAGCTGCTCGCGGCGACGGCCCAGGTAGGCCCGCTCGGCAGCGTTGCCGGTCGCCTCGATGGCGGCGTCGTACTCCTGCCGGGCCTCGGTCGTCCGGCCGACCCGGCGGAGCAGGTCGGCGCGGGTCGCGTGCCAGGCGTGGTACGACGTCAGGGGCAGTCGGTCCACGATCGCGAGCGCCACGTCGGGACCGTCGAGCTCGGCCACCGCGACCGCCCGGTTCAGGGCGACGACGGGGCCTGGGTCGATCCGCTGCAGCTGGTCGTAGAGAGCGAGCACCTGCGACCAGTCGGTGTCCGCGGCCCTCGCCGCGTCCGTGTGGACGGCGTTGATCGCCGCGAGCAGCTGGTAGCGGCCCGGCCGACCCTCGCCCCGGGCGACCCGGGCCAGGCACTCCCGCACGAGCGCGTGCCCCTCCTCGATCAGCGAGCGGTCCCAGCCGGCCCTGTCCTGCTCGGAGAGCGGGACGAGCTCGCCGCCGGCGAACCGCGAGGAGCGCCGCGCGTCGGTCAGCAGGAGCAGCGCGAGCAGGCCGGCGACCTCCGCCTCGTCCGGCAGCAGGACCCGCATCACCCGCGCCAGCCGGATCGCCTCGTCGGAGAGGTCGACCCGGGTCGGGCTCTCGCCCTCACCGGCGAGGTAGCCCTCGTTGAAGACGAGGTAGACCACCGCCAGCACGGCGTCGAGGCGCGCCGGCAGGTCCTCGACCTCGGGGACCTTGAAGGGGATGTTCGCCGCCTTGATCTTCGCCTTGGCGCGGGTGATCCGCTGGCCCATGGTCGGCTCGGCGACGAAGAACGCGCGGGCGATCTCCGGGACGGTCAGCCCGCCCAGCAGGCGCAGGGTCAACGCGACCCGGGCCTCCGGCGCGAGGGCCGGGTGGCAGCAGGTGAAGACCAGCCGGAGCCGGTCGTCCTCGACCGGGCCGGTGGGCTCGGGAGGAGTGTCGTCAGCAAGCATGAAGGCCGCCTGGTGCTTGGCGTCGCGCCGCGACTCTCGGCGGAGTCGGTCGAGCGCCTTGTTGCCGGCCGTCGTGGTCAGCCAGCCGCCCGGGTTGGGCGGGATCCCGTCCGCCGTCCACTTCTCGACGGCGACGACGAGGGCCTCGCTGGCCGCCTCCTCGGCGAGGTCGAGATCGCCGAATCGGCGGGCCAGCGAGGCCACCACACGTCCGTACTCGTCACGGAAGATCCGCTCGAGCACAGCGTCGTCCATGGGTGGCAGGACTACTCCGACTCGAACGGCCGGACCTCGACCTTGCCCTGGCAGGCCTTCGAGGCCTCCGCGGCGAGGGCGAGAGCGGTCGCGGAGTCGGGCGCCTCGATGATCCAGAAGCCACCTAGGTGCTCCTTGGACTCCAGGTACGGGCCGTCGGTCACGACCGGCGAGCCGCCCTGGCCGTCGACGACCGAGGCGGTGGACGGTGCCTTGAGGCCCCCGGCGAAGACCCAGTAGCCCTCGTCGCGGAGCTTCTGGTTGTACCGCTCGGTCTCCTCCATCGCCGCGATCATGGCCTCGCGGGAGCCGTAGCCGCCGCCCGTCTCCATGTCGTGGTCGGCCTCACTGCCGTGCACCGACATCAGGAACTGCGTCATCTCACACACCTGCTTCCGTGTTCGCCGGCTCGTCCATGAACGGCCGGACCTCCTGGGGGCAGCGGCACGCCGCCGAGAGCCGGCCGGCCCACGCCAGCGCGGCATCGAGGTCAGGCACGTCGATGATCGAGAACCCGCCCATCTGCTCCTTCGTCTCGGCGTACGGGCCGTCCGTGACGATCGGGGCGCCGCTGGTCGCGTCGACGACGGTCGTCGCCTCGGACCCGTGCAGCCCGCCGCCGAAGACGAAGATCCCCGCGGACCTGGCGTCGGCCACGACCGCGTCGACGTCGGTCATGACCTGCTGGAGGTCCTCGGGGGGCATCGTGTCGTAGTCGGGCTCGCCGACCACGGCGATCAGGTACTGCGTCATCTCGGTCTCCTCTCGGCGAGCAGCGCTGCGTCATCTGATGTGTCGCGTTGTCGGCGGCTGCTCTCACCCGGTCCACGAACGGACCCGCGCCGATCCGACAGCCGTCCCCACATCTTCGACGGAACATCTCGGATTGGGGAAGCAAAACCCCACCGCACTAGGTTGACGCTCGCAGCGCAGAGAGGCGAGCAGTGGGGCTGAGAGATCTGGTGACGGACACGCGTCCGTTGCGCAACGACCACTTCCGCCGCCTGTGGATCGCCGAGATCGTCACGGTCATCGGCGCCCAGCTGACCGTCGTCGCCATCCCCGCCCAGATCTACGCACAGACCGGCTCCTCGGCGTACGTCGGGCTGACGGGCGTCTTCGGCCTGGTGCCGCTCGTCGTGTTCGGACTGTACGGCGGCTCGCTGGCCGACGCCTTCGACAGGCGGACCATCCTGCAGGTCACCACGGCCGGCCTCATCGTGACCAGCGGCCTCTTCTGGCTGCAGGCGGCCGCCGGGGGCATGGACGTCTGGGCGCTGCTCGTGCTCTTCGCCGTGCAGCAGGCGTTCTTCGCGGTCAACATGCCGACCCGCGGTGCCGTGCTGCCGCGACTGCTCAGCCCCGAGGAGCTGCCCTCGGCGAACTCGCTGCACTACACCGTGGCCATGGCCGGCGGCATCGTCGGACCGCTCGTAGCGGGCATCCTCATCCCGATCACCGGCTTCTCCTGGCTGTACTTCGCCGACACGGTCTGCCTGTTCGCGACGCTGTACGCCGTCGTACGGCTCCCGCGGCTGCCGGTCGAGGGCGTCACCCAGAACCCCGGCCTGAAGTCGGTGATCGACGGGTTCGTCTACCTGCGCGGCCAGCCGGTGCTCCTGATGAGCTTCCTCGTCGACATCATCGCCATGGTCTTCGGCATGCCGCGGGCGCTCTTCCCCGAGATGGCCCACGTCGACTTCAACGGCCCCGCGGAGGGCGGACTCGCCTTCGCGCTGCTCTTCGCGGCCATCCCGGCCGGCTCCGTCATCGGTGGCGTCTTCTCCGGGTGGGTCTCCCGCGTCTCCCGGCAGGGGCTCGCGGTCGTGTGGTGCATCGTTGTCTGGGGCGTCTCGATCACCGTGTTCGGCGTCGCGGTCGGCCTGGCCGAGCATGCCCAGGCCGCCATGCTGCTCGTCGCCGTCGTCGCGCTGGCCGTCGGCGGCGCCGCCGACATGGCGTCGGCCGCGATGCGCACCTCGATGCTGCAGTCCGCGGCCGACGACTCGGTGCGCGGCCGGCTGCAGGGCGTCTTCACCGTGGTGGTCGCGGGCGGTCCGCGGATCGCGGACACGCTCCACGGTGCCGTGGCCGTCTACATCGGCGCGGCCGCGACGGCCGCGGGCGGTGGTGTGCTGGTGATCGTCGGCGTCGTGATCGCGTCGCTCGCGGTGCCGTCGTTCGTGCGCTACCGGGTCGTGACGGCCGCTCAGGCGAGCAGCCCGCGCACGTAGGCCGCCTGCCCGACGTGCTGGCTGTCGTCGTTGACGACGCTCACCAGCCGCACGCCGAGGGTCACCGGCGGGTCCCAGCGGGAGTCGACGACCCGGTCGAGGTCCTCCGCGGTCACCTTGTCGAGGAACGTCAGGGTCTGGTCGTGGACGCTCCGCAGGTACGCCGTGAGCAGCTCCGCGCTCGTGCGGACCTGCGCGACGGCCTCGCTGGACTGGCCGTAGCCGGTCGCCGCCGCGTCGAAGGGCAGGCCGAAGCGGTCGGCGTACCCCTGTGACGTCCAGACCTGCTCGACGCCGGCGACGTCGGCGACGTGGTCGTCCTGGACGCGCGCGAGGTGCCAGACCAGCCACCCGATCGAGTTGGCGTCGGGCCCCGGCCTGATGGCGAGCTCGTCCTCGGAGAGGCCGTCGACCACGACCTCGGCGCTCTCGACGATCCGGGTGAACGCGTCCTTCAGGAGCTCGGTGGGGGTCATGTCCCGAAACTAACGCGGTTACCGAAACCCATGACCAGGTTCGGCTACACCCTCATGACCGAGCAGAGCGGGCCGCGAGAGCTCGTCTCGTACGCCGTCGGTGCCGAGCGCGCCGGCTTCGACTTCGAGGTCTGCAGCGACCACTACTCGCCCTGGCTGACCGAGCAGGGCCACGCGCCGTACGCGTGGTCGGTGCTCGGGGCCGTCGCGCAGGCGACCGACCGGGTCGGGCTGATGACGTACGTGACCTGCCCGACGCTGCGCTACCACCCCGCCGTCGTCGCCCAGAAGGCGGCGACGCTCGGCCTGCTCAGCGACGGCCGGTTCACCATCGGGCTCGGCAGCGGCGAGAACCTCAACGAGCACACCGTCGGCAGCGGCTGGCCGGGGCTCGAGACCCGCCACGAGATGCTGGCCGAGGCGATCGAGATCATCCGGGAGCTTCATCGCGGCGAGCTCGTGACCTTCCGCGGGGAGCACTTCGACGTCGACTCCTCCCGGGTCTGGGACCTGCCCGACGAGCCGGTGCGGCTCGCGGTGGCGGTGGCCGGCGAACGCGCGGTCGAGCGGTTCGCGCCGCTGGCCGACGACCTGATCGCCGTCGAGCCGAAGCCCGACGTCATCAGTGCCTGGAACGGCGCGGCCGGGGCTCGCACGATCGGCGAGGACGCCCGGGCGATCGGCCAGCTGCCGATCTCCTGGGATCCGGACGAGAAGGTCGCGGTGGCGCGCGCGCACCAGCAGTTCCGCTGGTTCGGCGGTGGGTGGAACGTCAACGCGGACCTGCCGACGACCGCCGGCTTCGCCGCCGCCTCGCAGTTCGTGCGGACCGAGGACGTGGCGGAGTCGATCCCCTGCGGTCCTGACCTCGACAGGATCGTCGAGGCCGTGTCCGCGTACTGGGAGGCCGGCTTCACCGACGTCGCGCTCGTCCAGGTCGGGGACGAGGGGCAGCAGCGCTTCCTCGACGAGG
>NZ_BAAAPB010000001.1:888999-980433 GCF_039530925.1 Nocardioides panacihumi | reverse complement strand
GAATTCGTGCGCGCAATGTGTGACCCAGGACACAGGTCCGGGCTACGGTGACCGCATGCCTCTGCAGCAGGAGCTCGACAAGAAGCTGCGACGTGGCCTGACGCCGGAGCGTCGGGCCGCGTTGTGGGTGCTCGCCCTCGTGCTCGCCGCGGTCGTGGTGGAGTTCCTGTGGATCGGCGCGAGCCGGCTCCTCGAGGGACCCGACGCCGGCTGCGACCGGTCGGTGGGGAGCTGGCCGTCGGGGCCGCTGACCTTCCTGACGGGCGGGGTCCTCGGTCTGGCGCTGCTCTCCATCCCGATCGGCCACCGCGTCCATCGCAAGGTCGCGCTCATCATCAGCAGCGGCGCCGTCTTCGTCGTCTCGCTCGGCTCGGTGCTGTTCATCCTGGGCTGGTGGGCCGCCGGAAACTCGCCGTCGTCGGCGTGCGGCAGCGTGGCCGGCTACTTCGGTCCGCTGCTGCCGCTGCTGCTGGTCGCGCACATCTCGGGGTTCCTCTTCCGCGACACGATCAAGGGCGGGACGCCTCAGCCGCTGGCCGAGGACTGACGTCATACGGGCTGGTCGTCGGAGCAGCCGGAGCGTATGACGTCCGGGGCTGTTCACCGCCGGGGCTGTCACATCCGGGTGGCGGGCGACGTCATACCCCTGACGACCCTGCGACCAGGAGAATGACGCCATGGATCAGCTCACCCTCGACTTCGAAGCGGAACGACCGCGGCTGCGCGCGATCGCCGTACGGATGCTCGGCTCGACCGCCGAGGCCGACGACGTCGTGCAGGAGGCGTGGCTGCGTCTTGCCCGCACGCCCGACGTCGACAACACGGCCGCGTGGCTGACCACGGTGGTCTCGCGGCTCTGCCTCGACCAGCTCCGCTCGCGCAAGCGGGTGGAGGCGTACGACGTCCCGGCGGCCGCGCTGCCCGGCACGCCCGTCGACCCCGAGGCCGACGCGGTGCTCGCCGACCAGGTCGGGGCGGCCCTGCTCATCGTGCTCGAGACGCTGTCGCCTGCGGAGCGGGTGGCGTTCGTGCTGCACGACCTCTTCGCGGTGCCGTTCGACGACGTCGCCGGGGTGCTCGGACGGTCGCCGGCCGCCGTACGACAGCTCGCCTCGCGGGGTCGTCGGGCCGTGGCCGGCGGTGACGTCGAGGTCGAGCGAAAGACCCATCACGAGGTCGTCGACGCCTTCCTGGCCGCCGCGCGGGGCGGTGACCTCGGTCGCCTCCTGTCGCTGCTGGCGCCCGACGCGATCATGCAGTCCGACGCGGCCGGGATCGCGATGGGCACCGAGCCGGTCTACGCGGGCGCCGACGCCGTGGCCGCGCGGTTCGACGGGGTCCGGGGCGCCGCGCCCGTCACGATCGACGGTTGGGCCGCCGCCGCATGGGTCCATCACCGGGAGGTCAAGGTGGCGTTCCTGTTCACGGTCGCCGACGGGCTCATCACCGGTGTCGACCTGGTCGCCGACCCGGAGATCCTGGCCCGGATGGACGTCGTACTCGCCGGCAACCCTGCCCGCGACGCGGAGTGACCCCGGGCCCGGCGGGGTGCCCAGGGCGGGCCCGGCGGGCTCCAGGGCGCTGCTGGGGTAACCGTCTGTTCGAACAGGTAACCGTCCGTTCAGTACGCCTCCTGACCGTTGCAAGGGTCAGGAGGCGTATCGAACTGACGGTTACCCCTGTATCGAACAGACGGTTACCCCGCCGCGTACGCCGCCGCGACGGCCGCTCCGAACGAGGCGTTGTTCTTCACCAGCGCGATGTTGGCGGTCAGCGAAGCCCCGCCGGTGATCTCGACGATCCGCCCCAACAGGTACGGCGTGATGTCCTTGCCCGTGACGCCGAGGCGGTCGGCGTCGCCCAGCGCCCGGTCGATGATGACGCCGATCTCGTCCGCAGGGATCTCGTCCTCGGTGGGGATGGGGTTGGCGATCACGACGCCGCCCGGGAGCCCGAGCGACCACTTCGCGCGGAGCACCGCCGCCGTCTCGACCGGACCGTCGACCCGCATCGGGGCCGCGAAGCCCGACGACCGTGAGTAGAACGACGGGAACTCGTCGGCACCGTTGACGAGCACCGGCACGCCGAGGGTCTCGAGCGTCTCGAGGGTGAGCCCGATGTCGAGGATCGACTTCACGCCCGCGGACACGACAGCGACCGACGTCGACCCGAGCTCGGTGAGGTCGGCCGAGACGTCGAAGCTCTGCTGGGCGCCGCGGTGGACCCCGCCGAGGCCTCCGGTCACGAACACGCGTACGCCGGCCAGCGATGCCAGTCGCATGGTGGCGGCCACGGTGGTCGCTCCGTGGAGGCCGCGGGCGACGACGTACGGCAGGTCGCGCACCGAGACCTTGATGACGTCGGGGTCCGAGCCCAGCAGCTCGAGGTCGTCGTCGGAGAGGCCGATCCGCGGGACGCCGCCGAGCACCGCGATCGTCGCCGGGACCGCCCCCTGTGCCCGCACGATCGCCTCCACCTCGCGGGCCATCGCCACGTTGCGCGGGTAGGGCATGCCGTGGCTGATGATCGTGCTCTCGAGGGCGACGACGGGCCGCCCCTGCGCGAGCGCGTCGGCCACCTCGTCGGTCAGCTGGATGCGGTCGTTCACAGGTGGCTCCTGACGAGGCTCTCGGTGAGATCGGGGCGGACGGTCGCCGGGGTCGCGACGGTGAGCGCGGCGGCGACGTGCCCGAGGCGCGCTGCCTCCTCGGGGCTCGCGCCGGCGAGCAGGAAGTGGCAGAACGCGGCCAGCATCGCGTCACCGGCGCCGGTGACGTCGACGACCTCGCCGGCGATCGGCGCCAGGGACGCGGCGCCGTCGGGCGTCGACAGCACGGAGCCAGCCGGGCCGCGCCGCAGCCAGACCATCCGAGCGCCGCGCTCGTGCAACGCGGCGAGCGCCCGCTCGGTCTCGGAGATCCCGGTGAGCGCGGCCAGCTCGTCGGTGTTCGGCGTCAGCAGGAACGTCGGGCGCCGCAGCGCCGGGGCGAGGCGGCGGGCCTTGGGGACGGAGACGGGCTCGACCACGACGCGTACGCCGGCCGCCTCCGCGACGTCGAGCACGGCCGTGGCGGTCGCCGGCAGCAGGTTGCCGTCGAGCACGACCAGGTCGGCCGCGGCGATCCGTGCGGCCACGTCGGACGCGCCGGCCACGTCGGCGGCGCTCAGGGACTCGACCGCTGCCATGTCGGCGACGGCGACGGCGAGCTCGCCCGCGTCGTCGAGCACGGCCGTGTAGGTGCCGGTCGACGTCTCCCGGCGCCGGACGAGCGAGACGTCGACGCCGGCCGCGGCGGTGGTCGTGAGCAGGTCGTCGCCGAGCGTGTCACTGCCGACGGCGGTCACGAGGGTCGTGGCCGTGCCGAGCCGGGCGAGGTTCTCCGCGATGTTGCGGGCCACGCCGCCCGACGACAGGCACGTCGTCCCGGGGTTGCTCGTGCCGGCCACGAGCGGGGCGGCGCTGCGGGCCTTGAGGTCGACGTTGGCGCCACCGAGGACGACGACGCTCACCCGGCCCGCCCGGCGGGGGCATCGGGCAGGCGCATCTCCTCGGGGAAGCACGACGCGACGAGCTCCCCCAGCGGACCCAACGAGGAGCCGGGTGCCCCGATGGCGACGAGCACGTTGAGCAGCATCCCGTGCGCGATGAAGTCGCGGACCTGCTCGGGCGACCAGCCGGTCTCGAGCAGGATCGCGAAGATCCTGCTCATGCCGTCGCGCGCCCGCACCCCGATCTCGGGCACGGAGCTCGCCGTGAACCCGTGCATCAGCACGTGCAGGAAGTCGGTGTCGGCGAGCAGCGCGGTGTAGGCCAGGCCCATACGCTCCTTGTCGTCCTCGCTCGACGGGTCGAACGGCCGCTCGTCCAGGACTCCACGGAAGGCCGCCTCGATCCGGTTGCACGCCAGGCCGTAGACGGCCAGGAAGAGCTCGAGCTTGGTGCCGAACATGCGGACGACGTACGGCTGGCTGACGCCGGCCTCCCTGGCCACGGCGTCGGTGCTCGTGCCGGCGTAGCCACCGGCCGCGAAGGCGCGCGTCGCGGCGTGCAGGATCAGCTCGCGACGCTCCTCGGCAGGCATGCGGACGTTCATGCTTGACATGTTATCAGTCGATTACTTAATGTCGGAACATCGCTAGTAATCATTCGATGCCAACTTCCAGGAGGATGCGATGTCCGCACTGAGCAAGGCCCCGGTCGACGCACCGGCCGTGGCAACGGGGCAAGGATCGGCACTGCCGACCCGCGCCCGCCGAGCGCCGCTGTGGCTCGTGATCGCCGCCGTCAGCCTGCCGATGTTCATGGCGACCCTCGACAACCTGGTGATGACCAGCGCGCTGCCGGTCATCCGGGCCGATCTCGGGGCCAGCGTCAGCGACCTGTCGTGGTTCATGAACGCCTACACCCTCGCGTTCGCCACCTTCATGCTCCCGGCCGCGACCCTCGGCGACCGGATCGGGCGGCGCCGGGTCATGGTCGCCGGCATCGTCGTCTTCACCCTCGCCTCCATCGGCTCTGCGCTGGCGGACTCGTCCGGCACGCTGATCGCGACCCGCGCGGTCCAGGGCTTCGGCGCGGCCGCGATCATGCCGCTCTCGCTGACCCTGCTGGCCGCGAACGTGCCCGACCGGCTCCGACCCGCCGCGATTGGCATCTGGGGTGGCGTCTCAGGGCTCGGGGTCGCGCTCGGTCCGGTCGTCGGCGGCGCGGTCGTCGAGGGCGTGAGCTGGCAGGCGATCTTCTGGCTCAACGTGCCCGTCGCGATCCTCGCGCTGCCGCTTATCCTGGCGGCCGTCTCGGAGTCCCGTGGCGCCTGGCAGAGGCTCGACCTGGTCGGTGCACTGATGCTCGGCGGCGCCGTCTTCCTCGGCATCTGGGGCATCGTGCACGGCAACGACGACGGCTGGACCTCGGCCGGCGTGCTGACGCCGCTCGTCGCGGCCGCCGTACTGATCCCGGCGTACGTCGTCCACGCGAGGCGTCGCTCCGACGCCGTCCTGCCGCTGCGCCTGTTCGCGTCGCGCAGCTTCTCGGTCGCGAACGTGGTCGCGCTCGGCTTCACCGTCGGGATGTTCGGCGCGGTGTTCCTGCTGTCGCAGTACCTCCAGGTCGTGCAGGGCTACTCGCCGCTCGGCGCCGGCGTCCGCACCCTCCCCTGGACGGCCGCACCGATGGTCGTCGCGCCGCTGGCGGGCATGCTGGCGGGCCGGATCGGGGTGCGGCCGCTGCTGCTCGCCGGGCTCGCCCTGCAGGCCGGCGCACTGGTCTGGTTCGCCGTGCTGACCGAGTCGGGGTCGTCGTACGCCGCCTTCGTGCCGGCACTCACCATGGCCGGCGTCGGCATGGGCCTGGTCTTCCCGTCGGTCTCCAACGCGACGCTCGACGGACTGCCCGACGACGACTTCGCCACCGCCAGCTCGGCGAACTCGACGATCCGCGAGTTCGGTGTCGCGTTCGGCATCGCGCTGCTGACCGCCGTCTTCCTCGGCAACGGCGGGCAGATCGCGCCGAACGGCTACGACGGCGCTATCGGACCGGCGCTGCTCACCGGTGCCGGCGCCGTTGCGGTCGCATTCGTCGCGGCGCTCTTCGCCCCGCGTCACTCCTGACCCCACGCAACGTCATACGGGTTGGTCGCTCAGGCGGCCAACCCGTATGACGTCCCGGGGGGCGGACGTCACTGGGGCAGACGTCACCAGCGCCCGTGGATCGCCTCGCGGAAGTACGTGTCGTAGAGCCGCCGGACGGACTCGTCGAAGCCCTCGGGGAGCTCGATCGACCCCGCGGCCGCGTTGGCGCGGGCCTGGTCGGGGTTGCGAGCGCCGGGGATGACCGTCGAGACCTGCGGCAGCGAGGCGATCCAGGCCAGCGCGGCCTGCGCGGGAGTCACGTCCGGCATCGTGGAACGGACGAGCTCGCTGAACTCTGCGGCCGCACGGACACCGGCCTCGTAGTCGACACCCGAGAACGTCTCACCGACGTCGAACGCCTCGCCCTGACGGTTGTAGGTGCGGTGGTCGTCCGCCGAGAACGTCGTCTCGAGCGTGTAGCGCCCCGAGAGCAGGCCGCTGGCGAGCGGCACGCGCGCGATGATGCCGACGCCGGCGCGCGCCGCCGCCGCCGGGAGCACCTCGTCGAGCGGCTTGAGGCGGAACGCGTTCAGGATGATCTGCACGGACGCGATCCCCGGGCGCCGGATCGCCTCCAGCGCCTCCTCCGCGGTCTCGACGGACACGCCGTAGTTGCGGATCCGGCCCTCCGCGACGAGGGTGTCGAGCGCGTCGAAGACCTCGTCGCTGGAGTAGACCGGCGTCGGCGGGCAGTGCAGCTGCACCAGGTCGAGCGTGTCGACTCCGAGGTTGCTCCGGGAGCGGTCGTTCCAGGCGCGGAAGTTGTCGAGGACGTAGTTCTCGGGGATCTGGTCGACGCGCCGGCCCATCTTCGTGGCCACGGTGACGCCCGATCCGGCGTTGGCCTTCAGCCACGACCCGATGAGCGACTCGGAGCGGCCGTCGCCGTACACGTCGGCGGTGTCGAAGAACGTCACGCCGGCGGCGTACGCCGCGTCGAGGACCGCGAAGGCGTCGGCCTCCGCGACGTCACCCCAGTCGGCGCCGAGCTGCCAGGTGCCGAGGCCGACGACGGAGACGGTGCGGCCGGTGCGTCCGAGAGTGCGCGTCTGCATGCGCCCCACCCTAGGAGGCGCTCAAGCGAGCAGGTCCCGGGTGAGCCCCTTGACGCTGCCCACGCCGGCGAGCCCCATCGTCAGGTCGAGCTCGGCGACGACGTTCTCGAGGACGGACCGGACCCCCGCCTCGCCGGCCAGCGCGAGCCCGTAGACCCACGGCCGCCCGAGCAGCACCGCGTCCGCACCCAACGCCACGGCTACGGCCACGTCGGCGCCGCTGCGCACCCCGCTGTCGAAGAGCACGGGCACCCGACCGGCGACCTCGGCGACGACACCCGGGAGCGCGTCCAGCGAGGCGATCGCGTTGTCGATCTGGCGACCGCCGTGGTTGGAGACGACCAAACCGTCGACGCCGTGCTCGATCGCGAGGCGCGCGTCGTCCGGGTGCTGCACGCCCTTGACGAGGATCGGCAGCGACGTCATCTCGCGCAGGCGGGCCAGATCCGCCCAGGTGAGGTCCGAGCGCGAGAACACGTCGAGGAACGTCTCGACCGACGCCCGCGGCAGGGGCGAGCGCAGGCTCTCGCGGAACGAGCCGCCCGTCCACCGGGCGTGGTGCCTCGCCATCGAGAGCAGCGCGCGTACGGCGGCCACGGTCGGTCGCGGCGTCGCCTCCGTGGACGCCGGCCTGGTCGCGGCGAGCTCGCGGAACGCCGGGTCGGAGAGGTACTGCGCGATGCCCTCCGCACGCGCGAACGGCAGGTAGCCCAGGTCCAGGTCGCGCGTCCGCCAGCCCAGCAGGTGGGTGTCGAGCGTGACGACGATGGCGTCGGAGCCGATCGCCTCCGCGCGCTCGACGAAGGACCGGACGACGGTCTCGTCGCTGCTCCAGTAGAGCTGGTAGAGCCGCGGGGACTCGCCGAGCGTCCGGGCGGTGTCCTCCATCGGCACGCTGCCCTGCGTGGAGATGACCATGGGGATCCCGAGCGAGCGGGCGGCTCGCGCGACGGCGTACTCCGCGTCGGGGTGCGCCATCTCGAGCACACCGATCGGAGCGAGCAGCAGCGGCGCCGGGATCGTCCGGCCGAGCAGCGTCGTCTCCAAGGAGCGCGTCGTCACGTCGACGAACATCCGCGGCACGATGCGGTGGCGCGCGAAGGCGGCGGTGTTGGCGGCCACGGTGCGCTGCTGCCCGGCCCCGCCCGCGACGTACGCCCACGCCTGTTTGCTCATGGCGCGCCGGGCGGCCGCCTCGAGCTCGCTGGGCTCGACCGGCACTCCCGGACGGTGGCCGAACACGCCCGCGCGGTAGATGCGGCTCTGGATGGTGCGCCCGACGCCGGGACCGATGCTCACGGAGTCAGTCTGCCGTGAGAGCCGACGGGAGGGGCGCACCCAGCACGACGTGGAAGAGACGGAGGCAGCGCGCGGTCATCGACGCCGGCGTCTCCTCGGGATGGTCGAGCCACCAGCTGACCAGCGAGTCGGCGACGGACAGCCAGGCCGACGTGAGCGCCGAGACGTCGAGCGGGTCGTCCGCCCCGGCCAGCCGCATCATCTCCCGGACCCCCTCGTCGGCGAGGGCGGTGATCCGGTCGGTGTAGTGGGCGATCTCCGCCGCGATGCGCTCCTCGCCGCGCGGGATGGTGGGGTCGAAGAAGAGCCGCCAGATCCACGGCTGCGGCTCGAGCAGGGTGAAGATCCCCTCGAGCGTCCGCAGCGCCCGCTCGAGGCCGACGGCGTCACCGCGCGCGATCCGCTCCATCTCCTCGGCGAGCATCGCGCCGGCCCTGTGCAGGCACGCGGTGAACAGCCCCTCCTTGGAGCCGAAGTAGTTGTAGATCAGCGGCTTGGAGATGCCGGCCCGCTCGGCCACGTCGGCGACGGAGGTCGCGGCGAAGCCCTGCGAGCCGAACACCGCTGTCGCTGCCAGGACGATCTGCTCCTCGCGATCGGCACGCGGCACGCCCTTGGTGCCGGCGTTGGGGCGTCGGGCAACCGTCGTACGAGCCATGCCGGAATCCTAGGCACAAGATATGAACCGGTGGTAACTTACCCGCGAGTCATATCCCTGGAGGCGACGTGCACGACCTGCTCGACCCGGCGAAGAACCCGGTCACCTTCGCTGTCCCCTTCTTCGTCCTCAGCATCCTGCTGGAGCTCGCCGCGCTGAAGTGGCTCGACCACGACGACAACGTCACCGGCTACGCGCTCCAGGACGCGCGGACGTCGATCCTGATGGGCGCCGGCTCGCTGGTGACGTCGCTGACCCTGAAGGTGGCCAGCTTCTTCGTCTTCGTGTGGATGTACGACCACCTCGCGCTCTTCCACCTCCCGACCGACACCTGGTGGTCGTGGGTCGTCATGCTCGCCGCGGTCGACCTCGCCTACTACTGGCAGCACCGCTTCGTGCACCGGGCTCGGGTCGGCTGGGCGGCGCACCAGGCACACCACTCCTCGGAGTACATGAACTTCGCGACCGCCCTGCGGCAGAAGTGGAACCCCTGGTTCGACTTCTTCTTCTGGCTGCCGCTGCCGATCCTGGGGGTCGCGCCCTGGGCGATCTACTTCGCCTTCGGCATCAACCTGATCTACCAGTTCTTCGTGCACACCGAGACGATCCGCAAGCTGCCGCGCCCGGTCGAGCTCGTCTTCAACACCCCGAGCCACCACCGGGTGCACCACGGCTCCGACCCGGAGTACCTCGACAAGAACTACGCCGGCATCCTCATCATCTGGGACCGCATGTTCGGGACGTTCCAGCCGGAGGTGCAGCGGCCGACGTACGGGCTGACCCACCCGGTCGGGACCTACCACCTGCTCCGGCTCCAGTACGGCGACTACGTGGACCTCTGGCGCGACGTCCGGGCAGCCGCCCGCTGGCGCGACCGGATCGGCTACCTGTTCCGACCCCCGGGGTGGACGCCGCAGCTGCGTGACTCCGACCGTCCTACAGTCGGACTGTGACCACGCCGACCCGCCACGTCCTGTCCACCGACGGCGTCTCCCTGGCGGTCTACGAGACCGGAGACCCCGAGCGCCCCACGGTCATCGCGGTGCACGGCTACCCGGACGACCACACGGTCTGGGACGGCTTGGTCGGCCTCCTGGCCGACGACTTCCACGTCGTGACCTACGACGTCCGCGGCGCGGGTGGGTCGGAGGCGCCGAAGCGGCGTGAGGGCTACCGGATCCCACAGCTGGTGGACGACCTGGCCGCCGTCATCGACGCGACTTCGCCGGGACAGGACGTGCACCTGATCGGTCATGACTGGGGCTCGGTGCAGAGCTGGGGGGCCGTCGTGGACCCGCGGTTGGAGCCCCGCCTGCTGTCGTTCACGTCGATCTCGGGTCCCAGCCTCGACTACGCGGGGGCATGGCTGCGCGGGATCCGTCGCCACCCGGGTGCCGCACTGCGACAGTTGGCCGAGTCGTCGTACATCGGGTTCTTCCAGCTGCCGGCACTGCCCGAGGCGGCGATCCGCGCAGGGCTGCTCGACCGGCTGATCGCCCGGACCTCGGGCACGGCGGCACGGTCCGAGGACGACGCGGTCAACGGTCTCGAGCTCTACCGCGCCAACTTCCTCAACCGGATGACGCGTCCCGACCCACGCGCGACCGTCGTGCCGGTGCAGGTGATCGCACCGAGCAGGGACCCCTACATCTCGACGAGGCTCGCGTGCGAGGCGCCGGAGCCCTACGTGCCCGACCTGCGCGCCCAGGTCGTCGAGGGGCGGCACTGGGTCGTGGCGGAGCAGCCGGAGCTCGTCGCCGACCTCTTCCGGGGTTTCGTCGCCGACGTGACCCGGTGAGCTCCGGACGTCGTCGGATCGAGGCACTGTCGCGCTGTCGGTGGCTGGGTCTAGCGTCGGCGTCATGGCCAGCAAGCTGAATCCCTACCTGTCATTCAAGGACACCGCGCGCGACGCGATGGAGTTCTACCAGTCCGTCTTCGGAGGGGAGCTGTTCGTCAGCACCTTCGGCGAGATGGGTGACCCGGACGCGGCGGAGGCCGGCCTCGTCATGCACTCCTCGTTGCAGACTCCGAGCGGCTACACGCTCTTCGCCTCCGACACCCCGCCCGGCATGGAGTTCACGCCGGGCAGCCAGATCACCGTCAGCCTGAGCGGCGACGACGGCGACGAGCTGCGCGGCTACTGGGAGAGGCTGTCCGCCGACGGCGCCGTGCGGATGCCGCTCGAGCGCCAGGTGTGGGGCGACGAGTTCGGCATGGTGACCGACCGGTTCGGCATCGAGTGGATGGTCAACATCGCCGGCGAGGGCACGCCGTCCTGATCAGGTGACCAGCGTGACGGTCGCGCCGACGAGTGCGGCCGTCACGAGCACGGCCACGACGCTGCGCCGCAGCGCCAGCAATGCGACGCCCGCCCCGGCCAGGACGGCGTACTGCCAGGGCTCGGTGATCTCGCGGGCGAGCGGCACGGCGGATCCGTAGATCGCCCCGATGGCGGCCGGCCCGGCGCCCGCGAGGAAGGCCTGCACCCGCGGGCTCTCGCGGAGCCGGTC
Organism: Nocardioides panacihumi; assembly: GCF_039530925.1. Lineage (NCBI taxonomy): Bacteria > Bacillati > Actinomycetota > Actinomycetes > Propionibacteriales > Nocardioidaceae > Nocardioides > Nocardioides panacihumi. The sequence continues at coordinate 969,277 of NZ_BAAAPB010000001.1, read as the reverse complement.
GAAGTGGCGGCCACCGAGCAGCACGAAGGCGAACGACGGCCCGAAGGCGACGACCGCGGCGAGCACCCCGCCGACGAGCCCAGCGGCCGCGTACCCGACGACGGCCACGGTGTGCACGACCGGACCGGGTGTCACCTGTCCGAGCGCGACGGCGTTGAGGAACTCCTGGCCCGTCATCCAGCCGTGCTGCGCGACGGCGTCGGACTGCATCAGCGGGATGATGACGAAGCCGCCGCCGTACGACAGCGCCCCGACCTTGAACGACGTCCACGCCAGCGAGATCAGCACACCTGCGCCGACCGTCCCACCGCCTGCGGCGGCGAGCGGGAGGACGCCGGACAGGTCGCGGGCGGGATGGCGCACCAGGAGCTCGACGAGACCGCAGGCGAGCAGGACGACCACCACCCAGGGTCCCAGCGAGGCAGCGGCGAGGGCCCCCGCGGCGAGATAGCCGATCCAGCGAGGCGTCGACCGCCGTCGCGTCCAGCTCGCGGGCGTCAGCCCCCAGCCGGCGTGGACTGCCACCGCAGCGACCGCCGCACCTGCTCCCGCGCCAGCCCCGAGCACCCAGTCCGGCGGGCCGCTGAGGAAGAGCGCCGCCAGCGCGAGGATCGCGACGAGGCCGGGCACGATGAAGGCGAGCCCGCCCACGACGGCACCGGCCGCGCCGCGAACGCGCCAGGCGGTGAAGATCGCGAGCTGCGTCGACGACGGGCCCGGCAGCAGGTTGCAGGTCGCGATGGCGTCCTCGAACTCCTCGGCGTCGATCCACCGCTCGCGGTCGACGCAGAGCTCACGCAGGAGCCGGATGTGCGCCGACGGTCCGCCGAAGCCGAGACAGCCGATGCGCCCCCAGGCGCGCAGGACGATCAGGAGGCCCGGCACCGCCACATTGTCGCGTGCAGATCCAGATCGCGTGCATCTGCCGGGTGGGTCGCGGGTACGTGGGAAGTCGACATGAGCACGAACGTGAAGCCACCGCAGGGTCGTCACCGCGCGCCGGTGAAGGCCCGGCGCGCCGTTCCGCCGACCGCCGTACGGGCGCTCGGCGGGGTCACGCTCGCGCTCGCCCTTCTCGTCACCTGGCAGGTCCTCTGATGCGTCTCCACGTCCGATCCCTGATCCAGGTGTCGCTCTCACTCACGCAGGCGGTCGCCATGCTGCGACCGCGCCGAGCCCGCGCCTGACTCCCCGGGCACCTGGCCGACCGCACGCGGTCAGGTGCCCGAGGTCAAGCGGGCTGGGAGGCGGTCCCAGCCGCGCAGGATCCGCGTCTCACGGCGCATCGCGCCCGGCTCGATCCGCAGGTCGGGGAACCGCTCGAAGATCGATCGCAGTCCGACCTCGCCCTCCATCCGCGCGAGCTGCGCGCCGAGGCAGTAGTGCCTCCCCGCTGAGAAGGAGACGTGCTCGCGTGCGTTCTCACGCATGACGTCGAAGCGCTCGGGCTCCTCGAACACGGCGGGGTCGCGGTTGGCTGCCGCGAGGATCGTCGTCAGCGGATGCCCGCCCCGCACCTGCTGCCCGCCGATCGCGGTGTCACGCAGCGAGATCCGGCCGGTGAGCAGGACCGGCGGGTCGAAGCGCAGCACCTCCTCGACGGCGTTGCCCCAGGTGGCGCTGCCGTCCCGGAGGTGCCTGAGCTGGTCCGGGTGCTCGCTGAGCAGCACGATGCCGTTGCCGAGCAGGTTGACGGTGGTCTCGAACCCGGCCGCCAGGACGAGCCCGGCGGTCGCCTTGAGCTCCCGCTCGGTGAGACCGACGCCGTCCTCCTGCGCCCTCAGCAGCTGGCTGAGCAGGCTCTGATGGTCGGGGTCGTCCACCGGCTGCCGCCGCAGGTGCTCGAGGTGCCCGGTGAGCCACTCGTCGAACTCCACCAGGGCACGCTCGATGGTGCGGAACTGGCGCCACCCGACGCCGAGGTCGAGGCTGGCCCCGGCCTGGTTGCCGAGCTCGAGGATGCGCTGTCGCCTCTCGTCGGGAACGCCCAGGATCTCCGAGATGAGGATGACGGGCAGCTGGCTGCAGTAGGCCTCGACGAGGTCGACGGGTGAGGACGGGTCGATCGCGTCGAGCAGGTCGGTGGCGATCTCCTCGGCGCGCCCACGGAGCCGCTCCACCGCGCGCACGCTGAAGACTCGGGTGACCAGCTTGCGGTAGCGCGTGTGGTCCGGCGGCTCGGTGACCAGCAACGACGGCGGCTGGACGGGGTTGAACACGTCAGTGGCCGCCCACCGGCCGAGTCTCGACATCGAGCCGGCACTCGTCGGCAGGCCGGTGGTGAAGTCGTTGCTGCTCAGCACCTCCTTGACCGCGGCATGGTGGGCGGTCATGTAGCTGAACTTCCCCGGGGCGAGGATGCCTCGGCCGCGCAGCTCGTCGAAGAGCGGAACCAGTCGGTCGGTCCTACCGTTCTCCGCCGCGGCCGTGATGAGGCGCCCCTGCAGGTCGCCCTGCCGGGCTGCCCGGCCGATGACCGCGCGCGGGATGCCGTGACCCAGGCCCCATCTGACCAGCTGCTTGACGGGATCGACGGCGCGGTCGGCGATCCTGCGGGTCCGCCGTGCGACGCGGGGCGCGGGCGACAGCTTGAGCATGCCCAGCACGATACGGCCCGGGTCGGGGTGGCGACGAGCGTCTCGTCGAGCGCCGCGAAGAGTGTCCGACCGCTCGTGCGCAGGGTGTACGAGGGCCGGTTGCCGTCCACAGGATCGGCTCGTGCCGTGTTGTGCACAGCGGCGTCCGCGAGCGATCGGAGTGTCGGCGGAGCGTCCTAGGGTGAACCCAACGCATTGGATCTCTCGGGAGTCTCGATCATGTCCGCACCCGCATCTGCCGCACATCCTGTGCTGGGGGCTTTGGCCGTGGTGGAGGGTGCGCTGAGGGACGTGGCGGGTGTGAACCCGACGTTCATGGAGCCCGATGCGCAGCGGTTGGCGTTGGTCGGGTTGGCCGCGGCGCGGGCACGGCTCGACGAGCTCGAGCTGCGGCTGATCTCGGCTGCGGCCGAGGTCGCTGCCACTGACGCGGCCCGTGATGTCGCGGGGTGGCTGGTCGCGCACACCCGTCGTGACATCCGGACCGCGCGTGCTGATGCTCGGTTGGCGGAGGCGTTGGACCGGCGCTATGAGGTGTTGCGGGTCGCGATGGCCCAGGGACGCGTCCATGCCGAGCAGGCCCACGTCATCGCGCACGCGCTTGACGGGCTGCCGGGCGATCTCGACCCGGCGGTGCTCGTCGATGCCGAGGGGATGCTGGTCGACCTGGCGTCCCGGCACACGCCGCGGGAGCTGCGTCGGCTGGGGCAGCGGATCTTGGACACCGCCGCCCCCGACGTCGCCGAGCAGACCCTGGCCCGCCGGCTGGAGGCCGAGGAGGCCTCCGCGTCGAGGAGGACGCGGCTGACGTTGCGGTCCAACGGGGACGGCACCACCCGGATCAGCGCGGTGGTGCCCGACGCGGCGGCGCTGCGGCTGAAGACCTACCTGGACGCCTTCACCTCACCGCGGCAGGGAGCCACCCGTGGGGAGGGGCCCTATCCGCGGATCCTGGGGACCGCGTTCTGCACGTTCCTGGAGCGGGTCGACCCCAAGCTGCTGCCGCGGCACGGCGGGCGGGCCACCACGGTGGTCGTGACGATCCCGCTGCAGTCCCTCCAGCAGGAGCTGGGTGTGGGTGACCTGATCGGCGGGGAGGCGGTGTCGGCGACCGAGGTTCGGCGGCTCGCCTGCACCGCCGGGATCGTCCCGGCCGTGCTCGGTGGCAGCGGGGAGATCCTCGACCTGGGTCGTGAGCAGCGCCTGTTCACCCCGGCCCAGCACAAGGCCCTCGTGATCCGCGACCGCACCTGCCGGGCCCAGGGCTGCGACATCCCCGGCACCTGGGCCGAGGCCCACCACCGGATCCCCTGGAGCCTGGGCGGCAAGACAGACCTCGCCAACGCGGTCCTGCTCTGCAGTCACCACCACCACCGCGTCCACGACCCCCGGTTCACCGCCGACCGACTCCCCAACGGCGACGTCCGCTTCACCAGACGGCGGTGAGGGGTTGGGAATCGGGCCTTTTCGCAGCGCCGGGTCCCGGCTAGCGTCACCCCATGAGGCGCCGGCCCCACGAGAACGTCGCGACAGTGCTGGTGGAGCCCCGCGTGCTCGTCGACCTGGAGCTCGAGCTGATGGAGCGCGACCTGCGGCTCTGGCCGATCCGGACGGCCCCGATCTGTCCCGACGGTCCGCGCACGGCGTTCCAGGTGCGCCGCACGATGCTGCTCGCCAAACGCGGGGCGTGGGACTGCGCGGCCGACTGGGTCCCCGTCTGGATCAGCTTCGGCGAGAGCTGGCACCGCGGAGAGGACCCCCTGCCGTGGGCGGCGCACGAGGCGCTGTGGGACACCCTCGAGGCTCACGCCGACCACCTTCGCTACCAGAAGCGGCTCAGCGGCGTACGCCCCTTGATGGTCGCCGCGGAGCTCACCCGGTAGCCGGTCGATGGAGCTCACCTTCTCCGGTCCGATCTTCACGTGGCGTGGGCCCGCCCCGTTCTACTACGTCGCGGTCCCGGACGAGGACAGCGAGGACATCCGCGACATCGCCAACGCCGTCACCTACGGCTGGGGCGTGATCCCTGTCCGCGCGACGATCGGGCGGACGTCGTACGAGACGTCGCTGTTCCCGAAGGACGGCCGCTACCTGCTCGGTGTGAAGGCCGCGGTCCGGCGCAGCGAGGATCTCGGCGAGGGGGACGAGGTGACGGTCCGGATGACCGTCGTGGGCGCGGCGCTGGGTCCGTAGGAGGGTCCGGGCTCCGTCACAGGAAGCCCACAGTCACGGGATCGAAGGTCGGTTCATCACCGTCCTCAGGAGGATCCCCATGGCCCACCGTCTCCGCAGCATCGTCGCCGCCACCGTCCTGGCTGCGCCCTTGGTAGCGCTGCCCGTCGCCGCCGCTCCGGCGCTCGCCGCCGCCGCTCCGGCGCTCGCCGCCGTCGACCACGGCTACCGGCCCGGCTTCGGCGGCGGCGCCTGGTCGAGCGGTGACGGCGGCGGCTACGGCGGCGGCTACGGCGGCGGCTACGGATATGACTACGGCAGCGGCGGCTACTCGTCGTACGCCACCACGTCCACCATCGACGCCCAGCCGGCGACGGCCCAGGAGTCGAAGGGCGTCGTCCTCGTCGACACCGTCCTCGACTACGGCACGGGCGAGGCCGCCGGCACCGGACTCGTGCTGACCGCCGACGGAATCGTCCTCACCAACCACCACGTGATCGGCGACAGCACGTCCATCACCGTGACGGTGCCGAGCACGGGCCGGGAGTACGTCGCCGATGTGGTCGGGTACGACGCCACCGACGACGTGGCCGTCCTGCAGCTCGAGGGCGCCAGCGGTCTCGCCACCGTCGCGACCGACACCGGCGCCGCGACCACGGGAGCGTCGGTCACAGCCGTCGGCAACGCCGAGGGCGGCGGCACCCTGGTCGCCGCAGACGGCGCGGTCACGGATCCGAGCTCCGACATCACGGTCTCCGACGACAACGGCGGCACCGAGAGCCTCAACAACCTCATCGAGGTCACGTCCGACGTCGTGTCCGGCGACTCCGGTGGCGCCCTCCTGAACGCTGACGACAGGGTGATCGGCATGAACGTCGCCGCCTCGAGCGGGAGCGCCGACGTCGTCGGGTACGCCATCCCGATCGACACCGTCCTCAACATCGCGACGAGCATCCTGGCCGGCGACACCGGCGGTGACCTCGCGCTCGGGTACGACGGCGCTCTGGGTGTCCAGCTGTTCACGACCTCGGGCGCACCGGTCGTGGCGGGTGTCGTCGACGGCGGCGCGGCAGCGGACGCGGGCATCACCTCCGGCAGCACGATCACGTCGTTCGCCGGCGTGGGCGTCACCTCGGCCGACGGCCTGGCCGCCTCGATCACGAAGCACGCGGCCGGCGACAGGGTGAGGGTCGGTTGGACCGACACGGACGGCACGACCCACTCCGCCACCGTCACGCTCGGACGCGCGCCGATCGCGTGACGCGGCGCTCGACGAGAGTGTCAGAGCACCCCGAACCGCCACTCGATCACCGAGCGGTACGTGTCGCCCGGGTCGAGCCTCGCGGACGGCCAGTCCGGGTGGTTCGGAGTGTCGGGGTACACCTGCGGCTCCAGCGCGATGCCGTCGCCGGGGCGGTAGCGGCGCCCGGCGCGACCCGGACCGGCGAGCCCGTTGCCGGTGTAGACCTGCAGCCCGGGCTGGTCGCTGAGCAGCTCCACGGAGGTGCGGGTCAGTGGCGACGTGAGCACGGCGACCGGCCGCAGTCCCTCGCCACGTACGACGAAGTTGTGGTCGATCCCGGACGCGAGCGCCACCTGCGGGTGGTCCGTGCGAAGCGCCGGGCCGAGCACCGTCGGCGTCCGCAGGTCGAACGGTGTGCCGTCGACCGGAGCGTGCTCTCCGACCGGGATGCCGGTCGCGTCGACCGGCGTGTAGTGGTCGGCATGCACGACGAGCGTGTGGCCGTCGATCGTGCCCGCGCCGTCGCCGTCGAGGTTGAGGTAGGAGTGGTTCGTCATGTTGACGACCGTCGGGGCGTCGGTGGTCGCGGTGTGCTCGACCCGCACCGTGGACCCCTCCGCGGAGTAGGTCACCGACGCCGCGACCGCACCCGGGAAGCCCATGTCCCCGTCGGCGCTGACCAGTGAGAGCGTCACCGAGGACGCCTCGTGCGCGTCGACCGTCCACAGCAGCTTGTCCCAGCCTTCGGGGCCGCCGTGCAGGGAGTTGCCGCGGTCGCTCGTCCCCACGGTGACCGGCGCTCCGTCGAGCACGAAACGGCCCGCGGCGATCCGGTTGGCGTAGCGGCCGATCGTCGCCCCGAGGAAGCCCTCGACATCGAGCAGGTCGGCGATCCGGTCACGACCGAGCGCCACGTTGCGACGTACGCCGTCACCGCACCCGACCTCGACCCGGTGCACCGTCGCACCCAGCGTGAGTACGTCGACCACGACTCCCGGCGCCGCCCCGATCGTGATCCGCTCGACCGGACGGCCGTCCGGCATCTCCCCCACCCGCATGGTGGGGAACGTTATCGGAGCACCGACCGCACGGCGTCCTCTGTCCGGGCGACGATCGTCGTGCCGTCGTCCGCCGTGATGATGGGCCTCTGGATGAGCTTGGGGTGCTGCGCGAGCGCGCCGATCCACCGGTCGCGCGCCTCCGCCGTCCGCGGCCAGTCCCGAAGCCCGAGCTCCTTCGCGTCGGGCTCGGTGCTGCGGACGATGTCCCACGGCTCCAGCCCCAGCCGCTGAAGCACCTCGGCGATCTCCGCGGGCGTCGGCACCTCCTCGAGGTAGCGGCGGACGGTGTAGTCGGCACCCTCCGCTTCGAGGATCGACAGCGCCGAGCGGCACTTGGAACACGCGGGGTTGATCCAGATCTCCATACGAGGATTGTCGTGCTGGGCGGACGCGGCGCCACGCCGGGCCCCGTGGTGACGGCCCCGGCGTACTGCTCGCCCGGAAGGTCAGCCACCAGATGGGTGATCCACTCCCGTGAGGCGAAAGCCGTGACCCGCCTCACGTTGCCTCGTTGGGCACTTCAGCGACGCCTCGTGAGGAGACCCCTATGCGCCTGTCCGTCCACCTGTCCCGGTCCGTACGCCGTCCACTCGCCGCGATCGGAGCAGTGATCCTGATCGGCGGAGCACTGACCGACAGCGGTTCCGCGGGCGCGAGCTCGCCCGGAGAGGGCACTGTCAGCGACACCTCGACGTCGGTGTCCTGGACCGGTGGCCCGTTCGCGGCGCCCAACGTCACCGGCAACGCCCTCGGCACCCCCGACTGCTCGGCGCCGCAGAGCTGCGACGACTACACGCTGCACGTCTCGACGCCGGCCGGCTACGGCGGCACGCACTCGCTGAAGGTCGACGTCAGCTGGGCGCAGTCCGCGGCGGACTTCGACGTCTACGTGCTCGACCAGGCCGGCAACGTGGTGGGCCAGGCCGCCTCCAGCGCCGACCCCGAGCAGGTCGTCCTCCCGCCGACCACGGGGACCTACACCGTCCGCGTCGTTCCGTTCCTGCCGCTGGCACAGACCTACACGGCCAAGGCGTCCCTGGTCGACCAGCCCGCCCCGCCGCCGCCCGGCACCGCGACCCCGCCCGGATTCGCGGCCTATCCCGCTCCGCAGGGGCTGAACAAGGACGTCAACAACGCCGGTGAGCCGTCCATCGGGTCGAGCTGGAAGACCGGCGCGACGCTCTTCCAGTCCTACCTCTCCACCTACAAGGTCATGTTCGACGACAGCGTCTCGCCGGCGAAGGCGACCTGGAGCGACGTCTCGGCGACGTCCGCGAACGGGTGCCCGCAGGGCGGCCTCGCCAGCCTCGACCCGATCCTGTTCACCGACCACGCGACCGGACGGACCTTCGAGTCGCAGCTCTCCGGCCAGGACTCGCTGACCTGCTACACCGACGACGACGGCGGCAGCTGGCATCCCAGCACCGGCGGCGGCATCCCCTCCGGCGTCGACCACCAGACGATCGGCGGCGGCCCGTACAGCCCGAACAGCGTCGGCGCCCTTCCGACGTCGAGCTACCCGAACGCCGTCTACTACTGCAGCCAGGACATCGCGACGGCGTTCTGCGCCGCCTCCCACGACGGCGGCGCGACGTTCGGGCCGGGCGTGCCGACGTACAGCCTGCTCGACTGCGGCGGCCTGCACGGCCACGTGAAGGTGGCCCCTGACGGCACCGCCTACCTGCCCAACAAGGCGTGCGGCAGCAATGCAGCCCTCGTGGTCAGCAAGGACGGCGGCACCAGCTGGAAGGTCGACCCGGTCCCCGGCAGCACCCCGAGCGACGCCGACCCGTCCGTCGGCGTCGGGGCCAACGGCACCGTCTACTTCGGGTACGTCGGCTCCGACGGTCGGCCCGCCATCGCGGTGAGCCACGACCAGGGCGCGACCTGGACCGACCAGCAGCCCGTCGGCGCCGACCTCGGCATCCACAACGCCGTGTTCCCCACCATGGTGGCCGGCGACGACGACCGCGCGACGCTCGCCTACATCGGGACCACGAAGGCCGGGAACTACCAGAGCCAGACCGACTTCAAGGACGCCGAGTGGCACCTCTACCTCGCCACCACCTACGACGGCGGCAAGACCTGGGTGTCCAGTGACGCCACACCGAACGACCCGGTCCAGCGCGGATCCATCTGCACCGGCGGGACGACCTGCGGCAACGACCGCAACCTGCTCGACTTCATCGACGTCACGGTCGACGGGACCGGCCACGTCGAGGCCGCGTTCGCCGACGGGTGCATCGACGCCTGCGTCACCGACAAGACCCACAACAGCGACGACGGCCCGGCGGACGCCCAGGCGGCGTACGCCACCGTCGCCCGGCAGAGCAGCGGCCTCGGCCTCTTCTCGGCGTACGACCCGCAGGCGAACCTGACGCTCCAGAAGCAGAGCGTGGCCAAGAAGGGGAACCAGTTCGTCGCGACGATGACCGTGGCGAACACCGGGCGGGCCGCGGCGTCGAACGTGGTGGTCCAGGTCGCCGACGGCCGGACGACGGTCGGGCGGACCACCCTCGCCTCGCTCGCACCGGGGGCGACGACGACCGTGCAGCTCGCCTGGTCCGCCACCAAGGGGACGCACACCTTCACCGGCGTCGTCGACCCCGCGGACCTGATCGCTGAGTCGAACGAGTCCGACAACAAGCTCGTCACGACCGGGACGGCCTAGTGGTACGCCGACTCGCCGCCGCGGCTGCCCTCGCGACGCTCGCCACGGTCGCCGCGGCATGCGGCAGCGGTGACGCTGACGCCGGCGACCACCAGACCCGCGACGCTCACGCCGCCGCCGACTCGAGCACGTGTGTCGCCGACGCCACCGCGGTCACCTCGACGCCTCCTGCCTACCCGGCCGACTTCCCGCTGCCGAAGGACACGGTGGTCTTCAACATCGAGGACCGGGGCGCCGACGGCGTCATCGCGACCGGCGTCACCACGACGCGCTTCGACGACGTCCTGACCGCCATGAACGACTCCCAGCAAGCAGGCTTCAAGGTCACCAGCGGCGAGACCGAGGAGGACGACGCAGAGGCGAACTGGACGGGCAACGGCTTCACCGGCCGGTGGGCGATCAAGAAGTCGGCCACGTGCCCCGGAGAGACCGTGGTCCAGCTGCTGTCGAAGAAGAGCTGACCCGGGTCACACGGCGACCCCGTTGCTCGAAGGCTCGACGAGGGTGACCGCGGTCCACGACACCGGGGGGAGCGTGAGCCGGAGAACACCGCCGTCGATGGTCGCGGTGCCATTCGGCGCGACTCCGACCCTCCCCTGGTCGTGCAGGGTGTTCGCAGCGTGGATGTCCTCGTCGTGAAGCGTCTGCACACTCCCGATCAGCACGTCGCCGAGGTGAGTGGCGTCGATCTCGAGCGTGACCTCCTCGGTCTGGCTCCGGTTCACCAGGAACACCGCGGTGGCTCCGGCCTCGGCGTCGTGCGTGGCGACCGCATCCACCACGGGCACGTCCCCGTAGAGCGCCGTCTGATAGGTGGGGCAGTCCAGCCTCAGCTCGAGCGTGTGCCCACTCGCCAGGGACGAGACGAGGGCGAACGGGAAGAACGTCGTCTGTCGCCACGCGTCGCCGCCGGGTTCGGTCATGATCGGCGCGATCACGTTCACGAGCTGCGCCAGGCTCGCCGACGTGACGCGATCGGCGTGCCGGAGCAGCGAGATGAGCAGGTTGCCGACGACCACGGCGTCCACGACCGTGTAGGCGTCCTCGAGGAGCCGCGGCGCCACCGGCCAGGTGTCGACGTCGGTGATCCGTTCGAGCTCGTTGTAGCGGGTCTGGTACCACACGTTCCACTCGTCGAACGAGAGGTGCATCGTCTTCGTGCTGTGCTTGAGCGCCTTCACATGATCGGCGGTCGCGACGACGGAGTCGATGAAGCGGTCCATGTCGACGGCAGAGGCGAGGAAGCTCCCGTAGTCGCCGTCGCGGGGCTCGTAGTACGCGTGACACGAGATGTAGTCGACGTCGTCGTACGTCTCCTCGAGCACGACGCGCTCCCACTCGCCGAAGGTCGGCATCCCCGCGCCGGAGCTGCCGCAGACGACGAGCTCGAGCTCGGGGTCGAGCTGCCGCATGGCGCGTGCGGTCTTCGAGGCCAGCTGGGCGTAGCTCTCGGCGGTGCCGTGGCCGAGCTGCCAGGGTCCGTCCATCTCGTTGCCCAGGCACCACATGCGGATCGCGTGCGGTTCCGGGGACCCGTGCGCCGCGCGCAGCTCGGACAGCGCCGTCCCCGACCGGATGTTCGAGTACTCGAGGACGTCGAGTGCCTCCTGCACCCCGCGCGTGCCGAGGTTGACGGCGTACATGAGCTCGCAGCCCACCTTGTCCAGCCAGCGTGCGAACTCGTTCAGGCCGACCTCGTTCGTCTCGGTGGAGTGCCACGCGAGATCGAGCCGGCGCGGCCGCTCCTCCCGTGGCCCGACACCGTCCTCCCACCGGTAACCCGAGACGAAGTTGCCGCCGGGATACCGGATCGTGGTGACGCCGAGCTCCCGCACGAGCTCCATGACGTCCCGCCGGAAGCCGTCCTCATCCGCGGTGGGATGAGCAGGCTCGTACACACCGTCGTAGACGCAGCGCCCGAGGTGCTCGACGAAGGAGCCGAACAACCGCCTGTTGACGGGTCCGACGACGAAGTGGGGGTCGATGGTCAGATGAGCGCGGATCATGGCTCCTCGGTTCGGCTCGTCCTGCGGCAACGGGTCACGGCTCTGCGTCAAGGCTTCCGACGGACAGGCCGTGACGGCGTAGGAAAACGATATCGAACGTGGGAGGTCCCGGCTGGGACACCGTCCGGCGACGACCGACTGGCGGCGCGGCCGACCAGGTCCTGACCGCTGGGTCGGTCGCGCATCGACACCGCATCGACCCTGCGTCGACACCGCGTCGACACCGCATCGCCGCCCGGAACGCAGAAGAGCCAGGCCCGGACCTGAGTCCGACCTGGCTCTCTGTTGGGGAGATCCCCGTTCACACGTGCGCGAGGGGGGAGTTGAACCCCCACGTCCTTTCGGACACACGGACCTGAACCGTGCGCGTCTGCCTATTCCGCCACTCGCGCGTGAAGCAGTCCGAAGGCTATCCCAGGCCGACGTCAGCGCCCAAACCGGCGGCGCGCATGCACCCGACCCCTGAACGACCCCAGTACGATCGACGAGCCCGCCGGGATACCTGCGGGCATTCATGCATGTGGACACGACGAGATGCGAGGAGGCGCCGTGGGCGGGCTGCAGAGGTTCGAGCAGCGCCTGGAGTCGATGATCTCCGGCGTCTTCGCCCGGGCCTTCCGAAGCGCGGTGCAGCCTGTCGAGATCGCAGCGGCACTGCAGCGCGAGTGCGACAACAACGCACAGGTGCTCTCCCGGCAGCGCCGCCTGGTGCCCAACGACTTCCACGTCGAGCTGAGCCAGCCGGACCTCGACCGGCTGCAGCCCTTCGACACCGCGCTCGTCGACGACCTGACCAACCAGCTCCGGGACTACGCCGAGGAGCAGGGCTACGTCTTCCCGGGACCCATCTCGATCGACTTCGAGCACGCGGACGACCTGACGACCGGCCGGTTCCGCATCCGCAGCGTCGCGAAGGCGGAGGTCAGCGGCAACGCCAGCGACACGCGACTCACCCGCGCGTCGGCGTACCTCGAGGTCAACGGCACGCGCCACCCGCTCGACCGCAACATCGTCGTCGGCCGCGGCACCGAGGCCGACCTGCGCATCAACGACCCGGGCGTGAGCCGGCGGCACGTGGAGTTCCGCGTGCGCCAGGGGCCGGTCCCGCAGATCGAGGTGCACGACCTCGGCTCGACCAACGGCGTGCTCGTCAACGGGCAGCGCGTGGCGAGCGCGCTGGCCGACGACGGCACCGTCGTCAAGGTCGGCAACACGACCATGACCGTCCGCGTCGTGGAGGAGCCGGCCTGATGTCCGAGCTCACCCTGTTCCTCATCAGGATCGCCTTCCTGGCGATCCTGTGGATCTTCGTCCTCAGCGCCGTCTCGGTGATCCGCTCCGACATCTTCGGCGCGCGGGTGCCCGACACCGGGCGCGGCGCGGTGGCCGTGAAGCAGCGCAAGCAGCCGAAGGCCCGCGCCCGCAAGGGCGTCCCGACGCACGTGCTGGTCGTCGAGGGCCCCAACGCCGGCGAGCGCGCCGAGCTGGCCCAGGCGCCCGTCCTGATCGGCCGTGGCACGGACGCCGCCATCCGCCTCGACGACGACTATGTCTCCACCCGCCACGCACGCATCGCGGCGAGCGGTGACCAGTGGTTCGTCGAGGACCTCGGCTCCACCAACGGCACCTACATCGGCACGGTCAGGATCAGCCAGCCGACCACGCTCACCCTCGGCACGCAGGTCCGCATCGGCAAGACGATCCTGGAGCTGCGGAAGTGACCCTCCAGCTGCGCTATGCGGCCATCTCCGACGTGGGGAAGGTCCGCAAGGACAACCAGGACAGCGGGTACGCCGGCCCCTGGCTGCTCGCCGTGTGCGACGGTGTCGGCGGCGCCGCCCGCGGCGACCTCGCGTCGAGCACGGCCGTCCAGCAGCTGCGCAACCTCGACGACCCCCCGGAGCCGGAGCACACGGCCGAGGAGCTGGTCAGCCAGGTGGCCGGCGCGCTGCACCGCGCCCACGACCGGATCGCGGAGCTGGTCGAGCACGACCCGGCCCTGAGCAGCACGAGCACGACCGCGACGGTCGGCCTCTTCGACGGCGAGCAGCTCGCCATCGGCCACGTCGGCGACAGCCGTGCGTACCTGTTCCGCGAGCAGGGACTGACCCAGCTCACGCACGACCACACCTTCGTGCAGACCCTCATCGACGACGGCCGGATCACCGAGACCGAGGCGCGCTACCACCCGCACCGCAACCTCATCCTCAAGGCGATCGACGGTCAGCGCGAGGCGGAGCCGGACCTCTTCGTCGTCCCGCTGCAGGCCGGTGACCGGCTGATGCTCTGCAGCGACGGCGTCTGCGGCGTCCTCGACGACGGGCGCATCGCCGACGTGCTGACCGGCGGGAGCGCCGACTACGCGGCCGTCGAGCTCGTCCGGGCCAGCCTCGAGGCCGGCAGCAGCGACAACGTGACCTGCATCGTCGCCGACGTGGTCGAGGCGCCCGCCGACGACGCGGTCGACCCCGACGAGGTCGCCGAGCCCCAGCTCGTCGGCGCGGCCGCCGAGCTGCGCCGTCGACGGTTGTTCAAGGGCCACCGCAGCGGCGACACCGGCGAGCTCGAGCCGATCGTGGTCGACGACGACGCGGAGGGGCTGCCCGCCGGGGCGATCCCCGACGACCCCCTCGACCCCGATATCCGCGAGGCCCTGCGCTACGCGCCACGGTCCCCGCGACGCTTCGTGTGGCTCCGCCGCGTGCTCGTCATCGCGATCCTCGCCGGCCTGCTCTGGGTGGCCGCCGCCGCGGCGTGGTCGTGGGCGCAGCGGCAGTACTTCGTCGGGGTCGACGGCAACGTCGTCACCGTCTTCCGTGGCCTGAACACGTCGTTCGCGGGGATCGACCTGTCGACGCCGTACATGCGCACCGACCTGGCCGTCGCCGACCTCCCGACCTACGACGCGCGTCAGGTCGAGCAGGGCGTGACGCAGTCGAACCTCACCGACGCCCGCCACTACATCGACACCCTCGCATCGCACGCGGGCACGGGAGCCGAGTGATGTCGACGCTCTCCCCGGGCCGGGTCGACCAGCAAACCACCTTCCGCAGCCGTCGCGGCGCGGAGCTGTTCCTGCTCGTCCTCGCGCTGATCGTCGGCATCGGCGCGTACGCCTCCGTCGGGCTCGGCGTGAACGGCCACGTGCCCGCGGACATCCTGGGGTACGGCGGCTGGCTGGTCGCGCTCGTCGTCGCCGCGCACGTCACCATCCGCCTCGTCGCGCCGTACGCCGACCCGGTGCTGCTCCCCATCGTCGCCGCCCTCAACGGGCTCGGCCTGGCCGTCATCCACCGGATCGACCTGGCGCGGACCGACACCGACTTCGCGGCGAAGCAGCTCTTCTGGATGAGCGTCGGCGTCGGCCTGTTCATCGCCACGCTCGTCTTCCTCTCCGACCACCGCGCGCTGCAGCGCTTCACCTACACCTGCGGCCTGGGGGCCGTCGTGCTGCTGCTGCTCCCGCTCGCGCCGGGCCTTGGGACCCAGATCAACGGCGCCCGGATCTGGATCCACGTCGGCGGGCTCAGCTTCCAGCCGGGCGAGGTCGCCAAGGTCCTCCTGGTGATCAGCTTCGCCGGCTACCTGGTGCTGCACCGCGACGCGCTCGCGCTGGCGGGCCGCCGCTTCGGTGGGATCGACCTGCCGCGGGGCCGCGACCTCGGTCCGATCCTGGCGATGTGGCTGATCAGCCTCCTCGTGCTCGTCGCCCAGCGCGACCTGGGCTCGGGGCTGCTCTTCTTCGGCCTCTTCCTGGTGATGCTCTACGTGTCGACGGAGCGACCTGGCTGGCTGGTCGTCGGCGGCTTCCTCTTCACGGCGGGCGTCGCGGCGACGTACTTCCTGTCCGGGAGCGTCGGCTTCCTCGAGCACGTGCGCAACCGGTTCGACATCTGGCTGCACCCGATGGAGTACTACGACCGCAGCCCCGGCAGCTTCCAGCTCGTCGAGGGTCTCTTCGGCATGAGCTGGGGCGGGCTGATCGGCCGCGGCTTCGGCGAGGGACGCCCGACGCGCGTGCCGTACGCCGAGTCGGACTTCATCATGGCCGCCATCGGCGAGGAGCTCGGCCTGACCGCCGTGATGGCGATCATCCTGCTCTACGGCCTCATGGTCGAGCGCGGCCTGCGGATCGCCCTGATCTCGCGCGACAGCTTCGGCAAGCTGATGGCGACGGGTCTCGCGGTCAGCCTCGCCCTGCAGGTCTTCACCGTCGTCGGCGGCGTCACCCGCCTGATCCCGCTCACCGGCCTGACGACACCGTTCCTGTCATACGGCGGCTCGAGCCTGGTGGCGAACTGGGTCATCATCGCGCTGCTGATCCGGATCTCCGACCACGCGCGCCGTCCTCTGCCCGATCTCTCGGTCCCCGACGACCAGGATCAGCTCAACACCCAGGTCGTCAAGCTGCCATGAACAAGCCCATCCGCCTGATCGCGATCTTCCTGATGCTGCTGTTCGCGGCTCTGATGATCAACGCGACCTACCTGCAGTACTACGCCTCGGGGCGCTACAACGACGACGCCCGCAACCGCCGCGTGGTCGACGCCGAGTTCTCCCGCCAGCGCGGCGCGATCCTCGTCGGCCGCGACCCGGTCGCCGAGAGCGTGAAGTCGAAGGACCTCTACAAGTTCCAGCGCACCTACCCCAAGCCGCAGCTCTACGCCGGCGTGACCGGCTACTTCGCCTACGGCGGCGCTGTCACCGGGGTGGAGAAGTCGCAGAACAACGTGCTCTCCGGTGACGACTCGCGCCTCTTCGTCAACCGCCTCATCGACCTGCTCGGCTCCAAGGGTCCGGAGGGCGGCGACGTCGAGCTGACCATCGACGCCAAGGCGCAGAAGGCGGCGTACGACGGCCTGACGTCCCTTCCGGGCAAGGTGAAGGGCGCCGTGGTCGCGCTCGAGCCGAGCACCGGGAAGATCCTGGCGATGGTCACCACCCCGACCTTCGACCCCAACAAGGTCGCCACGCACGACTTCAGCGCCAACCAGAAGGCCTACGACAAGCTCAACGCCGACCCCGGCAAGCCGCTGCTCAACCGGGCGGTCCAGATGTCGCTGCCGCCCGGGTCGACGTTCAAGGTCGTCACGGCGGCGGCTGCCATCAGCTCCGGGAAGTACGACGCCTCGTCGATGGTCCCCGGCGGCGCGACGTACCAGCTCCCCCAGACGAGCGGCCCGTCCGGGCTCGTCGACAACGAGGGTCGCGACTGCGGCGTCAAGACCGTCAAGTTCACCCAGGCCATGGAGAACTCCTGCAACACGGTCTTCGCCCAGCTGGCGGTCGAGGTCGGCGCCGACGCGATGCAGAAGCAGGCCGAGGCGTTCGGCTTCAACTCCGACTACGACAGCTGGGACGACCTGCAGGGCACCAACGGGAAGTCCACGCTCACCACGTCGAACTTCCCGACGCAGATGAACCCGCCGCAGACCGGCCAGAGCGGCTTCGGGCAGTACGAGGTCCGGGCCACGCCGCTCCAGATGGCCATGGTCGCCGCCGGCATCGCCAACCAGGGCACCGTCATGAAGCCCTACCTCATCAACGAGGTGCAGTCGGCCGACTCCGACACGGTCGCCACCACCCAGCCCAAGAAGCTCTCCCAGGCGGTCACCCCGGAGACCGCCAAGGAGGTCACCAAGCTGATGGTCGCCACCGTCAACGACGGCACGGCGTCGCCGGCGGCCATCACGGGCATCCAGGTCGCCGGCAAGACCGGCACCGCGCAGAGCGGCCAGGACAACGTGCCGCCGTACGCGTGGTTCGTGTCGTTCGCGCCCGCCGACAACGCCAAGGTCGCCGTCGCGGTGATGATCGAGAGCGCCGACATCCCGCGCGACGACATCGCCGGCGGCAAGTGGGGCGGCCCGATCGCGAAGAGCGTCATGGAGGCGGTGTTGAACCCGTGAACCCTCCTGAGAACGGCGACGACACCGTGTACGCCGACGACGCCGGCCGCTACGTGCTCGAGAGCCGTATCGCCACGGGCGGCATGGGCGAGGTCTGGCGCGCCCGCGACACCGCGCTGGGCCGTGACGTCGCCATCAAGCTGCTCAAGCCGGAGTACGCCGGCGACCCGGTCTTCCGCACCCGGTTCGAGGGCGAGGCACGGCACGCCGCCGGGCTGCAGCACCCCGGGATCGCCGCCGTGTACGACGTCGGCGAGCAGATCCAGCGCGACGGCACCGTCCGGCCGTTCCTCGTCATGGAGCTCGTCGACGGCCGACCCCTCTCGTCGCTGATCCGTCCCGGCGTCGGCATGGACCCGACCGTGGTCCGCGACCTCATCGCGCAGACGGCCGACGCGCTGGCGGCGGCGCACGCGGCCGGGATCGTGCACCGCGACGTGAAGCCGGCGAACGTGCTCGTCACAGCCGACCGCACGGTGAAGATCACCGACTTCGGCATCGCTCGAGCACTCTCCGCGGCCGCGGTCACCGGGACCGGCGCCGTGATGGGCACCCCGCAGTACCTCTCCCCCGAGCAGGCCCGCGGCGACACCGCCTCGCCCGCCTCCGACGTCTACGGCCTCGGCGTCGTCGCGTACGAGTGTCTCGTCGGCCGGCGACCGTTCGAGAAGGAGACCGCCGTCGCGACGGCACTCGCCCATCTCAACGACCCCGTGCCGCCGCTGCCCGCCACCGTGCCTGCCGACATGGCGGCCGTGGTGATGCGGGCGCTGGCCAAGAAGCCGGCCGAGCGGTTCCCCGACGCCGCCGCGTTCGCCGCAGCGCTCCGGGGTGTGCCCGGCGCGCTCGACGCGCCGACCCAGGTCGTCGCTCCGGTGGCGACGCCCCCGGCTGACGCGACCCAGGTGATCACGGGCGTCGGAGCCCCGTCGCCGGGGACGACGACCACCTCCCGCACGACGACCGACGACGACGACCGACGCCGCGTCAACCCGTGGCTGATCGCCCTCATCACCGGTGCCGTGCTCGCAGCGATCCTCGTGGGATGGCTCCTGCTGCGTGGCAACGCGAACGACGCCCCTCCGCCCGGACCGACGACTCCGACGACGAGCGCCACCACCCCGACGCCGTCGCAGACCCCGACGACGAGTGCGGCACCGAAGACGTTCGACCTGAACGAGTCCGACTACGTCGGCCGTGACGTCGACTCCGTGCTCGCCGACCTGCGCGCCCTCGGCCTCGAGCCTCGCTCCAAGGAGATCGCGAACCCCGGCGACCAGAAGGCCGACAGCGTGGCCGCGATCTCGCCCACGAAGGGGCTGCAGGAGGGCGACAGCGTCGAGGTCGCCTACTACGGCAAGCCGACGCCGTCGGCGTCTCCGACCACCCAGACCCCGACGCAGCAGCCGACGACGAGCAGCCCGCCCACCACGCAACCTCCGACGCCCCCGGCCACGACGCCGCAGAGCGCGCAGACCACCACGACCAGCAGCACCACCACCGCGGAGCCGACAGCCAGCCCCGCAGCCCGGAAGGACATGGCCCGATGAGCAACGCAGAGCCGACGATCGTCGGTGGCCGCTACGAGCTCGGGGAGCTCCTCGGTCGCGGCGGGATGGCGGAGGTGCGCAAGGGCACCGACACCCGCCTGGGCCGTGTCGTCGCCGTGAAGCGGCTGCGCACGGACCTGGCCAGCGACGCCACCTTCCAGGCCCGCTTCCGCCGTGAGGCCCAGTCGTCGGCATCGCTCAACCACCCGGCCATCGTCGCCGTCTACGACACGGGCGAGGAGGTCACTCCCGAGGGGGTGGCACAGCCGTACATCGTGATGGAGTTCGTCGCCGGCCGGACGCTGCGCGACATCCTTCGCGAGGGTCGCAAGATCCTGCCGGAGCGAGCGCTCGAGATCACCTCGGGCGTGCTCTCCGCGCTCGACTACAGCCACCGCGCGGGGATCATCCACCGCGACATCAAGCCGGGCAACGTCATGCTGACCCCGTCGGGCGACGTGAAGGTGATGGACTTCGGCATCGCCCGTGCCATCAGCGACGCGCAGTCGACGATGACGCAGACCGCGGCGGTCGTCGGGACCGCGCAGTACCTCTCGCCCGAGCAGGCCCGCGGCGAGACCGTCGACTCGCGCTCCGACGTCTACAGCGCCGGCTGCCTGCTCTACGAGCTCCTCACCGGCCGGCCGCCGTTCGTCGGCGACTCTCCGGTCGCGGTGGCCTACCAGCACGTGCGGGAGCAGGCGCAGCCGCCGAGCGACCACGACACCGACCTCCCCCCGGAGATCGACGCCATCGTCATGAAGTCGCTCGCCAAGCGCGTCGAGGACCGCTACCAGTCGGCCGCGGCGATGCGCAGCGACATCGAGCGCTACCTCGACGGTCGCCCGATCTCGGTCATCGCCTCGGCCCCGCCCGCGTCCCCGCCCGCTGCGTCGCCGACGGCCACCGCTGTCGTCGCGCCGGTCCCGGCCGCGAGTCCCCTTCTCGACGCCGAGGAGGAGGAGTACGACGACCGGCGCTCCCGCACCGGCATGCTGGTCCTCCTCGGCCTGATCGTGATCGCGCTGATCACGGCCGCCGTGCTGCTGTGGCCCAAGCTCTTCCCGAACGCCCCCGAGCAGGTGGCCGTGCCGCGGCTGGTCAACCTGACCGAGTCGCAGGCGCGGGCCGCCATCGGGGACGCCGGCCTGACCGTCACCAACGTCGAGTTCACCAACAGCGACACGGTCGCCCCCGGCAACGTGGTCAGCCAGCAACCGCAGCCCGACACCTACGTCGACCCCGGCACCGGCGTCGAGATCACGCTCTCGGCCGGCAAGCCCCAGGTCGCCGTCCCGAACCTCGTCGGCATGCAGCTGAAGTCCGCGAAGGCCGCTCTGGAGGCGGCCGGGCTCGTGGCGAAGCCGGAGGTGCGCGAGTCCGACGAGCCGAAGAACAAGGTGCTCGAGTCCAACCCAGCGCCCGGCATCAAGGTCGATGCCGGCCAGGCGGTCACGCTCTACTACTCCGACGGCCCGGAGCAGGTGCCGGACGTGCGCGGCAAGACGCAGGCCCAGGCCGAGCAGATCCTGCGCGACGCCGGCTTCGACCCGGAGGCCAGGCCCGAGCCGAACACGACCGCTCCGAAGGGCACCGTCGTCGACCAGTTCCCGCAGGCCCCGGAGACGCGCAAGCAGGGTGAGAAGGTGCTCATCTTCGTGTCGACGTACGAGCCGCCGCCGCCGGTCAGCACGCCGCCCCCGTGCATCACGCCGACGCCCGGCATCCCGCCGCAGCCGACGGACCCGCCGATCTGCACGACCACACCCCCGGCGACCCCCTGACACCGCCGAGTCGGCGCATCCTGGCACTCTGACACCGCCGAGTCGGCGCATCCTGGCACTCTGAGAGCGCCGAGTCGGCGCATCCTGGCGAGCGCTTGCGAGGACGCGCCGACTCGAACCCTCACCAGCGCGAGGACGCGCCGACTCGAGCCGTCAGCGGATGGGACGCGCGTAGCTCAGGTCGCGCAGTCCGGTGTACGCCGGGGCCGTCAACCGGCTCTCCGGGTGCATGCTCCAACCGATGGATATGTCGGGGTTCTCCGCCTGCTGCCGGTAGAGCGTGACGTACGAGTCGTCGTTCACCGACCGGAGCATGTCGTCGACGTTGCCGACAGCGTCGATGACGAACGGCTGGGGGTACGGCACGCCCTGCAGCTGGATGGTGCTGCCCGAGCACTTGATGCCGGTCGTGCTGATCACACGCTGACCCTGGATCGTCACGGCGGTCGCGCCCCCGCGCCACAGTGCGTTGACCACGGCCTGCACGTCCTGCTGGTGGACGACGAGGAGGTTGGCGGCGTCGTCGCCGACGCGCTGGATCTTGTCCTCCGGCGCGTCCGACAGGGTGATGCGCAGCCCGGGGCCGGTGTGCGCCACGAGACCGGCGGGGTCCTTGAGGCCGTCGATCTCGTTCTTGTAGCGCTTGACCGTCGTGTCGTCGACCTCCTGGGTGAGCCGACTGACCTCCTTGTCGGTCTGCGTCACCTGGTCCTGGATCCGGTGGTAGCGCTGAGCCTCCGAGCCCGTCAGCGTGGCGAGGTCGGTGTAGCGGCCGGGTCGCAGGTCGGTGCCGTGGCTGTTCTCTGCGCTGACCACGAAGAGGGCTCCGCACACGAGGATGACGAGGGGTGTGCCCACCCGCCACAGCGGGATCCGCCGTACGGCGCGCCCGGTGGCGTGCGCCTGGGCTTTGTGCGGGTGGCCGGTCATGCCGACTAGGCTACGGCCCACGTGCGCCAGCACCATAGCCATCGCCGAACCCAGGAGTTGTCCTCGTGCCCAAGCTGAAGCCCTCGAAGGACTTCGTCGACCCGACGCGGGGACGGATCTTCACCGTCCGCTTCATCGTGTCCCTCGTGCTGATGGTCGTCGGCATCGCCTGGATCGTCTACTACTACGTGGCCGTCCGACCCGGCGACAACGGCAAGGCGGGCAGCCCGGCGTTCATGGCCGACTGGGCCAACTGGAACTACCTGATCGGTTTCGGGCTGTTCTTCCTCGGCCTGCTGGTCGCCGCCCACCCCTCGACGCCGCTCGGGCGCGGCCGCGGCGTCGTCGTCGGCATGCTCGGCTGCTTCCTGCTCGGCCTGGCGTGGATCTGCGTCTTCTACATCTTCTCCAACGACCTGACGCCGATCCCGGTGTTCAACGACCTCGGCCAGAAGAACCTCCTGGTCGGCATCGCCTTCATGGCCGTCGGTTTCGCCTACGCCACTCGCTGGGAGTGAGTCTCGACATCCCACGTTTGCGAACGCCGCTCCCGGGCAACCGGGGCGGCGTTCTTCGCATTTTCTGGGCCGGTTTCTTCACAGCTTGGGATAAACCTGTGGACGAATCACATTGATGTGATTCGTCCACAGTTGTGTATAAAGTTGTGGATTTCGAAGACTGGCGCGCGGCCCGCGAGGGCCGCGCAGGCTCAGTGCAGCAGCCCGCCACGAGCGACGGCGGACAAGCCCCGGTGCTGCCCCTCAAATTGGGTACGCCGGACCGCGGGCGCGGCGTGGCCGACCCGCGCCAGGTCCCCGCCAGGACCCCGCCAGGTCCTCGCCAGGACCGCGTCCCGTGAGGGTCAGGTGAGCGTCAGCGTGCGTACGACGATCATGAGGACGATCCCCGCGGCGATGACGCCCATGCCGCCCCACTGCACCTGTTGGCGCCACTTCCGCGGCGCCCAGACGATGGCGGCCGCGACGAGCACGCCGCCGATGAAGCCGCCGAGATGGCCCTGCCAGGAGATGTTCGGGATCGTCAGCGTCAGCACCGCGTTGATGCCGATCCAGACGAGGATGGACGACACGTTCATCCGGGTGCGCAGCGCGACCACGAGCAGAGCGCCCATGAGTCCGAAGATCGCGCCCGACGCGCCGAGAGTCGCCTGGTAGATGGGGGATGAGGCGTACACGAGCGCCGATCCCGCCAGGGCGGAGAGAAGGTAGAGGGCGACGTAGCGCACCCTGCCGAAGAGCTGCTCCAGCTGGGGGCCGAGCACCCACAGGGCGAACATGTTGAAACCGATGTGCAGGATCTCGACGTGCGTGAACGCACTGGTGATCAGCTGCCAGTAGGCGCCGTCGCTGACCCCGGGATACCACGTGCCGCCGTTCTTGGTGCAGACGTCACGCGCCACGTCGAACGCAGACGGGCCGACCACGCACACGCCGCTGGGCCGCAGCTCGAGCACGGCCAACAACCTGCTGCTGCCCCGCCCGGTGACGTTCACGAGCAGCCACACAGCGACATTGATCCCGATCAGGACCATCGACACCAGCCCGGCCGCGGACGGTCGAAGGCCGCCGTACGCCGTCCGGAGCGGGCGCTGCGTGCGCTGCCCCTCCTTCACGCACTCGGGGCACTGGAAGCCGACCGACGCCGCCACCATGCAGTCGGGGCAGATCGGGCGCTCACACCGCTGGCAGCGGATGTGTGCCTCGCGGCCAGGGTGCCGATAGCAGATCGGCACCCCGGCCGCAGAGGACTCGGTCACGTCAGACGATCTCGACGGACTCGATGACGACGGCGTCCTTCGGACGGTCGCCCGGGCCGGTCGCCGTGCTGCCGATCGCGTCGACGACGTCGCGGGACGCCTGGTCGGCGACCTCGCCGAAGATCGTGTGCTTGAAGTTCAGCCAGGTCGTCGGGGCGACCGTGATGAAGAACTGCGAGCCGTTGGTGCCCGGGCCGGCGTTCGCCATGGCGAGCAGGTAGGGCTTGTCGAAGACGAGCTCGGGGTGCGGCTCGTCCTTGAACGTGTAGCCGGGGCCACCGGTGCCGGTGCCGAGCGGGCAGCCGCCCTGGAGCATGAAGCCGTCGATGACGCGGTGGAAGGTGAGACCGTCGTAGAACGGACCGGTCTTGCCGTTACCCGCGTCGTACGCCTTCTCGCCCGTGGCGAGGCCGACGAAGTTGGCCACCGTCTCCGGGGCGTGGTTCGGGAAGAGGTTCAGGGTGATGTCACCCCGGTTGGTGTGGAGGATGGCCTGCTGGTCCGCCATGACTGTCCTTCTCTGATGTGGGTACCACTGATGAGTGCGGGTCGATCCTCGCACGACTGTTCAACGCCATTGACGTCAGGAGGCCCCACGATGACCAGGCAGACCACGCTCCTCGAGCGCGCCGCCGACCGGACCACCGATGCGGTGGAGACGGCCGTCGGGATCACCCAGGAGTTCATCGAGAACACCGCGAAGCCCTTCGTGGAGAACACAGCGATGCCCGCCCTGCAGGACGCGGCCGCCAAGACGGCGCCGATCGTCGCCGCCGGCGCCGGTATCGCCGCCGAGCGTGCAGCTCAGGCCAAGCAGTTCGCTGAGGCGAAGTCCCAGGAGCTCACCGGCCACCCCAAGAAGAAGCGGCGGGGACGCAAGCTGCTCATGTTCGCGCTGCTCGGTGCGCTCGCCGCGGCCGGCGGAGTGCTGGCGCGCCGCATGATGGGCAACTCGCCGGACTGGACGTCGGCAGAGCCGGCCTCCACGCCGGAGTCACCCGCGGAGACGCTCTACACCGACACGCCGGTCGACGACCTGACGACGCCGGTCAACAAGCCGCCGTACAGCTCCAACTAGATCCGGCGACACGTCTGAGCCGTCGTCGGCCCCCAGGGGTCGGCGACGGCTTCGTCATGCCAGCTCGGGGTTCTCCATCCGGATGCGCTCGACAGCGCGGTGCTCGACCCAGAAGATCAGCCCGGGGATCAGCCCGGCGATAAGCATGAGGGCGAACTCGGGCAGGCTCCAGCCCAGCCGGTGGGTCAGGACGAACGCGACCACCAGGTAGACGATGTAGATCCAGCCGTGCATCATCCAGAGCCACCACAGGTCCGGGACGTCGCTGTTGATCGCGTGGAGCACCCAGTCGATGCTCGCGGTCAGCAGGAAGACGCCGACCAGGATGGCGAGCACGCGATAGGCGGCGAAGAGCTTGGTCACGGCGCCGAGGGTACGGCGTCCTCCTGAGCGTCGTTCTCAGGGGTCGCCCCGGTGACCTCCTGGATGTGACGCCACCAGATGTAGACCACGAAACCGGCGAAGACCCACCACTCCAGGCCGTACAGGAAGTTGCGCAGACCCGTCAGCGTGCCGGCGTCCGGCAGCTGCTCGAGCGAGGCCCGCTGGAGCCCGGCCGCGGGCTCGCGATCGACCACGTAGGCGCCGTACAGGTCCTGGTCGACGTGTTGGATCACGTCGGCGATCCGCAGCTGCGGCAGTACGTCGTCCGACGGGTTGTCGTCGGAGACGCCCTCCGCGCCCTCCGGCGGCTGCAGCCACCCTGTCAGCTGGACGCCGCCGGTCGGCGGGGCCGGCGCATCGGCGACATGGGCCACCCACCCGCGTACCACCGGCATGGCCGGCTTCCCCGGACCGCCCACCGCCACCGGCGTGACGACCCAGTAGCCCTTCGCGCCCGCGTGCTCGCGCCCGCTCACGTAGACCGTGCCGCCGGGGACCCAGTCGCCGCTGAGCTCGACCGGGTGTCCTGTCATGAGTCCCGGGAACGGGTCGTCAGGCCCCATCACGGCGCTGAGCGGCTTAGGGGCCGCGGTGGTCGCGTCCTGAGCCTTCGCGTCGCGGTGGTCGCGCCACACGCCGATCTGCCACAGGCCGAGACCGATCGTGCCGACGAGGAGGACGAGCGTCAGCAGATGAGCCCCCCACAGACGCGGGGACCAGATCTTGGGTGGCACGCCAGTCAGGGTACGTCCGACGGGGTCGGCGCGCGCACTCGGCGAGATCCGTCAGCGCAGGGGTGTGACGCGCGCCGCGCGCGAGCAGCGAAGGACGTGGTCCCGACGGCCATTCATCAAGCCGTCCGCTGCTGGTCCAGGGCCATTCAGCGCACCGGGTCAGCGCAACTCGCCGAGGAAGGTGCGCGTGTCGCGCCTCGAGGGGCGCCGGGAGTGGCCCCTCATCGCGACACCCACGGGTAGTGACCGCAGGACGACCTGCGGTTTCACTCGGTGGAGCGTAGGGGACTCGAACCCCTAACCCCCTGCTTGCAAAGCAGGTGCGCTACCAATTGCGCCAACGCCCCCGGCGGCCGTCAGGCCTTGTGCGACGGAGTGACCGTGTCGGTCGCCTCAGCCCACTGCGCCCGCTCGGCGTTGCTCTTGTCGAACTGCTTCTTCGCGACCACGGCCGCGGCTGCTGCAAGAGCGATGAGGATCAGCTTCTTCACTGTCGTCTCCTTGTGAGAAGCCCCGGTCCGCTGTCGCGTCCGGGGCTTGTCCGTGGGCCTAGGAGGACTTGAACCTCCGACCCCCACATTATCAGTGTGGTGCTCTAACCGTCTGAGCTATAGGCCCGGGTGGCAGCCGGGTGGAAGCCCCGACGGCCGAGGCCAGACATTACCGGAGCCCTCGACCCGCCGCCAAAACGAGGTGACGTCATACGCGCTGGCGGCCGAGGCAGCCAGTTCGTATGACGTCCACCGAAGAGGTCAGCGGTCTTCCGTCAGGGTGACGTCGATCCCGCCCAGCAGTGCGGCCGCCATGTTGTAGAGGAACGCACCGAGGGTGGCGACGGCGGTCATCAGGACCACGTCGATCACCGACACGATCATCGTGAAGCCCATGACGCGTGACATGCCGACATAGTTGGTGACGTCGAACGAGGACGCGTCCGAGCCGCCGACGATGTCCTGCACGGTCTGGTTGATCGAGTCCCACACGCCGGCGGCGCCGAGCACCGACCAGACGATGAAGACAGAGACGATCGTGACCACGCCGAGTGCGATCGACAGCAGGAACGCCGTCTTCATCACCGACCACGGGTCGATGCGCGTCAGCCGCAGGCGTGCGCGCCGGGGAGTCCGTGCTCCCGGCCGCCGCTGCTGCGTCGGCGCGGAGTCGGTGTTCGCTGCGCGGAACTCGTCCGCCGCGGCGCTCAGGCGCTCCTTCAGCTGCTGCCCGAAGCCCGGGCGTGTAGCCGTGTCGTCGTCGCGCTGCGGCGCTGGACGACCGCTCACCCGAGTGGCGGTACGTTCGCCGGGACGCTCAGACATCCTCATTCCTCCGTGTCATCGACAATCTCAGCCGCGCCAGCGGCGTCGGCCGCCTCGATTGTTGCATCCACGTCCACATCCGCCGCCTCGGCGACGTCCGGCTCGAGCGGCCCGTCGGCCGCGGCAGCGGCCAGGTCCTCCTCGATCTCGTCCTCGCGGGACTCGACCGAGCGGGCCACCACGGCCACCGAGTCGCCGTTCTTCGGCGAGACGAACTTCACGCCCATCGTCGAACGGCCCTTGGCCGGGAAGTCGGCGTCGATGGGCGAGCGGACGACCTGCCCGTTGGCGGTGATCGAGAGGATCTCGTCGCCGTCCTTGACGATGAACGCCCCTGCGAGGACGCCGCGCTTCTCGTCGCTGAGCTGCATGGCACGCACGCCGAGACCGCCGCGGTTCGTGATCCGGTATTCAGAGATCCGAGACCGCTTGGCGAAACCGCCGTCGGTGATCGTGAAGACGTACTGCACGTCCTCGTCGGACTCCTCGTGCGCGGCTTCGGCCGCCCGGATGACCGACATCGACAGCACCGAGTCGCCGTCGCGGAACTTCATGCCCGTCACGCCCGACGTCGCGCGGCCCATCGGCCGCAGCTGGTCGTCGCTCGCGATGAACCGCACGGCCTGGCCCTTCCGCGACACCAGCAGGATGTGGTCGTCAGGGTTGACCAGCTCGGCGCCGACCAGCTCGTCGTCGTCCTCGCGGAAGTTGATCGCGATGACACCCGCCTGACGCGGCGAGTTGTAGTCGGCGAGCCGCGTCTTCTTGACCAGGCCGCTCCTCGTGGCCAGCACGAGGTACGGCGCCTGGTCGTAGTCGCGGATCGCGAGCACCTGAGCGATCGACTCGTCCGGCTGGAACGACAGCAGGCCGGCGACGTGGCCGCCCTTGGCGTCGCGAGCGGCCTCGGGCAGGTTGTAGGCCTTGGTGCGGTAGACCCGGCCGGCCGTGGTGAAGAACAGCAGCCAGTGGTGGTTGGTGGTCGCGATGAAGTGCTCGACGATGTCGTCGCCACGCAGTGTGGCGCCACGGACGCCCTTGCCCCCGCGCTTCTGCGAGCGGTAGGCGTCGGCGCGGGTCCGCTTGGCGTAGCCACCGCGGGTGATCGAGACGACGAGCTCCTCGTCGGGGATGAGGTCCTCCATGGACAGGTCCCCGTCGGCCGCGATGAGCTGCGTACGACGGTCGTTGCCGTACCTCTCGACGATCTCGTCGAGCTCCTCGATCACGATCGATCGCTGCCGCTCGGGCTTCGCGAGGATGTCCTTGAGGTCCGCGATGACGCGCTCGAACTCAGCCAGGTCGTCGATGATCTTCTGGCGCTGCAGCGCGGCCAGCTGGCGCAGCTGCATGTCGAGGATCGCGGTCGCCTGGAGCTCGTCGATGTCGAGCAGCGCGATGAGGCCCTGGCGGGCCTCCGCGACGTCGGGCGAGCGCCGGATGAGCGCGATGACCTCGTCGAGCATGTCGAGGGCCTTGACGAGGCCGCGCAGGATGTGGGCGCGCTCCTCGGCCTTGCGCAGTCGGTAAGCCGTCCGTCGCTGGATGACCTCGATCTGGTGCGCTACCCAGTTCGAGATGAACTGGTCGATCGAGAGCGTCCGCGGCACACCATCGACGAGCGCCAGCATGTTGGCGCTGAAGTTGGTCTGCAGCTCGGTGTGCTTGAGCAGGTTGTTGAGCACGACCCGCGCGACCGCGTCGCGCTTCAGCACGACGACCAGTCGCTGGCCGGTGCGGTCCGACGTGTCGTCGCGGACGTCGGAGATGCCCTGCACCTTGCCGGAGTCGGCGAGCTCGGCGATCTTCAGGGCCAGGTTGTCCGGGTTGACCATGTAGGGCAGCTCGGTGATCACCAGGATCGTGCGGCCCTTGTCGTCCTCGTCGACGGCGATCACGGCGCGCTGCGTGATCGAGCCGCGACCGGTGCGGTAGGCCTGCTCGATGCCGGCGTGGCCGACGATGAGCGCTCCGTTGGGGAAGTCAGGGCCCTTGACGCGCTCGATCAGCGCCTCCTGGAGCTCCTCCCGGGTCGCCTCGGGGTGCTCGAGGGCCCACTTCGCGCCGTCGGCCACCTCACGCAGGTTGTGCGGCGGGATGTTGGTCGCCATGCCGACCGCGATGCCGGCGGACCCGTTGACCAGCAGGTTGGGGAACCGGGCCGGCAGGATCGTCGGCTCCTGCGAGCGGCCGTCGTAGTTCGGCTGGAAGTCGACGGTCTCCTCGTCGATGTCGCGCACCATCTCCATGGCGAGCGGCGCCATCCGGCACTCGGTGTATCGCATCGCCGCGGCGGAGTCGTTGCCCGGCGAGCCGAAGTTGCCCTGGCCCTGCACCAGCGGGGCGCGCATGACCCACGGCTGCGCCAGGCGCACCAGGGTGTCGTAGATCGCCGTGTCGCCGTGCGGGTGGTACTGACCCATCACGTCGCCGACGACGCGCGAACACTTCGAGAAGCCGCGGTCCGGGCGGTAGCCGCCGTCGTACATCGCGTACAGGACGCGACGGTGCACCGGCTTCAGGCCGTCACGTACGTCGGGCAGAGCTCGCCCGACGATGACCGCCATCGCGTAGTCGATGTAGGCGCGCTGCATCGAGGTCTGCAGCTCGATCGGCTCGATGCGACCGCCGAGGGGGGCGCCGCCGTCAGTGGGAGTCTCAGTCATCAGATATCGAGGAACCTAACGTCCTTGGCGTTGCGCTGGATGAAGGAGCGGCGCTGCTCGACGTCCTCGCCCATGAGGATCGAGAAGATCTCGTCGGCATGGGCGGCATCGTCGAGCGTGACCTGCAGCATCAGCCGCTGGTCGGGGTCCATCGTGGTCTCCCACAGCTCCTTGGCGTTCATCTCGCCGAGACCCTTGTAGCGCTGGACCGGGTTCTCCTTCGGCAGCTTCTTGCCCTGGGCCTGACCCTCGCGCAGCAACGCGTCGCGCTCGGCGTCGGAGTAGACGAACTCGTGCTCGTGCGGCTTGTTCCAGCGCAGGCGGTAGAGCGGGGGCTGGGCCATGTACACGTAGCCCTGCTCGATGAGCGGCTTCATGAAACGGAACAGCAGCGTCAGCAGCAGCGTGTTGATGTGGTGGCCGTCGACGTCGGCGTCGGCCATCAGCACGATCTTGTGGTAGCGCAGCTTGGCGATGTTGAACTCGTCGTGGACCCCGGTGCCCAGTGCCGAGATGATCGACTGGACCTCCTGGTTGGCCAGGACCTTGTCGAGGCGCGCCTTCTCGACGTTGAGGATCTTGCCGCGGATCGGGAGGATCGCCTGGATCCGCGGGTCGCGGCCCTGCCGGGCGGAGCCGCCGGCGGAGTCACCCTCGACGATGAAGACCTCGCACTCGGCCGGGTTCGTCGACTGGCAGTCCGAGAGCTTGCCCGGGAGGGCGCCGTTGCCGAGCAGGCCCTTGCGGTTGCGGGCGAGGTCGCGCGCCTTGCGGGCGGCGATGCGGGCGGTCGCCGCGGCCTGGGCCTTGCGGATGACCTCCTTGCCCTCGGAGGGGTTCTGCTCCAGCCATGCGCCGAGCTGGTCGTTGACGACCGACTGGGTGAAGCCCTTCGCCTCGGTGTTGCCGAGCTTGGCCTTCGTCTGGCCCTCGAACTGCGGCTCGCCGATCTTGAGGCTGATGATCGCCGTGAGCCCCTCGCGGATGTCGTCACCCGTGAGGCGGTCCTCCTTCTTCTTGATCAGGCCCCACTCCTCGCCCCAGCGGTTCATCAGGCTGGTGAGCGCGGCGCGGAAGCCCTCCTCGTGGGTCCCGCCCTCGGGGGTGTTGATCGTGTTGGCGAAGGTGTGGACGGCCTCGTTGTACGACGTCGCCTGCCACTGCATGGCGAGCTCGAGGCTCATCGGGTTGCGGGCGCTGTCCCCGGTCTCGGCCTCGAAGTGGATCACCGGCGAGACCGGCGCCTTGCGCTTGTTGAGGTACTCGACGTAGTCGGCGAGACCGTTGTCGTACTTGAAGATCTGCTCGAGGATCTTGTGGCCGCCCTCGTCGGTGGCGTGGACGTCGGAGGCCAGGTCGCTCTCAGCGCCCTCGGCGGCCACCGCCTCGGCGATCTCCTCGGTCTCGGGCCGCTCGTCGCGCAGCACGATCTTGAGGCCCTTGTTGAGGAAGGCCATCTCGCGGAACCGCGTCGAGATCGTCTCGAGGTTGTACTCGGTCGTCTCGAAGATGTCGTCCGAGGCCCACCAGGTCACCTTGGTGCCGGTCCGCTCGCCGCCCTCGAGGGCGCGCACCTGCCGCAGCGGGTAGTCGGGGACGCCCGACGAGAACTCCTGCTCCCAGACGTGGCCGCGGTTCTTGACCTCCAGGCGCAGGCGCGTCGAGAGCGCGTTGACGACCGAGGAGCCGACGCCGTGCAGACCACCGGAGACCTTGTAGCCGCCGCCGCCGAACTTGCCGCCGGCGTGGAGGACCGTCAGCGCGAGCGTCGCCGCCGGCAGCTCCTGGCCCGGAGCCGTGTCGGTCGGGATGCCTCGCCCGTTGTCCTCGACGCTCACCGAGCCGTCGGGGTTCAGCGTGATGAGGATCGTGTCGCAGTGGCCGGCCAGCGCCTCGTCCACCGAGTTGTCGACGATCTCCCAGATCAGGTGGTGGAGGCCGCGCACGCCCGTGGAGCCGATGTACATGCCGGGACGCTTGCGGACGGCCTCGAGCCCTTCGAGCACCTGGATCGCCGAGGCGTCGTAGTCCGCCATGACGGGGGTGGGAGGTGTGGGCTTCTGGGGCGTTTCGACTTGCGTCGGCTGGGACTGCGTGTCGGCGGTCTCGTCGGCTTCGCTCACGGGCCAATGTTACCGGTCTGAGACCCGGAAACCACGCATCGCCCCTGTGGACGGGGGCGACTGGGAGTGAAAAGCGGCCCGTGACGTGACGGAAGCGGCGCTGCGAGGCCCGAACGGGGGTCCCGATGGGTCCCTGTACCGGCGGGCGGCCGTCAGATCGGCAGATTCGAGGTCGACTCAGCCGTACGTGTCGCGCGGACCGCGACCGTCCCGGGACGAGAGCCTGCCCTTCTTCCACGACGGTCCGTGCGGGCCGAGGACGTCGATCGCCAGGACCGTCCCGTGCCCGAGCTCCTCGTTGAGTCGACGTACGACGGTCGGCGCCAGCAGCCTCAGCTGGGTCGCCCAGGCCGTCGAGTCTGTGCGGACCACCAGGCGGCCGTCGGCGAACGACTCGGGCGTCGCGTGGTCGGCGATCTCGGTGCCCAGGATCTCGGACCACCGGGCGAAGACGCCGTGCACGCGCAGGTCGAGCTCCCAGCCGTGGTCGGCGACGAGGCGTCCGAGCGTCGCGTCGAGGAGCTGGGGGTCGCGGTCGTCGGGGTGGCTGCCACTCACCCGGCCTCGCACGGGCGGCTGCTGCTTGCGCCGCTTGGTCGCCTTCCTCGTCGAGGACCCAGCGGTGGCCCGCGTCAGCGCGCGAGCCAGGTCGAGACCGTCCGCTGCCGGCGTCTCGTCGGCAGGCTGACCCTCCGGTCGCTCCGGCCGTACGTCGTCGTCCGCCCGGGCAGGATCGTCCTCAGGCGTCATCGCGGTCGACCTCCCCGCCCGCCACGCGGTAGCGCGTCCCGCGCAGCGCCTCGGGCACGTCGGCACCGACGGCCGCGGTCACGAGCACCTGCTCGGCGCCGGCCACGAGCGCGGCTAGCTGGTCGCGCCGGTCGGTGTCGAGCTCGGCGAACACGTCGTCGAGGATGAGGATCGGGTCGTCGCCGTCCGCACGGAGCAGGTCGTACGACGCCAGCCGGAGGGCGAGCGCGAACGACCACGACTCCCCGTGCGACGCGTAGCCCTTCACCGGAAGATGACTCCTGCGATCCGGCTCCTCCGGCGCGGGCGACCCGGTGCCGATCGTCAGCAGCAGCTCGTCGCGGTGCGGCCCGACCAGTGACACGCCCCGGTCCAGCTCGTCGCGCTGCCGTCGGGCGAGCTCGGCGTGGATGGCCTTCTCGATCTCCGCCTGGGTGGTGGCCCCGGCGAGGTCGAACGACGGCCGGTAGGCGATCTCCGCGTCGTCACGCGACGCTCCACGCGCGACCGTCTCGTAGGCCTTGCCGACGTACGGGCGCAGCGCGTCGGTGAGCGCGAGCCGCTCCGCGAGGATCTCGGCGCCGGTGCGCGCGAGGTGCTCGTCCCAGACCGCCAGCGTCGCGAGGACGCCTTCCTGGCCTCCCCGTCCGCCCGAGCGCCCGGTGCGGAGCAGCGAGTTGCGCTGCCGGAGCACGCGGTCGTAGTCCGCGCGAGCGCCGGCCAGTCGCGGCGTACGCAGCACCATCAGGTCGTCGAGGAAGCGTCGGCGCTCGGCGGGATCGCCCTTGACGAGGGCGAGGTCCTCGGGCGAGAACAGCACGGTACGCACCAGGCCGACCAGCTCGCGGGTGCGCGGCAGGGGCGAGCGGTTGATCCGCGCACGGTTCGCTCGGCCGGGATTGATCTCGACCTCGAGGACGGCGGTGCGGCCGTCTTTCACGACAGCCGCGCGTACGACGGCCTGGTCGGCGCCGGCGCGCACGAGCGGTGCGTCGGAGGCCACGCGGTGCGACTGCAGCCGCGACAGGTAGTCGATCGCCTCGACGAGGTTCGTCTTGCCCTGGCCGTTGCGGCCGACGAACGAGGTGACGCCGGGCTCGAGTGCGACCTCCGCGCTCTCGTAGGACCGGAAGTCGTGGAGGGTCAGGTGCGAGACGTGCACGACTCCTCCTCCCCGTTCGCCTTCGGGGAGAACTCTAGGACGCGGTCGGGACGACGCCGTGCTCGGCCAGCAGCTTCTCCAGCAGTGCGTGGCCGTCGCGCAGGTGCCAGTGCACCGCCGGCATCCCCGCCGCACGCGCGCCGTCGACGTTCGGCCCGGTGTCGTCGACGAACAGGACCTCGCCCGGCTGCGCGCCGATCAGCTCCGCGGCGCGCCGGAAGTACGCCGGGTCGGGCTTGGCCAGGCCGAGCTCGGCGGAGTAGCAGGACACGTCGAACAGGTCGTCGTACCCGAGCTCCTCGCGCATGTACGCCGCCCGGCGCAGGGTCTGGTTCGTGCCGAGGTGGACTCCGAGACCGGCGGCGCGCAGCCGCCGGACCAGGTCGAGGCTGTCCGGCACGGCCTCGATCCGGTGCCACACCGACTCGAAGACGAGCTCGGGCTGCGCCGCCACTCCGTGGCTGTCGAGCACCTCGGCCAGCACCTCGACCGCGTCTCGCTCACCCCGGATCGCCGGCTTCTCCGCCTCGAACATCTCCTCGAGGAAGTCCGGGGCCCGCACGCCCAACCACTCCTCGAACGCGCTCTCCCAGCCGCCCGGCCGGCGCTGGAGGACGCCGTCGGCATCGAGGAGGACGTGCCGGATCGCTCCGGTCGCGGAGACGGTCAGGCCTCCGACTCCGAGATGACGGCGTGACCGCCGAACCCGTTGCGCATGGCCGCGATCGCCTTCATCGCCACGTCGTCCTCCTGGCGGGAGACGAATCGCGCGAACAGCGAGGCCGAGATGGCCGGCATCGGCACGGCGTTGTCGATCGCGGCCTGGACGGTCCAGCGACCCTCGCCGGAGTCGTCGGCGTAGCCCTTGATCTTGTCGAGGTGCTCATCGGCGCGGAGCTGGTCGACGAGGAGGTCGAGGAGCCACGAACGGACGACGGTGCCGGTCCGCCAGGAGGCGAAGATCTCGGGCACGTTCTGGACGATGTCGACCTTGTTGAGCAGCTCCCAGCCCTCGGCGTACGCCTGCATCATCGCGTACTCGATGCCGTTGTGGACCATCTTCGCGAAGTGGCCAGCACCGGCCGTCTCGCCGCAGTGGACGAGGCCGTCCTCGGTGTGGTCGGGCTTGAGCGCGAGCAGGGCGGGCATCACCTTCTCGGCCTCGGTCGCCTTGCCGCCGTACATCAGCGCATAGCCGTTCTCCAGGCCCCAGACACCGCCCGAGACGCCGCAGTCGACGAAGCCGATGCCCTTCTCGCCGAGGGAGGCGGCGTTGTCCGCGTCGTCGGTGTACTTGCTGTTGCCGCCGTCGACGACCAGGTCGCCCGCGTCGAGGAGCTCCTTGAGCTCGACGATGGTGGCGTGGGTCGGCTCGCCGGCCGGAACCATCACCCAGACCACCGTCGGCCCGTCGCCGATCGCGCGCAGCTGCTCGACCATGTCGGCGAGGCTGCTGGAGTCGGAGAGATCCTTGTTGCGGTCATAGCCGATGACGGTGTGGCCGGCGTTGCGCAGACGGGTGCGCATGTTGCCGCCCATCTTGCCGAGGCCGACGAGTCCGATGTGCATGGCGATCCTCTCGTGGGTGGGTCTGTCCCAGACTAGGTGCCGTTCAGGTGCCCAGTCGGGGCAGGGATCAGGACAGCAGGCGGCGCGGCATCAGCAGGTAGCGGAAGCCCGCGACCTCGTGCTCGCCGGAGCCGCTGATCACCACTGGCTTGGACGCCTGGGTGAAGGCGAGCTCGACCGTGGTCTCGTCGATCGCGGTCAGCCCGTCGAGGAGGAACTGCGGGTTGAAGCCGGTCGTCAGCTCCTCGCCGTTGATGTCCGCCTCGATCGACTCCGATGCCTGTGCCTCCTCGCCGGACCCGGCGTCGAGCGTGAGGACGCCCTCGGAGAACTTCAGCTGGACCGCGGTGTTGCGCTCCGCGACGAGCGAGACGCGCTTGACGGACTCGACCAGCGCCGCCTTGTCGACGAGCGCCTTGGTGAGGTGCTCGCTCGGGAACAGGCTGCGCACCTTGGGGAACTCGCCGTCGAGCAGGCGCGTCGTCGTGCGTCGTACGCCGCCCGCGGCCGCGCCCTCGAAGCCGATGATGCCCTCGCCGGCGCCGCCGGAGGACAGCGCGATGGTGACCTCGCTGCCGTTGGTCAGCGACTTGGCCGTGTCGGCGAGCACCTTGGCCGGCACCAGGGCGGCGAGGGTCTCGTCGGGTGTGCTCGGGGACCACTCGAGCTCGCGGATCGAGAGCCGGAAGCGGTCGGTGGCGAGCAACGAGATCGTCGAGCCGTCGATCTCGAGGCGGACGCCGGTCAGGACCGGGAGCATGTCGTCGCGACCGGCGGCCGTCACCGCCTGGGCGACGGCGTGCGCGAAGACCTCGCTCTTCACGGTGCCGGCGGCGGTGGGCATGTCGGGGAGCGTCGGGTAGTCCTCGACCGGCATCGTCTGGAGGCTGAACCGGGCGGAGCCACAGGTCAGGCTCGCACGCGTGCCCTCGAGGGTGAGCTCGACGGGCTTGGCGGGCAGGCTGCGGACGATGTCGGCGAGCAGGCGACCGCTCACCAGTGCCTTGCCCTCGTCGGCGACCTCGGCGGACAGGGTCGCCCGGGCGGAGGTCTCGTAGTCGAAGGTCGACAGGACCAGACCTTCGTGGCTCGCCTCGATGAGGAGGCCGGACAGGACAGGCGTGCTCGGGCGGACGGGAAGGCTGCGGGCAGCCCAGGCGACGGCATCCGCGAACACGTCGCGGTCGACGCGGAACTTCACGATGTGTGGTCCTTCTTGCTCGGGCGCGGCTGGGGGTCCAGACGTGGGATCTGAATCCTGCCACGCGACGGGGACACTCGGCACCGGCGGGTGACGGGAAGTGTGACAAGTCCTGTGGTTCTGAGTGGTTGTCCCCAGGAAAGAGGCGTTGTGGGTTTTCACGGATGATCGAACCGGTTATAGGTCCGAGGGAGTCATAGGGTCCGTGGAAACTGTGGACAACGGCCGTTGTGGCTGGTCGCACGGAGGACTTGTTGCACACAGGGGGTGTGGACGCCGCCGTGGAGAGACGGCCGTCGGTGTGTGCGGCGCCGTTCGTCCACCGTGTTCGTCAGGGCTCGTCCTCAGATCCTCCCCGTGTAATTCGGACCTCTGACCGCCCGAACTACACAGGCCGATGGCTCGGTCGATGACCCCGCCCGGTGACCTCGCCGTCGATCCCGGTGACGACGTCCGGAGACGACCGTGGCCCCACGAGCTCGGCTCGCAGGGCCACGGGTCGCTTGCGACGTCGTGCGCGACGCGTCAGGTCTGGCGCGCCTGCAGCTTCACCCGGTTGGTGAGCTCGCTGACCTGGTTGAAGACGGCGCGGCGCTCGGCGAGCAGCTGGTTGATCTTCCGCTCGGCGTACATGACCGTCGTGTGGTCGCGGTTGCCGAACTGCGCGCCGATCTTCGGCAGCGACAGGTCCGTCAGCTCGCGGCAGAGGTACATCGCGATCTGGCGTGCCATCACGAGATGGCGGCCGCGGGAGGGCCCGGTGAGCTCGTCGATCGAGAGCCCGAAGTACGCCGCCGTCTGGGCGATGATGAGGCCCGCGGTGATCTCGGGCTCGCCGCCCTCGGGGATGAGGTCCTTGAGCACGATCTCCGCCAGCGTCATGTCGACCTCTTGGCGATTGAGGTTCGCGAAGGCCGTGACCCGGATGAGCGCACCCTCGAGCTCGCGGATGTTCGTCTGGATCTTGGTCGCGATGAACTCGAGCACGTCCGGCGGCGCAGTGAGTCGGTCCATGGCCGCCTTCTTCCGCAGGATCGCGATGCGGGTCTCGACGTCGGGCGGCTGCACGTCGGTGATGAGGCCCCACTCGAACCTGTTGCGCAGCCGGTCCTCGAGCGCCTCGAGGCGCTTCGGGGCGCGGTCGGAGGTCAGCACGATCTGCTTGTTCGCGTTGTGGAGCGTGTTGAACGTGTGGAAGAACTCCTCCTGGGTCTGGGTCTTGCCCTCCAGGAACTGGATGTCGTCGATGAGCAGCACGTCGACGTCGCGGTAGCGCCGCTTGAAGCGGTCCTGCCGGTCGTCGCGGATCGCGTTGATGAACTCGTTGGTGAACTCCTCCGAGCTCACGTAACGCACCTTCGCCCCGTTGTAGAGGCTGCGCACGTAGTGCCCGATCGCGTGCAGCAGGTGCGTCTTGCCGAGTCCGGACTCGCCGTAGACCAGGAGCGGGTTGTACGCCTTGCCGGGCGCCTCGCTGACCGCGACGGCGGCGGCGTGGGGGAAGCGGTTGGACGAGCCGATGACGAACGTCTCGAACGTGTACTTCGGGTTGAGCCGAGTCTCGAGCGCGCTCGGACGCGTGTCGGCGCCGCTCGTGGACGAGGAGTGCGACGTCGGCTCGGCCTGTGTCGACATATCGACTTGTTGATTAGTCGGTACGTCGATCTCCTGCTGGGGCACCTGCGGCGCCGGCGTCTCGAGCGTCATGACGGGCTGACCCTCGAGCTCCTCGTTGACCGTGACCGCGATGCGCACCTCCCGGCCCAGCTCGCGGCTGAGCGCATCCTCGAGGTCCTTGCGGAGGGCGCCCTCGAGGCGGTTGCGGGTGAAGTCGTTGGGGACGGCGACGATCGCGGTGTCACCGTGGATGGCGACGGGCTGGCTCGTGCGTACCCAGGCCTGGGCGCTCGGCTGGAGATCGCGGACGACCTTCGACCAGGCGGTTTCGAGGGACGTCTCGCCGGAGTCGCCGGTCGACGCGTGGTGTCCAGTGGCTGGAGGCTCCGGAGCTGACGTGTTGTCCACGCGGATCAGCCTTCCCTGTCAGGAGTCGCGGACGTCTGCTCGGCGGCCGCGGTTCGGTCGTGGTGGTGATGGTCTCCACAAGTTTGTCCACAAGCTGTGAACCCGGCTCATAGTGTGTGGATCGAACCGGACCGAGACACGACCCCGATCATGATCCTCGAACGTTTTCGCAGGTCAGCGCGGCATTCGAGTGATCTCCCGACTGCTCCCCCCGCGGAAGCGCCCCAGGGTCCACGGCGACGGCAGGGAACCTCGGTACCTGACGAAACTAACCCCCGGGACTCGCTCCTAGCAACCCGTTGTCCACAGGCCGTGACGATCGTCCCACGGGTACTGTTCGAAAGGACCGCCGGCAGGTGTCGCCGGAGTTTGACCCTGTCAGTCGGCTCCGCGTACCGTTGGCCGGTCGCCGGTAGTAGAAGAGAGCGTCGACCGACGCCGCATGTCCACGGGATCCTCGATCGTTTCGGGGCTCAACCGCGGGCGGGCGGTGCCAGCCGACCGGACTGATCCACAGTGCCGACCACAGTGGATCACGGTGCTGCCGACTGTTGCCGGGCGACACGCCAAGACTCGATTCACCTAAGGAATTCTCGTGAGCAAGCGTACGTACCAGCCGAACAACCGTCGTCGCGCCAAGACGCACGGCTTCCGTCTGCGCATGCGCACCCGCGCTGGCCGCGCGATCCTGGCGGCTCGGCGCCGCAAGGGTCGCAAGGACCTGGCCGTCTGAGCCGGTCCGTCCACGGCTGACCGCCGCGTCGGCGTCCTGTTGTGTTGGCCCGTGCTCAACGGCTCACGGACGCCGCGGGCTTCGCCTCGGCAGTACGGCGGGGACGCCGGGCCGGTAGCCGCACGCTGGTCGTCCACCTCGACACGGTCGAGGGTGACGCCGGGGTGCGGATCGGCTTCGTGGTCAGCAAGGCGGTAGGACCCTCAGTGACGCGGAACCGTGTGAAGCGGCGACTTCGACACCTGGCCCGGGAGCAGCTCTCCTCCGTGGAGAC
Source organism: Nocardioides panacihumi (assembly GCF_039530925.1). NCBI lineage: Bacteria > Bacillati > Actinomycetota > Actinomycetes > Propionibacteriales > Nocardioidaceae > Nocardioides > Nocardioides panacihumi. Next base: position 929,562 of record NZ_BAAAPB010000001.1, on the reverse strand, counting down.
GCGGCTTCCGGGCTCTGCTGTGCTCGTGGTCAGGGCGCTTCCTGCCTCTGCCGATGCCGGCTACGAGGAACTCCGCGTCGACCTGGCTCGTTGCCTCGAGCGGGTGACATCGTGAAATACCTGCTCATCGGCCTGCTCAAGGCCTACCGACTGTTGATCAGCCCGCTGTACGGGCAGGTGTGCCGCTACCACCCGAGCTGCTCGGCCTACGCGCTGGAGGCGGTGCAGGTGCACGGCAGCGCACGTGGCAGCTGGCTGGCGGTGCGGCGCGTCGCTCGATGCCATCCCTGGGCCGCCGGCGGTTACGACCCGGTCCCCCCTCGTTCCTCCCGTGTGCGCACGGGTACGTCTCACTGACCCCCGTTAGGAGCCCGACCTCGTGGGCAATCTGCTGACCACCATCGGCACCCCGCTCTACTACGCCATCTCGGCGATCTGGCTGGGCTGGCACCGGCTGTTCGACCTGCTGCCGATGTCGTCCGGCTGGTCGTGGACCCTGGCGATCATCGGCCTGACGGTCACGATCCGAGCGATGCTGATCCCGCTCTTCGTGAAGCAGATCAAGTCGAGCCGGAACATGCAGCTGATCCAGCCGAAGGTCAAGGAGCTGCAGAAGAAGTACGGCCACGACCGTGAGCGTCTCGCCCAGGAGACGATGAAGCTGTACAAGGAGACGGGCACGAACCCGTTCGCCTCGTGCCTGCCGCTCATCCTGCAGATGCCGATCTTCCTGTCGCTGTTCCACCTGCTGAACAACGCCGCCAAGGGCACGCCGAAGGGCTTCCTCAAGCAGTCCGACGTCGACGAGATCAAGCACGCTGAGATCTTCGGCGCGAACATCTCGGAGTCGCTGACGCACCACACGACGACCAACGTCGTCGTGCTGGCCATCATCCTGGTCATCGCGATGACCGCGACGACGTTCACGACGCAGCGTCAGCTGATGAGCAAGAACATGCCGGCCGATGCGATGACCGGGCAGTACGCGCAGCAGCAGAAGCTGCTCCTCTACGTGCTGCCCGTTGTCTTCGCCGTCGGTGGCATCGCGTTCCCGATCGGCCTGATGATCTACTGGACGACCTCGAACATCTGGACGATGTGCCAGCAGTTCTACGTGATCCGCAACAACCCTGCGCCCGGCACTCCCGCCGCGAAGGCGAAGGAGGAGCGCGACCGCGCCAAGGCCGCGCGCCACGGCGAGACGCTCGCGGTGGACGGCCCGCCGGCCACGGACGTCGTCGAGGAGAACCGGGCCCCGAAGCGGCAGCAGCCGAAGCGCCAGACCCGCGAGCAGCGCAAGCAGTCTTCCCGCCCGAACACGCCGAAGAAGGACGAACAGCCATGACCGACGAGATCTCCGAGCCCGTCAAGGACGACACCGACCGCGTGAAGCGCCTCGAGCAGGAGGGCGACATCGCAGCCGACTATCTGGAGGAGCTGCTCGACATCGCGGACCTCGACGGCGATCTGGACATGGACGTCGAAGGTGACCGTGCTGCCGTGTCGATCGTCGGAGCGGATCTCTCCCAGCTGGTCGGCGGCGACGGCGAGGTGCTGGACGCGCTGCAGGAGCTGACGCGGCTCGCCGTCTACCGCGAGACGGGTGAGCGCTCGCGTCTCATGCTGGACATCTCGGGTTTCCGTGCGGACCGCCGGACCGCGCTGGAGAAGGTCGCCGAGGAGACCGTCGCGAAGGTCAAGGAGACGGGAGCACCCGTCGCTCTCGAGCCGATGTCCCCGTTCGAGCGCAAGGTCGTCCACGATGCTGTCGCCGGCGCGGGCCTGACGTCCTCGTCCGAGGGCGTCGAGCCGCGTCGCTACGTGGTAGTGCAGCCCGCGTGACTTCCGTTCCACGTGAAACGCCCCGGGTTGCGGCCCGGGGCGTTTCACGTGAAACATCAGAACCGATGACTGACCGCGGGGAACTCGGCGCACCCTCCCTGCCTCCGGCGATGCCGGAGGTCGCAGGGAGGGTTTTCGCTGCCGACCGCCTCCCCCTCGTCGAACGCTATGCGGCGTGGCTGGCTGACGCGGGCGTGGTCCGCGGCCTGATCGGCCCGCGTGAGGTGCCGAGGCTCTGGGACCGACACATTCTCAACTGCGCGGTGCTCGCGACCGCGCTGCCCGAGACCGGCACGGTCGCCGACATCGGCTCGGGAGCCGGCCTTCCCGGGCTGGTGGTCGCGATCACCAACCCGTCTCTGCAGGTGACGCTGATCGAGCCGCTGCTCAGGCGTACGACGTTCCTGTCCGAGGTCGTCGAAGATCTCGGCCTCTCCAACGTCGAGGTGGTTCGCGGCAGGGCCGACGCGCTGCACGGACAACGCCGATTCGACGCCGTCACGTCCCGGGCCGTCGCTCCCCTCGGTCGACTGCTCGAATGGTCGATGCCGCTGGTCGCGCCCTCCGGAGCCCTCGTCGCGATGAAGGGATCGTCGGTCGGCGACGAGATCGAGGAGGCCGCGCCGACGCTTCGCCGGCTGGGCTGCGCCAGGCCCGAGGTGTCGGAGCTCGGGGCGGGACTGTTGGACTCCACAACCGTGTGCCTGCGAGTCGCTTGGGCCGATCCGGCAAAGGTATCTTTGGCGTCTGCTCGGCGCCCGGCGGGCTCGGCGAAGAAGATGCGTAAGCAACGAGACCGGAGGCGTGAAGCGTGACCGACGGAGAACAGCGCAACGAGGCGGACACAGAGTTTTCCACCGGTGGGAGCGTGTCGCCTGAGCGTGAACATCCACAGAACGGTGTGTTTCATCCACAGGAGCGCAACGTCAGGGAGGAGGATGTTTCACGTGAAACACCGACCCGGACGACGTACCAGGTGAAGACCGCTGCCGACCTCGCGGCCTTCTCCACGAGCTTCGCTGACGCAGAGACTCCGCTGGCCCGTGCGGCGGAGAACAGCGTGCTCGCCCGCATCGGTTCGCAGAGCCGTCCGTCGATCCCCCGACCCATGGCGACACGCACGTTCGTCGTCGCCAATCAGAAGGGTGGCGTCGGCAAGACGACGTCGACGGTCAATGTTGCCGCAGGACTCGCCCAACTCGGCCAGCGCGTCCTGGTGATCGATCTGGACCCGCAGGGCAACGCCTCGACCGCACTCAGCATCGACCACTTCCAGGGGACGCCCGGCACTTACGAGCTGCTGGTCGACGGTACGCCGCTGGGTGACGTCGTGGTGCCCTCCCCCGAGATCCCCGGTCTCGACGTCGTGCCGGCCACCATCGACCTGGCCGGCGCGGAGATCGAGCTCGTGAGCGTCGTCGCTCGCGAGGGTCGGCTGCAGAAGGCACTCCGCGCGCACCCGCGGGTCGGCGACGCCGAGACGGCCGGCGAGGACCGCTGGGACTACATCTTCATCGACTGCCCGCCGTCGCTCGGGTTGCTCACGATCAATGCCCTCGTGGCCGGCGCGGAGCTGCTGATCCCCATCCAGGCGGAGTACTACGCACTCGAGGGACTCGGTCAACTGCTCAAGACCGTGGACATGGTGCGTGCTCACCTCAACCCCGATCTCGCCGTCTCCACCATCCTGGTGACGATGTACGACGGCCGGACACGTCTCGCGGCGGGTGTCGCCGAGGAGGTCAAGTCCCACTTCGGCGACCAGGTCCTGCGCACCTACATCCCGCGCTCCGTGCGTGTCTCCGAGGCACCGTCGTACGGACAGACGGTGATGACCTACGATCCGGGCTCACCGGGTGCGCTGAGCTATCTGGAGGCGGCGCGCGAGATCGCCTCGAAGGGGATGAGTCGATGAACAAGCCTGTGGCGAAGCGAGGTCTCGGACGGGGTCTCGGATCGCTGATCCCGACGGCCCCGGTTGTCAACCATGACGTCCGGGATGCGGACTTTGCCCCAGGATCGACGAACGGCGCATCGGCGGACCCCGGGTCCACCCTGTCGACGAACGGCCGTCAGATCGAAGATTCGGCTCTGGCGCCCGTGGATGGGGCCTATTTCGCCGAAATCGCGGTCGGATCGATCCGCCCCAACGCGGCGAACCCGCGGCAGGTCTTCGACGAGGACGCGATGGCCGAACTCGTCCATTCCATCACTGAAGTCGGCCTCCTTCAGCCGGTCGTGGTCCGCAAGACGGGCGACGACCAGTTCGAGCTCGTCATGGGCGAGCGGCGGTGGCGCGCGACGCAGCAGGCCGGCCTCGAGACGATCCCGGCCATCGTCCGGGAGACCGACGACACGGCCATGCTGCGCGACGCGTTGCTGGAGAACCTGCACCGGTCCCAGCTGAACCCGCTCGAGGAGGCCTCGGCCTACCAGCAGCTGCTGGAGGACTTCGAGTGCACCCACGAGGAGCTGGCCACTCGCATCGGTCGGTCACGTCCTCAGATCAGCAACACGATCCGCCTCCTGCGCCTCTCCCCCGCCGTCCAGCGCCGTGTCGCCGCCGGTGTTCTCTCGGCCGGCCACGCGCGGTCCTTGCTTGCCGTCGAGGACGCCGAGGTCCAGGACCGGCTGGCCCAGAAGGTCGTGGCCGAGGGCATCAGCGTGCGCGCGCTCGAGGAGATCGTCGCGGTCGGCGAGACCGGCGACGGCAAGCCCACCCGCGTGACCCGCGCCAAGCCGGTCGCCCCGGGCCTCGCCGAGATCTCGGACCGCCTCGGGGATCGCCTCGAGACGCGTGTGAAGGTCGACCTCGGACGCGCCAAGGGCAAGGTCACGATCGAGTTCGCGACGCTGGACGACCTGCGCCGGATCGTGGAGATCATCGACCCGCGCAACCGTACCGACAGGCCGATCTAGCGCTTTAGAGGTTTAGCGCTTTGTCGACAAAGCGATTGGCGTACGCGACGGACGGAGTACCCGGTTAACCGGGTACTCGTGACGTTACCCAGGGAACTCCGGAACTCCCGGGGTGTCATGACACCCGAGAAGTTCCGGAGTACCCGGTTAACCGGGTACTCCGACCGTGGCCGTCAGCGGACGTCGGTGCCGGGATTGTCGAGGCCGGCACCGAGGCGCAGCTCGCGGGTGTCGCCGAACGTGTCGAGCAGCTCGAGCTCGGCCTCGACGACGCCGGCCAGGCGGCGTACGCCCTCGCGGATCCGCTCCGGGGTCGGGTAGCAGTAGGACAGCCGCATGGCGGACGAGCCGAAGCCGTCGGCGAAGAAGGCAGTGCCCGGCACGTAGGCGACGCGGGCGGTGACGGCCCGCGGCAGCATCGCCTTGGCGTTGACGCCGGGCGGCAGGGTGAGCCACACGTAGAAGCCACCGTCGGGCACGTTCCACCGGACCGAGGCCGGCATCATGTCGGAGAGCGCGCCGATCATGGCGTCACGACGCTCGCGATACATCTCCCGGAACTGCTTGATCTGACCCTGCCAGTCGTGCACGGCCAGATAGGACGAGATCGCCATCTGGCTGAACTGCGGCGGGCAGAGCGTCGCGCTCTCCTGCGCGAGGACGAGCTTCTCGCGCACCGAGTGCGGGGCGAGAGCCCAGCCGACGCGGAAGCCGGGCGCGAACGTCTTCGAGAACGAGCCGAGGTAGATGATGTTGTCGCTGCTCAGTGAGCGCATTGCGGGCAGCGGGTCCCGGTCGAAGCCGAGCAGGCCGTACGGGTTGTCCTCGAGGATCAGGATGCCCTCTTCGGCGCAGATCTCGACGATCTCGTGGCGACGCTCGACCGACAGCGTCACGCCGGCGGGGTTGTGGAAGTTCGGGATCGTGTAGAGGAACTTGATCGTCTTGCCCGCGGCCTTCGTCGCGCGGATCGCGTTGCGCAGCGCCTGGGGGACGAGACCGTCGGCGTCCATCTCCGCGTGCACGACCTCGCACTGGTAGGACTTGAAGACGCCGAGCGCACCGACGTACGACGGCGCCTCGCAGACGACCACGTCGCCCGGGTCGCAGAACACACGCGTCACCAGGTCGACGGCCTGCTGCGACCCGACGGTCACGACCACGTCGTCCGAGCTGGCACGGATGCCCTCGAGGCGCATCACCTCGCAGATCTGCTCACGGAGCTCCGGGACGCCCTGGCCGGAGCCGTATTGCATCGCGACGGGACCCTGGGTGGCGACGAGGTCGGCGATCGCGCCGCCGACCACGTCGAGCGGCAGCCCGGAGATGTTCGGCATCCCGCCGGCGAGCGAGACGACCTCGGGGCGTGAGGCCACCGCGAAGAGCGCGCGGATCTCCGAGGCGGTCATCCCTGCCGTGCGGGCTGCGTACCTGTCGACGTACGGGTCGAGGACAGACGGGTGGCGCGCGGGCACGGAGGATGGCAGAGATTCCATGATCCTCCTAGCATGAACGATGAGACCGGCGCTCGCACACCGTCTTACCCAACGGTCGCGTCACATCACACCGGCTCCAGGAGGTGCCGTGTCGCGCAAGGTCTCCAGGCTGACCCTGGACGCGTTCGAGGAGCTGCGGGCCCCCTGCCGGACCTGCCTGTTCTGGGAGCTGGACCCGGTACGCCGGGCCCAGGTGTGCGACGGCGAGGCGGCCGATGAGAAGGACGCATGGCTCTCCAGGGTCCTCCGCGAGTGGGGCTCGTGCGGGCGGGTCGTCGTGGTCGACGACCAACCGGTCGGGTACGTGATCTACGTGCCCGAGGCGTTCGTGCCGGGCGCCGCTGCCTTCCCGACATCACCCGTATCGCCCGACGCGGTGCTGATGACGACGGCGTGGGTGCATCCCGACCACCGCGGCGGCGGACTCGGCCGGATGCTGATCCAGGGCATGGCGCGCGACCTCATCGAGCGCGGCGGCATCAGGGCGGTCGAGGCCTTCGGCGACCGGGGTGCCGCGAGCGGGCTCCACGGCAAGCGGTGTGCGGCGCCCGAGGAGTTCCTCGCGCGGGTCGGCTTCAAGACCCACCGCACCCACCCGACGGCCCCGCGGCTGCGGATGGAGCTCAAGGGTGCGGTGCGCTGGCGCGAGGAGGTCGAGGGAGCGGTCGAGCGGCTCCTGGGTGTCGTACGGCCCAAGCAGCCGGCACCGAAAGCGACCCGCACGGCTCCGAAGGCCGCTGCCCCGAAGACGCCGCTGCCCCAGCACCGTGAGGTGCCGGGGCAGTGACGACGACTGCGACCGCGGTGCCCGGCGAGCGTGCCGCCGGGTGCCTCGGTCAGGCGTTGATGAAGTCCGAGAGCTCGTTGAGGATCGCGGCCTTCGGGCGGGCGCCGACGATCGACTTCACGACCTCGCCACCCTGGTAGACGTTGATGGTCGGGATGCCGGTGACGCGGTAGTTCGAGGGCGTGACCGGGTTCTCGTCGACATTCATCTTGAGGAACGTGACCTTGTCGCCGTGCTCGCCGGCGATCTCGTCGAGGATCGGGGCGACCTGCTTACACGGCCCGCACCACTCGGCCCAGAAGTCCACGAGGACGGGCTTGTCGGACTTGAGGACCGCGCTGTCGAACTCGGCGTCGGTCACGGCGGAGATGTTGTCAGCCACTTCGGGCCACCCTTCGGTGTAGATGAACGAAACGTCTGGTGGAGGAACCCACGGCGCAAGGCGGACATTCCCGCCGGGCCGCGCTGCGATCAGGCCTGGGCGAATGCCGCGTCGGCCTCGGCGACGCTGTCGGTGTGACGCGCGCTCGCTGCCTGGTGCTCGAGGAGTGCGAGGTAGCGCTCGGCGTCGAGCGCCGCCGCGCAGCCGGAGCCGGCAGCCGTGATCGCCTGGCGGTAGGTGTGGTCGACGAGGTCACCCGACGCGAAGACGCCCCGGACGTTCGTCGCCGTGGACCCCGCGTGGGTGAGGACGTAGCCCTCGGCGTCGAGGTCGACCTGGCCCGCGAGGAGCTCGGAACGCGGCTCGTGGCCGATCGCGATGAACAGGCCGGTGGACGGGAGCTCGCGGGTCTCGCCCGTGACGGTGTCCTTGAGGGTCACCGACTCGAGGCGGCCGTCGCCGTTGACGGACTCGACCACGCTGTTCCACTCGATGTCGAGCTTCGGGTCGGCGAAGGCGCGCTCCTGCATGATCTTCGACGCGCGCAGCTCGTCGCGGCGCACGATGAGGGACACCTTCGAGCCGAAGCGGGTCAGGAACGTCGCCTCCTCGACCGCGGAGTCGCCACCGCCGACGACGGCGATGTGCTGCTCGCGGAAGAAGAACCCGTCGCAGGTCGCGCACCAGGAGACACCCTTGCCGGAGAGGGCGTCCTCGTTGGGGAGGCCGAGCTTCTTGTAGCCCGATCCCATCGCGAGGATGACGGCCTTGGCGTAGAACGTGCCGCCGTACGTCACGACCTTCTTGACCTCGCCGGTCAGGTCGACCTCGATGACGTCGTCGGGGACGAGCTCGGCGCCGAAGCGCTCGGCCTGGGCGCGCATGTTCTCCATGAGCTCGGGGCCCATGATGCCGTCGCGGAAGCCCGGGAAGTTCTCGACCTCGGTGGTGTTCATCAGTGCACCGCCGGCGGTCACCGAGCCCTCGAAGACCAGGGGCGCGAGCGAGGCGCGCGCGGCGTACACGGCGGCGGTGTAACCCGCCGGGCCGGACCCGATGATGATGACGTTGCGGGGCTCGGACTGGTCGGTCATGGTTCTCCTTGGTTGGCTCCCTGCTCCAACCGATCCTAGGTGAGGTTTGTTCCATCTCCGGACCCAACCCGGCACTGTCGTCAGCGTGCCGGAACCGTCACCGATGCCAGCACCCGGCCGGTGCCGCACTGGAGCACGTCGGCGACCTGCTCCCCGCCCGCCGGCGGGCGCAGCACCAGCATCGCGTCGGTGCCGTCGAGTCGCGCCGGGACACCCGATCCGGCGCCCCAGCCACCGTCAGCACAGGTGAAGGACGCGGGCGGGCTCGCCGACGACGGCGCCGAGCCGAGCGAGACGGGCAGGCCGGCCACGGCGCGGCGTACGTCGTCCGCGAGCGTGGCCCGGTGCAGCTCCGCGACGTGCGGGGTCACGATCGCGAAGCCCTCCGGGGCGGCCTCCGGGCCCTGGTTGCGCCCCCCGGCCGACGATGATCCCGCCGAGTCGGCTGACGAGGACGCGGATCCCGACGTGCCCGACCCCTCGGGCCACACGGACCGCAGCGCGACACCCCCGACCACGACCACGGCCGCGGCGACCAGTCCGGCCGCCCAGCGGCGGCGGCGCGGGTCGTGCCGCCGCCGCAGCGGCGTCACCTCCGCCGGGCGCCCCTCGGCAGCCAGGTCGGCGAGCACCCCGTCCAGTCGCGCGACGACGTCGGCCGGGACCGGCTCGTCGTGGCGGGCGTCGGCGAGGAGCCGGCGGACGAGCTCCTCGTCGGGGGTGTCGGGCATGACGTCCTCTCGGGTGGCGGTGCGGACGGTCGAGGACCGGCCGTCGTGGGCGGCGGGATGGGCACTCCTGGGTGGCTCAGGCGGGTGGTGCCCGGGCTGGTGGCTCCGAGGATGGGACGGCGGGCGGGGTGTCCTGGTTCCCCTCGACGGCCACGGGCGGCGCCGGCGGCAGCACGCCGGCCGCCCGCAGCGACACCGCGAGTCGCGCCCGGCCGCGCGAGCACCGCGACTTCACGGTGCCGACGGGGACGTCGAGCACCTCGGCGGCCTCGGCCACCGACATCGCCTCCATGTCCACCAGCACGAGTGCCGCACGCTGGTCGGCTGGCAGCTCGGCCAGCGCTGCCAGCACCAGACGGCGCTGCTCGGATCGCTCCGCGGCCAGCGCCGGATCGACGGTGTCGGCGACGGGAGCGGGAAGTGGCTGGTCGTGGTCATCGGGCAGGGTCGCCGTGCGACGTACGGACGAGGCGCGCAGGCGGTCCAGGCAGGCGTTGACGACGACGCGGTGCAGCCAGGTCGTGACGGCGGAGTCGCCGCGGAACGAGCCGGCGCGGCGGTACGCCGCCACGAGCCCGTCCTGGAGCCCGTCGGCGGCGTCGTCCGCGTTGCCCATCGTGCGCAGGGCGACGGCCCAGAGGCGGCTCCGGTGCCGTGCGAAGAGCTCGGCGAACGCGTCGTGGTCCCCAGCGACGTGGGCGGCGAGCAGCTCCCGATCGGTGCGGTCGGGCCGCTCGTCCGTCCGGTCGCTCACACCGCGGTCCCGATGACGGAGACCTCCGCCAGCTCGGCGCGGTAGCCGCCGGCGACCTGGGGCAGCGACGTGAGCCACACCGTCACGAAGCGGCCCGTCGCCGGCGGGTCGATCGCCACCTGGTTGGCCTGCTGGGCCGTGACGGTCGCGACCGGCTTGCCGAGGTCTGCCGCGGACTTCGGCGCCGCGTCGGCGACGTACAGCGAGACCTCGGACCCCGCCTTCGCGAAGGCCATCCGGACGGCCGTGACCCGGTGCGTCTTCCGGAGGTCGACGATGAGGCCGACGCCGCTCTTGATGCCGCCCGGACCGAGGTTCTGGCGGTAGGTCGAGGTCCGCCAGCTCGTCGTGGGGTCGCCGTCGACCGCGAGCGGTGTGAGGTCGCTGTTCTCCGTCGGTGGCGTCCCGAACGGGTCGAAGTCGAGCGCGGTCGTCCCCGTGATCGGACGGGCGGACGGCCTCGACGAGGCACTGGCACTCGACGAGGTCGACGTGCCCTTGCCCGGCTGGTCCGGGCCGCCGTCGTGGAGCTGCTGCGCGATGACCACCCCGGCGACGACGATCAGGAGCAGACCCGCCAGCGCGAGCGCCAGCCGCAGCCAGCGACGGCCCGGCACGGGCGCCTCCTCCGGGGTCGCGTCGAAGGGCCAGTACGACGCGGAGTCGGTCGCCGGCTCGGGCGGAGCTGCCGACACCGCGCCGGGACGTGCCCTCCGGGCCGGTCCGCCGTCGGCGGGCAGCGGCGCGAACAGCGGTCGCTCCGGCGCGGGCTCCAACGGTGGCGGCGGCGCCGGGACGTCCTCCCGTGGCGCGAACCAGTCGGCGTCGGAGGTGTCCGCGGGCCGGTCCGAGGTGTCGGCGGTGTCGTCGAAGACCGGCAGGCCCGCGACGGTGGCCTCCGGCTCTGGCGCGGGCCTCGGCTTGTGCCCGATGACCGGCACCGGTGACGTCTGCGCCATCTCGTCCGAGAGCCCGGACCGGTCGCCCACATATGCCGAGAGGACCTCGTGGATCTCCCGGGCGGTGTTGGGGCCGGCGTGACGTCCGTGGGGCCGGTTGAGCACCTCGTCCACCAGGTCGTCGAGCACACGCGGGACGCCTGCCCTGATCTGGCGCGGCCGGAGGATCCGGACATCGGGGCCGTGCTGCTCGCGCGGGGCCTGCGGCGCCCCCGACTCCGACAGTCCCGCCCACTTGCCGGTCAGCGAGAAGTGGAGCAGGCCGACCAGGTCGACCACGTCGATCCCGATCCGGTCGGAGCCGAGGCCGTAGAGCGCCGCCTCGACGGCGAACCCGATGAGGCGCACCGACCCGGTCGTGTCGATGAGGACGTTCTCCGGGTTGAGCCGGCCGTGCGCGACGCCGTGGTCGTGGGCGTTCACGAGCGCGGCCGCGACCTCGTCGACGATCCATGCGGCCCGCCGCGGGGGCAACGGGCCCTCGGCGGCGACCAGGTGGTCGAGGGAGGTGCCGTTGCCCCACTCGTTGACGACGTAGCAGATCCGGCCGTCGTTCTCGATGTCGAGCACCCGCAGCAGCCGTGGCTCGACGATCTGGGCGGACGCACGGGCGGCTTCCATCAACCCCACGGCTCGCTCGTCGTCCGCGTCGATGACGTGGATCGCGACCGCCCGGGAGAGGACCTGGTCGTGGGCCCGCCAGAACCGCCCCTGTCCGGTCTCGCTCAGCAGGTCGTCCAGCCGGTAGCGCCCTGCGAGCACGTCACCCGGACGCTTCCTCGTCATGGCACCTCCCCCGGTGACCTGGCCTGACCACGTCGGGCGCCATGCTAGTGCTCCGGTCGTGATCTCACCGGGGCGCGCCACACGAGATCCCGCACAGAGTGGATCCGGCGGATCGGCGAGTCGATCGGCCCGCGGGCGGTCAGCGCTTCAGGCGCCGCGTCAGCGTGTCGATCACGTCGGTGAGCTCGGTGATCCGCATGACCCGGGCCACGACGAGCAGCAGGCCGAGATCGATGATGCCGATGACGGCGCACTGCGCGACCGAGCCCAGCAGACGGTGCTCGGCGGACAGCGCAGGGACCAGCTGGATGACGCCGTACGTGATGCCGGTCGAGATCGCGACGGCGACGAGCATCCGGACGAGGAAGCGCAGCAGGGTGCGGGTCCGGAGCCCACCGACCCGGCGCGAGAGCGTGGCGTAGGAGACGAGCGAGCCGACGGCGTACGAGAGGCCGTAGGCGATCGTCAGGGCCGGTGTCGTGTTCTGGTCGCTGGCCAGGCGGACCAGGACGAGTGCGGCGACGATGTTGGTCGCAGCCACGGCGCACTGGATGTAGAAGACGACACGGTTCTCCTCGCGGGCGTAGAAGCCTCTCAGCAGCAGGTAGTGGACGGTGAAGAACACCAGCCCCGGTCCGAAGAGGATGAGCGTCGGGACGTAGTTCTCGACGTCGGCCTCGGCGGCGCCGTACCCCCACAGCACGTGAGCGGCCTGCGCGGCCACGAGGGGCAGCATGGCGGCGAACGGGATGATCACCGCCAGCGCTGTGCGCAGCGTCGGCGCCAGCGTCCGGGCGACGGCGCGCTGGTCCCCGCTCTCCGCGTACGACGAGAGTCGCGGCAGGATCGCGGTCGCGAGCGAGACCGTCACGATCGCGTGCGGGACCATGATGATGAGGAACGCCTGGGAGTAGACCGTGTAGCCGGTGCCGTGGGACGTGCCGTGCTCGGTGCCGGTGGAGGCCAGGTGCACGACGACGGCGTACGCGATCTGGTTCGCGATCACGAACAGGACCGTCCAGACGCCGAGCCGCAGCGTGTGCCCGAGCCCCGAGTCGCGGAAGTCGAAGCGCGGCCGCAGCGACACCCCGGCCGCGCGCAGGTAGGGCAGCAGCACGACCAGTTGCGCGACGATGCCGAGCGTCGAGCCCACGCCGATCAGCAGCGCACGGCCGCCCGTGAACGCGCCGTGGTGCGGGTCGTCGGCGCCGAAGACGACCAGGTAGCTCACGAGCACGGCGATCGAGATGATGTTGTTGGCGATCGGCGCCCACATCATCGGGCCGAAGAAGCGCCGCGAGTTGAGCACCTGTCCGACCAGCACGAACATGCCGTAGAAGAACACCTGCGGCAGGCAGTAGCGGGCGAGCGTCACCGCCGAGTCGTACGACGCCTGGTCCCACGAGCCGGAGACGAAGATCCGCATCCACCACTGGGCGGTGGCCATCAGCAGCACCGTGACGCCCGCGAGGAAGAGGCCGACGAGCGTGATTACGCGGCTCGTGTAGGCCTGACCGCCGTCGGGGTCGTTCTTCAAGGACCGGACCAGCTGCGGCACGAGCACCGCGTTCACGACCCCGCCCGCGAGCAGGATGTAGAGCATGTTCGGGATCGTGTTCGCGATGTTGAACACGTCGGCGTGGATCAGTGCCCCGAGCGCCGCCGCCAGCAGCGCGGAGCGCACGAACCCGGACAGGCGTGAGACGAGCGTCCCCGTCGCCATGACCGCGCTGTTGCGCAGGACCGACTGCTGCTCGGTCACGCTCTCGTCGGCCCGCTCCCGCTCGCTCATGCGCGTGCCGCCCTGACCCGGCGCGCCAGCCGCACCGCGATGGCGCCGAAGAGCAGAGCGCCGCCGACGCCGAGGAAGACCCAGATGATCTTGCTGACCTCCGCGACCCGGATCGGCACCGACGCCGACCCGCCCAGGCGCTGACCGCTGGTGTCGACGAGCTGGAGGCTCACGTTGTGCACGCCGGCCTCCGCCCCGCTCGCCTCGAGCAGGACGGTGAAGCGGCCCGAGGCGGTGACCTGCACCGACTTCGGTCCGGAGATGGTGATGCCGGGATCGGTGACGGCCCGGAGCGAGACGGTGATCGGCTGGTCGAGGCCGTTGACGACCGTCGCCGCGAAGCGCCCGGAGGCGCCGGAGAGGGTGACGCCGGACGGACCCTGCACCTCGATCTGCCCGAGCTGGGTCTCGATCCAGCTGCGCGACGACGACGCGTCGTCGGAGAGGCTCGCCCGGGCGGAGTAGCCCACGTCCGTCAGGGCCTCGTCGACCACCTCGGAGGCGACCGTGTCGTTGCGGGTGAGCACACGTTGCAGGCTACGGCCCGTCCTGACGAGGGCGTTCGCCGACGCGAACCGGGCGCCGCTGAGCTCGTCGCGGGCGGCGCTCGCGGAGTAGCGCAGCGACGCCGGGTCGATCGTCGGCGCGAGCTGTCCGGACGTGGCCGCGGCGAGGCCGGCGACGTCCAGCCATGGCTGGGAGAGTCCGTCGAGGAACCCGATCGGATCCGCCGGGTTCCAGCGCTGCGGCAGCGTCATCACGAGCGGAGGACGCGTCGGGTCGAGTGCTCGGACGGCCGCCTCGGCGAGCACCCGCTGCCGCAGCGGCACGTCGGCCTGCGGGTCGCCGGGTCCCGGTCCGCCGCTGCCGGCCTCCGAGGACGACACCGCGATCCGCCGCGAGCCGGTGTCGACGACGGGCGGCGACGCCTTCACGCCCCAGCCGAGGTCCTCGGGCAGGGCCGTGTCGGCGAGCACCAGCGGGGCCGCGCTGTCGGTCATGGTGAGACCGTCGTGGCTGATCACGCCGTTGGGCGGTGCGTCCACCTGTTCCGCCGGGATGCCGAGGTCCTCGAAGAACGCGATGCTCCGGGTGTGGGCCGTGCCGTAGCTGTCGGGGTCATGGGCAGCCGCGGCGGGCAGGTCGAGGTCGCCGTACGGCAGGGCGAGGACCTCGGCGTCACGGAGCACGGGCACCATCGCGTCCAGCCATCCCGAGGCGAGCGTCGCGACGGCCGTCGTCTGCGGGTCCGCCTTCTGCTCGGGCGCGGCCGACGCGGACGGCGACGGGGTCGGTGACGGGGACCCGCTCGCGTCGTCGGACGGCTTCTCGGTCGGGGAGATGTCGCGGGGCCGGTTGCCGGCCGCGAGCTGGCGGATCGCGTCGAGCAGGGCCGGGTCGACGAGCCAGCTGAGCGACCGGCCGCCGGCCGACGTACCGATCGCCCGGGCCTTGCCGAGCCGCCCGGTCGGCGAGAGCAGACGCTGCCAGCTGGTGAGTGCCGCGACGGAGCCGTCGGGGTTGCGCATCACGTGCACCCTCAGCGGCATGAGCAGCGCCGCGCGCACCGGGGTGGTCTTCGCGGGCAGGAGCGGGAGGAAGGTACGGGCGCGGCCGTCGGCCAGCCCGTCGGAGCCCTCGGGGCCGGACCCGAGGGCGTGCACGCCGAACCAGTAGACGCCCGGAGCGGTCGGCAGGTCGTCGCGCGGGACGGTCAGCGTGTAGCTCGTGGTCTGGCCCGGCTGGAGGTCGCCGATCCTGACGAGGTCGGTGACGATGCGGTGGCCGACGTCGGCGGTCTCCTCGGTCGCGGCGGCCTCGGCCAGCTCGGCGGTCGTCGTCATCGGCTGCGCCGAGGCGAACGGGTAGACGGTCACGTCCAGCCACGGCGCGTCGTCAGTGTTCGTCACCGTCCCGGTGAGGGTCACGGTGCCACCCGCGCGCGGCACGAGGGCGGACGGGCTCAGGGAGCCGATGGTGACGGCCAGCGGGGTCTGCTCCTCGGCCTGGGAGGCGTGCGCCGGCGCAGGAACGACACCGACGAGCACCGTCAGAAGCCCCCCGAGCGCCGCTGCGAGCACGGCTGTCTGGGCGCGACGAAGCGCCGCTCGGGGTCGAGGCATGCACGCGAGGATAACGGCCGCGTCTGAGCAGTCTCTTAGACTGAGCCCCCGTGTCCGAGACCCCGCTTCCCGCCCTGACGATCGCCGACGTGCAACGCGCGGTGACCGCCGAGCTGGATCGCCTCGGTCCGGTCATCGACGAGCTCGGCGAGCTGTTCGCCGCGGCGGGTCACGAGCTCGCGCTGGTGGGCGGTCCGGTGCGTGACGCGATGCTCGGCCGGCAGCACAACGACCTCGACTTCACCACCTCGGCCCGCCCCGACGACACCGAGGCGATCCTGAAGCGCTGGGTCAGCTCCGACCGTCGCGGCGCGACCTGGGACATGGGGCGCGAGTTCGGCACGATCGGCTGCCGCAAGGGGCCGTGGCAGGTCGAGGTGACGACGTACCGCTCCGAGACCTACGACCCGACCTCCCGCAAGCCTGACGTCGACTTCGGCGACTCCCTCGCCGGCGACCTGGTCCGCCGCGACTTCACGGTGAACGCCATGGCGGTCCGGCTTCCCGGGCGCGACGTCGTCGACCTGTACGGCGGCGTGGTCGACCTGGCCACCGGGATCATCCGGACGCCGGGGACACCGGAGGCGTCCTTCTCCGACGACCCGCTGCGCATGATGCGCGCCGCGCGCTTCGCTGCGCAGCTCGGCTTCGACGTCGCCCCCGAGGTCGTCACCGCGATGCGCGAGATGGCCGACCGGATCTCGATCATCAGCGCCGAGCGGGTCCGTGACGAGCTGGTCAAGCTGGTCACGGCGCCGTACCCCCGGCGCGGCCTGAGCCTCCTCGTCGACACCGGCCTCGCGGAGCGAGTGATCCCCGAGCTCCCCGCGCTGCAGCTCGAGCGCGACGAGCACCACCGGCACAAGGATGTCTACGAGCACACGCTGACCGTGCTCGAGCAGACGATCGACCTCGAGCCGCGGCTGCCCGGCGGCGGACCCGACTTCGTCGCCCGCTTCGCCGCGCTGATGCACGACGTCGGCAAGCCGAGGACCCGGCGCTTCGTCGAGGACGGCACGGTCACCTTCCACCATCACGACGTGGTCGGAGCGAAGCTGACGCGCAAGCGGATGCAGGCGCTGAAGTTCTCCAACGCCGACATCGACGCCGTGAGCCACCTCGTCGAGCTGCACCTGCGCTTCCACGGCTACGGGTCGGGCGAGTGGACCGACTCGGCGGTGCGGCGCTACGTCCGCGACGCCGGCGACGAGCTCGACCGGCTGCACGTCCTCACCCGGGCCGACTGCACCACCCGCAACCGCCGCAAGGCCGAGCGGCTCTGGCGCACGTACGACGCGCTCGAGGATCGCATCGAGCGGCTGGCCGCCGAGGAGGAGCTCGCCTCGCTGCGGCCGGCGCTCGACGGCAACCAGATCATGTCGATCCTCGGCCTGGCACCGGGCCGTCAGGTCGGCGAGGCCTACCGCTTCCTGATGGAGCTGCGTCTCGACGAGGGCCCGATGTCGCGGGAGGACGCCGAGGTGCGGCTGCGGGAGTGGTGGGCGACCCGCGGTTAGTGTCGCTCCCATGGCAGCGGGGGCGCGTCGGTGGCAGCTGCGACTCGGCGTGCTGCTGGTCGCCGTCGGCCTGCTGCTCGTGGGGTACGTCGGCTGGGAGTTCTACGGCACCGACGTCGTCGCCCATCGGCACCGCGACCAGGTGCTCGGAGAGCTGCAGCGTGCCTGGGACCGCGGCGAGACCGAAGCACGGACCGCACGTGGCACCACCCGCGGCGTGATCCGCATCCCGCGCTTCGGCGCGCACTATCGCGTGCCCGTCCTCGAGGGCACCTCCGACACGGTGCTGGCGACCGGCTTCGGCCACTACACCGGCACGGCGGGACCAGGTCAGGTCGGCAACTTCGCGATCGCGGCCCACCGGGTGACGCACGGGCAGCCGCTGCGCGACATGCCGGAGCTCCGGGTCGGCGACCTGGTCCACGTCGACACCGCGACGACGACGTACACCTATCGGCTGACGACGGGCGGCGACGACCTGGTCGTGCCGTTCACCGCCGGCTGGGTGCTCGACCCGCTGCCCCAGAACCCCGGCAGCGGCGCGGAGCCGCCCCAGCGGGAGGGCGAGCGGCTCATCACGCTCACCACCTGCTCGGAGCTGTTCCACACCGACGACCGGCTCGTCGCGTTCGGCATCCTGGTCGGCACCTCACCACGGAAGTGACTTGCCAGTAACATCACGGCATGACGACCACTGCTGCCGCCTCCGCCACCGGCTCCGAGCTCAAGGCCACCATCTCCGTCGCTGCCTCGCCCGCGCAGGTCTGGGCGCTCGTGACGGACGTGAGGCGGATGGGTGAGTGGAGCCCCCAGGTGGTGAGGACGCTGGTGCTCGGCGGACCCGTCCGCGAGGGGACCCGATTCGCCAACCTCAACCACCAGGGCTGGAAGCACTGGCCGACGTCCGCGAAGGTCGTCCGGTTCACGCCGCACAGCGACTTCGCGTTCCGCATCACGGAGAACCGCACCGTGTGGTCGTTCCAGCTCGAGCCGACCGCCGACGGCGGCACGTTCGTCACGCACCGCAGGGAGACCCCCGACGGGATCTCAGCGGTCTCGAACCTCCTGGTCGGACGTTTCCTCGGCGGCCAGGAAACGTTCGTCCCCGAGCTCCTCGAGGGCATGGGTCAGACCCTCGACCGGGTCAAGGACCACATCGAGTCCGGGGTTTAGGCCCCTCGAAACCTGGATTGTGGCCTGAAATGGAGAGTGGCCCGTGCGTGCGCACGGGCCACAATTCAGGTTTCGAGGGGCCTAAACCCCAGACTCCATGATCACTCGCCGGAGATGAACTTCTCCAGCAGGACGCGACCCTCGGTGTCCTCGATCTGGACCGGCGGGCTCTTCATGAGGTACGCCGACGCCGGGATGATCGGGCCGCCGATGCCGCGGTCCTTGGCGATCTTCGCGGCACGGACGGCGTCGATGATGATGCCGGCGCTGTTGGGCGAGTCCCAGACCTCGAGCTTGTACTCGAGGTTCAGCGGGACGTCACCGAAGGCGCGACCCTCGAGGCGGACGTAGGCCCACTTGCGGTCGTCGAGCCACTGGACGTAGTCCGACGGGCCGATGTGGACGTTCTTGTCGTCGATCTTGCCGGCCAGGGGGCCGTTCAGGTTCGAGGTGACGGCCTGCGTCTTCGAGACCTTCTTGGACTCCAGGCGCTCACGCTCGAGCATGTTCTTGAAGTCCATGTTGCCGCCGACGTTGAGCTGGTAGGTGCGGTCCAGCACCACGCCGCGGTCCTCGAACAGCTTCGCCATGACGCGGTGGGTGATGGTGGCACCGACCTGCGACTTGATGTCGTCGCCGACGATCGGGACGCCAGCGGCCTCGAACTTCGCGGCCCACTCGGGGTCGGAGGCGATGAAGACCGGGAGCGCGTTGACGAAGGCGACGCCCGCGTCGATCGCGCACTGGGCGTAGAACTTGTCGGCCTGCTCGGAGCCCACCGGGAGGTAGGAGACGAGGACGTCGACCTCGGCGTCCTTGAGGGCCTGGACGACGTCGACCGGGTCGGCCGCCGACTCCTCGATGGTCATCCGGTAGTACTTGCCGAGGCCGTCGAGCGTCGGGCCGCGCTGGACCTCGACGTTCTTGAACGGGACGTCGGCGATCTTGATGGTGTTGTTCTCAGAGGCGTTGATCGCCTCGGAGAGGTCCTTGCCGACCTTCGTGTCGTCGACGTCGAACGCGGCGACGAACTGCACGTCGGAGACGTGGTAGTCGCCGAACTTGACGTGCATGAGACCGGGGACGGTGCCCGACGGGTCGGCGTCCTTGTAGTACTCGACACCCTGGACCAAGGAGCTGGCGCAGTTGCCGACTCCCACGATTGCTACGCGTACCGAACCCATCAGGGCTCCCTTCCTAGTGCTGAGAAGCGTGCGGTTCGCCCTCGGTGGAGCTCCGCTGACTGGTGCTTACTTCGGGACTTGTTGCTGGGTTCCTCTCGGCGTTGATGAGGTCGGAGAGCCACCGCACCTCTCGCTCGACCTGTTCCACGCCGTGCCGTTGCAGCTCGCCGGCGTAGCGGTCGACCTCCGCCTGGGTCATCGCCAGCTCGCGCTGAACGCGGTCCAGCCGCTCCTGGAGCCGGGTGCGACGCCCTTCGAGGACGCGCAGCCTGATCTCCATGTCGGTGCGACCGAAGAACGCGAACCTGATGTCGAAGTTGTCGTCCTCCCACGCGGTGGGACCGACCTCCGACATCAGGCGCTCGAACTCCCGATGTCCCGCCTCGGTGACCCGGTAGACGATCCGCGGGCGACGCGTCACCGGGGTGACCGACGCCGTCTCCTCCTCGATGAGGTGGGCCCGCAACATCTTCTTCAGGGTCGGATAGAGCGAGCCGTATGACAGCACCCGCCCCCAACCGAGCATGAGGTTGAGCCGCTTGCGCAGCTCGTAGCCGTGCATAGGACCCTCGTGCAGCAGTCCGAGGACTGCCAGCTCGATGGTCTCTGCGCGACGTGCCATGAGACCTATCGTAGCGATATATCCGCGTGTTGCGAACTGGCGGTACATCGGCGGGTCATGTCGGGGTCACCGAATGGTCCGCTCGGCGGGTGTCTGCCGACGATCAGGAATCTCTAGGGTTCGGCCCGTAACCTGTTCCCCCGTGAGTTCTCCGACCCCCCAGAGCAACGGCAGTGGCCGGCGCCGTGCGCCGGCCAAGAAGGCACCCGCCGGGGGGCGGGGCTCGACGTCCAAGACCGCCAAGAAGCCGCCGCGCACCGTCAAGGGCTGGTTGCTGTGGCTGCTGAAGTGGGGCCTCGTCGCCGCGCTCGGCCTCGTCGTCGTGCTGGCGATCGTGCTCTTCGTCGCCTACCAGAAGACGACGATCCCGAGCCCCAACAAGGCGTTCCAGACCCAGACGACGAGCATCTACTACGCCGGCGGCAAGAGCAAGATCGGCCAGTTCGCGGTGCAGAACCGCGAGTCGATCCCGTACTCCCAGATGCCCGACTGCATGAAGCAGGGCGTCGTGGACGCGGAGAACAGGTCGTTCTGGACCGACAAGGGCATCGACCCCAAGGGGATCATCCGCGCCGCCTTCAGCAACGCGAAGGGCGGCCAGACGACGCAGGGCGCCTCCACGATCACCCAGCAGTACGTGAAGATCCTCTACCTCAACCAGGAGCGGACCTACACGCGCAAGATCAAGGAGGCGTTCCTCTCCCTCAAGCTGCAGCGCACGCTGAGCAAGCAGCAGATCCTCGAGGGCTACCTCAACACCATCTACTTTGGTCGGGGCGCCTACGGCATCCAGGCGGCGTCGCAGGCGTACTTCGACAAGCCGGCGGCCAAGCTCGACCTGCAGCAGTGCGCGGTGCTCAGCGCGGTGCTCAACAACCCGTACGGGCTCGACCCGAACAACGGTGACGCCAGCAAGGCGGCGCTGCTCGCCCGCTACCGCTACGTCCTGAACTCGATGGCCAACGTCGGCGACATCACCGACACGCAGGCCGCGCAGGCCGAGACCGCGCTGCCGAAGTTCCCCAAGGCCAAGGCGAGCTCGGCCAAGGGCGGCCAGAAGGGCCACATGCTCACCATGGTCGAGAGCGAGCTGCACAGCCTCGGCTTCTCCGACCAGGAGATCTCCGGTGGTGGTCTGCGGGTGACGACGACCTTCGACAAGCAGGCCATGGCCAACGCCGAGGAGGCCGTCAAGGAGGTCGCGCCGAAGGAGACCAAGGACGGGTCCGCCAAGATCACCGACAAGCAGCTCCACGTCGGCGTCGCATCGGTCGTGCCCGGCACCGGGGCCCTCGTCGGTTTCTACGGCGGTCAGGACTTCCTGAAGTCGGAGATCAACTGGGCCTCCGCGGGCGGCATGGCCGGCTCGACGATGAAGCCGTTCACGCTGGCGACCGCGCTGGAGAACGGCTACTCACTGAAGGACACCTTCGACGGCAACTCGCCGTTCACCTACCCGGGGTCGACGCTCCAGGTCCACAACGAGGGTGAGCAGGCGGGCGAGGCCAACGGTCACTCGTACGGCGCGCACATCACGGCGACCACGGCGCTCGAGCAGTCTGTCAACACCGCGTTCGTCGACATGTCGAGCTCGATCCCGAACGGCCCGAAGAAGATCTACGCGACCGCGACGAAGATGGGCCTCGCGCCGGAGAAGCCCGAGAAGGACCTGCCGGGCATCCCGGCCCGGACCCCCGACCTGTCGCCGAAGGACAGCCTCATCACGCTCGGCCGGGCGCAGGTCAGCCCGATCAACATGGCCAACGCGTACGCGACCATCGCGGCCGGCGGCAAGCGCGCCGACGTCCACGTCATCACGAAGGTCGTCGACCGCAGCGGCACCGTGCGCTACCAGTACAAGAACCACACCCAGCAGGCCATCGGCGCGGACATCGCCGCCGACACCGGTTACGCGATGCAGCAGGTCGTGAAGTCCGGCACGGGTCGCAGCGCGCTGGCGCTGGGCCGCCCGGCCGCCGGCAAGACCGGCACGGCCACCAACGACAAGGGCCAGGTCTCCTCGGCCTGGTTCGTCGGGATGACGCCGCAGCTGTCGACGGCCGTCGTCTACGTGCGAGGCACCGGTCGCGAGCAGCTCGACGGCTGGATGCCGTCGTACTTCGGTGCGGACTATCCGACCGACACGTGGCTCGCTGTGATGAACCGCGACCTCGAGGGCCAGCCGGTCGAGGACTTCCCGCCGCCGGCGAACGTCGACGGCAAGGCGCCGACGAGCGGGCACGACCCGGTGCCGACGCAGGCCCCGCCGCCGCCGAAGCCGACGAAGACCAAGACGCCGAAGCCGACCAAGACCACGGCTCCGCCGCCGCCCGCGACGACGTCCGCGGCCCCGCCGCCCCCGTCCTCGTCGGCTCCCCCGACACCGCCGCCGACGTCGCCGACGATCGGCGTCACGCCCCAGCCGACCACCCCGGGTCCGGGGTCCGGCGGACCGAACCAACGCGCCAAGCTGGACTGAGCAACGGTCCGGCATGAGCGTCGTACACCCCACCCAGGATGACCCCGTCGCCCTCGCCCTGAGCGAGGGCATCGGGGGCCAGCGGGGTGAGCACGCGGGGCGGCACCGCTGGTGGACGCCGGTGCGCATCCTGCTCCTGCTGACCGCGATGACCTTCGCGCTCGGGATGGTGCAGAAGTCGGGATGCTTCGACGACACCTGGGAGGACGGCACCGGCCGCTACACCCAGATGTGCTACTCGGACCTGCCCTACCTCTACACGGCGCGCGGCTTCGCCGAGCTGAACTGGCCCTACAGCTCCGACCCGCAGGTGCGCGCGCGGTACGAGGTCATGGAGTATCCGGTCGGCATCGCCTACTGGGCGTACGGCGCCGCCTGGGTCACCCACTGGCTGAACGGGTCCCCCTCGCTCGACAACCGGTACGTCGCACCCGTCTCCGACCTGTGGGGCATGCCCGACGTCCATCGGGAGATCAGGCTCTACGTGGTCGTGAACGCGATCGGGTTCGCGATCCTCGCGCTGGCCTCCACCTGGCTGCTCGCCGGCGTCCGGCCGCGGCGGCCGTGGGACGCCGCACCCTTCGCGCTGGCGCCGGCGATGGTCGCGGCCGGGCTGGTGAACTGGGACATGGTCGCCGTCGTGTGCGTGGCGGGCGCGCTGTTCGCCTGGTCGCGCGGCAGGCCCGGCTGGACCGGTGTGATGATCGGGCTGGGCACGGCGGCGAAGCTCTATCCGCTCTTCCTCCTCGGCGCGGTCCTGATCCTCGCGTGGCGCACTCGCCGGTGGGGCGATCTCGCACTCGCGAGCGCCGGCGCCGCCGCCTCCTGGGTCCTGGTGAACCTGCCGGCCTACCTGTCCGGGCCGGACCAGTGGAAGGTCTTCTGGTCGTTCAACTCGGGGCGCGCCGCCGACCTCGGCTCACTCTGGCTCGCGGCCTCGGACGTCTTCCACACCACGTTCGCCGTGTCGACGATCAACTCCTGGTCGTGGCTCCTGTTCGGCGCCTGGTGCGCGGCCGTCCTGGTGGTCGGCATGCTGGCCCGGCGTACGCCGACCTTCGCCGAGCTGGGTCTGCTGATCGTCACCGGCTTCCTGCTGGTGAACAAGGTCTACTCCCCGCAGTACGTGCTGTGGCTGCTGCCGCTCGCCGTGCTCGCGCGGCCCAAGTGGCGCGACCAGCTGGTCTGGCAGGGGGCCGAGCTCGTCTACTTCGCGAGCGTGTGGTGGTACCTGGGGACGTTCCTCAACTCCGGTGCCGGCGACAAGCACCCGTTCTACAGCCTGGCGGTGCTCGTCCGGGTCGCCGGTGAGCTCTACCTGGTCGCGCTCGTGGTGCGGTCGTGGTTCACGCTGCGGCGCGAACCTCAGCTGACGGAGACCGAGTCGAACGTCGTGGCGGTGTAGCGGACCCTCACGTCCAGCGACTCGCCGACGTCCGGCACGCGGGCGCCGCGCGGCAGGAGAAGCATCGAGGCCTGCATGTGCGGGGGCTCGGCGAAGTGCAGCGATCGCCCGTCCAGGACGTACGGCGACCGCAGCACGCCCAGCGACTCCAGCCCGCCCTTCGCTGCCACGGCGGCGCGACCCCGCAGGCCCGCGCCACCGGACGGTGCCGCCAGGCCGATGCCGTGCGCGGTGCCGCCGGAGACGATCAGCAGGTGGCTCGCGGTGCCGGGCGCCGGCGTGTGCCGCTGCCGGTAGCCGAAGGTCTCGCCGCGCGAGATCGGGTGGACGTCGAGGACCTTCGCGGTGACCGAGAGTGCGCCCCGGTCGCCGAGCCACAGGCTCGTGCCGACACGCGGGCGGATGGTGATGTCCGGATAGCCGGCGCGCAGTCGGCCCAGCTCGGCCGGCGTCATGTGGCTGATCCAGACGGTGGTCGCCTCGGCGCCGACGACGTCGTCCATCAGGCGGAGCGCCTCAGGCAGGTTGGCGCCGGTCATCGGGAGGTGGATGCTGACGCCCTCGACCCGGACGCGGCGCCGGGCGACCGGCGCGGTGTCCCAGAGCTCGACGGCGGTCATCCCGTGGCGCCGCATCGAGGTCATCCGCTCGAGCACGACGCGGGCACCCGGCTGCCGGGCGGCCAGTGTGCCGAGGTCGGCCGGCCGGGAGACCGTGTGGACCACGCGGCGGTGGAGCTCGGGGGCGAGCGGGGCGACCCACGGCCGCCACGGCGTCAGGACCAGCAGCGAGCCCGGGAACCGGTCGGCCACCTCGGGCAGCTCGTCGTACGTGCCGACGGCGAGGGTGTCCGTCTCCAGCCACTCGGAGCGGCGGGCGAGCCGGGCGAGGCCGAGGCCGTAGCCGTTGCCCTTGGCGACCGGCACCAGGCCCGGGGCGGACTCGGCGACGGAGCGGAGGTGGGCGCGCCAGCGGGGCCCGTCGACGTGCAGGTCGAGGCTCACCGCGTCACCCCCGCCGGCTCATGTAGAGGGTGAAGGCCTTGTAGAGGAGGGGACGCAGGGGCAGGTCCCACTCGCCGGCGTACTCCACGGCCTGGCCGCCGGTGCCCGCCTTGAACTGGATGAGCCCCACGTGCGGGTCGTCGACGGACAGGGTCGGGGTGATCCCGCGCAGGTCGTAGACGTCGCAGCCGGCCGCGATCGAGTCGCGCATCATCGCCCACTGCAGGGCGTTGGAGCCGCGCACGTCGCGCTTCTCGGTCGAGGACGCGCCGTAGGAGTACCAGGCGTGGGTGCCCACCCGGACCAGGATCGTGGCTGCGACCAGGTCTCCCTCGTGCCGGGCCAGGTAGAGCGTGATGCGCTCGGGGTCCTCGGAGCGCATGGCGTCGACCATGGTGCGGAAGTAGGACAGCGGCCGCGGGGTGAAGTGGTCGCGCTCGGCCGTGTGGACGTAGAGCTCGTGGAACGCCTCGAGATCGCCGCCTCCGCCGTCGGAGACGCTGACCTCGACGCCCTCCTTGTCGGCGCGCTTGATGTTGCGGCGCCAGAGCTGGTTCATGCCCTTGAGGACGTCGTCCTCGGACCGTCCGGCCAGGGGGATCTCGTAGGTGTACTGCGGCTGGCCGAGGCCGAACCCGTCCTCGGGCGACTGCGGGATCCAGCCTGCCTCGCGCAGCTGGCTCACCACGCGGGCGCCGGCGGGCTCACGGTGCTCGGGGGCCAGGTCCGCGAGACGACGTACGTCGTCAGAGGCGACGCCCTCCTTGACCTGGGCCGCGCTCCACGTCGCCGTGCGCACGGGCGGCCCGATGCGGACGGCGAACGCGCCGTTGGCCTTGAGGTGGTCGGCGAGCGGGCCGAGCCAGTCCTGCAGCGTCCACTCGTCGAGGGCGCCGGACCAGTCGATCGCCGGACCCTCCGGCAGGTAGGCGAGCGTGTAGCGCTTCAGCTTCGGCACCGGGCGGTGCAGCACGAGCCCGGCACCCACCAGGCGGTCACCGTCGAACCAGCCGAGCGACTCCGAGCGCCACTCCGTCTTCACGCGACCCCACGCGGGGGTCTGGAGGAAGCTCACCGACCGCTGCCGCGAGACGAAGGCGAGGTGTTCCTCGGCGCTGATCGGTCGGATGGTGAGAGCCACACCGAGACCCTAGAGGACGGTCGAAGCCCGTCGTGCGCTCGCCCGGGCGCGACGGCGCCGGATCGAGACGAGATCGGCAGAACCCTCCCGGACGGGGCCGATCGGTGCCACGCTGGGTCTGGGCCGCTAGCCCGTCCACGTCGAAAAAAGTTCTCGGAGCCGTGTATCAACGCCTCCCTTCGGTGCTCCTCGGGGGACGTGACAGTGACGAGCACTCAGGGAGCAAGACCCATGAGCAGCAGCACGATCACCGAACGCGGTGACGCCGGGCAGGCGCCCGGCGGCGTGTGGGCGCGGTCCGCAGACGCCTTCGACCGGTGGATAGCGGGGGATCCATCGGCGTTGGACGACCTGGTGCGGGTGATGACACCCGTGCTGTGGCACGTCGTGCGGGCCTACCGGCTGGACGCCGAGCTTGCGGAGGACGTCATCCAGAGCACCTGGCTGGCTTTCGTCCGACGCAGCTCGACGATCCTCGACACCGCGGCCGTCGGTGGCTGGCTCACCATGACGGCGCGCCGGGAGGCCTGGCGCGTCGCCAAGGGGGCCGGTCGGGCCACGCCGACCGACGAGGAGGAGCTGGCGCCGCACCTGCCGCGGCAGCGTTCGGCCGAGACCGATGCGGTCGAGGCCGACCGTCGACGACGCCTATGGGGGGCTGTCGACGGGCTGCCCGAGCGGTGCCGCCGGCTCCTCCGCGTCGTGGCGTTCGAGAACCGACCCGACTACGCCAGTCTCGCCAGCGAGCTGGGGATGCCCATCGGCAGCATCGGCCCGACCCGCGGCCGCTGCCTGGCGAAGCTCCGGGTCGCCCTGATCGAAGCAGGAGAGCTGTGATGACTGAGATGAGCCGCGAGCAGCTCCTCGCCGTGGTGCGTTCCGTGTACGCCGAGAGCGACCCCGTCCCGGAGGGGCTGGTCGAGCGGATGCAGGCGACCGCCCACGACGCTGCCGACGACCTCGGGATGAGCCTGGAGCTGGAGCTGATGACCCTGCTGGAGCAGAGCACCGAGCTGGTCGGCACCCGCAGCGAGGCGACGACCCGGTCGGTCTACACGCTGCGGTTCGTGCACGGCCAGGTCGACCTGCTGCTGCGCGTCGCACCCGAGGGTGAGCGCAGCCGGATCGACGGCTGGGTGGTCCCACCGGAGCCCATCACGGTCCGCGTCCTGCACGACGACGGCACGGTCCTGGCGGCGCTCGTCAGCGACACCGGCCGCTTCGACATCCCCGACGTACCGCTCGGCCTGGTGCGGCTGCGGCTCGAGCCGCACGACGACCGGGCGCCTTTCGTGACCCCCACCTTCGAGATCTGAGAGGGCAACATGCCGCTGCGAAACCCCGCCGAGACCTGGCTCAGCCCCGGGCTGGGAGACACCGGTCGTGTCCTCGACCCGGAGACTGCACCGACCTACGGGACAGGCACGGTCAGCTCGACGCGGTACGACGCCGCGCAGCTCCTCATCGCCGAGACCGACGAGGGCTACAAGGATCGGATGGACACCCTCAGGATCGCGGCGGAGAAGCTCGGCTGGGACATCGAGCGGACCGAGCTCGCACCGGGTCTCAGCACCGTCGAGGTCCGGCCCAAGGAGGACGAGGTCTCGCAGCCGCCGGACGCGTGGCTGCTCCTGCAGCACGCCCGGATGAGCGCGGGCGGCACCCTGCGCGCCGTCGCACTCGACCATCACCTCGACTCCCCCGGCATCGAGCCGAACCCGGTCGAGCTCTCGCACCCGGTCGAGCTGTCGCACCCGGTGGAGCTGTCGCACCCCGTCGAGCTGTCGCACCCGACCTCGACGTACGGCGTCCCGGGGTTCGGTGGCCGGCAGCCGGTCGCCGTGGTCGGTGGCCCTCCGCCCCGCCACGAATCGGTCAAGGGTCGGCGGCCTGTCGTCGCGATCCTGGACACCGGCGTCGCTCACCACCCGTGGCTCTCCGGCGTGGTCGAGTCCGACATCGCCGCCGCGGACGGGAACCCGATCGGTTACAAGCACACCGTCGACTACGCACCCGGGACGCGCAGCAAGGACAAGGACGAGTCGATCGACGGCGCCCTCGAGCCGCTGCTCGGACACGGCACCTTCATCGCCGGGGTCATCCGGCAGGTCTGCACCGACGCGGACATCATCTCCTGGCGGATCGTGCCCGAGGAGGGCCCGATCAAGGAGAGCGCGTGGCTCAAGTGCCTGCACCAGATCCTCCAGCTCGTCAGGATCGCCGTGGACGAGGAGGAGCGAGAGGTCCCGCAGCACGAACGCAAGGGCGTGCTCATCGACGTGCTCAGCCTGTCGATGGGCTACTACCACGAGAGCCACAAGGACGCGCTGTTCGACGAGATCGTGCGTCCGCTCATGGACGACTTCGGCAAGCTCGGCGTCGTGGTCGTGTGCTCGGCGGGCAACGACTCCACGCGCCGCCCGTCGTTCCCGGCGGCGTTCGCGCCCTGGGACCCGGCCGACGAGGGACACACCCACCACCCCGAGCGCTACCGCACGCACGCCAAGCAGGTGCCGCTGGTCTCGGTCGGCGCGAGGAACCCGAACGGCACCGGAGCGTTCTTCTCCAACGCGGGCCCCTGGGTCCGCGCGTGGACGACCGGTGCGGCTGTCGTCAGCACGATGCCGCGTCGCAACGGCAGCCTGTTGCCGGTCGCCGGCGAGGACGTCGACGGCATGCGTCGTGAGTGCATCGATCCCGACGACTTCACCGGCCGTTTCGCGGTCTGGAGCGGTACGTCGTTCGCGGCGCCGAACGTGGGGGCCCAGATCGCGGCGGCGCTGCTGAAGTACTTCGACAAGCACGGCGTCGACGACCGCAGGGGCGCGCGCGTCAAGCGTGGATGGGACGTCGTCACCGACGTCGCGGGCATCAAGCCGCACCACTGACGTCGTCCCCGGCGTCCAAACCCGTGCCGTGATCGTCGAAAGAGCGACATGATCGGAGGGTGACGACCGCCGGCGAGCTGCACAAGCGTGGGGTGGCGGCGCTGAACACGCGCCGCTATCCGGTGGCCGCGTCGCTCCTGCGCCGTGCCGCCGTCGCCGCTGTCGCGGCCGAGGACGCCGACCGTCACGCCCGGGTCATCGCCAGCCAGGCCTTCCTCGACTACGAGACCGGATCGATCGAGGATGCTTTCGCCTCGCTGGAGCGCGCGCTCGCGGGCGACGGGCTCTCGGGGGACACCCGTGGCGTCCTCCAGTGCCAGCACGCGAT
Organism: Nocardioides panacihumi; assembly: GCF_039530925.1. Classification (NCBI taxonomy): domain Bacteria; kingdom Bacillati; phylum Actinomycetota; class Actinomycetes; order Propionibacteriales; family Nocardioidaceae; genus Nocardioides; species Nocardioides panacihumi. The sequence continues at coordinate 900,156 of NZ_BAAAPB010000001.1, read as the reverse complement.
GCTCCTGCTGCGGCACGGTGAGACGGCCGCGGCGCTGGAGGCGTTCGAGTCCGGTATCCGTCGGCTCGAAGACCCGGTCGAGCTCGCTCGCGCGCTGGTCAACCGGGGCGGGGTGAGGCTCGCGCAGGGCCAGCCGCGAGAGGCATCGACCGACTTCGAGCGGGCGCTCACGCTGATGACCGCCGCCGGACGGACGGACGAGGCGGTCGCGGCCCGACACAACCTCGGCTACGCGTCGTTCCTGGTGGGTGACCTCGTCGCCGCCCTCGGACACATGGACGCGAGTCGGGAGCGGATGTCGGCGATGTCGCCCGTGATGGCGGCCACCGCAGCCCAGGATCGCGCCGAGGTGCTGCTCGCGGCCGGCCTGGTCTCGCTGGGGCGCCGCGACCTGGCGGCGGCGGCCACCGACTTCGGCCGACACCGGCTCGGCCAGCGCCGAGCGGAGGCCGAGCTCGCGCTGGCGCGCACCGTGGTCGTCTCGGACCCGGCGGCCGCCCTGCGCGCCGCCCGCACAGCCTCCCGCCGCTTCGCGCGGGTCGGAGCAGAGTCGTGGCGGGTCCGCGCCGACAGCGTGGCGCTGGTCGCCGCGGTCCGGACGGGGCGACCGGGAAGGTCCTTCGTGCAGCGCGCCGACGAGCTCGAGGCGGGGCTGCGCGCCCAAGGGCTCACGTGGGGTGCCCACAGCCTTCATCTGACCGCGACCCTGGGCCAGGTGCGCCAGGGCGACGTGGCCGACGCGCGTCGGCGCCTCCGGGACGCCAGACTGCCGCGGCGGGCACCCCTCGCCGTGCGGCTCCTGGACCGCGAGACACGTGCCGAGCTCGCGGCAGCCCAGGGACAGCGTGCCGCGGCGTTCGGCCACCTGCGGGCCGGGTTGGAGGAGCTGCACGCCTGGCAGTCGTCGTTCGGCTCGCTCGACCTGCAGACCAACGTCGCGGGCCATGGCGTCCGTCTCGGCACGCGGGGGCTCGCGCTTGCGGTCGAGTCCGGTCGGCCGGCCACGCTCTTCGAGTGGTCCGAGCGCGCGCGCATGCTCGCCTCCCGGGTGCAGCCGGTGCGCGCCCCGCAGAACCCCGAGATCGTGGCCGGGCTCGCGGAGCTTCGTGACGGGGTGACGCAAGCGCGCGAGGCCGAGCTTCGCGGACGCATCCGCGAGCTCGCCTGGCGAAGCGACGGGTCCCGCGAGGTGATGGACCCGGTCTCGCTCGAGGAGCTGCAGGGGGCGCTCGGCGACGAGACCGCGCTGGTGGCGTACGTCGTCACCTCGGATCGCCTGGTCGCCCTCGTCGTCACGGCCGCGCGCATCGGGTGGCACGATCTCGGCCCGCGCTCGGCACTCGACGCCCTGCTCGGCGGCCTGCTGCCCGACCTCGACATGGCGGCCTCCGAGCTCCCCGACCCGATCGGCCCGGTGGTGCGCGGCGGGCTCGTCGGCCGGCTGCAGCAGCTGGCGGGGTTGCTCGTCGCACCACTGACCGGCGACCTCGGGGACCGCGCCGTGGTGCTCACCCCGTCCGGCGTCCTGGCCGGTATCCCGTGGACGGTGTTGCCCGGATTCGCCGGGCGCCCGGTCACCGTCGCGCAGTCGGCCACCACCTGGCTGGCCCGTGCCGCGAGCCCGCTCCGAACCGCCTCGGCCGGCCTCGTCGCCGGTCCCCGGGTCGCCCGCGCCGAGGACGAGGTCACCGCGTCGGCCAAGGAGTGGCCGGCGGCGACCGTGCTGACGAACTCCGCCGCGACCGCCGAGGCCGTCTCCGCGCTCGCGGCCAGCGTCGACGTCCTCCACGTCGCCGCGCACGGCCAGCACTCGGCTGAGAACCCGCTCTTCTCCGGTCTCCAGCTCCATGACGGGCTCTGGTTCGGCTACGACATCGACCAGCTCTCGTCGGTGCCCGACGTCGTGCTGCTGAGCGCCTGCGAGGTCGGTCGCTCGACGGTGCGGTGGGGCGAGGAGCTGATCGGCATGGCGACCGCCTGGCTGCACGCCGGCGCCCGCTGCGTGATCGCCTCCCCGGCGGCCGTGGCCGACCAGGCGGCGTACGACGCACTGGTGGCCGTCCACCGCGGGCTGGCCAACGGCCTCGCGCCGGCGGCCGCGCTCGCGGCTGCGGTGCCGGCTCCGACGGCCGAACGGCCACCGGTGCCGTTCATCTGCTTCGGCTGACCGGTATCAGGTCCGCGTCACCACGCTCCTCAGCAACAAGTCGTCAACGAGGAGCGAGTCATGAGCGTCATGCAGACCATGTCCGACACGATCTCCATCCACACCGTCCGCGACCCTGCCGCCGGCGCCCTCGTCGAGATCGACGCCGGCAACCGGCTGGACGTCAGGTTCAGCGGGACCGGCCTGGTGTCACGCTGGGAGGTCGTCGACCGACCGTGCAACCTCGTGCCGCTCGCGGTGGGGCGTACGTCGTTCAGCTTCCTGGCGTTCCGGTCGGACGTGCCGGTGCAGGAGTTGGTGCTGCGTCGCACGGGCGGTGTCAGGACCGGCGAGACCCGCGTCGTGCGGGTCGTGACGCACCCGTAGAACCTTCGCCGAGTCGGCGCATCTTCGCGCTCTGGGGACGCGGAGTCGGCGCATCTTCGCGCGCTGGGGAGGCCGAGTCGGCGCATCTTCGCGCGCTGGGGACGCCGAGTCGGCGCATCTTCGCGCGCTGGGGACGCCGAGTCGGCGCCTCCTGACATCAGGCGTGCGAGGTTGCGCCGACTCGAGGGTCTGAGGGTGCGAGGTTGCGCCGACTCGAGGGTCTGAGGGTGCGAGGTTGCGCCGACTCGGCACTCAGGAGTCGATCCGCTCCCGGAGCCAGGCGAAGTCGGACCGGTGCTCGCCGGCGCCGCCGGGCGTCTCGCACACCACCGGAGCGCCGGCATCGCGCACCACCGCGGCCAGCAGGTCCGGGTCGATCCGGCCGGCGCCGAAGTTCGCGTGCCGGTCGGCACCGGAGTCGAAGTCGTCGCGTGAGTCGTTGGCGTGCACCAGGTCGATGCGACCCGTGATCTTGCGGACGTCCTCGACGATGGTCTCCAGCGGGTTGCCGCCCGCGTGCGCGTGGCAGGTGTCGAGGCAGAAGCCGACGCGGTCGAACTGCTCGGTCGCGGAGATCGCGTCCCACACCCCGGCGATGCGCTCGAGGTAGCGGGCCATGGCGTTGTCGCCGCCGGCGGTGTTCTCGATGAGCAGCGGCAGCTTCAGGTCGGTCGCCTCGACCGCCTTGCGCCAGTTGTCGAAGCCCTTGGCGGGGTCGTCGGCCTTGTTGACGTGGCCGCCGTGCACGATCAGCCCCTTCGCGCCGATCGACGCGGCCGCGTCGACGTGCTGCTGCAGCAGCTTGCGTGACGGGATCCGGATCCGGTTGTTCGTGGTCGCGACGTTGATGATGTACGGCGCGTGCACGTAGAGGTCGATCCCGGCGGCCTCGGCATCGGCGCGCAGGGCGTCGGCGCCGCCGGCGTACGCGAACTCGGGGCCCTTGTAGTCCTGCGGGTCGCCGAGGAAGAACTGCACCAGCGTCGTGCCGCGCGCCTTCGCCTCCGCGATCGGGTCGGTCTGGTCGACATGGGCTCCGATGACCACCATGCGCACCAGCCTAGGTGCCGCCGGGGACAGTCCGTCCGACTGGCGACCCGACGTACCCACGGGGGGTATCGTCGAGCGTATGACCCACGCACACCCCGGCTACGCCGACCGCAAGGTCGACCACCTCAAGCGCCTGCGCCGCATCGAGGGGCAGATCCGTGGCCTGCAGCGGATGGTCGAGGAGGAGCAGTACTGCATCGACGTCCTCACCCAGGTCTCCGCCGCCACCAAGGCGCTCCAGTCGGTCGCGCTGAGCCTCCTCGACGAGCACCTGGGCCACTGCGTCGCCGACGCGGTCAAGGAGGGCGGCGCCGACGCCGACGCCAAGCTCAAGGAGGCCAACGAGGCGATCGCCCGGCTCGTACGGTCGTGACGGCGTTCACGCGTGGCCTCTGGCCCGCGCCGGGCCCCATGACGACCTAGAGTCGCGACGTGCCCCGGATCGACCTGTCCCTGCCCGAGCTCTGGGAGTACCGCCCCGAGCTGCCCGAACCGCCCGGCTTCGACGCGTTCTGGTCGCGCACGCTGACCGAGCAGTCTGCCGTGCCGCTGCACGTGAGCCTCGAGCCCGTCGACAACGGGCTCGTCGCGGTGGACACCTTCGACCTGACCTTCTCGGGCTTCGGCGGCGACCCCGTGCACGGGTGGCTGCACCTGCCGGCGGCTCCGCTGCGCGGCGACGGGCGGCTCGCCGGGATCGTTCAGTTCCAGGGCTACAACGGCGGCCGCGGGATGCCGCACGAGCACGTCTTCTGGGCGCTCGCGGGCTACGCGCACCTGGTCATGGACACACGCGGCCAGGGGAGCGGCTGGACGACGGGTGCGACCGGCGACCCGCACGGCTCCGGGCCGAGCACGCCCGGCTTCCTGACCCGCGGCATCGGCCATCCGGACGCCCACTTCTACCGACGGGTGTACGTCGACGCGGTCCGTGCCGTCGAGGTGCTCCGTCGTCACGAGCTGGTCGACGGCGCCCGCGTCGCCGTGACCGGCATCAGCCAGGGCGGCGGGATCGCGCTGGCGGCCGGCGCGCTTGCCCCGCTCGCCGGGCAGGCCGTCGCCGCCGTCATGCCGGACGTGCCGTTCCTCTGCGACTTCCGTCGGGCCGCCGACCTGCCGACACTCGACCCGTACGCCGAGATCGGCCGCTACCTCTCCGCCCACCGCGACGAGGTCGACCTGGTCTTCACGACGCTGGCGCACTTCGACGGAGCGATCATGGGCCGCCGGGCGACGGCGCCCGCGCTCTTCTCCGTGGCGGTGATGGACACGATCTGCCCGCCGTCGACGGTCTTCGCGGCCTACCGGTCCTACGCGGGACCGAAGGAGCTGGCCGTCTACGAGTTCAACGACCACGAGGGCGGCGGCCCGTTCCAGCAGGCGCGGCAGGCGGCCTGGCTCGCGGAGGTCCTCCGATGAGCGTCGGCACGACCTGGGCCGGGTCGCACACGTACGCCGCCCGCGAGCTGCGCCGTCCGACGTCGCTGGCCGAGCTCGCCGAGCTGGTGGCCGCGGAGCCGCACCTGAGGGCGCTCGGCAGCCGCCACTCGTTCACCGACCTGGCCGACTCCCCCGGCGTGCTGGTCGACGTGACCGGCCTGCCCGGCGAGGTCGAGGTCGACGCGTCCCGGCGGGTCGCGCGGGTCCCGGCGGGACTGCGCTACGGCGACCTCGCGACCACGCTGCACCAGGCGGGCTGGGCGCTGGCCGCGCTCGCCTCGCTGCCGCACATCAGCGTCGCCGGCGCGGTCGCCACCGGCACCCACGGGTCGGGCGACGCGGTCGGGTCGCTGGCGGCCGCGGTGGCCGCGGTCGAGCTGGTGGACGGTCGTGGCGAGCACGTCCGGCTCGCGCGGGGCGACTCCGACTTCCCCGGCGCGGTCGTCGCGCTCGGTGCGCTGGGGATCGTCACGGCCCTGGAGCTCGACGTCGAGCCGACGTACGACGTCCGCCAGGTGGTGCTCGAGGGGCTGACGTGGGACGCGCTGCTCGACCGCACCGACGAGGTCACCGCAGCGGCGTACTCCGTCTCGGTCTTCACGCGCTGGACCGGCGAGCAGGTCGGGCAGGTGTGGCTCAAGGAGCGTGGTGAGCCGCGGGTGCTCGACGGCACGCGTCCGGCGGCCGGGCAGCGGCACATGATCGCCGGCATGGCGGTCGAGAACACCACGCCGCAGCTCGGAGCGCCGGGCCCGTGGCACGAGCGACTGCCGCACTTCCGGATGGGGTTCACGCCGAGCGCGGGCGAGGAGCTGCAGAGTGAGTTCTTCGTGCCGCGCGCCCGCCTCGCCGAGGCTCTCGCCGCGGTGCGCGAGATCGGCGCCGAGCTGGAGCCGGAGCTGCTCGTCTCGGAGGTGCGCACGATCGCGGGCGACGACCTCTGGCTCTCCGGCGCGTACGGCGGCGACGCGGCCGCCCTCCACTTCACGTGGGAGCGCCGGCCGCTGCAGGTGCTGCCGCTGCTGGACCGGCTCGAGCGGGTGCTGCTCCCGCTCGGGGCGCGCCCGCACTGGGGGAAGGTGTTCCGCGCGCACGCGGACGTCGTGACGCCGCGCTACCCGCGGATGGGCGACTTCATCGACCTCGCCGGACGCTTCGACCCGGACGGCCGCCTCCGCAACGAGTGGACCGCACAGACGCTGGGCCTCTGATTTAGGAGCGGCGTCCGGCAGTTGATAGCCTGACGCGTCCCTCTCCGACATGGGAGAGGCACAACCGCATCAGCCCTCCTGCCACGGAGAGACCGTGGCCGCCGAGTCCAGAGGAGGTGGAGATCGCTATGCGTGCATATGAAGTGATGGTCATTCTCGACCCGAGCCTTGACGAGCGCACCGTCGCTCCGTCGCTCGACAAGTACCTCAACGTGGTCCGCAACGACGGTGGAACCGTCGACAACGTGGACGTGTGGGGTCGTCGTCGCCTGTCGTACGAGATCAAGAAGAACGCCGAGGGGATCTACGCCGTGGTCACGCTGACCGCGGAGCCCGCGACGGTCAAGGAGCTCGACCGCCAGCTGACGCTCAACGAGTCCATCCTGCGCACCAAGGTCATCCGCCCGGGCAAGTGAGCCCTGTGGATTGACCCGCCAGTGTCGGCGGCATCCGCAAGGATGGTCTCCGACACCGGCACCGATCAGAACAAGCTAGGGAGTACTCATGGCAGGCGACACCGTCATCACCGTGATCGGCAACCTCACCGACGACCCGGAGCTCCGCTTCACGCCGTCGGGTGCTGCGGTCGCCAACTTCACGGTGGCGTCGACCCCCCGCACCTTCAAGCGTGAGACGAACAGCTGGGAGGACGGCGACACGCTGTTCCTGCGCTGCTCGATCTGGCGCCAGGCTGCGGAGAACGTCGCCGAGTCGCTCACCCGGGGCACTCGCGTCATCGTGCAGGGGCGGCTCGTGTCGCGCTCGTACGAGGACCGCGAGGGCCAGAAGCGCACCGTCAACGAGCTGCAGGTCGACGAGATCGGCCCGTCGCTCACCTGGGCCACCGCCAAGGTGACCCGGGCCTCCCGTCAGGGTGGTGGCGGCTTCGGCGGCCAGCAGTCCGGCGGCGGCGGTGGTCAGCAGTCCGGTGGCGGCGCCCCGGCCAACGACCCGTGGGCCACGCCCGCTGCTCCGTCCGCTCCGGCGGGTGGCGGTGGTGGGTACGGCGGCGGTGGCGGCCAGTCCGCTCCCGCCAACGACCCGTGGGGTGCTCCCGGGGTCGGCTCCGACGAGCCCCCGTTCTGATCCTTCCCAACCCGTAACCATTCCGGCACTCAACCCATCAACGGGGCCGGGCTTCTAGAGAGGAAGCACCACAATGGCCAAGGCAGTGATTCGCAAGCCCAAGAAGAAGGTTTGCCAGTTCTGCAAGGAGAAGGCGACCGGCGTCGACTACAAGGACGCCACGCTGCTCCGGAAGTTCATCTCCGACCGCGGCAAGATCCGCGCGCGTCGGGTGACCGGCAACTGCGTCCAGCACCAGCGGGACGTGGCCATCGCCGTCAAGAACGCCCGTGAGGTCGCCCTGCTGCCCTACACCTCCACCGGTCGCTGAGAGAGGAGCTGACACATGGCTACCAAGATCATCCTGACCCAGGAGGTCACCGGCCTCGGCTCCGCCGGCGACATCGTCGAGGTCAAGGACGGCTACGCCCGTAACTACCTCGTCCCGCGCGGCGACGCGATCCGCTGGACCCGTGGCGCCGAGAAGCAGGTCGAGGCCATCAAGTCGGCCCGTGCGGCCCGCGCTCTGCGCGACGCCGACCACGCCGGCCAGATCAAGGCGAAGCTCGAGTCCGCTCCGGTCCAGCTCAAGGTCCGGTCCGGCAAGGAGGGTCGTCTGTTCGGCTCCGTCACCGTGGCCGACGTCGCCGAGGCGCTCTCGGCCGTCGCCGGTGAGTCGGTCGACAAGCGCACCGTGGTGATCGGCAACCCGATCAAGGCCCTCGGCGCGCACCAGGTCTCGGTCCGGCTGCACGACGAGGTGTCCGCTTCGGTGGCCCTCAACGTCGTTCCTGCCTGACGTTCGAGTCACACGAGCGGGGTCGGTCCTTCGGGATCGGCCCCGTTCGGCATTTCCGGGTCCTTGCCCCGCTGCGGACGTCATACGCCGTGGTTGTCTGGGCGGCCACCCCGTATGACGTCGCGGCCGGCGCCGGACGTCATACGCCGTGGTTGTCTGGGCGACCACCCCGCATGACGTCCTGCCCCCCGCTCCGGACGTCATGCGCCGTGGTGGTCAGGGCGACCACCCCGTATGACGTCCTGCCCCCCGCTCCGGACGTCATGCGCCGTGGTGGTCAGGGCGACCACCCCGTATGACGTCGCGGGTCAGAAGCGGTTGGCGAGGGCGGTCAGCTTCTCGACGTACGCCGGCCAGTCGTAACCGTCCGGGATGTTGGTGTTGTCCGGGTGCAGTCCCACGGCCCCGTCGTGCAGCTCGCGGATGATGTCGGCCTGGCCGGCGTGACGGGCGGTGTCGTCGATGACGCGCACGACCAGGTGGTGCAGGTTGGCTCGGGCGATGTCCTCCGGCCACCACGGGACCCGGCCGACCGTGTCGAGCGGCAGCTCGTCGATCGTGGTGCGGGCAGCCTCCCCGACGCGGTGGTAGAGATCGATGATGCCGCTGGTCGTCTCGTCCTCGGTGGCGTACCAGTCGGCCTGCGGGTCGGCCGCGTACGCCTCGAACGGCACGAGCAGGTGCTGGTCGGGGAAGGTGCGCCCGAAGGTCATGCCGAGGTAGCCCCACTCCACGTTGGCGCAGTGCTTCACGATCCCGATCAGGCTCGTGCCTGTCGGGGTGCGCGGCATTCGCAGGTCGCGCTCCGAGAGCCCCTCGAGCTTCAGGAGCAGCCCTTCTCGGCCGCGCTGGAGGTAGTGCTTGAGGATCGCCTTCGGGTCGAACAGGTCGCTGAAGTCGCTCATGCGCTCACGCTAGGCGGGGGCACCGACAACCAGCCACGCGTTTCCCCGGGCGCGGTGGACGAGCACGACGAGCCGGGCGCCCATGAAGACCACCGAGAAGGCGATCCACACCGTCGCCAGCGAGCTGTGCAGCAGCAGCACCACGGGTGCGTAGACGAGCAGGGTCACGAGGCCGCCGTACGCCAGGTAGCGGCCGTCGCCGGCGCCGATGAGCACGCCGTCGAGCACGAACACGATGCCGCAGACCGGTTGTGTGACCGCGACGATGAGCAGCACCGGCACGAGCAGCTCCCGCACGGCGTCGTCGCCGGTGAACAGCCTGCCCAGGAACGGGCTGGTGGCCGCGAGCAGGATCCCCGTCGCCACGCCCGAGACGACGCCCCACCAGACCATCCGCGCGGTGATCGAGCGGGTGCCGACCACGTCGCCCGCGCCGAGGGATCGGCCGGTGAGGGCCTGCGCCGCGATGGCGATCGCGTCGAGCACGAAAGCCAGGAACGTCCACAGCGTGAAGGCGATCTGGTGAGCGGCGAGCTGGGCGTCCTGGTCGGAGAGGGAGACCAGCGTGACGGCGTACGTCGTCACGAGCAGCGCGGCCCGGAGCGTGAGCGTGCGGACGACGAGCGGGACGCCGCTCCGCCCGGCTCGGCGGATGCCGGCGAGATCGGGTCGCAGGGGAGCCCGGTGGCGTCGTGCGCCGCGGACGACGACGGCGGCGAGCGTCATGGCCGACAGCACCTGGGCGATCACCGAGCCGGTCGCCGAGCCCGCGATGCCCCAGCCGTCGAAGGGGCCGAAGCCGTAGACCAGCAGCAGGTTGAGCACGATGTTGAGCAGGTTGCCGCCGACGGCGACGACGAGCGGCGTACGGGTGTCCTGGAATCCGCGCAGCACGCCGGTCGCGGCGAGCATCACCAGGAGCGGGGTGACACCGAGGACGGCGATGCGGAGGTAGGTCGTCCCGTGCTCGACCACCGCGCCGTGGGCGCCGACAGCGCGCACCAGCGGCCCGGCGAGGAGCAGGCAGGGGAGGGTGACGAGCACGCCGATGACGACCGCGAGCCAGAGCCCGTCGACGCCCTGCGCGATCGCGCCGCGCAGGTCGCCCGCGCCGACCCGGCGCGCGACGCTGGCGGTGGTGCCGTACGCCAGGAAGACGCAGATGCCGACGATCGTCTGGAGGACCGCGCCGGCGACGCCGAGCCCCGCGAGCTGAGCGGTGCCGAGGTGGCCGACGATCGCGGAGTCTGCGAGCAGGAACAGGGGCTCGGCGACCAGAGCGAGGAACGCGGGGACCGCAAGACGCACGATCTCGCGGTCGTGGGTGCGGTCCATGTCAGAGCACGATAGGGGGCTCGGCAGGACCGGTGGAAAACCGGGGGATAACTATTGTCCTGGGACGGTCCCAGGCCGATTGTCGACAAACCGGCACGAAACCGGCACATGGCCGGGAAGTGAACTGGATCACTCCCGAACTATTTTCGCTGCACACCCCTGGGATACCGTTTGTCCAGGTCAGACGCCGATTATGGGTTGGGCGGGTTAGTGGGTCCACAGGGCCCTCCCCAGTGAGTGCACACCTCACCGCGTGTCGTCCACGGGGATCCGTGAGTTATCCACACCCCCCTGTGGACAACGCGATTTCACAGCACCACCTGAGGGACCTACGGTGGCACATCCGCACCCCCCGAAGAGTCCTCGGGCCGAGGGGTGCCGGACACGCACGTGCGGGGCTGTCGGTGCCCGCGTCTAGCGTGCAGGACAGTGGGTCGAGACACGCGAGTGGTGCGGAGGAGCGAGCAGTGAGCGTCACCGAGTCCGACCCCCGGCGCATCCCGGACCCGCCGTACGACGAGTGGGGCGACGGTCCGGTGGCGCACGAGCCGGGCGAGCGTCGCAGCTCCTCGGCGATCGACCGCACGCCGCCGCAGGACATGGCGGCCGAGCAGTCGGTGCTCGGCGCGATGCTCATCTCCAAGGACGCCATCGCCGACGTCACCGAGGCGATCCGAGGGGTCGACTTCTACCGGCCGGCGCACGAGACGATCTTCGACGTCGCCATCGACCTGTACGGCCGCAACGAGCCGGTCGACATGGTCACCGTCGCGGCCGAGCTTCAGCGGCGCGGCGAGCTGCAGAAGATCGGCGGGGCGC
>NZ_BAAAPB010000001.1:797384-888935 GCF_039530925.1 Nocardioides panacihumi | reverse complement strand
CAAGGAGAAGGCGACGCTGCGGCGCCTCGTCGAGGCCGGCACCAAGATCGTGCAGATCGGGTACGCCGGCGAGGGCGACGTCGACGACATCGTCGACGAGGCCCAGGCCGAGGTCTTCAAGCTCACCGAGAAGCGGGCCAGCGAGGACTACGCGCCGCTGAGCGACATCATGGGCGGCGTCCTCGACGAGATCGAGGCGATCTCCAACCGCGAGGCCGGCATCTACGGCATCCCGACCGGCTTCGCCGACCTCGACGAGCTCACCAACGGCTTCCACGGCGGCCAGATGATCATCGTCGCGGCGCGTCCCGCGATGGGTAAGTCGACGCTCGCGCTCGACTTCTGCCGCGCGGCGTCGATCGCCAACAACCTGACCAGCGTCTTCTTCAGTCTCGAGATGGGGCGCGCGGAGATCACCATGCGGCTGCTCAGCGCCGAGGCGAAGGTGCCGCTCAACCACATCCGCAACGGCAACATGACCGACGACGACTGGAACAAGCTCGCCCGGAAGATGGGCGAGGTCTCCTCGGCGCCGATGTTCATCGACGACTCGCCGAACCTGACGATGATGGAGATCCGCTCGAAGGCGCGCCGGCTCAAGCAGAAGCACGACCTGAAGCTGATCGTGCTCGACTACCTGCAGCTGATGAGCTCGGGCAAGAAGGTCGAGTCGCGCCAGCTCGAGGTCTCGGAGTTCTCCCGTCAGATCAAGCTGCTGGCCAAGGAGCTCGACGTCCCGGTCATCGCGCTCTCCCAGCTCAACCGTGGCTCGGAGCAGCGCTCGGACAAGCGCCCGATGGTCTCCGACCTGCGTGAGTCGGGATCGCTCGAGCAGGACGCCGACATGGTCATCCTGCTGCACCGTGACGACGTCTACGAGAAGGAGTCGACCCGCCCCGGCGAGGCAGATGTCATCGTGGCCAAGCACCGTAACGGCCCGACCCGCGACATCGTCGTGGCCTTCCAGGGCCACTACAGCCGGTTCGTCGACATGGCGCACTGACCGTGCTGCTGGTGACTGCGCCGCCGCCTGCCTCGGCAGTTCGCTCGGAGTCGACCTGACGGCCGTCTACCGGCGGTTCCCCAGCAAGGACGACCTCGTGATGGACGTCGCCGACCGGCTCATCGAGCTGATGTTCGTCGACTTCGCACCGCGTGCGATCCTGGACCGGGCCCAACCGCCGCCGGCTCTTGTCCCGGCATGAGGGTCACGCGCCTGACCGGAACATGCCCCGAGGACGATGAAGACTCTCGACGGCGTCACCCGCCGCTGCCATGTCCAGCCTTGCCTCCTTGCTGAGCTTCCTGGCGCAGCCCGGGCACACGCTCGGTGGAGTGAACTGCCGTTCGAGGCTCGACGGGCTTTGGCGTGGGTTTGCTCGGAACCCTCGCATGGCTCAGGGCCGCTTGGCTGGTCTTGGTGCGGGCGGCGTCCATTCTTCCTACGGCCAGGGCCGGTGAGCACCACGTGGGGACGCAGTTGCACGTGTCCGAACACGGCAGGTAGGTATGGGAGGCGTGCCCACACTGCGGGCATGGCATCTCATGTGACAGCGGGTGGGCCTGGGTGTCGGCTGTGTCCCACATGACGAACTCTCTCTCGGGGACCCTGCAGCCCTGCGGAATCTGGCGGGGCTTGCGGTTGTGTGGAGTGAGCGGCGGCCGTTGGCAGGCCGGCGAGGGGCCGTGGGCCGGGCGGGTTTGCCGCCCGGGCCACAGTCTTGGGTCCATGACCGTGGGCGGTCAGCGGTCAGAGCTGGCTGTCAGAGGGGGTCGGTGACCGGGTCTCCGCTGACGGTGCCTGGTGACCACCTCTCTTCGATGCGTCCGAGGCGCCATACGGCGAGGGCGACCAGCCAGGAGCCGACGAACAGGCCGACGATGGCGTAGCCGGCGTAGTCGAGGTTGATGTCGGCGACTGCAGCTACGGGGCCGCTGGTGATGGCGAGCTTGTCGGCGAGCACGCCGGTCAGCTCGATGGTGCCGATCGCCAACGCGGCGACGACCGAGATGGCAGTGATGGTGAGGTTGTAGAAGACCTTGCGAACCGGGCGGCCGAATGCCCACCCGTAGGCCGCATTCATCAGCACGCCGTCGCCGGTGTCGGCCAGACACATGCCGGCCGCGAACAGGACCGGCAGCACGAGGATGGAGTAGAAGGGCACGCTGACCGCCGCAGCACCGCCGGCCAGAACCAGAAGCCCGACCTCGGTGGCGGTGTCGAAGCCGAGCCCGAACAGGAGACCGATCGGGTAGATCTGCCAGGGCCTGGTGACCGACCTGGTCAGTCCTCCCAGGAGGCGGTTGATGGTGCCGCGCGAGTTCAGCTGCCTCTCCAGCTCGGCCTCGTCGTAGCGGCCGGTGCGCATCGCCCGGAAGACACCGAGGATGCCGAGCATGGCGGCCAGGTTGACGACGCCGAGAACCCACAGAAACGCTCCGGACACCGACGGGCCGATGACCGCGGTGATGACGTGAAGGCGAGACGTGTCGCTCTCGACCGGACCGATCAGCGACTTCACGCCTGCGGCGAGCGCGACCGCCAAGGCGAACACGATCGTCGAGTGGCCCAGCGAGAACCAGAACCCCACCGACAGTGGCTTCTGGGCGCCCGCGCCCTCGCGCTGACCGACGAGGTTGTCACTGATCAGCTTGCGGGTGGTGTTGTCGACCGCGGCGATGTGGTCCGCGTCGAACGCGTGGCGCAGCCCGAAGGTGTAGGCCAACACCCCGACTCCGACCGTCAGGATGGGACGGCCGCCCGCGAGCCGGGAGTGGTGCGGGTCGACGACCCCGAACAACAGGCCGAACCCGATCAAGTGGAGTGCGAGGATGACCGACGCCATCGCAGCCAGTTCACGACGGTCGCCTCGGGTCAGGTTCCGCGTGAACGCGCGGAGCGGGTGACGTGCCGCGGGTGGCTGTTCGCAGGTGGGCGTTGCCGACTGGGGCAGCATGGGAGGTCCTCCCGGTCTGTGGGATGAGGCGTCGAGTCGTGGTCGTGGGGGCGTGCTGTCGTGTTGTGGTGAGCCGGGGTGCGGGGGCGCGCTCTGCTCGAAGTGAGAAGCCGCTGCGGGCGCGGCGCGGCGCCCGCAGCGGCTTGTCGGGGCAAAGCGGCTCTTGCAGCCCCGAGACCTCATCCGGAGCAGGCGTCACTCCTTGGGTGCGGGCACCACGTAAGGGAACTTCGTGTCGCGCAGGTGCTCGGCGACCGTGTGCTTGAGCCCCGAGGGGACGGCGGTGTTGGTGACCAGGGACAGCATCGCCTCGGGGGCGTTGTCGGCCAGGGTGCGGCCGTTGCGGCCGGCGAACCCGTACACGGCGGGGGTGCCGACGACGTGACGCATGACGTCGGGGAACAGCTCCCTCGCGACTGCTCGCCCGTAGCCGTCCGGGTCGCCGGAGGTACCGGACGCGGCGACGGTGCTGGCGATCAGGTCGGCCACGTACTTGCCGTCGGCGGCGTAGTCCTCCGACGGGTGTCGGGTGTTGGCGGGGTGGGTGAAGTGCACGTCGTCGGGCCAGAAGATCGGCCACAGCATGGGTTGTCCGTACCGGTTGATCTGGTGCCAGTCGTCGTCTCCTTCGGTGATCCTGGTAGCGCACCACACCGCGATCTCGGTGCCGGGATGCATCTGGAAGTGGCCGTGCGGGACTTCGAGGACGATCGAGTCGACCGTGGTGTCGGTGAAGCTGTTCTGGGCGGTGTCGGGATTCCAGCCGGACAGATCCAGTGCGGTGCCGGTGCGGACGGCACCGTTGACGATGCCCAGTAGCGACAGGTCGATGTAGAACGCGTCGCCGATGCGGCCCGCCCACGCCTTGAGGCCGACGGTCTCCGTGGCCTGACCCGTGCGGCCCTCGAGGACCAGCTCACCAGGAGCCGAGTCGTCCACGGCGTCCGCGCCGGTGAGGACGTGGAGCTGGTACTGCTGGTGACCGTCGCTGTCCGGCTCCTCGAACGTGAGTCGGTAGGTGACCTGCTCCTGCGCGCCTCCGTCGAGGTGGACCTTGAACTCGTAGCGTGCACCGGGCAGGAACGACGGCTCGGCCTGCTCACCGGTCACGTCGGAGTTGACGTTCATGATGAAGACCGTGCCCGTCTGTCCTGGGAAGACGTAGAGGTCGTCGATGTATAGCTGCCCGAGGGTGCCGGCCTGCGCTGCGGCGAGGTGGTGAGACATGGGGCTCTCCTTGGCTGGTGGGAGGTTGACTCGTCGATCGTCGGCCCGGACCGCCGGCGTCTCTTCTGTCGGATGACCTGATGTGCAGATACCGGTCATCTGGCGCGCAGCGATAGCGCTGTCGGCATGCTCCACTGGTGGCATGGTGACCAGTTCGTGGGAGAGCTTCGCGGTCATGGTCGGCGGCGCCAGCGGCGCCTTGACAGGCCTGATCTTCGTGGTCGTCTCTCTCGACCGCGACCGGATCGTGCAGCATCCCAGGATGCGCGCGAATGCGGCTCGCACACTGGTCCTGCTGATCCTGCCCCTGTTGGTGTGCCTGCTGATCCTGGTTCCCGGTGAGCCGCGCTGGGTCGTCGGAGCAGCGCTGCTCGCAGTGGCGGCAACCACGCTCTACGGCCTGTTGCGGATTCCCCGCCACAGTCTGGGATCCGAGCACTCAAGGTTGGCCGAGGTGGTTGACCGACGAGAGACCAGCTACGTCATCGCGGGGCTGTTAGCCGTCGCTGGGATGGTGCTGTTGGCCGACCGCCCTGCCGGGCTCTACTGGATTGTCCCGGCCATCTTCCTAGCCATCCTCACAGGCGTCCTGAACGCCTGGTTGTTCCTCGTCGGCGACCCCCAGGGCTCACGGCCGTGAGGCTCTCAACCCTGTCACGGACTGTGAGCGAGGGCGGTGGGCGGAGGTGCTCACAGCCCCTGCCGGAATCAGACGACACGCAGCCACACAGCAACCCTCCGTGAGGTGCCGGTCGAGATCAGGCGTCCGTTGCGGGAAAGGGCTGTGCAGGAAATCCAAGAGCAGGGGCTCGGTGCGGGGAACAAGGTTCGTCCCTCACCTCGGCGACGGCGTCACGTGCCAGCAAGATGCGTCGACCTCGACGGTCGTGCGCCTGGATGGCACGGATGCATCAGACGGGCCGGCCGCGTGTAGCGGGCCTGAACACCGCGTCAGCGCCAGCGCGGCTGCCCCTGGCCGCCCTCCTGATGCGCCGGGGCACAGCGGCGAGACGCTACGACGTGCCCAGTGCGTCCCTGAGCGTGCTGATGGCCAGCGTCATCGCGCCCCGGGCCGCGTGGGTCTCAGCGAGGGCGTCGAGCATGACGAAGTCGTGGATGATGCCCCCGAAGCGCGCGGCGGTGACGGGCACGCCAGCCGCGCGGAGCTTCGCCGCGTACTGCTCACCCTCGTCGCGCAGGACATCGGCTTCCCCGGTGATCACCAGGGCGGGGGGGAGGCCGGCGAGCTCCTCTGTCGTGGCACGCAATGGCGAGGCGGTGATCTGGGCCCGGTCGCCCGGGTGGGTCGTGTACTGGTTCCAGAACCACTCCATGGCGTCGCGCCGCAGGAAGTAGCCGGTGGCGAACTCCTGGTAGGAGGGGGTGGCGAAGTTGGCGTCGGTGACCGGGTAGAAGAGCACCTGCTGGCGGAACACGACGCCGCCGCGCTGTTTGGCGAGGAGGGTCAGCGCGATGGTCATGTTGCCCCCGACGCTGTCGCCCGCGACGGCGATCCGTTCGGGGTCCAGGCCGTGGTCGAGGCCATGGGCGGCCACCCACTGGGCGACCGCGAAGCTCTCCTCGATCGCGGTGGGGTACTTGGCCTCGGGCGAGAGGGAGTAGTTGGGGAACACCACCGCCGCTTGGGTGCCGACGGCGAGTTCGCGGATGAGGCGGTCGTGGGTGTGGTTGTTGCCGAACACCCATCCGGCACCGTGCACGTAGACGATGACCGGCAGGGTCGCCGGCGCGTTCTGCGGACGCAGGATGCGCACCGACACCTCACCGGTCGGGCCGCCCGGGACGACGGTGTCGACGATGTCGACCGGGTGCTTGAAGACCGGCCCGCCCTGAACCTCGTCCACGGCCTGTCGCCCCTTCTCGGGGCCGACCTCGAACAGGTACGGGGGGTTGGCGGTGGCGTCGCAGAAGGCTTGCGCGGCCGGTTCGAGGTGGACAGACATGGCTTCTCCTCAGGGACGGTGTGATGCGGTGGGTCGACGTCAGAAGCCTGTGCCGGAAGCCACCGTGCCCGCTTCTGCCATCTGACGGGGTCGAGCGACCCGGTCATCCGCCGGTTGCGGCACCAGCGACTGATCTTGAGGCGAAGTCCTGTTCCGGGAGCCGGCAACCGAGTTTGAACCGGCCCGGGGGCTGCTGTTCTGCGGAGCGGGGGCGCCGTGGCCTCGTGTACGGCGCGAGGCTCTACTCGGTACCTTGCTGGCATGCTCGATGTCCGGGTCCTCGGCCAGCTGGAGGTCACGGCGGACGGGAACGCCGTTGAGGTGGCGGCACCCATGCAGCGCGCCCTGTTGGCGTCGTTGGCCATGGCACGCGGGCACGTGCTGACCCGGAACCAGCTGATCGACGCGCTGTGGGCCGACCCTCCGACAACCGCGGTCAACGCCCTCCAGCAACATGTGTCCGCACTGCGTGCCGTCCTCGGTCGCGAGGCGATCGTGACTGTCGGTGGCAGCTACCGGCTGAGCGCAGCGCCGGGCTCGGTCGATGTCGATCGGTTCCACATCCGCGTCGCCGAGGCACGACGTCGCCGACAGAGCCGGGACTTGGCCGGCACGTCCCGTCTGCTGACGGAGGCGGTCGGACTGTGGCGCGGCGCGGCGTTGGCCGACATGCCGGACTGCCCTTTCGTGGCGCCGGCCCGGGCCGGTCTGGATGATGCCCTCCTGGCGGCGGAGCTCCTCCAGGTCGCCGTCAGCATTGACCTGGGGGACGCGGCTGCGGTGACCGATCGCGCGCGAGCGCTGGCTGCTGAGCACCCGTTCAACGAGACCGCCGCCGAGCAGCTGATGCGAGCCCTGGCGGGCGCCGGTCGGAACGCAGAGGCTCTCGAGGCTTACGAGCGGTTCCGGGCCCGCCTGGTCGACGAGCTCGGGGTTGATCCCGGTGAACAGCTGCGGGCCACCCAGGCCGCCGTGCTGGCCGCTGACCCGGCACTTGCGGCACTCTCCACGACGCGCTGGCTGCCCGACACGGTGCCCCGACCCACCGACGCGCTACTGGGGCGAGACGCCGAGCTGACCGAGGTTGAGCGACTGCTGGCGAGTCCCGGAGTCGCGCTGGTCACCCTCAGTGGACCTGGTGGGGTCGGAAAGACCCGGCTCGCGGTGGAGCTTGCTCTGCGTGCCGCGTCCGATCGTGAGGTCGTCTACGTCCCACTGGACGTGGTTCGCACCGCCGATCGGGTGATGCCGGCAGTCGCCGCCGTGCTCCAACTGAGGACCTCCACCGACGCGGACCCGGTGACCCAGGTCGCCACCGTCGTCCAGGGACGTGACCTGCTGCTGGTCCTCGACAACCTCGAGCACGTCATCGGAGCTGCAGCCGACCTGGCCCGGTTGCTCAGGGTGGCCCAGGGCGGAGTACAGCTGCTGGTGACCAGCCGCGAGTCCCTGCGGATCCGCGGCGAGCACCTCGTGCGGGTGAACCCGCTCGCCACCGAGTGGCCGGATGCGGACGCCGGTGATGACGTCGGCACCGGGCTCGCGCTCGGCCTGGACAGCGCGCGGGCGGCGCCCGCGGTCGAGTTGTTCTGGCAGCGGGCCGAGGCCGTCAGCCCCGAGTTCCGCCGCGAGCAGGACCCGGCTGCGGTGCGGGCGATCTGTGAGCAGCTCGATGGCCTTCCGCTCGCTATCGAACTGGCCGCCGCGCGCGTCAACGTCCTTCCGCCCGCGCGAATGGTGGAGCGGCTCTCACACCGGTTGAACCTGCTCACGGCGGGCCCGAGAGACGCGCCCGAACGGCAGCAGTCGCTGCGGACCTGTCTGGAGTGGAGCGTGGACCTGCTCTCCGCCGACGAGCGACGGCTCCTGGCGCTCAGCTCGGTGTTCGTGGGTGGGGCGACGCTCGCAGCGCTGGAGGCGGTGTCCGCGGCCGTGGTCCCCGGAGTGGACTGCGTCGCTGTTGTCGACTCTCTGGTCGCCAAGAGCCTGCTCAGACCGACCGTCGACAAGGGTGGCGAGAGGCTTCTCCTGCTTGAGACGGTCCGCGAGCTCGCCGCCGAGATGCTGGCCGCCCACGGGGCGGACCGTGTGGTCAAGCTCGCCCATGCGCACTACTTCCACGACCTGTTCGCGGCCGAGCCGAACCTGTTGCATTGGCCGCCGCGCAACGCCCGGGAGCTGGCCGCCTGGTCGGCCGATCTGCCGAACGCCCGGGCGGCGATGAACACGCTCGAGGAAGCCGGAGCGACTCAGCTGCTGGCCGACATGGCGGTGTCCCTGCTCACCAGGGCCCAGAACTCCGGTTTCCTGGACGAACTCGATGCGCACTTGACCGCGCTCCGGACTGCAACCGGCCTTTCGCCGCTCATGCAGGTCGACCTCAGGGGCGCCGCGGCGTGGGTCGCCGAGATCCGAGGAGAGCCCATCCGTGCCGGCCACCTGATGGACGAGGCGCTCGCGATGGCGGGAACCCTCGTCAAGCCGGACCCGGCTCAGAAGGGGGCGCTGCACTTGTTCGGTGCCGTCATCGCCTACCACCGCGGCGACGCTGTTCGCAGAGCCTGGGAGTCGGAGAATGCTCGGTCCGCGAGCCTGGCCAGCGGCAACGAAGAGCTCATCGCCCTGGTCGAGACCCTCCAGCCGATGCCGGCCACGGCCGGTGGATTCCTCGCCAGGGCCGAACGGACGTTGGAGACAGCCCGTCGACACGACAACCAGATCGTCGAGTACTACGCGCTGCTGGAGCTCAGCGAAGTCGCGCTGAACAGTGACGACCCGGTGGTGCTGGAGCGTGCAGAACAATGGGGACGTCGCGCGTTCCAGATCGGGTTCCTCCTCGGCGACGTCACACCTCAGGCACGCGGCCTCGGCAACGCCGGCGCTGCCGTCCTGCTCGCTGGCGGACTTCTCAGCCAGGCTGCTGAGGATCTGCGTTCTTCTCTCCAGGGAGCCCGCCGCATCGCCGACACCTCGACCGAGATCGAGGACCTGCTCCGACTGGCGGCGGTGGAGACCGCGCGCGGCTCCACCGAACGGGGAAGGGTCCTGTTCACGGCGTGGCGCGCTCTGGATGCGATAGACGGGCCCAACGTGAGCCCGTCCAACCAACGCATCGTCGACAGGTTCCTGGGCGATCTGTCCCGTCAGCCGCTCGACCCGGAAGACCCGGCGGCGCGCCTGCCTCTCGCTGAGGCGGTCGAGGTCGCTCTCGCTGAGCGACCCCTTCCGGCCCGTTCCGACTCAGGAACCCAACCGGTGCCCACACCGGAGCGTTGATCAGCCCCACCTCGTGTGGTCGCGTGCCGACCGGCCTAGGCCGTCTCGAGGCGCCGGCCGGCCGCCTTCAGCGACCCGTCAGCGGCCCTTCAGCGAGGCGCGCCAACCTCAGCGGGAAGGCGTTGAAGTCTCGGGTCACGCCAGGACCGACCACCGGCGAGGGATGAAGGCAATGGCACAGGAACACGCCGTCCACCACCGTTCTGGCGCTCTGGTAGGGCGCGCACCTGAACAACTCCTTCTCGCGAACTTCGTCTCCAGCAGGGGAGAGGCGGGGCGCAGTCTGCTCCTGACCGGCGACCCGGGCGTGGGAAAGACCGCCTTGGTCGACGAGGCAGCCATGGTGGCCCGTCGGCTGGGCCTGACGGTGCTGCGAGCCGCGGGTGGTCAGCACGAGGTCGACCTGCCGTACGCCGCGCTTCACCAGCTACTCCTGCCCCTGGACGACCAGATCGAGTGCCTCAACGAGGGGGACCGGACCGTGCTCCGGTCTGCCATCAGCGGCGCCGACGCGACCCCCGCCAACCAGCTCGCCGTCGGTCACGCGACCCTGACCGTGCTCCGGCGCCACGCGTGCGGGGCCGGGCTGCTCGTCACCGTCGACGACCTGTCCTGGCTGGACCGGCAGTCGGCGGCCGTACTTGCTTTCGTCGCCCGGCGCATGGACGGCAGCCGGTTGCGGCTCATCGCGGCCACCCGGCAGGTCGAGCCGAGCCCGTTCGACTTGCCTGAGGTCACCGAGGTCACGGTCCCGGCCCTCGCCGAGTCGGCGGCAGAGCTCCTGCTCGAACGCCACCATCCACTGCTTCGCTCAGACCTGCGCCAGCGAGTCCTCAACGAGGCCAGAGGCAACCCTCTGGCACTCCTGGAGCTTGCGACGATCCTCCAGCAGCATGCAGAGACCAACCCGGCTGGGTTGAACGACCAACACCCCATGACCCAGCGTCTCCAGGCCGCGTTCGGTCTCGGTCTCAACTCAGTCTCCCAAGTTGCCCGGCGGCTGCTGCTACTCGCCGCGCTCGACGGCACCGGTGACCTGCGTTTCCTCGCCACTGTCGGCGGACTGCCGAACGGGGCCAGATACCTGATGGAGGTCGAGCAGGCCGGGCTGGCACGAGCCGACGATTCGCAGAGGTTCACCTTCAGACATCCCTTGACGAAGGCGGCTGTCATCGCCGGGGCAAGCTCAGCGGAGCGGAACCGAGCCCACCAAGATCTGGCGAACCTGTACCCCGACCAGCCGGAGCGGCGCGCCTGGCACCTCGCCGCGTCCACCGTCGAACCGGACGAGGGCCTCGCCGCCGCCCTGGAGGTCGCAGCACACCGCAACCTGCGGCGCGGCGAGGCCCGCACCGCCGTGAGGATGCTCGTGAGGTCGGCGGAGCTGAGCCCTTCGGCGCAGGACCGCAGTCGACGGATGGCCCGCGCCGCCTACGTAGGCGTCGAGGTGACAGGCGACCTGGAACGCAGCCCCGCGCGGTTGGCCGACGCGGCGGTCACGGACGCCGCTGCGCAGCAGTCTCTCGAGTCCGCCACATCGTCCGCGGCGTTCCTGCTCACCCGCGACGGCGACGTCGTCGTCGCGAATCGGCTTCTGTCGTTGGCGCTCACCGAGGCAGAAGCCGACGGTGACATCAGTCGCAGCGCACATGAGGAGGCGCTGCACACCCTGCTGCGGACGTGCTCCCTCGGTCGACGGCCAGACCTGTGGGAGAACTTCAACCGACACGTCGAACGACTGCCGGACCCACCCGTCGAGCTCACGATCGGCTGCCGGACCTTGAGGGACCCCGCCCGACTGGCTGGCGCGGTACTCCAGAACCTGGACGTCGCTACCGCGGCACTGGCCACTGAGCTGGATCCGGCGCGCATCGTTCGGATCGCTGCGGCCGGCATGTACATCGACCGGATCGGTGACTGCCGGCACTCCCTGTGGCGGGTGGTCAACGACGGCCGCGCGGGCGGGGCCATCGGCTCGGCCGTCACTGCGTTGTCCCTGCTCGCCCACGACGCCTTCCGAGCCGGCGACTGGGAGGCCGCCGACCGGCTGGCTGGTGAATCGGAGACGACAGCCGAGGCCTGTGGCGGCTATTGGACCCCGAGCACTCGTCACCTCCGGGCCTTCATCGCGGCCGCCCGCGGGGACACCGAGACTGTCGAGCTCATCACCGACGAGCTCCGACGTTGGGCACCCCCACGCGGCATCGGAGCCTCTCCTTGGGCTCCGCGCTGCTTGGCGGCCATCACCCGCGGCGACTTCGACCGTGCCTACCGCGAGGCCACCGTGCCGGGCCCGGCCGGAGTCCTACCCGAGTGCGAGCCGTACGCCCTGTGGATGGTCTTGGACCTCGTCGAGGCCGCCGTTCGGACAGACCGACACGCGCAGGCCCAGAGGCACGTGAAGGCCGTGGAAGAGGCGCGGCTGGGAGACCTGTCCTCACGGTTGGCGCTCCTCGTGGGAGGTGCTGCGGGCTTGACCGCGCCTGCCGAAGAGTGCGTTGAGCTGTTCGCGTCCGCGTTGGCGCTGCCCGAGACGGGACGCTGGCCCTTCGAGAGGGCGCGGGTGCAGCTGCTCTTCGGTGAACGTCTACGCCGCCTCCGCAGGGTCTGCGAGGCGCGGGGCCAGCTTTCCGCCGCCGCGGACACCTTCCGTCGCCTTGGCGCAGGCCCGTGGGCGAGCCGGGCGGTCGCCGAGCTGCACGCCACCGGCCTTGCCCCGACCACCCAACGGAGGTCGACTCGCGGGTGGTCACTCACTCCGCAAGAACACAAGATCGTTGACCTGGCGGCCTCGGGCTTGACGAACAAGCAAATCGGGGAACGGCTGTTCCTGAGCCCGAGGACGGTGGGATTCCACCTCAGCAGGGCGTTCCCGAAACTCGGCGTCGCCTCACGCAGTGCCCTGCGGGACGCCCTGTCGAATCTGCAGCCGCGCTAGGAGCGGGGCTACCGACGCGACCCTCACTGTGTGCACCATGCGCGGGCGATTGGTCAGCGGCCAACTGCTCGATCGCGCCTGGAGGGATTCGAACCCCAACTTCTGATCCGTAGTCAGATGCTTGGCTGGCCGCTTTGAGCCTGCATCGCCCGGCCGACATGCGCCAGAACACTCCCGGGAGCCGCCGCCATGCCAACTCTGCGGAGTCGGTTCTGAAGCCCTCGGCTCGCGGTGACTGCCACGACACGCGTATCTTGTGCCTCGCGCGGTATCGCGGACTGCGTAGTAGTGTGCGATGCATGGATACCACGCAGCTCCTCAAGGGAGTGCTCGATCTGACCGTCCTGGCGGTCGTCGAGAGCGAGGACGCCTACGGATACGACATCGTCCGCCGCCTGCGCGACGGGGGACTGACCGACGTGGGGGACGCCTCGGTCTACGGGACGCTGCGCCGGCTCTACTCCGCCGGCGCCCTGACGTCGTACGTCGTGCCCTCGGAGTCCGGACCGCACCGCAAGTACTACGGCATCACGCCCACCGGCCGCGCCCAGCTCAAGCAGCAGAGCGACGACTGGACCGCCTTCTCCACCACCGTCACCACGCTTCTCAACAAGCAGAGGCCGCAGGGGGTCAGCGCATGAGCACCACCGACACCAGCCCGGTCGCCCCCGAGGTCAGGCACTTCCTGGCCCGCGTCCGCCACGAATTGGCCGACCTGGACCCGGAGGAGGTGAGCGACATGACCGACGGACTCGAGGCCGACCTCACCGAGCTGGTCGCCGAGCGCGGGGCCCGGGCGCTCGGCAGCCCGGTCGAGTACGCCGACGAGCTGCGCGCGGCCGCCGGCCTCGAGGTCCGCGTCTCCGGCCGACCCGGCCGGCCCGGTGCGCCCGTAGGCCGGGCCGTCGGTGAGGCGGTCGACGGGCTCTTCGACTCCGTGCGCCGCCGCGCCGAGGGGCTTCTCGACCGGCTGCCGAGCGACGCCCGCCCGCTGCTCGCCTGGCTGCGACCGCTGTGGTGGGTGGCGCGCGCCTGGATCGCGCTCCAGGTGGCCGTCTGGAGTGCCTCGGCCATGTTCGGGATCGGCTACTACGAGGAGTATTGGGACATCGTCCCTCACGCCCGCGGGTGGGGCTGGGTCCTGCTGGCCCTGCTGGTCGCCGGCAGCGTATTGGTCGGCCTCGGCCGGCTGTGGCCCGGCGGACGCCGGGGCGCGCTCGCGCGGACCGTGCTGCTCCTGCTCAACGTCCTGGCCGTCGGCCTGGTGCCGACCACCCTTGCCATGGTCCGCAACCAGTCGGAGGTCCGCGACGACGCCTACTCGGCCGGCTTCGACTCCGGCTACAGGTCGGGCACGGCCGCGGCCGAGCCGTCGGAGACCGGGATCGACCACCAGGCCGGGATCTACTCCAGCGGCCGCTGGGTGACCAACATCTACCCCTACGACGCCAGCGGGAAGCCGCTCGTCGGGGTGCAGCTCTTCGACCAGCTCGGCAAGCCGATCTCCGTGGTCTCCGCGCCCGAGTGCCCGGACGATGTAGGTGGCTGGACGGTCAACCCGGTCGAGCAGGACACGAACTGCTGGGACGTCAAGGGGACCGGGGAAACGGTGCAGGGACGCGTGCCCTACCCGTGGACCAACGGTGCCACCCAGCTCGAGAACGTCTTCCCGTTGCCGACCCGCCTGCAGGACGACCTGCACCGCGCCGCCGACGCCTTCACCCAGCCCGACCCGCCCGCGATCGGCGAGCTCCCGCTCGAGAGCGTCCCGCCGGTCTCGCTGCCCGGGGTCACGCCGAGTGTCCAGGCGCCGCCGGCCAAGGCTGCGAAGTAGGCCCGTCAGTCGGCGTCGAGGGCGCGCTCGCCAATAGCGGACGCCTCGGCCGTGGGGACGGCCGAGGCGCCCACGACCTCGACGCGACAGGCGTGCAGATCAGGCGGAACACAGGCTGCCGGGCGTCCCACCCGATGCGACGACCCCACGGTCGGCGTGACCGACTGGCCGACACTGACCGTGCGCAGCGTCAGGTTGCCGCCCACGAGACGCACGGCACTGGCTGACAGGCGATCACGGCGCTCTCCGGCAACGCCGAGCCCCTGGCATGGCACCTGGATTCAGTCGGTCCCGTCCGGTGTGTACGGCGTCAGGCAGAAGGGGTGGCCGGCCGGGTCCAGCAACACCTGCCAGCGCAGGTCCGGTTGCTCTGGCACCGTGGCTCCCAGTGCGACCGCTCGCTCGCCGGCCGCGCGGAGGTCGTCCGCCGTCAGGTCGAGGTGCACGATCGAGGTTCCCGGCCAGGCCGGTGGGACATAGCCCTCGAGCCGCTGTGCGACCAGCACCGCGCCGGGCACCTCGATCCCGACGCTCGACTCCTTGGCCCAGAGCCGGCGGCCACCCAGCAGCCCCAAGTAGAAGTCAGCGAGCCGCTGGGGGTCGGGACAATCCAGCGAGATACCCACCAGCCTCGCCGGG
The DNA here is from genome assembly GCF_039530925.1 of Nocardioides panacihumi. Classification (NCBI taxonomy): domain Bacteria; kingdom Bacillati; phylum Actinomycetota; class Actinomycetes; order Propionibacteriales; family Nocardioidaceae; genus Nocardioides; species Nocardioides panacihumi. The sequence goes on along the minus strand of NZ_BAAAPB010000001.1, from coordinate 874,100 downwards.
CCGAACTCCGTCACAGCGGCACACTAACGACCCTGGGTGATGTGCGGATCAGCTGAGCATTGCGCAGACGTCCTGGCTGCTGCCGGACGACGTGAAGGATGTGACGGTGCCAGACGGATCGGACGTGGCGACGAAGTGACCGACGAAGAGGTACATCCGGCCGGTCTGGGTGTCTCCAGGGCCTGCGTCGCCCGGGAAGAACAAGAACGAGGTCATTCCGCTGGCCCGAATGATGGATCCGCCGTTCGCGGTCAGCACGAAGTCGAGGCTGCCCTGCAGGTCGAGCCTGGTCGTGGCTCCGGAATCCACATTCGTGAGCAGGTCGAGATGGCGGCCGGTCGCGTGGAATCGGCCGTCGTCGTAGGACGTGAGCACCTGGTTGCCTCCGACGAGCTCTGTTCGGAGCGTGAAGGGGCAGGCGATTCCAGCCGGGAAGGTGTTGCTGTTCCCGATCGGCGCAGGCATTCGGTCCGGCTTGCTGGCGGCTGCGTCGGGAGCGAGTGCCACCGCGGACCCCAGCATCATGGCCACTGCTCCGACCAGGAGTCCGCCTCGTCGCACACGCGCTCTGGCCACTCGTCGCCGCTGGAGCACGGGGGCCGAGCCCGCGAGGAGAGCAACAAGGGCGGCGACTGCGAGCGGAGCGATCATCGGGAACTCCCTGGGTCGGTGACTCCCCACGTTCCTCTCGATGCCAGCCGACCGCCATGGTCCGCACGCGCCGATCTGGCCGCGATCGGTGCGGCGCCGTAGTTCGACGGGCGGCACCGGCCCTCGGAGACGTCCGAGAAGTCTGAGCGTCGACAAGCACGTCAGGCCCGGCGAGCCGTGTCCGCCCGGTCCCCTGGCGGCCGAAGGTTGCCGATGTGGCGGGACCAAGTGCCCTCCCGACCGCGCGGAGCGTCTCCGAGACTGGCCGGAGGAGGTGGTCCGGTGTCGAGCCCGGCTGTACGCCTTGCCGTACGACGTGACGTGCCGATCGCGGTCGGCATCCTGGCGTTGCTGGCCGTCGTGCTGTCGTCGTGCGGCTCGAAGACGCCCTCCTCTGTCGAGTCGCCGGTCGCCAGCCAGCCGCACGCGAGGATCGAGTTCGCCCCGGGGCTGACGGAGGACCTCTACCTGCCGGAAGGTGTGTCGAGGGCGCCGCTGGTGGTGCTGGTGCCGGGCGGGGGCTGGCAGACCGCGGATCCGAGCGGGTTGGCCCCGCTCGCTGCGAGCCTTGCCGACGCCGGAATCGCCGCCGCGCCGACGCACATCAGGGCAGCTGAGGATGGGGTCGTCTACCCGGTGCCGGTCGAGGACGTGCTGTGCGCGGTGTCCGCCGCGGTCCAAGGTGCCCGGGAGCGTGGCGTCACGCCGGATCGTGTAGCCGTGCTGGGGCACTCGTCGGGGGCGCATCTGGCCGCACTGGCCGTACTGGCAGCCGCCGACTACGCGCCGAGGTGCCGTTGCCCTGTCGTGACACCTGATGCGCTGATCGGGCTCAGCGGCCCGTACGACATCAGCCGGATCCCCGAGGTCGCGCAGCCGCTCCTCGGCGACGCTCCGGACGCCGATCCGGAGGTCTGGGCGAGCGCCAACCCGCTCGAGCGCGCGCACCTGCGTCCTCAGGTGCCGGTGCTGCTGCTCCACGGAGAAGCTGACCTCACCGTTCCCTCGGACTTCACGACCCAGTTCGCCCGCGTCCTCGAGGACGCCGGGCATCCGACGACCGTGAGGTTGCTGCCGGATGCCGACCACCAGACCGTCTATTCCGCCGCCGTGGCGAGTGGGCCGGTCGCGGCCTGGTTGTCCGCGTTGCCGGCGGAGCCGACAGCACGGCCGAGTGGGCAGGTCTGTCGGTGACAGGTCGCGATGAGCGACCCGGCGACGGGGTGAGCGTCGACCGGAGCGTGTCACCGTGCAGATTCGCGTTGACGTGACATGTGCTCATCGATCGACCGGTAGACCGCGCCCGAACGCTCTGAGCGGCCGGCGGGGAACGGAACCGCGGCCCGGTGGGGGACGGGGGGAGAACTTCCCACCGGGACGCGGCGCTGGGGGTCGGCCGGCCCGTGGTCGGCTTCTTGATGTGGGCGCGGGGCGACGATTCGCGCGGAAGCTGCCTGCCACCGAGGGAGCGCGCCCAGGGACGACTCACAGCCCGATGCCCCCGGGATGACGCAAGGCCCCGTTCGGGCCGGGGTGCCTGTCAATCATCTGGTCGATGAGCAAGGAAGAAAAGCCGCGGAATCGGTCCGGAATCGTGAAGAAGAAGCGGACACAGCCGAGACCTGCATGGAGCGCCGGTCGAGCCGGGCGCATCACTGCTCGGCCTTGAACGAGACCCCGACCCGTTCACCTTGGGCGAAGTAGTGGCGGAAGGTGTAGTAGAGGGGCTGCCACCGATCGAGGTCGATGTGGTTGGTGCCGGGCACAGCGAGGCCGTCGTGGACATGACAGGCGATGATGCGTACGTGGGCGGCGACCGCTTCGTTGCCGTCGCCGAGCGGCACCACCTTGACCAGGCGGGCCTCGAGTTGCACGGGGCACTCGGCAACGCGTGGTGGTGCGACATGAATGCTCGGGACGGGTGTGAGTCCACCCAACCGCCACTTGTCCGAAGCGTGGCGATACCGCCCTTGCTTGGCGCTCGGGATGTCGGTAGCCCCCGTCGTCGGAGCGATCCGTTCAATGCTGGAAGCGAGTGCGGCATCGGCGAGGTTGATGACCAGCTCCTCGGTGTGCAGCACGTTCTGTGTGCCTTGGTTTCCGACCCCCAGGCCCAGCACGTACATGTCTCCGAGCGCCCAGGCCGAGGAGATCGGGGTGATGTTGGCGGTGCCGTCAGGTCCGAGCGTGCTGAGCAGTGCGACCGGCGTGCCGAAGTAGAAGACGCTGGGAAGGATGGTCACTGTTGAGGGAGTCACCCGGCGAGGATGCGTGTGACACGCTTCGGCGCCGACCGAACCAACAGGGGCATAACTTGGTTCGCATGTCGATGACCAGTGCGCCAGACCTGGCTACGGTTGCGCACGCGCTCGCGAACCAAGCGCGGGCGACGATGATCCTCACGCTGCTCGACGGACGAGCATGGACACTGACTGAGCTCGCCTTCGCCGCGCAGGTGGCACGCCCTACGGCGAGCGAACACGTGGACAGGTTGGTGGCGGCAGGCCTGGTGGAGGAGGTCCGCCAGGGCCGGCACCGCTATGTGCGAATCTCGGATGGATCGACCGCCGAAACGATCGAGGCTCTTGCTGCCTTGTCGAAGCGGGTCCGCCCACCGGCGCCGACTCTGCGGGCGCACCGCGCCGACCGTGCACTGCGAGAGGGACGGTCCTGCTACCGGCACCTCGCGGGTCGTCTCGGTGTCGCGCTGTGCGATGGCATGATCAGCCAAGAACTGATCAGCGCAGACTGGACCCTGACCGAAGCTGGTCGGAACTGGGTCGCTGACATCGGATTGATGATCCCCAGCACCACGGGGAGTCCCGGATCGGTCAGAAGGCGGCCGTTTCTGCGCCCGTGCCTGGACTGGACCGAACGCCGCGACCATCTCGCCGGCGCGCTCGCCGACCAGATGTTCGATGAATTCTGTACTCGCGGCTGGCTCCGACGCACATCGAGCTCGCGAGCGGTGGAACTGACCGCGTCGGGCAGGGTCGCCATCGGAGACGTCCTCACCGCAGAGGTCTCTCGCGCCCGCGATTCTTAAGACAATCTGCAAGGTCACGTCGCAAAAGAGGCGCTTTTGCTTGACGATGGAGGCGAGCATGATGACGGCCATGCTCACCGCCGACGACATCAGAGCTCGCGTGGCGGACGCTCTACCCAGCGTCCGCCGAGACCTTGAGGACCTGGTTCGGATCGAGTCCGTCAGCGCTGATCCTGAGCGGGTGGGCGAGGTACATCGCTGCGCTGAGGCGGTGGCGCAGCTGCTCGGTGCCCAGGACTTCGACACGGTGGACATCGTCACGGTCGACGGCGGGCTACCGGCGGTCATCGCCCGCAAGGCGGGCCCGAAGGACGCACCGACTGTGCTGCTCTACGCGCACCACGACGTGCAGCCGGTGAACGACCACGCCGACTGGAACTCCCCGCCTTTCGAGCCGACTGCGCGCGAAGGCCGCCTGTACGGTCGCGGCGCGGCCGATGACAAGGCGGGCATCGCCGCCCATCTGGGAACGCTGCAGGCGTACGGCGACGACCTTCCGGTGAGCGTCATCGTGTTCATCGAGGGCGAGGAGGAGATCGGCTCACCGACGCTCGCGAAGCTGCTCGCGAATCACCGCGAGCTGCTCGAGGCCGACGTCATCGTGATCACCGACTCCAGCAACTGGGACATCGGAGTCCCCGCCCTGACCACGAGCCTGCGCGGCCTGGTGCGCCTGGACGTCGAGGTCCGTACCCTCACCCATGGGGTCCACTCCGGCGGGTGGGGCGGTCTGGTGCCCGACGCCCTGATCGCACTGTCACGCGTGATCGCGAGCCTGCACGACGATCGTGGCAACGTGGCAATCCGGGGTCTGCGCAGCAGTACGGCCGCCGACATCGACATCCCCGAAGAGCGGCTGCGTGCCGCTTCCGGCGCTGTTCCGGGCCTCGAGTGGATCGGCGACGGCTCCGCGGTCGAGAAGCTGTGGACCAGACCGGCGCTGAGCATCACCGGACTCGACGCACCACGAGTCGAGGGGGCCAGCAACACGCTCGTCCCGGTGGCGCGAGCACGTATCTCCCTGCGGATCGCGCCCACTGACACCATCGAGAACGCCCTCGCCTGCCTGACCCGCCACCTCGACGAGAACGCCCCTTGGGGCGCCGCGCTCGCCCATACGGTCGTTGACACCGGCGAGCCGGCCCGGATGGACTCCGCGGGCCCCGTCTACGAGGCGGCGCGCGTGGCGTTGACCACGGCTTGGGATGGAACGCCGCCGCTCGACATGGGCGTCGGGGGATCGATCCCGTTCATCGCGGAATTTCGTCGAGCGTTCCCGAGAGCAACTGTCCTCGTCACCGGGGTCGAGGACCCGGGAACCCGGGCTCACGGCGCCAACGAAGGCCTGCATCTCGCCGAGTTCGAACGCGCCGTTCTCGCGCAGGCACTGCTGCTCAACCAACTCGGCGACCTCTGAGTCAGCCTGCCCGACCACGAAGGAACCCACGACGATGGGCTGCTCCGCCGTCGCCACGTCCAGCCGCCCGGCCTGCGGCGTTGGTCCGCTCTTGCTTCACGATCGAGTCCAAGGTTCATCGCTTTTCTGCGCTCGGATTCACCTGAAGCATTGGCTCAGGGCAAACCCCGTCCACCACGCACATCGGTTCGTCATGCTGCGTGAACTTTCCCCGATCCGAGCGCCGAAGGGAGCACGGTGAGCGCACAGGCTGGAAGCGGCCTCCTCACAGAGGTCGCTGCGTGCGACGAGCCTGACGAGGGATATCGGCGAGGATTGAGGTCCAGGCAGATCCAGATGATGGCGATGGGGAGTGCCATCGGGGTCGGTCTGTTCTACGGCTCTGGTGAAGCGATCGCCGCAGCAGGGCCCGCAGTCGTCGTCAGCTTCCTCGTCGCAGGCACGGTTGCCTTTCTCGTCATGCGCGCGCTCGGCGAACTGGTCGTCTATCGACCGACTTCGGGCAGCGTGATGGACTATGCGAGGGAGTTCCTCGGTCCGTTCGCAGGGTTCGCCACCGGATGGTCGTACTGGATCGCGGCGGTCACGGCATGCATGGCAGAGGTCACCGCCGCGGGCCACTACATCGATTACTGGTTCCCGCAGGTGCCGGTCCCGGTGACGGCGGCCGTCGCACTCTCGATCCTCCTCCTGGCCAACTTCTTGTCGGTGAGGCTGTTCGGCGAACTGGAATTCTGGTTCGCCAGCATCAAGGTCATCGCGGTCGTGCTCCTCCTCCTGCTTGGCAGCGCAGTCCTCGCGTTCCACTTCTCCCCGCTCGGACCCTCGGCTTCAGTGGCGAACCTGTGGCAGCACGGGGGGTTCGCGCCTCACGGGGGATGGCAGGCCGTCTCCGTCCTCGTCGCCGCCTTCTTCGCCTACACCGGGATAGAGCTGGTCGCCTCCACAGCGGGCGAGGCTGTCGATCCCCGCACGACCCTTCGAACCGCCATCCGTCTTCTTCCTCTCCGAATCGGTGTGGTCTACGTCGGTTCGATCGCGGTGCTCCTCGCGCTCATGCCGTGGGACCGCTACGCGGCCGACGGCAGCCCCTTCGTGGAAGTGTTCGCCGGCGTGGGCTTGCCCGCCGCGGGCGGGGTGATGAACTTCGTTGTCCTGACGGCTGCCCTTTCCGGCTGCAACGCCAACATGTACGTCGCGAGTCGGCTGGTGCGGCGGCTGTCGGTCGAGGGGGAGGCGCCGAGTGCCTTCCAGCGGCTGAACAGCCGCCACGTTCCGGCGCCGGCGCTCGCCCTGACGGTCGCCGTGATCGCGCTCGGCGCCCTCGTCAATGTCGCAGCGCCAGAGACTGCTTTCGCTCTGTTCACTGCAGTCGCCACCTGCGCAGTGTTGTGCGGCTGGACCGTCATCGTCTGGTGCCACCTTCGATACCGCGCTGCAGTCAGGGCTGGCCGTCTGCCTCGCAACGACTTCCCGATGCCGGGCGCACCCGTCACCAGTTGGTTCGCCTTGGCCTGCATCGGGCTGATCGTGGTCCTGCTGGCTCGGAATCCGGAAACTCGCCCGGCCCTCGTCGTCGGCGCCGGATGGACCTTGGCCCTCACCGTCAGCTACGCGCTGCTCAATCGCGCTCCCAAGGCTGGCGTGAGCAACGGCTGACGCTCGGCTTCCTGACGTAACCAACCCGATCGAAACCGTTCCGAACGGAGACAACTTGTGATCAACCCTGTAGCCGACTTGCGTGACCGACGTGGTCGCCAGCTTCGCGAATGGCGCCATCACTTCCATCGCTATCCCGAGCTGCCCTTCCACGAGCACGCCACGGCCGCCTACATCGTCGAGGCCCTGGAATCGGTGGGCGTCACCGACATCGCCACAAGGATCGGAGGAACAGGTGTCGTTGCAACGCTGCGCCGAGGCGAGGGACCAGGAGTCGTCGGGTTGCGTGCAGACATGGACTGCCTGCCTCTGACCGAGGTCGGCACGCGCCCTCATGCTTCGCGCAACCCTGGCGCTATGCACGCCTGTGGGCACGACGGCCACATGACGATGGTGCTCGGTGCAGCCGCGGTACTCGCTTCCGAGGCCGGGTTCGACGGCACGGTTCGCTTTGTCTTCCAGCCTGCCGAGGAGCCGGGACGCGGCGCCCGGACCATGATCGACGACGGCCTCTTCACGCGCTTCCCCGTCGACGCCATCTACGGTCTGCACAACGCTCCGGGCTTGCCCGTCGGTCATTTCAGCACTCGAAGTGGACCGATCCTCGGCAGCGAGGACAACTTCGAGATCCGCGTCATCGGTCGCGGGGGACACTCCTCGATGCCCGACCGGGTCGTCGACCCGCTCGTGATCAGCGCCGAGATCGTGACGGCCCTCCAGACCGTCGTCGCGCGCAACGTCCCGTCGGGCGAGCCGGCAGTCCTCTCGTGCACCGAGCTCATCACGGACGGCTCTCGCAACGCCATCCCCCACCAGGTCATCATCCGAGGCGACACCCGCAGCTACACAGCAGAAGTCAGCGAGCTTCTGGAAAAGCGCATCCGCGCCTTGGCTGAGGGCATCGCCCACGGCCACGGTGCGACGTGCGAGGTCACCTACACCCGCGAGTTCCAGCCGACGGTGAACGACGAAGCCTGTGTCGAGTCCGCAGTCAAAGCCGCTCGGTCCGTCTTCGACGACGTTGACGCAAACTGCGACCGCCACATGGGCAGCGAAGACTTCGGGGTCTTCAGCCGGGAAGTACCCGGATGCTTCGCGTTCATCGGCAACGGTGTTGAGCCGGGACGCGGGGGCAACGCACTCCACAGCAGCGACTACGACTTCAACGACGACATCCTCGAGCGCGGTGTCCGGTACTACGTCAGCCTCGTCCGCACCCTGCTCCAGCAACCCCCAGCCGGGGGCTGAGGTCGAGGCCGCACGCGCTCGGCCGACTCGGACCGGTCGATGCGAGGGAACCGTCCTCGCGCCGACCCCACCAGGACCCGGCGACTCTGACGCCGGCATCTCTCCCAGGAGTGACCCACATGCACCTCGCTTCCCTCCCTGACCACCGCGCCCAGGTCGACCCGGATGGTCGAGCCGTCTCCGACTCGGCAAGGGCCCTGACCAACGCCGGACTTCGAGACGAGGTGTGCGCCGCCGCAGAACACCTCCACGAGCTCGGGGTCGGCGCGGGTGCCGTGGTGGCGCTGAAGCTGACCAATCGGATCGAGTTCGTCACCGCCATGTTCGCCGCATGGCGTCTGGGGGCGACGGTCACGCCGGTGAACCCGAGCCTGACGGAACGTGAGGTCGCTCGCCAGCTCGACGACTCGGGAGCCCACATCCTGCTGATCGAGGACGGCGCGCCCGCTGTGTCAGGGACACCGACCCTCACGATCGGTGCCCTTCGCCGCCTGCCGCGCGAGACACTTCGGCCCGTCGAGACCGATCCGTCCGACCTCGCCCTGCTCATCTACACCAGTGGGACCACTGGCGTTCCCAAGGGCGTCATGCTCGACCACGCCAACCTCGACGCGACGGTGGCGATGGGTCGTCTGGGCCTCGGGCTCGCGCCCGATGATCGTTGCCTTTTGATCCTGCCGCTGTTCCACGTCAACGCCATCGTCGTCAGCGTCCTTCTCCCACTCTCGCAAGGAGCGAGCGTGGTCATCGCAGACCGCTTCGACCCGAGTGTGTTCTTCGACCTGGTCGAGTCCGAACGGGCGACCTACTTCAGCGCGGTGCCCACCGTCTTCGCCATGCTGGCATCCCTTCCCGCGGAGGTGACTCCCGACACCTTCGCGGTCCGGTACGCCGTCTGTGGGGCCGCGCCCGCGTCGCCCGCACTGCTCGAGCAGTTCGAGGAGCGGTATGGCTTTCCGGTCGTCGAAGGGTATGGCTTGTCGGAGGCGACCTGCGGAGCGACGCTCAACCCCGTTGACGGTCCGCGGCGAGCGGGCACGGTCGGCGTGCCGTTCCCTGGCCAGGAGGTGCGGATCCTGGACGCTGACGGCGCCGAGGCTCCGGCAGGTGCCACCGGCGAGGTGGTCCTGCGTGGTGACAACATCATGCGCGGCTACCTGGGGCGGCCGGAGGAGACGGCGAAGGTGATCGTCGACGGGTGGCTGCACACCGGCGACCTGGGCTATCTCGACGACGACGGTTACCTGACGCTGGTCGGTCGGTCGAAGGACCTGATCATCCGTGGAGGCGCGAACATCTATCCGAAGGAGATCGAAGACGTCCTCACGGCGCACCCCGCGGTGCGAGAGGCGGCCGTCATCGGCGCACCCGACCCGGTGTGGGGCGAGATCGTCGTCGCTTACCTCGAAGCGGCTCCAGGTGAGGTCATCGACATCGCGCTGGTGGAGGCGCACTGCGCCGCGCACCTGAGCGGCTACAAGCGTCCCGTCGGATTCCGGGTACTCGACGCGCTCCCGCGAAATGCTCTCGGGAAGGTCGCCAAGCCGGCACTGCGCGACCTCTACTCTGCCACCGAGATCGCCTCGGCGGGCACCGACGCATGAGCGGTCCGAAGGTCTCCGACCTCCCGACAGCCATCTCCCGATTCGTCGCTGACGGGATGACGGTTGCGCTCGAAGGTTTCGGGCACCTCATTCCGTTCGCCGCCGCCCACGAGGTCATCCGCCAGAATCGGCGTGGCCTCACGCTGTGCCGCATGACCCCCGACCTGCTCGCAGATCAACTCGTCGGTGCTGGCTGCGTTTCTCGCCTCGTCGCGTCCTACTTCGCCAGCGGGTCCGCTGGCTCGTTGTATGAGCTTCGTCGGCGCATCGAGCGCGATGACCCAGCACCACTGGCGGTCGAGGAGTACAGCCACTACGGCATGGTCTGCCGGTATCAGGCCGGAGCCGCCAACCTGCCGTTCTTCCCGCTCCTCTCCTATGCGGGCAGCGACATCCCCAGCATCAACCCTGACATCAGGAAGGTCTCCGACCCCTATGGAGGCGCGGACGTCTATGTGGTTCCCCCTCTCCGGCCGGACGTCACGATCGTTCACGCCCAGCGCGCGGACCACAGCGGAAACGTGCAGATGTGGGGCATCGTCGGCGTGCAGCAGGAAGCCGCCTTCGCAGCAAAGCGGGTGATCGTGACAGTCGAGGAACTCGTCGACGACCAGATCGTGCGCGCGGATCCGAACCGCACCCTCCTACCGGCACACATCGTCGACGCCGTCATTCACTGCCCCGGCGGGGCGCATCCCTCCTACGCTCAGGGCTACTACGACCGCGACAACGCCTTCTATCGCGCATGGACGCCGATCAGCCGCGATCGGGAACGGCTCGCCTCGTGGCTCGACACGTGGGTGCGTCAGGTCCCCGATCGATCGGCCTACCTGGCTCTCCTGGGCGCCGATCGGTGGCAGGACCTCACGTCTGGTCCGCAGCCATCAGAACCGGCGACCGAGCGCCGCGTCGGGGCCGTGATCGCCGGACGTACCTCATGACCAGCGAGGAGCGCCCGTTCTCCGACGTCCCCCCGTCGAGCACCGAGTTCCTCGCCTGCGTGGCTGCACGTCAGCTCGCCGGCAGACGCCGTGTCTTCGCCGGCGTCGGCCTCCCCACCCTCGCTGTCGACCTGGTCCGGCGGACGACCAACCCCGCGCTAGAGCTCGTGTACGAGTCAGGGGTGTGCGGGGCCTCGCCCGAGGCTCTCGCCGAGGGCGTCGCCGACTCGGTGCTCGTGTCGGGAGCTGCTGCGGTCATCTCCATGCCGGCCTTGTTCGGCTACGTGCTGCAGGGCGGGCACATCGACGTCGGTTTCCTCGGTGCGGCGCAGGTCGACCGCTATGGAAGCCTCAACACGAGCATCATCGGTGACTGGAGCCGCCCGACCGTCCGTCTGCCAGGATCCGGTGGCGCGGCCGAGGTGATGAGGAACGCTCGCGAATGCATCATCGTCCTCCGGCGACACGACCCGGAGTCGCTCCCCCTTGATCTGGACTTCTGCACGTCTCCGAGTCCTGTGCGGGCTGCCGCTGAGGACGTGCGCATGGTCCCGAGCGGCCACGGCGTTTCCACGGTGATCACACCGTTGGCGGTGCTTCGGCGGCCGGACAAGTTCGGCGAGTTGGAGGTTGCCGAGGTACATCCGGGGTACACCCTCGAGGACGTTCAAGCGGCCACCGGCTGGCCGGTCCGCGTCGCGGCGACCGTCACCGAGACGGTGAGGCCGACCGTCGAGGAGGTACGGCTCTTGCGCGAGGAGATCGACGTCGTACGCCTCTATCTGCGGTGAGGACGCCGTCGGCGTCGGGGACTGCTGCTGCGGGGTCTCACACGAGTGCGTCAGCAGTCGACGACGTTGACGGCCAATCCGCCGCGCGAGGTCTCCTTGTACTTCGTGTCCATGTCTCGACCGGTGTCGCGCACGGTCTTGATGGCCTCGTCCAAGCTGACTCTGTGCGAGCCGTCACCGTGCAGAGCAAGCCGTGCGGCGTTGATCGCCTTGACGGAAGCGATCGCGTTGCGTTCGATGCAGGGGATCTGCACGAGGCCGCCGATCGGGTCGCACGTCAGTCCGAGGTGATGTTCGACGCCGATCTCGGCGGCATTCTCCACCTGGGCGGGTGAGCCTCCGAGCAGTTCGCACAGGGCGCCCGCGGCCATGGCGCACGCAGATCCGACCTCCCCCTGGCAGCCGACCTCTGCGCCCGAGATCGACGCGTTCAGCTTGAAGAGGATGCCGATCGCCGCGGCGGTGAGAAGGAATCGCACGATGCCGTCTTCGTCGGACTCAGGGATGAAGCACACGTAGTAATGCAGAACCGCTGGCACGATGCCGGCGGCCCCGTTCGTCGGGGCCGTGACGACACGGCCGCCGGAGGCGTTCTCCTCGTTGACGGCGAGCGCGAAGAGGTTGACCCAGTCGAGCACGCGCATCGGGTCGTCCGTGTCGGGAGCGCTGGGGCCGCTCGTGAGCTTCTGATGGAGGGCCGGCGCGCGCCGGCGCACCCGGAGTCCGCCGGGGAGCTCGGTCGCGGGATCACGCCGGCACCCGGCTTCCACGCAGGACTTCATCGCCCGCCAGATCGCAAGCAAGCCGGCGCGGATCTCCGAATCCGAGCGCCGAACGCGCTCGTTCGCCATCATCACATCGCTGATCCGCAGGCCCTGAGACGCGCAGATCTCGAGGAGCTCGGCAGCGGTCGAGAACGGGAACCGGACCTCGACCCCGTCTCGCACGGCCTCCTGCGATTCGACCTCCTCCGGGTCGATGACGAACCCCCCGCCGATGGAGAAGTACGTGCGCTCCAGGAGCACCGCTCCGGCATCGCCGGACGCCGTGAATCTCATCGCGTTGGGGTGCTGGGGCAGCGCGCGCTGCCGATGCATCACGATGTCGAGCTCGGGGTCGAACCGGATCGCATGCCGACCCCCGAGGAGCAGGATCCCCGTGGCTGCGGCGCTGGTGACGCGTCGCCCCACTGACTCGGTGTCGACGGTGGCCGGCTCCTCGCCCTCGAGGCCGAGCAGCACTGCTGTTGCTGACCCGTGCCCGTGTCCGGTGGCGCCCAACGACCCGAAGAGCTCCGCCCTGACGCCGGCGACGTGTTCGAGAAGCTGCCGTTCAGCCAGGAGCTCGACGAAGCGCTTCGCCGCCTTCATGGGACCGACCGTGTGGGATGACGACGGTCCGATCCCGATGGAGAAGACGTCGAATGCACTGAGCGTCATGAAGACCGTCACGTGCTGCTCGGGCGGCCAAGCCGTCGCTGCGGCTTCGCAGAGGGTTTCATCGGGGCGCCATACGGATCGCGCCGTCCAGCCTGATCGTCTCCCCGTTCAGATAGGAGTTCTCGAGGATGCTGACGGCGAGGCGCGCGTAGTCCTCTGGCTGACCCAGCCGCTTGGGATGGGGGACGGACGCCGCCAGACCTTCGCGGATATCGTCGCGGAGTCTGGTGAGCATCGGCGTGTCGAAGGTGCCTGGAGCGATGGTGTTCACGCGGATCTGGCGGCTCGCCAGGTCCCGGGCAGCCACCAGGGTCATGCCGTGGACGGCGGCCTTCGACGCGGTGTACGACGTTTGGCCGATCTGGCCGTCAAAGGCTGCGACTGATGCAGTCATGACGATGGCTCCACGATCACCGTCGACCACGTCGTTCTCTGCCATCGCCGCCGCCGCGAGTCGAAGCACGTTGTACGTCCCGACCAGGTTGATCCTGATGACCTCTTCGAAGGCGTCGAGCGGCGCCGGTCCTCCTTCCTTGTCCAAGATGCGGATGCGGTCGCCTCCGCGACCGGCGCAGTGCACCACAGCGCGCAGAGGAGACGTCCGAGATGCTGCGGCGAGGGCATCCCTGATCGCTTCCGCATCGGTGATGTCAGCAGGGTGGAATGTCACCGCGTCGGCGAGGTCGCCGAGAGCTGCCCTGCCAGGGTTGTCGGGCAGGTCGACGACGGTGACACTCGCTCCCGCGTCGACGAGTCTCCGCGTTGTGGCCAGTCCCAGGCCTGACGCGCCTCCTGTGACCAGCGCGGATGTCCCACTGATGTCCATGACTACTGCGTCGCTCCTTCGATTCTGTGTGATCGGACTTCCCCATCGGCGCTGGACGGCCCAGTTGTCGAGGCCTTGCCGCCACATCGGGTCGAGGTCACGAGGCGGACCGGTCGAGAAGTTCGAAGATGGTCGCGTTCGCGGTACCTCCGCCTTCGCACATGGTCTGGAGGCCGTAGCGGATCCCGTTGGAGCGCATGTGGTGGATGAGTCGTGTCGCGAGGATGGCACCGGACGCGCCGAGTGGGTGACCGAGCGCGATCGCGCCTCCCAGCGGGTTGGTCCGCCTCGGATCTGCGCCGGTCTCAGCGAGCCAGGCGAGCGGAACGGGCGCGAAGGCCTCGTTCACCTCGAACGCCCCGATGTCCCTGATGTTCAGGCCGGCCCTTCGGAGGACCTTGCGGGTGGCAGGGATCGGACCGGTGAGCATCATGACCGGGTTGTCGCCCACCACGGCGCCGGCGTGATACCGCACGATCGGCGTCAGACCGAGCTCCGCAGCCCGCTCCGGCGTCGTGACGACAACCGCAGCAGCGCCGTCCGAGATCTGCGATGCGTTGCCTGCATGGATCGTTCCGTCCGCACGGAAGGTGGGCTTGAGCGCCGACAACGTCTCGATCGTCGTGCCTCGTCGCAGGCCCTCGTCCATCGAGAAGGTGCTTCCGTCTTCCAACGGCACCGGCACCAGCTGACGACTGAAGGCGCCTGAATCGACGGCTTCGGCGGCCCGGCGGTGACTCTCCGCCGCGTACCCGTCGAGGACGACTCGGCTGAGCCGCCACTCACGGGCGATCATCTCGGCGCTCGGCCCTTGCGCGAGCTCGGTGACGCCGTACCGGTCGAGGACCGTCTGTCCGTACGGCAGACCGCTCTCTCTTGCCGCACCGAGAGGCACGCGGCTCATCGATTCCACGCCACCGGCCACCACGAGGTCGAAGGCGCCGGACATCACCGCGTGCGCGGCCTGGTCGATCGCCTGTTGGCTCGACCCGCATGCGCGGTTGACGGTGACCGCGGGGACGGTTTCAGGCCATCCTGCGGCCAGGACGCCGAAGCGACCGATGTTGCTCGACTGATCCCCGAGCTGCGTGACGCAGCCCCAGATGACGTCGTCGATCTCGGCGGGGTCGATTCCGGTTCTTGATGACAGCTCGCGCAGGACGATGGCCGTCAGATCCACGGGGTGGATCTCAGCCAACGAGCCGTTGCGCTTGCCGATCGGAGTGCGGATCGCCTCGACGATCACCGCCTCACGCAACACTGATGACCCACTTCCTGACATGGACTCGCATGGTGGATGCCCTCACGGCCGTATGGATCAAGTCGTCAGAGCCCCGCCTGACGGATCAGGTCGTCGATGATGACGGCGACCTGACTCCACAGCGACAGGTGGCCTTCGTTCTCGTACAGATGGGCGACCGCGCCTGCCACGTGAGCGGCCAGCCACTCACCGTGGGCGAACGGCACGGTCCAGTCGGCCGTTCCGTGCCAGACCGACACGGGGACTGAGATGTCGCCGAGCTCGATGCCCCAAGGACGCGTGAAGGCGAGGCCGTCTTCCACCCACCCCTCGATTCCGAAGGCAAGGCCGCGGTTGATCGACGCGAGAAGCCGGGAGGCGAACTCGCCGGTCGCGAAGGCCTTGTCCGCTGGTGACGCCAGGTCTCCGAGCGCTGCGGCGACCTGGTCGGCGGAGATGGAGCCGTACTTCGCGGGCTCGTGTTCGAGGAGCCGCTCCAGTTCGGCTCGCCCGGCGACCGCAGCGTTGTACTCGACGATGTTCTCCGCGCCCATCCCCTCGAAGAACTCCAGCCCGGTCGCGTGGAACGGTGCCACTCCAGCGCCGACCGCGGCCGCGCGGCACCGTTGCGGAAGCCCGGCCGCGCTGGCCAGTGCGTGGGGGCCGCCGCCGGACCATCCGAGCGTGATGAAGTCGTCGCAACCGAGATCGTCCAGGACGCCGGCGACATCGGTGGCGATGTCGATGACTCGTCGACCCGGGTGCGCGCCGGACATGCCGTACCCCGGTCGACTTGCGACGACCAGTGCAAGCCCGCGTTCGCGCGCCACTCCCGAGAGGTAGGCATAGGGCACCGCAGCGCCGGGCGTTCCGTGGTGGAACACGAGCGGGAACCCGTCGGGGTCGCCTTCAACGAGATACTCGACCGTCCGTCCTCCCGGGAGAGTCGCGGCACGGTAGCCATCGAGATCGATCGCGTCTGATGCGGTGGTCGCGTCGCTCGTGCTGGTCACTGCGAGATGACCGTCCGGGCCGGAGCCAAGGGTCGACATGTACGTATCCGTTCGGGAGTGGGATCGGCACGGGCCAAGGCCGGCCCGTCGAGTCCGCCCGACCATGCCGCAGCGTCGCGGCGCGCGGCTGACCGTCACTACACGTCATGCCTGACCGGGTCTTCCGGCGGTCGATGCGACTCGTCCCCATCGTGGCCGCCCCAGAGAGCAGAAGAAAAGCGAGAGACCCCGGTCACCAGAGTGAAGCAAATGCGGACGATCAGCGCAGAAGCGGCACGACGGACCCGGCGCGATGACGACGCGGGCGGTGGGGCGATCACCCGGGAGGACGTCCGCTTTCGCTTCACGATTGAGGCCAAACATTGCCGCTTTTCTTCAGGCCGGGCGGGTGAACAGTATTCGGCTACTCCACCTCGAAAGGGTCTCTCATGTTGAAGTCAGGTCACTGCGTGCGGCGCCTTGCCAAGCGCCTTGGGGTCGTCCTCACGGGCGCATCGCTCTCCGTCGTTCTACTGACGGGCTGCGGAAGCGACGGGTCGAGCTCGAACGGCGGCGGCGGTGGTGTCCTCCGCATCGGTGACGCCTCGTCGAGGATCGACTCCCTGAACCCCTTCGTCGGTCACAACGGCTTCGCCACTGCGACGTTTCGCGTCATCTACCCCTACCTGCTTCAGTACGACCAGTCGCAGAACATCGTGGGGGACTTCGCGAAGACGACCGCGGTGGCGGACGGCGGGAAGACCTTGACGTTCACGACCCGCGACGGCGCCAAGTGGACCGACGGTGAGCCGCTCACCGCCGCCGACGCGGCCTGGACGATCAACGCGGTCGTGCGGCTCAAGGACGGGGCAGCCGCCACGTTCGCCCCGTACGTCACCAACATCGTGAAGGCCTCCGCGCCCAGTCCCACGACCCTGACCGTGGAGTACAGCACTCCCACAGCCACTGCCGAAGATGGCCTCGCCTCGCTGCCGATCCTTCCTGAGCACATCTGGGAGCCGATGGCGGCCGGCAACGGTGAGCAGCTGGCGACCTTCGCCAACGCCTCGCCGGTGAGTGCGGGCCCGTTCAAGCTGACTCAATACACGGAGAATCAGTTTGCGAACTTCGCCAGCTACCAGGGGTACTACGGCCCGGCGCCCAAGCTCAAGGGCTTCGGATTCCAGTTCTTCACCAGCAACGACGCGATGCTCAGCGCGCTGCGCTCCCACGAGCTCGATGTCGCCTACGAAGTCCCGCCCACGGCCGTCTCGCAGCTGGAGAGTGACAAGTCGCTGACCGTCAACAACGTCCCGGGACTGGACACCGATGTGCTCGGTTTCAACTCCAGCACGTTCCAGAACGAGCACACCGAGCTCAAGGACCCTCGTGTGCGGCAGGCCATCGACCTGGCCATCGACAAGAAGTCGCTCATCGACGTGGTGGCCGACGGGTCAGGGATGACCACCGGGACGATGGTGCCTCCTGCCCTCAAGCAGTGGAACAACCCTGCGGTGACGGCGACCCCATACGATCTCGGTCGCGCCAATGACCTCTTGGACTCGTTGGGATACGCGCGAGGAGCGGACGGCGTTCGGACCGTGAACGGTCGGCCGATGTCGTACAAGCTGCTCTTTCCGTCGGTAGCGACCGGTGCGCCTCGAGTGGTGACCGAGGTGGTCAAGCAACTCGCGGCGATCGGCATCAAGGTCGATGCGCGATCCTCCGACTTCCCGACCTTCCTGCAGGCGATCTACGGGTCGGACAATCACTACCGCAACTGGGACATGATGATCAGCGACTACGCGTTCGGCTATGACCCCTCGGGCTACCTGTTCTCGTGGACGTGCTCCCAACTGGGGGGCAACAACCTCGCGGCCTACTGCGACCGGGATTACGACGGTCTGTTCGCCCGTCAGAGCACGCAGACCGGGGCCGACCGCGTCAAGACTGTGCGCCAGGCACAGGAGCGCTTCGCCCAGGCGAAGCCGGTCATCCCGCTCTACGTGGCGAACGCGATCAGCGTCGCACGCAGTGTCGGCAACCTCCCTGAGATGACCAGCTCGCCGCTGGTGGTCGTGAACTACATGTCCAAGATCTGGATCGAGCAGGCCACGATCGGATGAGGACGTCAGTCATGAGGGCCGCCGCCGTGCTCGGGCGGCGGTTGTCGGCCGGCGCTCTGGTCACCTTGGCGGTCGCCGTGGGCAACTTCTTCCTCTTCCGCCTGGCGCCGGGAAACGCAGCCAACCTCGGCCTGGTTCCCAACGCCTCGCCTGAGCTTCGGAGTTCCCTCGAGCGCCAGTTCGGTCTGGACCACTCGACCGCCACTCAGCTCAGGGCCTATCTCGTGCAACTTGCTCACGGCAACCTCGGGGTCTCGTTCGGCAACCGCCAGCCTGTGGCCGCCAACCTTTGGACGGCGCTCGTCAACACGGTGACCATGGTGGTGCCAGGACTCGTCCTCGCGTTGGCGCTGGCCGTCATCACCGGCGTCTACGCCGCCTGGCGGCGCGGCTCAGCCGGTGACCACGCGCTCCGCGCCGTTGCGCTGACCATGTTCGCGATCCCCGGGCAGTGGTTGGGAATGGTGCTGCTGTACGGCGCTCGTGGTCACCTGCCGGCTGGCGGTATCTCCGATCCCTTCCTCACCGGCACGGGCCTTCAGGCGCACCTGGTCGACCGTATGCAGCACATGATCCTGCCGTGTCTCACCTATGCCCTGATCGT
Organism: Nocardioides panacihumi; assembly: GCF_039530925.1. Taxonomy (NCBI): domain Bacteria; kingdom Bacillati; phylum Actinomycetota; class Actinomycetes; order Propionibacteriales; family Nocardioidaceae; genus Nocardioides; species Nocardioides panacihumi. The sequence goes on along the minus strand of NZ_BAAAPB010000001.1, from coordinate 855,516 downwards.
CTATGGCGCGTTCATGATCGTGCTGCGGACATCGCTCGTCGAGACGCTTTCTGAGGGCTACATCCTGGCGGCCAAGGCGCGTGGACTGAGCAACCGACTGATTCTGCGTCGTCATGCCTTGCGCAACGCGCTGCTTCCGTTGGTCACGCTGGTCGGGCTGACCATCGGCACGCTGGTCGCCGGTGTCATCCTGGTTGAGAGCGTGTTCTCCTGGCCGGGTCTCGGTGAGGCGATCTACAACGCCGTCAATGCCCGCGACTACCCGATGCTGCAAGGCGCGTTCCTCCTCCTGACGGTTGTCGTCGTGCTGAGCAACCTCGTCGTCGACGTCACGTACAGCTACCTGGACCCGCGGGTGCAGTTGTGACGGCGACAACGGTGAGCCCCCTCCCAAGGAGGGGCCGGAGCTTGCGCGTCCGTGACCACAAGGCGGCGGCGGCAGGGCTGGTGATCATCGTTGCGTTCGGTCTCCTCGCCGTGCTCGCCGACGTGATCGCGCCCTCGTCGATCCACCAGCAGGTCGGGCCTGTGTTCGGGCCGCCGTCACGAGGTCACGTTCTGGGGCTCGACGACAGCGGTGCAGACATGCTCAGCCTCGTTCTGATGGGAACACGCGTCAGCATGATCGTCGGGCTGGCGTCCACGGTCATCGCCGTGGCCGTCGGTGGAGTCGTCGGAGTGCTGGCCGGATACTTCGGCGGTCGCGTCGACGCCTGGCTCATGCGCCTGACCGACGTCTTCCTGGTCGTGCCCATCCTGCCGTTGATGATCGTGGTGGCGGCACTCTGGGGACCCAGCGTCGGCCACGCGATCCTGATCATCGGCCTGCTCTCGTGGACCCCGACCGCTCGGGTGATGCGATCACAGGTCCTCGCCACACGAGAACGGGCGTTCGTCCGACGGGCGAAGGCTTTCGGGGCCGGCCACATGAGGATCATCTGGCACCACGTGTTCCCGCGGGTTCGTGGCCTCCTTGTCGCCAACTCGGTGATCGTCCTTGCCTCCGCGATCTTCTTCGAAGCGGCGCTTGCCTTCCTGGGACTGGAGAGCGTGACGACGACCTCCTGGGGCACGCTCATCGCGAACGCGTTCAATCGCGCGGCGTCGAGTGCGGGAGCCTGGTGGGCCTTCGTCCCGCCCGGGGCCTGTATCGCGCTCCTGGTGCTCGGGTGCAGCCTCGTTGCGATGTCGTTCGAGGACGCCGGGAGCGCTCGCGTGCCCGCGTCGCACATCTTCGCCGGCAGGCTGGAGGTGACCCGCCGTGATGGGCAGTGATCCGCTCCTCGAGGTGCGTGACCTCAATGTCTGGCTGCCCGCGGCCGCCGGAGGGCCCCGGGTCCACATCGTGCGCGACGTCTCGTTCACTGTGGGACGGGGCGAACGGCTCGGCGTCGTCGGGGAATCCGGCTGCGGCAAGTCGACGACGCTGCTCTCCCTCGTCGGACTGCTCCCAGCTCGCGCGGCGGTGTCTGGCTCGATCCGACTGGACGGCGTCGACATCCTCGGCGGCGCGGCTCCGCGTGGACAGGCTCTTGATTCGGCCCGCGGACGCGACATCGGGGTGGTGCTGCAGAGCAGCATGAACACCCTCAATCCGGTGTACCGAGTGGGGCGTCAGATGCTCGAGGCACTCCGTCCAGAAGCTCGCGCGGACACCGGGCAAGCACGCGCGCGCGTTCGCGACCTCCTCGAACGAGTTGGTCTGCCCCCTCGCGTTGCGCGAGCGTTTCCGCACGAGCTCTCCGGCGGCATGCGTCAGCGGGTCGCGATCGCGCTGGCGCTCGCTCCGGAGCCGAAGTTGCTCCTTGCCGACGAGCCGACCACGGCGCTGGACACCATCGTCCAGGCACGGGTCATGGAGGTGCTCGATGCTCTGTGTGCGGAGGACCAGATGTCCGTCATCCTGGTCTCCCATCACCTGGCGCTGGCGGCTCGGTTCTGCGACCGGCTCATGGTCATGTACGCCGGCCGCGCCATCGAGCATGCAGCACCGGAGAAGATCTCGACGCTGTCAAGCCATCCCTACACGCGGCTGTTGCTCGCGGCGACTGCCGATCTTGGCACTCGGAAGGACGCCGTGGTCTCGATTCCCGGCGCTCCGCCCAGCTTGGCGCTGGCCCACACGGGTTGCCCGTTCGAACCGCGCTGTCCGGAACGCTTCGGTGAGTGCGCCGACCGCGTTCCACCGCTCGACCAGATCGGAGCCGACCACCACGTCGGTTGCTTCGCGAGGCACACGAAAGGCGACTTGGCATGAGGCCGATGGGGCTGAACATCAGGGACTTGGTGATCGACTACCCCGCCAGGCGCGGCAGTGGGGCGACTCGCGCCGTCGATGGCGTGAACCTGCACCTCGACCGCGGTGAGTTCGTCGGCATCGTCGGAGAGTCAGGCTCAGGGAAGTCCTCGATCGCCAATGCGATCATGGGCCTCGCGCCGGTGACATCCGGTGAGATCTCGCTTGGTGACACCAACCTCGCCGCGCTCCGGGGCAAGCGGGCCCGACACGCCCGCCGTCCTCTCCAGCTCGTCATGCAGGACCCATTCGAGGCTCTCGACCCCCACCTGAGTGTTCACCGCCTGGTCGAGGAGCCGCTCGTCGTCCACAAGCTGGGCCGATCGAGAGAAGAGCGACGCACCCGCGTACGCGAGGCCCTCGAACAGGTGGGCTTGTCGCCTGCGGAGGACTTCGAGGGGCGCCGCCCGCACGAGCTGTCCGGCGGTCAGCGCCAGCGCGTCTGCGTGGCGGCCGCCCTCATCGTGGACCCGCACGTCGTGATCGCGGACGAGCCTGTCTCGATGCTCGACGTCTCGGTCCGCGCGGGTGTGCTTCACATGCTCGACGCCTCCCGCCGTCGGGGGAACGCCGTGTTGATGATCACCCACGACCTGCCGACAGCGGCGGCGTTCTGCGACCGGCTGATCGTCATGCACCAGGGCCGGATCGTCGAACAGGGGACGTCGCTGCAGGTGGTCGGGAACCCCAGCCATCACTACACGCGGGAGCTCCTCGACGCAACGCCCGCCCTCGGCCGTCAGAGCGCCTCCGTTCCGGGGAGTTGACGCACGCACGAGTTGGCGCGCCAGCGGGCCCTCCCGCCCGCCATCCTGAGAAGTCGAGTCCTCCCGGAGCAGTTCTCCGGGAGGACTCGACTGCGGTGTAGCGGAGGCCTCCTCGGCTACGTGCAAACAGGCCGCGTCAAGGGGCGAGCTTTGTCGACGGCGACCGATCTGATCGGAGCTACGAGCGCATCGCCGACGCTTCGAGGACCGGCCAGAACGGCCATGGGTCCGTCGCGCTGAACTAAGCCCGGCCCACGGGTTCTGCAGCGGTCCCGGCGGAGGTGAGTCGTTCGACGACTGCGGCGTACATCGTTGCCTTGATCGTGCCGAGGGTCTCCGGGTCCTTGCCGGCGAGCGGCCTCAGCCGTGCGACCGCAGCTCCGAGCAGATCCGTCGACGAAGCGACGTCGTCGACGATTCCTGCGTCGAGGGCCGCCGCGCCGGGGAAGCGATGCCCGGTCGTCATCATGGCGATGGCAGTGCGAGATTCGAACTTGGCCTGAACGAGGGCGGCCATACCTGGCGAGAAGGCGACGTTGAGATCGACCTCCGGAAGACAGAAGTAGCCGCGGTCTGCTCGCATCACCCGCCAGTCGTGCGCGGCGGCAAGCATGGCTCCCGCGCCGAAGGCGTGTCCGGAGACTGCTGCGACGGTCGGCACCGGAAGCGTGAGCACGCGCGCCAGCAGCGCTTCGAGGCGTCTGGTCTGCGCAGGGCGTTGGTCAGGGTTGGCCTTCACCCATTCGATGTCCAGGCCGGTGGAGTAGAACTTGTCCCCTCCGATCGTGGCCAACGGGGCCGGCGTCTTGATGACCTGGTCGAGCGCATCGTTGACAGAATCGATCCAGTCCGGGGAGAAGCGGTTCTCGTCGTCGCCGAGGTGCAGGATGTGTACACCGTCTCGGTTTGCCAGCGTGGGCATGAATCGTTGTCTCCTTCGTCGGTTTCGCCACGGCCTACGCCGCGTGGCCGCGACGAGTGTCTGCTGACGATGCGCGCCACGAAAAGCGCGAGAATATGGCCGGAATCGTGAAGGAGAAGCGTGTCGACGGTCTCGTTCAGCAGATCACCGTTCGCTGACGACCGACGGCGCTCCGGACAGCGTCAGCTCGATGTGAAGGATTCGGCTGCCTGCTCGAGAGCGGCCCGCATCGCGACGACCGCGGTTCGGTTACGCGCCGCTTCGCGATACGCCACGAGCACTTGACGGCTTTCCATCTCCGATGACGCGGGCAGTGTTCGCAGACTGGAGGTCGCCAGTTCAAGGGCGAGCCTCGGCAGGACCGCGACGGCCAAGCCCGCCTCGACGAAGCGCAATTGCACGGCGAGGTCCTCCGAGGAGCACACGATGCGTGGCTCGAATCCTTGCTGGCGGCATTGGTTGACGACCCAGGCACGAGGCACGGAGTCTGCAGCTTCCGCCGCCCAGCCGGCTTCGGCCAGCTGCGCGAAGACGTTGCGTCCCGGGTCGACCGAGGTGAACGTAGCCTCGTCCATCGCCAGCCACAACGGGTCGTCAAGCAGATGTTCGAATCTGAGGCCGGGGGTGGCAGGGACCGGAATCCCCGGATATGCCTCGGCAATCACGAGATCGAGGTCCGCTGCCTGCAGGGCCGAGAGTGTCTGCTCCGGCTCACCCTGTTGGAACTCGACCGTCAGCTCAGGATGTTGCTCGCGGAGGATCGAAACGGCTCGCGGAACCAGGCTTATCGCGGCCGACTGGAACGCGGCAAGGCGTACGGTCCCACGCGGCCGCTCGAGCGACATCGAGATGTCGGCCTCCGCCTGTTCGACGAGATCGAGTATCCGAGTCGCGTGCTCGACGAGTATCAGGCCTTGCGGCGTCAGGTGCAGCCGGCGCCCGACCGGTTCGACCAACGACACGCCCACTTCGCGTTCGAGCTGGCGAATCTGCTGGGACACGGCTGATGTGCTGTAGCACAGGTTCTCGGCGACGGCCGAGAGCGTGCCCCGACGGTGCAGCTCGCGGAGCACCTTGAGTCGCGTGATGTTGATCATCGGTCTCCTCGGTTCGCAGCGAAAAGCCTCGGGTCATGCGGCTCCACTCGCCCGCCTGCGGGCGATTGTGAAGCGGTGGTGGACGGAACTCTCACAGAAGTATCGCTTTCTCTTCAAGGTTATGACGAGCATCATGTGGCCATGGCGCATCACTGGTACGTGAACCCCCAGGCACGGGAGTGGCGGACACCGCCGCCGCGATCTGCGCGAGCCTTCCACCAGACGTTGCCCGGCTACCGGCCCACGCCGCTGGTGTCACTGCCGGCCCTGGCGGCCGAACTCGGTGTCGGGCACGTCGTGCTGAAGGATGAGTCGCACCGTCTGGGACTTCCAGCTTTCAAGATCCTCGGAGCTTCGTGGGCTGCATGCCGCGCACTTGTCGACTCCTATGAGCTGGACGTCGAGGCGATCAGCGTCGACGCACTGAAGGACCACATCGAGACGGAAGTCTCGCCCGACGAGCGTCCGGTGCTGGTCACTGCGACCGACGGCAATCACGGCAGGGCGGTCGCACGGATCGCGGCGATGCTGGGCCTCGCTGCCCGTGTGTACGTGCCGTGGGGCGTCAGCGAGGCGGCTGTCCGAGCCATTCGCCAGGAGGGCGCCCAACTTGTTCAGTTGTCCACGGACTACGACGAAGCGGTGGCGTTCGCGGCACGTTCCACCGAGAACAGCAGCGTCGACGTACTCGTGCAGGACACGTCGTGGGAGGGCTACACCGACGTTCCGCGTTGGGTCGTCGATGGCTACACCACGTTGTTCCAGGAAGTTGATGAGGCACTCCTCGAGCGAGGCCTTCCCAGCCCGGGTCTGGTCGCCTGTCCAGTAGGCGTCGGGGCGTTCGCTCATGCGATGGTCGACCATTACCGCTCAGGCAGCGCCGCTCCCTCGCTCCTGAGCGTCGAGCCGGACGTCGCGGCTTGTCTCGCACAGTCCCTCCTGGCCGGCGAGCTCATGACCATCAAGACGGATCTCACCGTCATGGCGGGCATGAATTGTGGGACTCCGTCCAGGTTGGCTTGGCCGACACTGGCCGCGGGGATCGATTCGGCAGTCAGCGTGTCCGACGACGAATGTCGACGAGCCGTCGCGGACCTCGACGATCTCGGGCAGGACGTCGGACCCTGTGGGGCCTCCACCCTCGCTGGTGTTCGCCAGGCCGTTGCCTCACGCGATCGCCGCGACCTCCTGGGGCTCGATGAGGAATCTGTCGTCGTGCTGATCAGCACCGAAGGCTCCCGCGCGAATCCGTTGCACTGATTCAGGGCCCTGGTTCGGGTCGCGTGCTGGGTGGCTTCGTACGGCGCCACCCAGCCGCGCGACTCGGAGCCGGATATCCGACGAGCGAGGCCGAGCGAGGTCACTGCCAACGCGTTGAGCTCCGGGTGATCATGACCAGCCATGTCATCCAGGCCAGGCTGAGAGCCCAGGACGCAACAATCAGGACGGAGTGCGCCGAGTTGAAGCCGTCGGACCCCGCGACCCAACCTTCGGCGAGGTAGGCGAGACCGGACAGGCCCATGAGGGCGGCGATCATGCGGGGCGCCGTGGGCATGGCCCCTGCCACGCCCGCGGCGACCACGAGCAGCGCGAGCCCCATGGCATAGGCGTGATAGCTGCTCATCCCCCACTCGAGCCAGCGCATCGCTTCGGCGCTGGCGAATCGTGCCGACTTGTCCGCCCCTGCCGTCGTCCACGCGTGATCGACCTGCTTGTTGCCGATGCCGTCGACTGCCTGCAGCACTCCGTAGAGCGCAAGCGAGACGACCGCGAGGACCGCCCCGACGCGTGCGACGGCGACCGAGGTCGGTGTCCGGGCGTCGAGTGCTGCGCACAGGATGACGAGACCGGCGACGATGATGGCCACGGTCAGAAACTGCAGAGCGTGGACGCCCTTCCAGTCTCCGCTGTGCGCATAGCGAGCGAAGATCGACTGATGGTCGTTGGCATCGCCGCCGGCATGGAACTGAGTGATCAGGATGAAGAGAACCTGGCCGGCGAGGAGTAGGCGTGCCGCCAGGCGGAGGGAGGCGCCGGCAAGAGCCGTGCCGGGGACGCTCGTGGCTGTGGTCATGGTGGGGTCTCCTTCGTCGTTGTCGGAGGGGAGGGACGTGATGCCGCCGATCTGGGCGGCGGTGGACTGACGGAGCGACCGTGCGCGGCCAGCTCCGGTGAGCTCCTCAGGAAGCCAGGTCACAGGCCTGAGAGGCCGTCTCGATGCCACCGCTGTGGGTGCCGCCGCGGCAGGCATCGAGAGCGAGTCTCAGCGCTCAGGAGTGCGGAGCCGTTGTCGTGGCGAGCCAGGCGGCGCCTGCGCTGGTCGTCGGCGTCGCGAAGCCGCTGGCGGATCTCGTAACGGGCGATGTCGGCGTGGATGGTGGTGTGCATGGCGATCTCCAGAGGGTGCGCGGACATGTGCGGTGGAGTGCCATCGTCTGATTCGCGGAGGAGTGGTCGCGCCGGTGATTTCGCCGGGTTCGCCGGGTTCGTGGGCTCGAACAGGAGCGCCGAGCAGGATCCGGAACATGCCTCTCGTCAGCGGCTGACCCGGGGTGGCGACCTACAGGCGAGTGCGCAGCATGTCCGCGAATGCTTCAGCGTTCTCTGGAATCTCGGCCAGGTAGAGCGACGGCTCGATCAACTCGATCTCGCTGACGACCAGACGACCCTGGTGATGAAGCATGTCGACCCGCCCGTAGGCGAGGTTGGTGCCGACGACTTCGCCGGCCGAAGCGATCGTCCGGGTCGCGAGCGCAGCCGCCGCCGGGTCGAGTGGGGTCGGATGGGAGGCGCCGCCGTGGTGCTCGTGAACGCGGATGTCGTCGTTGCCGGCCACCTTGCGCAGTTGACTGGTGGCACGCCCGTCGAACACGAACACAGACTGCTCACCATCGGTCCGAACCGACTCGACCAACGGCTGAACCAGCCACGGGCCCTGCGAAACGCGCGTCAGCGCCTCTCGGTCGCGCACGACGACAACGCCCCGGCCGTCTGCACCGGTCCGCGGCTTGACCACGGCCGGACACCCGAACTCGTCCACAGCTGCGGGAAGGGTTGAGGAATTCAGGGAGGCGAATGTCGTAGTCCCAGGTGGATCTGACCGCGACCAGGTCAGCGTCGGTCCAACCGACGTGTGGGTCGTCCCAGGTGACCCAGCGGCTCGACACTCCTCGCGTCGCAAGAGCTTGGTCGATCGCCAGGTGCCCAGGCTCGCCTTCGGGCCAGTCCTCTGATGTGACGAGCAAGACCCGTGGCTTGCTCGCCGTTCGTCGCGTGGATCGCTCGTAGGACATCTGCGTGGATGTGGTGCTCGGTACGGAGCGCCCGCTGGACTGGGTCAGGTCGGGCTGTGAAGCGTCGGTCGGCATCCGTTGCCTGCTCTCTCCTCGGTTCTCGCCACCAGTACGTCCTGAGCAGCTCCAGTTCGATCTCGACGCGCTCCTCGATGAAGCCGCCATGGCGGACCGCGCCGACACGGAGGAGTCGGGCGGTCCGCCGGCCAAGGCCTAGGCTCGTCTACTGCTCGTAAGCGAGCACGATCTGCGGCAGTCGCCGGGTGACGCCGCCGAGCGTCCAGGTGTCGACCGTGGTGTCGGTGTAGATCACCGCAGCCTTGCCGCTGGCGGGGTCCTCGGCGACCTCGAACAGGTCGAGCAGCTCGCGGTCGCTGGTGCAGTCCTCGCCGCTGAGGCAGACCCTGCCGACGTGGTTGGGCCCGTTGCTGACGAGTCCATTCGACCAGACGCCGCCCTGGAGATGCGCGTCGTAGACGTTCCAGACCGCGCTGGCGTCGTCGATCGAGGTGGCGGTCGAGCCGTAGTAGACGACGTCGACCTTGCCGTTCCGCGCAGCGACCGAAGGCATCACGGTCGTGTTCAGCTGAGCGTTAGAGACCTGAAGCGGCATGCTCCAGTCCTCGCCCTCGTCGGACGAGGAGCTGGCCCAGATCCCGTGCTGGTCGGTCCAGGCCGTCCAGAGCACCCCCGTCGCGGGATCGACGGCGAGCGTCGGCCAGAAGTTCGACAGGTTGGTGAGCGGGGGTGCGTGGTGGACGAGGTGCGCCGTCCACGACTTCCCGCCGTTGGTCGAGCGGGAGACGTAGACGTTGTTGAAGTCCTCGCTCGTCCCCTTCTCGACGCGGGCCTCGCCGGTCATGAAGACCTGGTAGACATCGCCGCTCTTCGGGTCGGCCACGATCGGCCCGACGCGGTTGTTCGCCGTTGCGTCGCCGGTCACCGCACCCTGACCCGGGATCGGGCTGGCCACCTTCGTCCACGTCCGGCCGTCATCGGTCGAGCGCCGTACCCGGATCAACTCGCTGTTGGCGGCGTCGTGGTAGGACAGCCAGGCGCTCGTGCCGTTGGTCGTGATCCACTGGCGGTCGGCACCGGCAACGTCGATCGGGATGGATGTGCACCCGGCCGGCTCCGACACCTCCGCCGGGCAGCGGGTCACTGAGACGCCGAACCGCGCGGAATCGAGCGGGGCATGTCCTCCGAGCACCCCGCGGTTGACGATGGTGTCGAGGTCGGCCAGCAAGACGGTCCCCGCCGAAGTCACCTCCACGTCAGCGTCGCCGTCGCCGACGTTGACCCGGCCGGCGCCGTTCGTCGGCAGGAGCGTGTCCATCGCGCCGAAGTAGGACAGCGGCTCTTCACCGAAGTGGCCCTTCCAGAGGTTGACCTGGACCGACATCTGGCCCAATCCGTCGACCACCATCGCGTTGTCCGGCCCGCCGAAGGCGATCGCGGGCTCGCTGTTGCCCGACTGGCCGGAATGCGGCGCGGTCGTCGCGCCCGGCACCAGCGGGAACGCAGCTGGCGAGGTCGGCGAGTACAGGGTCGTGTTCGAGAACCCCGGTCCGACGGGTGCGGCAGTCGGTGCGACCTGGGCTGCGGCACCGAGTGGTATTGCTGCGAGCGCGGACACTGTGACTCCGACGAGCAAGTGACGCATGTTCATCGTGTTCTTCCTTTCGAGGCGTCGTCGGTGCATCGGCGTTCTGCCTTGCGTACTCGACGGCGCTGGGGCCTGGGAGCAGACGGGGAGGCGACCTGGGCACCCTGCGTCCCCCGCCAGGACCCGTCCGGGGCGCCCGGCGGTAATCGTGGCGGGCTCCTGAACCGAACAAAAGCGCAAACGTGTGGCCGAGAACGTCAAGCAAATGTGTCCGGATCTGCAGTGAAGGAGAGCACCCGACGTGCCGGTCACTGCTTGGTCATCGCTGAGCCCGCAAGCGCGAGGTCCGTTCTATTGGCACCTCGTGTCGATCGAGTCAGCCTGCGCCGGCTAGAGGTGGGCGGTGGCGTGGACCGCGACCTGGCCGGCGAGCCAGCTGGCGTCGTCGCCGACGAAGCCCAGGAGCGCCGAGCCGCGCGAGTGTTGCCACGGCAGGCCGATGAACCACAGGCCGGGCACGGAGGTGGCACCACGCTGGTGAGTGATCTGACGGCCGTCCCATACGCCCGGCACGTCGAGCCAGCTGTAGTCGGGCCTGAAGCCGGTTGCCCAGATCACGACTGACACGTCGTCGAGGGAGGACTCATCTGCGAATCGCGCGGCGTGCCCGGCTGCAGCAGTGAGGCGGGGGCGGACGTCGATGCCGGCGCCGTCGACGTCGTCCCACGTGGTGCCGATGACGAGGTCTCCGCCGCGTCTACGGAACCAGGCTGCGACTGGCGAGGACGCGGGACGGGAGACGAGCCGCGTCTTGGTCAGCCACCAGAACAGATCGCGGCCGAGGGGCCGCTGCGGCACGGTCGTCTGACGGGATCCGGCCGCTAGGTGGACCGCGTGCGTCCGTGCGACCTCGAGGGCTACCTGGAGGCCTGAGTTGCCGGCGCCGACGACGAGGACCCTCCCGGCGTCCGCGGCAGGCAGGTCGGTCGGGTTGCGATAGGTCGAGGTGTGCAGCTGGGTGACCGCTGGCGCGAACCCGGCGGCAAGGCCAGGGATGGCGGGCTGCTGGAACGGGCCGGTCGCGACGATGACCTGCCGGGCCGACAGCGTCCCCTGGCTGGTGGCGACCTGGAACATGCCGTCGCGCTGCACGACGTGCTGGACGCAGGTGTTCAGCATGACCGGGAGGTCGAACCGGTCGACGTACGCCTTCAGATAGGCGGCGACCTCGTCCTTGCCCGGGTAGGTGCCGCGGGCCGAGGGGAACCCCATGCCGGGGAGGGAGGAGTACTCGGCGGGGGTGAACAGTCGCAGCGAGTCCCATCGACTGGCCCAGCTGTGCCCGATCTCGGGGGCTGCATCGACCAGCAGGAACCGCAGACCTCGCTGGGCGAGGTGGTATCCGACCGCGAGGCCGGCCTGCCCGGCGCCGATCACGAGCACATCGAGCGGAGTGTTCGCAGGAGTCTCTGCGGTGGGCCGTGAGGCGGTGGGGTCGGTGGCGGCGGACATGGGGCTGCTCCTCGGTGGCTGGGCCGGATGGCTGTCTGGATGAGTGGTGGTTGCGTCTGACGTTAGGTACGGGCTGCCGGTGGCCGCGCCGGCGGAATCGCCGGGATGCCACGCAGGTGACTGCTGCACGCGAGGCCGGGACGGGCGAGCGCGAGGCACGCGGACGCTCTGGGTCGGACGCGAGGCCCGCGGCCGACTCGTCGGGCACGAGGACAGGAACTGCCGAACCTGGCGATCTCACCGGCGCGACCAGGTGGCCCTCGAGGAGACCGTGGACCCGCGCTTCAACCGGACCTCGACCCCAGGCAGGCCACCATGACGACCACACTCGACCGCACTCGGCCGGCAGCCCAGCAGGCGGCCCGTTCGACACGCCGCAGGGCCGATCGACCGAAGGAACGCGGGGGCGCCGACCGTCGCCACACCCTTGCCCTGGGGTTGCTGGTCTCCGCCCAGTTCACAGTCATGCTCGATACCTCGATCGTGAACGTCGCACTGCCCTCCATCCAGTCCGATCTCGGCCTCCGTCCGGCCGGTGTCGCCTGGATCGTCAACGCCTACGTCCTCGCTTTCGGCGCCCTGCTCGTGCTGTCCGGACGAGTCGCGGACCTGTTCGGCCGGCGCCGCATGTTCATCGGGGGCTCGGCGATGTTCACCGTCGGCACCCTTCTGGCCGCCGCTGCCTCGAACGAGGGGTTGCTGCTGGGCGGCCGCATCATCCAAGGTGCCGGCGCAGCCGCCCTCAGCCCGGCCGCGATGTCCCTGCTTCTCCTCACCTTCCCCGGACCGGCCCGCGCTCGCGCGATGAGCCTCTGGGGCGCCGCCTCCGCCGTCGGCGGCGCGACCGGGGTGTTCCTCGGCGGCCTGCTCACCGGCGCCTTTGGCTGGCAAGCCGTCTTCCTCGTCACCGTCCCGGTGTCGATGACTGCCGTGGTCCTGGCGCGGCGCGTTCTCGAGGAAGGGGTCCTCGGGGTCCGGCACCGGTTCGACACGCTCGGCGCTGTCACCGTCACCGGCGCCGTGGTCGCGCTCGTCCACGGAGCCCTCGGCCTCGCCGAGTCCGGGCTGACGGTCTCGACGGTCACCAGCCTGGCCGCCTCCGTGGCGCTCATCGGCGCGTTCATCCGGATCGAGCGACGCGCCGCCGAACCCCTGGTGCCGCTGGACCTGTTCGCAGACCGTGTCGTGAGCACCGGGGTCGGACTCGCCGTCCTCGGCGGGTCGGCCCGCGCATCCAGCTTCGTGCTGGTCGCCCTGTACCTCCAGCAGGACCTCGGGCTGGACCCTCAGCACGCAGGCCTGGCGATGGTTCCCACGTCGGTCACCGGGTTCGTCGTCTCCCTCACGCTCCTGCCCCGTGTGCTGCGGGTGCTCGGCCCGCGACTCAGCCTGGTGACCGGAATGGTGGTGCTCGCCTCTGGTCACCTGTGGCTGGCGTACGCACCGTCCAGTGCCGGGTATGCCGTCGCCGTGCTGCCAGGCCTGCTGCTGGTCGCCACCGGGGTCGCCTTCAGCTTCACCCCGACCACGATCGTCATCGCCGGCGCACTGCCGGACGCCCACGCCGGACTCGCGTCGGGTCTTGCCGGCTCGGCGACGCAGGTCGGCTCGGCGCTCGGCACCTCGGTCTTCACCGCCATCGGGATCGCGGTCGGCGGAACGTCCGCCGGTGCGCTGGGGTCGTCGGGGTTCACTGCCGCCTTCACCGCGGCTGCGATGGTCTCCCTGGCGACGGCCGCCTGGGGATGCTCCCTGGTCGGAAGGCGTCGGGAGTCCTCTGTGGCGCGTCTTGGATGAACGGAGCGCGGTTGCCGTGGCTGGATATCTGCAAGAGCCGGCCGCCACCGCGGACCTGCTCGCCCAGGCGCGATCAGCTCAGGGAGGAGCCCTCGTGCTGGACCCGGGTGAGCTCTCGTGACCCGCTCGTCGGCCTGGAGCTCGGCTGGCCGGTCGGCCGCCGCCGACAATGCGCGAGACTGCGGTCGTCGGTGATGGCGATTGAACAGGCGAGGAGGGGCGCGAGACGATGACCGCATCTACGGGGGGATCGGCCATCGACGACATACGTTTCCAGCTGCTCGGACCGATGGCCATCCTTGTCGACGGGACACCCGCGAAGCTGCCGGGAGTGGCCGAACGTGCCCTGCTGGCCCAGCTCCTGCTCGCCCCGGGCCGGACCATCCCGGCCACCTTGCTGGTCGACCGGCTCTGGTCTGAGACGACGCTGCCGGTCGACCCGATGAACGCCCTGCAGATCCGGGTCTCGAAGCTTCGCCGGGCGCTCAAGGCGATGGGTGCCGACGATCTGGTCGTGCGCGAAGGCGTCGGGTACCGCGCGAACCTCGGCACATCGGACGTCGATGCCTCCGACTTCACCGACAGGCTCCGGTCAGCTCGAGCCGCGACGGGCTCGGCGGCGGCGACAGGTGGGTACGAGCTGCGTCACCTGCGTGCCTACGACGACGCGCTGGCGCTGTGGCGGGGGGAGCCTCTCAGCGACTTCGTGACCGAGCAGTGGGCGACAGCGGAGGCCACGAGGCTCCACGAGCTTCGCCTGGCCGCCATCATCGAGCGCGCCCAAGTGGCCTTGGCGCTCGGACGGCACCTGGAGGTCGTCGGCGACCTGGAGCCGCTGGTGTCGGACGACCCGACGCTCGAGTCCCTCGCCGGTCTGTTGATGCTGGCGCTGTACCGCGGCGGACGCCAGGCCGACGCGCTCGAGGTCTACACCCGGACTCGGACCACGCTCGACGAGACGCTCGGGCTCGAGCCATCGGTCTCGCTCCGCTCGCTTCACGAGCGAGTGCTGCGGCAGGACGAGTCGCTCGGAGGCGGCTCGAACGAGGGCCCGGCGAACGCGGTCGCCTCGGTCCGCACTCGAGGCGCCGAGGACCGTGCTGCTGCCACGAACCTCCCGACCTCGCTCCGCCCGCTCATCGGCCGCGACGAGCAGCTGGAGTCCGTGTCCGTGATGCTCGGCGGGGTCCGGCTCCTGTCCCTCATCGGGCCCGGCGGGGCAGGGAAGACCTCCTTGGCACTCGCGGCCGCGGTCCGGGCCTCCGACGCCTACCCCGACGGAGCGTTCGGAGTCCGGCTCTCATCAGTGGTGAGCGGGGAGCAGGTTCCGCTGGCGGTCGCCGACGCCTTGGGTGTCCCCTTGGACGGGAGCGGCGCCGAGCGGGATGTGCGCCAACGACTCACCTCCTTCCTGGCGCGGCGTCGGATGCTGTTGCTCATCGACAACTGCGAGCACGTCGTGGACGCTGCAGCCAGCCTCATCGACGAAGTCCTCGGCCGGTGCCCCGACGTCACCGTTCTCGTCACCAGTCGAGAAGCCCTCGCGATACCGGACGAGGTCCAGGTGACGGTCGGCCCGCTCCCGACGCCGCCCGAGGACGCTCCGGACAGCCAGGTGCTGGACTACCCGGCCGCCCAGTTGTTCGCCGAGCGCGCCCGCGCCGTACGCCCGGGCCTGGTCTTCGACGCCGAGGACCTGTCCGCGGTCGGCCACATCTGCCGAGCGCTCGACGGCATCCCACTGGCGGTGGAGCTCGCCGCCGCCAGGATCGCGTCGATGTCACCCGGGGAGATCGCGGACAGGCTCGCCGCACGCTTCTCCTTCCTGACATCGGGCACTCGCACCGCCGAAGCCCGCCAGCAGACGCTGCGGGCGACCGTGGAGTGGAGCTACGCGCTCCTGACCGAGGTCGAGCGACTGGTCTTCAACCGGCTGTCAGTGTTCCGGGGCGGCTGGTCGTTGACGGCCGCAGAAGCCGTCCTCAGCGACGACGCGCTGTCTGCGGCCGTCATCCTCGACACCATCGGTCGGCTCGTCGAACAGTCCATGGTGTGGGTGGAACGCGGCCGCACCACTCGTTACCGCATGCTGGAGACACTGCGGCAGTACGCCGCCGAGCAGCTCGCCGCCTCGGGCGATGCCGAGACGTTCGCGGGTCGGCACGCGACCTACTTCCGCGCCGTCGCCGAGCGGGCCGAGGTCGAACTACGTGGACACGGTCAACGTGAGACCCTGCGGCTGCTCCGAGACGAGCAACCGAACATCCGGGCCGCCATCGACTGGCTCTCACGCCCCGGAGGCGGCATCGACGACTTCGACTCCGCCCTGGTGACCGCGGGCGCCCTGGGCATGTTCTGGCATCTCGGCCGTCATCTCGAGGGCCGTGAGGTCCTCGGTCGCCTGGTGGGCAACAGCGAAGCCTCGGCATCGGCCCGCGCGAGGGCCCTGCAGGCGGTGTCCATCGTCGAGCGGCCACGCGGATGCCTGGTGCACCCCCACCCCCGTTGCGCGGAGACCGCGGAGGAGAGCCTGTCCATCTTCACCAGCCTCGACGACCCCTGGCATGCCGCGCTGTCGAAGGTGCTGGTGTCGGTGGAGGGGGTGACCGGTTCGGCCCGCGAACGCTCCGACACCTTCCTGCAGGAGGCCGACGAGGAGTTCTCGCGGGAAGGGGACGCCTGGGGACAGGCGGTCGTCGGCTTCGTGCGCCTGGAGACGGCCCTCAAGGCCGGAGACGTGGCCACTGCTCTGCGTCTGGGCCCGGCGACCTCCGCCGCGTTCCGGCAACTCGGCGACCTGTGGGGTCTGTCGGCGACGCTGTACCACTTCGGCTGGGGGCTGCGGCAGTTCGGCATGTTGGACGACAGCGCCCGCACCTTGGAGCAGGCCATCGACGTGGCTGCCTCCGCGGGGCTGTGGAACACCGTGCAGTGGGCCTATGCGGACCTTGGCATCGAGAAGGTCCACATCGGCGAACCCGGGACCGCCCGCGACCTCTTCGACCGGGCAGCGAAGGCCTCCCAGGAGGTCGGCGACGGGGCGGGCGAGGTGCTGGCCGTCCACGGCTATGCGCTGCTCGCCGAGGTGAGCGGGGACTGGTCGATGGCCAGACAGCACTACGACGAGGCGGTCCGCGGCTTCGAGCGCCTTGGCACCCCGGTGTGGGCTGGCATCGCCCTGGCCGGGCTAGGGCGTTGCGATGAGGCGCTCGGCGACCTCGCCGAAGCCGGCGGACTCTACGAGAAGGCCCTCGCCGTCGGACGCACGCTCGGCGAGCCCAGTGTGACCGCGTCCTCGCTCGAGGGACTGGGAAGGCTGGCTCGGGCGCAGGGGCGGCCCGTGGACGGCGAACGGTTGGCGGGCGAGGCCGCCGAGATCCGAGAGCGGTTCGTGCGCCCGGCGCCGCCGCATGAGCGACGTACGCCCGGCGCGGGGACTCCGGTGTCCCCGAGGGGCGACGCGAGCTGAGAAGCAGCCCGGCATCACACGGCCGGGAGGAAGAAGCCCGGCCGTGTCTCGGGGCCCGTCGCGCGACCGCACCGCGGACAGAAGGGTGACCGCGTGCGCGCCAGCTCCTGACCGCACCAACAGGCACGCGGTCGGGAGTCGACTCGAGGACGAACGTGTGCCGTGGAGTCTGTCCGGGTCGTCGCCGTGTTCATGGTCCTGCCGCCCTTCCGTGCCGTGGTCCTGTCCGGCCATGTCGTGGTCCTGCCGTGCGACGACTCTCCGGCGGCCCGCTTGCGCTGGGCTGTCTGACGACTGTTCGCGCCCGGCAGTCCGACCCCGACAGGCACGGACAGTCACCGGACAGACCGCCGGCCGACAGTGACCTCCTCACGTCACCGAACCGTCGAGAGCGAGCAACGATGCGCGAGCTGACCCTGTACGTCGGCGGCATGGGCTGCCGGCGCTGCGTCCGGGAGGTCACCGCCAGGCTGCGAGACATCCCTGGCGTGCGGACGGTCGTCGCCGACGCCGCCACGTCGACCGTCCGTCTCGGAGGGTCGATGACCGTCGAGGACGTGCTCGACGCCTTCACCGGGACGACCTACCGCCCCGAGCTCGACTGAACAGCGCCACGACAGCGACCGGACAGTGGCCGCTGTGACGCTCACCGAACCCGAAGCCGAGGCAGCTGCTTCGACACCCAGAAAGGGCTCACCATGCCGTCCACACCGTCTTCCGCATCACCCTCCGCGGCGCCAGGCAGCAGGCGCTGGCTCGCTCTCGGGCTGATCGCCGCGGCTCAGTTCATGGTCATCATGGACACCTCCATCATCGGGGTCGCGCTCCCCGAGATCCAGCGGGACCTCGGCTTCACAGCCCAGGGCCTCAGCTGGGTCTTCAACGCGTACGTCGTCGCCTTCGGCGGCCTGTTGCTCCTCGGTGGCCGACTCTCCGACCTGCTCGGCGCACGCCGCGTGTTCACCACCGGCTGGATCGTGCTCGCGGTCGGGTCGTTGGTGGCAGGGGCCGCCGGAAGCCCCGCCGTCGAACTGGTCGGCCGAGCCGTCCAAGGCGCTGGCTCGGCGCTCATCGCTCCGGCAGCCCTCACCCTGCTGTTCACCATCTTCGGCGCGACCCCGAAGGAGCTGACCAAGGCGCTCGCCGTCTACGGTGCCGCGGCCCCCGCCGGTGGCACCGCCGGCGTGTTCCTCGGCGGCGTCCTGACGCAGTTCGCGTCCTGGCCGTGGGTGTTCTTCATCAACCTGCCGCTCGCCGCAGCCGTCGTCGCGCTGGCACCGTCGGTGATGCCGGCCGGCGCCGCTCACCGCGGTTCGGTCGACGTCGCCGGAGCCACCACCGTCACCCTCGGCCTCGGCTCCGTCGTGTTCGCGGTCGTCCGCGCCCCGCAGGTCGGTTGGACCGCGCCGTCCACCGTGGTCGCAGGCCTGGTCGGACTGGTCCTGGTCGCCGGCTTCGTCGTCCGCCAGGCGAAGGCCCGCCAGCCGCTGGTCCGGCTCGGGATCTTCAAGGCGCCCAACCTGGCGGCTGCCAACGCTGCCCAGTTCCTGCTCGGCGCGGCCTGGATCCCGATGTTCTTCTTCGTCAACCTCTACCTGCAGAAGGTGCTCGGGCTCGGGGCCTTCGCCAGCGGCGCTGCCCTCCTCCCGCTGACGGTCACGATCATGGTCGGGATGGTCGCGGTCGCACCCCGCCTCATCGCCCGTTTCGGCCCGAAGGCCCTGACCGTCGCGGGCCTGGTCACCCTGGCCGCCGGGTTGGCCTGGCTGTCCTTCATCCCGGCCGACGGCAGCTTCTGGTCCGACGTGCTGCCGGCCAGCCTGGTCACCGCCGCCGGCATGGCGATGGCCTTCATCCCCTCGCTCGGCCTGGCACTGTCCTCGGCCGCTCCGCAGGAGGCCGGCCTCGCCGCGGGCCTGGTCAACACGAACTACCAGATCGGCTCCGCCCTCGGCCTCGCCGCGATGACCGCAGTCGCCGCGGCGTTCGGGGCCGACGGGTCGGCCGCCGACCTGGCCGGGCTCACCGATGGCTACTCCGCGGCCCTCATCGGCGCCGCCGCCATCGCAGCTGTCGGAGCAGTGGTGGCGGCTGCCTGGCTGCGCACCCCGGCCACGCCGACCTCCGCCCCAGACGTCTCGAAGGAGCAGGTGGTCGCGTGACCTGACCCGTCCGCCACCAACCTGGCGATTTCACCGGCGCGACCTGGTGACCCCACCAGCGAACCTCGAACCAGCCCATCAACCGCACCAACACGAGGAGAACCCGATGTCCACGTTCCAGCAGACCTTCCAGGTCAACGGCATGACCTGCGGCCACTGCGTGACCGCCGTGACGGAGGAGGTCGGCGCCATCGCCGGCGTCACCGACGTCGCCGTCGACCTGGCCAGCGGTCGCGTCACGGTCGGCAGCGGCCGCGAGGTCACCACTGCCGAGGTGGCCGCCGCCATCGACGAGGCCGGCTACCAGCTCGCCTCCTGACCAGCACGCCCACCACCAGGACCGAGGAACCGAGATGACCGCGACCACCACACCCACACCCAGCGCCGACCTGGCCGCCCAGCAGACCGCCGAGTGTGTCGAGACCAGCCTCAACATCGGGGGCATGACCTGCGCCTCGTGCGTGCGGCGGGTCGAGAAGACGCTCACCCGCGTCGACGGGGTGGTCGCGGCCTCGGTCAACCTCGCCAACGAGACCGCCACCGTCTCCTACGACCCCGCCTTCACCTCCCTCGAGGCGCTGACTGCCGCGGTCGCCAAGTCCGGCTACACGGCCGCCCCGCGCACCGCGCCGCGCACCACCGCCTCCGAGGAGTCGGGGGCGCCGGGGGAGGCCGCCCCGGCATCGGCCCCGGTCGACGAGCTCGACGCCCGCCGCGACACCGAGATCGCCCACCTCAAGCGCCGCTGGCAGGTCGCCCTGACCACCGGTCTGGCGCTGATGGGCGTGATGTACCTGCCGCTCTACATCGACACGATGGACTGGCTGATGCCGCTGATCCTGGTCATCGCGACCGGCGTCCAGCTGTGGGCCGGGGCCGACATCTACCGGCAGGCGTGGACCGCGGCGAAGCACCGGGCCACCACCATGGACACGCTCGTGGCCATGGGGACCGGGGTCGCCTTCCTCTACAGCGCCTTCGTCACCCTCTGGCCCGCCCAGGCCCAGTCCTGGGGCCTACCAGTCCACCTGTACTTCGAGACCGCGCTCATCGTGGTCGCCCTGGTCCTGATGGGCCGCTGGCTGGAGCTCAAGGCCAAGAAGCGGACCGCCGCCTCCATCAAGACCCTGGTCGGTCTCGCCCCCACGACCGCGCGTGTGCTCCGCGACGGGCCCGACGGCAGCATCGAGGTCGACGTCCCCCTCGACCAGGTCACCGTCGGCGACCTCGTCCGCATCCGACCCGGCGAGAACGTCCCCGTCGACGGCTCCGTCGTCGACGGCTCCTCCTCCGTCGATGAGTCGATGCTCACCGGCGAGTCCGTCCCCGTCGACAAGCGGCCCGGCGACCAGGTCATCGGCGCCACCGCGAACCGCACCGGCACCCTGGTGGTCCGCGCCGACGCGGTCGGCGCCGACAGCACCCTCGCCCAGATCATCCGACTGGTCGAGGACGCCCAGGGCTCCCAGGCCCCGATGCAGCGGCTGGCCGACCGGGTCTCCGCGTGGTTCGTGCCCGCGGTCCTGCTCACCGCTCTCGCCACGTTCATCGGCTGGATGAGCTTCGGACCCGACGCCGACCGGCTGGTCCTGGCCATCGGGACCACCGTGGCCGTCCTCATCATCGCCTGCCCCTGCGCCCTCGGTCTGGCCACCCCGACCGCGGTCATGGTCGGCACCGGCAAGGCGGCTGAGCTCGGCATCCTCATCAGCGACGGCCAGGCCTTGGAGACCGCGTGCCGACTCACCGCCGTCGTCCTGGACAAGACCGGCACCATCACCCACGGCCGACCCACCCTCGAGCACGTCCGAGCGCTTCCCGGACACGACTCTGACGAGCTACTGGCCCTGGTCGCGTCGGCCGAGGTCGGAAGCGAGCACCCGGTCGGTGAGGCCATCGTGACCGCGGCTCGCAACCGCGGCCTGACCCTGCAACCCGTCACCGACTTCGCCGCCCACCCCGGACACGGCATCAGCGCCACCCTCACCCCGGCCGGCCCGAGCAACCGAGCCGACATCGCGGTCGGCAACCAGGCACACATGGCCGCCCTCGGCGTCGACACCGCCTCGCTCGCCGGTCATGCCGCCCAGGCGGCCGCCGCCGGCGGCACCCCGATGTACGTCGCCCTCGACGGCGCCCTGGCAGGCCTCGTCACCGTCGCCGACACCATCAAGCCGGACGCCGCAGAGGCTGTTGCTCAACTGAAGGCCCTCGGCCTGCAGGTGTGGATGGTGACCGGCGACAACGCCGCCACCGCCCACGCCGTCGCCGACCAGGTCGGCATCGACCTCGTCATCGCCGAGGTGCTCCCGGCCGACAAGGCCGACCGGGTCGCCGCCCTCCAGGCCGCCGGGCACGTCGTCGCCATGGTCGGCGACGGCATCAACGACGCCCCCGCCCTGGCCACCGCAGACCTCGGCATCGCCATCGGCACCGGCACCGACGTCGCCATCGCCGCCTCCGACATCACCCTGGTCGGCGGCAACCTGCGCGGCATCGTCTCCGCCGTGGCCCTCTCGCGGCGCACCGTGACGACCATCAAGCAGGGCCTCGCCTGGGCGTTCGCGTACAACGTCCTGCTCATCCCGGTGGCCGCCGGCGCCCTCTACTGGTGGCACCACCTGCTCCTCGACCCCGTGCTCGCCTCTGCGGCGATGGCGATGAGCTCGGTCAGCGTGGTCACCAACGCCCTGCGGCTGCGCCGCTTCAGCGCCCCGGCGACCGTCCGCGACATCACCCATCGGCCGCTGCGTGCCCGGGTGGCGGACTCCGCCTACCTGGTCGCCGTCGCTCTGGTCGCCGTCGCGTTGGGGTCGGTCTTCACCTGGGCCAGCCGCACGGATC
The DNA here is from genome assembly GCF_039530925.1 of Nocardioides panacihumi. NCBI lineage: Bacteria > Bacillati > Actinomycetota > Actinomycetes > Propionibacteriales > Nocardioidaceae > Nocardioides > Nocardioides panacihumi. Next base: position 833,751 of record NZ_BAAAPB010000001.1, on the reverse strand, counting down.
AGGCCGAGCGCGGCATGAACGGGGTCCTGTCCTGGTCCGAGGGCATGGGGATGCCGATGCGGCCCGCGATGAGCGTCATGGAGGAGGCCGACGTCGCACCGGTCGCCCCGGCCGAGGCCGGCCTGAAGGTGAGCCTCATCGCCCCCCGCGTGGTCGAAGCCGGCCAGCCGGCACGGCTGAGCGTCGAGGTCCGCGACGCCGGGTCCGGCGAGCGCATCAGCGACCTGGTCCGCACGCACCAGGTGTGGATGCACATGATCCTGACCCGCACCGACCTGGGCACGTTCGCGCACATCCACCCCGAGCCGACCGGCACCCCCGGGGTGTTCACGGTCGAGGCGACGTTCCCCACAGCCGGTGAGTACCTGGTCCACACCGAGTTCCGCCGCAACGGAGAGATGGGCGACGTCCTCGACACCCACACCGTCACGGTCACCGGCCGCCAGCCGGCCACGGCCGCCGTACCGGCCCGCGATGTCCGCTCGTGGACCGGCCACGGCGTGCGCATCAGCATCGAGGGCGACGCGACCGTGGGCGCCACCAGCGACCTCGCCCTGAGGTTCGCGCACGTCGACGCCGCGGGCCAGGAGACCGGCCCGGTCACCGACCTGCAGCCCTACCTCGGCGCGGCCGGCCACGTCGTGGTGATGCACGCCGACGGCACGACGTTCGCCCACCGGCACGCTGAGACGTTCGACCGGGCAGGCCGGCCCGTCCTGGCCCTGCCCGGCACCCGGTTCGGTCCCGACCTGGGCCTCCACGTCCGATTCGACCGGCCCGGCGCCTACCACCTCTGGGCGCAGTTCGAGCTCGCCGACGGCACGGTCGTCACCGCCCCCTTCCTCCTCCACCCCCAGCTGCCCGCCAGCCCCCCGGCGGCGCAGACCGCCGCAGACGCCGGCCGCTGACGCGACGGCAGCTCCGACAGCAGTCCCGACACCGAGCCAGGAGACACCGCGATGGACACGCACACCCGGTCGACTGACGAGAGCCCCGGCCAACAGGAGCGCCGAGGCCGGGGCCAGGACGACCCGCAGCACGTGCCACCGTCCAGCGGTCCCATCGCGCGTACGGTCGCCGCCTCCGTGACCGTCGGCCTCGTCGCCGCAGTCGTCCTCGTCGGCGTCGTCTTCCCCGGCGCCGGCGAGGCCACCATCACCGGGTCCCTGCTCGTGGCGTTCGGCCTCGGGTGGGCGGTGATGGGTTGGGCGAGCACGCGTTTCGCACCACGACCGCTGCGCTGGACCCGCGTTCCCGCCGCCGCGATGACCGCGACTGGCACAGCGCTGGTGGTGTTGTCCCCGCAGGACGCCGCGATGCGCACCTTGGGCTGGATGTGGCCGGCCCCGACCGCGGCCCTGGCGGCCTACGTCTGGGTCCACGCACGCCGAAGCGTGCCCTGGCGCGGGCGGTGGATGCTCACGCCCATCTCGGCCGTCCTCGCGCTCGCTGCCGTCGGCGCCACCTACGAGAACATCGCCGTGGTGCGTGACCAGCACGCCTACGCCGCGCCCGGCAGCACCCATGACGTCGACGGTCACGAGCTCTACCTGGACTGCCGCGGACACGGCGGCCCCACCGTCGTGCTGTTCAACGGCATGGGCGAGGTCTCCACCAACTGGGCCCGCATCGTCGACCGGGCCGACACGCACACCCGGGTCTGCTCCTACGACCGCGCCGGCCAAGGCTGGAGCGGCGACGTCGACCGGCCCCAGGACGGCATCGTCGCCGCCCACGACCTGCACGCCCTCCTCCAGCAGGCGGGCGAGCACGGCCCCTACGTGCTGGCCGGGCATTCCATCGGCGGCACCTACGCCCTGACCTACGCCGCGCAGTACTCCGACGAAGTCGCGGGCATGGTCCTGCTCGACAGCTCGAGCCCGTACCAGTTCACCGCCCTGCCCGCGTTCCGTGGGCAGTACGCGATGATGCGGCGCGGCCTGGCGGTGATGCCGACGCTGGCCCGGCTCGGAGTCGGCCGGCTGCTGAACGGCGTGCAGCCTTCGCACCTGCCCGAGCGTGCCGCGGACGTGGCGGGCTCCCTCGTCGGCACCGCGCGCGGGGCCCGCAACGGGCGGGACGAGGTCTCGATGTTGCCCGCCCTCTTCGCCCAGGCCCAGGCGCTCACCACGCTGCACGACCGACCACTGGTGGTCCTGACCGCGAGCGAGACTCGCGAGGGCACGGCGGGCTGGACCGGAGCCCAGGCCCGGCTCGCCGCGCTCTCGACCGATGCGGTGCAGCAGGTCGTCGACTCCACCCACGCCGGGATGCTCGAGGACGAGGGCCCGGCTGGGGTCTCGGCAAGCGCTATCGGCGATGTCGTCAACGCCGTCCGCACCGGCAGCGCCGTCAACGCCGTCAACGCCGTCAACGCCGTCAACGCCGTCAACGCGAGGTGACGACAGGCCGGTCCGAAGAGCGCCGAGGCTCACCCTGGCGCGAGGCCGCACCGCTTCCCCAAGACCGGCCCCGCCGCTCCCCACCCCCGAGAGCGGCGGGGCCTTCATCCATACGGGCCCGGGGTGAGTGCGCGCTCAGGAGTCGCCGAAAGTGACGACGACCTTCCCCCGCGCCGCACCGGCCTCGAGCCGCGCGATGGCCCGGGCGACCTCGTCGAACGGGTACGGGCCGTCGATCACCGACCTGACCCGTCCGGCGTCGGCCAGCTCACCCAGGGTTGCCAGGTCGCGGCCGTTCTCGCGGGCGACGTACATCGCCAGCCGGTGGTGCACCAGAGGCGAGAGTGCCGCGGCTCCCAGCTGGCGGTGCATGCCACCGAACCACCGGCCGCCACCCTCACCACCCACGAACACCAGCGTGCCGCGCGGGGTCAGCAGGCGTCGCAGGGTGGCCACGGGGCGGTTCCCGGCGATGTCGAGCACCAGGTCCCAGCGGCGGCCGTCGACACCCGGCTCGCTCCGGGTGTAGTCGATGACGTCGTCGGCGCCCAGCGAGCGGACCAGATCGGCCTTGGCGCCGCTGCAGACCGCGTCGACGCGGGCTGCGCCGAGCGCACGGGCCAGCTGGACGGCATAGGTGCCGACGCCACCGGACGCGCCGATGACCAGCACCGACTGGCCGGCCTCGATCTTGCCGATGTCACGGAGCCCTTGCAGCGCGGTGACGGCCGAGACGGGCATGGCGGCGGCGGCCGCGAAGTCGAGGCTCGCGGGCTTGGGCGCGAGCTTGTCCTCACGCGCCACGGTGAGCTCTGCGAGGGACCCCGACGCGGTGCCGAACACGGCGTCACCGGCCGAGAATCGGGTCACGTGCTCGCCGACGGCCTCCACGACGCCTGCGAATGCGCGGCCGGGGACGTGCTTGCGGGGCGCGCGGAGCCCGGTGCCGAGCCGCACGGCCAGCGGCAGGCCGGCCATCAGGTGACGGGTGCCGAGGTCGATGCTGGCCGCCCTGACTCGGACGAGGACCTCGCCGTTGCCCGCGGTCGGGGTCGGCGCGTCGCGGACGGTGACGGTCTCGGCGCCGCCGTACTGCTCCTGCCACAGTGCCTTCACGGTGTTCTCCTGTCTGCCTGTCCCAGTCATGACACCCGCGCCCCCGTCACGCAAGTGGTGGCTCGCGCGGATTCGAGCCAGCGGGGCCCACGCCCTCCTCGTCCTTGACGAGCGCGGAGTTGCCGCAGACGCTGGTCGGACGACCCGGATGCGGGAGGCAGGAGGCGGGCGGCGACATGGCCGACGCAGCGGACGGGGGCGACCGACCGGTCGACACGGCCACCGTCCACGCCGAGCTCGGACGCGCACGCGCTGATCTCCGCGCGCTCGTCGAGGGCGCGTCGGCGGCCGAGTGTCGGGCCCTCACGGCGGGGACGCGCTGGACCAACGGGCAGCTGCTGTTCCACATGTTCCTGGGCTACGCGGTCGTGCGTACGCTGCTCCCGCTGGTGCGGACGATGTCTCGTCTGCCGGATCCCGTGGGCCGAGCGTTCGCCTGGACGCTCAACGTCGGGGCTCGGCCGTTCCACGTCGTGAACTACCTCGGTCCGTGCCTCGCCGTCAGGCTCATCCACGGCAGGCGCCTCGAACGACTCATGGACCGTGTGGTCACGTCTCTCGACCACAGCCTGGATGCGGAGACCGAAGCATCACTGCGACGGAGCATGCGGTTCCCGGTGCGGTGGCAGCGTCGGGGACCGAGATCGACCGCCGGCTCGCCGGCTGAGCGCTTCGGACTGCCAGGGCGGCAGCGGCAGCGGCCAGGCCGGCCAGCACGAGGAACAGGGCACCGTATCCGTTGAAGGCGGCCGCCAGTCCGGCGCCGAGGGCCGGGGCGAGTGCCGCGGCGACCGAGACCGGTGCGTTGTAGACGCCGCTGAGCGCCGCGTACCGCTCGGGTCCCCAATGGTCGGTCACCAGTGTTGCGCCGACGAGCGTGAACAGGCCGCGGGCCGCGCCGCTGAGCACCGCCACCCCGACGAGGAGACTGGCGGGGCCTGGGATGACGGCGAGGGCGGCGAGGGTCGCGGCCAGGAGCCCGATGACCGCGGCCGCCCGGGTTGTCGGGGCGAGCCGGCGGCTCAGCGCCGGGTAGGCGAGGCGGCCGGCGACTTGGCCGGCGCCGCCGATGCCGAGTGCCCACGCGGCGAGGCTGGTGCTCAACCCGCGGGAGGTGAGCAGCGGCACCAGGTTGACCAGCGAGGCGTACATCGCCAGCGCGGTCAGCGTGCCGGCGGCGGTGAGCATCACGAACGGGCGGCCGGTCAAGATCTGGCGGTCCGCGCTCGTGCGAGACCCGGCGGCACTCCGGGCGGCATCGGCAGGCCGGGTCGCGCCGGTCCACGAGTGCCGGAGCCCGAGTGCGTGGGCGGGCAGCGTGGCAAGCACGACCAGGCCGAGGAGCAGGTACGTACGCCGCCATCCGACGGCGCCGTCGAGGGCGCTGGTCAGCGGCGCGAAGATCGTGGAGGCGAACCCGGCGACCAGGGTCACGGTGGTGATGGCCTGGACCCGGCGCTCACCGAACCACTCGGTCAGCGTGGCGAACGCCGGCGGGTAGAACAGTCCCGTGCTCGCAACGCCGGCAAGCACCCAGCCGGCCACGAACACCGGATAGGTCGGCGCGAGCGCCACGACGGCGACGGCCGCGGTGCCGAGCAGGCTGCCCAACGTCATCACCGTCCGCGGGCCATGTGCCTGGATGACCCGGCCGACCGGGACTCCGCCGACTCCTCCGACGATGCTGCCCACCGAGAACGCGGCCACAACAGCGGTGTGAGACCAGCCGGTGTCCTCCGAGATGGCCGGGGCAAGGACGGTGAAGGCGTAGTAGAGCACTCCGTAGCCGACGGTGACGGTCACGCACAGGGTGACAAGCACGCCGCGCCGGGAGCCGGGCACGGTTGCCCGGCTCCTGCGGTCCGTGTCGACGGCCCGGTCAGCCACAACCGCCGCTCGAGGTCCCGCAGCTCGACGCCTCGACGCTTGCCGAGCCACCGATGCTGAGCAGGGCCGGGGCCGCCGGCCCGCAGCAGCCGCCCGCCGAGGCAGCCTCGGGGTCGTCGTACAGGCCGGAACCGCCGCACACACCCGTGTCCGGAAGGACCAGCTCGATGCGTTCGGCCGCCTCGACGTCACCGGCGAGCATGGCGACGATGCTGCGGACCTGCTCGTAGCCGGTCATCGCCAGGAAGGTCGGGGCGCGGCCGTAGGACTTCATGCCCACGAGGTAGAGGTTCGGCTCCTGGGCGTGGGCGAGGTCGCGGGCGCCGGTCGCCTGCACCGAGCCGCAGGAGTGGATGTTGGGATCGATGTCGGCCGCGATCTTGCGTGGTGCCTCCAGCGTCGGGTCGAGGTCGAGACGCAGCTCGGACAGGAACGACAGGTCGGGCCGGAACCCGGTCAGCACGACCACGGAATCGGCAGGCGCCAGCTCGCGTCCGTCCTCGGAGACCACCACGGCGCGGTCAGTGGCACCGTCGCTGGCGCGACGGATCCGAGCAGTACGGAAGCCGGTGACGACCTGGATGCGACCGGCCTCGACCGCGGCCCGAGCACGCAGGCCGAGCGCGCCGCGCTGGGGCAGCTGGTCGGCCTCGCCGCCGCCGTAGGTGTTCGCGGTGGTTCCGCGACGCAGCACCCAGGTGATGGTGGTGCCGGGGTGAGCCTGGGCGATGCGGTCGAGCTCGATGATCGCGTTCAGTGACGACGCTCCGGCGCCGAGCAGCACTGTGTGCTTGCCGGCGTAGCGTCCGGGTGCCTGGCTGTCGGGGACGGAGTAGGTGATCAGGTCTGCGTTCGCCGCCTCGCCCAGGGCGGGCAGTCCGTCCGCGCCGGCCGGGTTCGGCTTGCGCCAGGTGCCGGAGGCGTCGATGACCGCGCGGGCCTCGATCCGGGTCTCGTGGCCGGCCGCGGTCGCCAGGTGGACGGTGAAGGACTGCTCGCCGCGGTCGGCGTCGACCAGGCGGTCGCGGCCCTTGCGGGAGACGCCGGTGACGCGGGCGTCGTACCGGACCTTCTCACCCAGCGCCTTGGCCAGCGGGGCGAGGTACTCCTCGACCCACTCAGCCCCGGTCGGGTAGCCGCTCGTCGGCGCCTCCCAGCCGGTCGGCTCGAGCAGCCGGGCCGCGGCCGGGTCCACCAGCTCGGACCACTCCGAGAACAGGCGGACATGGCCCCACTCGGCCACGGCCGCTCCGGGCCTGTCGCCCGACTCGAGCACCAGGGGCTCGAGGCCGCGCTCCCGCAGGTGTGCCGCAGCGGCCAGGCCCTGCGGACCGGCGCCGATCACCACGACAGGCAGGTCAGACATTCCAGCTCCTCGCACTTCTCACGTATCGACGTTCGTCGATGCCTCTACCGTGCCTCGTCCATCGACAGATGTCAATGGATCTGGGACGATGTCTTCCATGGCCACCACGCTTCCCCTGCTCGAGCCGACCGGGTCCTCCGCGCTGGCCGCTTGCTGCTCGCCGGTCACCGGCGGCGTCGTCAGCGACGAGACCGCGACGACGCTCGCCCGGATGTTCAAGGCACTCGGCGACCCGACCCGGGTCAAGCTGCTCTCGATGATCGCGGCGGCCGAGGACGGCGAGGCATGCATCTGCGACATGACCGAGCCCGTCGGTCTCAGCCAGCCGACCGTGTCCCACCACATGAAGCTCCTGGTCGAAGCCGGCCTGGCCACTCGCGAGCAGCGTGGCCGGTGGGCGTACTACCGCGTCGTGCCGGAGGTGCTGCGCTCGCTCGCCGGCGCCCTGGCACCGACTGCCGGATGACAGCAGCCGCTGTGCCCGTCACGGCGCCGGTGGTCCGCGCGATGGAGGCGGGTGACTGGGATGACGTGCGACGCATCTACGCCCTCGGCATCGAGACCCGCAACGCGACCTTCGAGACCGAGGTTCCCCCGGCTGACGCCCTGGACGCCAGGTGGGTGCCCGGCCAGCGCTGGGTCATCACCACCGAAGACGAGGTCGCGGGCTGGGCGGCCATGACGCCGACCTCGGCCCGGGACTGCTACCGCGGCGTCGCCGAGACCTCGATCTACATCGACACCGCCCTAGCCGGCGGAGGCCTCGGCACGCAGCTCCTCACGCACCAGGTCGATGCCGCGCTCGGGGCAGGCTTCTGGACGCTCCAGACCTCCATCTTCCCGGAGAACGAGGCCAGTCTCGCCATCCACCGCAAGGCGGGCTTCCGTGACGTCGGCCGCCGTGAACGCATCGCGCAGCTCGACGGCATCTGGCGCGACACCGTCATCCTCGAGCTGCGGCGCCGATGATGCTGGCGGCGGGCCCGGCGTCAGCGTCCGGGTCCGTGTCGGGCGCCCCGCGTCAGGTGGAGGCGGCCATCATCGGCGGCGGCCAAGCCGGGCTTGCCACCGGCTTCTACCTGCGCCGCGCCGGGCTCACCCCAGGTGAGGACTTCGTCATCCTCGACGCCGGCGACCGGCCCGGGGGTGCCTGGACGCGGATGTGGGACGGCCTGCGGCTCTTTTCGCCCTCGTCGTTCTCCTCGCTGCCGGGCTGGATGATGCCGCCCTGGGACGACGCCCACCACGGCTACCCACCCCGCTCGCACGTCGTCGACTACCTGACCCGCTACGAGGACCGGTACGACCTGCGAGTCGAGCGGCCCTGCACCGTGCGCGACGTCGTGCCAGAGAGCGACGACCCAGCAGGCCGGCTGGTCGTGAGGACCGACCGAGGCGACTTCGCTGCCCGTGCCGTCGTCTCCGCGACCGGCATCTGGGACCGGCCGTTCTGGCCGGCCTACCCCGGCGCCGGGGACTTCACCGGGCGCCAGCTTCACGCTGCCCAGTACCGCAACGCCGCCGAGTTCGCCGGCAGGCGGGTGGTCATCGTCGGCGGCGGCAACTCCGCAGCTCAGATTCTCGCCGAGGTCTCCACGGTCGCGCAGACGACCTGGGTGACCCAGCGCCCGCCCCGATTCCTGCCGGACGACGTCGACGGCCGCGCACTCTTCGCGACCGCCCGCGCACGCATCCGCGCGCTCGAAGTGGGCCGCGAGCACGAAGGGATCGCCGGACTCGGCGACATCGTCATGGTGGCCTCGGTGCGCGACGCCCGCGACCGTGGCGTGCTCGTCGCGGAGGCGATGTTCGAGCGCCTCTTGCCGGCCGGTGTGGCATGGGCGGACGGGACGCTCCGCGATGCCGATGCCGTCATCTGGTGCACGGGCTTCCGTCCCGCGCTGCCGCACCTGCGCCGGCTGCGCCTGCGGACCGACGCCGGACACGTCCCGGTGAGCGGCCCCTCGGGAACCCAGGCCATCAGCGAGCCGCGTCTGTTCCTGGTGGGCTACGGCGACTGGACGGGGCCGGCGTCAGCGACGCTCGCTGGGGTCGGACCGTCGGCGAAGGCGACGGCTTCGGCCATCGTCGATGCTGATTCCTGATCTCCATCATGTCGCTGCGGGCCCGCGGTGGCGCTGGTGCGTTCAGTCCAGTCGGGCCGTGCGAAGCCGCAGCGCGTTGGTGATGACGCTGACCGAGGACAGGGCCATCGCCGCGGCGGCGATGACCGGGGACAACAGCCACCCGAAGGCCGGGTAGAGCACGCCGGCGGCGATCGGAATGCCGATGGTGTTGTAGCCGAAGGCGAGCCAGAGGTTGCTTCGGATGTTGCCCATGGTGGCCTGGGAGAGGCGCCGGGCGCGAGCGATGCCGGTGAGGTCGCCGTGGAGCAGGGTGACGCCGGCGGACTCGATGGCGACGTCGGTGCCGGTGGACATGGCGAGGCCGACATCCGCGGCCGCGAGTGCCGGGGCATCGTTGGTGCCGTCGCCGGCGAAGGCGACGACGCGCCCCTCGGCACGGAGGCGGGCGACGACGTCTGCCTTGTGGTCGGGGAGCACTTCGGCTTCGACGCGGGAGATGCCGAGTCGGTCGGCGACGGCCCGGGCGGTCACGGGGTTGTCGCCGGTGACCATGACGACGTCGATGCCGGCTTCTCGGAGGTCGGCCAGCGCCTGGGCGGTGCTGGGCTTGACGGGGTCGGCGATGGCGAGCACTCCGGCGAGCCGGCCGTCGACGGCGATGAAGACGGCGGTGGCGCCTTCGCGTCGTACGTCGTCCGCCTGCTGTTCGAGGCCTGCGGTGTCGACGCCGAGCGAGCGGAGGAAGCCGCCGCTGCCGACCGCGACCTGACGGCGGTCGACGGTGCCGGTGACGCCCTTGCCGGCGGGTGCGTCGAAGTCTTCGACCGGCCGGATGGGGCCTGTGCCGTCGTTGCTCGCGGCGTTGACGATGGCGCGGGCCAGCGGGTGCTCGGAGGGCTGTTCGACGGTGCCGGCCAGGCGCAGGAGATCGGTGTCCGTGAACCCGTCCGCGGGCACGACCCGGGTGACGGCCGGCTTTCCGACCGTGAGTGTGCCGGTCTTGTCGACGGCGATGGTGTCGACCTTCTCGAGCCGCTCGAGGGCGGCGGCGTTCTTGATGAGGACGCCTGCGCGGGCGCCACGGCCCACGCCGACCATGATGGACATGGGCGTCGCCAGGCCGAGGGCGCAGGGGCACGCGATGATGAGGACGCTGACCGCGACGACGAGGGCGTGGGCGAGCTTGGGGTCGGGTCCGACGAGTGCCCAGACCACGAAGGCGAGCACGGCGACGCCGATGACTGCGGGCACGAACCACGCCGAGACCTTGTCGGCGAGCCGCTGGATGGGCGCCTGGGAACGCTGGGCGTCGGCGACCATCTGGACGATGCGGGCGAGCATGGTGTCCCGACCGACGGCGCGGGCCTCGATGAGCAGGCTCCCGCCGGCGGTGAGGGTGCCCCCGATGACGGTGTCGCCGGTGGTCTTGGTGACCGGCATGGATTCGCCCGTCACCATCGACTCATCGACCGCGGAGCGGCCGTCGGCGACGACTCCGTCGACGGGGACCTGCTCCCCGGGTCGGACGCGGAGCCGGTCGCCGGCATGGACCTCGTCCAGGGGCACGTCGATCTCGGTGCCGTCGGACCGGACGAGGTGGGCGGTCTTCGGGGTGAGGTCGAGCAGCGCGCGGATGGCGCCGGAGGTGCGTTCACGGGCGCGGAGCTCGAGGACCTGGCCGAGAAGCACGAGGGTGGTGATGACGGCGGCAGCCTCGAAGTAGACCGGGACGGTGTCGTCCATGGTGCGGAACGAGGCAGGGAAGATGCCGGGTGCGAGCGTGGCGACCACGCTGAACAGCCAGGCGACGCCGGTGCCCATGGCGATGAGCGTGAACATGTTCAGCTTCATCGTGCGGACCGAGGTCCAGCCGCGGGTGAAGAAGGACCAGCCGGCCCACCACACGACCGGGGTGGCGAACGCCAGCTGGAGCCAGGCGTTGACGCGGCCCGGGATGGTGTCGGCGACGACGTCGAACAGCTCCGACCCCATCCCGAGGACGACGGTCGGGACGGAGAGCGCGACGGCCACCCAGAAGCGGCGGGTCATGTCGACCAGCTCGGCGCTCGGGCCGGTGTCGGCCGCGACCGTGACCGGCTCGAGGGCCATTCCGCAGATCGGGCACGATCCGGGCCCGAGCTGCCGGATCTGCGGGTGCATGGGGCACGTGTACTCCACCTGCTCGTCCGCACCGCTGGTTGCCGGCGCGGCGAGCGCCGGCTCGTGGCCGGGTGCCTCGGCACGGGTGAGGTGGCCGGCGGGGTCGGCGGCGAACCTGTCGCGGCAGCCGCTCGAGCAGAAGTGGAAGGTGTGTCCTTCGTGCTCGGCCTGAGGGCCGCCGGCATCCGGGTCGACGTCCATGCCGCACACCGGGTCCTTCACGCGGGCCGCCTGAGCGTGGCCGTCGCCGCCGTGCTGGTGATCGCCGTGCAGGAGGTGTGCGTGCTTCCCGTGGTGTCGGTCCTGGGTGCCGTCCATCTGTACGACAATACCCCCTAGGGGTATCAAAGGCTAGAGGTGCCCGGGTTCGGTGAGCCGAGGCGTCCTGGACGTGGGTCTCCGGGCATGTGGACGGCCACGGGAGAATCCTCTGCATGACTTCCTGGACGCCCGGCTGGGACGCGTTCCCGCCCGCACTGCGAGAGTTCTGGTCGGAGCGTCACCTCTGCACCTTCGCGACGGTGCGCGCGGACGGCAGGCCGCACGCGGTGCCGGTCGGGGTCGCACTCGACCCGGAGGAGCAGTGCGCGTGGGTGATCACGTCGGGCGCTTCGGCCAAGGCTCGGCGCATCGCCGGCGGTCCACCGGCCGGGCTGCCCATCGCCGCGTGCCAGGTCGACGGCAGGCGCTGGTCGACGCTCGAGGGTCGGGCCCGCGTCCTGACGACGCCGGACGCCGTACGCCGGGCCGAGGAGCGCTATGCCGAGCGCTACCGCGTGCCGGGGCCGAACCCGCGACGCGTCGCGATACGGATCGAGGTCGACAGGTTCCTGCTCTCGAGCACTCTCGAGTCCTGACCTCTGGCCTGACCTCGAGCCGACCTCAGCGGCCCGGCGGCGAATAGGCGGCGACGCGGAGCGCCCCTAGAATTGGCGGAGCAGAGGGTTTCACGCGTCTTGGAGGTGGGTTCGGCGCGTCGTTCAGACGCACCCGAAAGGCCCCCCGTGTCACCCCTCGCCTCGTATCGCCGGCTGTTCGAGCTCGCCGGCACGACGTACGTCGTCGTCGCGTTCCTCGCCCGGCTCCCGCTCGCGATGAGCCAGCTCGGCACCCTTCTCCTCGTCTCGCAGGCGACCGGCAGCTACGGCCTCGGCGGTCTCGCCGCGGGCGCGCTCGCCGTCGCCAACGCCATCGGCGCGCCGTTCGCCGGCTCGCTGGCCGATCGGCTGGGGCAGCGCCACGTCGTGCTCGTCCAGTCCATCGCTGGCGCGGTGTCCCTCGTCGGCCTGGTCGCGCTCGTGCACCTCGGCGCCCCCAACGCGGCCGTGGTCGGCGTCGCGGCTCTGGCCGGGCTCACCATGCCGCAGGTCGGTCCCCTCGCCCGTGTCCGCTGGCGACCGATCACCTCCCGCACCGGCGCCCAGCAGCGCCGCCTGGTGGACATCGCGTTCTCGTACGAGGGCGCCGCCGACGAGGCGTCGTTCGCGATCGGCCCCGCCCTGATCGGGCTCGGCGTCGTGATGATCTCGCCGGGTGGCGCACTGCTGCTCGCAGCCGCCCTCCTCGCCGTCTTCGGCACGTGGTTCGCGCTGCACCGGACCGCCCACACCGGCCGCCGCGACAGCGCGGTCGCCCACGCCGGCCGCCTGGTCACGCCGGTGCTCGTCATCCTGGTCCTCGCGCAGCTGCTCATCGGCACGCTCTTCGGCGCCACCCAGACCGGCACCACGGTGCTCGCGACCGACGCCGGCCAGCCCGGCATCGCGGGCCTCGTGCACGCCACCCTCGGGCTCGGCAGCGCCCTGGCGGGGGTGGCCACCGCGTTCATCCCCGAGCGGATCGGGCTGGAGCGGCGGATCCTCACGGCCGTCGCCGCACTGCTCCTGCTCTCCCTGCCGCTGCTGCTGGTCGACGGGCTGCCGGCGCTGGTCCCCGCCGTGGCCTTCCTGGGCTGCGCGGTCGCCCCGTTCATGATCGGCGTGTTCACGGTCGCCGAGCGGGTCGTCGTCCCGACCCGCGTGGCGACGGCGATGACGGTGCTGGCCAGCGCGACCGGGCTCGGGTACGCCCTCGGCTCCTCCGTCGCCGGTCGGCTGGCCGACCAGCACGGCTACACCGCCGCCTTCGCGGTGACGGTCTCGGCGATGACCCTGGCGCTGGTGCTCGTGGCGGCGTCCCAGCGGCGGCTCCGCGCCGCGCTGGCGACGCCCGGGCCGGTCCGCGAGCTGCCGCGGGAGCCGGTCACCGTCTGACCGGGCCCGCCGCAACGTCATACGAGGTGGTTGCTCTGGCGACCACCCCGTATGACGTCCGCGACCGCGCCCGCCGCAACGTCATACGAGGTGGCTGCTCTGGCGACCACCCCGTATGACGTCCGCGACCGTCCTACAGACCGGCCAGCGCCTTCAGGTCGGTGAGGATGTCGTCGAGCCGGGCGAACAGCGAGACGTGGCCCTCGTCCTCGAGGAGATGCGCGCGGGCGCCGGGCACGTTGGCGGCGAGCCACTCACCGTGGGCGTAGGGCACCATCGCGTCCTGGCGACCCTGCCAGACCGCCACGGGGACGCGGATGTCGGCCAGGTCGAAGCCCCACGGGGCGACCGCGGCGATGCCGTCGTCGCGGACGCCGACCGCGCCCTGGACGCCGGCACGGTGGAACATGCGGCTCATCCAGTCGGCGAAGTCATCGGTGATCATCGCCTTGTCGACCGGCGTGACCAGCCCGCCCATGGCGTCGGCGATCTGGCTCGGCGTCGCCTCGAGCATCGGCAGGATCTGCTCGACGACGAGCGCCCCGTAGACCTCGGGCCCCTGCTCGGCGGCGTGGTACTCGGCCAGGTTCTCCTCGGCCATGCCGTCGAACCAGTCCAGGCCCTCGGCGCGGTACGGCGCGACCCCGGCCAGCGTCGCCGCGGCACGGCACCGGCCCGGGAGCGCCGCGGCGCAGGCGAGCGCGCGAGGGCCGCCGCCGGACCAGCCGAGCGTGACGAACTCGTCGATGCCCAGGTGGTCGAGTACGACGACGCTCTCGGCGACGTCGTCGCCGTACCGTCCGGGAGCCGGGCGCGGTGTGGACCCGCCGTAACCGGGCCGGGAGAACGACACGAGCCGCAGGCCCGCCGCAGCGACGACGCGGTCGATCATGGGGTTGAAAGCGACCGCCGAGGGCGAGCCGGCGTGGAAGAGCAGGGGGAAGCCGTCGGGGGTGCCGCCGGTGAGCACCTCGATGGTGCGACCGTCGGGCCCGCCGATCTCGAAGACGTCGTTCATGTGCCCATCGTCGCTTCCTGCAGGCCGAGGGCGGAACGCGCGTACTCCCACATCATCGTGCGACCCCACGATCCGTCCTTGCGCGCGCCGACCACGACGTAGAGGTCGTGGGCGTCCTCGAGTGCGACGAAGTTGGCCGCGATCGACTCCGTCGCGGCGGACGGACGGAAGTCGCCCCGGGCCACGCCCTCGCGGATGACGTCCGCGTAGATCGCCACCTGCCCCTCGATGTGCTCCGCCGCCGCCCGAGCGGTCTCCGCGTGACCGCGCATCGCCTGGATCGCGGTGTACATGATCACGAGCGCGGGCGTCGGCACGTCCGGCACGCCGAGCTCGATCAGCCTCCGCATCTTGGCGACGGGGTCGGGCAGGTCCTGGATGGCGCTCGCACGGCCCTCGGACATCTCGGCCGACGCGCGCCCCATCGCTGCGATCACCAGGCCCTGCCGGTCGCCGAAGTGGTAGTGGACGGTGGCGGGTGAGACGCCGGCGGCCTGCGCGACGTCGGCGATCTGGATCGACTCGGCCGGATCGTCGACCAGCAGCTGCAGGGCGGCGTCCAGGATCCGGTCCCGCCGCCACGGTTCGGGTCGCCTCGGCATGCCGGTCCTTCCGTCGGTCGGGGGGACGCCCCGCATGATAGGCCGCGCTCACGGCTCACCGTCCGGGAAGCCCCGCCCGTTCGGGTGTCAGGACGTCGCGCGGACGAAGGTCCGGATGACGCGGCAGCTCACGGCCCGCGTCCTGGCCGCGGTCGTGTAGCCGGCGCAACGGGCCTGGTTGAAGGCCCAGATCTCGGCCGGCGTGGTCGCCCACGACGTACCCGTCGAGAAGCTGCGTGAGCCCATCCTCCTCGTGAACCTGCTCCGGAGGCCCGGCGACATCCGGTCCAGGGAGAAGGCGTGCGCGAGCTCGTGGGCCAGCGTGGTCAGCGGGTCGCCGCGGTGGGCGTCCACGAGGATCAGGTGGCTCCGGGAGAGGGTGAGGCCGATCACGTTGCTCAATCCCGACACGTGGATCGACGAGACGCAGCGGACGTGCCAGCCCCGCGCGGGGTAGATCCTGACCCGGAGCTGGCGGTCGTGGACGGCCGACAGGCATCGGCCGGAGCGATCCGGGGCCGAGGCGTCCGCGCGGTCCAGGTCCGCGGAGAAGGCGAGGAGGCTCGCCAGGCAGGCGGTGCAGATGAGAAGTCGACGAAGGGACATCGGTGTCGGCCCACTTCCGTTGATGAGCACGCCGGTGCTCGCGGCTGTCGGATGGCAGCCGCTCCGTGCCGACCGCCCGAACGGCGCCCGCGACGGTCCGGATGTGGCATCGATCGATGGATGTCCGGCCTCGTGGTGCACCGCTGTGACCATTTCCTGATGCATCATCAAAGAATGTGGTGAGGGGCCCTGTCAAGGGGTCCGTTCAGGGGGCTGGCCACGCGGTGGGGGAGGAACCCCGCGAGCCCTGCGAGCGGCGGAGCAGCACGCTGGCGGCAGCGGCGCCGACCCCGACCGCGACGAACGCGACGCTCGACGCCGCCTGCCAGGGCTCGGTCCGTGCGACTTGCACGAGCAGCGCGATCGTGAGGAGGACGAGCGCGCCAGAGGTCAGCCGGGCCCGCACGGTGCGGGCGAGGGAGAGGGCGACGCACGCGACCGCGGCGTAGATGACGATCAGCGCTGCGCCCGTCGACGTGACGAGCAGGGTCGGTGAGATCGTCGCGAGGCAGATCGAGGCGCAGCCCGCCACGGCCGTGCCGACGACGTGGGTACGCCGGCCTGGCCAGACGTCGGCCGTCGGGCGTCGGGCACGGGTCCGGTCCGGCGGCCTCAGTCGCCCGCCGAGCTGGAAGAGCGTGATCGACGCGTTCGCCAGTGCGGCCCCCAGCCCGACCTGGACCGTGAGCAGGACCCGGTCGCCGGCACCGTGTGCTGCCAGCACCTCGAGGAGCGGGAAGTCGCCGCCCAGCCCGGCGCCGGCCCGCCGGCTCGCCAGGGCCACGACCGGCACCCCCTCCACGACCACCGTCAGGACGAGGGTGGCGTAGATGATCCTGGCGAAACGTCTCGGGCCGCCCACGTAGTCGGCACGCAGGTAGGCCGTCTGCCCATAGCCGTTGAACGCCAGCAGGATGATCGGAAGCGCCGCGAGCGACGCCGTGCTGGCGCCGGGGCTCGACACCGGCGGTGCGGCGGCCGCCGTCGGCAGGTCGCCGCCGAGGAGCACGAGCGTCGTCACGGCCAGCGCCGCGACCTCGAGCGCCAGGAACGCCAGGACGACGGGCATGGAGCGGCGTACGCCGGTGCAGGCGAGCGCCAGGGCGGCTCCCCCGACGAGGAACAGTCGACCGCCGTCGGCCCCGACCACCTCGGCGAGCGCCCGGAGCATCAGCGCGGCGGCCAGCACGATCGTCGAGTAGGTCAGCGTGAAGGTGCCGGCGGCCGGGACGGCTCCGAACACGTGCGCGACCCAGTCGGGCTCTCCGGTCCCGTGCGGTACGCCGGTGGAGGCCACGGCGTACGCGAAGGCGACCAACGCCGCGACGCAGACGGCGATGGCCAGCACCGGTCGAGCCGCCGCGCCGCCGGTGACCGCGACGGGGGCGAGGATCGCGAACACGCTCGAGGCCGGGGACACGGCGGCGAGTCCGAACGCGACCACGTGGAAGGCGCGCAGGCGCGGGTGCCGCGGCCCGGCCGCCGTCGGCATCAGGCGACCTGCGATGCGCAGGTCTTCACATCGGTGATGACACGTCCGGACCGTGTTGCTTACGGCCGCGGCCGCAGATCACGCCCCTCTAGCGTGGACGAGGTATCCGGAGCTGGTGGTCGCGGAGGAAGCCGCCGACGTCCGACCAGGTCGCTCCCAGCGAGATGGCGCGCTGGATGGAGGCGAGCGCGCGGGCCCGGTGGACCGCCGCGAGGCGCAACTCGAAGATGGCCTGGTCCAACGTCTCGTGCCAGGCCTGTTGCTCGGCCACATCCGCGTGCGGCGACCGCACCGCCACGTCCACGATGTTCCTCCGGAAACGCGGGGCTGTCGACATCGAATTCCGGCAGGGCGTTGGCGGTCGGTGGGGCCGGGCCCGCCGCGCAAACTGTCACCGTGACAGTTGGCGCTGTGGGTGACAGTTGGCAGGTGTCACTGATCGCGTGAAGTGTCACGGTGATGGTTTGGGTGTGGACCGAAGTGTCACGGTGACAGTTGGCGCTGTGGGTGACAGTTGGCAGGTGTCACTGATCGCGTGAAGTGTCACGGTGATGGTTTGGGTGTGGACCGAAGTGTCACGGTGACAGTTGGCGCTGTGGGTGACAGATAGCAGGTGTCACTGATCGCGTGAAGTGTCACGGTGATGGTTTGGGTGTGGACCGAAGTGTCACGGTGACAGTTGGCGCTGTGGGTGACAGTTGGCAGGTGTCACTGATCGCCTGAAGTGTCACGGTGATGGTTTGGGCGCCGACCGAAGTGTCACGGTGACAGTTGCGCGGCCGGACGGTGCGGCGCGGCCGTCCACGTGTGGACGCCGCACGAAGGGGCCAAGGATGCACCCTCCGTGCGGCGTCACAGATAAGGACGCAGGCCGGGCGGGTGCATTACGCCGGTCCGGTGGATGAATCCGAAGAACATCTCGCGTCCGGCGTAAGCAGATGCCCTCGTCGCGTGTCTTCCTGGTGACACCTTCGCTCGAAGGCCCCGAACCGTGCACGGGACGACTGCTCGTGTCCCCGTCCCGTGGCGAGCGCAGGTGTGGAGGCTCCGGCCCCCCGCAAGGGACCGGAGCCTCCGTCCTTTTCGAAACGTCTTGCCTCGACTCGCGTCATGGAACCCCCATTCGGCGTGTCTACTCTGCGAGGGGCCGTCCTTCAGTGGGGGTCGGGCGGCCCCTCTCCCACGTCGCGACGTCGCGTCGACCGACCCGGTCGGCGACCTGGGCGTACCGTTCGGCGGTGTGAAGCTCTCCGGCTTCGGTCGCGGCACGTCGCCCCACGCCCTCGACGAGTACGGCGACCTCGAGACCACCTGGATCAACCATGGCTGAGCACGGACGCCCTCGGATCGTCATCCCGGCCCGCTTCTCCGCGAGCGCCTCGGCGCTGCGCTACGCCGCCGAGGTCACCTCACGCAACCTGGTCGAGGCCGTGTTCGCGGCAGGTGGTGAGCCGCTCGTCCTGCATCCGCACGCGCCCGACGGCGTGGTCGGCGACGACGAGGTCGCCGCAAGGATCGCGGTCGCGGACGGCGTACTCCTTCCGGGAGGCGGCGACCTCGGCGCGCACTGGACGGGCCAGGGTGCCCATCGGACGCTCTACGACGTCGACGACGAGCAGGACGCCTTCGACCTGGCGGTTGCCCGCGTCTGCCTCGCGGGCGGGATCCCGCTGCTCGCGGTGTGCCGGGGCCTGCAGGTGGTGAACGCCGTGCTCGGCGGCACGGTCGTGCAGGACATGGACGAGACGTTCGGCGAGATGCGCCACCACCGGCACCACGTCCACACCATCGCCGTCGACGACGGGTCGGCGCTCGCGTCGGTCGTCGGCACCAAGATCGAGTCCTCCTGCTACCACCACCAGTGCCTCGATCGTCTCGGCTCCGGCATGGAGGTCGTCGCTCGTGCTGAGGAGGGTGTCGTCGAGGCTGTTGAGATCCCGGCGGCCCGCGGGTGGTTCCTGGGCGTGCAGTGGCATCCCGAGGACACCTGGACGACCGACCCGCAGCAGCTCGCGGTCTTCGAGGCGCTCGTCGCCGCATCGACCCGTTGAGGCCGGGTCAGCCCGCATTCGGGTGATGCAGCGATCCGGATCCGGGGGCACGATGGAGCCATGGACCGCGCGCTCCTCGCGACCCCACTCGAGCGCACCCCGGTCAACGACGACGGCCGTTCCGGAGCGACGCTGGAGCGCGTCGTCCTGGCCGACGGCTCGCGCGTGGTCGTGAAGAGGTTCGATCCCACCGTCGACCTGGTGATGCGCCTGTCGAGGGACACCCGTGGCCGCGAGGTGGACTTCTTCGTCCGCGGCGTCCTCGACCGGTTGCCGGCGAACGTGCTCCATCCCGTCCTGGACGGCTGGTACGACGACGGCCGCGGCGTCCTGGTCATGCGCGACCTCGGCGAGGCCGTGCTGAGCTGGCACTCCATCGTCACCAGGCAGCAGGCCGAGACGATCTTCCGGGCGGTGGCCGACCTGCACGCGGCGTTCCTCGCGTCGGCGCCGGGCGACCTCACCCCGCTCGGATCGCTCCTGAGCATGTTCGAGCCCGGCCGGATCCGACCGTACGCCGGCGCCGCCCTCGTCGATTACGCCCTGCGCGGCTGGGAGTACTGGCCCGAGGTCGCCCCGGGCGAGGTCGGGGAGCGGGTGCTCGCCCTGGCCCAGGATGCCGCGCCGCTCACGGCGGCCTGCCTGGCCCTGCCGCAGACCCTCCTGCACGGCGACCTCGCCACCGTGAACATGGCGTTCGAACCCGACCGTCCCGGGTGCCTGACCCTGATCGACTGGGGTCTGGCAGCGGCCGGGCCCGCCGAGCTGGACATCGGCCGGCTCCTGGCGGGGTGCGCGCACCTGTTCGGTCCGGTCGACGCGAGCGCCGGGAGCCGCACGATCGTCGCGCGGCTCGATGATCTGGTGAGCCTGCACCGCCAGGCGGCCGGCCCGGCGTACGACACCGATGCCCTGCTTCTCGGCCTGCTCGCCGGGCTCACGTGGCTGGGCTGGAACAAGGCGCTCGACATCGTCGAGCACCCCGACCCGGGCATCCGCGAACGGGAGCGCGCTGCGCTGCCGTGGTGGTTGCACCAGGCCGAGAAGGCGCTCGAGACCGGCCTCGTCTGAGGAGAGCACGATGGATGTGAACACGATCTACCACCGCACGGTCGAGTTCTTCGCCGACCGTGTCAACGCGGTCAAGGCGGACCAATGGGACGACCCGACCCCGTGCACCGACTGGACGGTGCGCGACCTGACCAACCACGTGACCTACGAGGACCTGTGGACGGTGCCGCTCATGTCGGGCTCCACCATCGACCAGGTCGGTGACAGGTTCGAGGGGGACGTGCTCGGCGCGGATCCGATCGGATCGACGCTCACCGCAGCCCGGGCCGCGATCGCCGCGGTCGCCGGCGAGCTGCCCCGAGAGGGCACGGTGCACCTCTCCTTCGGTGAGACCCCGAGCTCGGAGTACGTCATGCAGCTGGCCGCCGACCACCTGGTCCACGGCTGGGACCTCGCCGTCGCGACCGACGGAGACGCTCGGATGGACCCTCATCTCGTGCGAGCCGTCGCCGACTGGTTCGACGAGCGCGAGCAGGGCTACCGCGCCGCGGGCGCGATCTCGGCGCGTCGCGCGCTCACCGGGGACGGCCAGCACGACCTGCTCGCCCGGTTCGGCCGCGACGCGTCGTGGGGCCCCCACCACCGACTGCTGGCCCGGTTCAACGCGGCCTTCGGCTCCGGTGACCTTGCCGCCGCGCTCCTGCTCGTCACCGAGGACGTCGTCTTCGAGAGCACGTCCCCGGCGCCCGACGGCGAGCGACACGAGGGCCGTGACGCGGTCGGCGCCGCATGGTCAGCGGTGATGAACACCCCGGGGATGACCTTCACCGAGGAGGAGTCGTTCGTGTCGGGCGATCGCGCGGTCGTCCGCTGGAGCTACGGCTGGGGCGGGGCACAACCCGGTCACGTACGTGGCGTCGACGTCATCCGGTTCCGGGACGGACTCGTCTCGGAGAAGTTCTCCTACGTCAAGGGATGACGACCGTGTCGGTGCGCGACGCACCTCGCGCCGCACCTTCACACGCATCGATGCGGATCTGGTTCGGAGGGTGGCCATGCGGGAGGCCTGGGAGCTGTTGATCTCGGGGCCGGCGGATGCGGATCGCACCGTCCTGCTCCTGCCCGGCGGAGCCAACGCGGCGCGGTCGTTCGACCTGGTGATGGCTGAGCCCGTGCTCTCCGGTGTCCGCCTGGTGGCCACGACGCTGCCGGGCATGGCGGGTGCACCCGCATCCGGAGACGTGTCGATCCCGGCGCTGGCCCGCCGCGCCGGGGAGATGGCCGAGGAGCTCGGGTGCGATGTGGTCGCCGGGTTCTCCCACGGTGCGTCGGTCGCTCTGGAGATGGTGCTGGCCGGTCACTTCCACGGCCCGGTGGTCCTCCTCGGGATCAGCCTGACGACCGAGGACGAGGCCGCCTTCTTCCGTGCGGTGGTCCGGGGGTCCCAGAAGGTGGGCCGCTGGCCGTTGGCCGCCATGCTGCGGCTGATGCCCGTGATGGTCCGATCTGCCAAGACTCCTGACCGGCACAAGAGGGAGCTGGTCGAGGACCTCAAGCAGAACCGGACCCGCGACTCCCTCCGGGTCTGCGCCGACTACCTCGACTACATCGCTGCGGACCGCGACTTCGCCGCCGAGCTGGCCACGTCGGGCAGCCCGGCCTGGGTGGTCCATGCCGAGAAGGGGGACGGCGGCCTCACCGACGCCGAGCGCGCCACACTCCAGGCGGCCCCGAACGTCACTCTCGTGACGATCCCCGGTTCAGTGTTCCTGCTGCCCGACGAGGCTCCGCAGCACACCGCCGCCGCCATCGCCGACGCCCTGACGCACGCTGGATGACCGGGGCAGGCGCCTCACGCGCTCAGGCGCAGGCCCACCGCCTCGAGCTCGAACTCGACGTGCAGGCGCTCGCTGTCCCGCTCGGCCCCCGGCGGCATGCCGCTCAGGGTGTCCGGGACGTCGAGCGCACGGCACGCCTCGACCAGCAGGTCGTCGTACGCGCGCGCGATGCTCTCGCGGCGGGCCGCGGGGGTGCCCGACGAGAGGGTGGCCATCTCGGCGCGGAGGCGGCGGGCGTTGCGGGCGATCCGCTCGATCGGCATGTCAGCAGGAGCCTCGGGAGGAGGGGAGATGCGGCGCGCCAGCCGCCGCAGACCCCGCGCGAGCTGCGGCTCGTAGAGCACGCCGCCGACGGCCGCGCACATCCCTGCCGTGACCAGCGCCACAACGAGGAACCCGTACCACGGGCCGTCGGGGAGCCCGAACCCCATCCTCGGACGGTAGACCCGGCCCGCCGCAGTCACAAGACGCCGGACGGGCGCACCGCTCAGGGTGCGACCTCGGGCCCGTACCTCTCCACGCAGAACGCAGCGAGCCGCTCCGCGATGCCGGCCAGGGTGGCGGCCGCGTGGTGGCGCGGGTCCCAGGCGGCGTACAGGCGGATCCGGACCGGTCCGCCGGGGCCGTCGATGTGCAGCGGGACGAGGTCGAACCGTGGGTCGTCGGTGACGACGGCGACGCCTCGGCCGGCGGCCGCGATCGCCTGGGCGACCTGGGCGTTGGCGACCTCGACGTGCTCGCCGTAGCCGACTCCTGCGGCATCCATGGCCCCGTCGAGCAGCGCACGCGGGCGGAAGTCGGTGGTGAGCAGGACGAGCCGACGGCGCACGAGCTCGGCGACGCCGACGGTGCCCCTGTCGGCCCACGGGTCGTCCGCGCGGACGTAGGCCCAGACCGGCAGGACGGCGAGCAGGCGCGAGGCGAGTGAGCGCGACGGGGAGCGGGTCACCATGGCCAGGTCGGCGCCCGCCCGGAGCGCAGCGGTCGTGCCGAGCGGGTCGAGCTCGCGCACCATCGGCGTCGGGTCGTCGGCGTGCAGGGTCGCGAGGAAGGGCGCCAGTACGTCGGTCAGGGTCGTCGTCGGCGCGGCCAGGTGCAGCGCGGAGAGCCGGCCCGATGCGAGCGCCTCGGCCGCTCGCTCGACCTGGTCGGCCTGGCTGAGGAGGGCACGCGCCTCGGCGAGGAAGTCCTCCGCCGCGGTCGTGAGCCGGAGGCGGCGACCGTCCCGCTCGAAGAGGCGCAGACCGAGCTGCTGCTCGAGCTGGCGCAGCTGGCGCGACAGGACCGGCTGCGTCACGTGGAGCACCGTGGCCGCGCGCGTCGCGGAGCCTGCGTCAGCGGTGGCCACGAAGTAGCGCAGCAACCGCAGATCCATGCTCACAGGGCATGAGTCTAGTGCTGAACAAGTCTTGGACTTCAACTCCCGTGACCTGGACCCTGATCCCATGAGCAGTGATCTCGACCAGTCCCGCCATCTCGCCACCGCCATCCCCGGACCCCGCTCCGTCGAGCTGATGAAGCGCAAGCAGGCCGCCGTCAGCGCCGGCGTCGCGACCACGCTCCCGGTCTTCGCCGCGCGCGCCGCGGGCGGGATCGTCGAGGACGTGGACGGCAACCG
This sequence comes from Nocardioides panacihumi, assembly GCF_039530925.1. Classification (NCBI taxonomy): domain Bacteria; kingdom Bacillati; phylum Actinomycetota; class Actinomycetes; order Propionibacteriales; family Nocardioidaceae; genus Nocardioides; species Nocardioides panacihumi. The sequence goes on along the minus strand of NZ_BAAAPB010000001.1, from coordinate 810,245 downwards.
CCTCATCGACCTCGGCTCCGGCATCGCCGTGACCACCGTCGGCAGCAGCGCCCCGCGGGTCGTCGAGGCGGTCAGCGAGCAGGTCGCCGCCTTCACCCACACGTGCTTCATGGTCACCCCCTACGAGGGCTACATCGCGGTCGCCGAGAGGCTCGCCGAGCTCACGCCCGGCGACCACGAGAAGCGGACGGCTCTCTTCAACACCGGCTCCGAGGCGGTCGAGAACGCGGTCAAGATCGCGCGTGTCGCGACCGGGCGCGACGCGATCGTGGTCTTCGACCACGCCTACCACGGACGCACCAACCTCACGATGGCGATGACGGCGAAGAACATGCCGTACAAGAAGGGCTTCGGCCCGTTCGCCGGCGAGGTCTACCGCGCTCCCATGTCGTACCCGTTCCACGATGCCGCCGAGATCGACGGCAAGCTCGCCGCCGAGCGTGCCATCGCGATGATCGAGGCCCAGGTCGGCGCCGACCAGGTCGCAGCGCTCGTCATCGAGCCGATCCAGGGCGAGGGCGGCTTCATCGTGCCCGCGCCGGGCTTCCTCGCCGCCCTGGCCGAGTGGTGCCAGACGAACGGCGCGCTCTTCGTCGCCGACGAGGTGCAGTCGGGCTTCGGCCGCACCGGCACCTGGTTCGCGGTCGAGCACGAGGGCGTCGTGCCCGACCTGCTGGTCAGCGCGAAGGGCATCGCGGGCGGCCTGCCGCTCGCGGCGGTGACCGGCCGCGCCGAGATCATGGACAGCGTCCACCCCGGCGGCCTCGGTGGCACGTACGGCGGCAACCCGCTCGCCTGCGCGGCCGCCCTCGCCGTCATCGAGACCATCGAGTCCGACGGTCTGCTGGAGCGCGCCCGCCAGATCGAGGACATCCTCGTCGGCCGGCTGCGCGAGCTGCAGCAGTCCGACCCGCGGATCGGCGACGTGCGTGGCCGCGGCGCCATGGTGGCCGCCGAGTTCGTGGACCCGGTGACCGGCAAGCCCGACGGCGCGCTGGCCCGGGCCGTGGCCGCGCACGCCCACCGATGCGGCGTCATCGCGCTGACCTGCGGCACCTGGGGCAACGTCATCCGCTTCCTCCCGCCGCTGAGCATCTCCGACGAGCTGCTCGACGAGGCGTTCACGATCATCGCCCAGGGTCTGGCTCAGGGTCTGGCAGGCACCAAGTGACCCTGACCGCGGCTCCCGAGCGGAGCGTGCTGGACGACGCCCGCGAACAGCTCGCCCAGGCCGTCGAGACCCTCGGTCTCGGGCCCGCCGTGTTCGCCATGCTGGCCGCGCCCCGCCGCGAGATCAGCGTCAGCATCCCGCTGCGCCGCGACGACGGCACCACCGAGGTGCTGCGCGGCTACCGGGTGCAGCACAACTACTCGCGCGGTCCCGGCAAGGGCGGCGTCCGGTTCGACGCCCGGGTCGACATCGAGGAGGTGCGCGCCCTGGCGATGTGGATGACCTGGAAGTGCGCGCTCCTCGACGTGCCGTACGGCGGCGCAAAGGGCGGCGTCCGCGTCGACCCCCGCAAGTACAGCACCGCCGAGCTGGAGCGGATCACCCGCCGCTACACCTCGGAGATCGCCCCGATCATCGGTCCGAACCAGGACATCCCCGCTCCCGACATCGGCACCGACGAGCAGACGATGGCCTGGATGATGGACACCTACTCCGTCGGCCGCGGCCACACCGTCCTCGGCGTCGTGACCGGCAAGCCGATCGCGCTCGGCGGCTCGCAGGGCCGGGCCGCGTCGACCTCGCGTGGGGTCGTGGCGATCGCCGTCGAGGCGCTGCGTCACGTGGGCATCCCCGTCGCCGGCGCGCGCGCCGCCGTCCAGGGCTTCGGCAAGGTGGGTCGCGGCGCGGCCCGGTTCCTCGCCGACGAGGGCGTCTCGGTCGTGGCCGTCAGCGACGTGTACGGCGCCATCTTCGACGCGGCGGGTCTCGACATCGCCGCGCTGGAGCGCTTCGTCGACGAGACCGGCAGTGTCGTCGGCTTCCCGGGTGCGCAGGCGATCGACGGTGAGGACGTGCTCACCGCCGACGTCGACCTGCTCGTCCCGGCCGCGGTCGAGGGCGTCGTCCACGCGGGCAACGCGGAGGCCGTCCGGGCGCGCATCGTCGTCGAGGGGGCCAACGGTCCGCTCACCGCGGACGCCGACCGCATCCTCGAGGCGCGCGGCGTCCTCGTCGTGCCCGACATCCTCGCGAACGCGGGCGGCGTGGTCGTCTCCTACTTCGAGTGGGTGCAGGCCAACCAGTCGTACTGGTGGAGCGAGGACGAGGTGAACCAGCGCCTCGTCGACCGGATGACCCGCGCCTGGCACGACGTGCTCGGGTACGCCGCCCGCCGACAGCTCACCCTGCGACTGGCCGCCACCTGCATGGCCGTCGAGCGCGTCTTCCGAGCCCACGAGATGAGAGGCCTCTACCCGTGACCGACCTCAGCACCCGACCGGAGATCGAGCTGATCTCCGCCCTCGCCCCCGAGGCCGGCGTACTCGTCGGCGGCCTGTGGCGCCCCGGCGCCGCCGGTGTGTTCGACGTCGAGGACCCGGCCACCGGCGAGGTGATCGCCTCGGTCGCCGACGGCGACGCCACCGACGCCGTCGCCGCGGTCGACGCGGCGGCGGCGCGACTCCCCGCCTGGTCGGCCGTCCCTCCGCGGACGCGCAGCGAGCTGCTCAGCCGGGTCCGCGAGCTGATGCTGCGTGACGCCGACCGGCTCGCCGAGCTGATCGCCCTCGAGAACGGCAAGTCGCTCGTCGACGCGCGCGGCGAGGTGACGTACGCGGCCGAGTTCTTCCGGTGGTACGCCGAGGAGGCGGTCCGTCCCCACGGCGACTTCGGCTCCTCGCCGGCCGGCGGCACCCGCACGATCGTGACCCACAGGCCGGTCGGTGTCGCCGCGCTCGTCACGCCCTGGAACTTCCCGGCGGCGATGGCCACCCGGAAGATCGCGCCCGCCCTGGCGGCCGGCTGCACCGTCGTGCTCAAGCCCGCCTCGGAGACGCCGCTCACCGCGCTCGCCATCGCCCGCCTGATCGCCGAGGCGGGCGTGCCCGACGGCGTCGTCAACGTCGTGCCCGGCGTCGACGCGGCCGGCATCGTCACCGCCTGGCTGGAGGACCCGCGGGTCCGCAAGATCTCGTTCACGGGGTCGACCGGGGTCGGCCGGGTGCTGCTGCGCCAGGCCGCAGACCGGGTCGTGAACACCTCGATGGAGCTGGGCGGCAACGCGCCGTTCGTCGTGACCTCCACGGCCGACGTGGCCGCGGCGGTCGAGGGCGCCATGATCGCGAAGTTCCGCAACGGCGGTCAGGCGTGCACGGCCGCCAACCGGTTCTACGTCCACGCCGACGTGGCCGACGAGTTCACCGCGCGGTTCGGAGCGGCGGTCGAGGCGCTCCGCGTCGGGCCGGCCGAGTCGGGCAGCGACATCGGGCCGTTGATCTCGGCGAAGGCGCTCGCGGGCGTGACCAGGCTGGTCGACGAGGCGGTCGAACGCGGTGCCGTCATCGCGCATCGTGCTCCGGCGCCGACCGGGGCCGGTCACTTCTACCCGCCGGTCGTGCTCACCGGTCTCGGCGCGGACGACCCGCTGCTGGGCGAGGAGATCTTCGGTCCGGTCGCGCCGATCGTGGTCTGGCGCGACCGCGACGAGCTGCTCGCGGCGGTCAACGGGACGGAGTTCGGCCTCGCGGCGTACGTCTTCGGCGACCTCGGCGAGGCGCTCAGGATCGCCGAGTCGCTCGAGGCCGGCATGGTCGGCGTCAACCGCGGGCTCGTGTCCGACCCCTCGGCGCCGTTCGGCGGGGTCAAGCAGAGCGGCATCGGTCGTGAGGGTGCGCGCGCGGGGCTCGAGGAGTATCTCGAGACGCAGTACTTCAGCGTCGCCTGGTAGCCGCTCCGGCCCCTGCCCCGAGGGGTGACCGTCAGTTCGACACGCCTCCTGACCCTTGCCAGGCCTCAGGTGGTGTGTCGAACAGACGGTTACCCCCGGTCAGGCCGGGACGGTCGACTCGTCGACGCTGCCGCCGTCGAGCGGGGGTCGGGCCGCCCGGCCGCTCGCAGCCTCCTCACGGCGTACGTCGGCCTCGGCCCAGACGTCGAGGACGACCGCCGGCCAGATCTCCTCGTCGGTGTCGGCGAGCTGGGCGCGACTCCACCACCGATAGGCGGTCATCGTGATCCGCTCCTCCTCGGTGTGCCCGGCGTCGGAGACCTCGAAGGCCGCCACCCAGCAGGCGTAGAAGACGTCCTCCTGGTCGATGACGACATCGGTGTAGCCGTGCACGACGCGGCGCGTCAGCACGGGCCCGAGCAGGTCGTCGGCCCCGACCCGCAGGCCGGTCTCCTCCCGGAGCTCGCGCACCGCCGCCTCGAGCTCGGTCTCACCGGGGTCGATGCCGCCGCCCGGGGTGATCCACCAGCGCGTGCCGGGCAGCCCCGGGTCGGTGTCGGCGAAGAGCAGCAGCCGGTCGTGGTCGTCGACGACGAGGACCCGCACCGTGCGGCGGGTGCGCCGCGGTCGCTCCGCGGGCGGCACCGGCACCAGGGTGCGTACGGGTTCGGGCTCGGGGGTCACCCGGCCATTGTGCCGAGAGGGTCGACGAGCCCGCCGACGAGACGGCTGCGACGTTCGACGAGGACGACGTCGCGCCAGCGACCGGCGTACGGACCGTGCGTCATCAGCCCGACCCGCTCACGGGTCCCGACGGCACGGAACCCGGCCGCGGCGTGCAGGGCGAGGCTGGCGGTGTTCTCCGGGAAGACGCCCGACTGGATCGTCCAGATCCCGGCCTCCTCCGTCGAGGCGACGAGTGCGTCGAGGAGGGCACGTCCGACGCCGCGGCCTCGCGCCGCCGGGTCGACGTACACGGCGTGCTCGACGACGCCGGCGTAGACGCAGCGGTCGGAGACGGGTGAGACGGCCACCCACCCCAGCACCTGGTCGCCGTCGACGGCGACCCAGCGGTGCTCGGGCAGCTTGGCGGCGTCGAACTGCTCCCACGTCGCCGCCCCGGTCTCGAACGTGGCGTTGCCGGTCGCAATCCCTGCCGCGAAGATCCTCGCGACCTCCGGGTAGTGGTCGGCCGTCATCGGCTCGATCGTCATGCCTCCATGATGGCGGCTCGTCCTCTGCTGAGGGCAGATCCGCTGACGGACGAATCGGTTGGGCGGCGACCCTCCCGGGGCCAGGCTCGGGACATGACCCAGAACCCTGACCGGCCCGACGGCCCCCTGGACGACCAGCTGACCGTCCGGCTGCAGCACCAGCGCATCATCGTCCTCGGCCAGGAGGTGGACGACCCGATCGCGAACCGGGTCTGCGCCCAGCTCCTGCTGCTCAGCGCCGAGGACCCGCACCGCGACATCAGCCTCTACATCAACTCCCCGGGCGGATCGGTGACGGCCGGGATGGCGATCTTCGACACCATGGAGCTGATCCCGAACGACGTCTCGACGCTGGCGATGGGCCTGGCGGCGAGCATGGGCCAGTTCCTGCTGACGGCCGGTACGCCGGGCAAGCGGTTCGTCCTCCCGAACGCCGAGGTCCTGCTCCACCAGGGGTCGGCCGGCTTCGGCGGCTCGGCGAGCGACATCGAGATCCAGGCCGCCCGTCTCGCCCGACTCAACGCGCGGATGCTCCAGATCACCGCCGAGCGCACCGGCCAGCCGGTCGACCGGGTGACGCAGGACTCCCTGCGCGACAAGTGGTTCACCGCCGCGGAGGCGTGCGACTACGGGCTCGCCGACGCGGTGCTGTCCGACGTGCACTCCGTGACGCCGGCACGGCGCTCCGCGTTCGGCCTGGCGGAGGTGGCCCGATGAGCAGCTACACCATCCCGTCGGTCGTCGAGAAGACCCGCAGCGGCGAGCGGGCCGTCGACGTCTACAGCCGGCTGCTGACCGACCGCATCGTGTACGTCGGCACGCCGATCGACGACGGCGTCGCCAACGTGGTCATCGCCCAGCTGCTGCACCTGGAGTCGGAGAGCCCCGACGCCGAGATCAACCTCTACCTCAACAGCCCCGGTGGCGAGCCGACGGCGATGCTGGCGATCTACGACACCGTCCAGTTCATCCGGGCGCCGGTCGCGACCACCTGCGTCGGCCAGGCGGCCAGCACGGCTTCGGTCCTGCTCGCGGCCGGCCAGCCCGGTCGGCGTACGGTCCTGCCGCACGCGCGGATCGTGCTCGACCAACCCTCCGCCGGGCGGCGCGGCACCCTGCCGGACCTGCAGGTCGAGGCAGCGGAGGTCGCGCGGCTGCGGACCGAGCTGGTCGAGCTGCTCGCCCGCCACACGGGGCGCTCGCTCGAGCAGGTCCGCGCCGACACCGAGCGCGACCTGGTCCTGGGCGCCGAGGACGCGGTGGCGTACGGCGTCGTCGACACGGTGCTGGAGAGCCGCAAGCTCGCCGCGGTCTGACGCGACGTTCTCAGGCGGCGAGGGCGAGCGGCCCGCGCAGGGACGTCGCCTGCAGCCGCCGGGTGACGCGGGCCGTGAGGTCGACCAGGCTGAGCCCGAGCGCGCCGCCGACCGCCTCGATCACCTCGGAGCTGGGCTCCTTGCGCCCGCGCTCGACCTCGGAGAGGTATTGGGTCGAGACACCCGCCACGCCCGCCACGTCGGAGAGCGTGCGGTCCTGGCCGGTCCGCTCCTCGCGGAGCTCGCGGCCGACCGCCTCGCGCCACAGCGGCGCCGGCTCGGTCGCGTGCACGGTGCGGACGCTGGGTCGCGGGAAGCGGATGACGTCGCCCATGGGGCCACCGTAGGCGCGTGCGGGCCGCCGGGGCGAGGGTCGTTCGCCCCAGGCGAACGGACGATGTCACATCCGCCCGCCGGGCGTCGTCATCACCGTGGAGCACCCACCTGAGGCTCGACACTGACGAGGAGAGGGACATGACCGAGGGAATCAAGACCGTGCTGCACCCCGTGACGGACCTGGCGGCGGCGAAGGCCGTCTACACCGCGCTGCTCGGCGCGGAGCCGACGGCCGACGCGCCCTACTACGTCGGGTACGACGTCGCGGGGCAGCACATCGGGCTGGTGCCGAACGGCGCCGAGCAGGGGATGACCGGTCCCGTCGCCTACTGGCACGTGGCCGACATCGAGGCGAAGCTCGCCGCGGTCACCGCCGCGGGCGGCACGGTCCAGGACAGCCCGCGCGACGTCGGCGGCGGCCGCCTGGTCGCCACGTTCACCGACCCGGACGGCAACGTGCTCGGCGTCCTCCAGGATCGGTGAGTCCCGCCCGGCGGGGACTCAGGTGCGGGGCGCGGCCTCGAGCACGAGCCGGGCCAGGTCCTTGGCCACCAGTGCCGCGGCAGGGTGGGCGTCGATGCGGGAGCTCGCCACGGCGCCGTCGTAGATCAGGCGCAGCCGCCCGGCGACGCCGGCCGGGTCGGCGTACCCCGCCTCGGTGGCCAGCTCGAGCAGCAGGTCGCTGAACCACACCCGGTAGGTCCGCTGCGCGACTGCCTCGACGCTGTCGGGGGCGGCCTCGGCGCTGGCGTTCGCGAAGGCGCAGCCGTTCCAGCCCGGCGAGGTGACCGCCTCGTGCAGCGCGTCGAAGATCGCGAGCAGCTTCTCGACGGGGTCGGTCAGGCCCTCGGTGTGACGCGCGATGCGGGCGCGGCGCCGCTCGTCGCGACCCGCGAGGTACGCCGCCACGAGGTCGTCCTTGCCGGAGAAGTTGTAGAACAGCGACCCCTTCGCGACCCCCGCCTCCTCGATCAGCCGGTCGATGCCGACGGTGTGCACGCCCTCGGCATAGAACAGCCGGTCGGCGGCGTCGAGCAGCCGCTCGCGGGCGGACGGGCGCTTCGTGGTCACGCCCACGAGCGTATCAGACAGATCTGTTCAAAAAAGCCTTGTGCTTGTTGGACAGGTCTGTCTAAGATCGGGCATCGATAGACAGACCTGTCTAAAGGAGCCTCCGATGTCCCGCACCCTCTCGCCGACCGCCGCCTTCGCGAGCGTCGCGGCCGTGTTCGCCGCCTTCTTCCTCGCCGCAGGCGCGCCGACGCCGCTGCTCGCGCTGCGCCAGCAGGAGTGGGGCTTCTCGGCCGGCGCGCTCACCCTCGCCTTCGCCGTCTACGCCCTCGCCCTGCTCGTCGCAGTGCTGATCGGCGGCTCGCTCTCCGACCACGTCGGGCGCCGCCCCGTCCTGCTCGGCGCCCTCGTCGGCGAGCTCGCCGCGATGGTCGTCTTCCTCGTCGCGCCCGACATCACGTGGGTCGTGATCGCCCGCATCGTCCAGGGCGTCGCGACGGGCTTCGGCGCCAGCGCGTTCAGCGCCGCGATCGTCGAGCACGCCCCCGACCACCTCAAGCGCCTCGGCAGCAGCTTCGCCGGGACGGCCGCTGCCGGTGGGCTCGGCATCGGCGCCCTCCTCACCGGGGCGGCCGTGCAGTTCACCCCGGACGCGAACGCGCTCGTGTTCGGCGTCCTCGCCGTCGTGATGGTCGTCGGCTTCGGCGTCGTCGCTCGGACGGAGGAGACCTCGGGCCGCCGTCCGGGCGCGCTGCGCTCGCTCGACCCGCGGATCGCAGTGCCGGCGCGTGCGCGCCGCGAGTTCCTCGGCGGCCTCCCGGTGCACCTCCCCGGGTGGATGCTGGCGGCCTTCTTCATGGGCCTCTCCCCGGCGGTGCTGCGCGTGCAGTTCGGGCTGGACGGGGGGCTGGTCGCCGGGTTCACCGCGTTCCTGGGGCCGTTCTCGGCCGCGGTCGCGACGCTGGCGTTCGGTGCGCTCACCGCCCGGCGTACGACCCTGACCGGCGTGGTGCTCGTGCTGGTCGGGATGTCCGTGGTGCTGGTCGGCGTCACCGAGGCGTGGCTCCCGCTCGTCTGGCTCGGCGGGATCGTCGGCGGAGCCGGCTTCGGCGCGTCGTTCGCGGGGCACCTGCGCCTGCTGGGCCCGCACGTCGAGCCGCACCAGCGCGCCGGCGTCTTCGCGGGCGTCTACACCACGGCGTACCTCTCCTTCGGCATCCCGGCGATCATCGCCGGCCAGCTCGCCACTCGCATCGGGCTGCTGCCCACGGTCGAGGCGTACGGCGCCGTCGTGCTCGTGACGGCCCTCCTCGGCGCCGTCGTGCAGGCGACGATGGCGAGGACCGACCGCCGGCCGGAGCCTGTGCTGCACGTGCTGCGCGACGCCGCGTGATCGCTCGGTAGCGTCGGGGCGTGAAGTTCTCCCTGTGGCCGAACGCGAGCAGGCCCGCCACCGACATCGTGGCGGCGGCGCGGGCGGCGGACGATGCCGGCTGGTTCGGGGTGTGGATCGCGGACCACTACATGCCGAACACCGGTGACACGTCGTTCGCGCCGGGCGATACCCACGAGGCGTGGGGGCTGCTCCCGGCGATCGCGGTCACGACCCGACGGGTGCGGATCGGCACGCTGGTCTCGCCGACGTCGATCCACCACCCGGCCGTGCTGGCCAACCGCGCGGCGACGATCGACCACCTCTCGGGCGGTCGGATGGTGCTCGGTCTCGGGGCCGGGTGGCAGGTCAACGAGCACGCCGCCTACGGGATCGAGCTCGAGCCGCCGGGCCCCCGCGTGACCCGCTTCTCCGAGGCGATCCGGATCGTGCGGTCGCTGCTCACCGAGGATGCGACGACGTTCGCCGGCGACGTCTACACGATCACCGACGCTCCCTGCGACCCCAAGCCGATCCAGGAGCGGCTACCGATCCTGGTGGGCACGAGCAGCCCGCGGATGCTGCGGATCACCGCCCGCCACGCCGACGAGTGGAACACCTGGGGCACGCCGCAGTCAGCGGCCGGCGCCCGGGCCAGGCTCGTGGAGGCGTGCGAGAGGGTGGGTCGCGACCCCGCCACCGTGCGGTGCTCGGTGAACGCCATGGTCGACCTCGACGGTGAGACCCCGGCGCCCGGACGACCGCACGTGGCCGGCTCCGCGGAGCAGCTCGTCGAGGCGATGGCGGCGTACGCCGAGGCCGGCTTCGACGAGTTCAACCTGCCCGACGCGAACCTGGGCGACACCTTCGCCGAGCGCAGCGACCGGATCGCGCGGTTCAAGGCGGAGGTGGCCGACCGCCTGGGGTGACCGGCGTGCCCGGGGGGGGTAACTCAGTGTTCGCCGACGTGGACGTCCGTTGGAACGGACTCATACCTCGGCGAACGCTGAGTTACCCCGGGTTGACGCGCCGGTCGCGACGGGGGCGGCGGGGACCGGCCCGGCGGCGCGACGCCGGCGTACTGCCTCGATGACCGCGGGCTGCCCGAGGAGTGCGCCCCCGAGCACGAGCACCATGCCGATCAGCCGGGTCGACCCGAACGCCTCGCCGGCCAGTGCGACGCCGACGACGGTGCCGGTGACCGGGTTGAGCAGGCCGACGAGGGAGACGGCCGCGGCCGGGAGGCGCCTCAGTGCGGAGAACCAGGCGGCGTACGCCGCGTCCGTGCCGAGGAGGCCCAGGAACGCGAACCCGCCGACCGCGCGGGCGTCCAGGGCGGGCGGCGCGCCTTCGACGAGGAGCGCGATCGGCACGAGGAGCAGCCCGCCGAAGACCAGCTGCCATGCCGTGAAGGTGGCCAGCTCCACCGGCGGGCGCCACGTCTTGACCAGGACGAACCCGAGGGAGGAGACGACCACCGCGCCGAGCGAGGCGAGCACGCCGATCGGGTCGACGGCGACGCCACCCCGCAGCACCAGCAGCGCCACGCCGGCGACGCCGACGACCGCGGCGGCCAGTGACGCACGGTGCGGGCGCTCGCCGGCGAGCGCCCAGGCCATCAGCATGAGGGCGATCGGAGCGGTGGCCGTGATGGTGGAGGCGAGGCCGCCCGGCAGGCGGTAGGACGCGACGAAGATGAGGGTGAAGAACGCCGAGAAGTTGAGCGCGCCCAGCAGCGCGGTCCGCCACCACCAGGCGCCCCGGAGCAGCCCGGGCCGCACGGCCAGGAGGAGCAGCCCGAACGGCAGCGCGCGGACCGCCGCTCCGAACAGGGGGCGGTCGGGCGGCAGGAACGTCTCGGTGACGTAGTAGCCCGCGCCCCACGAGATCGGGGCGATCGCAGCGATTCCCAGCCACTTTGCTTCCATGGAAGACATAATATCTTCCGCGTCAGATATATTCCCGCTCCATGACCGACCACGTCGCACGCGTGATGGCCCAGTGGGCACAGGAGCGTCCGGACCTCGACGCGTCACCGCAGGGCGTCATCGGCCGGCTGCACAGGGTCGGGCTACGGCTGACCGACGAGCTCATCGCTGTCTACGCCGAGCACGGCCTGGGTGAGGGGGAGTTCGACATCCTCGCGACACTGCGTCGGCAGGGGGCGCCGTACGCACTGACGCCCGGCGACCTGGCGGGCCAGACCATGGTCACCACGGGCGCCGTCACCAAGCGGGTCGACCGGTGCCTGGCCCAGGGATGGGTGACCCGCCAGGTCAGCATGGACGACGGACGCGGCCGGGTCATCGCGCTCACCGACGCCGGCCGGGAGCTCATCGACCGTGCCTTCACCGCGCACATGAGCAACGAGCACCGGCTCCTCGAGGTCTTCACCCCCGACGAGCGTGAGGTGCTCGCCGGCCTGCTGCAGCGCTGGGCCGAGGAGCTCGGCGCCTGACGACCACCCCGAGACGTCAATCCCCACGGCCCGAGACGTCAATCCCCACGGCCCGAGACGTCAATCCCCACGGCCCGAGACGTCGATCGGTCACGCCCTATTGACGGCTCGCACCGTGGGGATCGACGTCTCGGCGGGCGAATGGAGGCGTCAGGCTGAGGATGTGGGTCGCCGTGCCCGGCGGTGGCACGATCCGGGTGTGCGTGACTTCATCCAGGGCCTGCCCAAGGCCGAGCTCCACGTCCATCACATCGGCTCCGTCTCCCCGCGGATCGTCTCCGAGCTGGCCGAGCGTCATCCGGGTGCCGTCCCGAGCGACCTGGAGGCGCTGCGGAAGTACTTCGAGTTCCGCGACTTCGCCCACTTCATCGACGTCTACCTCTCCGTCGTCGACCTGGTGCGCACGCCGGAGGACATCCGCTACCTGACCTACGAGATCGCGCGCGACATGGCGCGCGGCCAGTCGCTGCGGTACGCCGAGCTCACCTGCACGCCGTACACGTCAGTCATCCGGGGCATCCCGATCGAGGCCTACACCGAGGCGATCGAGGACGCCCGGGTGGCCGCCGAGCGCGACTTCGGGCTGGTGCTGCGGTGGATCTACGACATCCCCGGCGAGTCCGGCCTGCCGGCGGCCGACGCGACGCTGACCTACGCACTCGACCACGCGCCGGACGCGCTGGTCGGCTTCGGGCTAGGCGGCCCCGAGGTCGGGGTGCCGCGGCCGCAGTTCCAGCCGCACTTCGAAGCCGCGATCGCCGCCGGCCTCCACTCCGTCCCGCACAGCGGCGAGACCACGGGGCCCGAGACGGTCTGGGACGCCGTACGTCTGCTCGGCGCGGAGCGGATCGGCCACGGCACCTCGGCGGCGCAGGACTTCACGCTGCTCGAGCACCTCGCCGAGGAGGGCATCGCGCTCGAGGTCTGCCCGTCGTCGAACATCGCCACCCGCGCGGTCGCCGCGATCGAGGAGCACCCGTTGCGGACGTTCGTCGACGCGGGGGTGGCGGTCTCGATCGCGTCCGACGACCCGCCGATGTTCAACACGACGCTCAACCGGGAGTACGAGATCGCCGCCGAGCTGCTCGAGCTCGACCACGCCGGCATCGCGGACCTGGCGCGTACGTCGGTCGGCGTCTCCTTCGCCCCCGACGACGTCAAGCAGCGGATCCTCGGCGAGATCGACGCGTACGTCGCAGGCTGAGACCGCCGAGTCGGCGCGAACTGGCGCCCTCAGAGCGCCGAGTCGGCGCATCCT
>NZ_BAAAPB010000001.1:511526-797330 GCF_039530925.1 Nocardioides panacihumi | reverse complement strand
GGAGTGCGAGGATGCGCCGACTCGGCGGTTCTGGAGTGCGAGGATGCGCCGACTCGGCGGTTCTGGAGTGCGAGGATGCGCCGACTCGGCGGTTCTGGAGTGCGAGGTTGCGCCGACTCGCGGTCAGGCGCGGGAGACCCGGATCATCTCGTCGCGCGGCACGACCTTGATCCGCTCGCGGCCGGCCGCCTCGCCCAGCGAGAGCTCGTGGGCGTCGAGGAGTGCCCAGCCGGCCTCGGTCGTGAACTCGACACCTCGGGCCTCGAGGTGCTCGACGATCGCGTCGGCCCCCGGAACCTCCGGCGTCGGCAGCCGGTCCAGGTCGGCGAGCAGGTGCTCGATCGTCTCCTTGGCGTCCGACTTGGTGTGGCCGATGAGGCCGACCGGACCGCGCTTGATCCAGCCGGTCACGTAGACGCCCGGGAGCTGCTCGTCGTCGTCGAGCACGCGGCCACCGTCGTTGGGGATGACCCCGGCTGCGTCGTCGAACGGTACGTCGGGCAGTGCCGTCGACAGGTAGCCGACCGCACGGTAGACGGACTGCACGGGCGTCTCGACGTACTCGCCGGTGCCGCGCACGGTGCCGTCGCCGTTGTACTCGGTGCGCTCGGTCCGGATCGCCACGATGCGACCGTCCTCGCCGAGGATCTCGACCGGGTTCTGCATCATGTGGATGTGGATCTGGTGCGGGGCGCCGGTGGGCTCCGCCTCGAGGTACTTGAGCAGCGTGTCCACGACCAGCTTGGTGCCCTTGTGCGCCGAGATCTCGGCCTGGCCGGCGTCGTCGATCTCGAAGCCCTCCTCGGTGACGAAGACGTCGACCGACGGGGAGTGCGACAGCTCACGCAGCTCCATCGGGGAGAACTTGATGTGCGCCGGGCCGCGGCGGGCGAAGACGTGGACCTGCTTGGCCTTGTTGGCCTTGAGGCCCTCGTAGACGTTGTCGGCGACCTCGGTCGTCAGCTGCTCGTCGGCCGGCTTGGCCAGCATCCGCGCGACGTCGAGGGCGACGTTGCCGGCGCCGAGGACGGCGACCGACTCGGCCTCCAGCGGCCACTCGCGCGGTACGTCGGGGTGGCCGGCGTACCACGACACGAAGTCGGCGGCGCCGTGGCTCTGCGGGAGGTCGATGCCGGGGATGTCGAGCTGCCGGTCCGCCATCGCGCCGGTCGAGAAGATCACGGCGTCGTAGTAGCGGCGCAGGTCGTCGAGCTTGAGATCGGTGCCGAAGTCGACGTTGCCGAAGAAGCGGATCCGCTCGTTGTCGAGCACCCGGCGCAGGGCCTTGATGATCTCCTTGATGCGCGGGTGGTCGGGCGCGACGCCGTAGCGAACCAGCCCGTAGGGCGCGGGCAGGCGTTCGATCACGTCGACGTGAGCCTGCTCGTGCTCGCGGGTCAGGATGTCGGCGGCGTAGATGCCGGCGGGTCCGGCACCGACGATCGCCACACGGATGGGTCGCATGTGAAATATCCTCCAAAAGGCGCAAAGGCAAGCCTAACTTGGAGGTCCCACAACCCTCTGCGATCTGTCTCACGAAACGGATCGTTGTGACGCAACTCGCAGCGGGCCGACGGAGGGTGCTCAGGGAGCGCGTTCGGCGACGACGTACGGCGTCCGTGCCGCCAGCCTCGTGACGATGACGGCCGTCACGGTCATCGCGAGCCCGAGCGCGGCCAGGACGACGAGCTGGAAGCGGGCCGCGTCGACGGGGCTCGCCCCTCCGAACAGCGCGCCGACGAACGCCCCCGGCAGCGTGACCAGGCCGGTGGACTTGGTCTGGTCGAGGTTGGGCAGCACGGACTCGTGGACGGCCACCCGGCCGATGTCGAGGTGCGCCTGCGGGCTGGTCGCACCGAGCGCGAGCCAGCCCTCCACCTCGTCGCGCCGCAGTGCCGAGGAGTGGAGGAAGTGTCGGCCGGCCAGTGTCGCCGCGCTCATCGCGCCGCCGATCACGATGCCCGAGATCGCGACGAGGTGGCGCACGTCCGTCTGGGCCAGCCGCAGCACGAGGACGACGCCGACGGCGACCGCGGACCCCGTGAGCACCCCGACGACGGCGATGCGGCGCCCGTGCCAGAGCCCGCGGGTGCGGCGGCCGGCCGTCCACGAGGCGGTCGTCAGCATGAGCGCCAGGAACGCGACCACCGACGCAGGTGCGCTGAGGACGCCGCGCAGCAGTGCGGCGACCACCGCGAGCTGGACGGCAGCGCGGGCCAGCGCGACGAGCGGCAGCCAGCCGACCCCGACCCCGGCCCAGCGGGTGAGGCCGAAGGTGAGGAGCGCGACGGTCAGCAGACCCGCGCCGAACTCGATCCAGCCGGCCACCCGGGTCAGCTCAGAGGGCGTCGACGGCGAGCGCGAGCAGCGCCAGCAGCGGAAGGAGGCCCTGGACAGCGGCCGCGCGGGCCTTGGAGCGGTCGCTGGTGACGAGCACGAGTGCGGCGGCCAGCATCGAGCCGGTGCCCATCGCGACGAGGGCCACTGACGCGTCGCGGTTCGCCCCCGCGAGGACGATGCCGACCGCGGTGCCGACCGCGAGGAACAGGTTGTAGAACCCCTGGTTGTAGGCCAGAGGCCGGGTGATCGCCGCGGTCTCCGCGGTGGTGCCGAAGACCGCGCGCGTGCTCGGCTCCTCCCAGCGGAGCGACTCCAGCACGAAGATGTAGACGTGCACCAGGGCGGCGAGCCCGGCCAGCACCAGCGCAGCGATCAGCATGCGTCGAGTATGGAGGACGCGGCCTCCCGGTCTCCCCTCACGCCTCGCCGGAGAGGAGCCGTACGGCGACCTCGGTGACCGTGTCCACCACCCGCGTGTCGATGCTCCCGGCGAGCGCGGCGTGGTGGAGCAGCGAGCCGACGACGACGTCGAAGGCGAGGTCGACGTCGGCCGCCCCGGCTCCCCAGGCGGCAACGAGCCGGTCCTCGAACGGCTGCCGGATCCGCTGGCGCAGGGCCGCACGCACAGCCGGGTCGGCCACGGCCTCGCCGACCAGGCCGACGAGGAGCTGGTGGACGGCCGGGTCCCCGATCCGCGCGGCCAGCCAGCCGACGGTCTCGCGGAGCTCTCCGCCGCCGGTCGGGAGCGGCGGCTCGCCCAGCACGTCGACCAGGGCGTCGAGCACGAGGTCGGCCTTGGAGTCCCAGCGCCGGTAGACGGTCGTCTTCGCGACCCCTGCCTCCCGGGCGATGTGGTCGAGCGTCGTGCCGTCGTACCCGCGCTGGGCGACCAGGCGGACCGTGGCCGCGCGTACGGCGGCGTCGACGTCCGGCCGACGCGGGCGCCCGGGCCTGTGCTCCATGTCATGCCCTCCGTGGCTGGTCCCGGGAATGTCCCGGGCGATACCGTCGCTATTAACGATACCAACAGTAGCGTAATGGAGTCACCAATGTCCGCTCGTCCCACGTTCGCCCAGGAGCTGCGAGACGCGATCGCGCCGCGCACCGTCCTGCTGGTCCTCGGCGTCCTCCTCGTCCAGGTCGCCTTCATCGCCTCCTACGTGGGCGCCTTCCACCATCCGACACCGCACGACATCGCGGTCGGCGTCGTCGCGCCGGCGGGCCAGGCGCCCACGGTGGCGCAGAAGCTCAACGGCCTCGACGGGCGCCCGCTGTCCGCCGAGGTGGTCGCCGACGAGGCGGCCGCACGCGACCGCCTCGCCGACGGCACCCTGGCCGCGGCGATCGTCGTCGACCCCACCGGCACGGAGGACACGCTGCTGGTGGCCACGGCCCGCGGCGCGACGCTGACGACCGCCGTCGAGCAGATCGCGCAGCGGGTGGACGCGCAGCAGGGTCGGACGATCACCACGACCGACGTCGTACCGCTGCAGGACGGCGACGCCCGCGGCCTGACCGGCTTCTACCTCGCCATCGGCTGGCTGGTCGGCGGCTACCTGGTCGCCTCGCTGCTCGGCGTCGCGAAGGGTGCTCGGCCTGCCAACCGCCGCCGGGCCGTGATCCGCCTCGGCGCGATGGTGCCGTACGCCGTCGTGTCGGGTCTGTCTGGCGCGCTCGTCGTCGACCAGGGGCTCGGAGCGCTGACCGGGCACTTCTGGGCGATCGCCGGGGTCGGGATGCTCCTGGTGCTCGCGAGCGCGACGGTGACCATGGCGCTGCAGGTGCTGTTCGGGACGATCGGCATCGGGCTGACCGTGCTGCTCTTCGTCGTGCTCGGCAACCCGAGCGCCGGTGGCGCCTACCAGTCCGAGCTGCTCCCGGGCCTGTGGCGAGGCGTCGGTCAGGCGCTCCCCAACGGCGCCGGCACGACCGCCCTGCGCGAGATCGTCTACTTCGGCGGCCACGGTGCGGCGCCGCACCTCTGGCTGATCGCCGGCTACGTGGTCGTGGGCACGCTCGTGGCGCTGCTCGCCTCGGGCCTGCGCCGGCCGGTGGAGTGACCACCGATCTTGGTGATCCGCGCCCGCTCCTGATCGCGCGGGCGAGCCCACGGCGCTAGCGTCACGGCCCATGGGGGAGACGGTGGGGATCGTCGGAGGCGGCATCGTAGGGCTCGCCGTCGGCCGCGAGATCGTGCGCCGCCGCCCGGGGACCCGGGTCGTCGTCCTGGAGAAGGAGGACCGGCTCGCCGCCCACCAGACCGGCCACAACTCCGGCGTCGTGCATGCGGGCATCTACTACCGGCCCGGCAGCCTCAAGGCGCAGCTGTGCACGCGCGGGCGCGCCCTGCTCGAGGAGTACGTCGACCAGCAGGCCATCCCGTACCGACGCTGCGGCAAGCTCGTCGTCGCCGTCGACCCCTCCGAGCTGGAGCGGTTCGACGCGCTCGAGAAGACCGCTCGTGAGAACGGCGTACCCGGCCTGCGGCGGCTGCAGGGCGCCGAGATCACCGAGGTCGAGCCGCACGCGTTCGGCATCGCGGCCCTGCACTCGCCCGCCACCGGCATCGTCGACTACGTCGCGGTCGCGCAGGCGTTCGCGCGCGAGATCGTGGGGGCGGGCGGCGACGTCCGGCTCGGGGCCGAGGTGACAGCCATCGACCGAGTGCCCGGCGGCGTGGCCGTCACGGCCGGCGAGCGGCACGTCGTCGACCACCTGGTGGTGTGCGGTGGGCTGCAGTCGGACCGGCTGGCGCGGCTCGTCGGTGGCTCCAAGGCGCCCCGGATCGTGCCGTTCCGGGGCGAGTACATGCAGGTCGCGCCGCAGAAGCAGGAGCTCGTGCGCGGGATGGTCTACCCGGTGCCGGACCCGCGCTACCCGTTCCTGGGCGTGCACTTCACACGGCGCGTCGACGGCACCCTGGAGGTCGGGCCGAACGCGTTCCTCGCTCTCAGCCGGGACCGCTACGGCCGCGGGTCGCTGTCGGCGCGCGACACGGCGGCCACCCTCGGGTGGGGCGGATTCTGGCGTTTCGCCGGCGAGCACTGGCGCACCGGCGCCACCGAGCTGCGCGGGGTGCTGTCGAAGCGGGCGTACATGAGAGCGGCCCAGCGCTACGTGCCCGAGATCGGGGCCGCGGACGTCGTACGCGCGGGGATGGGGCTGCGGGCTCAGGCGCTGGCCGCCGACGGCTCGCTGGTCGACGACTTCGTGATCGATCGGGTCGACCGGGTCACCAGCGTCCGCAATGCGCCCTCACCGGCGGCGACGTCGAGCCTCGCGATCGCGGAGTACGTCGTGGACCGGATGGCCTGACGTCATACGGGTCGGTGGCCGGAGCGACCGACCCGTATGACGTCCCGCGCGACGGGGTCCGACCTCAGTGGCCGGCGATCGCCGCGGCCACGGCGGTGTGCACGTCGTGGTGGAACACCGACGGGATGATGAAGCTCGGGTTGAGCTCGTCGTCGCTCACGACCAGCGCGATCGCCTGCGCGGCCCGCAGCATCATCTCGGTGGTGACCTGCTTGGCGCGGGCGTCGAGCAGCCCGCGGAAGACGCCCGGGAAGGCCAGCACGTTGTTGATCTGGTTGGGGAAGTCGGAGCGGCCCGAGGCGACGACGGCGGCGTACTTCGCGGCTGCGGCCGGGTCGACCTCCGGGTCGGGGTTGGCCATCGCGAACACGATCGGCTTCTCCGCCATCTCCGGGATCCACTCGGCGTCGAGGACACCGGGGGCGGAGACGCCGATGAAGACGTCGGCGCCCTGCAGAGCCGCCCGCAGGTCGCCGGTCACGCGGCGCGGGTTGGTGTCCGCGGCGAGTGCGGCGTGCGCCTCGGAGAGTGTCGAGTCGCCGGCGACGAGGCATCCGTTGCGGTCGTAGACGACCACGTCGGCCACACCGGCGGCGAGGAGGAGGCGCACGATCGCCGTGCCGGCGGCGCCACCGCCCGACACGACGACCTTGATCGAGTCGACCGACTTGCCGACGACGCGCAGCGCGTTGGTGAGACCCGCCAGCACGACGATCGCGGTGCCGTGCTGGTCGTCGTGGAAGACCGGGATGTCGAGGCGCTCGCGTAGCCGGGCCTCGATCTCGAAGCAGCGAGGCGCGGCGATGTCCTCGAGGTTGATGCCGCCGAAGCCGGGCGCGATCAGCTCGACCGCGCGCACGATCTCGTCGGTGTCCTGGGTGTCGAGGCAGATCGGCCAGGCGTCGATGCCGCCGAAGCGCTTGAACAGCGCGGCCTTGCCCTCCATGACCGGGAGCGCGGCGCCGGGGCCGATGTTGCCGAGACCGAGCACGGCGGACCCGTCGGTCACCACGGCCACGGCATTGCCCTTGATCGTCAGGCGGGAGACGTCCTCGGGGTGCTCGGCGAGCGCGCGGGAGACGCGGCCGACGCCGGGCGTGTAGGCCAGCGAGAGGTCGTCACGGGTCTTCAGCGGCACCTTCGAGGAGATCTCGATCTTGCCGCCGAGGTGGAGCAGGAAGGTCCGGTCGGAGACCTTGTGCACCGTCACGCCGGGGACCTCCGCGACGACCTTCTCGAGCTCGATCGCGTGGTCGCCGTCGGCGGCCGAGCAGGTGACGTCGACGACGAGCCGGTCGTGGCTGGAGTCCGTGACGTCGATCGCGGTCACGACGCCGCCCGCGCCAGAGAGTGCGGTCGCGACGGCGCCGACGACGCCGTGGTCGGGCGCGGTGTAGAGGCGCATCGTGATCGAGTTGGAGGAGGCTGTCGCGGTCTTCACGTTGTGACTATGCGCCTGTTCGGCGGCTACTCGGAAGTAGCGGAAACCCCCGATTCCTGCCGGTAAGCGGGAGCACGGGTCGCGGGTGTGGCACGAGTCTCAAGAAGAGGCAGATGGCGGGGCGCGATCAGCTCGGACAGCACCACCACGCTCGTCGACCGCCGGACCGACGCCGACTGGTCGATGCGGACCAGCACGTCCTGGAGCTGCGCGTGCGATGCGGTCGCCACCCGGCACACGACGTCGAACGCCCCGGTCGTGACGTGGGCCTCGAGCACCTCCGGGATCGCGACGAGGTCGGCGCGGACGTCGTCGAGCGCGCCCTGCGCGATCTCCAGCGTGACGATGGCCTGGACCGGGAAGCCGGACGCCGCGATGTCCAGCGTCGGCGCCCAATCGCGGATGACGCCGGCGTCGGCCAGCCGCCGCAGCCGGCTCTGCACCGTCGCGCGCGCGACCCTGGTGATCCGGGACAGCTCGAGGTCACCGATCCGAGGGTGCTCGTGGAGCGCCTGGAGCAACGCGACGTCGAGCTCGTCCACCGAGGATGTCATGGGCTCAAACTAGACAATCTGTGCAGCCCGAGATAGTCGGGGGGTCACAGTTGTGACAGTCTGGCAAGCATCGGATGGGCAGGTTGCTGTGGTCAGGCGGCGCTCACTTGACTGTGCCCATGACGCTCGCGGACACCCTCACCAACGAAGAGAAGCTCGCCGATCTCGACCTCGACACGCTCAAGCAGCTCGTCGGGCTGGTCGAGCACGACGCCGCCACCGACCCCTTCCCCGTCAACGGCTGGGACGCCGCCGTCTGGGCGGTCGGCAACGCGACGCAGACCTCGCACTTCTTCCAGTCGGCGTTCGGCATGGAGCTGGTCGCCTACTCCGGGCCCGAGACCGGCAACCGCGACCACGTCGCGTTCGTCCTGCGCAGCGGCGGCGTCCGGTTCGTCGTCAAGGGCGGCGTCAACTCGAGCAGCCCGATCGCCCGGCACCACGCCCGGCACGGCGACGGCATCATCGACATCGCGCTCGAGGTGCCGGACGTCGACAAGTGCATCGAGCACGCCCGCGCCCAGGGCGCGACCGTCCTCGAGGAGCCGCACGACATCTCCGACGAGCACGGCACGGTGCGGATCGGTGCCATCGCGGCGTACGGCGAGACCCGCCACACGCTGGTCGACCGCAGCCGGTACGACGGCCCGTACCTGCCCGGCTACGTCGCCCGCACCTCGGGCTTCCGCAAGCGTGACGGCGCGCCGAAGCGCGTGTTCCAGGCGCTGGACCACATCGTCGGCAACGTCGAGCTCGGCAACATGGACGAGTGGGTGGCGTTCTACAACCGCGTCATGGGCTTCACGAACATGGCCGAGTTCATCGGCGACGACATCGCGACCGACTACTCCGCACTGATGTCGAAGGTGGTCGCCAGCGGCAACCACCGGGTGAAGTTCCCGCTCAACGAGCCGGCGGTCGGCAAGCGGAAGTCGCAGATCGACGAGTTCCTGGAGTTCTACGAGGGCCCCGGCGCGCAGCACCTGGCGCTGGCGACCAACGACATCCTGCAGTGCGTCGACGTGCTGAGCGCCGAGGGCGTGGAGTTCCTCAACACCCCCGACTCCTACTACGAGGACCCGGAGCTGCGCGCCCGCATCGGCGAGGTCCGGGTGCCGATCGAGGAGCTGCAGAAGCGCGGCATCCTCGTCGACCGCGACGAGGACGGCTATCTCCTGCAGATCTTCACCAAGCCGGTCGGCGATCGTCCTACGGTGTTCTTCGAGTTCATCGAGCGGCACGGCTCGCTGGGCTTCGGGAAGGGCAACTTCAAGGCGCTCTTCGAGGCCATCGAGCGCGAGCAGGAGCGCCGGGGCAACTTCTGAGCCCGAGGAGGCACGCAGATGGCCTACTACCGCTCGGCGGGGCACGTCCCGCCCAAGCGCCACACCCAGCACCGCTCACCCGAGGGTCGCCTCTACTACGAGGAGCTGATGGGGGAGGAGGGGTTCTCGTCGGACTCCGCCCTGCTCTACCACGTCAACATCCCCTCCTCGATCGTCGAGTACCGCACCTGGGAGCTCCCCGACCAGACCCTGGTCCCCAACCACCCGCTGACGCCTCGGCACCTCGCGACGCACAAGCTGTTCGAGGAGGGTGCCGCCGGGGTCGACGGCGTCACGGGACGCCGCCTGCTGCTCGGCAACGCCGACGTGCGGATCTCGTACGTCGTCGCCGACACCGCCAGCCCGTACTACCGCAACGGCATCGGTGACGAGTGCCTCTACATCGAGTCCGGCGACGCCGTGCTGGAGACCGTCTTCGGCGACCTGCCGGTGGGCGAGGGCGACTATGCGATCGTGCCGCGCGCGACGACGTACCGGATCGTCCCGGTCGGCAGCGTGCGCATCTACGCAGTCGAGGCCAACTCGCACATCGCCCCGGCGAAGCGCTACCTCTCCCGGTTCGGGCAGTTCCTCGAGCACGCGCCGTTCTGCGAGCGCGACCTGCGCCCGCCGAGCGAGCCGCGGGTGGTCGAGGGGTCCGACGTCGAGGTCTTCATCAAGCACCGCGGACCCGGCCCGGGTGGCATCGCCGGCACGGTCCACACGCTCCCGCACCACCCGTTCGACGTCGTCGGCTGGGACGGCTGCCTCTACCCGTACGCCTTCAACGTCCGTGACTTCGAGCCGATCACGGGCCGGGTGCACCAGCCGCCGCCGGCGCACCAGGTCTTCGAGGGCAACAACTTCGTGATCTGCAACTTCGTCCCGCGCAAGGTCGACTACCACCCGCTGTCGATCCCGGTGCCGTACTACCACTCGAACGTCGACTCCGACGAGGTGATGTTCTACTGCGGCGGCGACTACGAGGCCCGCAAGGGCTCCGGGATCGGGCAGGGCTCGATCAGCCTGCACCCGGGCGGCCACCCGCACGGCCCGCAGCCCGGGGCCTACGAGCGGTCGATCGGCGCCGAGTTCTTCGACGAGCTCGCCGTCATGGTCGACACGTTCCGTCCGCTCGAGCTCGGCGAGGCGGCTGCGGAGGCGGACGACGGCCTGTACGCCTATTCGTGGGCGCGCGGCGACCGCGGAGAGACCGGGGCGACCGACGGATGAGCCTCTTCGCACGGCTGCTCGACGACGCCGCCGTCTTCCCGCCCGGCGACCTGCCGCTCGACCGGGCGGTGCCCGAGCACCTGGCGCACCGGCGCGCCGAGCACGGCGCCCTCGTCGGTCCGCTCGTCGTCGGTGCCGGTGCTCTCGGTGACCTGGCGCCGGTCGTGGCTGCGCTGCCGCCCGGCTCACTGGCCGTCGCCGTGACGACGCCGGTGTCCGCGCTCGCGGAGGCGCTCGCGGCCGCGGACGCCCTGACGGCGGTCCGCGTGGTCGCCGTGGAGGTGACCCTCTCCGAAGACATGACGGCCGACGAGGCGATCGGGCTCGCCGGACAGGCATCGGACGTGAGGGTCTTCGTCGAGCTGCCCCGTGACGAGCGCCGTGAGCCGCTGCTCGCCGGCCTCGCCCGGGCCGGGCTCTTCGCCAAGCTGCGCACCGGCGGGCTGACCGCCGACGCGTTCCCCCGTGAGGAGGAGCTCGCCTCGGCGGTCGTCGCGGCGGTCCGGGCCGGGGTTCCGTTCAAGGCGACGGCCGGGTTGCACCACGCCGTGCGCAACACCGATCCGGGCACCGGCTTCGAGCAGCACGGCTTCCTCAACCTGCTCGCAGGCACGGCCGCGGCTCGCGCCGGCGAGCAGGCGCGCGACGTGGCTCAGCTGCTGGCCGAGCGCGACCCCGAGCGGGTCGTGGCCGGCGTACGAGAGGTGGACGGGTCGGTGCGCGAGTGGTTCCGGTCGTTCGGCACGTGCAGCATCGCCGAGCCGGTGGCCGAGCTCGCGGCGCTGGGCCTCCTGCCGAAGGTGCCCGCGTGACGCGGCTCGCGATCGACGCCGACTCCCTCTTCGGGGTCGCCAACCTGCCGTACGGCGTCTACTCGGTGCCGGGCTCGGCGCCGCGTGTCGCCACGCGGTACGGCGACCACGTCGTCGACCTCGCGCTGCTGCTCGACGACCCCGTGTTCGAGGCGCCGTCGCTGAACCCGTTCATGGCGCAGGGCCACGACCGCTGGGTCGAGGTGCGCTCGCGCATCGCGTCCGCCGTGGTCGGCGACGTGCCGGAGCGGGCCGTGCATCCGGTCGCCGACGTCACCCTGCACCTGCCGTTCGAGGTCGCCGACTACGTCGACTTCTACGCCTCGGAGCACCACGCGTCGAACCTCGGCCGGCTCTTCCGTCCCGACAACCCCGACCCGCTGATGCCGAACTGGAAGCACCTGCCCGTCGGCTACCACGGCCGATCGGCCTCCGTCGTCGTCTCCGGCACCGACATCGTCAGGCCGTCGGGCCAGCGTCTGCCCCCGGGCGCGGCGGCTCCGGTCTTCGGGCCCTCCACCCGCCTCGACATCGAGGCCGAGGTCGGCTTCGTGGTCGGCACCGGCAACCCGATGGGCACCCCGATCCCGGCTCCCGAGGTCGATCGGCACGTCTTCGGCGTCGTGCTCTTCAACGACTGGTCGGCGCGGGACATCCAGGCCTGGGAGTACGTCCCGCTCGGCCCCAACCTCGGCAAGTCCTTCGCGTCGACGGTGTCGCCGTGGGTGGTCCCGCTGCTCGCTCTGGACGCGGCGCGTGTCGCGACGCCTGCCCAGGAGCCGGCGGTGCTTCCCTACCTGGCGATGACGCAGCCGTGGGGACTCGACATCGCGCTCGAGGTCGAGTGGAACGGCGAGGTCGTCAGCCGGCCGCCGTACGCCGCGATGTACTGGTCGCCCGCCCAGATGCTCGCCCACCTCACCGTCAACGGTGCCCCGACACGGACCGGCGACCTGTTCGCATCCGGCACGGTCTCGGGCCCGGCGCGCGACCAGCGGGGTGCCTTCATCGAGCTCACGTGGGGCGGCGCGGAGCCGGTCATGGTCGCCGGTCGGTCCAGCACGTTCCTGGAGGACGGCGACGAGGTCGTCATCCGGGCTGTCGCCCCGGGCGTCGACGGGGCTCGGATCGGGTTCGGCGAGGCGCGGGGGCGGGTCGTTCCGGCACGCTGAGTCCAGCCTGCTCGGTCCGGAGCTGGTTGGTCGACCTGGCGAGAAGGGTCCTGACCTCGGCGACCTGTTCGTGGATCCGAGCGCGTTCGATCCCGACCGCACGTCTGAACTGGACGTCAGTCGCGGCCGTGGCCTGGACTCTCGACCAGCCGAACTCCTCTTGGAGCGCGACGATGCCGGACTCGATGTCCGCGGCGGCCGTGAGCACGTCGAGCACCCGGTGCGGATCGTGCATCGCGGCGTCGATCGCCTCGATGACGTGCAGCCGTTCCCGAAGCCTCCTGACCTCCGCGGCCATGTCGTGATCTCGCCGTCTCATGCGAAGGATCCTCACGGGACCAAGGATCTCTGATCGGCTTGGTATCGCTAGTGCCCATTTCGCAAAAGTACGCAACGTGCGGGCCGGTTGCCGTCCACAGGATCGGCTCGTGCGGGGTTGTGCACAGCCGTACCCGGGATCCGCGGGAGTGTCGGCGACGACTTCTAGAGTGAACCCAACGCATTGGATCTCTCAGGAGTCTCGCTCATGTCCGCACCCGCATCTGCCGCACACCCGGTGCTCGGGGCGTTGGCTGTGGTGGAGGGTGCACTGAGGGATGTGGCGGGTGTGAACCCGGGGTTCATGGAGCCCGATGTGCAGCGGTTGGCGTTGGTCGGGCTGGCTGCGGCCCGGGCACGGCTCGACGAGCTCGAGCTGCGGCTGATCTCGGCTGCGGCTGGGGTGGCCCAGACCGACGCGGCCCGTGATGTGGCGGCGTGGTTGGTCGCGCACACCCGTCGTGACATCCGGACCGCGCGTGCTGATGCTCGGTTGGCGGAGGCGTTGGACCGGCGCTATGAGGTGGTGCGGGTCGCGATGGCCGAGGGACGCGTCCATGCCGAGCAGGCACACGTGATCGCCCAGGCGCTTGACCGACTGCCGGGCGATCTCGACCCGTCCGTGCTGGCCGATGCCGAGGCTGCGCTGGTCGACCTGGCCGGGCGGCACACGCCGCGGGATCTGCGTCGGCTGGGGGAGCGGATCTTGGACACTGCCGCCCCCGACATCGCCGAGCAGACCCTGGCCCGCCGGCTGGAGGCCGAGGAGGCCTCCGCGTCGAGGAGGACGCGGCTGACGTTCCGGCCGGACGGGGATGGCACCACCCGGATCAGCGCGGTGGTGCCCGACGCGGCGGCGCTGCGGCTGAAGACCTACCTGGACGCCTTCACCAGCCCCCGGCAGGGAGCCACCCGTGGGGAGGGGCCCTATCCCCGGATCCTGGGGACCGCGTTCTGCACGTTCCTGGAGCGGGTCGACCCCAAGCTGCTGCCGCGGCACGGCGGGCGGGCCACCACCGTCATCGTGACGATCCCGCTGCAGTCCCTCCAGCAGGAGCTGGGTGTGGGTGACCTGATCGGCGGGGAGGCGGTGTCGGCGACCGAGGTCCGGCGGCTGGCCTGCACCGCCGGGATCGTCCCGGCCGTGCTCGGTGGCAGCGGGGAGATCCTCGACCTGGGTCGTGAGCAGCGCCTGTTCACCCCGGCCCAGCACAAGGCCCTGGTGGTCCGCGACCGCACCTGCCGGGCGCAGAGCTGCGACATCCCCGGCACCTGGGCCGAGGCCCACCACCGGATCCCCTGGAGCCACGGCGGGAGGACCGACCTCGCCAATGGACTGCTCCTGTGCAGCCACCACCACCGCGTCCACGACCCCCGGTTCGCCGCCGACCGACTCCCCAACGGCGACGTCCGCTTCACCAGACGGCGGTGAGGAGACCCGACCAGGCAGCGGAACTCCCGGGCGCGGTCCGGACATCGCCTCGTCTGCCCACGGCGGAATCGCTGGCCCGCCGTCGCGCGTCGTGCTGAGGTGAGGTCATGCGCATCCTCGTCCTCGGTGGCACCGTCTTCCTGAGCCGTGAGATCGCGGCCCGTGCCGTGGAGCGCGGCCACGAGGTCGTCTGCGCGGCGCGGGGCGAGAGCGGGAGCGTCCCTGACGGGGCGCGACTGGTCCGCTGGGACCGTGACGAGGAGCCGCCGGCGGAGCTCGCCGCGCTGGACCCCGACGCGGTCGTCGACGTCGCTCGGCTGCCGTCGCGCGTACGTCGGGCCGTCGCCGCCTTCCCCGAGGCGCACTGGACGTTCGTGTCGACCTGCAACGTGTACGCCGACGAGGGGACCCCGGGCGGCGACGCGGAGGCCGCGCTCAAGGAGCCGATCACCGACGACCTCGACCCGTCGTCCTCGCCGGAGGCGTACGGCGCGATGAAGGTCGCCTGCGAGCAGGCCGTCCAGCGGGGAGTCAGGGCGGCGTTCGTCGTCCGGCCGGGCCTCATCGTCGGGCCCCACGACCCGTCGGGCCGGTTCACCTACTGGCCCGCGCACGCCGCGGCCGCCGCCGAGGACGCCGGCCCGTTGCTCGTGCCGGGGGAGCCGGACGACCCGGTGCAGCTGATCGACGTGCGCGACCTCGCCGACTGGGTCGTCGACGCCGCGGAGGCGGGCATCACAGGTGCGTACGACGGCATCGCCGCGTCCGTCACCCGGCGGGAGTTCCTCGCCGCGCTGGTCGACGCGCTGAGGGCCGAGGGCGTGGACGCCGATCTCGACGCCCGATGGGTCCCGACCAAGGAGCTGGTCGACGCCGGGGTGGCCGAGTGGGTCGGACCCGGGTCCGTGCCGGTGTGGATCGGCGAGCCGGGCTACGAGGGCTTCATGGCGCGCGACGTGACCGGGTCCCTGGCGGCCGGCCTGAGGACGAGGCCGCTCCTCGACACGGTCCGGGACACCCTCGACTGGCTCCGGGCCGAGCCCGAGGCGGCCGTCACCGGCCTGACCCGCGCCGAGGAGCTCGCGGTGCTCGACCGGCTCGGCCCCGACGTGGTCAGCTGAGCGTCGCGCGGATCGGCCGGCCGGGGAACGCGTCGACCTCGAGCGCACCGTCGCGGACCACGAACGTGCCGTCGACCAGCAGATGGCGTACGCCGACGGAGGGTCGCGTCGGGTCGACGTACGTCGCGCTGTCGCTGATCGTGGCGGGGTCGATGACCACCAGGTCGGCGTCCGCGCCGACGCCGAGCCATCCCTTGCCGCGGGCCGCGGCCGCGAAGCCGGCGACCACCTGGGCGGGCAGGTAGGAGCAGCGGCGGAACGCCTCGGGCCACGACCACGCGCCCGTCTCGACGACCATCCGGCGCAGCGAGCGGGCGAACGTGCCCGCCGTGCGCGGGTGGGTCTGACCGCCGGGCGGCAGCGGCCACTCGCGGCTGTCGGTGGAGCCGTCGGGCCACTCGACGTGCATCGCGTCGCTGGCGACGATCGCGTCTGGGAAGGCGAGCGCGCGCTGGAGCAGGGCGGCGTCCTCGGGGTCGTCCTCGTCGAGGAAGGACACGACGCACACGGCGCCCGGGTCGGTCGCACGGAGCTCGGCCAGCCGGGCCACGGACCCGATGCGCTCCCCGGTGGCGACCATCGAGATCGAAGAGGGCCGCAGGCCCCACGCCCCGAGACGCTCCGGGGCGAGGAAGAAGGCGCCGACGGCGGTGCTGCCGGCGCCGTACGGGTAGGCCTCCACCGTCACCCGCGACCCGTTCGAGCGCGAGGTGTCGAGCAGGTCGAGCACCCGCTCGACGTGGCGCCGGGAGGTGCTGTTGACGTGGCAGTGGTGCATCGCGGCACCGGTCTCGGCCGCGGCGCGGGTGATCTCGAGAGAGCCGTCGATCGGCGTGGTCGGATCGGCCTCGACGATCTCGCGCACGTGGGTGAAGGTCGCCGTGCCGGTCCGCGCGGCCAGCGCCGCCACCTCCAGGAACTCCGCCGGGTCGGTCCGCGGCGCGTAGCCCATCAGCACGCCGATTCCCAGGGCACCGGCCTCGAGCTCGGACTCCAGCAGCCGCAGCCACGCGGCGCGCTCCGTCGGCGACGAGGTCCGCTGCCAGTCCGGGTCGCCCAGCATCGCGAGCGAGGCGTTGAGGTCCGCCGCCGGTGTCATGCCGAGGTGCGCCGCGGCGCGGGCGTCGCCCCACGAGGCCGAGAAGCCGTAGTGCAGGAGCCGCCCGTCCGCCGCGGCGCGGGCGTACGCCGTCTCGATCGGCATCAGCCCCGCCTCGAGGTCGAGCGTCGCCGTCACGCCGTCCAGCGCCTGGAGCCGTTGGCCGGCGATCGAGTGGACGTGGCTGTGCAGGTCGACGAAGCCGGGTCCGACCACGTGTCCGGTCACGTCGACGACGGTCGCTCCCTCGGACGGGAGCGAGGGTCCCACGGCCACCACCTTGCCGTCGTCCACGGCCACGTCGGCCACCTGCTCGGTCCCGGAGCGCGGGTCGATGACGCGCCCGCCGCGGAGAATCAGCACGCTCTCATCTAACCCGGCGACTGTGAGCAGACTCACTGTTCGGTTGGACAGGTAGGGCCGCTCTTGCCTGTCCGATCGGACGAATACACGGCGCGATCACCGACCTACGTTTGCCGACATGTCAACGCAGGAGAGCACCGGGCTGGACGCTGCCGCCCGCTGGCTGGACGACAACTTCGCGAGCCTCGTCGCCGAGCACCAGGTGCCGGGCGCGACCGTGGCCGTGCTCGCCGGGGGTCGCATCGCGACCGCAACCGGCGGCGTCACGAGCCTGGGCACCGGCGTCCCGGTCGACGCTGACACCGTCTTCCAGATCGGCTCGATCACGAAGATCTGGACGACGACCCTCGTCATGCAGCTCGTCGACGACGGCCTGCTCGACCTCGACCAGCCGCTGCTCGACCACCTCCCCGAGCTGGTCATCGGCGACATGGAGGCCGCCAAGGCCCTCACCACGCGCCACCTGCTGACCCACACGGCCGGGTTCGAGGGTGACATCTTCACCGACACGGGTCGCGGCGAGGACGCCGTCGAGAAGTACGTCGCCACGCTGACGGACCTGCCCCAGCTCTTCGCGCCCGGGGAGACGTTCTCCTACAACAACACGGGGTTCGTGTTGCTCGGCCGTCTCGTCGAGGTCCTGCGCGGCAAGCCGTACGACGAGGTGCTGCTCGAGCGGATCGCCGAGCCGCTCGGCCTGGCGCGGGTCAGCCCCAGCGCCTACGAGGCGATCCGGCACCGGGCCGCCACGGGACACGTCGCGACAGGCGACGATGGCGAGCTGGAGCCCGCCCAGACCTGGGCGCTCGCCCGGTCGAACGCGCCCGCCGGCTCGATGCTCGCGATGACGCCCACCGACCTGCTCGGCTTCGTGCGGATGCACCTCGACAGCGGTGCGGCGCCCGACGGCGCGCAGGTGCTCGCCGCCGAGTCCGTGACGGCGATGCAGACCCGCCAGGTCGACCTGCCCCGCCTGTCGGGCATGGGCGACGCCTGGGGTCTGGGCTGGGAGCTCTTCGACACTCCGCAAGGGACCGTCATCGCCCACGACGGCGGCACGATCGGCCAGGCCGCCTTCCTGCGCGTTGTCCCGGAGGCCGGGGTGGCCGTCGCGATGCTCACGAACGGGGGCGACGTCTTCGGCCTGTTCAGCGACGTGGTCGCGAAGCTGCTGACGGACCTGACGGGCGTCGTGCTCCCTGAGCGGCCCACGCCGCCGGCCGAGCCCGCGCAGGTGGACGTGTCCCGCTACCTCGGCCACTACGCCGACACGATCTACGACATCTCCGTCACCCAGGACGCCGAGGGCAGGGTCTGGCTCGACCGTGAGCCGAAGGACATCCACGCCGAGATCGGGGAGAAGCCGATGAGGTTCGAGCTCGTCCACTTCACCGGCGACTCCCTGATCACGGTCGAGCCGTACCACGGCATCCACGTCGTCTTCGCCTTCATCGGCACGGTGTCCGACTCGTCGGGCGAAGGCGGCAAGGCCAAGTACGTCCACTACGGCCGCGTCGTCTCGCGCGTCGGCTGACGCCTCCCATCACCAGCGCTCAACCCACCCTGCAGAAAGAGGAACGCCCATGAGGCCGGTCCGCTCGAGCGCCATCCTGGCGCTCTCCCTCTCCGTGGCCGCCGTCGGCCTGACCGCCTGTGGCGGCGGCTCCGCCGGCAGCTCCGGCTCCGGCGGCAGCAAGTACGCCGACGGCAAGACGTTCACGCTGGCGCTCTCCGCCGACCCCGGCGCCCTCGACCCCCAGGGCAGCGCGTCGAGCCCGCTCTTCCAGGTCACCAAGTTCGCCTACGACACCCTGGTCTCGGTCGACGCCAAGGGCGAGGTCACCTCCGGACTCGCGTCGAAGTGGTCGGTGAGCGGCACGACGGTGACCTTCGACATCGGGCAGGGGATCACGTGCGCCGACGGCGCGCCGTTCACCGCGCAGACGGCCGTCGACAACATCACCTACGTCGAGGACCCGAAGAACAAGAGCCCGTTCCTGGGCGTCTTCGTGCCGGCCGGCGCCACCGCCAAGGCCAGCGGCAGCACCGTCACCGTGACGCTCGCGACCGCGTCGCCGTTCGTGCTGGACTCCTTCGCGAACCTGCCGATGGTCTGCGACGCCGGCATGAAGGACCGTGCCTCGCTCAAGGACGCGACCAACGGCACCGGCCCGTACACCCTCAAGGAGGGTGTGCCGGGCGACCACTACACCTACGCGATCCGCAAGGGCTACACCTGGGGCCCGGCCGGCGCGAAGACCTCCACGAAGGGCATGCCGGCGACCATCGAGGTCAAGATCGTCCCCAACGAGACGACGGCGGCCAACGAGCTGCTGTCCGGCGCACTCAACGCGGCCGCCATCCACGGCGCGGACGCGACCAGGCTCGAGGCGGCGAAGCTCGACCACGACGACGCCGAGGCGATCGTCGGCGAGCAGTGGTACAACCACAACGCCGGCCACGCGACCTCCGACCCGGCGGTCCGCGAGGCGCTGACGAAGTCGCTCGACCTCGCTCAGCTGCAGAAGGTGATCACCTCCGACCGTGGTGGCCCGGCGACCCAGCTGGCGGTCGTCGCGCCGGCCGGCTGCACCGGCTCCTCGGTCGAGGGCAACGTCGCGGCCACCGACGTGGCCGCCGCCGAGTCCGCGCTCGACGCGGCCGGCTACGTCAAGGGTGCCGACGGCATGCGTGCCAAGGCCGGCAAGCCGCTGTCGCTCTCCTTCATCTACGACTCCTCGCTCGGCTCGGGCGGCAGCGCCGCCGCGGAGCTGGCGGTGGCCGCCTGGAAGAAGATCGGCGTCGCCGTCAAGGCCAAGCAGCTCGACGAGACCGGTGTGGTGAACGCGATGTTCGGCACCGGCGACTGGGACGTCTCGTGGGAGCCGCTCAACATCAACACGCCCGAGCAGGGTGTCCCGTTCTTCTCGGGGCCGACGGTCAAGGGCGGTGGCAACAACATGGCCGCCATCACCAACGCCGACTACGACGCGGGCGTGAAGAAGGCGATGGGCGAGGTGGGCGTGCAGAGCTGCCCCGACTGGCTGGCCGCCGAGGCCGCGCTCTTCAAGGCCAACGACCTGGTCCTCTTCGCCAACAGCGTGCTGCCGTTCTTCGCCAAGGGCGCCGAGCTGGACGTCCTCGGCAGCGTCGTGCCGACCAGCATCCGGATGCTGGGCTGAGCGGGGTCTGATCGAGCATGGCGACACTGACCCCAGCAGCCGCTCCGCCGCGGACCGCCCCCCGAGTCACGGGACGGCTCGGCGGGAGGTGGACACGATTCGCGCTCCGTCGTACGGGGCGGCTGCTGGTGTCGCTCTGGGTCCTCGTGACCGCGTCGTTCCTGATGATCCACCTGGTCCCGGGCGACCCGGTCCGGGCGGCGCTCGGCATGACGGCGCCGACCGACCTGGTCGAGGCCAAGCGGCACGCGCTCGGGCTCGACGACCCGCTGCTCACGCAGTACGTCCACTACCTGGGCAACCTGCTCCACGGTGACCTGGGCGAGTCGATCGTCTCCCAGCTCCCCGTGACCGAGACGATCAGCCAGCGCCTCCCGGCGACGGCGTCGCTCGCCTTCCTCGCCTTCCTGGTCGCGATCGCGGTCGCCATCCCGCTGGGCGTGGCGGTCGCGGTCGCGACCAGGCGGGGCCGGCGCCGTCGTACGGAGCTCGCGTTCGCCTCGACGAGCGTCGTGCTCGGCTCCATCCCGGACTTCCTCGTCGGCGTCGCGCTCGTCTGCGTGTTCGCGGTCAACCTCGGCTGGTTCCCGGTCGCGGGCCGCGACGGGGCGTCGTCGTACGTCCTGCCGGTCCTCGCCCTGGCGATCGGACCCGCCGCCGTGCTGGCCCGGATCGTCCGGGTGGAGATGCTCTCCGTGCTGGAGGCCGACTACATCCGCACCGCCCGCGCCAAGCGGCTCCCGGCCCTGCGCATCAACCTCCGGCACGCGCTCCCCAACGCGGTCACGGCGACGCTCACCATCGGCGGCATGCTGCTGGCCTCGATGGTGGCCGGCACGGTGCTCGTCGAGAACGTCTTCGCCTGGCCCGGACTGGGCAGCACGATCGTGCAGTCGATCGTGACCAAGGACTACCCGGTGGTCCAGGGCACCGTCCTCGTCTACGGGCTCGGAGTGCTCCTCATCAACACGCTGGTCGACGTGGCGCTCGCCGTCCTCGACCCCCGCTCCACGATCGGTGACCTCTAGACCATGACGAACCGCTGGTCCCGCATCCTCAGAACCCCCGTCGGCATCGTCGGCGTCGGGCTGCTGACCCTGGTCGTGCTGCTGGCGATCTTCGCCCCGATGCTGTGGGGCGACAAGGCCGGCGCGGTCGACACCGAGAACCTGCTCGCCGGACCGTCGGCGAAGCACTGGTTCGGCACCGACAACCTGGGCCGCGACCTGTTCTTCCGCGTGCTCGTCGCCACCCGGCTCTCACTCACGCTGACCCTCGTCGCGACTGTGCTCGGAACGCTGATCGGGCTGGTCCTCGGCACCGCGCCGCTGCTGCTCGGAGGGCGGCTCGGCCGCCTCGTCACGGCGTTCGTCAACGTCTTCGTGGCGTTCCCCGGCCTGCTGCTGGTCCTCGTTTTCGCGGTCATCTTCGGTGTCGGCGCGAGGGGAGCGGTGCTCGCCATCGGGCTGGCGGTCGCGCCCGGCCTGGCCCGGCTGTGCCAGACGCTCGTCGCCGGCGTCGCCGGCCTCGAGTACGTCGCGGCGGCCCGCGTCGCAGGGGTCAACCGCTTCCGGGTGATGGCCCGGCACGTGCTGCCCAACGTCGCCGAGCCCCTCGTGGTCAACGTGACCATCACCGCCGGTGCGATCCTGCTGAGCTTCGCCGGGCTCTCCTTCCTCGGTCTCGGCGTCCAGGCGCCGGACTACGACTGGGGCCGGCTGATGCAGGACGGGCTGAGCGGCATCTACGTCCACCCGCTCGCGGCCCTCGCGCCCGGGATCATGGTGGTCATCGCCGGCCTGGCGTTCAACCTGACCGGCGAGGCGATCGCCGGGGTCTTCGGGATCTCCGCGACGACCGGTCTCGGCAAGGCCCTGCACGTGCCGACCGGCGAGACGCCCGCCGCCGATCTGCCCCACGACCACGCGGTCGAGGGCGACCTGGTGCTGGACGTGCGCGACCTGTCCGTCTCCTTCCCCGGTGTTCACGGGCCCGTCCGTCCGGTGCGCGGCGTCTCCTTCGGCGTCGGCGTCGGCGAGGCCGTCGGCGTCGTGGGCGAGTCCGGCTCGGGCAAGTCGCTGACGGCCCTGTCGATCGCCCAGCTCGTCGAGGAGCCGGGCCGCGTCGACGCCCGTCACCTGAGGTTCTGCGGCACGGACCTGCTCGAGGCGCCCACGGGCGGGCAGAGCCACGACAAGCTGCTCGGCACCTCGCTGGCCGTCGTGTTCCAGGACCCGATGACGTCGTTCAACCCGACGATGCGCATCGGCACGCAGCTGGCCGAGGTCGGCCGCCACCACCAGGGGCTCGACCGCAGGTCCGCGTTCGCCCGCGCCGTCGACCGGCTCCGTGCCGTCCGGGTCAGGGACCCCGAGCGCCGGGCGAGGCAGTACCCCTTCGAGTTCTCCGGCGGCATGCGCCAGCGGGCCATGATCGGCATGGGGCTGATGGGCAGCCCCCGCCTCATCATCGCCGACGAGCCGACGACCGCCCTCGACGTCACCGTGCAGAGCCAGGTGCTCGAGCTCCTCCAGGACGTACGCCGCGAGCAGGGCGCCGCGCTCCTCCTCATCAGCCACGACGTCTCCGTGGTCGCCGACGTCTGCGACCGCGTCCTGGTCATGTACGCCGGCCGCATCGTCGAGGACGTCTCGACCGCGGACCTGCGTACCCGCGCCCGTCACCCCTACACCCGTGCGCTCGTCGCCGCGGTGCCCGACATGACGACCGACATCGACGCCCCGCTGGCGACGATCCCCGGGCACCCGGTCGACCCGGCCGAGGTGCCGGTGGGCTGCGCGTACGCCGCCCGCTGCCCACTCGCCACCGACCGGTGCCGCCGGGAGGACCCGGTGCTGCTGTCCGGACCCGACGGCGGCCGGGTCGCGTGCTGGCACGCGGGCGAGTCGATCGAAGCCGTCACGTGCGAGGAGGCCACCGCATGAGTGAGCTGACGTTCGACCACGTCACCGTCCGCTACGGAGCGAGCACGGTGCTCGACGAGGTCAGCCTGACCGTCCCCGACGGCGAGATCGTCGGTCTGGTGGGCGAGTCCGGCTCGGGCAAGTCGACGCTGGCGAAGGCCGTCGTCGGCCTCGCGCCCGTGCACGGCGGGCAGATCCTGCTCGACGGCGCGCCGATCCTCCAGCGGGGTCGGATGCGCGGTCGCCACCGGCCCGTGAGCATGGTCTTCCAGGACCCGTTCTCGTCGCTGGACCCCCGGATGACCGTCGGCGAGAGCATCGCCGAGGCGCTGTACCGGCCGAGGACCGAGCGCCTCTCCCGCGCCGGCCGCCGCGCGGAGATCACCCGGCTCCTCGAGCTCGTCCACCTCGACGGCGGGCGTGCGGCGCAGCTGCCCGGCCAGCTCTCGGGCGGCCAGCGCCAGCGCGTCGCGCTCGCCCGGGCACTCGCCGGCCGGCCGCGGCTGGTCATCGCCGACGAGATCACCTCCGCCCTCGACGTCTCGGTCCAGGGCGCCGTCCTGAACCTGGTCCGGGAGATGCAGCGCGAGCTCGGCCTCTCGATGCTGTTCATCTCGCACAACCTGGCGGTGGTCCGCTACGTGGCCAGCCAGGTCGCCGTCCTCGAGGGCGGCCGCATCGTCGAGCACGGCCCGACGGTCGACGTACTCGGTCGACCCCAGCACGACTACACCCGTCAGCTCCTGGCCGCCATCCCCGGCGGCCGCCCCACTCAGACGACCAAGGAGACCCGCGCATGACCACGACCCCCGTATCGATCGATGCCGCGCACTGGGAGGCCCGCTTCGCCGAGCTGGTGAAGAAGCACGGCATCCCCGGCGCGCAGCTCGGGATCCTGCGCATCGGCGCGGACGGCGCCGAGGACGAGCTCTTCACCACCGCCACCGGCGTCCTGCACGCCGGCACGGGCCAGCCCGCGACCCCCGACTCGGTCTTCCAGATCGGCTCCGTCTCCAAGGTCTGGACGGCGACCGTGGTCATGCAGCTCGTGGACGAGGGGAGGTTCGCGCTCGACACCCCCGTCGTCGAGATCATCCCCGAGCTCGCTCTGCGCGACCCCGAGGTGACGAAGACGGTGACCGTCTGGCACCTGCTGACCCACACCAGCGGCATCGACGGCGACGTCTTCACCGACACCGGCCGCGGCGACGACGCGCTGGAGAAGTACGTCGCCCAGCTCGACGAGGCTTCGCAGAACCACCCGCTCGGCGCCACCTGGTCGTACTGCAACTCCGGCTTCTCCCTGCTCGGCCGGATCATCGAGGTCACCACCGGCCAGACCTGGGACGCCGCGATGAAGGAGCGGCTCTTCGCCCCGCTCGGGCTGACGCACACCACCACGCTGCCCGAGGAGGCGATGGTCTTCGGCCACGCGATGGGCCACCTCAAGGGCGGCGACGACCCGCAGGTCGCACCGGTCTGGGGCCTGCCCCGCTCGGTCGGCCCGGCCGGGCTGATCACCTCCCGCCCCGAGGACGTGCTGGCGTTCGCCCGGATGCACCTGACCGGCGGCCTCGCCGAGGACGGCACGCGCGTCCTCTCCGAGGCGAGCGTCGCGGCGATGGCCGACTACCAGACCGAGTGCCCGGAGAAGATCCTGCTCGGCGACTCGTGGGGCCTCGGCTGGTTCCGCTGCGACTGGAACGGCCACCGCGCGATCGGCCACGACGGCAACACGATCGGGCAGGCGGCGTTCCTGCGCCTGCTGCCGGAGGCCGGCCTCGCCGTCTCCATGAACACCAACATCGGCAGCGCGATCCCGCTCTACCAGGAGCTCTACGAGGAGATCTTCGCGGCGCTGGCCGGGGTGCACCTCCCGACGCCGTTCGAGCTCCCCACCGAGCCCGTCGAGGTCGACGTGACCCCGTTCCTGGGCTCCTACTCGCGCGAGTCCGTCCTCGAGGAGGTCTACGTCGAGGACGGCAAGACGTGGATGCGGACGACGGTCTCCGGGCCGGTCGCCGAGGCGTCGGGCGGTGCCGAGCCGGAGACGCACGAGCTGATCCCCGTCGGCGAGGCGCTCTTCGCGGTGAAGCCGGACAAGAGCGAGGCCTACTACCCGGTGCGCTTCTACGCGCTGCCGACCGGCGAGGAGTACATCCACTTCGGCGCCCGCGCCACTCCGAAGAAGCCTGCATGATGACGTCCGTGAAGACACGAGCCGATCCGTCGCTCGATGCGCTCCTCGCCGATCTGCGTGAGCTCGTCGAGTGCGAGTCGCCGTCGAGCGACCTGGCCGCCGTGGAGCGGTCGGCCGACCTCATCGCGCGGCTCGGTGCCGAGCGGCTCGGCGCGAAGCCGGAGCGGATCGTCGTCGACGGCGTCCACCACCTGCGCTGGCGCTTCGGGTCGGCGACGAACGGCGTCCTCGTGCTCGCCCACCACGACACGGTGTGGCCGCTCGGCTCGCTCGAGCGGCGGCCGTTCGGCGTCGTCGACGGCGTGCTCCGAGGGCCCGGGTGCTTCGACATGCTCGCCGGTCTGGTGATGGCCCTGCATGCGATCGCCGACCTGGGCGACCGGGACGGGGTGACCCTGCTCGTGACCGGCGACGAGGAGCTCGGCTCCGCGAGCTCCCGCACGCTCATCGAGGACGAGGCGCGCCGTGCGTCGGCCGTGCTCGTGCTCGAGGCCTCGGCCGACGGGGGAGCGCTGAAGACGGGTCGCAAGGGGACGTCGTTCTACGAGATCGAGGTCGTCGGCCGGTCGGCCCACGCGGGGCTGGAGCCGGAGAAGGGCGTCAACGCGACCGTCGAGCTGGCGCACCAGGTGCTGGCTGCGGCCGCGCTCGCGGACACCGCGGCGGGCACGACGGTCACGCCGACCGTCGCCACGTCGGGAGTCACGGCGAACACGGTGCCGGCGTCGGCGCGGTTCACGGTCGACGTACGTGCCTGGAGCATGGCGGAGCTGCAGCGCGTCGACACGTCGGTGCGCGCACTGCGGCCGGCCCTCGCGGGTGCGGAGGTCCGCGTCCGCGGCGACATCAACCGGGCGCCGCTGGAGGAGTCGGCCTCGCTGCCGCTCTTCGAGCGGGCACAGGCGCTGGCGACCGGGCTCGGGATGCCGGCGCTCACCCGGGCCTCGGTCGGCGGCGCCTCCGACGGCAACTTCACGGCCGGCGTCGGCACGCTGACGCTGGACGGCCTCGGGGCTGTCGGCGGCGGGGCCCACGCCGAGGACGAGCACGTGCTGGTGGACCGGCTGCTCGACCGCACGGTCCTGCTGCACGCGCTGCTGGCCGACCTCCTGGCCGACCGCTGGGAGGACCGGCGATGACGACCGAGGCGTGGACGTCGTACGCCGCCGCTGCCGCCAGGTCGCGGATCGTCGTGCGTGAGCTCGGCGAGCTCGGCGAGCTGCAGGAGGCCGCCGCGGTGCTCGGCCGGATCTGGGGAGTGCCGGACAACCCGCCGATGGGCGCCGAGCTGCTGCGTGCGCTCGGGAAGGCGGAGAGCTACGTCGCAGGCGCGTACGAGGGGACGGAGATGGTCGGCGTCTGCGTCGGCTTCCACTCGACGCCCGCGGCCCGGACGATGCACAGCCACATCGCGGGCGTCACCGAGGCCGTCGCCGGGCGTCACGCGGGCTTCGCGCTCAAGCTGCACCAGCGCGCCTGGTGCCTCGACCGGGGCATCGAGCTGATGGAGTGGACGTTCGACCCGCTGGTCTCGCGCAACGCCTACTTCAACCTGGCCAAGCTCGGCGCCCGCGTCGCGGAGTACCTCCCCGACTTCTACGGCTCCATGGACGACGGCATCAACCGCGACGACGAGACCGACCGGATCCTCGTCCACTGGGAGCTCGCCACGCCGGCGGTCGTGGCCGCGAGCGCGGGCACTCCCGTCCGGCCGGTCGTGCCTGCCGCGGCCGCCGCGTCCTGGGTGCAGGTGCCGCGCGACATCGAGGCGCTGCGCCTCACCGACCCCGAGCAGGCCCGCAGCTGGCGCACCAAGGTGCGCGAGCAGCTGCTGAGCTCACTGGCCGCCGGCGGCAGCGTCGCCGGATTCGACAAGGAGCAGGGCTACCTCGTCCTGCCGCATGAAGGAGACAGCCTCCCGTGAACGTCAAGCTCGAAGGCGTCGAGCTGCGCCGCGTCGCGATGCCCCTGGTCTCGCCGTTCCGAACGTCGTTCGGCACCCAGACCGCGCGCGACATCCTGATCCTGCGCGCCGTCACCTCCGACGGCGAGGGCTGGGGCGAGTGCGTCGCCATGTCGGACCCGCTCTACTCCTCGGAGTACGTCGACGCCACGGCCGACGTGCTGCGCCGCTTCCTCATCCCGGCCCTCTCGGAGGCGCCGGAGGAGCTGCTGCAGCACGGTGCGCACGCCGTCGGCTCGGTGCTGCACAGGTTCAAGGGCCACCGGATGGCCAAGGCAGCGCTCGAGATGGCCGTGCTCGACGCCGAGCTGCGCGCGGCCGGCCGGTCGTGGGCTCGCGAGCTCGGGGCGGTCCACTCGCGGGTGCCGTCCGGCGTGTCGGTGGGGATCTTCGACAGCATCCCGAAGCTGCTCGACGTGGTCGGCGGCTACCTCGACGCGGGCTACGTGCGGATCAAGCTGAAGATCGAGCCGGGCTGGGACGTCGAGCCGGTGCGCGCCGTGCGCGAGCGCTTCGGGGACGAGATCCTCCTGCAGGTCGACGCCAACACGGCGTACACGCTGCGCGACGCCCGCCACCTCGCCAAGCTCGACGACTTCGACCTGCTGCTCATCGAGCAGCCCCTGGAGGAGGAGGACGTCCTCGGACACGCCGAGCTCGCTCGTCTGATCAGGACGCCCGTCTGCCTCGACGAGTCGATCGTGTCGGCGCAGACGGCGGCGGCAGCCATCTCCCTCGGCGCCTGCTCGATCATCAACATCAAGCCGGGCCGGGTCGGCGGCTACCTCGAGGCGGTGCGCATCCACGATCTCGCGGCCGCCCACGGGCTCGCGGTGTGGTGCGGCGGCATGGTCGAGACGGGCCTGGGCCGGGCGGCCAACGCTGCCCTCGGCGCACTGCCGGGCTTCACGCTCCCGGGTGACATCTCGGCGTCGGACCGCTTCTACCGGACCGACATCACCGCCCCACTGACGATCTCGGACGGCTACATGGACGTCCCGAACGGCCCCGGCCTCGGCGTCACCCCGATCCCCGAGATCCTCGACGCCGTCACCACCGCGACGGAGTGGATCACCCTCTAACGCCGAGATCCGGGTTGTGGCCCTCGGAGGGCCACAACCCGGATCTCGGCACCTATCCTGAACCGGTGAGCCAGCGACCCCGAGCGAGCCTGGGACGCGTGCTCGACGACCTGGGCGACTCCCTCCTCGAGCTGGTCGCCGGCGACCCGGCGCACGACGGGGAGATCGGCGGCATCGTCATCCACGACCCCGACGACGAGCCGGTCCAGCCGCCCGCGGCACTCGTGCTCGGCGTCGGCGTCGCCGCGACCGCGCTCCCGGAGCTGGTGCGCGACGTCGGAAGGCGTGGTGGGGTCGGCCTGATCGTCCGCGCGCCCGTCGTGCTGACCCCCAGGCTCGAGGCGGCCGTGCGTGACGCGAGGCTGGCGCTGATCGGCCTGCGGCGCGGTGCGACGTGGGCCCAGCTGACGGCGCTGCTCCGCTCGCTGCTCGCCGAGGGTGATCTCGGCCCGGCGGAGGCCGAGTCGATCGGAGGTCTCCCCTCCGGCGACCTGTTCGCGGTCGCGAACGCCGTCGGCGCACTGCTCGACGCCCCCGTCACGATCGAGGACCGCAGCTCGCGGGTGCTCGCGTTCTCCGGCCGTCAGGACGAGGCCGACCCGTCCCGCGTGGAGACGATCATCGGCCGCCAGGTGCCGGAGCGGTACGCCAAGATGCTCACCGACCTCGGCGTCTTCCGTGAGCTCTACCGCGAGCACCGCCCGGTCGTCGTCAACCCGGCCGACCTCGGTGCCGACTCGGTCAGCAAGCAGCGCGTCGCCATCGCCGTGCGGGCCGGTGACGAGGTGCTCGGCTCGATCTGGGCCGCCATGGACGGCGAGGTCACGCCCGAACGCTCCGCGGCGCTCCAGGACGCCGCCAAGCTGGTCGCCCTCCACATGCTGCGGGTGCGCGCCGGCGCCGACGTCCAGCGCCGCCTGCGGACCGACCTGGTCAGCACCGCTCTCGAGGGAGGCGTCGGTGCCCGCGACGCGCTGAGCCGGCTCGGGCTCGCCGGGAAGCAGGTCGTCGTACTCGCCGTGGCGCTGCGTGCCGAGCATCCCGCCGACGCCGAGCAGGTGGCCGGCGGCACCGGCGACCTCGAGCGGGCCGCGGACGCGCTGAGCGTCCACCTGTCCTCGTCCGTGCCCTCCTCGGCGGTGGCCGTCGTCGGCGGCATCGCGTACGCCCTGCTCCCGGTGACCGCCACGCACGGCAGCGAGCCCGAGGAGCGCGCGGCCCGGCTCGCGGAGGAGTTCTGCGAACGGCTGGGCGCCCGCCTTCCGATGGTGGTCGGCATCGGGGGCGCCGGCACCGACGTCAGCGGCGTCACCGAGTCGCGGGCGACGGCGACCCGGGTGCTCCGCGTGCTCCGCGACGGGCACGCCCACCGCCGCGTGGCGCGGCTGCCCGACGTACACACGCAGTCCCTCCTGCTCGAGCTGCGCGACCTGGCCGCGGCGCGCGGGGAGAAGCCGGTCGGCCCCATCGCCCGGCTCCTGGAGTACGACGAGCGCAACGACTCCGGCCTCGCCGAGACGCTCGAGGCGTGGCTCGACGCACTGGGCGACGTACGCGCCGCCGCCGCCGCGCTCTTCATCCACCCCAACACGCTGCGCTACCGACTGCGCCGCCTCGAGGAGGTCAGCGGTCTCGACCTCGCCGACCCCGAGCAGCGCTTCGCGGCGATGTTGCAGCTGCGGATCCTCGCGCCCCGGTGACCGTCACCCGGTCGTGGCGCACGAGTGTGAGACCCGTCTCTTTGGATCGATCCCATCGCTGCCAGTCCTGAGACCCCCTTCCGGCGCGGGTGCATCGCTGGCAAGGTGCCTTCCACCTGGTGACCCAGCCGTTGACGGGACAGCACCCCAGACCGAAGGAGCCTGGTAGATGCGCATCGGAGTGACTCGTGAGACCCGCCCCGGGGAGACCCGTGTGGCCGCGACACCGGCGACGGTGAAGCAGCTGGTCGGCCTGGGCTACGACGTGCTCGTCGAGCGGGGGGCGGGGGAGCTGTCGAGCTTCTCCGACGAGGCGTACGCCGAGGCGGGCGCCGCCCTCGGGTCGACCGGCGAGGCCTGGGGTGCCGAGGTCGTGTTCCGGGTCAACGCGCCCTCAGCGGGGGAGGTCCCCCAGCTGCGTGAGGGCACGATCCTGGTCAGCCTGCTCGCCCCGGCCCTCAACGAGGAGCTCGTCGACGCGCTCACGGCGCAGGGTGTGACGGCGCTGGCGATGGACGCCGTGCCGCGGATCAGCAGGGCGCAGTCGCTCGACGTGCTCTCGTCGATGGCGAACATCGCCGGCTACCGCGCTGTGGTCGAGGCGGCGCACGAGTTCGGGCGCTTCTTCACCGGTCAGGTGACGGCGGCGGGCAAGGTCCCCCCGGCCAAGGTGCTGGTCGCCGGAGCGGGCGTGGCCGGGCTGGCCGCGATCGGCGCCGCGTCCTCGCTGGGCGCGATCGTGCGGGCGACCGATCCGCGTCCCGAGGTGGCCGACCAGGTGAAGTCCCTGGGCGGGGACTACCTCGAGGTCGTCGTCGACGAGGTCCAGGAGCAGTCCGGCACCGGCTACGCGACGGCGACGAGTGAGGCCTACAACGCCCGCGCCGCCGAGATCTACTCCGAGCAGGCCGCCGACGTCGACATCGTCATCACGACCGCGCTGATCCCCGGCCGGCCCGCGCCCAAGCTCCTGACGGCCGCCGACGTGGCCGCGATGAAGCCAGGGTCGGTCGTGGTGGACA
This sequence comes from Nocardioides panacihumi, assembly GCF_039530925.1. Taxonomy (NCBI): domain Bacteria; kingdom Bacillati; phylum Actinomycetota; class Actinomycetes; order Propionibacteriales; family Nocardioidaceae; genus Nocardioides; species Nocardioides panacihumi. The sequence continues at coordinate 766,732 of NZ_BAAAPB010000001.1, read as the reverse complement.
TGGCCGCGGCACAGGGCGGCAACGTCGAGGGCAGCGTCGCTGACGAGAAGATCGTGACCGCCAACGGGGTCACGATCATCGGTTACACCGACCTCCCGGGCCGGCTTCCCACCCAGGCCTCCCAGCTGTACGGCACCAACCTGGTCAACCTGATGAAGCTGCTGACCCCCGGCAAGGACGGCAAGGTCATCCTCGACCTCGACGACGTCGTCCAGCGCGGTGTGACCGTCTCCAAGGACCACGAGAAGCTGTGGCCGCCGCCGCCCGTCCAGGTCTCGGCGGCTCCCGCCGCCGCTCCGGCGGCGCAGAAGCCGGCCCCGGCGCCGAAGAAGCAGATGTCGTCGCAGGCCAAGCTGGGTCTGATGGCGGTGGGGCTGCTCGTGCTGTTCCTGGTCAACGCGACCGCCCCCGCACCGATCCCGCAGCACTTCACGGTGCTGGTGCTCGCGGTGGTGGTCGGCTTCTACGTCATCGGGCACGTCCACCACGCGCTGCACACGCCTCTCATGTCGGTGACCAACGCGATCTCCGGGATCATCGTGGTCGGCGCGTTCCTGCAGCTCGCCACCGACGACAACGCCGTACGGACCCTGGCGTTCGTCGCGACGCTGCTGGCCTCCATCAACGTCTTCGGCGGCTTCGCCGTGACCCGACGCATGCTCGGCATGTTCTCGACGAGCTCCTCGACCAGCACCGTCCAGAAGGGCTGATGCGCTGATGTCTGCTTCCTCGATCGCCACCGCGGCCTACATCGTCGCGGCGCTGCTGTTCATCCTGTCGCTGGCCGGGCTGTCCAAGCACGAGACGGCCCGCCGCGGGGTCTGGTTCGGCATCGTCGGCATGGGCATCGCGCTCGTGGCGACCTTCGCCCTCGTGGTGGACCTGGCCACCAGCGACGCGATCAACGCCGGCGGCTCGGTCTCGATCGTGCTGCTGGTCGTGGCCGTCGTCATCGGCGCATCGATCGGGCTGTGGCGGGCCCGGATCGTCGAGATGACCGGCATGCCCGAGCTGATCGCGCTGCTGCACTCCTTCGTCGGACTCGCCGCCGTGCTGGTCGGCTGGAACGGCTACCTCGAGGTCGAGCGGCACCCAGTGATCAGGTTCTTCGCCGATGACAGCCTGCTGCGCATCCACCACGCCGAGGTCTTCATCGGCATCTTCATCGGCGCGGTCACCTTCACCGGCTCGATCGTCGCCTTCCTCAAGCTCTCGGCCCGGATCAAGTCCGCGCCGCTGATGCTGCCGGGCAAGAACCTGATCAACATCGGCGCCCTGGTCCTCTTCGCAGTGCTGACGATCGCGTTCGTGTCCCACCCGCAGGCCTGGGAGCTGGTCGCGGTCACCGCGATCGCGCTCGCGCTGGGCTGGCACCTGGTCGCCTCCATCGGCGGCGGCGACATGCCGGTCGTGGTCTCGATGCTCAACAGCTACTCCGGCTGGGCCGCGGCCGCGTCCGGGTTCCTGCTCAACAACGACCTGCTGATCGTCACCGGCGCGCTGGTCGGCTCCTCGGGTGCCTACCTGTCCTACATCATGTGCCAGGCGATGAACCGGTCCTTCCTGTCCGTGATCGCGGGCGGCTTCGGCATCGAGGCCAAGACCGACGACACCGACTACGGCGACCACCGCGAGATCGACGCCGAGGGGGTGGCCGACCTCCTCGCCGGCGCGAGCTCGGTCGTCATCACACCCGGCTACGGGATGGCGGTCGCGCAGGCGCAGTACCCGGTCGCCGACCTCACCCGCCGGCTGCGCGAGCGCGGGGTCGACGTACGTTTCGGGATCCACCCGGTCGCCGGCCGCCTGCCCGGGCACATGAACGTCCTGCTCGCCGAGGCCAAGGTGCCCTACGACATCGTCCTGGAGATGGACGAGATCAACGACGACCTCGCCTCCACGGACGTGGTCCTGGTGATCGGCGCCAACGACACCGTCAACCCCTCCGCGGCCGAGGACCCCACCTCCCCGATCGCCGGCATGCCGGTGCTGCGGGTCTGGGAGGCCAAGAACGTCATCGTCTTCAAGCGCTCCATGGCCGCCGGGTACGCCGGGGTGCAGAACCCGCTCTTCTACCGCGACAACACCCAGATGCTCTTCGGCGACGCCAAGGACCGCGTCGGCGACATCCTCACCGCCCTGGCGCGGGTGCCTGCCTGACGTCGGGCGCCGCGAGGCGCTCGGGACCAACCGCCTGTCGACCGGGGTCTGACGACCCTCCCGGGCGGTGCGCCGACCGACGATCGTTCGAACCGTCGGGAGGTGGCGCCATGACGACCATGGTGAGGAGCCTGGCCCACACGCGCGGGCCGAGCACGAGGACCCGTGTCCTCGTCCTCGTGCTGGCGGTCGCAGTGCCGGCGGCGACCGTGCCGGTGCTGGTCGTGGACGGCGTACTGCACGGGCATCCGGTCATGAACGGCTCGGCGCGTGGCACGGCGCTGGTCATGCTCGCCGTGGCACTGCCGGCGCTGGTCGCCGGGCTGCGCGTGTCGTCGCGAGGCTCGGTGCGCGGATGGGCGCTCCTGCTCGGCGCGCTCGCCTACATCGCCTACAACGCGACGCTCCTGGTGTACGCGACGCCCTTCAACGCCCTGTTCCTGGTCGACGTCGCGCTGCTCTCCCTGGCGTTCTGGGCGCTGGTGAGCCTCTTCGCCGACCCGCTGCCACGGCTGTTCGCGGGACCTCGTCTGCCGGTGCGCGGCATCTCCACGTTCATCCTCGCGATCGTCGTCCTCAACGCGGCGGCGTGGCTCGCGAGGATCGTGCCGGAGCTCGGTGACGACCCGCCGGGCTTCCTCAAGGGCACGGGACTGACCACCAACCCGATCTTCGTGCAGGACCTGGCGATCTGGCTGCCGGCCCTCGCCGTTGTGGCGATCCTGCTCCGGCGCGGTCACCCGGCCGGGGTGCTCCTCGCAGGGGCGGGCCTGGTCTTCTGGCAGGTGGAGGCCGTCGGTGTCGCGGTCGACCAGTGGCTCGGTCAGCACGCTGCGCCGGGATCGGACGTCGCCACCTACGGCGGCTCCGTGCTCTTCGTCGCCGTCGCGCTGGTCACCGCGGTGCCCCTGACGCTGTGGTGGAGGGCCGCCCCCGAGGCGCGCGGACGCCTGCTGCCAGACTGACCGGCGTGAGTGTCACTCCCGACGAGATCGCCGCGGCCGCCCGGAGGACGATCGCGCAGCGCACTCCCCTCGAGGTCTCGCCCCGCCTCTCCGAGCGGTACGGCGCCGAGGTGCTGCTCAAGCGCGAGGACCTCCAGCTGGGCCGGTCCTACAAGGTCCGCGGCGCCTTCCACCTGATGAGCTCCCTCACCCCCGAGGAGCTCGGCCGGGGCGTCGTGTGCGCGAGCGCCGGCAACCACGCCCAGGGTGTCGCGATCAGCGCCGCGCGCCTCGGGACTCAGGCGCACATCGTCGTGCCGACGAACACGCCGCGTCAGAAGCGCGAGCGGATCCTCGCGCTCGGCGGGTCCAACGTGGAGCTCAGCCTCATCGGCCGGACCTACGACGACGCGAGCGCCGCGGCCCACGAGCTGGCGGACAGCACGGGCGCGACGTACGTCCACCCGTTCGACGACACCCGCACCATCACCGGCCAGGGGACCGTCGGCGTCGAGCTGACCGAGCAGGTCGCGCAGGGCGGCCAGCGTCCCCTGGACCTGCTCGTCGTGCCTGTCGGCGGCGGCGGCCTGCTCGCCGGCATCGCGACGTGGGTCCGCCACGCCTGGCCGCAGACCCGCATCGTCGGTGTGGAGCCGGTCGGCGCGGCGTCGATGAGCGCGGCGGTCGCGGCCGGGGCCCCGGTCCGGCTCGACGAGCTCGACACGTTCGTCGACGGGGCCTCCGTCGGGCTGGCCGGCGCGACGACGTACCCGATCGTGCGCGACCTGGTCGACGACGTCGTCGCCGTGGAGGTCGGGGCGATCTGCACGGAGATGCTGGAGCTCTACCAGGTCGACGGCATCATCGCCGAGCCCGCCGGCGCCCTGGCCACGGCCGCGCTGGCCCAGCTGGCAGCGACCGGCGGCCTGGGCGGTCGCGTCGGCGCCATCGTCTCCGGCGGCAACAACGACGTGTCGCGCTACGCCGAGGTGATCGAGCGCGCGCTCGTGCACCAGGGGCTGCGGCACTACTTCCTGGTGAGCTTCCCGCAGGAGCCCGGCGCTCTGCGAGGCTTCCTCGACCACGTGCTGGCCGAGGGCGAGGACATCGTCGTCTTCGACTACATCAAGAAGTCGAACCGCGAGACCGGCCCGGCGCTGATCGGCATCGACCTCGACCACGCGTCCGGCATCGACGGGCTGCTCGCACGGATGGCCGCGACCAACCTGGTGATCGAGAAGATCCCGTACGACAGCCCGCTGTTCACGTTCCTGCACTGACCCCGGGCAGCGACCACGCGGGCTACTCGTGCCCCTCGCTGGCGTAGAGCGCCGCACCGACCACGCCCGCCTTGTTGAGCAGCGTCGCGGGGATGATCTCGGTGTCGATGTCGATGAGCGGCAGGAACTGGTCGCTGTCCTTCGAGACGCCGCCGCCGACGAGGAAGAGGTCGGGGGAGAAGAGCCGCTCGAGCGTGCGGTAGTACTTCGTGAGCCGCTTCGCCCACCGCTCCCAGGACAGCTCCTCGCGCTCGCGGGCGCTGTTGGCGGCCCGCGTCTCGGCGTCGTGGCCGTCGATCTCGAGGTGGCCGAGCTCGGTGTTGGGCACCAGCACGCCGTCGTTGATCACCGCGGAGCCGATGCCGGTGCCGAGCGTGGTCACGATGATCAGCCCGCGGCGGCCGGCCGCCGCGCCGTACCTCACCTCGGCGAGGCCCGCGGCGTCCGCGTCGTTGACGACGTGCACGTCGCGCCCGGTGGCCTTGGTGAAGACCTTGTCGGCGTCGGTGCCGATCCAGGACTCGTCGATGTTCGCGGCCGAGTGCACGACCCCGTGTCGCACGACGCCCGGCACCGTCACCCCGACAGAGCCCTCGTGGTCCGGGAACTGCGCGAGCAGCTCCACGAAGACCTCGGCGACCGCGTCCGGTGTGGACTTGGCGGGGGTCTTGATCCGCACCCGCTCGGCCGCGAACTCGCCCGTCCTGAGGTCGACCGGAGCCCCCTTGATGCCCGTGCCGCCGAAGTCGATGCCGAATGCCCGAGTTGCCATGGGTCCAAAATAGGCGGCACCCGGGCGGTCCGCACTGAGACCCTGGGCGGGTGCCCACCCAGCTGACAGCCGAACGCCACCTCGACGGACTGCGCGAGGCCATGCTCGCCTTCGTGAGGTACGGCGACCGAGCCGGTCTCTCGGCCCCCGTGCCGACGTGCCCCGGATGGACCGTGCGCGAGCTCGTCGCCCACCAGGGCATGGTGCATCGCTGGGCCGCCGCCAACCTCCGCGGCGAGCGATCCGACCCCGACGTCCTCGAGCGGGCCGGGCTCGACGCGGCCGACCCTCTGGAGTGGCTGGCCGACGGGGCGATCGAGCTCGTCGCCGCCTGGGCGAAGGCGCCCGTCGACGTGCGGACCGTCGTCTTCCTCAACGACGCACCCGGTCCGTTGCCGTTCTGGGCGCGCCGACAGTGCCACGAGACGACGATCCACGCGGTCGACGCGCTGGCCGCCTCGCTCGGCCGGGCACCGCGCGTCGACGAGGTCTGGATGGACGCCGAGCTCGCCGCCGACGGCATCGACGAGCTGCTCTGCGGCTTCCTCACCCGGTCGAAGTCGCGGCTGCGCACCGACGGGCCCGGCCTGCTGGTCGTCGCGCCGGACGACCGCGACGAGTGGTGGGAGGTCAGGCTGTCGCCGGATCCGGCGGTCAGCACCCGCCGTACACGATCGATGCTGCCCGACGCTCCGCCTGCGGACGCCGACTGGACCCTGACCGGCCCTGCCGTCGAGCTCTACCTGCGGCTCTGGAACCGCGGCAGCGACGCGGTCGACGTCCCCGACTGGAGCGAGCGGGCGCGCGTCACCTGGTGACCGGAGGACTCCGGGACCCTCCGCGCGCGCCTGGGATTCCGGGGATCCGGCGCGCACCGACCCTCTATCGTTGGCGACCGGGGAGGTCGGGTATGGGCAGGCGTGACGGGATGCGGCCGGGGGCCGTGCTCCTGTGCGGGCTCCTGGGCGGGCTCCTGGGCGTGCTCACCCTCGCCGGCTGCCAGAACAGCGACGCGTCCCCGTCGGCCGATCCGACGACGGCGGGCAGCGCGCCGACGACCGCGACGACCCGGCCCGCGGCGTCCGCCACGCCGACGGCACCGGTGGCCGACCCGGCCCACGCCGTGACGCCACCCGGTCCGCGGAAGGGTCCGGTCGTCCCGGCCGACGTCCTCGTCCTCGCCCAGGACACCATCCCCGACGCCGTCGTCCGCCAGGTCGAGCGGATCAAGGGCGTCACCGGCGTCGCACGGATCTCGATGGCGAACCCCTCCGTCGAGGACCGCCTGCTCAAGGTCGTCGCGGTCGACCCGGCGAGCTACCGCAACTTCACGCCCGTGCTGTCTGCGGACAACCAGACGCTCTGGGACCGGATCGCCGGCGGCGAGATCGCCGTCGACACCAGCCTGCGCAAGGTGCTGGCGCCGGACGGTGACGGCTACGTCAAGCTCGGGGCCGATGCCGAGGCCCCACGCATCCACGTGGGCGCCTGGGCGCCGCAGATCCCCGGCGCGGTCGACGCCGTCGTCAACGAGAAGTGGGGCAAGGCGCTCGGCATGAAGCCGGACAACGCGTTGCTCGTCACGTCGACGTCGACAGCGCCCGACCGCGTCGTCGGTCCGATCCAGGCCGCCGTCGGTAGGAGCGCGTCGGTGCAGCGGCTCGACGTCGTCGCGCGGCTCGGCCTGGACCCCCAGGCGGTCCAGATGCCGGTGCTGTACGGCGCCGTGGCGCAGGCCGTCGGCAACTACACCTACGCCTTCGCCGGTGGCCAGGTGGTCCCCTCGGGCGCCTGGGTGCGGTCCCACATCGTCACCGAGACGGTGCCGATCCTCGGCTCGGTGACCTGCAACAAGGCGCTCTTCCCACAGCTGAAGGCGGCGCTCGCCGACGTCATCAAGCAGGGCCTCACGAGCAAGATCCATCCGAGCGAGTACGCCGGCTGCTACTACCCACGCTTCATCGCCGGCACCCGCTCGCTCTCCAACCACGCCTTCGGGCTGGCGCTCGACCTCAACGTGCCCGGCAACCAGCGCGGCACCGTGGGCCAGATGGACCGCAGCGTCGTGGCGATCTTCGAGCACTGGGGCTTCACCTGGGGCGGGACCTGGCACTACACCGATCCGATGCATTTCGAGATGAACCGGATCGTCCACCCCGGCTGACGGCGCGCTGGCACGCACCAGCGCGCCGTCAGGACCCTGACATAGGCTCACGCCCGTGACCACTCTCGACGAAGCGCGGGCCGGGTTCGACGAATCGATCCGCCCACAGGACGACCTCTTCGGCCATGTCAACGGCACCTGGCTCGAGACGACCGAGATCCCGGCGGACCGGTCCAGCTGGGGCCCGTTCGTGCAGCTGGTCGACGTCGCGGAGGAGCAGGTCCACGCGATCATCGAGGAGCTGGCCGCGAGCGATGCCGCGCCGGGATCGGAGGCCCAGAAGATCGGTGACCTCTTCGCCGCCTTCATGGACACCGACGCGATCGAGGCGGCCGGGCTGAGTCCGGCCAGGCCCCTTCTCGACGCGGTCGAGACCGTGGGCGACGTCCGCGACCTGGCGGCGTTCCTGGGCGAGCTCGAGCGGATCGGCGGCCGCGGCCTCTTCGGGTCCTACGTCGACAACGACGACCGCGACTCCGACCGCTACGTCGTCAACCTGCTCCAGGGCGGCCTCGGGCTGCCGGACGAGTCCTACTACCGCGACGAGAAGTTCGCGGAGATCCGCGAGAAGTACGTCGACTACCTCGAGCGTCTGCTGGCGCTCGGCGGCATCGAGGACGCCGGCGCCAAGGCCCGCACGATCCTCGCGATCGACACCGCGCTGGCGGCCGGCCACTGGGAGCGCTCGGAGACGCGCAACGTCCAGAAGACCTACAACCTGAAGACGTTCGCGGAGGTCGCCGCGCTGACGCCGTCCTTCGACTGGGACGTCTACGTCCGGAACGTGTCGGCCGGCCGGATCACCGCCGCGGAGCTGCTCTTCGAGGCCACGGTCCGGCAGCCGTCGTACTTCGAGCACCTCGAGGCCGTGCTCACCGAGACGTCGATCGAGGACTGGCGGGCCTGGCTGACGTCGCACGTGCTGCGACTGGCCGCGCCGTACCTCACCGACGACTTCGTCGAGACGAACTTCGACTTCTACGGCCGCACGCTCAACGGCACGCCGGAGCTGCGGGCACGCTGGAAGCGCGGCGTCGCGCTCGTGGAGGGCGCCCTCGGCGAGGCCGTCGGCCGCGAGTACGTCGCCCGCCACTTCCCGCCGTCCTCCAAGGCCCAGATGGACGAGCTGGTCGCGAACCTGCTGGCGGCGTACCGCGTCTCCATCGCCAAGCTCGACTGGATGACGGACGAGACCAAGCAGCGCGCCTTCGACAAGCTGGAGACCTTCCGGCCCAAGATCGCCTACCCGGACCAGTTCCGCGACTACTCGGCGCTCGCGATCGTGCCGGGTGACCTGCTCGGCAACGTCGTCGCGACCTCGGCCTTCGAGACCGACCGTCAGTTGCGGAAGATCGGCTCGCCGGTCGACCGCGACGAGTGGTTCATGCTGCCGCAGACTGTCAACGCCTACTACAACCCGGGCACCAACGAGATCTGCTTCCCCGCGGGCATCCTGCAGAAGCCGTTCTTCAACCCCGACGGCGAGCTGGCCGAGAACTACGGCGGGATCGGTGCCGTCATCGGCCACGAGATCGGCCACGGGTTCGACGACCAGGGTGCGCAGTTCGACGGCCTCGGCAACCTCAACGACTGGTGGACTGCCGACGACAAGGCCGCGTTCGAGCTGCGCACGAAGGCCCTGATCGAGCAGTACGACGCCTTCGAGCCGCGCGACCTCCCCGGTGAGCACGTCAACGGCGCGCTCACGGTCGGCGAGAACGTCGGCGACCTGGGCGGTCTGACGATCGCCCACACCGCCTTCCTCATCGCGAAGCCGGACGCGACCGTCGAGGAGCGTCGGGCGCTGTTCACCAACTGGGCGTTCTGCTGGCGCACCAAGCGTCGCAAGGAGCAGGGGCAGCAGTTCCTCGCCATCGACCCCCACAGCCCGCCGGAGTTCCGCGCGAACATCGTGCGCAACCTCGACGAGTTCCACGAGGTCTTCGGCACCGAGCCCGGCGACGGGCTGTGGCTGGACCCGGAGGGTCGCGTCAGGATCTGGTGACGGGGCCGGGGGGCGGAGTCCCCGGTTAACCGGGTACTCCGGAACTTCCGGGCCGTCATGACGCCCCGGAAGTTCCGCCCTTCCCTGGGCGCTGAGACAGGTGTGGCTGGTGGGATGATGCCGTGCGGGCCCTGTGGAGGGCGCTCCTCGGTGGTCGGAGGCGCCTGGTAGACAGGGCGCCATGCCCGTCACCACTCTCCGCGATCGCGCCGAGGAGCACCTGCGTGCCCTCGTCGGACGTCCCGACGCCACGCTGCGCGAGGACCAGTGGTCGGCCATCTCGGCGCTGGTCGAGGACAAGCGACGCGCGCTCGTCGTGCAGCGCACCGGGTGGGGCAAGTCGGCCGTCTACTTCATCGCGACGCTGCTGCTGCGGGAGGCCGGCTCGGGGCCGACCGTCATCGTCAGCCCGCTCCTCGCGCTGATGCGCAACCAGATCGCCGCCGCTGAGCGGGCCGGCATCCGTGCCGCGACCATCAACTCGACCAACATCGAGGACTGGTCGGCCATCGAGGGGGCCATCCACAGCGGCATGGTCGACGTGCTCCTGGTCAGTCCCGAGCGGCTCAACAACCCCGGCTTCCGCGATGCGGTCCTCCCGCGTCTGGCCGCGGAGTGCGGCCTCCTGGTGGTCGACGAGGCGCACTGCATCTCGGACTGGGGCCACGACTTCAGGCCCGACTACCGGCGGATCAGGACGCTGCTCGGTGACCTCCCCGACGGGATCCCGGTGCTGGCGACCACGGCGACCGCCAACGCGCGCGTCACCGCTGACGTGGCCGAGCAGCTCGGCTCGGCCGGCTCGCTGGGCGACGTACTGGTGCTGCGGGGGTCGCTGGACCGCGAGACGCTTCAGCTGGGCGTCGTCCGGCTCAAGACTCCCGAGCAGCGGCTCGCCTGGCTCGCCGACCACCTGGCGGAGCAGCCGGGCTCGGGCATCGTCTACTGCCTCACGGTCGCCGCGACCCAGGAGGTCGCCGACTACCTCCGCTCGCGCGGGCACGACGTGGCGGCATACTCCGGCCGCACCGACACGACCGAGCGCCTCGCGCTCGAGGAGGACCTCGCCGCCGGGCGCATCAAGGCCCTGGTGGCGACCAGTGCGCTGGGGATGGGGTTCGACGCGCCGCTGGGCTTCGTCGTCAACCTCGGTGCGCCGTCCTCACCGGTGTCCTACTACCAGCAGATCGGCCGCGCCGGCCGTGGCATCCAGGGACCGGCCTCGGTCGTCTTGCTGCCGGGCATCGAGGACCGCGACATCTGGGCCTACTTCGCCTCGCTCGCGTTCCCGCGCGAGGAGCTGGTCCGCCGCACGCTCGGGTCGTTGCAGGACGCCGGTCGCCCGCTGAGCACGCAGGCCCTCGAGACGTACGTCGAGCTCAACCGCACGCGCCTCGAGACGATGCTCAAGGTGCTCGACGTCGACGGTGCGGTCCGACGCGTGCAGGGTGGCTGGGAGGCGACCGGCCAGGAATGGATCTACGACACCGAGCGCTACGCCCGCGTCGCCGAGGCCCGTGCGCGTGAGCAGCGGGCGATGCTCGCCTACCTGGACTCCGCCGAGTGCCGCATGCGCTACCTGCGCGAGCAGCTCGACGACCCCGAGGCCGCCGACTGCGGTCGGTGCGACAACTGCGGCGGACTCACCCTGGGCACCTCCGTGTCGGAGGAGTCGCTGGCCTCGGCCGACGAGCGGCTGCAACGTCCGGGCGTCGTCATCGAGCCGAAGAAGATGTGGCCGACCGGGCTCGACCGGCTCGGCATCGCCCTCAAGGGCAAGCTGGCGACCCCGGCGGAGGAGGGCCGAGCGATCGCTCGGCTGACCGACCTGGGGCACGGCCAGGCGCTGCGCGAGCTGTTCCGCGCCGAGACCCCGGACGGACCTGTGCCGGTGCCGCTCGTGAAGGCGATCATCGAGGTCCTCGGCGAGTGGCGTCCTCAGGTCGATGCCATCGTCCACGTCGAGTCGGCACGGCGCCCGACGCTCGTCGCCGACCTGGCCGGCGGATTGTCGCGTTACCTCCGGGTCCCGGTCGCCGGCACGTACGCGATCGCCGACGAGACCGTCGAGCCCGAGCGCGGCGCGGTCAACTCCGCCCAGCGGGTGTCCGCCGTCGGACGCCGCTTCTCGCTGCAGGCGGACATCGCGCCCGGCGCGCGGGTGCTCCTCGTCGACGACCTCGTCGGCACCGGCTGGACGCTCACCCTCGCCGTCAAGGCGCTGCGAGAAGCCGGCGCCGAGGCGGTCTTCCCGCTGACCCTGGCCGTCAGCGCCTGACCCGGCCAACGTCATACGTTGTGGTTGCTCTGGCGACCAGCTCGTATGACGTCCGATCGGGTGCCAGCCGTGACGTCATACGTGGTGGTTGCTCTGGCGACCAGCTCGTATGACGTCCGACGGATCAGGCCGCAGAGGTCCGGGTCCAGCCGCGGGCGACGAGGGCGGTCTCGACCTGGTCGAAGAACTCGTCCGGACAGACACGGAGGCCAAGGACCGGCAGCCGCAGCACGATGTCGCCGTCGATGGCGATCGTGTTGTGACGCAGAGAGTCGCTGACGACGTTGGTCGCCCACGCATGCTGGATGCCGTCGACCTCGACGACGACACCCCAGCGGCGCCAGCGGAAGTCGAGATAGTAAGACCCGTTCGGCGTACGCCGGAGTGACTGGACGTCCGGCTCGGGCAGGTCGCGCTCCCGACAGCCGCGCAGCACGTCGAGCTCGTTCAGTGAGCTAACGCCGCCACTCAGGTCCAGTAACGTCACCGCGAGAAGCGACCGTCGGCGGTCACGCCTCACTCGGAGCAGCTCGACCGCCAGCTCCTCGATGCTGGCAAGGGACTGCTGCACCGTCATCGTGAGCAGCAGGGCGGCCTGTCGATCCGACTTCGCCCACAGTCCTGCTCGGATCGCGGCGACGGGAGTGCGGGTACGCCGCGGGCCGGCCCCGTCGGCGAGGTCGTCGACGCTCCATCGGCGGGTCTGGCGGATGTCGACGGCGCTGCCGCGGTGGCGGACGCGCGCACCGCGGGGCACCGAGACCCGGGTGACGGCGCTGGTGTAGTGCTCGAGGCCTGCGAGCAGCAGTGACGACTCACCGTCGATCTGTGCCCGGGGACCAGCTTCGAGCACGGCGACCCAACACGAGGCCTCATGTGTCAGCTCGCCCGTGAAGAGCGCCAGGCAGTGCACGCCGAGCCTGCGCCAGCGCCGGGCAGCCACCTGCGCGCGCACCTCTCCGCGGGACAAGCCGGCGGCGTACGCCTGCGTCCGGGTGACGATCATCGCCTGTCGCGCGCCGACGGCACGGAGCGAGGCGAGTCGCTCGGCTCGGGACGGCGGCGGGGCATCGGGTCGTTCGGTCATGCACCCACATTCGCCAGCGGCGACGGCCTGTGGTGGGCCCTGCGGGCCAGGCTGTGGAGAGGGCTGCCGGGCCCGAACCTGTGTACGACGTCCGGCCCGGCGTACGTGAGCCCGGGACGTCATACGAGTCGGTCGCCCAGGCAGCCGACTCGTATGACGTCCGGCCGCCCCCGTCCGGCCGCGCCGTCCGGCCGCCAGTGAAAACGTCATACGCCCTGGCTGCCGGAGCAACCAGGGCGTATGACGCTGCGAGGGGAGAGGCGGGTCAGTGCCCCATCATCGCGGCCGCTTCGACCGGCTTCTCAGCCTTGCTACGCGGCAGGAACAGCGCCGGGATGATGCAGAGGCCGACGAGGATCGCGGCGATCAGGTAGACGTTCGCGAACGCCGCGCCCATGTCGTCGATCGCCTTGGCGAACAGCTGCGGCAAGGTGGTCGGGTCGAGACCGAGCTTGCTCGCGGCCTCGGCGAGGATGTTGGGGTCCTTGCTCCCGCCGGTCGCCTTGTTCAGCTCGTTGACGGCCGTGATCGAGTCGCTGCGGTTGAACGACGCCGTGAGCAGCACCGAGAACAGGGCGGTGCCGATGGAGGCGGCGACCTGCTGGGTGATGTTCATCAGCGTCGAGCCGCGCGCGATGTTGTGGTCGGAGAGCGTGGCCAGGGCCGCGGAGAACACCGGCATCATCGTGGAGCCCATGCCGAAGCCCATGATGACGAAGGACACGAAGAAGTAGGAGTACGGCGTGTGGGCGTCGGTGAACGCCAGCATCGCCATGCCGATCGTGTCGAGGACGAGACCGGTCAGGACGACCTTGCCCGGGCCCATCCGGTCGGCCAGCACGCCGGCGATCGGCATGGTGACCATCGCGCCGAAGCCCTGCGGCGCGACCGCCCAGCCCGACTTCACCGGCGAGTAGCCGCGCACCTCCTGGAAGTAGAGGGTGAACAGCAGCGAGGCGCCGAAGAAGGCGATCGCGAACAGCGCCATCGTGATGACGGCGACGGTCATGTGCCGGTCGGCGAAGAGCCGGAGCTCGACGAGCGGATGGATGTTGCGCTTGCGCAGCGCCCACGGGACGAACGCCGCGATCAGCACCAGGCCGACCAGCGAGGTCAGGACGACCTGTGGCGTCCAGATCGTGCCGTGCTCCTGCTTGGCCGCCGGGATCGACGAGATGCCGTACAGGAACAGCGCCAGGCCCGGCGAGAGGAGCAGCATCCCGACGAAGTCGAAGCTCTCCGACGGTGACACGTTGTCCTTCGGCAGCACGATGGCCGCGTAGATGAGCGCGGCGATGCCGATCGGCAGGTTGATGAGGAAGATCCAGTGCCATGACGCGACGTCGATCAGCCAGCCGCCGAGGATCGGGCCGAAGATCGGGCCGAGCAGCATCGGGATGCCGAGCACGGCCATGACGCGTCCCACCCGCTCCGGACCGGCGGCGCGGGTCAGGATAGTCATGCCGAGCGGCATGAGCATGCCGCCGCCCAGGCCCTGCAGCACCCGGTAGGTGACCAGCAGCTCCAGCGAGCTGGCGGTCGAACACATCACCGAGCCTGCGGTGAACAGGAAGATCGCCAGCATGTAGAGCCGCTTCGTGCCGAAGCGGTCGGCGGCCCAGCCGGTGAGAGGGATGACGGTGGCGAGGGCGAGGGTGTAGCCCGTCATCGTCCAGGCGACCTGCGCCGTCGTCGCGTCGAACTCCTGCTGGAAGGTGCGCAGGGCGACGGAGACGACGGTGATGTCGAGGATGGACATGATGGCGCCGAGCACGACGACGCCGGCGACGACGAGGACACGTGCGTCGAGCTTGTCGCTCGCTTGGGGCGCGGGCGAGCCCTGGGAGAGGTCTGCGGTCACCTACGGAACCCTAGGGCCGGCCACCGACAGTCCCCAATTTCTTTTGGGCGAACCCTCGGTGACCGCCCCCGGGGTCACGTCACGACGAGGTGAGCTGCTCCTTGATCGCGCTGATGATGCGCTCGTCCTCGGGCTCGACCTGGGGCGAGAACCGGGCGACGACGGTGCCGTCGCCGGAGACGAGGAACTTCTCGAAGTTCCACTGCACGTCCCCGTCGGTGCCCTTCTCGTCGGCCGTCCGGGTCAGGCTCGCGTAGATCGGGTGGCGCTCGTCGCCGTTGACGTCGATCTTCTCGGTGAGCGGGAAGGTGACGCCGTACGTCGCCGAGCAGAACTCAGCGATCTCCTCGGCCGAGCCCGGCTCCTGGCCCAGGAACTGGTTGCACGGGAACCCGACGACGGCCAGGTCGTCGTAGCTCTCCGCGAGACGCTCCAGGCCAGCGTACTGCGGCGTGAGCCCGCACTTGCTCGCCACGTTGACCAGCAGGGCCGGCTTGCCGCCGGTGAGCTCGCGAAGGGTGGCGGGCGTTCCGTCCAGGCGGGCGATGGGCTCGTCGAGAATGCTCATGTGGACGAGCCTAGCCGGGGTGTCGGAGAGGCCGGGTAGCGTCGCCTGCCGTGAGCTTCGTACCCCTGACCGGCCCGGCGGTGCTGACCGTCGGCGACCGGCCACGGGACGGCTCGGTCACGTTCCAGGACGAGCGCCGCACGCTCTCGCTGCCGATCGTCTCGGCCGTGCCGGTGCTCACCAAGGCCTTCGCGCGCGAGGCGACGCACCCCTCCGTGGGGCTGCTCGGCGCCTCCGCCCACTTCGCGCTGCGTCTGGTGGCGGCCGGGAAGTTCGAGGAGACCGCCGACGGATGGGCGCCCGTGGTGGTCGGCGACGACGTGCAGCGGCTGCGGATGCTTGCGGAGTCACGGGCGTACGACGGCGTCGACCGTGAGGGCGCCGAGGCGCTGGTGTGGTCGATGGTGGCCGCCGTCGTGGACGCGATGCCGCGTGGCTCCATGCACGGTGCCACCCGCCGGGCGACCGCTGCGGTGTCACCCGCCCGCCCCGCCGCCGCCGGCCCGGCCGCCGATCGACTGCGCGAGCGCCTCCAGCGACACCTCGTGCCCGACGACACCCCTGCCGAGGTCTCGATCTCGCTGCGTGTCGAGGCCGACGAGGAGTCCCTCACCCAGGGCGTCCTGCGCGTGGTCCTCCAGGTGCACGACGAGGCGAACCCGCTGCACCTCGCTGACGCGGCCGTGCTCTGGCGCGACGACCCGCGCGAGCACGGCTTCGGACCCCGGACCCGCTCGCAGGTGGCGATGCGTCTCGCCGACGCGTCCCGGGCCTGGCCACCGCTGCAGCGGATGAGGTTCCAGGCGTCTCCGACCGAGATGGAGCTCGAGGGTGACGACATCGGGTCGCTGCTCGCCGACGGCGTCGCGGCGCTCAAGGAGATCGGCGTCGACGTGCTGTGGCCGCGTGCGCTCGGCCGCGAGCTGACCGCGCGCCCGGTCGTGGACGCGGGCCCTCGCCCGTCGGGGACCCGGGAGGAGGCGCTCAACACCGGGCTGTTCGGTGTCGACGACCTCTTCAGCTTCAAGTGGCAGCTCGCGATCGGCGACGAGCCGCTCACCGACGAGGAGATGGACGAGCTCGCCGGGGCGGCGGCGCCGATCCTGAAGCTGCGCGGGTCGTGGACGATCGTCGACCCCGGCATCGCGCGCAAGGCACGCAAGCGGATGCTGCGGAAGCTCACGCCCGCGGAGGCGCTCGGCGCCGCACTCACCGGAGTGGCCGACGTCGACTCGGAGGCGCGCGACGTGATCGTCGGAGCGACCCTGGCGAAGCTGCGCGACCGGGTGGCCGAGGTCGGGCGCGGCGACCTCGTCCCGGTGCCCGCCGGCCTGCAGGCGACGCTGCGCGACTACCAGCGACGCGGGCTCACCTGGCTCGCCGAGCTGACCGCGCTGGGACTCGGCGGCTGCCTCGCCGACGACATGGGCCTGGGCAAGACGATCACCCTGATCGCGCTCCACCTGCACCGGGCGGCCGGGCCGACGCTGGTCGTCTGCCCGACCAGCCTGATGGGCAACTGGGAGGCGGAGGTCGCGCGGTTCGCGCCGGGGGTCACGGTCCGGCGCCACCACGGCCGTGCCCGCGACCTCGACGACATCGGGGACGGGATCGTCCTGACGACGTACGGGACCATGCGGCGCGACGCCCGCCTGCTCGCCGAGGTGCCGTGGGACCTGGTCGTCGCCGACGAGGCGCAGCACCTGAAGAACGCAGCCAGCTCCACCGCCCGCCAGATGCGCCTCATCCCGGGCCGCGCACGTGTCGCGCTCACCGGCACCCCGGTCGAGAACGACCTCTCCGAGCTGTGGGCCATCCTCGACTGGGCGGTGCCGGGGCTTCTCGGCAGTCGCAAAGCGTTCCGGAAGGCCTGGGCGGCGCCCATCGAGGCGGGCATCGAGGTGACGACGAGGCAGTTCACCGACCTCGTCGCGCCGTTCCTGCTGCGGCGGCGCAAGTCGGATCCGGGCATCGCGCCCGAGCTGCCGCCCAAGACGGAGACCGACCAGCTGCTCTCGCTGACCAAGGAGCAGACGGTGCTCTACCAGGCTTACGTGCGCGACACGATGGAGCGGATCGAGCGACTCCCGGGGGACGACCCGGCGCGGCGCGGTCTGGTGCTGATGATGCTCACCGGGCTGAAGCAGATCTGCAACCATCCCGCGCAGTTCCTCAAGCACGGTGCCGAATCCGGGGGCAGAGGACGGATCGCCGGCCGGTCCCAGAAGATCGAGCTGCTCGACGAGGTGATCGAGACCGCCACGAGCGAGGGCGGGGCCGTGCTCGTCTTCACGCAGTACGTCGCGATGGCGCAGCTTCTCTCGGCGCACTGGACGGCCACGGGCGTGCCGCACCTGTTCCTCCATGGCGGGACGCCCGTCCGGGAGCGCGAGCGGATGGTCGCCGCGTTCCAGGACGCCCCCGACGGGCAGGGCGTCCCGGTCTTCCTGCTCTCCCTCAAGGCGGGCGGCACGGGTCTCAACCTGACCCGCGCCGACCACGTCGTCCACGTCGACCGCTGGTGGAACCCGGCCGTCGAGGACCAGGCGACGGACCGCGCCTACCGGATCGGCCAGACGAAGCCCGTGCAGGTGCACCGACTCGTCATGCGTGGCACGCTCGAGGAGCGGATCGCGCTGCTGCTGGACCAGAAGCGTTCGCTCGCCGAGGCGGTCCTCGGGCGCGGCGAGACGGCCCTGACCGAGCTGTCCGACGCCGAGCTGCGCGACCTGGTCAGCCTGCGGCCGGAGTCATGAGTCGGATGAGCCCAGCCCCGATGAGCCCAGCCCCGGCGAGCCCGGCACCGGTGACCCCAGCGCCCGCAGCGCCATCGCGGTCAGCACGCCGCGCATCTCGTCGGCCGGCAGCAGACCGCTGTGCGGCGTCGAGTTGATCAGGCCGAACGCCGCATGCGCCATCGCCCGTGCGGCCGACAGCGGCAGCCGAGGATCGAGCAGGCGCAGCTGGGCGGCCCACAGGTCGACGTACGCGCGCTGGAGCGTGCGGACCTGCTCGCGCGACTCGGCGGGCATGGACGACCAGTCGCGGTCCTGGACGACGATGAGTGCCCGGTGCCGCAGCGCGAAGTCGACGTGCCAGTCCACGAGCGAGGAGAGCGCCTCGGACGCCGACGTCGCGTCGGCGACACGTGCCTGCCCCTCGGCGAGCAGCTGCTCGCTGATCGCGACGAGCATCTCCGCGAGCAGCGCCTCCTTGGAGGGGAAGTGCTTGTAGAGCGCCGGCCCGCTGATGCCGCACGCCGCACCCAGGTCGGCGACCGAGACACCGTGGAAGCCGCGCGCCGCGAAGAGCTCGGCAGCTGTGTCCAGCAGCTGCTGGCGACGGGTCTGCGTCTCGGTCACGGCAGCAGGTTAACGGTCGTTCACCGATCTCGGGACCAGTCTCACGGTCCGCCCTTGCCGATCCTGGTTAACGATCGTTAACCTCACCTGTTGTGACCACCCTCAGCGAGCTGGGACTACGAGAGCTCACCACCGAGCTGCGCGAGCGCCTGGCGATCGTCCGGCAGGGCGGCAGCGAGAGCGCCCGGCAGAAGCACACCGATCGCGGCAAGCTGCTGCCCCGCGAGCGCGTCGACCGGCTGCTCGACCCCGGCAGTCCGTTCCTGGAGCTCAGTCCGCTGGCGGCGTACGAAATGTACGGCACCAACGTGCCGTCCGCCGGCGTGATCACCGGCGTCGGCCGCATCGCCGGTCGGGAGTGCGTCGTCGTGGCCAACGACGCGACCGTCAAGGGCGGCACCTACTACCCGATGACCGTGAAGAAGCACCTGCGCGCCCAGCAGGTCGCCGCGGACAACCGGCTGCCGTGCGTCTACCTCGTCGACAGCGGTGGCGCGTTCCTGCCGATGCAGGACGAGGTCTTCCCCGACCGCGAGCACTTCGGCCGGATCTTCTTCAACCAGGCGAACCTCTCGGCGCGCGGCATCCCGCAGATCGCGTCGGTGATGGGCAGCTGCACCGCCGGCGGCGCCTACGTCCCGGCCATGTCCGACGAGACCGTCATCGTGAAGGACCAGGGCACGATCTTCCTCGGCGGCCCGCCACTGGTGAAGGCGGCCACCGGCGAGGTCGTCAGCGCCGAGGACCTCGGCGGCGGGCTCGTCCACGCGACGAAGTCCGGCGTCGTCGACCACCTCGCCGCCGACGACGCCGACGCGCTGCGGATCGTCCGGGAGATCGTCGACACCCTGCCGCGCACGACGCCGAGCCTGACCCCGCAGGAACCGGAGGAGCCCCTCGAGGATCCACAGGGCCTCTACGACGTGGTGCCGACCGACACCCGGACGCCGTACGACGTCCGCGAGGTGATCCGCCGCATCGTCGACGGCAGCCGGCTCGCCGAGTTCAAGCAGCTGTACGGCGAGACCCTGGTGACGGGCTTCGCGCACATCCACGGCTACCCGGTCGGGATCGTGGCCAACAACGGCATCCTGTTCAGCGAGTCCGCACTCAAGGGCGCGCACTTCATCGAGCTGTGCAACCAGCGCGGGATCCCGCTGGTCTTCCTGCAGAACATCAGCGGCTTCATGGTCGGCCGGGAGTACGAGAACGGCGGCATCGCCAAGGACGGCGCCAAGCTCGTGACCGCGGTGGCCTGCAGCGTCGTACCGAAGTTCACCGTCGTGATCGGCGGCAGCTTCGGCGCCGGCAACTACGGCATGTGCGGGCGCGCCTACGACCCGCGGTTCCTGTGGATGTGGCCCAACGCGCGGATCTCGGTGATGGGCGGCGAGCAGGCCGCGTCGGTGCTCGCGACGGTCGCGGGGCGGGCGGACGACGACGACTTCAAGGCGCCCATCCGCGAGCAGTACGAGACCCAGGGCAACGCCTACTACGCCACCGCCCGGCTCTGGGACGACGGACTGATCGACCCGGTCGACACCCGCCGGGTGCTCGGCATGGGGCTCGCCGCCGCGGCCAACGCGCCGGTGCCGGCCCCCAACTACGGCATCTTCAGGATGTGACGCGCATGGACACTCTCCTGGTCGCCAACCGCGGCGAGATCGCGCTCCGGGTCTTCCGGACGTGCCGCGACCTCGGCGTGCGCACGGTCGCCGTCCACACCGACGCGGACGCCGGGGCTCCGCACGCACGCGAGGCCGACGTGGCGGTGCGCGTCGGCTCCTACCTCGACGGGGCCGAGATCCTCGCCGCCGCGCGTGAGACCGGCGCGACGGCGATCCACCCCGGCTACGGCTTCCTGTCCGAGAACGCATCCTTCGCGCGCGCGGTCCTCGACGCCGGCTTGGTCTGGGTCGGGCCGCCCCCGGCCGCGATGGAGGCGATGGCCCGCAAGGACCACGCCCGGGAGATCGCGGTCGCGGCCGGCGTACCCGTGGTGCCGCGCGACGACAGCAGCTTCCCGGTGCTGGTGAAGGCTGCCGCCGGTGGCGGCGGCAAGGGCATGCGCGTCGTCCGCAGCGCCGGCGAGCTCGAGGAGGCCAAGGCCGCCGCGGCGCGCGAGGCGGCGAGCGCGTTCGGCGACGACACCCTGCTCATCGAGAAGTACGTCGAGCGGGGCCGCCACATCGAGGTCCAGGTCTTCGGCGACGCACACGGCGACGTCATCCACTTCGGCACACGCGACTGCAGCGCGCAGCGGCGCCACCAGAAGGTCGTGGAGGAGGCGCCCGCGCCGACCCTGACCGACGCCCAGCGCGCGCTGGTCCAGGACTCGGCCGTCGCGCTCGCCAAGCAGGTCGGCTACTCCAACGCCGGCACCGTGGAGTTCCTGCTCGACGATGCGACCGGCGAGGCCTATTTCCTCGAGATGAACACCCGCCTCCAGGTCGAGCACCCGGTCACCGAGGAGACCGTGCTCGTCAGGGGCCGACGCCTCGACCTCGTCGCCCTGCAGCTGCGGGTCGCGGCCGGCGAGCCGCTGGGACTCACCCAGGACGAGGTCGTGTTCGACGGGCACGCGATCGAGGTGCGCATCTACGCCGAGGACGCGTACGCCGGCTTCCTGCCGCAGGCGGGCACGGCGAGCGTCGTCCGGTGGCCCGGCGGGGTCCGGGTCGACCACGCCCTGGAGAGCGGCCAGGTCGTCAGCACGTCGTACGACCCCATGCTCGGCAAGGTGATCGTCCACGCCGCCGACCGCGAGACGGCGCGGCGGGCGATGGTCGACGCCCTCGACGACACCGCGATCCTCGGCATCACGACCAACACCGGCTTCCTCCGGGAGCTGGTCGCCGGCGACGAGTTCCGCGATGCAGCGATCGACACCGCGTGGCTCGACCGCCACGAGCCGGTCGCGCCGGACGCCGGGGAGGCGAGGACCCTCGCAGCGTGGGCGTGGTACGACGCCCACGCCACCCCGGCCGGCCCGTTCGCGTCCGACGGCTTCCGTATCGGCGGTCCCGCAGCCGACCCGGTGATCGAGCTGGACGTCCCGGTCACGCTCGACCACCAGCCGGGACGTCATACGTTGCGGTCGCTCCGACCACCGGCTCGTATGACGTCCCGGGTGAGTGTCCACGGTGTCGAGCTCGCGCACCACGGACAGCGCCACGTGTTCACCCGTCCCGACCCGGCGGCGGCACACGAGTCGGTCGCGGACGGCACCATCGCCAGCCCGATGCCGGGGACGGTGCTGGACGTGCGCGTCGCGGAGGGTGACGCTGTCGAGGAGGGTCAGGTGCTCGGCGTGGTGGAGGCGATGAAGATGGAGCTCGCGCTCAAGGCGCCGTACGCCGGCACGGTGACCCGCGTCGCCGCCGCCATCGGCGCGCAGGTGGCCCTCGGCGCCCTTCTCTTCGAGGTGACGGCCCATGAGTGAGCTGCCGCTGGGAGCGCTGCCGGCAACCGTCCCCGAGCCGGGGCTGCCGGCGCGGGTGACGATCTACGAGGTCGGTCCGCGCGATGGCCTGCAGAACGAGAAGGGCGTCGTCGACACGGCCGTGAAGGCCGAGTTCGTCACCCGGCTGCTCGCGGCCGGCCTGCCGATCGTCGAGGCCACGAGCTTCGTCCACCCCCGGTGGGTGCCGCAGCTCGCGGACGCGGCCGACCTGATGACGCTCCTCGGCGAGGCGGGGAAGGGCCTGCCGGTGCTCGTCCCCAACGAGCGCGGCCTCGACCGCGCCCTCGAGCTCGGGATGCGGCACGTCGCGATCTTCGGCAGCGCCACGGAGACGTTCGCGAGCAAGAACCTCAACCGCACGCTCGACGAGCAGTTCGCCATGTTCGAGCCGGTCGTGCAACGAGCCCGGGACGCGGGGCTCGACGTCCGCGCCTATGTCAGCATGTGCTTCGGCGACCCGTGGGAGGGCCAGGTGCCGATCGAGCAGGTCGTCGGCGTCGGCCGGCGGCTGCTGGACCTCGGCGCCAGCCAGCTCAGCCTCGGCGACACCATCGGGGTCGGCACCGCGGGCCACGTGACGGCCCTGGTCGACGCCTTCGTCGCCGCCGGCGTCGGCACTGACCGGCTGGCGCTGCACTTCCACGACACCTACGGGCAGGCGCTGGCCAACACCTACGCGGGCCTGCGGGCCGGCGTGACGACGTACGACGCCAGCGCCGGCGGCCTGGGCGGTTGCCCCTACGCCAAGAGCGCCACCGGCAACCTCGCCACGGAGGATCTGCTCTGGTTCCTCACCGGCCTGGGGATCGAGCACGGGGTCGACCTCGGCCAGGTCGTCGACGCCAGCGTCTGGATGGCCGGCCAGCTGGGCCGGCCGAGCCCGAGCGCCGTCGTGCGCGCCCTCGCCGGGGCGTGAGGGGAAGCACGCGAAGACCCCTACATCGACCGCCCCTCGACCGGGCACACTCGGAGCATGGGTGCGAGGGTGTTTCTCCATGTCGGTGCGCCTAAGACAGGCACGACGTACCTCCAGGACCGGCTGTTCCTCAACCGGACCAACCTGGGCAGGCACGGCATCAAGTACCCCACGGGCATGCGGGAGGACATGTTCCTCGCCGCCGTCGACCTGACCGGCATCAAGTGGCCCGGGTTCGTCGACATGGCGAAGGGCGAGTGGGACGCGCTCGTACGCCGGACCAGGCTGGCCAGCGGCACCGTCGTGCTCAGCCACGAGCTCTTCGCGGTGGCCAAGCCGTCCCGGATCCGGAAGGCGGCCGAGGACCTCGGCCCCGGCACCGAGCTGCACGTCGTCCTGACCGCCCGCGACATCGGTCGCCAGCTCACCGCCGACTGGCAGGAGGGGCTGAAGATGTATGGCTCCAAGACCTTCGAGCGGTTCCTGAAGGAGACGGTCGAGGGCGACCCGCGGACGTCGAAGCAGTGGTTCTGGCGAGCTCAGCACATCCCGCGCGTGCTCAGCAACTGGGGTGCGATCGTGCCGCCCGAGCGCATCCACCTCCTCGTGCTGCCGCACTCCGACGCTGACGTGTGGGACATGTTCAGCCGGACGATCGGTGCCGAGCCCTCGTGGGCGCCGAAGGACACCGACCGACGCAACGCCTCGCTCGGCGCGGGCGAGGCGACCATGCTGCGCCAGCTCAACAAGCGGCTCAAGCGCGTCGGCCTCGACCGCGAGACCCATCGCAGCCTGGTGCTCAACCCCATCGTCTACGACACGCTGTCGCAGCACGCGGGACTCCCGATCTCGCTGCCGCCGGAGTCCTACGAGTGGGCGAACGGCGTCGCCAAGGAGTGGGGCGACTGGTCGGTCGCCGCGGGGATCGACGTCGTCGGCGACGTCGCCGACCTGCTGCCGGAGCCTCCGGCCGACGACGGCTGGCTGAACCCCGACCGCCCAGGACCGCGTGCCGTGCGCGACGCGGCGCTCGACGCGCTCGTCGGCGTCATCCTCGAGGCGGCGCAGCGGCCCGACCCCGAGGCACGCCTCAGCCGTCGGGCGGTCCGGGCGGCACGCCGGCTGGCCCGTCGTCCGGGTCGCTAGGCCGCGACGCTCAGCGCCGGCGCCACGGCAGGCGACGCAGCGCGCTCTCGCGCAGCCGGCGGTAGGCGACGACGCCGGACTCGCCGGAGTGGATGTCGCGACGCAGTCCCTCCTCGACCTCCACGAGCCGCCGGTCGATGAACTTCGTCAGGTAGAGCACCAGCCCGAGGCCGTGCTCGCCGACGTACGAGCGGAGGGCGGCGTCGCGGACCAGGGCGTCGTACTTCTCGTGGTCGTTGCTCGCGGAAGTCACGCTGTTGCCGTCGACGCCCGTCGTGCCGGGCCGCTGGTGCCAGAAGGCGAGCGGCTCGGCGCCGAGGTAGTCCAGCGACCACCTGGCGAGGATCTTGAGGTTGAACGCCCAGTCGCCGACGACGGAGAGCGACTCGTCGTAGTGGCCGATCTCGTCGTGCACCTCCCGGCGGTAGAGGAAGCCGATCGGCACGAACCTGTTGAAGAGCAGCGTGTCGCCGAGGAGCGGGTCGTGCAGGTGGCCCTGGAAGACCTCGCGCCCCGTCTCGACGTAGCCCTCCGCGCCGGCCTCCTCCCAGACGATCTCGATCCGGGAGACGACGCCCGGCGCGAGCGGGTGGGCGTCGAGGTGGGCGGCGGCGCGTTCGAGGAACGTCGGCGCCCAGGTGTCGTCGTCGTCGTGGAGGACGAGGTACGCCGCCCCCGACTCCGTCGCGGCGCGCACGCCAGCGTTGGCGCTCGGCCAGCGACCCAGCGAGGCGGGATGGTCCAGGATCGTCACCCGGGCCCTGTCGGCGTCGTCCAGGTCGGCGACGACGCCCGCGACGGGCACCGGGTCGCCACCGTCGTTGACGACGAACGCATGCCAGTCGTCGTAGGTCTGCGAGGCGATGCTGCGCAGGGCGCGGGTCAGGAAGTGCGGGCGGTCCTTGGTCCTGACCACGATGCCGACGGTTGCCACGGGCACCGATCCTAGAGGGCGGGTGTCCCCCTCTACGATGGCGCCATGGCTCGCCGCGTGCTCCTTCACATCGGGACTCCGAAGACCGCGACCACTTATCTGCAGGACATCCTCTTCCGCAACCGCGACGTGCTGGAGAAGCACGACGTGCACTACCCCGTCGTGCACTTCGACGATCACTTCCGCGCCGCGCTCGACCTGACCCGCCGGGAGTGGGGTGGTCTGGAGGACGAGGTCGTCGGTGAGTGGGACGCGCTCGCGGCCCGGACCCGCTCCCTCGGCGGCACGGTCATCATCAGCAACGAGATCCTGGCCGGCGCCAGCGCCGAGCAGGCCGCCCGCGCGGTCGCGAGCTTCGGTGACGCCGAGGTCCACCTCGTGCTCACGGTCCGCGACCTCGGCCGCCAGATCCCGGCGGAGTGGCAGGAGACGGTCAAGCACTACAACACCGAGACCTACGCCGAGTTCCTCCGCATCATCGAGTCTCGGCAGGGCCGCAGCGCCGACCTGTTCTGGCGCGTCCAGCACCTGCCCGACATCCTCGAGCGCTGGGCGGGCGACCTGCCGCCCGAGCAGGTCCACCTGGTCACCGCGCCGCCCGCCGGCGCCAGGTCCGACGTGCTGCTCGGCAGGTTGGAGCAGGCCTTCGGCATCGACGACCTCCCGCTCGCCTACGAGAGCAACCGGACCAACGCCGGGCTCGGCGTCGCCGAGACGGCGCTGATCCGGATGCTCAACGAGCGCGTCGACCGCTCCCTGCCCGACATCAAGTACCGCTACCTCGTCCGCGAGGTGCTCGCCCACCGGCAGCTCGCCGAGCGCACGACCCGCACCGGGTCCTCACGCGTCACGCTGCCGCCCGACCACCGGCCGTGGGTGGACGAGCTCGCCGAGAGCTGGATCGCCCAGCTCGACACGGCGGGGTACGCCGTCACCGGCGACCTGGCCGACCTGCACCCCGCCCCGTCACGGCTCGAGTACGTCGACCCCGATCACGCCGACACCCGCGAGGTGCTCGCGGCAGCCGTCGAGTCGATCATGGCGCTGGTCCACGAGGGGTCGCGGATGATCGTCGAGGAGGAGGAGCTGCGCGAGCAGCTGCACCGGGCCCGTGCCGAGCTCGACCTGCAGCGCAGCATCCCGCTGCGCCGCCGGGTCCGCGAGAAGGCGTTCGACACGCTCAACGGCAACGCCGCCGGGCAGAAGGCGCTCGGCGCGTACCGGCGCCTGCGCGGCCAGGTGGCCCGTCCGCTACCGGGTGCGGGTCGTCACTGACGCGCGGCCCGCGGCAGCAGCTCGCGTGCGGCGTACCGCCCGACCTTGAACGAGTCCCAGCCGTCGACGCCCGCGCCGACGACACCGCCGACGATCGGCACGCGCCGGCCGACGACCGTCGCGAGCCTCTTCCCGGCGACACGGGCGATCAGCTCGCCCGTCACCTCCGCCGCCACGATGCGGTCGAGGTCGGGGTCGTGCACGGGGGCGGTCGCGATCGCCATCGGCGGGGCGGGCAGCTTCTTGCGCCGGATCTGGCGGTTCACCCGCTCCTCGCCGAGCAGCGTCACGAGGATCGCCGCGCGCACGCGCGGGTCGTCGAGGTCGTAGCCGCGCAGGTGCGCGATGCCGGCGACCATCCGGCACTCGATGAGGGCGAGGCCGGTCACGTTGGCCGGCAGCATGAACGCGGTCGCGACGAGGCCACCGAGGTTGGTCGCGAAGCCGTTGGCCGATGCGTAGGCGACATGGTTCTCGATCACCTCGCGCACGGCCCTGCTCCTGTTGCCGCGCTGCTCCTCGAGCTGCTTCTCGGCGGCCGCGGCCGCCCCCGGCAGCGGGCCGACGCCTGCGATCGCCCGGTGCAGCGCTGTCTGCACGACGTTCGAGGAGACGCCGGGTGCGAGGTCGACCAGCTTCGGGGCGAGGGTCGTGCCCACCGCCGCCGCGACCTTCTTCGTGGTGCCGCTCATGGATCGATCCTAGGGACCTGTCGGTAACTTCAGACTCGTGCCCATCGAGCCGCCCCCGTCTCCGTGGCTGTTCGCCGACCCTGACGACGACAGGTACGACGACCTGGTCGGCCTCGGCGCCGACCTCGAGCCGGGCACGCTCCTGGCGGCGTACCGGGGCGGGCTCTTCCCGATGCCGGGGGACTTGCGGCAGGACCCCCTGCTGTGGTTCTCACCCGTGCAGCGCGGCATCCTGCCGCTGAACGGGCTCCGGGTGTCGAAGTCGCTGCGCCGCTCCGCGCGCGAGTTCGAGATCCGTGTCGACAGCGCCTTCGCCGACGTCGTCGCGGCCTGCGCGGACCCGTCCCGGCCGCAGGGCTGGATCGACGACAGGATCAGGACGGCGTACGGCGACCTGCACCGGCTCGGATGGGCCCACTCCGTCGAGGCCTGGCGTGACGGTCGCCTGGCGGGCGGCCTGTACGGCGTCGCGATCGGTGGCCTCTTCGCCGGGGAGTCGATGTTCCACCGGGAGACCGACGCGTCGAAGGTCGCGCTGGTCGGCCTCGTCGACCTGCTGCGCGACGAGTACGCCGACGAGCGGCTGCTCGACGTGCAGTGGTCGACCCCGCACCTGGCCTCGCTCGGTGTCGTCGAGATCGGCCGGAGCGCCTACCTGGCGCGGCTGCAGGGCGCCCTGACGCTGCCCCTGCCGGACGCCTTCGTCTAGCGGTCGGGCGCCGGATCGAGACGTCAGACGACCAGCGGCGGCTGACCGGTCTCGCTGACCATCGGCCGGCCGGCGCTCGCCCAGTCGAGCATCCCGCCGTCGAGGTTGACGGCCTGGAAGCCCTGGGCCGTGAGGTACATCGTCGCCTGCGCCGACCGGCCGCCGATCTTGCACACGACGAGGAGCTGCCCCTCGGGCAGGTCGCCGGTCCGGCTCGTCAGCTGGCTGAGCGGGATGTGGACGGCGCCGTCGATGTGGCCGTGCACCCACTCGATGTCCTCGCGCACGTCGAGGACGATCACGCCCTGGGGCAGCGGGTCGGGGACCCCGTCGACGGGAACGGTCGGGATGCTCACGGCCTCATTCCAACATGCGGGGCCGGGCTCGCAAATCCGACGTTCGGCCAGTTGAGCGGCCGCCGGTCTGGGTACCGCCACCATGCGACCGCTGACCGGCGCGACGGCACGGACGCCGGGGAGGTCCCATGACGATGCAGACGGGTGGCTATCTCGCCAGGCCCGCGCCCAGCGGGCTCGCCGACGTGATCGAGATCGTCCTGGACAAGGGCATCGTGGTCGATGTCTACGCTCGGGTCTCCCTCCTCGGCATCGAGCTGGTGAGCGTCGACGCCCGCATCGCGGTGGCCAGCGCGGACACCTATCTCAGGTTCGCGGAGGCGACGAACCGGCTGGACCTCTACGAGCACGGCGGCCGCACCCTGCCCGAGATGCTGGAGAAGGGCGTGCACGACACCGTCGAGCACGTCGCCTCGAACGTCGTGGAGAGCAAGATCGAGGGCGCGGTGGAGAAGGTGGAGGACGTCGCCGAGAAGGGCGGCCCCATCGCCGAGGCCGTCGTCTCCGGCGCCGAGAAGCTCGCCGGCAAGGTCGTCGACGCGCTCGTGCCGGACAAGGACGAGGACGCTACTTGAGCAGCTTGGACAGGCGCCGGTCCGCGAGCGGCTTGCCGCCGGTCTGACAGGTCGGGCAGTACTGCAGGCTCGAGTCCGCGAAGCTGACCTCGCGCACCGTGTCCCCGCAGACCGGGCACGGCAGGCCGGTGCGGCCGTGGACCGCCATGTGCGACTTCTTCTCGCCCTTGAGCTCGCTGGCGGCCAGCCCCCGGCTGCGCTCGACGGCGTCGCCCAGGGTCGTCCGGATCGCCGTGTAGAGGGTGTCGAGCTCGGCGTCCGCCCCCGGATTCAGCAGAGCGTCCGCCGGCTTGAACGGCGACATCTTCGCCGCGTGCAGGATCTCGTCGGAGTAGGCGTTGCCGATCCCGGCGATCGTGCCCTGGTGGCGCAGCACGCCCTTGATCTGCTTCTTGCCCTGCGCGAGGAGGATCTCCCGCAGGCGCGCCGGCGTGAAGTCGTCGGTCAACGGGTCGGGCCCGAGCGTCGCGATGCCCGGCACGTCCTGCGGGTCGCCGACCACGTAGATCGCGAGCGACTTCTTGGTGCCGGCCTCGGTGATGTCCAGCCCCGCCGACGAGTCGGAGCCCTCGTCGTCCAGCACGATCCTCGCGGCGAGCGTCGACTTCGTGCTGGGTCGCGGCGGGACCGCGGGGACCTCGTCGCGCCAGCGGACCCAGCCGGCCCGGGCCAGGTGCATCACGAGGTGGACGCCGGAGGCCTCGAGGTCGAGGAACTTGCCGTGGCGTCGTACGTCGTCGACGAGCGTGCCCTCGAGCGCGCTCAGCGGCGGGTCGTAGGTCTTGAGCGCGCTGAACTGCACCAGGTGGATCTTGGTGATCGCGCGGTCGTGCAGCCGGCTCCTCAGGTCGAGGGCCAGCGCCTCGACCTCGGGCAGCTCCGGCACGCGGACAGTCTAGGGAAACCGCCCTCGACGGCGTTCGATGCGACTCGCTAGCGAAATCTAAGCCTGACCCTAGAGATCCGGATACGGTCCGATCATGGACCCGATCCGCAACCCGTACGCGCCCGGCGCCGGCCAGCGACCGCCTGAGCTCGCCGGCCGCGACGACCAGCTGCGGGCCTTCGACGTGGTGCTGGAGCGGGTCGCCCGCGGCCGCCCGGAGCGATCCCTCGTGCTCACCGGGCTGCGCGGCGTCGGCAAGACGGTGCTGCTCAACGCCTGCCGCTCGGCGGCGGTCCGCAAGGGCTGGGGGACCGGCAAGCTCGAGGCCCGTCCGGACCAGTCGCTGAGGCGACCGCTCGCCAGCGCCCTGCACCAGGCCGTCCGCGAGCTCGGTCACCCGGAGGAGGACCAGGTCGACCACGCGCTCGGCGTGATCCGCGGCTTCGCGCAGCGGGAGGCCGGGCCCAACGCCAAGCTGCGCGAGCAGTGGTCGCCGGGCATCGAGGCGCCCGTCGTGCGCGGGCGCGCCGACTCCGGCGACATCGAGATCGACCTCGTCGAGCTGCTCAGCGACGTCGGCGGGCTCGCGGCCGACGTGGGCAAGGGCGTCGGCGTCTTCATCGACGAGATGCAGGACCTCGGCCCCGACGACGTCTCCGCGCTGTGCGCCGCCTGCCACGAGATGAGCCAGTCGGGCCTTCCGCTCATCGTCGTCGGCGCCGGCCTGCCGCACCTGCCGGCCGTCCTCTCGGCCAGCAAGTCCTACTCCGAGCGGCTGTTCTCCTACCAGCGCATCGACAGGCTCGTGCGCGAGGCGGCCGACCGCGCGCTGCAGGCGCCGGCGGCCGACGAGGACGCCGAGTTCGAGGAGGCGGCGCTCGAGGCCATGTACACCGCGACCGGCGGCTACCCGTACTTCATCCAGGCCTACGGCAAGGCGGTGTGGGACCTGGCTCCGCGCGCCCCGATCACCGCGAGCGATGTCGAGGTGGCGGCGCCGGAGGCCGAGCGCGAGCTGGCCGTCGGCTTCTTCGGCTCCCGCTACGAGCGCGCGACGCCTGCCGAGCGTGACTACCTGCGCGCGATGGCGGACGCGGCGACCGAGCTGGGCGCCGACGCCGACGCCGTCGGCTCGGTGGCGACCTCCGACGTCGCCGCCGTGCTCGGCAAGAAGCCGCAGTCGCTCTCGCCGGCGCGCGACGCGCTGCTCAAGAAGGGGCTGATCTACTCCGGCGAGCGCGGCCGGATCGCGTTCACCGTGCCGCACTTCGGGCGCTACCTGCGCCAGCAGGGCTGAGGCGCCCCGACGTCGGCAGCACGTCGAGCGCGACTGCGCGTGCCATTTCCGCGCGAGGCGGTGATCGGGCCACAATTGGTGCCATGAGGCCCCAGGTCGTCGCCCATCGCGGCGCCAGCCACGAGATCGCCGAGCACACGTTGGGGGCGTACGTCGCCGCACTGGACGCGGGTGCCGAGGCGCTCGAGTGCGACGTACGGCTGACGGCCGACGGCCACCTCGTCTGCGTGCACGACCGGACACTGAAGCGCACCGCGCAGACCCCCGGTGTGGTCTCGACCATGGAGCTCGCCGACCTCGCGGAGCTCGACTTCGCGAAGTGGAAGAACCCCTGGATCGACCTCGACGACGAGGCGCCCGACCGTGACGAGGCCTTCGACCGGGTGCTCACGCTGCGCACCCTGCTCGAGACCGTGCGTGACTACTCGACACGCACCGGGCGGCGCGTCGAGCTCGCCATCGAGACCAAGCACCCGACCCGCTACGGCGGGCTGGTCGAGAAGCGACTGGTCGAGCTGCTCAGCGAGTTCGGCTGGATCGGGCCCGACGCGCCGGTGCGGGTGATGAGCTTCAGCTACACGGCACTGCAGCGGGTGGAGCGGCTCGCTCCGGACCTGCGGCTGGTGCAGCTGATCGAGCACGCGCGCAACTGGGCCATGCTCAGCCGGGCCATCGGGCCCGACTGGATCCTCGGCCCCGGCATCCAGATGCTGCGCGATCACCCGAAGGTGCGTGCCCGGATCGCCCACTCCGGCCACGACCTGCACGTGTGGACCGTCAACAAGAAGTCCGACCTGGAGCTCTGCCTGGACCTGGGTGCGAAGGCGGTCATCAGCGACCGGCCGGCCCACATGCTGGAGCTCCTCGACGGGTAGGGTCCGCGGGTGGCCAAGAAGTCTCGCAACCGCCCCGAAGAGCCCCTCCCGCTGTACGACGGCAAGGTCGTCGGCCCGCGTGAGCCCTGCCCTTGCGGCAGCGGCAAGCGCTACAAGGTCTGCCACGGCGTGCCGGGCGCCACGACGTTCGTGAAGCGGCCCTTCGCGGGGCTGCCGCAGGAGTGCGACCTGGTCGCGATGCGTGAGCTGGTGCCCTCGGCGACCGCCCCGCTGACGATCAAGGGCCACGAGGACCGCACCGTGCTGCTCGCCTCGCTGCTGCCGCTCGCGGCGCCGGCGATGGCGCGCGACAGCGGCCAGGTCTGGGCCGGCCTGCAGGTGCAGCACAGCTTCGGCGACCCGTCGCGCGAGGTCGCCGCGGCGCTCCTCCTGGCCCTCCAGGCCGAGGAGTCGGGCATCGTCGGCATGCTCGAGGCGCCCGGCCCGGGCCCGCGTCTGCAGGACATCGTCGTCAACGAGACGATCGACGTGACGGTGCACGACGGCTTCGAGTTCTGGATCGGCGACGTCGAGGACCGCACCGGTCTCGAGGACGCCCTCCAGCAGGCCAACGAGGCGGCCACGCCGACGGCTCGGCTGACCGGCGTCGAGGCGGCGTACTGGACCAACGTCGGCAGCAAGGAGCACCTGCGCTGGGTGATGCCGGAGCCCGAGGACGAGCTGCTCACCGCGCTCGCCCGGCTGCACGTCACGCGGGCCGACGTGATCGTCCCGGGGGCGCGGTTCGTCGGGATGTTCCGCGCGCTGGGGCTGCTCGCACCGGTGTGGGACCTGCCGGTCGGCACCGGCGCCGAGGCGCTCGAGGAGCCCGCCGCCGCGTTCAAGGTGGCGCTCGACGCGGCGCTGGCCGACGGGTCCGACCTGACGCCCGAGGAGCGCTCCGCCCGCGCCGGGCTCGCCAACCGGCAGGTGACGATCCGGTAGGGCTTCCGCGGATCAGCGCACCCGGCGCAGCGCGAACGGCTGCAGCCGGGAGTAGCCCTTGACCGACGTACGCCGGAGCCGGACGAGCGAGTAGCCGCCGGTGAGCACGTCGGCGGCTCCCTCGTCGACCACCACCCTGCCCGGGCGGGCGACGGCGGTGAGTCGCGAGGCGATGTTGACGGTCGGCCCGAAGACGTCGCCGAGCCGGGCGACCACGTCGCCGTAGGCCAGCCCGGCGCGGACCGCGGGGAACGTGTCGTCCGGGTCGTCGCCGCGCTCGGTGACGGTGAGCGCGATCTCGGCGGCGCCCACGGGGTCGTCGCAGACGAACAGCACCGCGTCTCCGAGCGTCTTGATGACCCTGCCGCCGTGGTCGACGACGAGACCGGTGCAGGCGTCCTCGAACTCCTCGACCCACCCGACCAGCTCGGCCTCGGTGAGCGAACGGCTGCGCGAGGTGTAGCCGACGATGTCGACGAAGCAGACCGCCATCGGGGCGCTGCCGGTCTCGGCGGTCGTCAGCAGGCGCGTCGCGGCGCTGGCCGCGTGCCGGCGCCACACGTAGGACTGCAGCGCCTCGAGGTCGGGCACCACGCCGCCGGCGAGCGACATGAGCTCCTCGACGGTGTCGCCCGGCCGCTCGGCCGCCAGCTCGGCGAGCAGTGCCGTCTGCCACTCCGCGAGCCGGGCGAACGACCGGCCCCAGGTCCGCACGAGGGCGGCCTGACGGTCCGGGCTGAGGATGCCGAGGCTGACCAGGTTGGCCGTCAGCCGCAGCGCCTCCACGTCGGCACGCGTGAACGCGGCCTCGTCCTCCCCGGCCAGCGGGAAGCCGAGCAGGCGCCAGAGCTCGTTGGCGAGCTCGACCGGCACGCCGGCGGCGTCGGCGACCTCGTGCTGGGTGAGGGTCGGCGTCTCGCCGAGCAGCACGGAGTCGACCAGCTCGCTCAGCCCGGGGCCGTCGTACTCGCTCAGTGGGACCTGAACCTCTCCGCCGCCACGTCCTCGAGTGCGTCGCGGAAGCGCGGCATCTCCACGGAGAGCCTCATCAGGGAGTCCGCGGAGAGGTGGATGAGCTCGAGCGGCGTGAGCGCGACGATGCTCGCCGTGCGCAGCGACCGGTTGAGGATCGCGGCCTCGCCGACGATGTCGCCCTCCCCGAGCTGGGCGACCTCCTGGCCGTCGCGTCGCACGGAGACGACGCCGGACAGGATGATGTACGCCTTGTCGGCAGGGGTGTCCTCCCAGATCGGCGACCAGCCCTCCGGCAGCGTCACGCGGGTGCCCGAGGCGCTGATCTTCGCGATCTCCTCGGGTGTGAAGAGCGAGTAGAACGACCCCGATGATGTCGGCACGAGGACCCCTTCGGACGAGCGGCGGCAGTGACGAACAGTCAACGAGCGAGCGCCCGGAGAGGTACGGCGACCAGGGCCGTCAGGCGTTCCGGAACGGGTCGGCGGGGTAGACGCCGAGCACCTTCACGTCGGTCGTGAAGAACGCCAGCTCCTCCAGCGCACGCTTCAGTCCGGGCTCCTCGGGGTGTCCGTCGACCTCGGCGAGGAACTGCGTCGCGGTGAACTCCCCCGCGACCATGTAGGACTCGAGCTTGGTCATGTTGACGCCGTTGGTGGCGAAGCCGCCGAGGGCCTTGTAGAGCGCTGCCGGGATGTTGCGCACGTTGAAGATGAACGACGTGACGACCGGTCCGTTGCCCGCGGGCGCCTCCACGAGGTCGCGGGAGAGCACGACGAACCGGGTGGTGTTGTGCTCCTCGTCCTCGATGTCCTCGGCCAGCACCTCGAGGCCGTAGATCTCGGCGGCGAGCGGCGGGCTGATCGCCGCCATCGTCGGGTCGCCCGCCTCGAGGACCTCCCGCGCCGCGCCGGCCGTGTCGCCCGAGATGACCGGGGTGAAGCCGTGCTCGCGGATGATCTTGCGGCACTGTCCGAGGGCGTGGACGTGGCTGTGCACGGTCCGGATCTCCTCGATGCGCGCGCCCGGCAGGCCCATCAGGTGGAACCGGATCCGCAGGAAGTGCTCGGCGACGATGTGCAGCGACGAGGCCGGCAGGAAGTGGTGGATGTCGGCCACCCGGCCGGCGATCGAGTTGTCGATCGGGATCATCGCCAGGTCTGCGTCGCCCCCCTCGACGGCCGCGAAGACGTCCTCGAAGGAGGCGCAGGGCACCGGCTCGGCGTCGGGGTAGTGCTGCACGCACACCTGGTGGGAGTTGGCGCCGGCCTCGCCCTGGTAGGCGATCCTCTTCACGGTGTCGGACACCGGCTCAGTCTAGGGTTCCGGATGTGCTCGCCCTGACGCTTCTCAGTCTGCTGACAGCCGCCGTCGCCCTGGTGCTGGCGGTCCTCGGCTGGCGGCGTACGCCGTCCGGCGCCGGCGCCGACTCGCTGCCGGCGGACCTGCGGGCCGACCTGCTCGGCCTGCGGCAGGAGGTGGCCACGCTCTCCGCCGAGTCGAGGCAGACCTTCCGCCACCTCGCGGTCGTCCGCTACGACGCGTTCGGCGACATGGGCGGCCACCTGTCCTGGTCGCTCGCGTTGCTCGACGACGCCGGGGACGGGGTGGTGCTGACGAGCATCCACGGCCGCTCGGACGCACGCACCTACGCCAAGAGCGTGAGCGGCTGGGCGTCCGACGCGCAGCTCTCGCCCGAGGAGGAGGAGGCGATCGCCTCCGCCCGCCCGAAGCGCTGAGCCTCGAGTGCCTCGGCCACCCAGGGGTGGCCCTGGCACTCAAGTGTCGGTCAGCGCGGGACGCGCACGAGCAACCGCCCGTGCACGTTGGTCATCCGCAGCTCGCGCCCGGACCCGATGGTGTCGCCGTCGAGCTGGCGGGGGGTGTCGCGGTCGGCGCGGATGACGACGGTCCGGCCGGTCATCCGGTTGACCAGGTCGTCGGTGCGCGGTCGCTTGGCGAGCACCCGGAAGGCGAGCGGGAGCCACGACCAGAACCGCTGCGGGTAGAGCAGCACGACGTCGAGGAGCCCGTCGTCGATCTCGGCGTCGGGCAGCAGCGGCATCCCGGCCGTGAGCGACCCGACGTTGCCGACGACGATCGTGCGGGCGCGGTGCTTGGTGAACTCGGCGTCGTCGACGGAGATCTCGACCTTGACCGCGGGGAACATCAGCGCCTTCAGCCCCGACAGCACGTACGCGACCCAGCCGACCCTCGCCTTGATGTCCTCGTTGACGCCCTCCATGATCGCGGCGTCGAAGCCCATGCCGGCCATCACCAGGAAGTGCGTCCGCTCGATCCCGTCGCCGTCGACCTCGACCATGTCGATCGCGCGGTCCTGGCCGTTGAGCGCGACGTCGATCGCGGCCCGCAGGTAGAGCGGGATCGCGAGGTTGCGGGCGAGCAGGTTGCCCGTGCCGGCCGGGATGATGCCGATCGGGACGCCGGTGCCGGCGAGCTCGGCGCACACCTCCCGGACGGTGCCGTCGCCGCCACAGACGAGGACCAGCTCGGCGCCGTCGACGGCGGCCTGCTCGGCCTGCCCGGTGCCGGAGTCATCGACGGTCGTGAAGTACCACCGCGGCTCCCGCCAGCCCGACTCGACGGCCATCGTGTTGACGATCGACTGGAACTGGCCGACGCTCTCCACCTTGCTCGGGTTGAGCACGACGGCGCAGCGCTTGTCGCCCTGGAAGACCTCCGGCAGCGGCTCCGCCTTGATGGCGTGCGCGAGCGGGAGCGGTGAGTAGACCGCCAGGCCGACCAGGACGAGCCCGATCCCGAGGAGGAGGGCTCCGACGACGTCGGTGGCGTGGTGGCGTCCGAGCACGAGCCGGTCGGCGCACACGACGAGCGTGACGAGCACCGACGCGGTGACGATGAGCCGCCGCAGCGCGGTCTTGCGGATGAAGATCAGCGCCAGCACGGACGTGACGCCGAAGAACGCGGCCGCGTGCATGACGTGGCCGCTGGGGTAGGCGAGGCCCGTGTACGGCGACATGGGGTCCTGCCACGCGGGGCGCGGCCGGTCGACGACGTGCTTGACGACCTGGCTGACGACGACCGCCGCGACGTTGACGCCCAGGGCGTAGATCGCCGCTCGGCGGTAGCCCTTCACCCAGAGCCCGATCGCCAGAGCGAGGTTGTAGACGACGAACGGCCAGAACTCGAAGGCCGCCTCGACCCAGCGAGCGAGGGTGTGCACCGGCCCGTGCGTGACGACGAGGGGCTCGCCGACGGCCTTGTCGAACGCGTCGGCCCAGCCGAGACCGACCACGACGGCCAGCACCAACCCGAGGACCAGACATGAGATCCCGGCGGCGAGCGTTGAGGTACGGCGGTCGGGCACGGGCGACAGGATACGGTCCGCTCCCGCGAGAGCCTGCGCTGACGAGTCTCGCCTCGCCCGCGTCGTCACCCGTCAGCGCAGGCTCTAGGCTCGTGCCGTGATCGACCCGCGCATCCTCCGTGAAGACCCCGACCGCGTCCGAGCCTCGCAGGCCAAGCGCGGGCTGAGTGACGCGGTGGTCGACCAGGCACTGTCCGCCGACTCGACGCGCCGTGCGGCGATCGTCGCCTACGAGGCCAAGCGCGCCGAGCAGAAGCAGCTCGGCGGCCAGGTCGCCAAGGCGCAGGGCGAGGAGAAGCAGGCGCTGCTGGAGCGGACCCGTGCACTCTCGGCTGAGGTGAAGTCGCTCGAGGAGACGCAGCGCGCCGCCGAGGACGCATGGTTCACCGCCCTCAAGAGCATCCACAACGTCGCCGCGGACGAGACCCCGGCCGGCGGCGAGGACGACTTCGTCGTGCTGGAGAGGGTGGGCACCCCGCGCGACTTCGCGGCCGAGGGATTCGAGCCCCGCGACCACGTCGAGCTCGGGAAGCTGCTCGGTGCGATCGACCTCGAGCGCGGCGCGAAGGTCTCGGGTTCGCGCTTCTACTACCTGACGGGCGTCGGGGCAGAGCTCGAGTTCGCGCTCATCAACCTCGCGATGGAGCAGGCCCGCGAGGCGGGCTTCACGCAGGTGATCGCGCCCGCTCTGGTCCGCCCCGAGGCCATGGAGGGGACCGGCTTCCTCGAGCAGGCGGAGGAGAACGTCTACCGGATCGACGGCGAGGATCTCTACCTGGTCGGCACCAGCGAGGTGCCGATGGCGGCGTACCACTCCGACGAGATCCTCGACCCCGCCTCACTCCCGCTGCGCTATGCGGCGTTCTCGTCGTGCTTCCGCAAGGAGGCCGGCTCCGCGGGCAAGGACACCCGGGGCATCATCCGGGTCCACCAGTTCGAGAAGGTGGAGATGTTCGTCTACACCACGCTGGAGGAGTCGTACGCCGAGCATGAGCGCCTGCTCGCGTGGGAGAAGGAGTTCCTCGACAAGCTGGAGCTCGCCTACCAGGTCATCGACGTGGCGGCCGGCGACCTCGGCAACTCCGCCATCCGCAAGTTCGACTGCGAGGCGTGGATCCCGACCCAGGGCAAGTACCGCGAGCTCACCTCGACCTCGAACTGCCTCGACTTCCAGGCCCGCCGCCTCGACATCCGCGGTCGGTTCGAGAAGGGCACCGCTCCGGTCGCGACCCTCAACGGCACGCTGACCGCTGTCACCCGCGCGATCGTCGCGATCCTCGAGACCCACCAGCAGGCGGACGGCTCGGTCCGGGTCCCCAAGGCGCTGCAGAAGTGGCTCGGCCGCGAGGTGCTCGAGCCGGTGGCCCGCTGAGATGGCGGTCTCGCCCGAGACCTCGTGGAGCCCGAAGGTCGTCGCACTCGACATCGACGGCACCCTGCTGAAGTGGATCGCGGGCCAGGGCGCGACTCTCGAGGAGATCGCACCCGCGGTGTACGACGCCGTCAACCGCGCCTACGACTCCGGCGCGCAGGTCGTGCTGGCGTCCGGTCGCTCACCGCACGGCATGACGAGGGTCGCCGACCTGCTCGACCTGCCGCGGGAGGGCGACGACAGGCTGTGGATCGTCGCGTCCAACGGAGCGGTGGTCCTGCGCTACCCGCCCGTCGACGTGGTCCACGAGGAGACGTTCGACGCCCGTGAGGCCGTCTACGCGATCCTCGACCGGCACCCCTCCGCGCTGGTGGCCGTGGAGGAGCGCGGCGTGGGCTACCGGCTCAACGACCACTTCCCGCCGGGTGAGCTGACCGGCGACATGATCGTCACGCCCGTCGAGGAGCTGGTCTCCCAGCCGGTCTCCCGTGTCATCATCCGCGACCCCGCATCGACCGCGGAGGACTTCGTCTCCCTCGGCCGCGAGCTCGGCCTGCAAGGCACGTCGTACGTCGTCGGCTGGACCGCCTGGCTCGACCTGGCGGCGGTGGGCGTCTCGAAGGCGTCCGGGCTGTCCTACGTCGTCGACCAGCTCGGCCTCGAGCCGTCGGACGTGCTCGCGATCGGCGACGGCCGCAACGACATCGAGATGCTCACCTGGGCCGGCCGCGGCGTGGCCATGGGGCACGCGCCCGACGAGGTCAAGGAGATCGCCGACGACGTCACCGGCGGCGTCGACGAGGACGGCGCGGCCGCGGAGATCTCGCGGTGGTTCTGACCCTCGCCGCGGTCACGAGCGAGCGCCTGGTGCTGCCGCTGTGGGACGCCCGGACGGTCGCGGCGATCCGCACCGGGGACCGGCTGGACGGCTGGCACCGCGACTTCCCCCGGGAGGACGACCGCGATGCCGCGTCGCTGTGGCACGAGGGCGACCCGTGGGGGCCACGGTCGATCGTGCGGGGCGCGACCGCACTCGGGTCGATCGGGTTCTTCGGTCCGCCGACACCGGCCGGCGACGGAGTGCCGGAGACCGAGATCGGCTACGGGCTGGTCGCCGAGGCGTGGGGCTGGGGGTTCGCCACCGAGGCGCTGCGGGCCCTGCTGGCGCACACCGACGAGGCCGGCGTACGGATCAGGGCGTCGGTGGCGCCCGAGAACGCCCGCTCCCTGCGGGTGCTCGCGAAGTCCGGGTTCACCCAGCTGCGCGGGCCGAACGAGGAGGGCGAGCTCGTGCTGGCCCGCCCGCTGCCCGCTCCCCGCCCGGGGGCCTGACGCACCCCCGTCGGACGAGTGCGCGCCGTCGGATGAGCGGCCGGTCGGGGGAGTGGGACAGAATGCGACGCGTGGTGGCAACAGGCGAGACGTCCCGGGCGCTGCCCAGGCTGGTGGCGACCGACCTGGACGGCACGCTCGTCCGCTCCGACGGCACCGTGTCGGCGTACACCGCCGACGTGCTCGCCCAGCTCGACGACCGCGGGGTGCACGTCGTCTTCGTGACCGGGCGCCCGCTGCGGTGGGCGCGTGACGTCTTCTCGTACGTCGGCAGCCACGGCCTCGCGATCGTCTCCAACGGCGCGCTGGTGTGGGACGTCGCGGAGGAACGGCCCTGGCTGGAGCGGCCGATGGCGCCGCAGGTGTCCCTCGAGGTGGCACGCGCCCTGCGCGAGACGATCCCGGGGATCCGGTTCGCCGTCGAGACCGTCGAGGGCTGGTCGATGGAGCCCGACTACCTGCGTCACCACGCCGACGACGACCGTGGCTTCCGGCCGCAGCGCGAGCTGCCGCTCGACGAGCTCGTCGACGCTCCGGTGCTCAAGCTGCTCGCACGCGGCAGCGGCCTGGACGCGGACGACTTCATGGCGGCGGCCGTCGCGGTCGTCGGCGACCGCGTGAACGTCACCCACTCGTCGTTCCCGCTGCTGGAGATCAGCGCGCTGGAGGTGACCAAGGCGTCGACGCTCGCCCTGATCGCGGAGAAGCTGTCCGTGGACGCCGCCGACGTGGTCGCGTTCGGCGACATGCCGAACGACCTGCCGATGCTGACGTGGGCCGGCACCTCGTACGCGATGGCCGATGCGCACCCGACCGTTCTGGAGTGCGCTACCCACGTGGCGCCGGGGCACGACGAGGACGGTGTCGCGCGGGTGCTGGCTGGAGTGCTGGCTGGAGTGCTGGACGGATGATCTGGTCTGATGGGCCCGTGCTCCGTCGTGCCCTCGCCCTCACCGTCACGGTCTGCGCCGTGGCTGTCTGCGCCGTGGCTGTCTGCGCCGTGCTCGGGGTCGTCCTCGGGCCGCAGACGTCGTACGCCGCCCCGGGGTGCCCCCGGCCCGCACCCGCGGTCGCCGTGCAGCGTGCGACCGTCGTCTTCACCGGTGTGGTGACCTCCGCGACGCCCAGCGGCACCTCGTTCGTGCACAACGTCAAGGTCGACCGGGTCTACAAGGGTCAGGTGACCACCGCGGAGGTGCGCGTGCGCACCACCGGCGGCACGTGCGGTCTGGGGAGGCTCACCCCCGACGAGCGGTACGTGGTCATGGCCATGCCCGACGGCGACAGCTGGCTCGCCGGCCCGCGCTCGGGGACCGCCCCGGCGAGCGATGCCCTGCTGGCGCGGGTCCAGTCACTGCTCGGCCAGGGCACCGCGCCGACGAAGGCGCCGACGACCCCGAAGCAGGTGACCTACCAGCAGGTCGGCGCGGACCACCCGCGACCGTTCCTGCGGGTCGCGGCGCCCGGCTTCGCGCTGATCCTCGTCGGCCTGCTCGGCCTCGTCGTCGCCCGGCGCTGGGGCCGCGTGCCCGCGTAGAGCGTCGCGCGTCGGGCGCTGCGCCCGCGCGCCAAAGTGTCACCGTGATAGTTCCGAACTATCACCGTGATAGTTCGGGCGGTGGGTGACAGTTCGTATGTGTCACCGGTGCCTCGAACTATCACCGTGACACTTTGGAGAGGGCGCGCAACCGCCTAGAGGTACATCCCGCCCGACTGCCCCTGCTGCCCGGGCTGGCCCGGCTGCTCGGGCGGCTGCTCGCCGGGCGGCTGCTGCGGCATCATGCCCGGCGGCAGGCCACGCCGGATCTGCTCGAACTGTGCGCGGGCCGCGACCTGCTGGGCGTAGATCGCCGTCTGGATCCCGTGGAAGAGTCCCTCGAGCCAGCCGACCAGCTGGGCCTGGGCGATGCGGAGCTCGCTCTCGGACGGCACCCGGTCGTCGGTGAACGGCAGCGCGAGCCGGTCGAGCTCCTCGACGAGCTCGGGGGCGAGGCCCTGCTCGAGCTCCTTGATCGAGGACTCGTGGATCTCCTTGAGACGGGTGCGGGAGGCCTCGTCGAGCGGCGCGGCCTTCACCTCCTCGAGGAGCTGACGGATCATCGAGCCGATCCGCATCACCTTCGCAGGCTGCTCCACGAGCTCGGTGATGCTGCGCTCGCCGTCGTCGTCCGCCTGCTCCGGGGCGGGCGGCGTGACGGTGACCGGGCGGCCGTCGGGACCGATGACCACTACCTGCTCCTCGCTCATGCGTCCACCCTAGAGGCCTTCAGCAGCAGCTTGCCGGTGTGATCTCCCGACGTCATCCGCTCGTGGGCGGCCGCGGCCTGCTCCAGCGGGAAGACGCCGTCGATGATCGGCCTGACCTTGCCCGCCTCGACCAGCGGCCAGACGTGCTCGACGACCTCCGCGCAGATGGCGGACTTGCCCCGCGGCCCGTCGGTGGGCCGGCTCCGCAGCGTCGTACCGATGACCGAGGCACGCTTGCGCATCAGCGCGTTGATGTCGAGCTCCGCCTTCGCGCCGCCCTGGAGCCCGATGATGGTGAGCCGCCCGCCGTCGGCCAGGGCGTCGACGTTGCGGGAGAGGTACTTCGCGCCCATGTTGTCGAGGATGACGTCGGCGCCGCCGCGTTCGCGTGCGATCTCGACGAAGTCCTCGTCGTGGTAGTCGATCACCTCGTCCGCGCCCAGCGCGCGGCAGAACTCGCGCTTGTCCGCCGTCCCGGCCGTGGTGAGCACCGTGGCGCCGAGCGCCTTGCCGAGCTGGATGGCGAAGCTGCCGATCCCGCCGGCGCCGCCGTGCACCAGCAGGGTGTCGCCGGGCCGGAGGCCGGCCGTCATGACGATGTTGGACCAGACGGTGCAGGCCACCTCAGGGAGCGCCGCCGCCTGGACGAGAGGTACGCCGGCCGGCGCCCGCATCACCTGGCCGGCCGGGACGGCCACCTTCTCGGCGTACCCCCCGCCGGCGAGCAGCGCACAGACCTCGTCGCCCACCGCCCAGCCGCTGACACCGTCGCCCAGCGCGGCGATCGTGCCGCTGCACTCCATGCCGATGATGTCCGACGCCCCGGGCGGCGGCGGGTAGAACCCCTGCCGCTGCAGCAGGTCGGCCCGGTTGAGCCCTGCGGCCGCGACTGTGATGAGGACCTCGCCCGGTCCCGGCACCGGATCCGGCAGATCGGCGACGGTGAGGACCTCGGGGCCTCCGGGCTCGGCGGTGACGATCGCTCGCATGCCCCCAGGCTAGGCGCTGGTCCCCGACCGCCCGGACGTCATACGAGTTGGTCGCTCTGACCGCCATCTCGTATGACGTCCCCCCGACCGCCCGGACGTCATACGACTCGGTGGTCCGGGCCGCCAGCTCGTATGACGTCCCCCCGACCGCCCGGACGTCATACGACTCGGTCGCTCTGACCGCCATCTCGTATGACGTCCCGCCGACCGCCGGCCCCGACGTCATACGAGTCGGTTGCTCTGGCCGCCAGCTCGTAGGACGTCCCGCCAACAGGAACCGTCAGCCCAGATCTCGCAGGTCGTCCCACGTGTCGACGTCGCGGTGTTCGTCGCCGATCGACGCCACCTCGACGAGGTCAACCGGCGCCAGCAACCGCCACAACGCGAGGCCGTGCTGGCGCTCGTGGTCGGGACGGATCTCCTGCAGCCGGGCGCTTGAGACGACCAGCGCGAGCTGGCGCCGGCCGTCGGGACCGACCAGGACCGCGCCGTCGCGGTCGGCGGCGGCGTCGGTCAGGCGACGCAGCGTCGCCATGGTCAGCCGCGGCATGTCGACGGCGACGACGGCGACGTACGCCGGCACGTCCAGCAGCGCGTCGAGACCGGTCAGCAGGCCGGCCGCCGGGCCGCCGTACCGCGGACTCTCCCGGGTGAACGTCACCGGCCGCTCGGTCGGCACCGGATCGCCGACGACGACGACCTCACGCGCGTCGACGACCGCGTCGAGGGCCCGGGCGAGCAGCGTGCGGCCGCCGACCTCGATGCCGGCCTTGTCGGCGCCCTCGAGCCGCGCGCCGCGTCCGCCGGCTAGCACGACGGCGGACCACGGCAGCAGCATGACCGTGGATCCTAGAGTGGCCACATGACCACGTGGGACCACCTCGACGTCGCCCTGGTGCAGGCCGCAGCCGACATCGCGCCCGGCAAGAACCGCGTACGCCTCGACGAGCTCGCCCCGAGGGACGTCGACCTGGTCGTCTTCCCGGAGGCGTTCGCGCGCGACTTCGGCTCCGCGGACGACGACCTGGCGCCCGACGCGGAGACCCTCGACGGCCCGTTCGCCACCGAGCTCGCCCGGGTGGCCGCCGACCGGGGCAGCACGGTCGTCGCGGGCATGTTCGAGGCGGCTGACGGCCACCCGTTCAACACGCTCCTGACGACCGACGGGGCGAGGTCGCGCGGATATCGGAAGATCCACCTCTACGACTCCTTCGGCTACCGCGAGTCCGACCGGCTCTCCGCGGGCCCCGTCGAGCCCGTGCTCGTCGAGGTCGGCGGCGCGACCGTCGGCCTGATGACCTGCTACGACCTCCGCTTCCCCGAGCTGGCCCGGGCGCTCGTCGCCGCCGGCGCGGAGATCCTGGTCGTGCCGGCGGCGTGGGTCGCGGGCGAGCGCAAGGTCGACCACTGGCGGACGCTGGCGCGGGCGCGCGCGATCGAGAACACCGCGTACGTCGTCGCGGCCGGCCAGCCCGCGCCCCGCTACTGCGGCCACTCGATCGTCGTGGATCCGCTCGGCGACGTCCTGGTCGAGGCTGGCCCGGACGAGGAGGTCGTGACGGCCCGGCTCGAGCGCTCGGTGATCGAGCGTGCCCGCGAGGTCAACCCCAGCCTCGCCAACCGCCGCATGTGACGAGCCCGGGGTCGCCGCCGACAGCGATACCTGTGGGTGCGTCCTCTAACCTTTCCTGCCGTGAGCAGAGCCGTTCCCCGTCGACGAGCCGAGCCGGCTCGTGGAGCCGGTGGACGGCGCGCGACCCAGCGCCACGGCACCGGTGGGCGTGCCCCCGGGACCCGGCGGGCGGACGCTCCGGCGATCATCGAGCACCTCGACCCGCCGGTGCGCCGCACCGTCGCGCTCGAGGGTCCTGCGGCACCTGCCGCGGTCGAGCCGGCGGAGAGCACCCAGGCGCCCTGGTTCGAGATCGTCCTCTGGGCG
The DNA here is from genome assembly GCF_039530925.1 of Nocardioides panacihumi. Taxonomy (NCBI): domain Bacteria; kingdom Bacillati; phylum Actinomycetota; class Actinomycetes; order Propionibacteriales; family Nocardioidaceae; genus Nocardioides; species Nocardioides panacihumi. The sequence goes on along the minus strand of NZ_BAAAPB010000001.1, from coordinate 721,982 downwards.
GTCGTCGTCGCGGCCGGGCTCGGAGCGCTCGTCGCCGGCATGCTGCCGGTCGGGCCGAGCTGGCTGCCGGGTGCCGGGGCGGTGGCCGTCGCGACGGCGTACACCTGGGTCCTCGCTGCCCGCACCGGCGGACGCCCGGTGGTCTTCAGCGTGCTGACGGCGGTTGCCGGGGTGGTCACGCTCGCCCTCGACAACGACGAGCTGTGCACTGGCGCGGCGGTCGTCACGGCCGCCATCTCGGCGGTGCTCGGCGTGGTCATCACCGTGCCGGCGGTGCGGTTCATCGATGCCGTACGTGAGACCTGCATCGCCGTCGGCGTCGCCGCGATCGGTGCGGTGGCGGTGCTCGGCTTCCAGCCGCAGGTCGACGTCACGAGGTTCGAGTACGCCGTCCTCGTGCTCTCCCTCCTCTGCGCGTTCACGCTCGTCTACCGGCTCGGCGCGGGCTTGCACGGGCTCGGCACCCGCGGCCTGTTCATCGTGCTCTTCGGTGCCCTCGTCCTCGTCGTGACGCTGCTCTACGCCGAGATGCTGCGTCGCTACGGCACTCCCGACCTGGTCACCACGCTCCTCGACGGCGTGCACTGGAGCCGCGATACCCTCGGCGCGTTCCCGCGGCCGATCGAAGCGGTGCTCGGCGTGCCCGCGCTGGTGTGGGGCACCCACATGCGGGCGCGACGCCGACAGGGCTGGTGGGTGTGCGCCTTCGGCGTGGCCGGCACCGCCGCGGTCTCCGACGCCCTCGTGAACCCGGCGATCACGGTCGTCGAGTCCGCGCTCTCGGTGTTCTACGGCCTCGTGATCGGACTCGTCATCGGCTACGTCGTGGTCCGCATCGACCTCGCCGTGAGCGGCGCGCGTGGCGGCGGTCGGGCCGTCGGACGCCGCGGGCGCCGTGCCGAGGAGGCCGAGAGCGCCGTACGACCCGAGCCGAAGCGGACCGACGCGCTCCTCTGACCGTCGCCCCCATGCGGTCATACGCGCCGGTAACGGATAACGTCCGTGGTGTGCCGAGGGAGAGTGTGACCGCGATCGTCGCGGAGATGGTCGCGAACGTCATCGAGGTGACGGTCGAGGTCGGCGCGTCCGTGGACGCCGGCGACGCCGTGGCGCTGCTGGAGTCGATGAAGATGGAGATCCCCGTCATCGTCGAGCACGGCGGTGTGGTGCGCGCCATCAAGGTCGCTCCGGGCGACGTCGTCCAGGAGGGCGACGTGCTGATCGAGCTCACCACCTGAGGGTTGACTAGTCTTCCGTCCTAGCACCGGGGATGGTTGGCAGAGCGGACGATTGCACTCGCCTTGAAAGCGAGCGTGCCGAGAGGCACCGGGGGTTCGAATCCCTCACCATCCGCCAAGGACCGAGCGTGCTCAGTCCTCCCCGCCGAGCTCCAGCTCGACGTCGTCGTACACGAGGTCGTGGACCCGTTGGACGTGGTGCGCGATGTCCATCACGAGCCGCTTGAGGTCGCGCCGGACCGCCTCGGCGTCGGGCACCTCGAGCACCGCCGGCGTGAGGTGGCTGAGCCGGGCGAGCAGCGCGTTGCGCTCGCGGAAGGCGGCACCGCCGCGGGCGGCGAGCCAGCCGTCCTGCGAGCCCATCGTCTCCGCGACGAGCCGGTCGCGGACGATCACGAGGCGCTGCCGCACCGACCACCGCCAGTTCCCGAGCGGTACGCCGGCACCGCGGGGTGCGTCGAGGGCGTGATCGAGAGCGCGCAGTGCGTCGGACGTGTCGCCGGCGACAGCCATGCCCACAGTGTGAGCCAGCGCACTTCGCCCCACAACCCCGATGCCGGCCCTGGGCGGCCTCCGGGGGACAATCGCGCCATGTCAGCGCAGGACCCGCAGCAGCAGACCGTCGACTACCGCCTCGCCCCCCTCGTGACGGCCCGGTTCGTCGGGCTCTACCTGGTGATGCTGGCCGTCCTCGTCTTCGCCGCCACCGCGGTCGTCTTCGCGACCGGCTGGTCCGGCGACATCCTGCTCGTCCTGGCGCTCGTGGGTCTGGTCGGCCTCGGCGGCGCAGGGTGGTGGCTGCGGACCCACGCGTACGTCCTGCGCGCCACCCCCGACGGCTACACGGTCCGGATGATCCGTGGCGCCGGCGTGAAGGCCGCCCGCTGGACCCAGGTCGAGGACGCCGTCACGACGACGATCCACGACGAGCCGTGCGTCGTGCTGCGGCTCAAGGACGGCGGCACCACCACGATCCCCGTCTCGGTGCTGGCCGTCGACAACGACCAGTTCGTCGTCGAGCTGCAGCAGCACCTGCAGCGCGGCCACCGCCTGAAGTAGCCCGCCCGGGACGTCATACGAGCTGGCTGTCAGAGCAACCACCCCGTATGACGTCCGGGCAGCGCTTCGCTCAGCCGGCGTGCAGGTGCGGCCTGCGGCTGCGGTCCGGCTCGGCCCGTCGCAGCACCTCCCGGGTCACCGGGGCGACCTCGCCGGCGCCGAAAAGCAGGAACTTGAGCAGGTTCAGCGCCGGACTGCCCTCGGTCCACTCGAAGTAGATGTGCGGGCGGGCGTGCGTCTTGTCGCGCAGGTCGAGCAGCAGCGCGGCGAGCGCGTTCGGCACCGACGGCGCCTCGACGGTCAGCACCCGGTAGTGGTCGTGCAGCACCTCGCCGCGCACCATCAGCGCGCCCTCGAAGTCGCTGTAGTCCTTGACGGTCACCTCGACGAAGACGAGGTCCGAGGTGTCGGGCAGGTCGTGGTCGTCGGCGATCTGGCGCAGCTTCTCGCGATACTCCTCGATGTCGCGGGGGCCGGGCTCGTTCGCGACCAGCCGGAGGGCGCGGCGGGAGCAGTCGCGGATGAAGCGCTCCGCCTTGGCGTCGTACTCGATCTCGATGGTGCGCAGCTCCAACGCCCTCACCAGGCGGGAGAGCAGGGAGACGAGGATGATCGCGGCGATGAAGCAGGCGCCGATCTTCAGGCCGTCGGGGCGCTCGGCCACGTTGGTGATGGTCGTGTAGACGAAGACCAGCGAGACGACTCCGAAGGCGATCGTCTGGAACCGCTGCCGGGCCTTCCGCGCCGCCAGCGTCACCGCCACCGCGGCCGACGTGATCAGGACGAGTACGCCGGTGGCGTAGGCGCCGCCCTGGGCGTCGACGCTGGCGTCGAAGATCCACGTGATCAGGAAGCCGACGGCGGTCAGCACCATGACGAGCGGACGTACGGCGCCCGCCCACTCCGGCGACATGCCGTACCTCGGCAGGTAGCGCGGGATCAGGTTCAGCATGCCGGCCATCGCCGAGGCGCCGGCGAACCACAGGATCGCGATCGTCGAGACGTCGTAGACGGTGCCGAAGCCCTCGCCGACGTAGGTGTGGGCGAGGAAGGCGAGGGCGCGGCCGTTCGCCTTGCCGCCGGCCTCGAACTGGTCGGCCGGGATCAGCACGGTGGTCAGCAGGCTCGAGCAGAGCAGGTAGACGCTCATGATGATCGCGGCGGTCGTGAGCAGCTTCTTGGTGTTGCGGATCCGCCCGGCGGGCGACACCTCGCGGTCGCCGGCGTCCCCGCGCACGTGCGGCATCACGGCGACACCCGTCTCGAAGCCGGACAGGCCCAGCGCCAGCTTGGGGAAGAGCGTGAGGGCGATCGCGATCATCACGAAGACGTTGCCGTGCTCGGTGACGAGAGCCGCCCGCCAGTCGGTGACCAGGTGGCCGTGCTCGACCAGGTGGACGGCCGAGACCACGATCACGACGAGGTTGAGGGCGAGGTAGATCACGACGAGGACGAGCGCGATCCCGATGGCCTCCTTGAAGCCCTTGAGGAAGACGCCGCCCAGCATCGCCAGCAGGACGAGGGTGATCAGCATCTGGTGACCGTCGAGGAACGACGGCGTGTGCGGGTTCTCGATGAGGTGCACGCTGGCGTCGGCCGCCGACAGCGTCGTGGTGACGATGAAGTCCGTGAGCGCGAAGCCCAGAAGCGCGAGGACGAAGAGCTTGCCGCGCCAGAACGGCAGCAGTCGCTCCAGCATCGCGATCGAGCCCTGGCCGTGCGGGCTCTCCTCGGCCACGCGGCGGTAGACCGGGAGGGCGCCGAGCAGGGTCAGCAGCACGAGGATGACCGTCGCCAGCGGGCTGAGCAGCCCGGCGGCCAGGTAGGCGATGCCGGGCTGGTAGCCGAGGGTGGAGAAGTAGTCGAGGCCGGTGAGGCACATGACCTTCCACCACGGCTCCGGCTTGTCGCCGTGCGCCTGGGTCGCGTGCGGGCCGGCGTGGCTGGTGGCCGCCTCGGGGCGGTAGAACAACCACTCCTTGAAGCCGGAGCGCGCGGGCTCGCGCAGCGAGATGCTCATATCTCCATCCAACTGTGGAGCGGGCTCGGCGCACTGTGCCCTAACGCGCTCCTAACACCGGCCCCGGCGTTAGGGGCACGTTAGCCCTCGTTAGCGACGCGTTAGCACCCCACCGCTCGGGCCCGGAGCGGCCTTGACTGGTGTCGTGTCCACCAGACCTCATCCTCTCGACCAGGTCGAGATCCGCTTCGGGATCGGCGGCGGCGTCCTCGTGCTGACCACGCTCGCCAGCCGCCTCGCCGGTCTCGACGAGCAGTACGCCGCCCTGGCGCTCCTCAGCGTCACGGCCGTCCTCGGCGCCACTGTCGGCCGTGTCCGGGCCGCCGTGCTCGGCCTGACCGCCTGGGCCCTGCTCACCGGCTTCGTGACGCACCGCTACGGCGTCCTCACGTTCGCCCCCTCCGACCTCCTGCTGATGACCGCGCTCGTCGCGACGGCCGTCGGAGGCAGCTCCGTCGTCCAGCGCGCATCACACCCGACGCGCTCGGTCCCGGCCCCGCGGTCGTCGTACGGGAGGACCGCATGAGCGACGTCCTCTACCTCGTCCTGACGCTCGCGTTCTTCGTGCTCACCTTCCTCGTCCTCAAGGCGTTGGAGCGACTGTGAGCGCCGAGAACCTGATCGCGCTGATCGTGAGCATCGCCCTCCTCGGCTACCTGCTGGTGGCCCTCGTCCTGCCGGAGAGGTTCTAGAGATGAGCGACACCTCGGCCGGCCTGCTCCAGGTCGGCCTCCTCCTCCTCGCCCTCGCGCTGTGCTACCGACCGCTCGGTGGCTACATGACGCGCGTCTTCACCTCGGAGCGCGACCTGCGCGTGGAGCGGGTGATCTACCGCCTCGTCGGGGTCGACCCCCGCGCCGACCAGCGCTGGCCGGCGTACGCCGCCTCCGTGCTGGCGTTCTCCTTCGTCAGCCTGGTCCTCCTCTACGGACTGCTCCGGATGCAGGCGCACCTGCCGCTCTCGATCGGCATGGCCGGCGTCGACCCGGCGCTCGCCTTCAACACCGCGGCGTCGTTCGTGACCAACACCAACTGGCAGGCCTACTCCGGCGAGTCCGCGATGGGCCACCTCGCCCAGATGGCCGGACTGGCGGTGCAGAACTTCGTCTCCGCCGCCGTCGGCCTCTCGGTGGCCGTCGCGCTGATCCGCGGGTTCACCCGCTCGCGCACCGACCGGCTCGGCAACTTCTGGGTCGACCTGACGCGGGCCTGCATCCGGATCCTGCTGCCGCTCGCGGTGGTCGCGACGGTGGTCCTCATCATCGCGGGAGCGGTCCAGAACCTCTCCGCAGGCACCGACATCTCCACGCTGGCCGGCGGGCACCAGACGATCACCGGCGGCCCGGTCGCCTCCCAGGAGGCCATCAAGGAGCTCGGCACCAACGGCGGCGGCTACTACAACGCCAACTCCGCGCACCCGTTCGAGAACCCGAACCCGTTCACCAACTGGTTCGAGATCCTCCTCCTCCTGCTCGTCCCGGTCTGTCTCACGCGCACCTTCGGCGAGATGGTGGGGGACAAGCGACAGGGGTACGCCGTCCTCGGCGTCATGGCGACCATCTGGGGTGTCCTCGTCGCCGCGGTCACGGCGCTCGAGGTCCACCACTCCGGAAGCGCGCTGCGGGCCGCCGGCGCGGCGATGGAGGGCAAGGAGACCAGGTTCGGCGAATGGGCCTCGGCCCTGTTCGCCGTCTCGACCACCGGTACGTCGACCGGCGCGGTGGACTCGTTCCACTCGTCGTACACGGGCGTCGGCGGCGGCCTGCTCATCCTCAACATGGGCCTCGGCGAGATCGCCCCCGGCGGTGTCGGGACCGGCCTCTACAGCATGCTCGTGCTGGCGATCATGACGGTCTTCGTCGCGGGCCTGATGGTCGGCCGCACCCCGGAGTACCTCCGCAAGAAGGTCACCGCGCGGGAGATGAAGCTGGTCGCCCTCAACATCCTCACGATGCCGCTCCTGGTGCTGATCGGCACCGGCGTCGCGATGTCCTTCGCCGGTCCGCGCTCCTCGATGCTCAACGGCGGACCACACGGCCTGTCCGAGGTGCTCTACGCCTTCATGTCCGCCTCGAACAACAACGGCTCGGCGTTCGCCGGACTGTCGGCCAACACCGACTTCTACAACGTCGCGCTCGGCCTGTGCATGCTCGCAGGCCGGTTCCTCCCGATCGTGCTCGTCCTCGCCCTCGCGGGCTCGCTGGCACGTCAGACGGAGGTGCCCCGCACCGGCGGCACGCTCCCGACCCACGGACCACTCTTCGTCGGGATGCTCGCCGGGGTCGCGGTCATCGTGGCCGGTCTGACCTTCTTCCCCGCTCTCGCACTCGGTCCTCTCGCGGAAGGCCTCGCATGACCACCCTGACCACGCACCCCGCTCCCGCTCCTGCCCAGGGCGCCTCCGCGCACCGGGTCGCCGGCGGCCTGCTCGATCCCCGGATGCTGCTGACGTCCCTGCCGGACGCGCTGCGCAAGCTCGACCCACGGGTCATGGCGCGCAACCCGGTGATGTTCGTGGTCGAGGTCGGCGCCGCCTTCTCGACGGTCTCGGCGGTGCTCCGACCCAGCGTGTTCGCCTGGACCGTGGTGGTCTGGCTGTGGCTGACGGTGATCTTCGCCAACCTGTCCGAGGCGGTCGCCGAGGGCCGTGGCAAGGCGCAGGCCGCCACGCTGCGGCGCGCCAAGACGGAGACGACGGCCCGCCTGGTGGCGAGCGCCGGCGAGCGGATCGAGACCTCGGAGATCCCGGCGTCCCAGCTCCGGGTCGGCGACCGGGTCGTCGTCGAGGCCGGACAGGTGATCCCCGGTGACGGCGACGTCGTCGAGGGCGTGGCGAGCGTCGACGAGTCGGCCATCACCGGCGAGTCGGCGCCGGTGATCCGGGAGTCGGGCGGCGACCGCAGCTCGGTGACCGGCGGCACCCGGGTCCTCTCGGACCGGATCGTCGTGGAGATCACCGCGAAGCCCGGCGAGAGCTTCATCGACAAGATGATCGCCCTCGTCGAGGGCGCCAGCCGGCAGAAGACGCCGAACGAGATCGCCCTCAACATCCTGCTCGCCTCGCTGACCATCGTCTTCCTGGCGGCGACCGCGACGTTGCAGCCGTTCGCGATCTACTCCGGCGCCGAGCAGTCGATCGTCGTCCTCGTCGCGTTGCTCGTCTGCCTCATCCCGACCACGATCGGCGCGCTGCTGAGCGCGATCGGCATCGCCGGCATGGACCGCCTCGTGCAGCACAACGTGCTCGCCATGTCGGGCCGTGCGGTCGAGGCGGCCGGAGACGTCAACACACTGCTGCTCGACAAGACCGGGACGATCACGCTCGGCAACCGTCAGGCGAGCGAGCTCCTGCCGGTCGGCGACTGCAGCGCGGCGGTCCTGGCGGACGCCGCGCAGCTCTCCTCGCTGGCCGACGAGACCCCCGAGGGTCGCTCGATCGTCGTGCTGGCCAAGCGTGAGCACGGCCTGCGCGAGCGGTCGGCGGGTGAGCTGCCGAGCGCGCAGTTCGTCCCGTTCACCGCGCAGACCCGCATGTCGGGCGTCGACCTGCCCGGGCGGCGTGTCCGGAAGGGCGCGGCCGCGGCCGTGATGAAGTGGGTCCGCGAGAACGGCGGTCACCCGACCGAGGAGGTCGGCGGGATCGTCGACGCGGTCTCGACCGCGGGTGGCACCCCGCTGGTCGTCGCCGAGCACGTCGAGGGCCGGCCGGCGCGGGCGCTGGGCGTCGTACACCTCAAGGACATCGTCAAGGAGGGCATGCGCGAGCGCTTCGACGAGATGCGCCGGATGGGCATCCGCACGGTGATGATCACCGGCGACAACCCGCTCACCGCGCGTGCCATCGCCCAGGAGGCCGGCGTCGACGACTTCCTCGCCGAGGCGACCCCCGAGGACAAGATGGCGCTCATCAAGGCCGAGCAGGAGGGTGGACGGCTGGTCGCCATGACCGGCGACGGCACCAACGACGCGCCCGCGCTCGCGCAGGCCGACGTCGGAGTCGCGATGAACTCCGGCACCTCCAGCGCCAAGGAGGCCGGCAACATGGTCGACCTCGACTCCAACCCGACGAAGCTCATCGAGATCGTGGAGATCGGCAAGCAGCTGCTCATCACCCGCGGCTCGCTGACGACCTTCTCGATCGCGAACGACGTGGCGAAGTACTTCGCGATCATCCCGGCGATGTTCGCGGGCGTCTTCCCGGGCCTCGACAGGCTCAACGTCATGAAGCTGGCGACGCCGGAGTCGGCGATCCTGTCGGCGGTCATCTTCAACGCGCTGATCATCGTCGTCCTCATCCCGCTGGCCCTGCGCGGCGTCCGCTACACGCCGTCGTCGGCCGCGGCGATGCTGCGGCGCAACCTCGGGGTCTACGGCCTCGGGGGACTGGCCGCGCCGTTCGTCGGCATCAAGCTCATCGACCTCCTGGTGTCCCAGATCCCGGGCATCGGCTGACCCCCACGAGAGAGACGAACATGCCCACCTCAGTCCTCAGGACCGCCCTGCGTCACGGCTGGGCCGGCGCACGGATGATCCTCGTGATGACCGTGATCCTCGGGATCGCCTACCCGCTGCTGATGACCGGCTTCGCCCAGGTCGTCGTCCCGCACCGGGCCGACGGCTCCCCGGTGAGCCGCAGCGGCCGGGACGTCGGGTCCTCGCTCATCGGCCAGTCGTTCGCCGGCAGGCCGGACTACTTCCAGTCCCGCCCGTCGGCCGCGGGCGACGGCTACGACCCGCTGGCCTCCTCGGCGTCCAACCTCGGACCGACCAGCCCCGAGCTGGTCAAGGCCGTCGAGGAGCGCCGGGCAGCCGCGTCCCGGCTCGACGGGACCGACCCGGCGAAGGTCGCCCCCGACGCGCTCACCGCGAGCGGGTCGGGCCTCGACCCCGACATCAGTCCGGCGTACGCCGATCAGCAGGTCGGTCGCGTGGCCGCGGCGCGCCACCTCGACCCGGGCGTCGTACGCCGCCTGGTGGATGCGAGCACCACGCCGCGCACGCTCGGCTTCCTCGGCGAGCCACGCGTCAACGTGCTGATGCTCAACCTGGCCCTGGACCGCGAGTCCTCCGCGGGATGATGGCTGCATGACGAGAGGACGGCTGCGGGTCTATCTCGGCGCCGCTCCCGGCGTCGGGAAGACCTACGCGATGCTCGGCGAGGCCCGCCGCCGGGTCGACCGCGGCACCGACGTGGTCGTCGGGTTCGTCGAGACGCACGGTCGGCGGCACACCGCCGAGATGCTCGGCGGTCTCGAGGTGGTGCCGCGCCGGACGGTCCCCTACCGAGGCACGTCGCTGGAGGAGATGGACGTCGACGCGGTGCTCCGCCGCCGCCCGCAGGTCGCGCTGGTCGACGAGCTCGCGCACACGAACGCCCCCGGCACCCGCAACGAGAAGCGCTGGCAGGACGTCGAGGAGCTGCTCGAGGCCGGCATCGACGTCATCACGACCGTCAACGTCCAGCACCTCGAGTCCCTCAACGACGTCGTCGAGAAGATCACCGGCGTGGCCCAGCGCGAGACGGTCCCGGACGCCGTCGTCCGTGCCGCCGACCAGGTGGAGCTGGTCGACATGTCCGCGGAGGCGCTGCGGCGCCGGCTGGCGCACGGCAACGTCTACGCGCCGGACAAGGTCGACGCGGCCCTGTCGAACTACTTCCGTGCCGGCAACCTCACCGCGCTGCGCGAGCTGGCTCTGCTGTGGGTCGCGGACCGGGTCGACGACGCGCTCCAGCACTACCGCCAGCAGCACGACATCAGCGGCACCTGGGAGGCGCGTGAGCGGGTCGTGGTGGCGCTCAGCGGCGGCCCGGAGGGGGAGCACCTGATCCGGCGCGCGGCGCGCATCGCGGCGCGGTCGGGCGCGGGTGACCTGCTGGCGCTGCACATCAGCCGGTCGGACGGGCTGACGGGCGCCGACCCGGCGTACCTCAACGCGCAGCGGCAGCTCGTCGAGTCGCTGGGCGGCAGCTTCCACCAGGTGCTCGGCGACGACGTGTCGGAGGCGCTGCTCGTCTTCGCGCGCGCCGAGAACGCGACCCAGCTGGTGCTCGGCGACAGCCGCCGTCCGCGCTGGCAGACCGTGTTCAGCGGCACCGGCATCGGGAGCCAGACGATCCGGCGGTCCGGGGACATCGACGTCCACATCGTGACCCATGCGCACGTGGGGCGCGGCCGGCTGCTGCCGGAGTCGCGCGGCAGCCTCAGCGGCACGCGCCGGGCCCGCGGCTACCTGCTCGCCGTGGTGCTGCCGCTGGTGCTGACCGGCATCCTCACGCTCGTCGACGACGCCTTCCAGCTGAACTTCGCGAGCGACATGATGCTGTTCCTCATCATCGTGGTCGGCGTCGCGCTGGTCGGCGGCCTCGGTCCTGCCCTCGTGGCGGCGCTGCTCGGCTCGATGCTGCTCAACTACTTCTTCACGCCGCCGCTCTACACGCTGACCATCCAGAGCCGGAACAACGCGCTCGCGCTGTTCGTCTACGTGCTCGTGGGGCTGATGGTCTCCTCCGTGGTCGACGTCGCGGCCCGGCGTACCCGTGAGGCGGCGAGAGCCGTGGCGGAGTCGCACGTGCTCGCGAACCTCGCCGCCACGCCGGTCACCGGGCGACAGGCGCTGGACGACATGCTCGAGCGCTTCCGCGAGACGTTCAGCCTCGACTCGGTCGCGCTGCTCGAGGAGGACGACGACGGCGCCCGCAGGCTGGTGGGCTCTGCGGGCCCCTCCCCGGCGAGTACGCCGGAGCTGGCCGACCAGATCGTGCCGGCGACCGACACGGCGGTGCTCGCGCTCCGCGGGCAGCCGTTGACCGACTCCGACCAGCGCATCGCCCTGGTGTTCGCGGCCCGCACGGGGCAGGCCGTCGAGCAGATCCGGCTCGCCAAGGCCGCTGCCGAAGCCGCCCCGCTCGCCGAGGCGAACCGCGTCCGCACCGCGCTCCTGGCCGCGGTCGGCCACGACCTGCGCACCCCGCTCGCGACCGCCAAGGCGGTGGTCTCCGGGCTCCGGAGCCCCGATGTCGAGCTCGCGCCCGAGGACCGGGCCGAGCTGCTGGAGACCGCCGACGCAGCCCTCGACCGGCTCGCCGGGCTCGTCGACAACCTGCTGGACATGAGCCGGCTGCAGGTGGGTGCGATGCCGGTCCACCTGCGCCCGGTCGCCGTCGAGGAGGTGCTGACACGCGCGCTGGACGACCTGGGCGTCTCGCCCCGCTCCGTCATGCTGGAGCTCGCGGACGCGCTGCCGGCGGTCGTGGTCGACCCCGGCCTGCTCGAGCGGGTCATCGTCAACCTGGTGTCCAACGCCCAGCGCTACTCGCCGGCCGGCTCCCCGCCGCTGATCAGCGGCAGCAGCGTGCCCGGCCGCCTGGAGCTGCGCGTCGTCGACACCGGTCCGGGGATCCCGCCCCGGGAGCTCGAGAACGTCTTCCTGCCCTTCCAGCGTCTCGGTGACACCGACACGAGCACCGGGGTCGGCCTCGGGCTCGCCGTGTCACGCGGCCTCGTCGAGGCGATGGGTGGGACCCTCGAGCCGGAGGAGACTCCAGGAGGAGGTCTCACGATGGTCGTCTCGCTGCCGACGATCGACGAGCCGGCTCTCGAGGCCGTGCCCGACCCTGTCCTGGAGATGGTGCAGGTCGCGGAGGAGGGCGAGGCGTGACCCGGGTGCTGGTCGTCGACGACGAGCCGCAGATCCTGCGGACGCTCGCCATCAACCTGCGCGCACGCGGGTACGAGGTGGCGACCGCGGGCGACGGCGCGGAGGCCCTGGAGTCGGCCGTCGCGCACCCCCCGGACGTCGTCGTCCTCGACCTCGGCCTGCCCGACATGGACGGGTCGGCCGTCATCGAGGGCCTGCGCGGCTGGTCGTCCGTGCCGATCCTGGTGCTGTCCGGTCGCTCGGACAGCGCCGACAAGGTCGACGCGCTCGACGCCGGCGCGGACGACTACGTGACGAAGCCCTTCGGCATGGACGAGCTGCTGGCGCGGCTGCGGGCCATGGTGCGTCGTACGGCGCCGGCGAGCCCGGACGAGCCCGCGGTCTCCTTCGGCGACGTCGTCGTCGACCTCGCGGCGAAGCGGGTGACGGTCGCCGGCGCGGAGGTCAGGCTCACGCCGACCGAGTGGCACCTGCTGGAGGTGCTCGTGCGGCAGCCGGGCCGGCTGCTGGGGCAGCAGCAGCTCCTCACCGAGGTGTGGGGACCCGGCTACGAGACCGCGCAGGGCAACCTGCGCCTCTACATGGCCCAGCTGCGCCGCAAGCTCGAGCCCGACCCGTCACGACCACGCTACTTCCGCAACGAGCCGGGCATGGGCTACCGGTTCGAGCCCTGATTGGCCGCGCGCGGCTGGTGCCTTGTAACGTGTCCCACGCTGTCGGGGAGGCGTCGCCTAGTCAGGTCTATGGCGCCCGCCTGCTAAGCGGGTTTGGGGCTACAACCCCATCGAGGGTTCAAATCCCTCCGCCTCCGCCAGTGTGATGTCGCAGTCGACATCCAGAAGGTCCGGACCCACAATGAACGGGTCCGGACCTTCTGCGTTCCCGGCCATGTTGGCGACTGCGGAAGTTTGCAACTTTATGCAGTGCAGATTTTTGAGGGACCAAGGTCCTGCCTGGATCCCCGAGCACCCAGGGAGACTTGTGGCTACAAGGCGTCTCGGGCTGACCCCACGAGCATGACAAGGACACAAAATGAAGTTCGTTCGCAAGATTGGTGTCGTCGCGGCCGCATGCGCTGTCAGCTTCGGCCTTCTCGGGATCACCGCGCCCGCCCACGCCGACATGAGCTGGGGCATGGGTTCCATCCGTAAGTGACGCACGAGGACTTGGACGGGGCCTCACCACTCGAACCCCCCGAATGGGGCCGCCCGTTCGTAACGACGAAGGCAGTGACCACCCCCGGGTCACTGCCTTCGTCGTTGGTGCGATCCAGCCGCCGTCAGCCGTCGGTGTCATCCTCGGCGGTCAGGCCGAGCTGCCCGATCGTGTAGCCGAGCTGGAACCGGGTCTCAGCGTCGAACTCCTCCTTGAGGTCGGCGACGTAGCCGGCGTACGTGCGGGGGCTGACGCCCAGCCGCTTGGCCGAGACCGGGTCGGAGTGGCCCTCGATGAGCATCCGCATCGTCATCGCGCGCTGCTCCCTGGCGATGTGGCGCATCACCGTCGCGTCGCGCGCAGTGAAGGCGCGGGCGCGTTCCCACGACCGCATGAAGACGTCGACCAGATAGGCGACCACGGTCGGCTCCTTGATCGCGAGCGCGATGGTGTGGTCCTCGGTCGAGGGGATCAGGGCGATCCGGCGGTCGACCACGATCATCCGGTTGAAGAACTCGTCCAGGGTGCGCACCTCGCCGCCGATCTCGGTGATCGCGGCGACGTACTCCCTCGTCGCCGTGCTGCGCCGGGCGCTGTGCTGGTAGAGGGTGAGCAGCGAGACCCCGCGGGCCATCATCTGCTGCTCGCGCTCGAGGGTCCGCTCGAGACCGCCGCCGGTGTCACGACCGGTCTGCGGCTGAGCGGTGAGCACCTCTTCCTGGGCCTCGGCGCCGAGTCCTTCGATGAAGGCCACGATGTTCTGGCCGCGCAGGTAGGTGAACGGCCCGCGGTCGTCGGTGGCGGACGACTTGCGCCACGCCTGCGTCAGGGCCGTGAAGTTGCGGGTCCACTGGGAGGACTCCTGGAGCAGGCGCGCACCCTCCGCGCTGAGCGGCGCCACGACGCGCGACTGCGCGACGGTCGGGTCCTCCGGGATCCAGCGCCTGGTCTCGGGGTCCTGGTGGACGAGGCCCATCTCGACGAGCATGTCGAGCGCCCCGCGCTTCGGCGCGCCGGGGGCGATCCGTGCGTCGTCCGAGGCGAATCCGCCCTCGGTCGCGAGCTCCTCGTAGAGCGGGATCGACTCGCTCTCGAAGTGGGCACGTTCCTCAGCGCCGTAGCTCGTCAAGGCTTCGCCCCCTTCTCGATCAGGGGGATCCTTCCACAACGCGGGTGCGGTCCGGGCCGGCTCCCGGCGATTTCGAGATCGCCTGAGCGGTCCGCTATCCTCGACCAGTCTTGTGCAGCGCACGGGACATGCGCCTGTAGCTCAACGGATAGAGCATCTGACTACGGATCAGAAGGTTTGGGGTTCGAATCCCTACAGGCGCGCAGATCGATGAAGCCGGAGGTCAGCACGCTGACCTGCGGCTTCTGTCGTTTCAGAGGTACGCGGAGCGCACAGACCCTCCATCCAGCGACGCTTTCCCCTCCACTCGCTTCGAGTTGCTATCCAGCAGGTTGCCCTCGCCAACCGGCTCCTCACCCAAGCGGCGAAAGGCGCCCGCGGCCACATCCCACTCGCGACAGCGATCAACGCCGACCGCTGGACATCCGCATCCTCACCGGACTGCGGCGACGAAGCACCGAACCACTGCGACGAACGCGCACGCCGGCGCGTTGACGCAGCTCGAGGCTGCTCCCGTTCAGGTCCCTTGCCCCCGCGCCGCACGTGTGTCGCCCGGACCGAATGCGGCAGTGTGACGCACCTCCGCGATCCGCGCTGCCGGCAGATCAGCGGGCCTCCGGACGGTACGAGAGGAGTGCCCACCAGCGGTGCATTTCCCGCTGCTGGGCTGGCAACGGGGTGTGCGGGCGCGGCGGCTGCTGCTTCACTGGTGAGGTGCTGGCGCACACGCAACGTTTGGGGACAGCCCCGCTGGACGGGGGCGGAAGCGTGGCGTACGGGGTGACCGGGTCCGGGCCGATACTGCTGGTCGTGCCGGGCTGGCTCAGCCAGCTCGACCTCGGCTGGTCCATCCCGGCCGAACGCATGTTCCATGAGGCGCTTTCATCGGGACGGACCCTGGTCCGTTACGACCGTCCTGGCTGTGGACTGTCCGATCCGTACGTCGGACCGCGGACCATGGCACTCGAGCTGGAGACGATCAGCGCGGTGCTCGAGGCCGTCGGCGCAACAGGCGTCGAGCTGTTCGGATGGTCGCTGGGAGCGGCGGTCGCCGCCCAGTGGGCAGCCGAGCGACCCGAGGCAGTCAGGCGTCTCGTTCTCTACGGCGGATGGACGTCGGGTGCTGCCATCGGTGATGCCGACAGCCGGCAGCATGTGCTGGGGCTGATCGCGACGCACTGGGGTCTCGGCTCCGACCTCCTCACCGATCTGTTCGCTCCTGACGCGGACCCGGGGACTCGCCGGATACTGGCCCAGTACCAGCGGTCCGCCTCGACTGCCGACACGGCGGTCGCACTGCTCCGCCTCGCCTACGAGCTCGACATCCGTGCTGCCCTCCATCGAATCTCCGCGCCGACGCTCGTGCTCCACCGACGGGGAGACCGGGCGGCACCCGTCGACGAAGGCAGGGCCCTCGCCGCTGGCATCCCTGGCGCCGACCTGGTGGAGATGGAGGGTCGGTCGCACCTGCCGGCCATGGGTGATGCCAAGGCGGTGGTGGACCAGGTGCGAGGCTTCCTGGGCCTGCCCCCGCTTCGGCGCGTGGTCGCGACCGGCCTGACTCCTCGTCAGATGGAGGTTGCGGCACTCGTGGCCGACGGCCTCACCAACCGGGAGATCGCGGATCGCCTCGGGATCACCGAGAGGTCCGCGGAGTCCCACGTGGAACGCATCCGCCTCCGGCTCGGGTTCAGGTCCCGGGCCCAGGTGGCTGCCTGGTACGTCGCACGGGAGCCGAGCAAGTGAGGTAGTTCCACGGCTGTGGCGGCCGACCCGACGGCGGAGCATGAAGTGGTGTCCCGAAACCGCGTGCATCTCCTCCTCCCGACCGCCGCCTGGATCACTGGTGTCGGCCTGATGGAGATGGCGCGATCCCGGGTCAACCAGGAGCGCAACGACCACCGCAGGAGGCAGCGCCATGCCCACATGCATCACTGAAGCCGTTCCCACAGCCGTCGGCACCGGGGCCCCCACCCGTTCGGGCGTCGAAGGAGTGAAGCTGAGACCCCTACGCCCCGACGACTCGGCCGCTGTGCTCGCAGTCTTCGCCGGAATGGGGCCGCGCTCGCGCGAGCTCCGATTCCTGGCATCGAAGACCCGGCTCACGGGGGCGGACCTACGGCATCTGAGCGCTGTCGACGGATGGGGCCACGTGGGAGTGGTGGCGGTGGCTCGACGCGCCCGGCCCATCGGCATCGCCAGGTTCATCCGGGACCGCGCCGACCACGACTCGGCCGAGGTCGCTGTGGAAGTCGTGGACGAGTGGCAGCACAGAGGTGTCGGAACGGCGCTGTTGCTCGAGTTGCGCCAGCGCGCGATCGACGCCGGCGTACGCCGGTTGAAGGTGTTCGTCTCACCCGACAACGCAGCTGTCCTCCGGCTGCTGGCCCGAACGCCCGGCGCTGTCACGATGCTGTCCACCGATCGATGGATGACCGAGTACGTCGTGTCGCTCGCCCGCTGAGCACCGGCGGTGTACGTCCGCGGAACGTCGCGGCTAGGTTGAGAGCCGTGACGGCAGCAACCGTCGAGGAGGTCGCTCCGGGCGATTCCGAGGCCAATCTGCAGGGCGCAGCGCGGATCGCCGCGTTCGCGCTGATCGCGGGCGGGATGCTCCTCGCGGCTCTGGACAGCACGATCGTCTCGACGGCACTGCCGACGATCGTCGGCGACCTCGGTGGAGCGAGCCACCTCTCGTGGGTCGTCACCGCCTACATGCTCACCGAGACGGTCGCGACGGCGCTCGGCGGCAAGCTCGGCGACCTGTACGGGCGCAAGACGATCTTCATGGTCTCGATCGTCATCTTCGTCGGCGCCTCCGCGCTGGCGGGCGCGAGCGGGTCGATGACCTGGCTGATCGTGGCCCGCGCGATCCAGGGACTCGGTGGCGGCGGTCTGACGGTCACGGCGACGGCGATGATCGCCGACATCATCCCGCTCCGCGACCGCGGCAAGTACCAAGGCGCCCTCGGCGCCGTCTTCGGTGTCACGACGGTGATCGGCCCCTTCCTGGGCGGCGTCTTCACCGACAACCTCTCCTGGCGCTGGGTCTTCTACGTCAACGTCCCGATCGCGATCGTGATCCTGATCGGTGCCGTCAAACTGCTGCCCTCGGTCAAGGGCGACGGCCGGCCGGTGATCGACTACTGGGGCATCACGTGGATCACGGCCGCCTCCACGATGCTGGTGCTCGGCACGACGTGGGGCGGCAGCGAGTACGCCTGGGGCTCGGCCACGATCATCGGGCTGTTCGTGGGTGCCGCCGTGGCGCTGGTGCTCTTCGTCTGGGCGGAGTCGCGGGCGGCCAGCCCGATCCTGCCGTTGCGCCTGTTCCGCGCCAACGTCTTCACGGTCAGCTGCGTGCTCAGCTTCATCGTCGGCTTCGCGCTGATGGGGACGATGACCTACCTGCCGACGTTCATGCAGTACTGCCTCGGGGTGTCGGCGACCGCGTCGGGCGTGCGCACGTTCCCGATGGTGGTCGGCCTCCTGGTCGCCTCGATCGTCGCCGGCAACGTCGTCTCGACCACGGGCCGTTACAAGATCTTCCCGATCGTCGGCGGAGCGGTGATGGCCGTCGGCGCCTACCTCCTCTCGCGGCTCGACCAGCACTCCGGCGTCTGGGCGACGTCGGTCGCCATGCTGGTGCTCGGCGTCGGCATCGGACTCTCGATGCAGGTCCTGGTCCTCATCGTGCAGAACACCGTCGAGTACGCCGACCTCGGCGTCGCGACCTCCGCCGTCAGCTTCTTCCGGACGATGGGCAGCACCTTCGGGGCGGCCGTGCTCGGCAGCGTCTACACCAACGCGCTGGGTGACCGTCTCCCGGGCGCGCTCGCGGCGGCCGGCGTACCGCCGTCTGCGGTCTCGACGCCGGATGCCCTGAATGCTCTTCCCGCCGAGGTCGCCGACATCGTCCGGACGGCCTACGCCGACTCCTTCCAGGTCGTCTTCGCCGCCGCGATCCCGCTGGCGCTTCTCGCGATGGTGCTGGCGATGTTCCTCAAGCAGGTGCCACTGCGTGGCCTGGTCGCGCCGACCGCCGGTGAGGTCGGCCGCGGCTTCGGAATGCCCGACGACCGGAGCAACATCGAGCAGCTCGAGGCGCAGATCGTCAGCGTGGTCCGCAGTCGCCGCGCCGTCGCGATCCGCGACCGCATCCTGGCCCGCGACGACATCCCGAACGACGCGATGGTCTGGGCGGTCATGGAGACCGCCATCCACACCTATCGGCACGGTGAGGGGCCGACGATCGAGCAGATGGCCGAGCGGCACCTGCTCCCGCCGGGAGTGCTGCGGCCGAGCCTGGACACCGCCATCGCCGACGGGCTGCTGGTCGAAGTCGGCGATGGGACCGACGGCTTCGCCCTCACGGACGAGGGCACGGCGACGGTGCGACGGATCCTGGCCGCCCTGCACGACGGGCTCGTCCGCGAGATCGAGGCCGAGTACGGCCGCACCCTCGACGAGACCGAGCGACGCGACGTCGGGCGGGTGGCCTGGCGGCTCGCGAACGAGAGGATGGCGCTCGAGTACGAGGCTCGACACCGCCGTGACCTGGTCTGACAGCGGCGCCCCTGGTCGGTGCCTCAGCCGTGCCGGGTCCACTGCTCGAGCACGACGAGGGTCTTCGTGCTGGCGATCGCGCCACCGGAGCGCAGGGAGCTGACGACCCGGCGCAGGTCCTCGACACCCTCGACGCGGATGCGCACGAGCGCGTCCGGGTCGCCGGCGAGGGTGAGCACCTCCTCGACCTCGGGGATCTGCGCGACGAACTCCATGATCTGCGCCAGGTCGAGGTCGTCGGAGAACTGAAGCTCGGTCATCGCCTCGATGCCGGTCGCGATCCGGCCGTGGTTGACCTGCACGGTGTAGCGCTCGATCACGCCCAGGTGCTCCAGCCGCGCGATCCGGCGCTGCACCGGCGCGACCGTCAGGCCGACGGCTGTCGCGATCTCGCGCAGCGGGCGTCGGGCGTTCTCGCGCAGGAGGTCCAGGATCGCACGGTCGGTGTCGTCGATGGTCGCCAGTTCCGCCACGCAACAGACTCTAATCGACACGTCCACTCTGTTGCGTGGAGAGCCGGCCGAAGACCGCAGGAGTTGCGGATCGTCGCCAAACCCGACGTCAGGAGTTGTGACCGGGCCCACGTGGGCCGCATGCTCGTGTCGCCGCACCCCCCGCGCCAGGAGAGCCAGCCGATGACCGTCACCGCCGACCGGCCCACCGCCGAAGCAGCTCCCGAGAGCCGCACGCCCTACGACCTCGACGACCGTTTCCGCCACGCGGCCCCGCCCGTCCTGCTGACCGGCGTCCAGGCGATCGCGCGCCTGCTCGTCGAGCACCGTGCGCTCGACCGGCGCCGCGGCCTGCGTACGGCGTCGTTCGTCTCCGGCTACCAGGGCAGCCCGCTCGGGGGCCTCGACAAGATGCTCGGCGACATGCGCGACGTCCTCGACGAGAACGACATCCGTTTCGTCCCCGGTCTCAACGAGGAGCTCGCGGCGACGGCGGTCTGGGGCAGCCAGATCGAGCTGCCCCTGGGCACCGGCACCCACGACGGCGTCACCGGCTTCTGGTACGGCAAGGGACCCGGCGTGGACCGCGCCACCGACGCGCTGCGGCACGCCAACATGTACGGCGTCAACGCCCGCGGCGGCGCCGTGCTCCTCGTCGGCGACGACCCGGCGTCGAAGTCCTCGACCGTGCCGGCGGTCAGCGAGCGGTCGCTCGCCGCGCTCGGCATCCCCGTCCTCTTCCCCCGCAACGCGGCCGAGATCGTCACGCTCGGCCTGCACGCCATCGAGCTGTCCCGTACGTCGGGCTGCGTCGTCGCGCTCAAGATCGTCGCCGACGTCGCCGACGGCGCGTGGGTCGTCGACTCCTCCGCGGCCGACGTGGACCCGGTCGTCCCCCCCATCGAGTGGGAGGGTGCTCCGTACTCCTACCAGCAGCGCCCGATGGTCGTCCG
Organism: Nocardioides panacihumi; assembly: GCF_039530925.1. Lineage (NCBI taxonomy): Bacteria > Bacillati > Actinomycetota > Actinomycetes > Propionibacteriales > Nocardioidaceae > Nocardioides > Nocardioides panacihumi. The sequence goes on along the minus strand of NZ_BAAAPB010000001.1, from coordinate 701,751 downwards.
GCCGGACGCCATCGTCAGCGCCGAGGCCGACCTCGTCGGTCCTCGGACCGAGCTCGTCCGGGCGTACGCCGCCGCGAACGCGCTCGACGTCGTCGAGGTCGACCCCCCGAACGCCACCGTCGGCTTCCTGGCCTCCGGCAGCTGCTTCGACTCCATGCGGCAGGCGATGGCCGACCTCGGCGTGACCGACGAGGCCCTGGCCGCCGCCGGGATCCGGGTCCTGCGGCTCGGTCTGATGAGCCCGGTCGCTCCCGACACCATCCGCCGCTTCGCCGAGGGTCTGGACCGGGTCGTCGTGATCGAGGACAAGACCTCGTTCGTCGAGACCCAGGTCCGCGAGATCCTGTACGGCACCGCGAACGCGCCGCAGATCCTCGGCAAGCGCGACGCCGACGGCCGCACCCTCGTCCCGGCCAACGGCGAGCTCACCTCCGGCCGACTGCTCGCTCCGATGCGGCACCTGCTGCAGGACGTCGTGACGATCACGCCGCCGGCGGCGAAGCGCACGCCGCTCCCGCTGCTGTCGACCAGCCGGGGGGCGTACTTCTGCAGCGGCTGCCCGCACAACCGGTCCACGGCGATCCCCGAGGGCTCGATGGGCGGCGGCGGCATCGGCTGCCACGTCATGGTGACCATCTCCGACCGCGAGGACAGCGCCGTCACCGGCGTCACCCAGATGGGCGGTGAGGGTGCGCAGTGGATCGGCCAGGCGTGGTTCACCGACGCCGGGCACATCTTCCAGAACGTCGGCGACGGCACCTTCTTCCACTCCGGGCAGCTCGCGGTCCAGGCCTGCATCGCCGCCGGCGTGAACATCACCTACAAGCTGCTCTACAACGAGGTCGTCGCCATGACCGGCGCCCAGGACGCCGAGGGCGCCCTCACGGTGCCGCAGCTGACCCACAAGCTGCGCACCGAGGGCGTCAAGCAGATCGTCGTCTGCGCCGAGGACCCGAGCCGGCACCGCCGTCGCGACCTCGCGCCGGGCACCCTGCTCTGGGACCGCGACCGCCTCGACGAGGCCCAGCGGATGCTGCGCGACGTCCCCGGTGTGACCGTGCTGATCTATGACCAGCACTGCGCCGCAGACGCCCGGCGCCAGCGCAAGCGCGGCGGCCTTCCCGCCCGCACCCAGCGCGTGCTCATCAACGAGGCGGTCTGCGAGGGCTGCGGCGACTGCGGTGCGAAGAGCAACTGCCTCTCGGTCCAGCCGGTCGAGACCGAGTACGGCCGCAAGACCCGCATCGAGCAGACCTCGTGCAACACCGACTACAGCTGCCTCGACGGCGACTGCCCGTCGTTCGTGACCGTGGAGACGGCGCCGCGCAAGCGTCCTACCCGTGCCAAGTCGCAGCGCCAGAAGGGCGGCAAGCGGGCGGGCTTCCCGACCCCGCCGTCCGTCGCGCCCAGCGCGGCCGACGAGACGGTGACCGACACCCAGAACGTCTTCATGGTCGGCATCGGCGGCACCGGCATCGTGACGGTCAACCAGGTGCTCGCGACCGCGGCGCTGCGGGCCGGGTACGCCGTCGAGTCGCTCGACCAGACCGGTCTCAGCCAGAAGGCGGGACCCGTCACCGGGCACCTGCGGTTCGCCGCCGGTGACCTCGAGCCCGCCAACCGGCTCACGCCGGGCTCTGCGGACTGCTTCCTCGGGTTCGACCTCCTCACCCTCGCCGAGGACCGCAACCTGTCCTACGGCAGCGCCGCCTCGACCCGGACGGTGCTGTCGACCAGCCGCACGCCCACCGGCGCGATGGTCTACGACCCGACGGTCGTCCACCCCGACGAGGCCGACCTGCTGGAGCGGGTCCGCACGGTGAGCGCCGAGATGTTCGACTTCGACGCGCTCGAGGCTGCTGACCGCATCTTCGGCAACACCGTCGCCGCGAACTTCCTGCTCGTCGGCGCGGCCCACCAGACCGGCGCCCTGCGCCTGCCGGCGGCCGCCATCGAGGAGGCCATCGGGATCAACGGCACCGCCGTCGCGGCCAACGTCGCCGCCTTCCGCTGGGGCCGCGTGGCGGTCGCGGACCCCGTGGCCTTCGCCGCGGCCGGGACGGCCTCCGCGCCGGCGTCCCCGGTCCGCGAGCTGCCCGTCCCCGCGTCCGTCGCGTCCTCCGGCCTCGAGGGGGAGGTGCTGCGCCTGGTCGCCAAGCGCGCCACCGACCTCGTCGGCTACCAGGACGAGAAGCTGGCCGACTCCTACGTCGAGCTCGTCTCGCGGGTCGCGGCCGCTGAGCGCGCCGTGACCAGCGAGACCCGGTTCAGCGAGGCCGTCGCCCGCCACCTGTTCAAGCTGACGGCCTACAAGGACGAGTACGAGGTCGCCCGACTCCTCACCGACCAGGAGTTCCTCTCCTCCGCCGGTGAGTCGTTCCCGGGCGGCACGGTCTCGTTCAAGCTCCACCCGCCGGTGCTGCGGGCGATGGGCCGCAAGAAGAAGATCTCCTTCGGGCCCCGCTCGCACGGATCGCTCCGGGCGCTGGCCCGGATGAAGGCCCTTCGCGGCACCCGCGCCGACGTCTTCGGCTACGCCCACCTCCGCAAGGTCGAGCGCGACCTGCGCGACCACTACCGCACGATGGTCGCCGACCTGGCCGCGTCCTTCGGCGCCGGCTTCGACCAGGCGTCGTACGACCGGGCCGTTCAGCTCGCCGAGCTCCCCGACATGGTGCGCGGCTACGAGTCGGTCAAGCTGGGCAACGTCGAGCGGTACGCGTCCTCCCTGCGCGAGCTGGGTGTCGAGCCGCCGGTATCGGCGCGAGGCTGACGTGACTCCTGACGTGGCTCCGGACGCGCGCTGAGCGTGCGTCCGGAGCCACGTCAGCGCGCAGACGAAAACTGCCAGAAACTCGTCGACAACCGGCCAATCTGCCGCAGGGGGCAATAGCCACGCGAGTGCCGGGCGTTCTGCCAGGGAGGATCGGCGACGAGGAGGAGGACGCTGTGGTGGCCATGCGGTCGAAGCTGGGACTGATCGTCGTCGCTCTCGCGATCGTGTACGTCGTCTGGGGCTCGACCTACCTCGCGATCCGGGTCGTCGTGAAGGAGATGCCGCCACTCGTCGGCATGGGCAGCCGCTTCCTGCTCGCCAGTGCCGTCCTCGCCGTCATCCTCAAGCTCCGCGGCGTCGACCTCCGGGTCACCCGCGCCGAGCTGGCGGGCTCGGCGCTGCTGGGTCTCATGCTGCCCTTCCTCGGCAACGGCCTGGTCGCGGTCGGTGAGGACCACGGTGCACCGAGTGGCGTCGCCGCACTGCTGGTCGCCGCCGTGCCGATCTGGGTCACCCTCTACCGGTTCCTCTCCGGAGACCGGCCGCGACGGTGGTCGGTGGTCGGCGTACTCCTCGGCTTCGTCGGCCTGGCGTGGCTCGTGCTCGGCGGGCGGGGCGCCGGCGACGTCCCTCTCCTCGGCGCCTCCCTCGTGCTGGTCGCGAGCTCCTTCTGGGCGTTCGGCTCGTGGGTGCAGCCGCGGCTGACGCTGCCCCGCAACTCCTTCGTGATCACCGTCCACGAGATGTGGACGGGCGGCGCGCTGATGATCAGCGCAGGCCTGCTGCGCGGCGAGACGGTCAGCCCGGGGTCGTACGGCGTCCACACGTGGATCGCCTGGGGCTACCTCGTCCTCGTCGGCTCGGTCGTCGCGTTCAGCGCCTACGTGTGGCTCCTCGGCAACGCGCCGATCGGCCTGGTCGCGACCTACGCCTACGTGAACCCGGTGGTCGCGGTCTTCCTCGGCTGGCTGATCCTGTCCGAGCCGGTGACGAGCGCCGTCGTGATCGGTGGTCTCGTCATCGTCGCCGCGGTGGCCATCGTGATCACCGTCGAACGTCCGCGGGACCGGGACGAGGCCCCGGCCCTCGAGCCCGAGGCGGCCTGACGCAACCAGGCGCGGGCAGCGAGCCGGCGCCGTCGCGAACGTATCTGCGTGTTCGCATCCTGGTCCCGCGCCTCGAGGGACCCTGGCGGCGACTACCGCAGCACTCGCCTCAGGAACGAGAGCGTCGACCCGTACGCATCGCGCGCCGCGGGGAGGTCGAGGTGGAACTGGTACTCGTGCGGCAACGCTGGCTCCACGTCGTCCGCGTAGAACACCGCGGTGCAGTCGACGCCGAGCCGTTCGAGCCGGGCTGCGAGCGCCTTCGACTGCCTGGTGGTGAGGGGATCGCCGTTGCCTCCCGAGATCCAGGTGGCCGGGAAGTCGGCCGTGACCTGTTCGAGCGTCGACATCTCGTGCGCGGCGAGCAGCTGGCCGCCCGGCGAGCCGCGCCCGACGCGACGGCCCAGGTAGGCCCACAGCGCGATGCGGAAGCCCCAGCCGCCCAGGCCGGGCGCCTCCGGAACGCTGCTCACGTCGTAGATCCCGCAGTTGAGCACGACGCCACGCAGCTGGGCAGGCGTGAGCGCCGGCTGCAGCCCGGTCTCCTCGGCATAGCCGCGATTCGTGACCGCGGTCGCGAGCTGGCTCGTGAGGTTCGCGCCCGCGGAGTCGCCGGCGACGACGATGCGTGACGGATCGACCCGAAGCTCGTCGGCGTGCTCGAGGACGTGGCCGAGGGCAGCGTTCAAGCTGGTCACCGACGCTGGGTAGGTGCGCTCGGGCGCGAGCGGGTAGGACACCGCGATCGTGGTGAAGCCCTCGTGCGCCAGCCTCCGGACGTAGGGGCGCACGTCGACCTTGTCGCCGGAGATCCAGGCGCCCCCGTGGATCCACACGACAGTCGGCAACGCCCCGTCCGCTGGCTCCGGCGAGAACACGTCGAGGCGGGTGCGGGCGCCCTCGTCGCCGTACGCGATGTCGAGCGTCTCGGCCAACCCGCCGGTGGGCACGTGCCTCGCCATCTCGGCGCACGTCCTCTTCGCATCGCGTTCGAACAGCGCACGGATCACCATCGCCGCCGGCCACGGTGACACCAGCGCGACCCCGACCATCCCGGCGGTGGCGGCCCCTGCCGTGAGCGACAGGAGCCGGGTCAGGTGTCGATGCCGCGGTCGACGGATCCTCACGTGCCGACGATAGTCACCTGCCGACTGCTCGGACATCGGGCGCGGTCACGCTCGGACGCTGACGATCGTCTTCCCCCTGACACGCTCCCTGGAGTTGGAGGTTGCGATGGCATCGTCGAGGGATGCCGTGGCTCCGATGGTGGGCCGCAGTCGCCCGTCACGCACGCGGCTCACGATCTCGACCAGCTGCCCGCGGTCGGCCTCGACGACGCCGCCCGCCTGCCTATCCCGCCAGCGCAGCGGGCTCGGCCGGGGCCAGGAACTGACGAGCGATCGTGGCGGCCCGGGCGTGTGCGTCGCGACGACCGGGCTCGGGGTCCGCGGTCGCCAGGTTGGGGCGGAACGTGATGCTGTGGATGTCGTCGATGCCGGCCCAGCGCAGCCAGTCCTCGAAGTACGGCTGCTGGAAGTCGTTGCCGAACCCCGGGCCACGGTCGGGGCCGTAAACGGCGCCGGTGTAGATGACAGCCACTCGCTTGTTCTGGAGCAGGCCGGTGTAGCCCGTGGCGGGGTCGAATCCGAAGATCATGCCGGGCTGGCTGATGACGTCGATGAGCTGCTTGAGGATGTAGGGCACCGAGGCGTTCCACATCGGCACGGTGAAGAGGTAGTAGTCCGCGGAGTCGAAGCGCTCGAACGCGTCGCGCGCGGCCCGCCATGCGACGGCCTCGTCGCCCTCGGGGTCGGCGCCACCGAAGATCGCCATCTTGGCCGCAGCGGCGGGCGGCCCGAACTCGGGGAGGGTGCCGTCCCAGAGGTCCCAGTGCTCGACGGTGACGTCGGGATGGGTCGCGCGCAGCTCGTCGAGGAACGTCGTCGCGATGGCGAGCGACTCGGAGCGCTGGCCGCGGGGCGAGGCGGAGATGTGCAGCAGGGTGGTCATGGTCGTGCCTTTCGGAAGTTGTGTGCGTAGGCACATAGTTCTATCAAGGTGTGTGCGCACGCACAAGTCTTGGTATCCTGCGGTCATGCCGACGGACCTGTCCGACACCTGGGGTGCGTTGCTCAAAGTCCACGCCGCGCTGGTGCCGCGCGTGGACCGCGAGCTGCAGGAGGCCCACGGTCTGCCGCTGACGTGGTACGACGTCCTGCTCGAACTGAACGGCGCGCCGGACGGGCGGCTCACCATGGGCCAGCTCGGCTCGGTCGCCGCCGTGAGCCGCACCCGGGTCAGCCGGGTCGTCGACGAGCTGACGCGGGCCGGGCTGGTGACGCGCGAGCCGAACCCGGAGGACGGTCGATCGGCGTTCGCCGCCCTAACTCCGCCGGCCGGACGGCGCTGCGAAAGGCAGCGCCCACGTACGTCGCCGTGGTGCGACGCGAGTTCGCCGACCATCTCAGCGCCCGCGAGGCCGAGGTCCTGGCGGGGGCACTGCGCAAGGTGCTTGCCGCCGGGGCGCAGGGGCGGTGAACGCTCGCCACCTGTCGTACGCCGACGTCCCGAGCGTTGAAGTCGCGACTCGGCGACCACGCGGCCCGTCCGGTCCGTCAGTCCCGTCGTGGCCCTGCGTGACCGGCGAGGCACGTCCAGTGGGTCGCCACCCGCACCCAGACCTGCGTCATCGGCATGCGGAACGACTCGGCCCGGCCGTCCGTTGAGAGCACCACGTCAACCACGTCGGCGAGCAGGACGGCTGTGTCGCCGACGACGACGACCTCGACGTCGCTCAGGTCCTGCGAGCGCCAGACCCGCCCCTCGGTGTTCCGGCGGACGTACTCCGCTCTGTCGTAGGTCTCGCCCGCGTGCGTGGTCCACCTGAACTGCTCGTGCAGGAGAGCTGCGAGTCGCTCGGCGTCGCCCGCCACGAGTGCAGATGCCCGCTGGCGGGCCGCCTCGATGACTTCCTCCTGAGCGCCCACGGACATCAGCCTGACACGCGGCAGGGGCAGCCGGGTCCAGCACGATCCGGGCGTCGTGCCGCGGTCAGGCGGGCTTGACCGCGCGCGTCGCGAAGTAGCCAGGCATGTACTGCGACGTCGGACTGGCTTGGTGACGCGCCTCGGCGAACCCGGTGATGACGAACCCTGCGGCGAGCTGACCACCGAGCTGGTCGGCCATCGAATGGCTGTATTCCAGCGGCGCATGGGGACCGAAGGCCCGCTCGCGCTCGGTCGCCGTGAGATGGGTCAGGTCGGAGTACGGAAGGGCGTGCCGGACGACGAACTCGCCCCGCGCATCCAACGCCTCGGCGTCGAAGATGTAGGTGTCGGGATTGATGAACCCCGCCAGCAGGGCACCACCGGGTCGCAGCACCCGGAAGCACTCCGTCCAGACCGGCGCGAGGTCGGGGCAGAACACGTTGGACACCGGATGCAGGATCAGGTCGAAGCTGGCGTCCTCGAACACGCTCAGATCCCGCATGTCGCCCAGCACCGTACGCAGCGTCAGCTTGTCGCGGGCGGCCACCTCCTCGTCGCGCTCCAGCTGCCGGGGTGAGTTGTCGAAGACGGTGACCACGGCGCCGGTCGCCGCCAGCACCGGACCCTGCTGCCCGCCCCCGGCCGCGAGAGCCAGGACGCGAACGCCTGTCATCTCAACGGGAAACCAGTGTCGGTCCACCGGCTCGTAACCGATCAGCACCACCGACCACTCGCCGTGGCGGGCGCGCTCGACCACGTCCGACGAGACGGGCACCGTCCACTCGTTGCCCTCGTCGGCCTGGGAGTCCCACGCGGATCGGTTGTGCAGCACAGGGTCGAGTTCAGCCGCCACGGATCGACACTATCCGGCCCGCGGCCCGTGGGAGCCCGACCTCGCCACACTCGCGAACATCGGCATGAGCGACTGCGTCCTCGCGGCAGATCCGCACGCCGACGGTCTGCGACGATGCAGGCATGGACTCGGGGACCTCGCTGTACGACGCCGTCGGTGGCACCGACGGGTTGCGCAGGCTCAGTCAGACCTTCTACGAGCATGTCCTGGCGGACGAGGTGCTGGCCCCGGTCTTCGCCACCTTCACGCCGAGCCACGTCGAGCTCGTCGCCGTGTGGCTGGCCGAGGTGTTCGGCGGCCCTCCGGAGTTCACCGAGCTCCACGGTGGTCACCAGCGGCTGCTGCGGAGCCATCTCGGCCTGGGCATCCGCGACGAGCACCGGACGCGTTGGCTCGAGCTGATGGCGCAGGCGATCGATGAGGTGTTGCCAGGCGAGCCGCAGACCCGGGATGCGCTGATGGCGTACTTCGAGTGGGGCACTGCGATCGCACAGGAGGTGTCGCAGAGCCCGGTCGGCTCCGACCTCGGTGATCCCGGACCGGTCCCGCGGTGGACGAGGTCCGGCCTGGCGGAGTAGCCCGCCTCGTCGTTCAGGCGCCGAGCTCGGGACTCGGTTGCGGTCGGGCCCCGGCCGATCAGCCGGGCAGCCAGCCCGGCCACCAGGACGGGTGTCCGCCCGCACACGCGACAACGCCGCCGTCCGGGTAGTCCGGTGAAGGGGCCGTCACCTGGAGCGTCACGGCGACCACGACGGCGTAGGAGGCGAGCACCGCGAGTAGCGCCGTACCGACCGGCAGCACGTGCCGCCAGACGCCGCCGACCACGACGCAGCCGAGGACGAGGAAGGGCGTCGCCAGGGTGAGACCCATCATCGCGGAGCCGGCGTTGACGCCGACGTCGCACGCGATGGTGGCCTCCGCGCGCAACCGCCACGCGAGGTAGACCGCGGCGAGCGCGAACGGCACCACGATCGACCACGGCAGGCGCCGGGTGCGCGAGGTCTCGGCGTCGGCGCCGGGCACGAGGTCGGTCACGGGCCGATCCAAGCACGACTGCCGCCGAACCGGCGCAGATCGCGTATCAGCGGGATAGTGGTTGCGAGGGATTTCATCCAGCACGCCGGTGGTCCAGCGAGGGTCGCCGGTCCGGGTGCCTGGTGGCGTCGTGGTCGCCAGATTTCGACGAACCGGATCGGCCCGTCACCGCGTTACAGGTATGAGGAGGCACAGGAGGTGGGCGATGGATACCGACGAGGACTTCCGAGAGTTCGTCACCGTCCGCTGGGCGTCGCTCTACCGGCTGGCTTACCTGCTCGCGGCGTCCCCGACCGGCGCGGAAGACCTGTTGCAGACCGCCCTGGAGAAGGCGTACGTGAACTGGTCGCGGATCGGTCGGATGGAACACGCCGAGGCCTACGTACGCCGGATGCTCGCCAACGCACTGGTCTCGAGCCGGCGACGCGCCTCGTTCGGTGAGCGGCCGACCGATGAGCTGCCCGAGGCGATCGGCGACTCCGTCGAGGAGCCCGTCCTCGACCGGCGACTGATGTGGCCGCTTGTCTGCGCGCTCCCGGCGCGGCAGCGCGCGGTGATCGTGCTGCGCTACTACGAGGACCTGACCGAGGCGCAGATCGCGGACGTCCTCCGGTGCGCGCCCGGGACGGTGAAGTCTCAGTCGTCGGCCGCGATCGGGGCCCTTCGGCGGGCCTTGACCGCGTCGGGCATCGGAGAGGCGGTGAGCGAGTCATGAACCTCGACCAGCATCTTCGGGCTGAGCTCGGACGCGAGGCCGACCGACAGCACGCACCCGCACCCGATGTCGAGTCGCTCATCAGGGGAGGCAGGGCCCGCCGTCGCCGGCGTACGGCGGCACGGGTCGGCGTCGCCGCCGCCGTGGCGGTGCTCGTCGGGCTGGGTGCGTACGGCGTCGCGAGGATCGGTTCCGGGGGCACGGCCGAGCCGACCACGCCATCCCGTGCGGCGACCCCGAAGACCTACGAGGACACCGGGGGCGGCACGCTCGCGCCGGGCACCTATCGGATGCTCGTCGGCGTCGACGGCACGGGCGCCGAGATCCACGCCGACGTCACGTTCGACGACGCGAGCTGGGGGGCCGACGACTATCCGGTGCTGTACGACACGCTCGGCGGGGCCGGCAGTGGCGGCGTAGCCGTCTACGTGCCGCAAGGGCTGTCGGCCGGGACCGGCTGCCTCCTGAGCGCGCTGAACACGAACCTGGCCGACACACCCGCGTTGCTCGGGGATCAGCTCACCGAGCTCCCGCAGAGCACGGTCCTCCAGTCGCCCGGCCCGGTGCAGATGCTGGGTCGTCCGGCCGTGCACGTGCAGCTGCGGATCAAGAACCGCTGCGCCGATGTGTACCGGGTGGCGCAGACGCCGTACGGCGGCCACGGCATCACGTACGAGCCGGTGCGACCGGTCGTCATCGACTTCTGGGTCATGGACGTGCGCGGGGCGTCGGTCATCGTCGAGACGTGGCACGAGGTGGACGTGTCGAGCCAGATGGTCGATCGGCTCGCCCGCACCCGGGACTCAATCACCTTCGTGACCGGTGGGTGACCGGCGGGTCGGTCGCGAGACGGTGCAGCGACGTCGCAAACCACGACCTACGTGCCGTGGCCGGACTCGAGGATTCCTTGGATGAGCACCTGAGACCCGGCCCCGGCGTGGCGAAGGCCGTCCACGACGTACTCCGCGCTGCGCAGGCTGAGGGTGGCCGGCAAGGTCACCGGAGCGCTCTCCATCAGATCAGCGATCCCGGCGCAGTCGTGCCCACGCCACCGAGACCCTTGACCTCCCCACGATCGCAATACTGGAGCACCGATGCCCGCGCGGAGGGCCGTTTCCGGATGGCGGTGGACGTCGAGCGTCCTCCATGTCGAAGGCCCGCCGAACGACGGTCGGCGGGCACACGGCTGGCCGGGGACGTTGGTCCTCTCTACATGCGAAGTGCGCGACGCGGTCGAAGGCGTCTGCGAGGGTCCGCAAGTAAAGAGCCGGCCGAAGCTCGTGCCGTGGCTCCCGGCATCCCTGGATGGTCGTCTGCTGAACCCGCCTCTGCGGGCATCGCCGACAGGGCCATCCTCGACAACAGTCAGAAAGGTTGAACATCCGTGACCACTACCGTCACCGTTCCGACCCGTCGGGTCAACAAGGTCGTCTTCGTCCTGCTGTGCTTCTTCTTCGGCAGCCTCGGCGTCGACCGCTTCATGCGCGGCCAGGTCGGGCTCGGCCTCTTCAAGCTCCTGATCGGGTGGTGGGCGACGTTCGGCATCTGGCCGCTCGTCGACTTCATCATCGCGCTCGTCAAGCTCGGCAAGTACCAGGACGACTTCATCTTCGACAACGCCGGACGGTGGGTTGAGCCGACCGCGCTCTGAGCCCCTTCACCCCTGCGCCCACGGCAGCATTGCTGCCGTGGGCGCTGTCGTTCCCGCGAGGATCGCACCTCGGCTGCGGCCGATCCGACAACTCGAACTCGCCAGCGAGCGCCGGACCGACGCGTCTGCCCGATCCCGATCCTCCTGGCGGGTTGGCGTGCGGAAATCTCGCGAGCGCGTGGACTGGTCGTGCGGTACTGTCCCCTTCGCCGCGACGACCGTAGGAGGTGAGCACCATTTTCGTTTCCGTCTGCTGGGTGCTCCAGTCCACGGTGGCGCGTCGTTCGACCTGAGCTCGACGCCTTCCTGGCAGCGCCCGACCTCCAGGAAGGCGTCATGCCATGCACCTCTTCGCTCCCGACGGCACCCGGCTGTCCTACCGTCGCGTAGGAACGGGCGCTCCGCTCGTCTGCGTCCCGGGCGGCCCCCTGCTGTCAGCCGACTACCTCGGTGACCTCGGCGGTCTCGATGCCCACGCCGAGCTGATCCTTCTCGACCACCGCGGAAGCGGTGCGTCGGACTCACCGGCGGACGCGACCTCCTTCCGCTGCGACCGCGTCGTCGAGGACATCGAGGCTCTCCGTGTCCACCTGGGCGCGGAACGACTCGCTCTCCTGGGCCACTCCGCGGGCGCGAACGTCGTCTACCGCTACGCCGAGCGGTATCCCGAACGAGTCGACCGGTTGATCCTGGTGACGCCGAGCACGCGAGCGCTCGCGATCGAGATCAGCGACGAGGCGCGGTCCGAGGTCGCGCGCTCACGGGAGGGCGAGCCCTGGTATCCGGCCGCCTCGGCAGCCCTCGCCCGCATCCAGGCCGGTGAAGCAGGCGCGGCCGACTGGGCGATGCTCGCGCCGTTCAGCTACGGACGCTGGGACGAGGAGGTCGCCGCGTACGACGCCCGGATGGAGGCCGAGCGCGATGTCGAGGCGGCCCGGATGTTCGAGAGCGAGGGCGCCTTCGATCCGCCCCGCACGAGAGCAGCGCTCGCGGAGCTCGACATCCCCGTGCTCGTCCTTGCCGGCAGCGTCGACGTCGGGAACCCGGTGGGTGCGATGGTGGCCGTCGCCGCCCTCTTCCGCTGCGGCGAGCTGGTCGTCCAGGAGCAGGCCGGTCACTTCCCCTGGATGGACGAGCCGGCGACCTTCCGGACGATCGTGGCCGCTCGCCTCGACCGTGTCGCGTCGCCGACGGCTCGGCTCTCGAGCGGTCTTGCCGACGGTGGATGCCCCTAGGCTTCCGCCGCGATCGATGTCGCGGGACGAGCCGGGGTCTCGACGGAACCGCCCGAGCCGGGCAGAAGCCCGTCCCGCATCCGCTCCTCCTCCAGCTCGGCGTAGAGGTGTCGGATCAGGTCGCGCTGTTCGAGCTCAGACGACAGCTGCCCCCGATTGAGCCGGTAGATGATGCTGGCGTACCTCGCCCTGCGCTGGAGGTGCCACCGCCAGCGCCCGTCGAACGACAAGACCCGCGTCGCCGCGATGAAGAAGGCGGCCAGTGCGGCGAGGACCGAGGCGATGAGCGGTTCCACGGTGGCGACGACACCGGCTGCCCCGGAGGCGAGCAGCGAGCAGATGGTGCCCCAGTTGTACATGAGCGAATCGATGCCACCCGAGTGGCCCCGGAACAGCCTGGCGAGCTCGTCGTACAACGGCTTCGCCTCGGCAGGGAGGCCATCGGCCAAGGGCATCGGGACTCCGACGTACCTGTCATCACGCAGCGACATGACAGGTCCGCCCATCCCTGACCTGCACGGAGCCGATCTCGTGCAGCGCAACGACCATTGACATGTTTCCTCCCGAGGTTCGACCTGTCACGTGCGCGCGGCTGCGGGTGTCGACGGGGCGACCTGCTCGCGGCCTCACCTCCCTGTGCCATCGACACCTGCGAGCGGTTCTGCCGACGCGCCCGCGACGAGCTGACCGCGGGCGTCCAGCAGGGGTTCGAAGCTGCTTCCGTCCGGGCTCAGCCAGCCGGTGGCCGTGTCGCCGTTGTGGATCGAATGGATCGTCAGCAGGCGGGTCCCGTACCGGTGGACGGTGTAGTACCGCTCCCCGGTCGCAGCGTGGGTGATCGATCGCTCGCGTCCCGTGCCGAGGTCGAGCGCGTACACGTCGCTGACCCGGAGGAGGTCGAGCGGGGAGTCGCCGTCCCACCTCGCGTACGGCTTCGCGTCGCTCGCCGTGTAGTAGATGGCCGTGCCGTCCGCGCTCCACGCCGGTGTCTGGATCGCGCGGTGGGGCGGGCTCACCGTGTGCAGCGACGACAGTCCCTGACCGATGTCCATCGTGGCGACCACCGGTCTGTGGCTTCCGACGACGACGAAGGCCAGACGGTCGTCGTCGGCGGAGAACGCGACGTCGCTCAGCACACCGCGCCTCTCGAACTCGAGCTCGGAGCCCGTCGCCAGGATGCGCACGCGGATCTGCCACGTCGGCTCACCGGGCCTGGAGGTCATGAACGCCAGTCGGGTGCCGTCGTGTGACCAGTCGAGACCCCATCCGGGGACGCAGCGACGGCACAGGGGCAACTGCCCGGCGTTGCTGCCGTCGGAGTCGGCGACCCACAGGCCTTCGTCTCCGCCCGCACCGATGCCGACGTAGGCGACCTTCCTCCCGTCCGGGGACAGGGCGATGGGCGCGGTCAGCTTCACGTTCGGCATCAGCCGGCGCCGTCCGTCCGCACCGACGAGGATCAGCGCGCCGGTCGGACCCACGACGGTGACGCTGGGTGCCGGCGCTGAGGCGGGCTGCGTCCGGTGGCCTCCGTGATGGGTCACGGTGAACGCGGTCGCGGCCAGGATCCCGGCTGCCGCCACGGTGAGCCAGGTCGTACGCCGGTGCCCGCGGCGAGGGACCTCGTTGGTGAGGACCTCGTACGCCGGGTCGAGGTCGCCGTCGGGACGCTGCTGCTCGAACATCGTCAGTCCTTCACGGATGCGTCAGGTGCGGCCTGCGCCTCCACTGAGTAACTGGCTCGTACCCAGCTCGACCTTTACACCTGAACGGGCGGCCACGCCACCTCGAAGCGCTCGAAGACGAGCTCGAGCTGCTCATCGACGGTGGTGCCCAGCAGCGCTGGTGAGCGCTTGAAGTACCGGAGATGGGCATCGACCCACCACTCCCGCGTCCGGTCCCCTTCGCCCTCGTCCCAGGCGAACTCGTCGTCCACGCTGCTCAGAGGGCCGATGCGCAGCTCCGTGCTGCGCAGGATCACTCGGGGTCGCCCTGCGCCGTCCGCCACGATCCAGTGGTCGCCGATGCGAGGTAGCGGCTGCCCTTCGGCTCGAAACTCAGCCACCGCAGCCACCGTCGCCCGCTTCGGTCCCCGAAGGACGAGTCCGAGCAGCTCATCGGCCATGTCCGCGGAGTCGCCGAACCGGTCGACCGGTGGCATCGCTTCGTCTGCGTGCTCCGGATGCTCGCCGACGTACTCGGCCCAGATGGTCGCGGCGGACTGGAGGTCGAGCTCATCCATCGTCACAGCATGCACCGAGCCTGACCGGCGCCTGGTCCCCGTACGGGTCCGGAACCGATCAGTGTCGCTTCTGGATGAGCACGACGTAGCCGAGGGCGACGCCCAGACCTGCCACGATCGGACCGAACGCCTGGGGGGTGCCCGAGGCTGTGAACGTCCAGATCGCACCGAGGGCGATCATGGCCAGCGCGACCAGTGACCACATGATCTTCATCGCGATGTTCGGGCTGCCGTAGCGGTTCCCGAGATCCGGCTTGTTCATCGCGGCAAGGCTAACTCAGGCAGCGACGAGCACCGCCGTGGCGGGTCGCGGTCACGGGCGGCGGTGCTGTCGGATTCAGAAGCGGCGGCTGTCGGCTACGCGCCTCAACGAAAGTGTCGGCACGCACGCCTACAGTTCGTCGGGTGATCACACGATGAGCAAAGAAGCAGCAGTGCGGGCGATGCGGGAGGCGCGGTTTCGCGAGAGGTCAGCTGCTTCGGCCGGCGCCTCGACGTCGGCAAAGCCAGTGGTCAGGCCGGCGGTCCGGCCGGCGAAGGCCGAGCCAGCCAGCACGGCTGCTCCGGCTTCGCCCACCGACGCGCTGTGCGGGCACCGTTCGATGAACGGGCGCACGTGCACGCGCGAGCACGGCCACGCGTCGAAGAGTCACCGCTACTCCTAGCCGAGGCGATGCCTGGTGTCGCATTTGAGGGATATCCGCTGGCGGGCCTTCCGCTTAGTCGAGCCCCGTGGTTATCGTCCCGGGACGACGGCGGTCTGAGACAGAAGGCACTGGCGCCGCGACCGTCGACAACGTCTCGGGAGACGATATGCGGACTCGGTCGGCTGCACTGATCGCACTCACCACGGTTGCCGCTGTCGCGGTGACGGCCGCCGCTTCCTCAGCGGCCCCTCCCAGCTTCACCTACAAGGACCGACAGGTCAGCGCGTCGCTCAACGGCCCGGAGGATCCGACGGCGGCCTTGCCCACGGTCGAGCTGATCGCCGCAACGGGCTTGGACATCAGTGGCTACGACATCCTGGCCTACCGGGCAGACGGGCTTCCGTCCCTCGACGCATCGGCCACCCTGACCGGCGGGTGGGTGGGCTGCGACACCGCCTCCGACGAGCTGGTCAATGTCACCTACAACGGATCGGAGCCCCTGCCGGAGGGCAGCGTCACCGTCGACTCGAAGCTCACCAGGGGCAGCCTCGCCGCGACCTGGCCGGTCGGGGTGACCGTGGAGCGCACCCCGGGCTGTGCAGACCCGAACTTCGACCTCTCCCACACCGTCGAGCTCACCGAGACCGTGCACGTCGAGCTCACGGTCGTCCGCGACGGTGGCCCAGCGGTCTCCTCCTCCGAGCGTGACCCCAGCACGGGTGATCGCATGTCGACGACCTACCAGTCGGGCAACGTGGTTCGCGTCGTGCTCGACGGCGAGCTGTACGTACCTGACTGGACCGCAGACAACCCGTACAGCGCAGCGGCCGGCTTGAGCGCCACGAGCACTGTCCAGCGGTCCTGAGGGCGACCGCAGCGGCGGCCATCACCATGAGCTCGCTCGAGTCCTGGACCCTCGGCACCCACACGTACGACGGCGTCTCTCACGCGACGTACCGCAAGGGGGGCGGGCCCGGGGTGATCGTGATCCACGAGATCCCTGGCATCACGCCGGCGGTGCTCGAGTTCGCCGAGGACGTCGTGGCCCGGGGATTCACGGTGGTGATGCCGTCGCTCTTCGGCCGACCCGGGGCCGAGGCCACGGCGCTCGAGATCGTGCGAAGCATCGCGGCCGTGTGCGTCAGCCGGGAGTTCACGATGTTCGCCCTGGGGCGCACCACCCCGGTCGCGACCTGGCTGCGGTCGCTGGCAGGTGAGCTGCACCGGGAGCTGGGAGGACCCGGCGTCGGTGCTGTCGGCATGTGCCTGACCGGCGGCTACGCGCTTGCGATGCTCGCCGATGCGCCGGTGGCGGCCCCGGTGCTCGCCCAGCCGGCCTCGCCCGCCCCCGTGGGCAGGGCCCGACGAGCAGACCTCGGCCTCAGCCGCCGCGACCTGGAGTCCGTGAAGGCCAAGGTCGACGCAGGCTGCCAGGTCCTCGGACTGCGCTACGAGAACGACCCGGCTGTCGGCACGAGGTTCGACACTCTGCGTCGCGAGCTCGGTGACGGCTTCATCGCGGTGGAGTTCCCCGGGCGCAAACACGCGACTCTGACCGAGCACCGCCAGCAAGCGGGTGTGGACCGGGTCCTGGCCTTCTTCGAGGAGAAGCTGCAACCGCCTGCGGAGACCGCACCCTGACCGGGTGACGGCCAGCCGAGTGACGGCCAGCCGTGACACGGGAGCGGTCAGCGGACACAGGCCTCGCTGTTGTAGCGGCAGGCGACGATCTGCGGTGTCTCCAGGTCGCGCCCGGCCGCCACGTTGGCCGCGAGCCGCAGGAACTGCGCGTGCGTCCATGCCAGCGGGGTGGCGGAGAAGGTGGGCTCGCCCGGTGTGAAACCCGGCTGCCCGGCGGGCGGGTTGAGGTCCCAGACCTGCTCGGCCATGAGGTGGCTGTCGTCGGCAGCGGCGCGACCCATCGTGTCGAGCAGCTCCTGCGCGGAGGGTCGATCTCCTGCGGTGAGTGCATACTCGCCGCGCTCTCCGCCGAGGAGCGGCCATCCGCGGCCCACCGTGATGTTCGAGCCCGGGTCGGTGACCTCCCACTGGGTGCCGTCGCGCTTCTCGCCGTAGCCGTCGAAGCTCGCCCGGTGCCAGAAGCGCCCGTTCGCCGTCGTGTAGGACAGCTGACGGTCCACGACCGACAGTGAGTTGGTGATGACCGGATCATCGGCTCTCTTCACACCCAGCCGCACCAGGTCGAGGAAGCTCGGGTCGACGACGTAGCGCTCGTCGATCAGCGGCCCGCCGTCCGAGACCTGCATCTTCGTGCCGGAGTCCGGCTGCCCGGTCGCCGTGATCCGCAGGTAGTACGGGCTCGGGCTGTACGGCCCGGTGCTGGTCGCCGTCCAGCCCTGGACCTTGCGTTGCCACTCGTCGGCCGTCGCCTCGTACGTCGCCGCCCGCCCGGGATCCCCGTTCGCCCGCGCGACGTCCGCCGCGCACACCAACCCGGCGATCTCAGCCGCGATCGTGGCCGGCGACCAGCCCTTGGCGTTCTCCCACCGCTCCTGCGGGGTCTGGGGGCCGTGCCCCACGATGAAGTCCGCTGAGAGCTTGATGTGGCCCCAGTCGCTGGCGCCGGTGCGACCCAGCTCGTGGGCCAGCACGATCGGGAAGGCGACCTCGTCCAGCTGGAGATCGCCGAACACAGGGGTGCCGTCCAGCCTGCTGTTCTGGGGGAACGAGCCGTCGGGACGCTGCTGGACGTTCCACAGGAAGTCCAGCGCCCGCCCCGCCGCAGGCTTGTCGCCGACCGCGAGCAGCCCGGTGGCGATCTGGTAGAGGTCTCGTGACCACACCGCGTGGTAGACGGCGAGACTCTGCAAGGAGTTCGCCCATGCCCACGGTCGGGCAGGAGCCGCCACGAAGCCGCCTCGGACCGTCTTGTCCTCGCTGGCCGCCAGCACCATCGCAGACACGTTCCACTCGGTCTGCCAGCCGGCGGCGCTGGCCGGCGTCTGTGTCAGGTGCGAGAGGTAGTCGGCCCAGCCCGCGGCGTACGCCGCCCTCGTGGCTGCGAAGCCCTGGGCGAGGCTCGTCTGGGCGGTCGACAGGGCCGTCGACTCATCGGACCCGAAGCCGATGGCCACCGTGAGGTCCTGGTGGTTCTGCAGTCCGTTGACGATGACCCGACCGGTCTGCACGACGTTGCCGGGGGTCGACGCCGTGTAGTGCCCGTCGAGGTCGTGGTCGGAGGCGAGGTCGGTCCATCCGTCGGAGGTCCCGAGATAGCCGCTGGAGGTCTTGCCGAGGGCGGGGCGTACGACGACCGCGCTGCTCGTCGTGCCGTCCGTCGAGAGGAGCGCGCCGTCCTTCGTGCTGCGACCGGTGTCGTCGTCTCCGGTCATCGACAGCGCCGGGTCGTGCAGGAGGTAGAGCTGGTAGGGCTTCCCGGTGAGCGACTCGAAGCGCACCTGCTCCATCACGGTCGAGCGTGCCGGGTCGGTCACGAACGTCTTGGTCAGCCGCCACGCTCCGGACCGGGCCGTGTTGACCAGCTGGTACGTCAGGCTGCGGTTGTCGAGCAGCACGACCCGGTGGGTCGAGTCCCGGTCCTCGCGGTCGGTGAACGTCGCGCCGTCCGTCACGACGAACTGACTGTCCCGGATGCTCGGTGTGTCGATACGTGGGTAGTAGACGTCGGTCAGCATGCCGTCGTTGAGCGTGTACCAGACCTTGCTCGCGGTGCCCCTGGCCGTCCCGAAGCCGTCCTTGTCGCCCTCGTTCCAGGTCGACGGTGTGCCCGGCGCCCCGGGGGCGACGGCGTCAGCGGCATGGACCGCCTCGACAGCCTGACCGACGAGCAGTGGGGCGGAGAGCGACACGGAGGCCGCGAGGGCGAGGCTCAGGGCGGCGCGACGGTGCCGCCGACTGGGAAAGATGTGGTCGATCAGCACGGCACGCTCCTTCGCGACACGACGACGAACCGAAAGTAAAGGTGTACCCACCCGCGTCCCGGGACATGCCGTGCCTGTGGCGGGGCGACCACGTCCCTGGGCTCGTGGGTGACCTCGAACCCCCGTCGTGGGCCGCATTCGGCTGCGGCCGGGGACGGCGCGACGCAACACTTCTCCGGTGGACCCGAGGCCCCCGATCATCGATCCCGACGTCGCTCCCCGCGACGCCATCCACGTTGCCCTGACCTGGCTGGCCGAGATCTACGAGGGCGCAACGGTGATCCGGTCCAAACAGGCTCTGCGATGGACTCGAGGGACCGCGCAGCTGGAGCTGCACTTCCAGTCATCGACCTATTCGCGACGCGAGATCGGGGCATGGGCGCACCTGCGTGTCCAGGTGCTCGACCCTGGCTTCGGTCGGTGGCGCGCACGCAACCCCAACCTGACGTGGCGGACCGGTCCGCTCGTCCACAGCTCGGGGACGCTGCCGCCGAGCGTCGTCCTGTACGGCGACGGGGCCGGCAGCCGGCGTCTCGACGACCTGCCTGCCTTCATCGGGACCGACGTGCTTCCGCTGCTCGAGACGTTCGCGTCGCCCGCTCGCCTGGCGAGCGACTACGACCTCGGCGCCATGTCGGTGTTCTCATGCATCGAGTGGTCGGCGTACAAGGACGACATCGACGCCGCACGGCTGCTCCTGACGCGTCACGTCGATGGTGCCCATCCGGCCCTGCGCGCCCGCCTCGACCAGGCGCGCGCTGCTGGTCTCCCGGCGCCGGGCACGCCGATCGCCAACGACATCGATTGGTGGGGCCCCACGCTGGAGAGGCTCGGCATCCTCGCCCCGGGGGAGCCGCTGCCGGGCACCGCGGGCCCGGACGTCGCCATTCGGAACGAGAGCTCTCGCATCGCTGCGATCCTCAGCGAGTTCGGGCACGTCGTCGACGTGCAGGCCGACTGAACGACTCCGTCCCGGCCCGGGGGCAGGGCAGTCCCACCTTCCTGCCGGCTGCGCTAGCTGCGCGGGTTGAGGCGGCGCGAGAATCGTGCCCGGCGGAGGGACATGCGGCTCCACACGGTTTGCTGGAAGGCGAGGGTGACCCAGCCGGCGACAGCCATGCCGACGACGTTGACCACCAGTTGAGCGAGGCTCCCCCAGATCTCGTGGCCGACGCCGAACGCGAGGCCGAGCGCGACGTTGCCAGGGGCCGGGACGGTCGTCACGGAGATGAAGACTCCGGACAGTCCGCCTACCTTGGCCGACGTCAGGGACAGCACACCCGCGGCCGCCGCGACCACCGCAACGATCAACGACCACTTGTCAGGTGAGTAGACGAACGCCGTCTGCGGGCGTGGAGCCGTCACCTGGGCGAGGGTCACCCAGCCGAGTGCGCGTCCCAGCAGGGCGAGCAGGGTGACGACGACGATGGCAGCGCCGAAACCCAGCACCAAGCTGCGCGTCGCGAACCACAGCAAGGAGTAGCGCCGCCGTTCGGCCACGAGCCCGGCGCGGGAGAGCCACGTCGCCACCGGCTGGATGTGGATCGTGCCGGCAAGGTGCACACCGGTGCCGTGCAGTCGCTCGACGTCGTCGTCAAGTCGGAAGGAGAGGCCGCGACGTCCGACGTCGGCGCGGGCGATGTCGACCAGCGGAATGACCTTCAGCTCGAAGCCGAACCACCGGAGGAGCTCGATCCTGTCACCGAAGAGATCGATGCGTCCGCCCATGAGAAGGGCGGTGCCGAGTGCGGGTTGCAGCTCACAGCGGTGTCGCGTGAATGCCGTCGATCCGCACCGGCTTGCCCTTGGAGACGATCCTGATGACGAGTGTCGCGGTGCGTGCGGTCGGCAGGACGCCGAGGAGCACGTTCCGATACTCGTTGGAGCTGGTGCTGCTGCGCAGCGTGACCCGCTTGAGCAGTCGCCCGCCGAACCAGACCTCGACCCGTCCGCCTCCGGGCGTCGCGTCGGCCAGAAGGGCGAACCTCCGCGCATGCACGCCCGGGAGTCGGAGCGTGGCGCCCTTCCGCGACGTCGTCAGGAAGGTGTGCTGCCAGTAGTCGTGACGTCCTTCCCGCCATCCGCGGCTGCGCCGCATCTGCCGGTCATCGATCGCCGCCGAGTAGCAGGTCTGATTGCTCGACCACTCCCCGACGTTGCCCCCGGAGTCGACCGCGCGCACGCGGGTGCAGTAAGTGCGACCGGGCTTCTCGCTCGAGTGCCAGATGCCGCTGATCCCGTCGGTGTGCACGGTGTCGGAGCCGATCGATGACCAGCCGGTCCACGGACCGCCGCTCCAGCTCACAGACCTCGAGGCGAACTCGAAGCTCGCCGCACCGACCCCGCCGACATGGTCGAGCCCGGTCGCGAACACGCTGGGGGCGTACGTCGGCAGCAGCGTGCTGCCGAGCATCCGCGCGGTCGGACCCTCGACATCGAGTCGACGTCCGACCACGGAGTCGGTGCACCCGCCGATGATGTCGAGGCTTCCTCGGGGAGCCGCGGCGACCGCGTCGGCGACGAAGCAGGTGCTCCCGGCGTACTCCTCGCGCCACGTTCCATCGACGCCACGAAGGGAGGTCCAGGTCCCCTCCTCCGCGCTGGAGTCGCTCGACTGATGCCAGCTGACGAGCCAGCGACCGTCGGTCAGGGAGTGGATCCGCATCCCGTAGACAGACGTCGAGCCGAGCGTGGCGCTGTGTGCACGCCGCGGACTACTCCAGCGGCCCGCGACGTACTCTGCCGTGTAGACGGTGCGATCCTCGTGCCACGCGGCCACGATCTCACCGGTCGGGGACATGTCCACGATGGTGGTGTCATTGCCGGGAAGCTCGAACAGGACGTTGTCGACGCCGTCCGGCCCGACTGTCACCAGCGTGCCAGCTTCGCCGGTGTTGTAGGCGCGCTCACCCCCAGCGATGATGCGCCCGGTGGGGTCGACGCCGACGCGTGCCCATGTCGAGCCTTCCACGAGTGAGGACTCGCCGAGTGTCGCCCAGCCGTTCGCGCCGAGGCGAGCCACCCGGACCGTTCCGCCGGATGTGTAGCCCTCTCGCCAGGAAGCGACCAGACCGCGACCAGAGTCGGGGTCGCCGGTCACCGACACCTCGCTGCTCAAGGGCGAGAGCGCGAGGGACGGGAAAGCGGTCCAGTTGCCGGTGACGGGGTCGAGACGCCGTACGACGAGGCTTTCGGAGGTCTCCCAGACGAGAACCGACTCGCCGCCTTCCGCTTGAGCGAAACGAGGCTCGCTGCCTGAGCCCAGATCGACCGGTGGAGCCCACCCGCCCGACCGATCGCGAACCGTCGCACGAATCCGGGATTCACCGGTCGTGTCCCTCCAGGCGAGCGCCGCGGTGCCCGAGTCATCGAGCGCGAGGTCGAAGCTCGCGGGCCCGGTTGGGAACGTCGCGACCTGCTCGGAAGCGATCCATGTGCCGGTGGAGGCACGACGCGCAGTCCAGAGCGACCGCCCGCCGTCCGCTGATGACGCCTCCCAGGCCGCTGTTGCCTGTCCTTGCCGGTCGACGACGATCCGCATGCGGTTGCCGCTGATGTCCGGCAGCTTCCCCGTCCAGATCGTCTGGTATCCGGGCCATCGTGAGGTCTCGGCGCCGGCTGACGGCATGGTGGCCAGCGCAGCCACGAGGACACCGATCACGGCTGCGATGGTGAACGGCTTCCCGAGACGAGCCGACACACGTTCTCCTACCCTCGAAAGACAAGCAGCCGCAGGCTAGCCACGGTGCGGGTCCCGGCTCAGGCGAATCGACAACTCCGCTGTGACCGGGTGACTTGCGCGGGTCGCATCACGCCCCCGGAGGTGCGTCATCGCCTCGGCGACGCGCTTCCGCGCAGGAACGAGCCCTTCGGTCGGGGTGGCCGGTCTGTCATGCTGCAGGTCATGACCGACGTGACTGCCAAGGCGAGTGAGCTCCTGCGACTTCACCACACCGGGCGGACCCTGGTGCTGCCGACCGTCTGGGACGCGTGGTCGGCGCGAGCCGTGGTCGAAGCCGGTTTCCCTGCACTCAGCGTCGGCAGCCACCCGCTGGCCGACTCCCGCGGGCAGGAGGACAACGAGGGGATGACCCTCGAGGACGCCCTCGACGGCATCCGTCGCATCACCGCCGCCGTCGACGTACCGGTGACGGCGGACGTCGAGTCCGGCTACGACACCCCGGCGGCCGAGCTCGTCGAGCGCGTGCTCGAGGCGGGCGCCGTGGGCATCAACGTCGAGGACACCGTGCACAGTCAGGGGCGGTTGCGCGACGTGCAGGAGCACGCCGACTACATCGGCGCCATCCGCAGCGCTGCCGACGCGGCGGGGGTCGAGCTGGTCATCAACGCTCGGACGGACGCGTTCCTGGGCAAGTACGTCACCTTCGACGACCCGGCGGCTGAGGCCGTACGTCGGCTCCGAGCCTGTGAGGAGGCTGGCGCCCGGTGCGTGTATCCGGTGCGGGTGCCGGACAACGCGACGCTCCGCACGCTGCTCGCGGAGCTCTCCGGGCCGGTCAACGTCACCGCGCACCCGGTGGACGGTTCGATGTCCGGCTCCTTCGAGGAGCTGAAGGCGGCCGGCGTCCAACGGATCACCTTCGGGCCCCTCTTGATGATGGCGCTGACGCCGAAGCTGACGGAGCTGGTCTCTCCCTGGCTGTGACTCCCTCGGGTTCCGGTGCCGCCCGCCGCGGGTCATCCGTGGGGTGATGCGGCTTCGGATGCCGGCGCACCCCTTGCGGACCGGGCGACTGGGGCGAATGCTGGTCGTGGAGGCGATGACATGGCTCGAAACAGCTCGCCCGGCGGCATTCCGGTGCTCTCTCGTGGCAAGCACCGCAACCCGCGCCGCGGCGCGTGCTTCATGGAGATGGCGTCGGTGCTGGCAGGGGAGCCCTGGAGCGACGAGCCGAAGTGCACTCACCCGCTGCTGGCTCATCTCGCACGAATGGTGAACGACTACACCAGCGATGCGGGCCGCAGCCGACTGGCGCCGCACGTCCCGTCCGTCATCGGCGTCCACGGCGGCGGGCTTTCCTGGGAGGTCGCGCTGAGCGCGGGGGTCGCGGTGGAGGTGGTCCCGGATGCGCCCGAGCCGTTGCAGCGTGTGCTCGCCGTGGGCCTGCTGCGCTGCGAGGAGATGACGACCATCCTCGGTCCGAGCGCGGTCAACAGCGTCGACGAGATTCGCCGGGCGATGGCCGACGTGCCGCAAGCAACCGCGTGGGCTCGCCGGTTCGTCAAGGGTGTGCCGGTGACCGCGAAGCAGTTCCATACGCGCACGGCGCCGCAGCTGATGACGTGCGCGGTGCGGGGGATCGCCGAGGCCGGGAGGCCCGACACCGACGACAGGCTCTACCACCTGCTCACAGCCGCCATCGCCACTGCCCGACGGCTCGAGTCGCCGAACCCTGCGACCTTCGACGGCCCGATCATCGTGGCCGAACCGCGGCCTCGTGAGCGTCGGTTCGCCGGGAACCTCAGGGGATAGGCGCCCCGGCCGCTCGCCGTCAGTGCTGCACCAGCATGGGGGGCGAGCCATGGCTCGTGGAGTGCCTGCGCTGGTGGCGCCGCACCACCCAGACCCCCAGTGCCATGACGGCCAGCACGTCAGCGAACCCGGCGATCGAGGCCCAGGGCAGGTCGATGTCCCCGGAGTCGACGGCGTTGAAGAAGGAGCCGACCGGGGTGAGCAGTGGCCAGAGGACCAGTGCGCTGCGGGTCTGGGCGAACGCCACGGCGTAGACGATGCCCAGTCCGGAGAGGAAGACGAGCTCGCTGCCGCCCATGCCGTAGCCGACGTGGTAGAGGCCGTACAGGACGGCCGCTCCGCCGATTCCCCCGACCGGGCCGAAAGCCGCCTCCAGCCTGGTCTGGATGAACCCACGGAAGAAGATCGTCTCGAAGACCCCCACGACCAGGGCCATGACCAGCAGCGGGACCCAGTCGACAGGCGCGGGCAGGTCGTATCCCCACAGGGTGAGGCTGAACTGGACGCCCGCGAAGAGCAGTGCCAGGAGCCCGGTCGCTCGCCAGTCGCCGAGTCGGAGACCCAGGTCGGCGAGCGGGGCACCTCGACGCCAGACGGTGACATAGATCGGCCCGAGCACGCCGATGAGCAAGGCCGCCGCGAAGCACAGGAACAACCCCGCCACGTGGTCCGTGGTGAACCCGACGAACGCCAAGCGCATCAGCGCGACGATCGCGACGTACAGCACGGCGATCGCCAGCAGATCTGCGCGGGAACCCGTCCGCGGGACCTTCGGAAGTGCGCGTGGAACCGCGCACAGCATCAACGCACTGGCCGCCACCGCGACGCCGTACCAGGGTCCAGACACAACATCCAGCATCAGCAGGGCGACAACGACCCAGGATGACCACAGCACTTGCCGCCGAGTGCGGTCCGACCAACGCGACCTCATCATGACCACCGCCTCGATCCCACCGAACCGCGACCAGATCCGTGCCGACAGAGGCGTCCGGCTCTGACCCGAAGGCACTTGTGCCAGCTGCCGGATCAACCCCTCTTCGACGGATCCACGTCCGCTCGGGCGCCGACCGGCCGGCCGGACCGCGGGCCACCCGTGGATGGGATCGTCAGGAACCGGCGCGGAGGTGCCATCCAACATCTACGTTGGCTTCGTGGACGAGGGTGTCGAGACGACGGCGGTCCTGCATGTCAGGTTCGGTCGGGCGATGTACGCGCCACTGGTCCCGTTGGTCGCGCTCCTCACGGCCGTCGCGACCGGCGCGGATGCCGGCGGGGTCGCGCTGCTGCTCCTCGCGCTGCTGGTGACCCTGGGCGTGGCCACGCTCACGGCGTTCTCCCATCCGGTGGAGGTCCGGGGACAGATCTTGAGCGTCTGCGGGAGGGAGCAGGTCGCGCGAGGTCCCGGCGGCACCGTGGACCTGGGTCGGCTGAGCCGGGCTCGTTCGGTCTCCTACCGCGGCGGACTGTTGTCGGGCCGAGGACTGGCGTTGTTCCGGACTCAGATCGAGCTCCAGGACGAGTTCGGGCAGCGTGCGATGTTCGGGGCTTGGGGCTGGACGCCGAAGCGGGAGTTCCAGGCCGTCCTCCGTCGCGCCGTCGCGGACAGCCACGCTCGGATGGATCCCATGACCTGGTGGCGCCTCGGGTTCCGCAATGACCAGGGTGTCCGGGTCAGTCCCTTGCGGCGGTTCATCTAGTCCGGCGGTGGTGACTGCTCATCGGCTGCACCGTGCCGCGCGCTCTCGGCCAAGTGGCGTGCCTTTCGCTACCGTCGCGCAGGATCGCCGACCCGGCGCGACGGCTTCCTGAACGACACTGATGGTGTGACGTCTTGGAACCAGCTCCTGCGCGACCAGTTCGAGTGGCATTGGGAGCACCAGGTCCGCTCCCGCCTGGCGGGTCTGTCCGACGAGGAGTACTTCTGGGAGCCGGTCGCGGGCGCTTGGAGCGTCCGCCCCCGCGGGACGGCCACGACCCCGATGGCGGCCGGCGCTGGTGACTTCACCATCGACTGGGCCTTCCCTGAGCCGGCGCCGGCGCCGTTCACCACGATCGCGTGGCGCCTGGGACACGTGATCGTCGGGGTGCTCGCGATACGCAACGCGGCCCACTTCGACCGCGCGGAGGTCAGCTACTCGTCGTTTCCGTGGGCTGGCACCGCGGCCGGGGCGCTGGCTCAGCTCGACGCTGAGCTCGGATGCTGGCTGGAGGGTGTCCGCGGCCTCGGTGAGGCCGGGCTCAGTCGCCCCTGCGGTCCAGCCGAGGGCGGGTTCGCCGACGCGCCGCTCGCTGCTCTGGTGCTGCACATCCACCGCGAGCTGATCCACCACCTTGCCGAGGTGTCCTTGCTCCGGGACCTGTACGCCAGCGACCTCGTTCGAAAGAGGGAGTCGACCGGTTGATTGCGAGGGGCCGCATGCAGCGAGTCCGCTGAAGAGGCGGTCGTTCGGGCCCGGGGAGGTCGGCGGCACCTGTCCGACGGCTCATCCGAGTCGGGGGATGTATTCCGGGGCCGACCCGGATGAGGCTGTCTCATCGGCTGGCGGATCCACCTCCGCCGCCCTCGAGAAAGGTTCCCCGATGTTCAACGACAATGGCTCGTTCCTCCTGGCCCTCTTTGAGTTCTTCCTGTTCTTCGCGTGGTTCATGTGCCTGTTCTGGGTCCTCGGTGACATCTTCCGCAGCAAGGACATGGGCGGCGGAGCCAAGACCCTCTGGGTCATCTTCGTGATCGTCATCCCGTGGCTCGGCATCCTCGTCTACGTCCTCGTCAGGGGGCGCGGAATGCACGAGCGTCAGATGGAGGAGATCCAGGCGGCGCAGGCGGCCCAGAACGCGTACATCAAGTCTGTCGCCTCGTCATCAGGCGACGCCGCCAGCCAGATCACCACCGCCAAGAGCCTCCTCGACAGCGGAGCGATCACCCAGGCCGAGTTCGACCAGATCAAGGCGAAGGCGCTCGCTTCCTGAGCACCCTGCTCCACAGGCGGGACGCTCGCGGCGTACGACGTCGGTGCCCGAAGGGGAGGACCGTGACGGCCCAGGACGGCTAGCCTGACGCGCATGGCAGCACCGAGCATGACCATGAACAAGGTGATCCACGGCGCCGTACGCCGCGACCTCGACCGCTTCCGCCGGGCGCTCGGGGCGTTCCCGGACGGGGATCGCGACCGGGCCGCTGCCCTGCACAGGGCGTGGACGAACTTCGACGCCCAGCTCACCGAGCACCACGAGGGCGAGCACGAGATCGCCTGGCCGGCGATGGAGGCGATCGGGATCGACACGTCGACGATCAGCTCCTTCGACAGCGAGCACGAGGCGATGGCTGCGGACCTGGCAGCGACCCGGGAGTCGATGGCGACGCTGCGCCGGACCGCGACCCGGGCGGACGCCGACGCAGCGGCTGCCGCGATGACGAAGCTCCAGGCGACGGCAGTCGGCCACCTGGACCACGAAGAGCGGGAGACCGAGTCGGCGCTGATCGAGCACGACGGTGATCCCGCGATCAAGGAGATGGGCAAGAAGTTCAGCCGACGCGTCGGTCCGGCGAGGGCGGGCGTGTTCTTCGCGTGGGTGCAGGACGGCGCCTCCGCCGAGGAGCTCTCAGCACTTCGGCAGAGCGTCCCCGGTCCGGTGCTCGCGATCATGGGCGGGCTCTTCGGGCGCAGCTACCGTCGACGGGTCGCGCCGGTCTGGCGGTGAGCTCCGGCGTCCGTGCGGGACGCCGGGTCAGGACAGGTGCGCCGCCAGGGCAGCCTGCGCAGATGCCAGCAGCGACGTCGCGCGTGGGAAGTCCCGCAGCTCGGCCGCGAGGAGGCTCAGCGCGGGCGTCAGCGAGGCGGCCGGCACGCCACGTGCGGCAAGGATGTCGGCTGTCCACCTCACGAACGAGTTGAGCAGCGAGCCCTCGCCCACATACAGCGCGGCGGCCAGGAAGTCCACGATGTCCGCCAGGTCCCGTGCCGTCTGCTGGCGCTGCACGTCGGTGTAGTCGCGCATCTCGGGGAGGCGCTCCTCGAGGCCGGCGAAGACGGTCCGCACCAGCTGGGTCGAGGTGCGGCTGACCAGCGTGTACTCCTGGTCGGCCAGGTGCGGGAGGTCGTCGATCGGCTGGTGCGACGACGTGCGGGGCAGCGGGCCCTGCGCCAGGCGGTCGGCGGCTGCCCGGGCGTCGGGTGCCCACGCCTGGGCGCCGAGCAGGCTCGCGTAGCGCCCGCCCGGGCCGAACGCCGCGCCACCGACCATGACGGGCACGCCGGCGCTCTGGCAGGCGGTGATGGTGGCGTGGGCGACCGGGAGACGGGTCGGGATCGACCCGGACAGCGCGACCACGTCGGGGCTGGTCCGGTGCAAGTGGGTGATGAGGTGCGGCGCCGGCACCTGGGCGCCGAGGTAGTCGACGTGGAAGCCGCGCAGCGAGAGAACCTCGGCGAGCAGGCGGGCAGGCAGCGCGTGCCACTCGCCGTCCACGCACGCGACCGTGACCCGTCCGCGGGTCTGCTGTGGCCGGGGCAGCTGCCCGCCGATGGTGACGACCACACGCTCGTTGATCGCGGTCGCGGCATGCTCCTGGGCCACGCTGATCTCGTTCGCAGCCCAGGCAGCGCCGATCCGGCGCTGCACCCCGCCCACCACGTCCAGCAGCACGGTCTCGGGGTCGACCCCCTCCTCCAGCGCCGCGAGCACGGTGTCGACGGCGCGTCGCTCGTCGATCGCGATGACGGCGTCCCAGAGACGGTCGTAGTAGGTCGAGGCCGTCGACTGGGCCGGGGAGGCGGTGTCGGTCATCGGGCTGGGGTCGCCCCGTCCGTGCCGGCACCGTGCGGCTGCGGACCGGTCGGCGCGGTGATCGCCAGGACCGCCATGTCGTCGTGCGCGGCGCCGCCGAGCCAGTCGGTCGCCAGCATCAGCACGTGCGCCACGAGCGCCTCGGCGGGCATGCCGGCGCACTCGGTCAGCGCACGTCGCAGCCGGTCCTCTCCGAACATCTCGCCGCCGAGCGGACCTCCGACGGCCTCGATGATGCCGTCGGTGTAGAGCAGGCACGTCTCGCCGGGGGCGAGGTCGATGGTGTGAGTGGAGGTCTCGATGGCAGGCAGCACGCCGATGAGTGAGCCCTTCCCGAGCACCTCCTCGACCCGGCCGTCACCACGCACCACCAGCGGCGGCAGGTGCCCGGCCCGGGTCAGCCGCACCCGCACGGTGTCGCCCACTCGTGCGGTGGAGGCCAGCACGAGGGTGGCGAACCGGGTCTCGTGCGCGCTGCGCAGCGATGAGTTGAGCAGCTCGAGCATGTGCCTGTGGTCGTCGGCCATCGGCAGCAGCGCCTGCAGCGTGTTGCGGATCTTGCCGGCCAGGACGGCCGCCTCGAGACCCTTGCCGCACACGTCGCCGAGCAGCGCGAGCGACTCGCCCCCGCCCAGGCGGTGCACGTCGTAGAAGTCTCCGCCGAGCCGGGAGGTGTCCTGAGCGGGCCGGTAGATGCCGGCGAAGTCCACACCGTCGGCACGCTCGAGGGCCGGTGGCAGGAGCTGCGCCGTCAAGATGTCGGTGATCGAGCTCTGCTCCTCGAAGAGCCGGGC
Organism: Nocardioides panacihumi; assembly: GCF_039530925.1. Taxonomy (NCBI): domain Bacteria; kingdom Bacillati; phylum Actinomycetota; class Actinomycetes; order Propionibacteriales; family Nocardioidaceae; genus Nocardioides; species Nocardioides panacihumi. Next base: position 671,526 of record NZ_BAAAPB010000001.1, on the reverse strand, counting down.
CGCGGAGAGCGCGGCGCCGACGCGAGCGGCGAACAGGCGGGCGACCGCCTCCTCGGGCTCGGAGAAGACGCGCTGCTCGGTGGTGCGGAGCAGGATCAGGGCGCCCGCGGGTACGCCGTGCCCCGGCAGTGCGGTCACGACCACCGACCCCATCGACCCGAAGCCGTCGGGCACGACCCACGCCGGCGCCAATCGCGGGTCGATCCACCGGGACGGGACCGGGGGGAAGCCCTGCAGCGCCTCGACGAGACCCGGGAGCTCCTGCGCCCGGACGTCGAGCATGACCCTCCTCGGCCGCTCGCCGCGAACGCACACGACCGCCGTGTGGCGCCCCCTGACATCGGGCTCGATGATCCAGGCGGCGTCGGCCAGACGGCCGGCGGCGAGCTCGGTCGCCACCTCCATCGTCCGCGCCACGTTGAGCGAGGTGAGGAGCTCGTCGGAGGCGATGCGCAGGAAGTCGGCGCGTTCCCGTTCGGCCCGCAGGTCCTCGCGCAGCATCGACACGTCGGTGGTCTCGATGAGCCACCACATCACCCCGCCGTCGGGGAAGCCGACGGGCTGGGCCAGGAAGGTCCGGTCATCGACGCGGCCCGCGTGCTCAGCGCCGTCCGCCTTCTCGTCGGCCCGGTCGCGGTGCGCCTGCGCGAGCCAGTCGGGTGCGCAGTCGTCGACGTGCCGACCCGGTGCCGCCGAGTGGAGGATCGCTCGCGCCGCCGCGTTGACCGCCACCAGGACCCCATCGGCACCGACGTGCAGTGCCGGGCTCGGAGCGCTGTCCCAGCCGAGGTCCGGCGCGGGCGCGGCGGAGCGCCGCGCGGGATCTGTCAGCATGCGGGCACCAGACGGTTCTCCTCGGCGGGTCGGCGCGACGGGGTCATTCGAAGAAGTCTCGCAAACTGAAGGGTGAATGCAAGCCGGTGGTGCGCGCGCCCGCCCGATGCCGCACCCACTGTGGCCGCATCTGCCGCGAGGGCCGCACCTGCCGCGAGCCGCGCGTTCGGTCGATCACGACACGACGGTGGCCGTGCAGGTGCGGTTCTTGAACGTCGCATGGGCGCGGATCCTGTCCGGGCCGGGCAGGTTCGCGATCTTCTTCTCGATCGTGAACGAGCCACTCCGCCCGGCGGTCCGGGCGTGGCGTGACACGACGACGGCGCCGTTGTCCGTGATCCGCACCGCCCACCTCTGGCCGGCCCGGTTCGAGTCGACCTCGAGCTCGATCTGGATCCTGCCGTCGTCGTGCTTGGCCTTCAGCTTGAGATGACCGCCGTGCGCGCAGGCGACGCTGGTCATGACGGCGTCGTTCCCCTTGGCCGATGCAGGGCCGGCCGCCGTCAGGGGAGCGGCGAGGCCGAGGGCGATCGCCCCGGTCCCGATCAGAACCCGGCTACGCAGTTGACGTGACATGGTGCCTCCTCCTCGTTGGTGAATCGATGCCATCAGCGTCACGACGCGCAGGTCGTAGTCGCAATCGGACGATGGGACTAGACCCCCGTCCGGGAGGGTCCTAGGCGAGCTGGGCGCTGAAGAAGCGGACCGCGTCGGCGGCGACGCTCGCACGTACGTCCGCTCGGTCGGGGGAGAGCGGTTCGATGAAGTGCTCGTGGCGAACTCCGCCACCGACCTCGCTGCCGTGCGCGTGCGGGACGTGGTCGAGGTACGGGCGAACGTCCAGCTCGTACGGGTTCGTGGTGTCCGAGTCGCCCCAACGCACCTCCACCGGGATGCGTATCGCGTTCAGACTCTCCCGGGTCGTCAGGGACCCGAGCCCCGGCGCGACCAGGAACGCAGCGATCACCCGCGGGTCTCTCAGGTCACGGGCCGCGTCGTCCGCGGCGGCCGACCAAGCCTCCGGCGGAGTGCTCGACTGCAGCTGCTGCAGAGCATCGGGGAACTCCTCGATCGGAGGCAGGGGGACCTCGCCCGACAGGATCGCCCCGATGATGCATCGGTCCAGTCGTGCCCCCGCCAACGCCGCGGCCGTGTAACCGCCCAACGAGAAGCCCGCCACGCCGACCCGGTCGGCCCCTCCCATCGAGTCCAGGGCGAAGGTGATGTCGCGAGGACGCTCCCAACCGAACAGGAAGCCCTGGGGGTGGTAGCCGTCCACGTGGTTGTTGCCGTGGTGGTCGAGACTCACGACGCGGAAGTCGGCAGCGACCAATGGTCCGGCGAGCCACCCCATGTCGCGCCCCGAGCCGCCGGTGCCGTGCGAGATCACGACGAGCGGACGGTCGTCGCCCCGCAGGGCCGGGGTCCAGTCGTAGACGCGGATCGGACGTCCCGATCCACGCCCGAACAGGTCAGGTCGGGACGTGTCGATGAGCGTCCGGACGGTCGGCTCGGAGACCTCGCTGCCTGCCACGGCGCCGAACCTATCGCCGCCGCGGCGGTCTCCATCAGCCGAGCCCGGTCAGGCACCGCCCTCGGTCAGCGTGGTGGAGGGCAGCCAGTCGGCGCCGAGGAGCTGGGCGAGGTCGGCGAGGCCGGTGGTGTCGCTTCCGACCGTGTCGGAGGCCGCGGCGATCCGCTCCACCATCACCTTGCCGACCTGCTCCTCGACAGTGCCCTCGGCGTACGCGATGTGCCACGGGGAGACCTGGTGGTCGCGGTGGGTGCGGCCGGTCACCTGCCGTCCTGCGATGCCGGAGAAGCGGGCCTGGTGGAAGACGCCGACCCGCGGCTCGCTGCTCGCGCGCCGGCCGTCGGGAAGGGTCTCGCCGGCGTGCAGGCTGATCGAGGCGACCGTGGTGAAGACGCAGACCTTCGCCTGCCCGGTCTGGAACCGGAGCCGCTCGGCCTCTGGGTCGAACCGGTCGCGGCCGTAGATCGTGGCGACCTCGATGCCGGCGTCGCGCAGCCGGTCGGCGATCGGGTCGGCGGCGGTCGCGACGAACTCGACCGAGCACGCCACCTGTCGCTCGGCCTGGACCTGCTGGGCGATCCAGTCGACCGTCGAGTCGACCCGGATCAAGCCGGCCTTCTGCCGGAACCGCAGCAGCGCGGCCCGCCCTTTGGCGACGTTGCGGCCGCGCCGGGCGATGTCCATCTCGCGACAGAACTCCCCCCACTCGGCCTCGTACGCCGTCCGCTCCGCCGGCGTGAGGGCCACCGGCATGCCGGAGATCGGCACGGGACCCCACGGCGCGGCCCGGTGCAGCATCGCCGCGGGCCGCTCGTCGGCGAGCCAACCGCGCACCAGCTTGAGGTCCGCGGCGCGCCGTCCCGAGTCGGCGGTCCACGTCGCGCCGTACCGTCCCTGCTCCACCCCGACGCCGTGGCGCTCGAGCGCGGTGGCGAACGCGGCGCCCGGCTGGGTCGCCGAGGTCCACTCCTGCATGGGCTCGCCGAGGACCTGGGCGTAGGCCGGCGCGAGGTACGGCAGCTCGAGCGGCGTGTGTCCGGGCGTCGCGGTCGTCGCGATGACGAACGGTGCCTTGTCGTGCGGCCGCCCGTGCCCCGAGATCCGGGCCCAGAGCTTCCACCGCTTGGTCGTCGTACGCCGCAGTGCGTGGGCCTCGTCAGCGATGATCACGTCCCACGCGTGGTCCTTGACCTTCTCCAGGCGGTCCCACGTGATCACGACCCACTCGAGACCGCCGTCGCCCAGCGCCGTGATCGTGCGGCACCAGTGGCCGATCGTGATCGCGGCGGGCCGGTCGGCGACGACCAGCACCCGTCGCGCACCGCGCAGGTCGCCCACGGCCGTCGCCCCGAGGACCGCGGAGATCGTCTTGCCCACGCCCGGCTCGTCGGCCAGCAGGAACTGCCGTCCGCCCGCAGCTGCGCGCGCGGCGATCGCATCGGCCGCCTCGAACTGGATCCTCCGCGGCTCGAGCGCGTCGGTCGGCTCGGGGCTGGGCGTCGGATCGTCGGGGTTGAGGGTGTTCTCGATGAACCGACCGAGCGTGTACGGACCCGGGGCGTAGGGCGCGAGGTGCGCTGGCAGGGCGCGCCCGACGTACAGGTGGGTCTTGACCCCCGGGTGCCACGTGGCGCCGTCGACCTGCGTGCCGTAGGGGACGTCGAGCACCCACAGCCGCTCGCCCGGTCCGGCCGCCGGCAACGGACGCTGTGGCTGTCGCGTCCCGCTCCGCCGTGCGGATCGGCCGCGTCGACGAGCACTGGATCGACGGGGACTGGCCACCCCCGGACGCTACCGGGATCTCCTTCACGAACAGGGCCGGCTCGCCCACGTCGGCGGCGGCGGGCGAGCCGCCTCGCGCGACCGTCCGCCACGACGTCGGCGCTATATCGTGCGGGAGTGCTGCCCGCCCCCACGCCGCGGCTCCGCTTCCGCGAGATGACGGAGGCGGATCTGCCCGACATCGCCACGCTGGAACTCGGTGGTGCGCGTGGCCCGGAGGGCTGGGTCGAGTGGAACCGCCGCAACTACGCCGAGCATGGCTTCGGCCTGTGGGTGGTCGAGACCCTCGCCGGCGAGTTCGTCGGCGACTGCGGTCTGACCATGCAGGAGGTCGAGGGTGAGTGGCTGGTCGAGGCTGGTTGGCACGTGCGGTCGTCGCTGCGCCGTCAGGGTTACGCGGCCGAGGCGGCCGGAGCTGTCCGCGAGGCCGCGCGTGACATGGGTGTCGAGCACCTGATCGCGATCATCCGACCGGACAACGTGGCCTCCCAGGGTGTGGCGGCGAAGATCGGGTTGGTGCTCGAACGCGAGGTCGTCAAGCACGGTGGCCCCGCCCTGGTGTTCGGTGCCGACCTGCGGTCGTCGCATCGGTGAGTGCCGGTCTTCGAGGCATCGCGTCGGGATCTGTGCTCACTGAGCAGCGGCTGGCGCTCGCGCCGGGGGTGGGCCACGCTGCGAACATGGGATTCACGCGCATCCAGACCGGCGCCGCGCCAGTCAACCCGCTGTTCGCCCAGGGGGTCACGGCCGGCGGGTTCGTCTACGTGTCAGGCACGGTCGGTATCGATCCTGCGACCGGTGCGCTGGCCGGTGACACGATCGGCGAGCAGACCACGCAGGCGCTCGCGAACTGCACGGCGATCGTCGAGGCGGCCGGCGGCTCGAAGGAGGACATCGTCGAGGTCGGCATCCTGTTGCACGACCCGGATGACTTCGCGGGCATGAACGCGGCGTACTCGGATTGGCTCCCCGACACGCCTCCGGCGCGCTACGCCGCCAAGCTCGGCGCCGTCATCCCCGGCGTGCTCGTGTCGATCAGGATGACGGCGTACGTGGGCTGAGCTCGCCTGCTCATCGACCTCGACCACGTCCGTCCCGAGGAGGAGTTTCACCACTATCGGTGAAATCACCCGCCGGGCTCCAGCGGATACTGGGCTGCATCGGTCACTTCATCCGAGAGGAAAGTGCCATGGTGACTCGGGTTCGCCTCTTCTGCCTTGTCTTCGCGACGACGATGGCCCTTCTCGTCGGGCTTCCTTCACCGGGCGATGCGGCGGTTGCGAAGCCGAAGGTCGGCCAGTGTCACCAGCTCGGTGCTCCGCTGCGAGCGGTGCCATGTTCGACGAACCACAATCTGCAGACCGTCGCCGTGGCGTTCTCGTCGACGAGTCTGGCCGGCTTGAGCAACGACCAGGCGTACGAGCTCGGCTACCGCCTGTGCCTGCCGAAGTGGGCCAAGGCGCTGGGGAGGTCGGCAGTGGTACGGGAGCAGACCGCGTACGACCTCTACTGGCTCTTGCCGTCACGGGCGCAGGTCGCCGCCGGCGTCCGTTGGGTGAGGTGCGACGTCGCGCTTCGGGCTGGTAAGCGCCTGGCTCCGCTACCCAAGCACCGGCTCTTCAGGCCGGTCATCGGCGCCCGCATCGACAACTTCGAGCGACGCTGCCTGACCGGACGTTTCTCGGTCACGACCTGCACCAGGAAGCACGTCTTCCGCTCCATCAAGGCGTTCATCATCTCGACGGCGAGCTACCCGACGACCCAACAGGTGTTGGCGCTGGCCGACCGGAAGTGTCCGGGACGGACGAACCAGGTGGTGTGGCCCTCGGAGGATGAGTGGGCGCACGGCAACCACGTGGCGGTCTGCTACGACAGAACCGGGAAGTAGGCCCGGGCGCTCCCGCCTCCCTTCGTCGCCTCGCGGGCCACCCGCCCATCGCGCGGTGGGCGGCTCAGGTAAAGGCCCACCTGATGGTCTGTGGTTGACTTCGCGCCAGCGGCCACAGCCTGTGGCGCGCGAGTGGTCGAGGACCTCGGGTTCGAGGGATCCGGCTGGCAGGTAGGCGCAGGCGCGACCCGACTGCGGCACACAGCACGGAGGCGGCATGGGTGACAGTGCGGTGACGGCTGCGGACTCTGCTGAGGGCCGCGAGCTGCTCACGGTCACAGTCGAGGACCGGGGCGGAGTCCTCGTGGTCGCCCTGGTCGGCGAGCTCGACTTCTCCTCGAGCGGGCTGCTGCGCCGGACGTTGGACGAGCTGGCCATGGGCGATGAGCCGTTCGTGGTCGATCTCGGGCGTCTGGACTTCATCGACTCCTCAGGGTTGGGGTGCCTGGTGCGGGCACACAGGAAGGCGCGGGTGTTGCAGCGGTCGATGGCGGTGGCATGTCCGCCCGCAGGTGCCGGGGGGCGGTTGCTGCAGGTGACCGGCCTGGACCACGTGCTGCGGACCTACGGCTCGGTCGACCAGGCCGTCAGCCAGTTGCGCGGCTCTTCTACGTCCGAGTGACCCGCGAGCTGGGCGCACGAGACGACCTTGCAGGGAACGTGAGGCGTTGTGACGTGCGAAGTGAGCGCTCGACTCGCGGCAGATCCCGTCGGCTATGGGGCGAGCGTCGGGAAGCTCCAGGCGCCGGAGAGGATCTCGGGGCGCGGACGGTAGAGGCGGACGAGGTAGTTCCAGCCTTCCGTGATCGGGACCGAGTTGTCACCATCGCCGCCGAAGCGGACAGTCGCACTGCCGTCGTCGTTGCGGGCGGCTGTGATGCTGTTGACGCTGTAGGCGCCTTGATCGTTCGGCTCGAAGAGCCCGTCGGCGTTGTAGACCGAGATCGACCAGAACCCATCGACCGGCACATCGCCCGGGACGGTGAGCTCGTATTCACCCACGGGCAGATTCGGCGCCACCCCGACGTAGGTCGCCTCGGCGTCCGGCAGTCCACCCCACCCGGCAGCCGAGCCGATCAGGTGGTGCACCGGGTCGACGTCCTCCTGCCGGCCGAAGCTGCGCTCGAACGACCCCTGCTCTGCGGCCAGGGCCAACAGGGCGTTGCGGGTGCGGTCGAAGCTGCCGGTCTCGTAGTCCGGCATCTGGAATGACCGCTCGGACGCCGCACTGATGCCGAGCTGGTCCTGGACGACGGCGACGTCGACAAGGTCGTCGGGGTCTCGTGGGTCGACCAGCGTCCGCGCTGCGACGACGACGTACGGGCTGCCGAACTCCTCCGTGGTGAGGTCGTAGCTGCCCGCGTCGTGGAAGATGCGATTGATGTAGTGGCTCTCGTTGACGACCATCACCGACAGGTAGCGGTCCCCAGCGTCCGGCACGGTGAGGACGGCCCCGGCAGAGATGTCGACCACCGCGAAGCTGTAGAGCGTGTCCCGGTTCATCCGGATCACGGTCTGCTTGTCGATCGCGGCCGGCTCCCGGTTGTGCAACAACCGATTCACCCCACCTGCGTCTCGCTGCAAGTCGGCCATCATGCGGTGGGTCTCGGCCATGGCGAAGTTGTCTGCGTTGACCTTCATCTCAGGCATGTCCTCAGCGTCCTGAACGCCGAAGGGCCTGTGCTCACCCCAACTGGGGGAACGCGCTGCCAAGGGCGGGTTGGTCAGGCGACGTCATCGCGGCCGAGGCGTCCGCACTCGCCGAGTACCTGGGAGACCGTTGTCCACACCTCCCGCGCCATGGACTTCAGCAGCAGCTCGGCGGTCCCGTCCTCACCAGGTTGAGGGATGGCGGGTGCGTGGCAGGAGGAGGAGTCTGGAGCGGCGCGCCACCACACGTCGTGGCGGCCGCGATCTGGCGGGCGAAGAGGTCAGATATGGGCAAGCGGACGATCTCGGCGCTCTCGGTCATCGCAGTCATCATGGGCACCTGGGCGATGCTCACGCCGCCGACGTACGCCGCCGGCACGGCGTACGTCAGTGCCGGCCCGGACGTCGTGGTCGGCGAGGGTCAGGGAAGCGTGACGATCCCTGTGACCCTGTCGGCGGCGGCCGACGCGACCGTCACGGTCAACTTTGCGACCAACGTCGACACCGCCGGCAGCGGCGACTTCACCGCGGCGGTCGGCTCGCTGACCTTTCCGGCCGGGGTCACCGAGAGGGACGTGACCATCCCCGTCACCGACGACGCCACCGTCGAGCAGATGGAGGACTTCGACCTCACCCTGATCAGCCCCTCAGCCAACGCCACCATCGGCAAGCGCGACACGCTGGTCTCGATCGTCGACAACGACACCGTCACCACCACCCCCGCCATCTACGCCGCCCCCGACCTCACCGTCGACGAGTCCGACGGCACCGCCCACATCCCCATCACCCTCGGCAAGACCCACGGCCAAGCCTCCAACACCCCCGTCACCGTCCACTACGCCACCAGCGACACCACCGGACCCAACGCCACCGCCGGCACCGACTACACCCCCACCTCCGGCACCCTCACCTTCGCCCCCGGCGACAGCGCCCAGACCATCCCGATCGACATCACCAACGACACCACCACTGAAGGCCCCGAACGGTTCCAGCTCGACCTCACCTCCCCCACCGGAGCGACCCTGGCCGAGGCGACCACGACCATCACCATCGGACCCAGCGACGCCACCGCCAGCACCAACACCACCATCAACGCCGGACCCGACACCGTCGTCGGCGAGGGCGACGGCTACGTCGAACTCCCTGTCACCCTGACCGCACCCGCCCAGAGCGTGGTCACCGTCAACTACGCGACCAACAGCGACACCGCTGGCAGCGGCGACTTCCGCAACTTCTCCGCCACCGGGCTCCTCTTCCAGCCCGGCGAGACCACCAAGACCGTCCGGATCCCCGTCACCGACGACGCCACCGTCGAGCAGATGGAGGACTTCGACCTCACCCTGATCAGCCCCTCAGCCAACGCCACCATCGGCAAGCGCGACACGCTGGTCTCGATCGTCGACAACGACACCGTCACCACCACCCCCGCCATCTACGCCGCCCCCGACCTCACCGTCGACGAGTCCGACGGCACCGCCCACATCCCCATCACCCTCGGCAAGACCCACGGCCAAGCCTCCAACACCCCCGTCACCGTCCACTACGCCACCAGCGACACCACCGGACCCAACGCCACCGCCGGCACCGACTACACCCCCACCTCCGGCACCCTCACCTTCGCCCCCGGCGACAGCGCCCAGACCATCCCGATCGACATCAGCGACGACACCACCACCGAAGGACCCGAGAGCTTCCGCCTGCTCCTCACCGATCCGGCCGGCGGGCTCCTCATCGACCCGACGTCGGTGGTGACGATCGGCGGGAGCGACGCGACGCCGGCGTCGTCTCCCGGAATCAGTGCGGGCCCGGACATCAGCGTCGGCGAGGGCGACGGGTATGTCGACGTTCCCGTCAGCCTGACCGCGCCCAGCCAGAACGCCGTCACGGTCAACTACGCGACCAACAGCGCGACTGCCGGCAGCGCCGACTTCCGCAACTTCTCCGCCACCGGGCTCCTCTTCCGGCCCGGCGAGACCAGCAAGACCGTCCGGATCCCCCTCAGGGACGACATCCTCACTGAGTCGCCGGAGACCTTCGACCTGGTCCTGAGCAGCCCCACGAACGCCACGATCAGCGACAGCACACGCGTCGTCACCATCGCGGACAACGACAGCCCAGCGACGGTGGCCGACTCCAACGTGACGGTCAGCCCGTCGTCGGTAGTGGCCGACGGACTGACGCCGACCTATGTGACGGTGACGCTGAACGACGCCTCGCCCCACCCCGCCGCCAACAAGTACGTCGTGCTCACCCCCTCGGGAAGCGCCCAGGTCCGGACCTGGAGTGGCGATTCCGACGGGCACGGCGTCGTCACGTTCGAGGTCACCGACACGGTGCAGGAGACGGTCTCCCTGACCGCCGATGACGTGACAGACAACGTGACACTGTCCGCGCACCCGAGCGTCACCTTCACCGCGGCGCCGAACGTCCCCGGGCCCCCGACCGGGGTCGACGGCACGGCCGGCGACGCACAGGTCGCGCTGAGCTGGACGGCTCCGGCCGACGACGGCGGCTCGGCGATCACCGGCTACACCATCACGCCGTACGTGGGCGGCAGCGCCAAGGCGACCTTGGCGGTCGGCAACGTCACCAGCACCGTCGTCAGCGGACTCGTCAACGGCACCACCTACACGTTCACGGTGGCCGCCACGAACGCCGCCGGCACCGGCGCGCAGTCGGCCGCCAGCCCCGCCCTCACCCCAGCGACCGTCCCGGCGGCACCGACCGGCGTGTCGGGCGCCTCGGGCAACGGACAGGTGGACGTGCACTGGACAGCCCCGACCGCGGATGGCGGGTCGCCGATCACCGGGTACGTCGTCACGCCCTTCGTGGGAGCCACCGCTCAGAGCCCGGCCTCCGTCGGGAACGTCACGAGCACGACGATCAGGGGGCTCAGCAACGGCACGGCGTACACGTTCAAGGTGCACGCGGTCAACGCGAAGGGTGCGGGACCCGACTCGGCACCGTCGCCCAGTGTCGTCCCGCAAGCGGGTGTCCCAGGACCGCCCACTGGCGTCGCGGGCACGCCCGGCGACGGCCGAGTCGCACTGTCCTGGTCCGGACCCGGGGACAACGGTGGCAGCCCGATCACGCACTACGTCGTCACTCCCTATGTCGGAGCGACACCACGGCCGAGCGTCACCGTCGGCAACGTGCTCAGGGCGACCATCACCGGCCTGACGAACGGCACCAGCTACACCTTCACCGTCGCGGCCCAGAACACCATCGGCACGGGGGCGCCGTCCGCGCACAGCGCGCCCCTGAGGCCGGTCCGGCCGACACTCTCGATCACGGTCAGTGCCAGCAGGATCCGGCATGGCAGGCCCGTCACGGTCAGCGGCGCAGCCTCCCCACCCTTCGACGGCACCGTTCACCTCCAGCGGCGGCGCGTGGTCGGCGGGACGACCGTCTGGGTCACGGTCGGGTCGGGCACGCTGAGTGCCGGCAGATACTCCCTCAGGCTCCGGCTGACCCGTCAGGGCACCTACCGGTTCCGTGTGATGACGGTCCCTTCCACCGGTCATCCGGCTCTGACCAGCGCGACCGGGACGGTCAAGGTGGTCTGACCGGACTCCGGTCCTTCCCCGCCTGCGGACGAAGCCCCCAGCGCCCCAGTTTCGACAGATCAGCGGGACCTCACCTTTGGCGGACGAGGCGCACATTGGTCGGGGCTATCCCCAACCCTGACGAAGCGCGCATGTGGGCTGGTGCGGTAAGCCTCAATTGCATCCGTTTCGGCCCTGCAGGGGGTCGTCATAAGAAGGGATAGTGCTGATGCGGAAATCAGTGTGGCTCGCGATCCCGGGGTCTCTTGCCCTTGCGGGGGCGCTCGCCGTGTCGCCGGGCCCGGCGACCGCGGCTGGCTCCAGCACGGCGTACACATGCACCGGGGGTGACATCCCATCCGGGAGCTACTCCAGCATCACCGTGACCGGGATGTGCGACGTGGTGCCCGATGCGGTGATCAACGTCGCCGGCAACCTGAACGTGGCGACCGGCGCCTTCTTCGACGCGCAGAGCGCGCCTTCGACCATCACCGTGGGAAAGAACGTCACGGCGGCCGCGGGCTCGCTCATGGGTCTGGGCTGTCAGCCGGACGGCGTACACGCGGGGCACCCGTGCGCGATCGAGCCCGACGGGCACTCTGTCATCACGGTGGACGGGAACATCACGACCACCGACGCGGACACCGTTCTGCTCAACGGCATCACGGTCAAGGGGAACGTCACGCTGACCGGAGGCGGCGGCGTGTACCCGTGGCCCATCAAGAACAACACGATCGGTGGCAACGTCACCGCGAGCGGCATCACGCCGGAGTGGTTCGGCCTGTTGTTCAACCACATCGGTGGCAATGCGACTCTGACCAACATCACGTCGACCGACCCCGAGGACGAGGGGTTCGCCTCGGTGAACGTCGTGCTCAACACGATCGGGAGGAACCTGAACTGCAACGGACTCGGCCCGCGCCTGTCAGGTGGCTTCATCCCCGGTGCGGTCAACGTCGTCGGCGGCAAGGCGACCGGCCAGTGCGTCGGTCTGGTCGGCGGATAGCCATCTGGTCCGTTCACCACCCCGCTCGGGATCAGGGGTGGTGAACGGGCGCCAAGGCACGCCGGCTCATCGTCAGATCCGCTCGGATCGCGGCTAGATGACTGCTCCGCACCTCAGACGCCGTCGATGTCCACGCTCCCGCCCGAGCGCCAGTAGAACCCGTCTCGCCGAGTGAGGAAGTGTTCGTCGACGAGGTAGCGGCGAAGTGCGGCAACGTCCGGATGAAAACGACCGAGACGTACGTTCACCTCGTCCTCGGGATACACGATCCCGAGCTCGAATGACTGGGCCAAGTGGTCGAGAACCACGAGCCTCTTCGAGTGCTTTGACGGGATGGTGACGAGGCGCCCGTCCGCATCGAGGAATCGGGACAACGTCCGGGCATCGCTCGGTTCCACGATCTCGAACCTACGACCGTGGCTGCAGCCAAGCGAGCGACTTTCGGCTTGAGCGGACAGTGTCATCGCGGCTACTAAGAGACTTCCCGCAGGGTCGAGGTCTGGCCAGACTGCGATCCAGGTGATCGGCGGGACGCTCCCAACGCGGCTGCCCACCAGTTCGGTGTGGCTCACATCTGGTCTGCTGCCCGCCGGTCACCGTGACGAGGCGTGGCTCAAGAGGGGACTGCCCAGCTCGTAGTAGCGCTGCCCACCTCGCCGTCCACTTCGGTACGAGGTTGGGAGCAGCACATGGGACAGGTGATCATCGGGGTCGATCCCCACAAGCTGTCGGCGACGATCGAGGTCGTCGACCCCGAGGGCGGTCTGCTGGGTGGTGGCCGCTTCGGCACCGACCAGGCTGGCTATGCCGCGATGCAACGTTATGTGAAGCCGTGGCCGCGCCGGCTCTGGGCGATCGAGGGCGCCAACGGTGCCGGCCGCCCGCTGGCCCAGCGCCTGGTCGAGGCCGGCGAGCAGGTCCTGGACGTGCCGGCCAAGCTGGCTGCCCGGGTGCGGCTGTTCGACACCGGTCACAATCGCAAGACCGACGCCCGCGACGCGCACTCGATCGCCATGGTCGCGGTCCGCACCACGGGGCTGCGGGTCCTCGTCCCGGACGGGGAGCTGGAGGCGCTGCGGATGCTCACCGAGCGCCGTGACGAGCTCGCCCGGCAGCGGGTGCAGACCGTCAACCGGCTGCAACGTCTACTGAGCGAACTGCTGCCTGGCCAGCGCAAACGCGATCTGTCCGCGGTCCAGGCCAAGGCGCTGCTGGCAGGCGTCCGGCCACGCGACATCGCCGGCAAGACCCGTCGGCGGATGGCGGCCGAGGAGATCGCCGATCTGGTGGTGCTGGACCGGAAGCTGAAGAGTCTCAAGGCCGAGCTGGCCGCGGTGGTCACCGAGCGCGGCTCGAGTCTGATGGAGGTCACCGGCATCGGTCCGGCCGGGGCCGCTCGGATTCTGGCCGACGTCGGCGACGTGGCCCGGTTCGCCGACCGCAACCGGTTCGCGTCGTGGACCGGGACCGCACCCCTGGAGGCATCCTCCGGGGACCAGATCCGGCATCGGCAGTCGCGGGCCGGGAACCGCCGGATGAACCACGTCATCCACGTCGCCGCGATCGTCCAGCTGCGCCACGACACCGAGGGCCGCGCCTACTACCGGCGCAAGCTCGCCACTGGGAAGAGCCCGCTGGAGGCTCTGCGATGTCTGAAGCGGCGACTGTCCGACGTCATCTACCGCCGGCTCATCGCCGACGCCCCAGCCGTCGAAAGTGCGGGCCCGGGAGGGCACTGCGGGGCGTCACTTCAATCCAGCGCGGTCGACCCGCCCCCGCACATCGACACTTCGGATCAGCCACTTCCCGAACCCGCGACCACGACGCTACGCCCGCCCACACCCAGCCGAAAAGACCCTCAACGCAGCGCCTCTTGACACAGAGGGGAGCCAGATCCGGTCGGTAGCTGGGGCACCGGGAATGGCTCGAAACCCGGTCGGACGCATCGAGGCCTGAGAGGATGCCGGGCGTGTCACGCGATCTCCCCTTTCGAGGACGAAACGTCTGGCATCAGCCATCCGGGTTGATCGCGTTCTGTCTCCTCTTCTGCTTGTTCATGGCCTTCCTGTCGCTTGGGTTCGACGAACTCAACTGGGGAGTAATCGTCGCGACCTGGCTCCCGTGGCTCCCTGCTACGTGGGTGTTTGTCATCCGGCCCCGTCTCATCATGCTCGACGACGAACTCATCGTCGTGGGCGTCTTCGCCACGAAGCGCTACCCACTCCGAGAAGTCGTGCGTGCGGAACCGGACGGTTACGGGACCTACTTCTGGCTCGCCAGCGGCGAGATGTTCTGTGCCGCGACGCTGTGGCGTCCCAACTACGCCGCATGGTTTCGATGGCGGACCAGGGCGCACAAGGTGGCAACCAAGATTCTCGTTCGCGGGGCAGCGCTGCGAGGGGACCCCCAACCAAGCCAGGTCGACCAAGCCAGGGGGCTCGGAGACATGACAATCCAGTGGTGGTTCGTGTCGTAACTGACCTCCACGACGGTGTCGCGCGATCTTCGGCAGAACCGCTCGGGTCGCGGCAGATCCGTGCACCTCGCTCAGATCCCGAACTTCGCCCGGATCTCGGCCGAACCGGACTCGTCTCTCCATTCGACGGTCAACGCGACGTGGTTGAAGGTCCCCAGGCGGCCAGCGGCCCAGTCCTCGATCAGCGAGGGTAGGTCGCTGCTCGGCAGCACGTAGTCGTTGAACCAGGCGCCTTCCAGCGAGAGCCAGAGATGCGGGAGTTCTCTGGGGTCGACCCACCCGGGCCGCTTCCATGCGGGCTGCCTTGTCCACCACGTTTCGGTGGACACGAACACGACTCCACATCGGCCGGTCTCGTCCCGGACGTCCCCTCCACGGTCCCGGTACGGGTCGAGCCGAGGGTCGTGGCCGTCATCGGTTGGCGGTCTCGGTCTCACGACGAGAAGAATCCCACCTGCCTACGCACTCACCTCGACATGAGCGATCTGTCGTCATCGCGGCAGACCCGGTCATTCGGCCCAGGCGTCCAGAACAGGACTGGTATGAATGGCCCTGTGGCGGCGCCGACGGAGCCTGGACCGGTGGACCACGTCCTGATGGTCTGCTGGTTCGGCTTCGCTGTGTTCGCACGGTGGCGCTTCGTCAAACAGAAGGCCGAGTACGACAGGCGCTTGGTTCGCATCGTGGGTGAAGTGGTCACACTCACCCTCGTCGCCGTGGGAGCGCTCATGATGATCTCACTGGCGACAGGCCACGCCTGACGGACTTAGGCACCCGGCTTATCTGCGCCGTCGCGGGCACGGTCATCGGCATGAGCGGACGCTCGGGTCCGGCAGATCCGCTCGCCGCGAGCGTTTGCTCGGCGGAGCGGCGCGGATGTCCTGCTCACGGAACGGGACGCGGGGCGCCGGGTCGACAGTCGGTGTCAGGCTGCTCACGACAAGTCGAGAGAGGCGGGCAAGTGCCGAAGACAGTGGTTCACGTGTTCCACGATGACGACGACGCCATGGTCACGGGTACACGCGTGGCGCAGCGGATTCTCGAAGTTGCCTCCGAGCAGGATGTGCAGGTCGAGGTGTTCTGCTTCGGGCCGGCGCAGCGGCGCATCGGCCGAAGTGCTGATGAGGCCGACGCGACGTTCAACCGACAGCTCGATGAGTTGTTGGCCGCCGGTGTCGTCGTCGGCGCGTGCGTCAACTCCGCGCGAGCCGACGGAACCGACGGCGACTTGGCCGCTCGAGGCTTCAACCTGCGTGTTGCACGCGATGAGTTCCTGCGGTTCACGCTCGAAGGGGCGACCGTCATCTCGTTTTGAGTCCGGCGAACGGGTCTGCGGAGGCTCACGACACGACTACGCCCGGCGGGCGCGTCGTGGCTGTGACTGAGCTGGCGAAGGCAATGCCGAGACGGATGAACCTTCTGCATGGCACAGATCGTGAATCCTCTATGAACACGCGCACACTCCACCTCCCGCGGACCGCACTCCTCCTTGTCGGCACCGCACTGGCTGCCACCGCCTGCGGATCCGGCACCTACGGCTCCAGCTCGAGCAGCTCCACCGGTGCCTCGCCGACTCAAGGAGGCGGTGGGGCCATCGTGTCGATCGCTTCCGTCGACGGCACCAGCACCCTCGTCAGCTCCGACGGCCACACCCTGTACGACGCGAAGGCCGAGTCTCCCGACAACATCCTCTGCGTCGACTCCTGCACCAGCTTCTGGAAGCCCCTCATCGCTTCCGGGCAGCAGGCCAGTCAGGCCGCCTCCACGCTTCACCAGAGCTTCGCGGTAGTCAGCCGTCCGGACGGGAAGACGCAACTGGCGTATGCCGGGCACCCGCTCTACACCTTCACCCAGGAGGGCGCCCACCAATTGCGTGGCAACGGCTTCACCGATGAGTTCCAGGGAACCCACTTCGAGTGGGTAGCAGCCACCACCGGTGGTCCTGCGAGCGCGCCGCCGAGCACGGGGATGGCCACCCGAGGCGGCGGCTACGGGTACTGACCGGGTGTGCCCCCTTGACCTAGGGCTGACCGGGCCGTGCGCTCCGGCGCAGCTCGCCGAGCTGCTTGAGGTTCAGGAGCTGGCGTCGCGCCATGAGCAGGTCGCCGAGCGACACGACAGTGTTGAGTCCGCGGGCCAACTTGCCGGTGGCCTTCAGGGTGAGCCGGGTGGTGCTGGATCCGACGGGTTGCAGGCGGTAGGTCATGGTCACGCCGAGGATGCGGCCCGTCAGGTGCGCTTGGTGCTCGACCTCGAGGACGACCCCGGCCGGTCGACCTCCGGTGGCCATGAAGGGGTCGCCGGGGTGCGGGTCCGGCAGCTCATGACGTACGCGTGGCGACCGACGGCCGCGGTTGTCGAGCCAGTCGTAGGAGTACGGCGCAAGTCGCAGTTGCACCAACCACGGCCACACGTCGTGGATCGGCGCCTCGATGCTGACCGAGCGCCAGACGACCAGTGAGGGGTCCTGCACGTAGGAATCGCAGGGGAAGGGCTCGCGGGTCTCGGCCTCGGTCGTGCCCCATACGTCGCCTAGCACGGTGTTCCTTCCAGGGGGTTCGCGCCGATTCGACGCGGTTGCTCGGTGTCAGACATATCGGAGCTTGTCAGGAGCCAGCACCATGTCGATCCGGCTGATCCGGTCTCCGCGAACCGTCAGGGAGACGACGCTGTGAAGACCGTCGCCGTTCATGAGGGCGAGACCCGTCGCCCCGTTGACCTGCACGGGAAGGACGTAGCCCTCGTGCTTGGCGGCGATGCCGAGGATGAATCGGGCCACCCGGTCCGGTCCCAGCACCGGGCGGCGGGCTGCACTGATGACTCCACCGCCGTCGCTGGTGAGGACCACGTCCGCGTCGAGCGTGCCGACCAGCGAAGCGAGGTCGCCCCCGGCTGCAGCAACCATGAAGGCACCCACGACCTCGTCGTGCCGGCCCGGATCGACCTCGAAGCGCTGACCGGCCTCGGCGAGGTGGGCGCGCGCACGGCTGGCGAGCTGTCGTACGGCGGCCGGGGTGCGGCCGACCGCGGCGGCGACCTCGTCGAAGGGCATCTCGAACAGGTCGTGCAGCACCCACGCGGTTCGCTCGGCGGGACTCAGCCGCTCCAGGACGACGAGCAGCGCATAGCGGACCGAATCGTCCAGCGTGACCCGGTCGGCCGGGTCGATCAGGTCGCCGTCATGGGTGGTCAGCATCGGCTCGGGGAGCCACGGGCCGACGTACGCCTCACGGCGCACCCGGGCCGAGCGAAGCAGGTCGAGCGCCCCGCGGGCGGTCGCCACCGTCGCCCAGCCCGCGACGTCGCGGATGGGCTCGCGCTCGTCGGTCTGGACCAGCTTGAGCCACGTGTCCGCGACGACGTCTTCGGCGTCGGCGCAGCTGCCCAGGATGGCGTAAGCGACACGGGTCAACCGCGGCCGCGCGGCGTCGTAGGCATGAGCGAGCTCGGCCTGACGGCTCACCGACACAACCACTCCTCGAAGGTCAAGGTCCCACGCGGGCCGTCGCCCGCGGGGGTCAGCGCGCCCGAACGGATGCCGCGTCCCCAGGCTCCGGGAAGGCGTACGCCGACCAGGCGGCGCCCGAGCCGGCGCTCGCGGTTGACCGAGCGGGCCAACTCGAGCAGCTCGCGCTTCTCGGGCCCGGCGAGGTCGGGCACGCGGCTCTGCGGTCCGCGCTCGACGAGGTCGACCAGGGCCTCGGCCACCTCGAAGGCCGCGATCGGCTGCGTGGTCATCCGCGGGACCACCGAGAAAGGGCCGAGGGTGGCGAAGCCGAGCGCCTGCTCGGCGAACTCGTGGAACTGAGTCGCCCGAAGGATCGACCACGGCACCGTGCCCGCGGTCGTCAGCTCTTCCTGAAGCAGCTTGCCCGCGTAGTAGCCGGACGGCACCAGGTCGATCCCGACGATCGAGAGCACCACGTGATGACCGACGCCGGCGGCGGCCTCGGCGGCCAGCAGGTTCGTGGTGATGGTGCCGAAGAACGCTCTGGCAGCTGCCTTGTTCTGGGTGCGCGTGCTGACGACATCCACCACGGCGTCGACCCCGACGAGTGCGTCCGCGAGTCCCTCGCCACTGGTGAGGTCGGTCCCCGTGGACCTCGTCAGGACGACAACGTGATGGCCGCGGGCCTCCGCCCGGCGTACGACATGGCGTCCGACCACGCCGGTTCCGCCGGCCACTGCGACCTTCATCGTGTTGCCTCCGTCGGCGCGCTTGACGCGGTTGACGCTGTTGGGGCGAACACCAGGAGTGCCAGCGCCACACCGCCCCCGAGCGCGACCAGCTCGCCGACCCTATCGACAGCGAAGGCGAGTGAGTTGAGATGAGTCAGGTGGTAGCCGAGGTGCAGCACGCCGAAGACCAGCCACGCTCCGCCGAGCATCACTCGCGAACGGTGGTCACGCCAGGCGAGGGTGATCACGCCGACAGTGGCAAGCGCCAGGTACAAGCCGCCGACATCACGGACCAGATGTTCGTTGTAGGGCCCATCGGAGGCCACCCAGTATCTGTTCAGGCCCGGAAACGAGTCGTAGAAGGCGCGTGGGAAGAGTCCTGCCCACAATCCGACGTACATGGCTTGTGCGGTCAGCAACGCCGCCGCCACAAGCGAGATTCGTGTGCTCATGACCTCAGGACGAGACAGGCCTCCAGGATTGTGACATCGCGGAGCGCGGACAGGAGCTGGTCCAGACCATTCACGGGAAGACTGGATGCGGTGTGTTCAACCGAGGTCTGCTGCCGTGGCTTGGGCCAGTTGGACGGGCACTCGGAGTCCCACGAGACGGTCCACGCGGACCGCACGTGGCTGAGTCACCTGCCGTCGGCCGATACAGGAACCGACATCGAGCTCGTCAGGCTCAACGCCGAGAACACCACCGGCCACCAGATGCGTCGGGTGGACTTCATGGACCCGACGCAGCAGGTGGTCTCGCTTTGCTTCGCCGCGTCGAAAGAGGCAGTGCTCACCGCCTGCCCGGGCAGCACCTTTCTCGATCTCGGTTCGCGCGACGGCATGGACCTCAACGCCGTCTCCGAGGTCGGCGGGACCGCCGTCAACTGGCTCGGTGCGTTCGATGAGCCGTCCCCCGTCTCGTCGAGATCGACCAAGTTGCGAAGCGCGCAGAATGCGGCAGATCCGGTAGGTGGTTCGCTTTCGCGAGAGAGGGCATGTGTAGCCGGCGCGACGACTCTGTCTGGGACGATACGGCCGTGACGACCGCCGGAAGTGCGAGCGATCTGCTCGGAGACTCATTTGCCGACCTGAGTGACGTCGCCGAGTCTGAGCGCCAATGGATTGCGCCGTGGTGTGCCGAACGGGCGCGCGGTTGGCGGGACCGCACGGAGGCAAGAACGGTCGTCTCAGGGCGCACCGACCTCGAGCGGCGCGGGATGGTCCTGGCCTTGATCCAGCTCTACGCCGAGGTCGCCCAACTGATGTTGGAGGGCCGCTGGGCGGGCTCTGCGATTGGGTTCTTCGGATATGAGGATCCGGCGTCGCGGCTGTTGCGTGCCCTGGCTGGCATTCGAATGGGTTGGACCGCACCGCAAGCTCGAGCCCTGGCGGCGTATGCCAGCAAACCGGGAACGACGACTGGACAGGGAGGATGCTCGCTGTTTGCCGTCGCGGCCCGCGCGCTGGAGCAACTCAACGACTCCGATCTGGCGGACTCGGCCCAGGAACTCGTGTCGCTTCGCAACGCGGCGGACTCGACCTGGGGGTCGGCTGGCGAGACCGAGCGGATCGCTGCCGTGCAACGGTTGAAGCAACAGGTCTGGCGCGCGGGTGCAGGCAGCCGCAACAGGATCGGGAGACGGGCGCTGGACTGGCGCGACGAATTCGGTCCGGCGGCGCGCCTGGCCGTACTCCGCGTGGTTCCTGAGCCAGAGGCGGCGATCGCCCTCGAAGTCCTCGGCCTATTCGGGACCGGATCCGAGCCGACACGGTCGTGGCGAACCTGGGTCGGTGAGGTCGGAGCTGCTCAGGTCGCGGAGGTCGCGCGACCGCTCCTGTCAACCGTGCTGACCCTCGAGGACAACCCAGCCGTCATCAACCCTTCCCAGTATCCGATCCTGCTCGGCCCTGAATCCACGATCACGACTCGTGGCGCGGCATGGGCCTTGACGATGGCACCCGAACCGGACGATGTCCGGCTGCTTCACGATGTAGCTGTCAAGTGCGCGAGCAAGCCGACGCTCGGTGATCCGCGCCCGCAACGCGCTGCCGGCCTCGCCAGCTCCGCGATCGCAGCGCTCGGACGATTCCAATCCGCTCCAGCATCGGCCGTCGACGCACTTCAGAACATCCACGACAACATCCGCAATACGTCCGTGAAGAAGCAAGCCGCAGACGCCAAGGCGACGCTCACCAGGTAGCCGCCCACACTTCGCCGCGGCGCATCGGCAGGTTGATGTACGCCGTCTTCGCGGCAGATCCGGTATCCGTTCGTCACTGTTTCGGGCCCACCGTGCGACGGTGGCGCTCGTACGCGGGTCCACCGAAGTGCCCCGGGGACTAGGAGTTCACGCGCTCCGCGGCCGAAGAGGCCGACTTCGGTGTACCGGGGTACCGGCGCCGCGACGTCGGCGCTCGGGCCGGATCTCGGCTGATCCGATAACGCCCGGCCCCGTCAGTGCCACCGCGCTTGCCGCCGAGCTGTTCTCACGGCCTTCTCGCAGGCGCCCGCCGCGGCAAGATGGGCACCGCTGTTTCACCGGCCGGGGATACCGAACCTCCCCGTTCGCTGGCAGAGTCGCTTCTCGTGACGATGTACTCACCCATCGCACCCCCGCCGGTCCGGCCGCGAACGCTGCATACCTGGCAGTTCGTCGCGCTGTTGGCTGCTGTCGCGGCCGCGTTCACCGGCGTCTGCCTGTATGCCGCCTGGTCGTTGAACCACCCGCACGCCTTCACCCCCTACAGCGGACCGACCGCCGCAGGGGCTGACGGGATCGACGTCGGCCAAACGCTGTACGCCGGCGTCGACTTCGGCGACTCCGCCAGTGGCACGAACGTCACCAACTCCGTCGGACCAGTTGGCGTCACCGGAAGCGCCCGCTACACCGTCACGTACCTGATCTGCACCCTGCCCGCCCACGGAATCGGAGCGATCGGATCAGCCGACAGCCTCACCGGGCTGTGCTCGGACGTCACGCCGGCAGCCCATCAGACCTACAACACCGGCAGCGAGCGCCAGGAGCTCGTCGCGGCTGTCACTCTCCTCGAACCAGGCGCCGTCACCATCCGTGGCGCCGACGTCGACTACACCGCCGGCATCCAACATGGACACCAACGTGTCGGGATCGATGTCGCCGTGAGCACCGCATCAACGTACTGACGGACCCTTCACGGGTGCTCGTGAAGATCCGACGACCTCGGTTGTCCGGGGTCGGCTATGGCTGCTCCGGATCAGAGCTGAGGCTTCGGAGCCGCTCCCAACGCCCCTCGGAGACGAAGTCGACGCTGCCGTCGACCACCGTGATCGCCGTCTGGTCGTCGATGGCGTACGCCGTGTTCGGGATGCCGGCCGCCCACTGCTCCGCCTCGGCCATGGAGTTGCCTGGCAGGCCGTCGGCAGCGAGATGGGGGCAGATCGAGAAGTCGACGACGCCCAACGTGGTCACGTCGCCGGTGCTCGGTCGCCACTGGATGAAGTCCTCCCCGACACGGGGAGTCATCACCATGCTCCCCGCGCTGAGCCCGACCCAGACGGTCTCGCTCAACGACGGCAACAGGTCCGCGAGCCCGGACTCGCGCATCCAGTGGCACAGGTAGAGGACGTCCCCACCCGCAACGAGCAGGGCGTCCGCCTCCCGGACCAGCGGCACCCAACGTTCCTCGTCGATGCTCGGCAGCGCGGTCAGCTCCAGCACGCCGACGGACTTCCAGCCCAGGTCGACCATGGGGTTCTCGGAGTTGCCGCTGATGAACTGCCACGCCCTGACTCCCGGGCCGACCATCGGATGCCCGTACTGCGCAGTGGGGATGCACAGCGCGCTGGACTCGGCGATCGGCTTGCCGAGGAGCTTCACGAGTGCGTCGCGGATGCTGGTGTTCGTCACACCTGCGGAGGTCAGAAGGAGCTTCACGGTGTCTCCGGACCGGTGGTCTCGCTGATGAACTCGCGCAGCACGGTCGCGAAGCGGTCGGGGTCGTCGAGATGCGGGAAGTGGCCCGCCCCCTCGAAGAGCTCGACGCGGCAGTGGGGGATGGCGTGCTGTGCGTTCAGCGCGTGCCAAGCGGGGATCATCCGGTCCTTGGAGCCCCAGACGATGAGGGTCGGGATCGGGCGTACGCCTGCGAGGTGATCGTTCGCGCTGACGGTCTGGCCGCCGAAGTCGATCACCGAACGCGCGGTCGCGAGAAAGGCGTTGCGGCTCTCGCGGTCCGCGAGCGAGCTGAACCCCCGCCACATGGCGTCGATGTCGGCGGTGGGGCGCCAGCCGATGCGGAACGCACGCTGGCCCAGGGCTTCGACGCGGGACAGGACCGGCTCCGAGGCCACGAGGCTGAGCACCTGCCTGGCACCGGGCAACGTCGCCGAACGGAGGATCAGGTTGACCTCACGGCCCAGGCCGCCGCTGGAGACCAGGACGAGGCGATCCACCCGTTCGGGAAAGAGGTAGTAGAACTGCATCGCGATGCCGCCGCCGAGCGAATGTCCGACGAGCGTGACGCGCTCGATCCCGAGGTGGTCGAGGAGATCGCGCAGGGTCGCGGCGTGCGCGCTGAGCGAGTAGTCGCCCACCGGCTTGGCCGACTCGCCGTGACCGAACAGGTCGGGCACCAGCACCCGGTGGTCGGCGTCCATGTTGTCGACGAGGTGCGCCCACTGCCGCTGCGACCCGAGGATCCCGTGGATGAAGAGGATCACCGGGCCGGATCCACTCTCGACGTAGGACAGCCTCTGGTTGTGCAGCACGACCGTCTGCGGATCGATGCGCGACATGTGGTCATCCTCGGGTCGTCCGGACCGGGCGGTCCCAACCGTAGCCCGCCGCCGGCAACGGGCAGTCGCCTCAAGGGCCGCGTCCACATGGCGTCACTGCGAAAGGCCTCGCAAGCGACGGATCGTCTCGTCGTCACGGGACGGTCGTCGTCAGCGGTCCTCGCCCCAGTTGCCGATGATCACCGCGATCGGGGGGAGCAGGGCAGCCACGACCGACATGGCCACTGCTGCCGTGGATGACCACAGGCGGACGACGTTCCAGGCCAGAAGGATGAGTGCCAAGCAGGCACCCATCAGAGCGAAGTACCACCGCTTGCGCCGGCGAAGGCGCTCGCTCTGCGGCGCGCGCACCTCGGTGGCCGTGATGCGCTGGTGTCGTCTCACAGCCTCCACATTCCCACCAACTGCTCGCTGGGGGCGGGGCCACGACTGCGCTCATTCAGGAGGATCTCTGTGCCCATCGCGGCGCGACGACGCACTTCGGAACCGGCGGCGATCACCTCGCCCGGACTTCCGCTGTCAACGAGCCTGCATCTGCCACGCGAGGTCGATGGCCGCGCGTACGGCACGTGGGTCTGCGCGATCGAGATATGCCTCGACCTTGTGATGGGTCTCCATCCGAGGCGGCACGCCGAAGCTGTCCGGATAGGCCGCGAGCAGGGACTCCCGTTCGTCGAGAGGAACCCGGATCACCACGGTGTTCTCGTCGTGGAGGCGAGCGACCAAGCGGTTGTTGACGTACCAGCCCGGACGTGACTCGGTCCCCTTGCGCTTGACCAGCGGGAGGGACTCGGCGTAGCGCCCGACGTCTTCCGGACTCACCCAGGGAGAGTAGTCCCGCCTCGACATGGACAGGAGGGAGCCGGTCAGTCCTGGCGACGGGGCAGGGCACCTCGCCCGGGTGACCATTCCCAAGCAGGTCCACCCCGGTCATCCTGAGGGCATGGCAGATGCCACCGAGCAGAGGAGCATGGCCGTCCCGCTGACGGCGTTCGCCGCAGGGGCAGTCATCTCCTTGTTGGCCGGGGTGTTCGGGAAGGTCCACGACCCATCCCTCGACGCCACCACCACCCTGGGGTTCGCCACCGTCATCGACATGAAGGTCGTGCTGTCGGTGGTGGTCGGAGTGCTTGCGGCGCTTCAGATCGTCGGTGCGCTCTGGATCTACGGCAAGCTCGGGATCTCCGCACCGCCCTGGCTTGGCACGGCGCATCGCGTGACCGGGATCGCCGCCATCGTCTTGACCCTGATCGTCGCCTACCACTGCCTGTGGGCACTGGGCCTCGAGAGCGGGACCTTCGCGGGTGGCGGAAAGGTGCCGACACGGGTCGTGGTCCACGGTGTCCTTGGTTGTGCCGTGCTCGGTGCCGTGGTCGTGAAGGTCGTCGCGGTGCGATCGAGACGTGCGCCCGGGTGGTTCCTCCCGGTGGCCGGGGGGCTGCTCTTCACCTTGCTGGTGGTCGTCGTGCTGACCTCGGCGGGCTGGTACATCGACGCCCATGGTTGGCCGGGCTCGAGCGGCTACTGACCCCTTCAGTCCAGAGACCGGGGCGTGCCGTCCGGCAGACGGTCGTTCGCCGGGGCACGGACACCTGGGCTACGGCGTGCCCGGCGGATGGACGCCGACAGCGCAGGCGACGCTCCCGTCGACCACGCAGTAGGACCGCTCGTAGCCGGCGCCGCCGTTGCCCGTGTCGAGCGGGACAAGGGCGGCTGTGAGCCCGGCGGCCGCGAGGAGGACGGCAGCGAGCGCGAGGCGGTTCCGCTCCTTGAGCAGACGTGCCTGGCGGGGTGTCAGGTCCTCCACAGGGCGAGGCTACGCCGCCTGCACGCCCCGGGCGAGGATCCGCCGCGCGAGGGGAGCGGAACCATCGACACCGGAGCCTGGATCAGACTCGGGACGCAACGCCCTGGAGGTGGAGGGGTCCGGATCAACGCCCGTGCGCACTCCGCCGGTCAGCTCTGCTGGGGTGCCTGGCCGGTGCGCAACATGCTCCAGAGCGCGGTCGGCGTACGGCGCCAGCCGAGGCTTCGCGCGAGGCGGATGGTTTCGGCGCCGGCGAGGGCGATGCCGATGAAGCCGATGAGGAACTGGATGGTCCAGATGGTGAGGCGGAGCTTGCCGGCGTCGGGCTCGGTCATGGCGGTCGCCCAGATGATGAGCTGCGCGAACGGAAACCAGGACAGGATGAAGAGGGTGATGCCTGCGCGTAGCCGGAGCGCTCCGTGCGTCATGCTGGCCTCCCGCTGTCGGAGTGCCGCGTCGTGCGTGGTGCGGTGCTCGTTGAGATCCTCTCACTCGGCCGTGAGACGCACAGACCGGTCACGGAGCGGCCGCGGCGGGCGTGCTGACCGCCGCGTTCAAGGCGGTGGCGAAACCGCACCAGCCGAGATACGGGGTGAGGAGCGCGGCCGCCAGAGGATCGTCCCGGCCGAGCAGTGCAACCTCGACCGCGACCGTCGCGTCCAGAGCAGCGATCACTGCGAGGGAGGCCCGCTTCTCGCGAGCGCTGAAGAAGACGGCCGGCCAGACCGCGTTCAGCGCGAGTTGAGCCATGTGGAGGCGCCGGGCGCTCGGCGAGGAGGCGTAGGGCCGCCACCCGACGACGACGTTGGCGGCGTACAGCGCACTCCAGACGGGCCCGAACGCGGAGGCGGGTGGCGCCCACGTGGGCTTGTCGAGTCGGGCATAGGTGCTCGGGGCGCTGCGCGCTCCCAGACCACCGAGGCCGGCGGCGCCCACGACAGGCAGAACGGCGAAGGCAAGACGACGTAGGTTCATTCGTCATGCCTATCGCCTCGATGGTGGCGGCGGGAACCACCGCTGGAGCGGACTCAGATGCCGAAGCGGTCATTCAGCAGGGCGACGAGCGGCCAGCCACCGTCGGACCAGTTGGCGATCACGGTGTAGGTGAGCTGCGTGCCGGGGTCGTGCAGGCTGGTGAACGACACCCCGGCGTCGTACCCCTCGAGCCAGGCTGCGTCGCCTGTCGCGTGCAGGTGGAAGCCCAAGCCGTAGCGTCGAGACTCCTCGGGCCAGTCGCTCACCGGCGTCCTCATCTGGGCGAAGGTCTCGCGGGACACGATCCGCCCGGACTGCAATGCCTGCCACAGCCGGTGGCAGTCGGCTGCGGTCGAGTAGGCCCCGCCGTCACCCACGCCGACCACGGGCAGGTGCAGCACGTTGCTCCGCAGCCCATCACGGGCCAGGTAGCCGCGAGCGGCACCTGCGGGAAGCTCGTCCGAGCGCAGGAAGGCCGTGTCGGTCATGCCTGCGGGTTCGAGCACGCGTCGGCGTACCAGCTCGTGGTAGCCGACACCGCTGGCTCGCTCAACCAGCACGGCGAGGACGACGTAGCCGGCGTTGTTGTAGGCGAAGCGGTCCCCGGCGGGGTAGGCCGTCGGGTGGCCCGACAGGACCAGGAGGTAATCCTCAGGGGTCGCGAGCTGGTGGACCGGCACGCGCATCACGTACTGGGTGATGTCGTCGAGCTCGTCCTCGTCGAGGTAGTCACCGATGCCGGAGCGGTGCCCGAGCAGGTGCTCCACCGTGACGTCTGCGGCGATCTCGGGGAGATCGTCGCCGAGGAGCGAGCGAGCGGTCGTGGTGAGCTCCAGCCTGCCCTGCTCGACGAGCACCATCACCGCCAGGGCCGTGAGCCCCTTCGTCGCGCTGGCCGTCCCGAACTGGGTGGTGAGGGTGTTGGGGATCTCGTACGCACGATTGGCGAGCCCGTACGCCTTGGCGATCAGCGTCTCGCCCTGCAGGTCGACCCGGACCACGCCCGAGAACCCGACCGCCACCGCGGTGGCGTCGACGAGATCGCTCAGCGACTCCATGGCGGCCAACCTATCGATCTGACAGGCGACGGATCTGTGGTCGCGGCAACCGTTGATCGGCCGTGCCGGACGGGCCGCGAGCTCACCACACGGGGTCCAGTCGGTCCCGCAGGATCGCGGCGGAAGGACGCGGCGGTCACCACCTTCCGCGATGCACGACCTCGTCGAAGGGGCGTCGGTTCAGCCGCTCGATCACGGCCAGCGGCTTGTCCGAGGGATAGCCGACGGAGAGCACGTAGGCCAGGAAACGTCCCTCTGGGAGGCCGAGGACGGCCCTGGCTCGGTCCTGGTCGGAGGCCGCGGCGTGCCCGGTGCCGACGCCCAGGTCGGCCGCGGCCACAGTCATCGCGTACGTCGCCTGGCCGAGGTCGTACTGCAGCAGCGCCGCCTGCTGCTCGTCCTGCGGCTCTGGTGCGACGATCGCGATCGCGGCCGCCGCACCCGCGACATGCCGCGCGCCTTGCCAGACCTTCGCCAGCTCGACCAGCTGCTCCCTGTCCGTGACGACCACGAAGTCCCACGGCTGCCAGTTGCCCGCCGACGGGGCGCGTCGCCCAGCATCCAGAATTCGGTCGAGCGCCTCATCAGGGACTCGCTCCTGAGTGAACTGCCGAACGTTTCGTCGCGCCCGCAGGGCGTCCCAGGTCTCCACGATTCCATCTTGCGCCTGGAGCGCCGTTGTGGCGACCGTCTGCCGGGCCGCCTTCTCGTCGCGCGGTTTGCGGCGGAGCGACGCACTCTCCAAGGATGGGGTTGGCGACCGTCGGCCATGGCGCCGCGGCGATACCGAGTGAAGGAGACGCGCGACTGATGTCGGAGACCCGGCGAGAAGTGGTGATCACAGGTTCGCGACTGGAGCTCGCGAGGTTCGACGAGTCCGATGTCGAGGCCGTTCACGCCTTCGCGGCGGATCCGGTCGTGTGTCGCTTCACGGGCTGGGGCCCGAACACGCTCGCCGACACTCGGAAGTTCGTCGCTGACGCCACTCGCGTCCGGAGCGACCGATACGACCTTGCGGTCATACGTGGCCAGGAGCTGATCGGGTCGGCGTCGGTCTGGACCACGAGTCCGGAGCACCTGGTGGGCGAGCTGGGTTACACGATCCGGCGTGACTGTTGGGGTCATGGTTATGCGTCTGAAGTGGCGCATCTCCTGGTCGACCTCGGTTTCGAGAAGCTCGGGCTCGAGCGGCTGGCTGCCACGTGCGACCCGGCCAACACAGCCTCCGTGCGCGTCCTGGAGAAGGCGGGCCTCCAACGCGAAGGGCTCCTCCGCGGCCTCCTTCTCGTTCGCGGGCGACGTCGTGACCGCCTCATGTTCGGTCGCCTCAGGCCCGAGCCTGCCCAGGCGGGTTCTGTCTAGGACCGCGGCCGGCCGGCGACGCTGCGTTCGTCGTGACGGCCGTGTCTGGCCTCATCCACCGACGAACCGGATCGGCCCACCATCGCGTTGAAGGAGTATCAGGGCCGCGGGTGAGGAGGAGCCTTGAGCAGTGCAGATCGTCGGGCGAGAGGGATCCGTCTCGGGGTGAGGCCGGTTCGATGACGGAGGAGTACCTCGTCCTGGGTCGCCCGCCGCGCCCGCCTCGGCGAGGGCGCTGGGGCAGGCACGGCCCGCGCGCGGTTGTGGCCGTGACGCTGATCGGGCTGACGGGCTGGGCGGTCTGGCAGGGGATCCCCGATGGCGCCCCGACCGCGCCACGGCACCACGCCTCCGCGTCGCACCGGGCGAGGGTCGAGCCGCCGAGGATCGCCTACGTCCGCTCCGGGGTGCTGTACAGGCCCGGCTTCCCGCCGACCACCCTGCCCGCCGGGGCGTGGACCGACTTCGTCGAGCTCAGCGATGGAGAAGTGGTCCTGATCGGCAAGGGCAGCCTCGCCGTGCTCGACAGCGTCGGCGAGCTGCGCACCTACCCACGCACCGGAGGGGTCAACGTCCCGGCGGACCGCGCCGCAGTCGCCTGGACCGGGCCGCACGGCCGGGTCAGGGTGCTCCTCGCGGGCCGTGCGAAACCCGCCGTCGCCCCACGAAGCGTCCGTCTCGGGCATCCGGCATGCCTCGGACCGAGACTCGTCGGCCAGCAGGAGCCGGCCAACCCGAGCCTGTTCCAGTGGCGGTCCTGCGACCGGTACGGCAACGTCCTGAGCCCCGATCATCGCTACGTCGCCTGGCGGGGGGAGGACGGGTTGACGGTGGCGCCCCGAAGCAGCGTCACCCCGGCGCACCCGCATGGGGTCGGGAAGACCACCTACGGCGTCGGCCAGGCAGGCCCAGACGGCGACCTGGTCTGGGAGGACCCCTCGCACCTCCTTGTGCTCGATCGTGACGCCGTCTACCAGCCCTACGTGTTCCGGACCGGACTCAACGGAGACGCAGCTCCCCTGATCCCCCCGACACCCGGTGGTGATCGCCGGCATCCGGCGCTGATGCTCCCACTCATCGGCGACGCCGGTTGACAGGCTGCGGCCCAGGCCGAACGCCCGACACCGGACTGCCCGGCGTTCTGGCCCCAACCGAGAGGTTGGGGCCAGATGGCAACGGGCAGTCGGTGCTCACGGGAACTGCTTGGCGAGGTAGTTCACTCCGTCCGAGGGATGGTGGCTGCCCGGGTGTCGACCATGCGCATCGCTGATGCGGGCACCATCGCTCGGCTCCTTGGCGCCGGTGGTCCAGGCGTGTTCGGCACGTTGGAGCGAGAGCGCGGCCTTTCGACCCGCGACGTACTGGTCGGAGTCGAAGGTCGTGGTTGCTGACGCTGCACTGCAGACCTCTGCGACCGGTTGGGGCGAGGGACCGGGGAGAGTCGTGGGTGTCGGGGGCCCGATGAGGCTGGGACCGGCGAGTGCGGCGCCGGCGAGCAGAATCACGATGTTCATCACGGTCTCCTGCTCAGGGAAGGTGCGAGTTCCCGGCCGGAGTGCCGGCTGTGACGGGCTCGGGTGGTGAGCCGAAGACGCTCGACCTGCGTCTGGATGTCTGCCTGGTGCATCACCGCAGCCGTCTTCGCCGCGGCAGGGCTGATGGTCGGGTACATCGTTCCTCCCGGGTCCCTCGGCACTTGGTCCGAGGTGGTTGATGGATGGTTGGACCACCACCGTCGAACCCGACGGCACCCTCTTTCCGCCACCTGACAGAACTTTCCAGCGGGAGGATGCTGGAGCCCGTACAGGTCTCTGGCGGGAGGCGCGGTGGCGGGTTTGCAGCGGCCGGAGGTTCCGCCGGGTGCCCAGCGGGACCTGGTCGACGCGCTCCATGCCCTCCATCACCGGGCCGGCTGGCCGAGCTTGCGCACGTTGGCGCACCGGGCGGGCTGCTCGCACACCACGGTCGCGACGGTCTTCTCCTCACCCCGGCTGCCGTCGTGGGGAGTTCTGGAGGTTGTCGTCGACGCTTTGGGCGGCGACGTCGCAGAGTTCCATCGGCTGTGGCTGGCCGCGAGCAGCCCGGGCGCGGCGTCGGAGCCACGACTCGCCGGCCGAGCGACCGAGCTTGCACGTGTACGGCGTCATCTCGCGCGGGGCTCCGGCCTGTTGCTGGTGACTGGCGAGGCCGGCATCGGGAAGACCCGGCTGCTCGATGCGGCGGTCAGCGAGACGAGCGCTGTCCTTGTGGCCCGAGGCGCCGGTCTGCCGTTGTCAGCCCAAGTGCCGCTGCTGCCCGTCGCCGATGTGCTGCGGACGGTGCTCGCCGAAGAAGACGGACGATGGCTCGCGGAGGCCATTGACGCCGGCCCGCCGTACGTGTCGGGCGTGCTGCGTCGGCTCCTACCTGAGCTCGACGAAGAAGTCCGCGAACCGGTCGATCACCCCGTAGCGTCGGGGGATGGCTGGTGGCGCCAGCGCCTGTTCACGGGGGTCGCCACGACGTGGCGCGCTTTGGCGGCCATCCGACCGTTCGCGGTCGTCATCGAGGACCTCCACTGGGCCGATTCGACCACGCTCGACCTTGTCGAGCACCTGCTGACAGTCGGCCCAGGCATCCCGCTGGTCGGCACCTGGCGCAAGGACGACCCCACGGTGCCTGCCTCCGTTCGGGACTGGCTGACACGGGTGCGACGGATGTCCGACGTCGACGAGCTGACCCTGGCTCCACTCACGCGTGACGAGACCGCAGAGCAGCTCGCCCTGCTGGGTGGACAGCGGCCGACACCGTCGCAGGTCGATCGGATCTACCGGCGGTCGGTCGGTCAGCCGCTGTTCACCGAGCAGCTGGCTGCCCAAGCAGGCGACGACCAACCACTGCCTGACGTTCTCGCCGACCTGCTCGACCGGCGCCTTGACGGACTCGACACGGCGTCCTGGCGGCTCGCCCGCGCACTCGGTGTGGCAGACCGGCCCTTGAGTGGCGAGGTGCTCGCGGCCGTCACCGACCTGGCGCCGGCCGACCTGACGAGCGGGCTCCACGAGCTCGCCGACCGGTGTCTGCTGGCCGCCGCGACGAACCGCGCCGTCGAGCTGCGCCATCCGCTGCTTGCCGAGGCCATCCGACGCCGGCTCGTCGGCCCGGAGGCGGCCGAGGAACACCGTCGACTCGCCATCGCGCTGGCAGACCGGACCGAGCCTGAGCCGGCAGAGGTCGCCGAGCACTGGCGCCATGCCGACGACCCTGGCCAGGAGATCGTCTGGCGGATCCGTGCTGCGCGGACGGCGGCCCTGCGCTTTGCCGCAGCTTTGGAGAGTGAGCAGTGGTTGCGCGTGATCGAGCTTTGGCCCGACGATCTCCGGGAGGCCGGAACGCCGCCCGTCACCCTCGCCGCGGTGTACGTGGTCGCAATCGACGCACTCAAGGCCTCCATGCAGTTCGACCGAGCGATCGACGTGGTCGCCGAAGCAGAGGGCCGTCTGCCCGATGCCCGAATCGAGGACAAGGCCGCCATCCTGGTCCGCGCCGCCGACTTCCGCGGAGCGCGCGAATCGGCCGACGTCGGGCTTGCCCTGTTGGAGCAGGCCCTCGCCCTCTACGACGAGCTGCCGTTGAGCGAGGGACACGTGCACGCGCTCGACGCCCAGCACAACCAGCTGGTGCTGCTGGGCCGATTCAGCGAAGCCCGTCAGGTGGCGACCAGAGCTGCGCAAGTTGCCGAGGCGATCGGCCAAGCGTCCTTGCACCGTCAGATGCTCGCCATCCAGGCATGGCATGAGGCCGATGCCGGTGACGTGGACCGAGCGCTGCGGACCGCGACCCGCGCGCAGGCTCTCCTGCCCGCAGACGTCGACCCACGTGGCGACATCCGCATCGGCGTCTACGTCACCGACATGTTGTTCCGTGCGGGTGCGAGCGCCCAGAAGGTCGAAGCCGCCGGAGCGCGTGGCCTCGAGGCCGCAGCAACCGCCGGCATTGAGAGCTGGCAGGCGAACCTGATCCGGGACAACATCTCCCAAGCGCTCATCCGCGCCGGCCTCATCAGCCGCGCCGCCACCCTCATCGACCCGGTCACCGAAGGTCCATACGACGTCGGACACTGGCCACTCCACCTCGAGCGAGCACACCTCGACGCCCTCCGCGGACTTCACGCCGCCGCTCGGGCGCGCATGGCTCCGCTTCGCGACGACGACACCTCCATGCTCTACCAGACCGGCATGATGCTCGACCGGATCGACATCGTCGACCAAGTCGCCCTCATCGACCTGTGGAGCGGCGTACCCGCAAGCGCCCTGGTGCTGCTGCATCGCCTGCTGGATGACGTCCTCGGAACCACGCTCGCCAACGCACTCGGGAAGGCGTTCGTCCTGACGGCGAGGGCCGCCGCCGACCTGGCCGAACGGGAAGGTGCGAGCGCCGCCGAGCGCAGAACCCACCTTCGAGACCTCATGCTTCGACGTCGGCGCGGTCCAGAGGACCTCTTCGCGACCGGCAGGGCAGACGACCCGGCGCTCGGTGCAGCTTGGAAAGCAGAGACAGCGCGCCTGGCCGGCGAACCCTCGATTCCGTTGTGGGTCGCCGCTGCCGCTGAATGGGACAAGCTCGACCGGCCTTGTGATGCTGCCTACAGCCGCTGGCGCGGAGCACAAGCCGCACTGGAGGCCGGACAGGGAACGGTCGCTCAGCGGATGCTGCGCCACGCGGCGCGGCAAGCCCGCGAACACGTACCACTGACCACTGCCATCATCGAGACCGAAGCACGAGCGCGTCCGAAGGGGCCCGCGTGACGACCCCATCCAGTGACAACTGCCGCTCGTCCCAGCCGAGCATCTTGCGCGACGTAGGCAAGAGTCGCCGTCGATCGGCAGGCCGGTCGCGTTCGCGGCGGACAGCGCACCGTGGGAAGCGCATCGCACCACCCGGTGACACCGTGCAGCCGCTCCCCGTGCTCTTTGCCGAGGAGATCGGCGACAGGCCCGATCGCGGGTGCACGAGCTGAACCCCACCTAGCCGGCAGTCGGGCGGATGACGAGGGATCGGTCTGGCATCTGCAGGAAGCGCAAGACGTCGAGAGCCTCGCTTCTGAGGTCCTCCAGCACGGTGTGCGGTAGCGGCTCGAGGGGGCTCAAGGTCACCGTGCCGTTGCTCAAGCTCCAAGTTCCGGCGACGCGGCCGTTGACAAGTGCCGTGGCGCGGAACAGCCCGTTCGTCGTGACCACGGCACCGTGACCGGCGGTGACGAACTCCCGGTCGGCCCAGCCGTGCAGGATCGGATCGAACATGCCGAGCAGCCGTGGAGCCGGAAGCTCGGCGCTGTCCTCGACGCTTCCGAGCGCCGTGAGTCCGTCGCCGATCGGTGTGGTCTCGTCAGTGACGAGGTCGAAGGCACGGCGCGCAGCGGTCAGCGGGATCCCGGCGTACGCCGCGAGGTCAGGTGGCGACGCCGGTCCGTGCCCGGCCAGGTAACGCCGCGCCAGCGCGGCGAGGCAGGCACTGGGGTCGGGAGGATCCACGGCGCCGAGCCAGCGTCGGGCATCGACGAAGCAGTGCTCGTTGTCCTTGACCGGACCGCGCACCACGTACGCACGCAGGGACGCGGCTGCGAGCAGGTGGACCAGGATCTGTCCCGCCGTCGGCACGCCAGCGGCGTCGAGCGTGGCACGCAGCTGGTTCCGACTGCGCGGACCGTCGGCGAGGGTCTCGGAGATGACCGTCACGGCCCGGTCGGTCGTCGCCGAGTCCACCCCGAGCTGACCCAATCGTCGTGTCACGCCTGACGTGATCCGCGGGGCGGTCAACGCGTGCAACCACGCATAGTCGCTGGCCCGGACCAGGTGCAACGTGCCTCGGCACAGCCACGACACGACCAACGATCGCCGTTCCGTCAGGGCCGCTTCGACGTCGTCCACGGTGCAGCCGACGGTCCGGGACCGTACGGCCAATCGGAAGGCCCGGGCATCCTGGGCCTGCACTGCCAACAGCCGCTCGACGACCGCCTCGGGCGTAGGTGCGGGCTCGGTGAGCAGTTGAGCACGCAGACGCGCCGCTGCTACGGATCCGGTCGTGGCCATCGGCGCCTCCGTCGTTGCGGTCGGGTGCCGCGCAACGTCCAGTGCGGCAGCGTAGTCGGGCGGTGATCGCTTGTGACAGCGCCGAGGCGATCGCGGCGGATCGGCGCGGCCCGCGGGTCAGCGCGTATTGGCCATCTGGACGACGCCGCGCAGACCTGAGCAGTCACATGGGCCTTCCTTGGAGTGCCAGCTCAGCGTCGCCTCTCCCGACCACGTCGCGGAGCCGGTCTCGAACACGACTCGAATCGTCTCGCCCACCAGCGCGTGCTGTCGGACGTAGTCGGGAAGCGGCAGCGACTGGGATCCGAGGCTGTTGATGCGATCCGGGTCGGGTACGGGCGTGCACTGCAGGTCCGCCACGCACACCGTCACAGTGGCCGCTGTGACGTCCGCCGGTATCCCCGTCAGGGAGTAGGAAGACCCCAGGCAGGCTCCGCACACGTAGGTGTCGTCGTTGCTACAGGCGGTCAGGGCGAGCAGCACGAGTGTCACGACCAGACGGTTCATAGCCATCGGACGGGTCGGCGGGCGCGCCGGTTCCGTCACATCCCCTCAGTCACCCAGCGGGCGGTACGACGTCCCCGGACATCACCGTCTAGCGCCCGGCTCCGCCGGCCGGCTGCACGGTGAAGCGGCCGACCAGCTGTCCGAGGTCGTCGGACAGGCGGCCGAGCTCCGCGGCGGCCCGCTGCGTGCGCGCGACCCCCTCGGAGGTGGAGCCGGCGGCGAGGGCGACGCCGGAGATGTTCGAGGCGATCTCGCCGGAGCCGGTGGCGGCCTCGGTGACGTTGCGGTTCATCTCGTTGGTCGTCGCGGTCTGCTCCTCGACCGCCGAGGCGATGGTGGCCTGGAAGTCGTTGATCCGGCCGATCACCTCGGAGATCTGGCCGATCGCCTCGACCGCCCCGGTCGTGTCGACCTGGATCGCCGCGACCCGGTCGGAGATGTCCTCGGTCGCGCGGGCGGTCTCGTGGGCGAGCTCCTTGACCTCGTTGGCGACCACGGCGAAGCCCTTGCCGGCGTCGCCGGCGCGCGCGGCCTCGATGGTCGCGTTGAGCGCGAGGAGGTTGGTCTGCTTGGCGATCGAGGTGATCACCCTGATGACGTTGCCGATCTCGGTGGAGGACTCGCCGAGCTTGGCGACGGTGCCGTTGGTGCGCTCGGTGGTCACGACCGCCTCGGAGGCGACCCGGGCCGCCTCGGTGGCGTTGCGGGCGATCTCGCGGATCGAGGCGCCCATCTCCTCCGAGCCGGAGGCGACCGTGTGCACGTTGTGCGAGACCTGCTCAGCGGCTGCGGCCACCAGCTGGGCCTGGGCGCTGGTCTCCTCCGCCGCGGCGGACATCAGGGTCGAGGAGTCGGCGACCTCGGCCGCCGATGCGGCCAGTGTGTCCGAGGTGTGCCGGATGCCGCTCACCACGGTCGCCATGTTCTCCACCGCCGTGTTGAGCGCCCCGGCCATCTGGCCCGCCTCGTCGCGGTAGCGGACAGGGACGCGCACGGTCAGATCGCCGGCGGCGACCTCGAGCAGGCCGGTGCGGACGCGCAGGAGCCCGCTGATCAGCGTCTGCGAGACCCGCCAGGCGAGGAACGCGCCGAGCAGCAGGGCCAGCAGCGCGACGATGATCGTGGTGCGCTGGGTGGCGGCGCGGGTGTCCTCGATGGCGGCCTTGCTCGCGGCCGTCTCCTGGCCGACTGCCTCGCGCAGCTTGTCCAGGGAGGTCGCGATCGCGAAGAAGATGTTCCACTTCGGCCCGCCCGAGACATGGTCGCCCTGGTCGAGCTTGCCGGCGCGCCAGAGCTTGAAGATCTCCTCGTTGTAGCCGATGAACTGCTGCCACTGCGAC
Source organism: Nocardioides panacihumi (assembly GCF_039530925.1). Classification (NCBI taxonomy): domain Bacteria; kingdom Bacillati; phylum Actinomycetota; class Actinomycetes; order Propionibacteriales; family Nocardioidaceae; genus Nocardioides; species Nocardioides panacihumi. The sequence goes on along the minus strand of NZ_BAAAPB010000001.1, from coordinate 634,739 downwards.
TGGATGTCGGCCAGCGCAGCCTTGCCCCGGGTGTTCAGGTCGGTCGGCTTGAGGCCGAGGATCTCGTCCTGGAAGCCCTTGACGCCGTCGGTGTAGTTCTTGACGTTGTCGCCGTCGGAGGCCGCTGCCACGGCGCCGCCGTCGGTGCGCGCCTTCCACGCCGTGATGTTCTGCCAGTTGGCCAACCAGAGCAGCTGGTAGCGGCCGCGCTCCACCTGCTGCTGAATGGCCACCGCGTAGCTCCAGTCGTGCTCGCGCCTGTCCACCGTGCTCGACCCGTGCATGGCGGTCCCGGTGACGACGGCGATGCCGAGGAAGAGGACGGCCACGATGGTGAAGATGCGCACCCGCAGGCCGAGGTCGTGGAACGACCGCCGCCGGCTGCCGGTCCTGGAGTCTGACGTCGAACGCTGCATCGTGATCCTTCTTCTTCCCATCGGTGCCGACTCCGGTGATCGGACAACCGGGATCGCATCGGTCCCGCCGCCTGGGACCTGAGCCGCTGGGACCTGAAGTGGTGCCAAAAGAGGCCGGCGACGTTCGTCAGATGTGGTGCCTCAGCATCGCGCTCGTCCCCGCGCCGGCCGGAACCGAAGTCGCCGTCCCGCGTGATGCACCACGGCCGAGTCGTGTCATGCATGTGATGGGGACTTTCGTGACAGGGGGCGGATCCATGTTCGAACCAGAGCGACGGCGTGGGGCAGAGGACCGTGACGCCGTGGTCGAGCGGCTCGTCGACGGCATGGTGGCGGAGGCGGTGGCCGACATCGACAAGCCGCACGTGCTCGTCAGCTTCGAGCCCGTGAGCGGCACGACCTTCATCACCGGCCCGTACGTCAACGCGCTCGAGGCGCTCGGGGCGGCCGACAGGGAGCGGGTCAGCGACGAGGTCGAGTTCGCGGGGCAGGTGCCTCGTACCCATGTCGTGATGCGCCTGCTCGTCCCGCTCTGAAGGGGTCCGGGCAGGCGGGTGGTGCAAATTGTTCCGCCTTTCGACGTCATGACCCGACCCCCAGGTCTGTCTCTCCTGAGTACGGACACTGCTTTACGGGGGGACTCATGTTTCAAGCTCGCGTCGACCGGCGCGTGCGTCGCAGGTTCTTGCTGCTGCTGAACCTGCTCGTCGTCGTCGCCACGGCATCCGCCGTGGTGCTGGCGAACGCACCCATGGCCGAGAACGACGGGGCCGCGCAGGACGTGCTGCGACCGGTCGTCGCAGGGGTCCCGGCGCCGGGCGTCCCCGTCTACTCCGAGGACTTCTCCAACCAGAGCGCGACCTCGTCGGCGATCTCGATCCTGAACTACACCGGCGGCGCGGCGGCGGCGAACCAGACCTACACCGCCGACGCGCCGTACACGCCCGCGGGCAACCAGTGCAACGGCTGGATCGTCAACTCCGCCACGCCGCTCCCCGCGTCGGACGCCGGGTGTGCCAACAACCAGCCCAACGGCTTCGCCGAGATCCGGTCCATGGCCGTGCAGCTCGGCCTCGCGCAGGGCCAGAGCGCAGCGGCCGCGGCGAACAACCAGGCGTTGTCCGAGTACACGAACGCGCCGAACGGTGCGATCGCGGCCGGCACGGAGTTCAAGACGCTCCAGAACAACGCCATCCCCGCGATCCCCGGCCACTACTACGCGGTCTCGGCCTACTTCGCCGAGGTCAACTGCTTCGCGGCACACGCGAAGGAGACGTTCAGCCTCATCATCAACGGCACGCCCACCGTGCTCAGCACAGGTCTGGACCCGTGCACCACCAACCTGCCCGGCGTCCAGGTGACGAAGCTGCAGTCCGCGGCGATCCAGATCCCGGTCGGGACGACCGCGTCCCTCGGCCTGTCGCTCTACAACGCGACGACGACAGGCTCGGGCAACGACGTCGCCTTCGACCTGCCGCAGATCGTGGACGTGACGCCGATCGTGGACAAGTCGTTCTCGCCGACCCTGGTCGAGCCGGGTCAGACCTCGGTGCTCACGCTGACGATCACCAACACCTCCGACCTGATGGCGAAGACGGACTGGGGGTTCGTCGACAACCTGCCGGCGGGGCTGACGCTCGCGAACACGACGTTCGGCGGCACCTGCGCGCAGAAGGCGGGCGCGGCCTTCACCCGCACCGGCACGGCGGGCGGCTCGACGATCACCGTCACCGGCGGTGACCTCGCCCTCAACGACACCTCCTGCACCATCACGGCCAACGTCACCTCCGCCACCGAGGCGACGTACACCAACTCGCCGACGTCGAACATGACGCTCACGGGCCTCATCCCGGGTGCCCCGGGCACGGTCCAGTTCCTGGCCCCGCGCATCAAGCTGGTCAAGGCGCTCGGCTCGGCGCGGGCCAAGGCCACCGACCAGTTCACCGTCGCGATCCGGACGGGCTCCGGCACCGGCACGCAGGTCAGCAGCGCAACCAACGCGACCACGACAGGCACCGGCGCGACGGTCACTGCCGGGACGGGCACGACCGGCACGTACGTCGCGAGCTCGACCAAGTCCTACTTCCTGACCGAGTCGGGGGCGGGCGCGACGGACCTGTCGCTCTACAACACGACCTTGACGTGCGTGGACTCGACCGGCCGGACGACCGGCCTGCCGACGAACGTCGCCTACACGGGCAATGAGTCGATCACGCCGGCGGTCGGTGCGAACATCACCTGCACGCTGACCAACAGCGCTGCGTCGCCGACGATCAAGCTGACCAAGGCGCTGGGCAGCGCACGTGCGGCTGACACCGACCAGTTCACCGTCGCGATCCACACCGGCTCCGCGACCGGGCCCCTCGTCAACCCGACGACGAGCTCGACAACGGCCGGGACGGGCAACGCCGTCAGCGCCGGGTCCGGCACCACCGGGACGGTGACCGCGACGGCGGGCACGACGTACTACCTCACCGAGGCGGCGTCCGGCACGACGACGCTGGCCAACTACACGAAGACCGTCACGTGCACCGACGCGTCGGGGATCCAGACCGGCCTGCCGACCAACGCCGCCCTGGGTGCGTCGCTGCAGATCACGCCGGTCGCCGCCGCCCGGATCTCGTGTGTCATCACGAACACGGCGGTGCGCGCCGACGTCTACCTGCACAAGGTCGGGCTGACCCAGAGCGGGTCCACGGTCTCGCTCAGCGGCTCGCAGTGGCAGCTGCAGCTCGACGCCGGCGGCAGCGCCGGGGCTACGGTCGCGGGCGGCGTCCAGCCCGTCGCGGGGCAGACCGGGGAGTTCAAGCTCGCCGGGCTGCTGCCGGGCACCTACTGGCTGACCGAGACCACCGCGCCCAGCGGCTACCTGCTGCTGGCGCAGCCGATCCGCTTCACCGTGGCGGCCGACGGCAGCGTCAGCCTCGTGGGTGCCACCTCCGCCGCGGTCACGCTCGGGACGGCCACCGGTGGGGCGCCCGAGATCACCGTGCGTGACGCCCGACCGCTCACCCTGCCGCTGGCAGGCGGCAGCGGGTCCACGGGCCTCTTCGCACCGGCCGGCGTGCTGCTGCTCCTCCTGGCCGGACTGGTCCTCGTCGTCCTCAGGAGGCGCTCGCGGTAGCCCGCTGAGATCGTCCGGAGGTCACCCCGGAGATACGCGAAGACCCGGACCTCGAGAGAGGTCCGGGTCTTCTGCGTTCGGCCCTTGGCGTCTGGCGCGTGGCGTCCGGCCCGGTCAGCTCTTCCGCGTCGTGGAGAGGAGATGGCCGAACGCGATCATCCGGTCGTCGGTGTGGACGAGGCTGGCGCACGTCGTGAGCGTGATGAGCCGGTCACCGGCGGCGCGAGGCGGCTGTACGCCGCCCGACGGGTTGTGCGGGCGCGGCTGGATCGTCCACACGGCGCTCTTGTGGACCACCAGGTCGTCGCCGCCGGTGTCCAGGACATAGGTGTAGACCTCGGTCGCGGTCTCGACGACCACCGTGTCCCCGGGCCGGAGCTCGGGCATCGCCCGCAACGGCTCCCCGTGGGTCACCCGGTGGGCGGTGATCGCGTAGTTGCCCACCTGACCCGGCGCGGCGGCTCCGGGATAGTGCCCGAAGCCGTCGGCCAGCACGTCGGCGCCGACGCCCTCGCGGATCGGGACGGCGTACTGCTTGCCGAAGCGGGGGATGCGGATGATCGCGCGCTCCGAGGTGCGAACGCGGACGGGCGCGGTCGTGGGCGTGCTCGCGATCGCGCTGTCGGTCTGCCATCGCCGTTCGATGGCCGCGAGCTCGGTGCGCTGCTCGTGATGGGCGATGGCGTCCGTCGCGGCGTACTGCCACGCCAGGACGGAGCCCGAGCCGAGCACCACGAGAGCGCCGCCGCCGATGAGCACGCGGGACAGGGTGCGGGCCCGTCCCGGTGCTCGTCGGTGGGCGCGGGTCACGAGCGGGCTTCCGCCGGCTGACCGTGGGTGGCCATGTCGTCGGCGGCCAGGACCTCGACGTGGGTGCGGGTGCCCCACCGGGAGTTGCGCAGCGTGCTCAGCGCCCACACGCGGACGACGAGGAGCATCACGATCGAGAGCAGGGCGTAGAGCGGAGCGATGGCCAGGACGCCCCAACGCTCCCACCGTCCGACGTGCCGCCTCGTCACCTCCAGGTAGCGCACGGAGCGCGCGTAGGCCAGGAGGACGGAGTAGAGCAGGTAGGTCGTGAAGATGAACTCCGCGCTCAGCACCGGCCTGATGACCAGCGCGAGCCAGAGCGTCACCGTGAACATGATCCAGCTGGTCAGCTCCATCGCGCTGAACCAGAACGCCGGCCGTCGCGGACCGAGGTGCTGGACCGCCCAGATCGACTCACGGACGAACGAGCGGTTCCAGCGCACCTGCTGGCGCAGGAAGTGGGGAAGGCGCTCGGGAGCCAACGTCCACGCCACGGCGTTGTGCTGGGAGACGACCTTGCCGCGCCTCAGCGCGTAGTTGGTCAGCCGGCGATCGTCGCCGGCGACGGCGGGGCGCCCGAGGAAGGTCTGGTGGGCGAAGTCGTCCCGGTTGTCCTCGATCACGCCGCGGCGGTAGAACGCCAGCGAGCCGCAGACGCACAGGACACTGCCGAGCGTGGACTGCGCGCCACGGTCGACCAGGAAGGCGTTGGCGTAGCGCAGGTCCGTCAGCCTCGTCAGCAGGTTGCGACGGTGGTTGGCCACGAGCACGAGACCGGTGACCGCCTCGACCCGACGGTCCGCGAACGCCTGCAGCCCGTGGAGCAGGGCGTCGGGGTCGAGCACGGTGTCGGAGTCGACGCCGACGATGATCTTCGCGGCCGGGGAGGCGTCGACACCCGTGAGCAGGCCCTCGCGCTTCCCCCGGTTGACCGGCGACCGCAGCGCCACGAGGTCGATGCCGAGCTCACTCGCGCGGGCCTGCAGGCCGACCGCGACGTCGTACGCCGCGGGGTCGGGCGAGCCGTCATCGACGACCACCACCTGCTGCGGCCGACGGCTCTGCGCGAGCAGGGAGTCCAGGCAGGCTCGGAGGCTGCCGGGATCCTCGTTGTAGAACGGCACGACGACGCTGACCGTGAGGTGCCCCATCTCGGGCGCCCGCCCGCTGCCTCGTGATGCGGCCGTGATCGGCCTGTTCAGCATCGACAGCAGCGTGCGGCCGACGAGGTAGGCGAGGAGCACGACGCCGTACCACACCGGTCGTTCGACGTGCCTCGACCACAGCGTGAAGATGATGACCACGATCGCGACGAGGAGGCCGATCGCGAGCGCCCGAGATCTGGACACCCCGTGCCTCAGGCCGCGTCGACGCCGGCGCGTCGGGCGATGCCCGCCAGCGCCAGTCCGGCGACGAGCAGCATCGCGCCGATGGCGACGACCCACCACAGGTCGAGGACGGCAGCGCCCAGCGTGACGCCGCCCAGTCCCGCTGCGGCGAGCTCTTCTTCATACATCGTCCGGGTCCCCCTTGGTCGTGACGGATGAACGCTTCATCCGGGAGAGAGACCTCTCGGGCCCAGGGGCATGACGGGCGTTCGCGTCGGTGGCCACGTGTCCTGCACCACAGCACGACGGGATCGGACGGGGTCAGGTCCGCAGGAGGGCCCGCGCCCGCGCGTCGGCGATCGCGGCGGAGAGCGTCGCGAGGTTGTACGAGCCGTGGTGGCGCCGGCCGTTGATGAAGAACGTCGGCGTCCCCGCCACTCCCGAGAGGTCGGCCGAGTCCATGTCGCGGGCGATGCGGGCCGCGTGCCGGTGCTCGACGAGGTCCTCGCGGAAGCGCCGGAGGTCGAGGCCGAGCTCACGCGCGTGCTCGAGCAGGTCCTGCGGCTCCAGCCGGTCCTGGTGGTCCAGCAGCCGGTCGTGCATCTCCCAGAACATCCCCTGCGCCCCGGCCGCCTCGCTGGCCTCCGCGGCGAGCTGGGCATGCGGGTGGACGTCGCCGAGCGGCAGGTGACGCCAGACGTAGCGCAGGTCGGTCTCCTTGAGGAGCTCGCGTACAACCGCCTCGGCACGGCCGCAGTAGGGGCACTCGAGGTCGCCGTACTCGACCAGCGTCACCATGGCCCCGGCCGATCCGCGCACGTGGTCGTGCTCCGGGTCGACGTCGTTGTGGAGGTCCAGCAGCGGGGTGGCATCGCCGAGGAGGGCTCGTGCCCGTCGGACCTCCGTCCAGCGCGTGGTCCGGGCGAACACGACGACGGAGACCGCGGTCGACACGAGCGCACCCACGAGCACACCCAGCTTGGCCTCCGCGAGCTGCGTCCCCTCGAGCGCCATGTCGGCGACGATGAACGACAGCGTGAAGCCGATGCCCGCGAGGGTGCCGCTGCCGAGCACGCCCGTCCAGCCCACGGCCGGGCGGACCGAGCCGCCGGTCAGCCGCTCGACCAGCCACGACGCGCCGACGACGCCGATCGGCTTGCCCGCCACGTATCCGACGATGATCGCCCAGACCAGGCCGTGCGAGAACGCCGTGCGCAGGAAGTCGAGGTCGAGCGCGAGGCCCGCGTTGGCCAGCGCGAAGAGCGGGACGACGACGTAGCCGGTCCACGGCTGCAGCTTGCTCTGCAGCAGCGCGTTGGTCGACACGCTGCGGATCACTCCGGCCTTGGCCGCCCGCGCGAACTCCGCGGTGGGCTGCTCGCGGAAGCCGAGGAAGAGGCTGCTCGCCTGCTCGAGATCGTCGCGCGAGGGTGCGTACGCCGAGGTCGCCAGGCCGACGACGAGGCCGAGCACGATCGGGTCGACGCCGCTCTCGAGGAGGGCCACCCAGGCGACGCAGAGGAGCAGCAGCGGCACGAGGAAAGGTCGCGACGGGAGCTGTCGGACCAGGGTGACGGCCGCCAGCGCGACGACGGCGATTAGCAGCGGCCGCATCGACACGTGCTCGGTGTAGGCGATCGTCACCACGAGCAGCGCGACGACGTCGTCCACCACGAACACGGTGACGAGGAAGACCCGCAACCGGTCGGGGAGACCCCGGCCGACGACGCTCAGCAGCCCGAGCGCGAGCGCGGTGTCGGTCGACATCACCATGCCCCAGGAGCCCGAGCCGGCGTCGCCGTGGAGCACGAGGAGGTAGATCACGACCGGGACGAGCATGCCGGCCAGGCCGGCCGCGCAGGGGAGCAGGAAGCGGCGCCGCTCGCGCAGGTCGCCGAGGTCGAACTCGCGGCGGGCCTCGAGGCCGACGACGAGGAAGAAGAGCGTCATCAGGCCGCTGTTGACCCACACGCGCAACGGCTCGTCCAGCTCGTGCCCTCCCAGGGCCAGCGAGAACGGCGTCGCCCAGAACGACTCGTAGCCGTGCGCCGAGATCGTGCACCACACGATGGCGACGACCACCGCACCGACGAGCGCCGCGGCGCCGGAGGACTCCGCGGCGGCGAAGGACTTCAGGCCGTTGGCGACACGGTTGGCCCAGGGGGTCGAGGAGTCGTCGTCGTACGCCACGGGCCCATCGTGTCAGGCCCGACCGACGTCAGTGCGTGCTGATCGTCCCCTGGTCGCCGCCGTCCAGGCTGCGGGAGATGACCATCCGCTGGATCTGGTTGGTGCCCTCGAAGATCTGCATGACCTTCGCCTCGCGCATGTAGCGCTCGACCGGGAAGTCCTTGGTGTAGCCCGCGCCACCCAGCACCTGGACCGCGTCGGTGGTGACGCGCATCGCGTTGTCGGTGGCGACGAGCTTGGCGACGGACGCCTCGCGAGCGAACGGCAGGCCGATGTCGCGGAGGTACGCCGCGTGCTGCAGCGTCGCCCTGGCCGACTGGACGGCCGCCTCCATGTCGGCGAGCACGAAGGCGAGCCCCTGGTGGTCGATGATGCGCTTGCCGAACGTCTCGCGCTGCTGCGCGTAGGCGACCGCCTTGTCGAGCGCGCCCTGGGCGACGCCCGTCGCGACCGCCGCGATGCCGAGCCGGCCGGAGTCGAGCGCCGACAGCGCGATGCGCAGGCCCTCGCCCTCGCCGCCGATCAGCCGGTCGCCCGCGACGCGGACGCCGTCGAGCCGCATGGTCGCGGTCGTCGAGCCGGTGAGGCCCATCTTGCGCTCGGGGGTGTCGGCCGTGAGGCCCGGCGCGTCGGCCGGGACGAGGAAGCAGGAGATGTCGCCGCGGCCCTCGCCGGTGCGGGCCATCACGGTGTAGAAGTCCGCGTGCCCGCCGTGGGTGGTCCACGCCTTCGCGCCGGTGAGGACCCACTCGTCGCCGTCGCGCACCGCGCGGGTGCGCATCGCCGCGGGGTCGGAGCCGGCGTGCGGCTCGGACAGGCAGTAGGCGCCGAGCAGGTCGCCGCCGAGCATCTCGGGCAGCCAGCGCTGCCGCTGCTCGTCGGTGCCACGGGTCACCAGCGGGTAGCAGGAGAGCGCATGGACGCTCACGCCGACCCCGACGCTGGCCCAGACGGCGCCGATCTCCTCGAGGACGCGGAGGTAGTCGGCGTACGTGGTCCCGCCGCCGCCGTACTCCTCGCCGTAGGGGAGGCCGAGCAGCCCGGTGCGCCCGAGCAGCCGGAACACGTCGCGCGGGAACGCCTCCTCAGCCTCCGCCTCGGCGGCTCGTGGCGCGAGCTCGTCGCTCGCGATCTGCCGGACGAGGCGGAGCAGGTCGGCGGTCTCCTCGGTGGCGACGACGTGGCGTGCAGGCATGCTGCCACCGTAATACGTGGATGTCCTAGCAATCGAGTCCGCGGACGTCGTACGAGGTGGTTGCTCTGGCCACCGAGTCGTATGACGTCTCGGGCGCCGTCCGGTCGGACGTCATACGAGGTGGCCGTCGGAGCAGCCACCCCGTATGACGTCAGCGGGGTTCGGCGTCAGCGGAGGGCGTCCGGGGGTACGGCGTCAGCGGAGGGCGAACCAGAGGCCGACGAGGCCGGGGAGAAGCCCGAGCGCCAGCCACGGCGCGAAGCGCCTCGCGAACGGTCGGTTGCCGTGGATGAGGATGCCCGCCGCGACCCCGATGACGCCGAAGGCGCAGGAGATGACCGAGAGTCCGATCCGGGCGGCGAGGGCGTCGTCGGGCACGGTGTTCGCGGCGATCGCGATGCCGATCGCGAGGTGGGCGATCGTGAAGACGACGAGCACCGACATCACCCAGCGCTGCACGTTGGTGAGCGAGCGGTCGTTGACGGGCCGGACCGGGTTGTCGGGGTCCATCAGGTGCCGCGGGCGCTTCGGCGGCTGCTGCATGCTCACACTTAGTTTGTACACCAATTATTGGTACGCTCACAACGTGACGACCGAGACACCGAACCCCTTGGCGCTGGACCAGCAGGTCTGCTTCGCGCTCGCGATCGCCTCGCGCAGTGTCATCGCCTGCTACAAGCCGCTGCTCGAGCCGCTCGGCCTCACGCACCCGAAGTACCTCGTCATGCTCGCGCTCTGGGAGAGCGAGCCGCGCCGCGTCAAGGAGCTCGCCGAGACGCTGCAGCTCGACCCCGGCACGCTCTCACCGCTGCTCAAGCGGCTGGAGGCCAAGGGCTACGTACGCCGGGAACGCGACCCGCACGACGAGCGTGCCCTGGCCGTCGTGCTCACCGAGCGCGGCCGTGCGCTGCGCACCGACGCGGAGGCCATCCCGCCCGCGATCGTGGAGCGGCTCGGCATCGACGTCGACGAGCTGATGGAGCTGCACCGGCGGCTGACCGACCTCATCGCCGCCGCGTCGCGCTAGCCCGTCCCGTCCGTGACCCAGATGCGGCCACGGGCGCCGTCGTCGGACAGCAGTAGCACGCCGGCGGCGTCCGCCGCGACCGACAGGATGTGCTCCCCGCCGGTGTCCGGCGCGCGGGTCGGCGTCGCGACCTTCGTCCAGCTGTCGCCGTCGGCGCTGCGCCAGAGCGCGTAGCGGGCACCGTCACTGGTGGTGGCCCAGAAGTCGTCGGCGCCGGAGGTGACGCGCATCGAGAGGCTCGCGACGAACGGGCTCTTGCTCGCGTCCGACGGGAGGTGGCCGAACGTCTCGCCCTCCGTCCAGGTCGCGTGCCGGTGCCAGGAGCCGAACGAGCTGCCGCGCAGGCCCAGCGCCAGCACCCCGTCCGGGGTCGCCACCGCCCGCTCGACGTCGTCGAACTGCAGGCTGCCGGGCACCGTCTCGCGGCTCCAGGTCGCGCCGTCGGGCGACGTCCATGCCTCGGGCTGACGGTCGAGGCTGTCGCCGGGCGCGTTGCCGTTGCCGCCCCCGACCACCACCCACTGCCGACCGTCCCACGCCGCATCCTGCGCGAGGGCGGTGACGGTGGCGTCGTTCGCCAGGCCGGGCGCGCCCTCGTGGATCGTGAACGCGTGGCCGGTCGGCGACGTCCACACGGCCGGGCCGCTGACGCGGTTGCCGGTGATCAGCCAGCCGCCGGCCCCGCCGGCGATCGGTCCGACGTTGGTGGCCTGCTCGCCGCCGTACTGCGTGTAGGGGGCGTCGACGTCGTGCAGACCCGCCGCGTCCTCGTAGAACGTCGTGACGCGCGGGTTGCCGTGGGCGCCGCCCGAGCGCGCGCCGACGACCGCGACAGTGCCATGCGCACAGGCCACGGACGCCAGGATGGCGCGTTGCCCCCAGAACGTTCTCGCGTCGATCGCCAGCGGAGTCCAGGCGCGCCCGTCCGTCGACCGCCAGGCCGCGGGCCGGGAGTCCTGGTCCTGCGTCGGGTGGTCGAGGAAGACGCCGCCGACGACGTACCAGCTGTCGCCGCAGCGCGTCGCCTCTCGCACGGCGATCCGCCCCGACGGGCCGGGCGGCAGCGGCAGCGACACCGCGCGCCAGCGCCGGTCCGGTGCATCGTCGGCGTGTCCGGTGCACGCCGCGAGCGCCGGCGCCAGGCCCAAGGTCAGGGTGAGACCGAGGGCCGACGCCGGCGCGCGAGCGAGCAACCTCCGGAGTCGCACGTCAGTACGCGTAGAACCCGTGGCCGCTCTTCTTGCCCATCAGCCCGGCGTCGACCATCCGGTCGAGCAGCGGGGGCGGGGAGTAGAGCGGCTCCTTGAACTCCTCGTACATCGAGATGCCGATCGCGCGGATCGTGTCGAGGCCGATCAGGTCGGACAGCGCGAGCGGGCCCATCGGGTGGCCGCAGCCGAGCACCATGCCCTTGTCGATGTCGGCCGCGGAGGCGTAGCCGGCCTCGTACATCCGGATCGCGCTCATCAGGTAGGGCACCAGCAGGCTGTTGACCACGAAGCCGGCGCGGTCGGTGGCCTCGATCGGCTGCTTGCCCAGCGTCTCGCCCACGAACGTCTGCATCCGCTGCATCGTCTCCGGCGACGTCGTCAGGCTGGGGATCAGCTCGACCAGCTGCATCACCGGCGCCGGGTTGAAGAAGTGCACGCCCATCACGTGGCCGGCGCGGCCCGAGACGGCGCCGAGCTTCACGATCGGGATGGAGCTGGTGTTGGACGTCAGGATGGCGTCGTCCTTCTCCAGCAGCGCGCCGACCGTCCGGAACAGCTCGAGCTTGATGTCCTCGCGCTCGGAGGCGGCTTCGACGACGAGGTCGCGGTCCTTGAGCTGGCCGAGGTCGGTGGCGAACGTGATCCGCTCGAGCGTCTCGGCGAGGTCCTGCTCGGTGATCTTCCCGCGGCTCTGTGCCTTCTCCAGGCTGCCGCGGATCTTCTGCTCGGCCGCCTTCGCCGCCTCGTCGCTGACCTCGACGACCACGGCGTCGAGCCCTGCGCGCGCGCACACCTCGGCGATTCCCGACCCCATCAGGCCACCGCCGATGACGCCTACCTTCTCGATCATGTCTGCTCCTCTCCTGGCAGCATGATCCTCTCGCGCCTGCCGGACCGCGGGCAGGGGTGGTCTCAGAGTCCAGCGACCAGGTCCGCCAGGGTCTCGCCGACGGACCGCTCCCGGACCTCCCGGTAGCCGGTCCCGGCCCACAGGTTGACCCGCTCAGGGTCCCCCGCGGCGCCGGCCGCCCGGCGCATCGGCGCGGTCAGGTGGTGGATCGCCGGGTAGCCGGCCGGGGCCGCGACGTGGTGCTCCGCGAGGAAGCGGTTGGGGATCGCTCGCGCGGGTCGGCCGCTGAACGCCCGCGTCATCATCGTCGCGCCGCGGTCCGGGCCGAGCAGGGCTGCGCGGTGTGCGGGCGACGTACCCGCCTCGGGCGCCAGCAGCAGTGCGGTGCCGACCGCGACCGCCGCGGCACCGGCCCCGAGCACCGTGGTCGCGGCAGCGGTCGTCATGATCCCGCCCGCCGCCACGATCGGCTTGGTGGTCGTGGCGGCGATCTCGGCGACCAGGCTCGTGAGATCACGGTCGTGCGGGATGCGTTCGGGGGTGAGCGTGCCGGAGTGGCCGCCTGCGCCCGGACCCTGGACGACGAGTACGTCGACGCCGGCCGCCACGGCGGCGCGGGCCTCGTCGCTCGACGTGACCGTCTGCGCGGTGACGGTGCCGGCGGCTCGAAGGCGCTCGATCTCGGCGACGGTCGGGATCCCGAACGTGAACGACACGAGCGGGACCGGATCCCTCACGAGCAGGTCGAGCTTGTCGTCCCAGGCGTCCTCGTCCTCGCGCGGCACTGCTGGAAGGTCCGCGCCGAACCGCTCCGCGTCGCCGCGGATGCTCTCCCGGTAGGCGGCGTAGGCGTCCGGATCGACCGGCACGGGGTTGGGCGAGAACAGGTTGACGCCGAACGTGCCGGTCGCCTGCCGCACCTGCGCGATCTGGTCGGCCAGCGACTCCGCGGTCTTGTAGCCGGCGGCGAGGAGCCCGAGGCCGCCCGCGTCTGCGGCCGCGAGCACCAGCTCCGGGGTCGTGGGCCCGCCCGCCATCGGGGCGGCGAGGACGGGGATCGTGGCGCCGAGGTCGGTGAGCGCGGTCATGCCTGCCATGGTGCCTCGGGTGCCCCGCGACTAGTCTGCGGACGTGTCCGATGTCGAGGCCGTCCATCGACGCTTCTACGACACCGAGCTCCCCGAGCGTGCGACGCGTCCGCTCGGGGACCAGCGGGAGCGGCAGGTCAGGGAGTTCGCCGAGCAGTGCCTCGCCGAGCGGCTGCCGCGGGTCGTGGAGATCGGCTGCGGCGGCGGCCGGGACGCACGGGTCATCGCGGACGCCGGGCTGGACTACACGGGCGTCGACCTGTCCCCGGTGGGCGCGCGGGTCTGCCGCGACCTGGGGCTGCGGGCGTGCGCCGGGTCGGCCGTGGCGCTGCCGTTCGCGGACGACTCCTTCGACGCGGGCTGGACCATGAGCACGCTCATGCACCTGCCGGGCGCCGGGATGTCGCAGGCGCTGGCCGAGCTCCGGCGCGTCCTCAGGCCGGGCGCCCTGCTCGAGATCGGCGTCTGGGGGGCGGCGGCGGACGGTGAGTGGTTCGACGCGCACGGCCGCTACTTCCGGCACCGCACCGACGACGACCTCCGCCGCGCGCTGGGCCTCGTGGGCGACGTCGTGGCCTTCGCGGCGTGGGACCAGCTCGACGAGAGCGGGGCGCACTACCAGTGGGCGAGGGTGCGTGTCGGTGGACGGTCGTAGCGTCGTCGCATGGACCTGCTGACCTCCCTGACACCCCTCGACGGCGGCTGGTCCGGCGAGACGTTCCTCGCCGAGGTGGCCGGGGAGCGGTCGGTCGTCCGGATCTTCGCCGGCCCGCGGCACGCTGAGCACGCCGCGGAGATCCAGGAGGTGCTGCTCCGGCTCGTGCGCGGCCTCGTTCCCGTGCCCGCGGTCAAGGAGGTGCGCCGGGCCGATGCGGACGCCGAAGCGCCTGGCCTGCTGGTGACCGAGCTCCTGGACGGCGTACGGGGTGACGTGCTGCTGCCGGCCCTCGACGCACAGGGACAGGGCGTCGTCGGAGGACGCCTGGGCACGATCGCGGCGACGCTCGCGGGGATGCCGCACGTGGCGGCGGGGATGTTCGTGGACGCGACGCTGCGGGTGCGGCCGTTCGCGCCCGACCTGGAGGAGTGGGTCGCCCAGCACGAGGACCTGCTCGACTGGAGCGACGCCGACCTGGCCGGGCTGAGGGCCGTCGCCGCGCACGCCCAGGACCGGCTCGACGAGGTCGGCCGGGTCAGCCTCGTGCACGGCGACCTGAACCTGAAGAACGTGCTGGTCGACGCCGACACCCTGGAGATCACCGGCGTCGTCGACTGGGAGTTCGCCCACGCCGGGAGCCCGTACGCCGACCTCGGCAACCTGCTCCGGTTCGACCGCGAGCCGGCGTACGCCGACGCCGTGCTGCGCGGCTGGACGCAGCTGCGCGGCGACGACCCGGCGACCGCGCGGGAGCGAGCGCGCAGCGCCGACCTGGTCGCGCTGGTCGACCTCGCCGCACGCAAGGACGCCAACCCGGTCGCCGCCCGCGCCCACGACCGTCTCCTGGTGATCGCACGCAGCCGCGACCTCCACGCGACGGATCAGTCGCGGCTGTTGACCTCCGAGTAGGCGTCCGAGGCGAGCTTGCCGGTGAGGATCCCGCGGCCCGCGTCGAGCAGCGCGCCGACCTCGGGGGTGGCGAGCTCGTAGAGCACCGACGACCCGACCCGGGTCGAGCTGACCATGCCGGCCCGGCGCAGGACGGCCAGCTGCTGGGAGAGGTACGACGGCTCGACGCGGAGCTCGGCGAGGAGGTCGCGCACGTGCGTCGGACCGGCCTGGAGGAGCTCCAGGACACGGATCCGGACGGGGTGCCCGAGGAGGCGGAACAGCTCCGCCTTGGCGTCGTACAGCGGCTCGCTTTCCTTCATCGCTCACCCCTCCCGGTGACTTCGGTGCCGAAGCCGAAACAGGCCTCTGACGAGCAGAAATACCCGTTCCGAACAACAAACCCCGGTGTTGGATCGATCCATTCGCCCCAACGTGATCAAGGCCTCAGGATCGGGGACAGTACACCACTTGAAGGATTCTTCAATTCGGGTAGCGTGCCGGGCACACCGGCGTATCTGAAGGGCTCATTTGATGGTTGACGTGGACAAGGTTCTCGACGAAGCGGGGCTCAAGAATCCCCTCGTGCGCGACTACGTGGCGCACTGGGCGGAGGTGACGGGAGCCGCCGCGATCGAGGTCGTGAACGCCTCCGACGACGCCCGCCTTCTGGCCGAGGCCGTGGCTGCCGGCGAGCTGCAGGAGGCGGGTGAGGGGCGCTACTACTCGCGCTCCTACTACAAGGACACCGCCCGCTCCGAGGAGCGGACGATCGTCGCCACCAGCAACCCCGACGACGCCGGCGCCTACAACAACTGGCGCCCCGCGTCGGAGATGAAGCCGCTGCTCGAGGAGAAGATGCGCGGCGCCTCCCAGGGCAAGACGATGTACGTCGTCCCCTACCTGATGGCTCCTCCCGGATCGCCCCTCGAGCCGTACGCCGCCGGCGTCGAGCTGACCGACGCCCGGACCGTGGTCCTGCACATGATCCGGATGGCGCGTGTCGGCGTCGACCACATCAACAACCTCGCCGACCAGAACTCCTTCGTCCGCGCGGTCCACGTGACCGGCGACCTGGAGAACCTGGGGCACGGCACCGACCGCGACCAGCGCTACTTCGTCACCTGCGCCGACGAGCGCACGATCCTGCACTTCGGGTCGTCGTACGGCGGCAACGCGCTGCTCGGCAAGATCGCCCACGGCCTGCGCCAGGCGGCGTACGACGGCTTCGCGTCGGGCAAGTTCCTGGCCGAGCAGTTCATGCTCCTGGGCATCGTCGACAAGGAGACCGGCAAGAAGCACCACATCGCCGGCGGCTTCCCGAGCGCCTCGGGCAAGACGAACCTCGCGATGACGCTCGCCCCCGACGCCCTCGGCGACCGCTACTACGTCGAGTTCTACGGCGACGACATCGCCTGGATCTGGGTCGACGAGACCGACGGCCGGGCCTACGCGTTCAACCCGGAGAACGGCGTCTTCGGCGTCGCCAAGGACACCAACGAGAAGACCAACCCGACCGCGCTCGACTCGATCGGTGCCAACTCGGGCGCGATCTTCACCAACGTCGCCTACAACGAGAAGACCGGCGAGGTCTGGTGGGAGGGTCGCACCAAGAACCCGCCGGAGGACCTCGACGGCTGGCTGGACTGGAAGGGCGAGCCGATCGCCAAGCGCGGCCTCGGCGAGCAGGGCGAGCCGTGGGCGCACCCGAACTCCCGCTTCACCACCTCCCTCGACAACGTCCCGAACGTCGCCAAGGACTACGACGACCCGCGCGGCGTGCCGCTGGACGCGATCATCTTCGGCGGCCGCACGCGCGACCGCGAGCCGCTGGTCCGCGCGTTCACCGACCTCGCCGAGGGCGTGTACGACGGCATGACGCTCGGTGCCGAGGCCACGTTCGCGGCCGAGGGCGTCGAGGGCCAGCTGCGCTACGACCCGATGTCGATGCGGCCGTTCATGTCCTACAACGAGGGCGACTACGCCAAGCACTGGCTCGACGTGCTCGGCAAGGCCACCGACGCGCCGATCTTCGCGCACGTCAACTGGTTCCAGCGCGACCCGCAGGACGGTCACTTCCTGTGGCCCGGCTACCGCGACAACCTGCGCGCGCTGCTCTGGCTGGTCGACTTCAAGAACGGCGTCGCGAAGGGCACCTCGACCCCGGTCGGCTTCATCCCGACCAAGGAGGAGCTGCTCCTCGAGGGCTGCGAGGTCACCCCCGAGGACCTCGAGACGATCCTCTCGATCGACGTCGACCGCTGGAAGCAGGAGATGGGCTTCCGTGAGGAGCACCTCCAGCAGTTCGACCGGCTGCCCGAGGCCATCTGGGAGGCCCACCGCCGAGTCGCGAAGGCCCTCGAGGACACCGACAGCTGAGTCGGTCCCCGGCAACGCCATACGCCCTGGTCGCTTCGGCGGCCAGGGCGTATGACGTCTCGGGGTGCATGTCAGGTCGTCAGGTCGGAGTCAGGAAGGCTTGCCTAACGTCCGGAGCATGACAGCCACTCAAGAGCTGACCCGCCCTCGGGCGAGGGTGTTCGCCGGCCCCAAAGTGCCGGAGGTCTTCCTCGTCTTCTGGGTCGTCAAGCTGCTGACCACCGGCATCGGCGAGACCGCCGCCGACTTCATGGGTACGTCGAGCCTCGTGCTCGCCGGCGTGGTCGGCGTCGGAGGCTTCTTCCTCGCGCTGTGGCTGCAGCTGCGCGCCGAGACCTACCACCCGATCCGCTACTGGGTGACCGTCCTGATGGTCGCGGTCTTCGGCACCATGATCGCCGACGGCCCCCACGTCGCCCTCGGGACGCCGTACTACGTCGACTCTGCGATCTACCTCGTCCTCCTCGTCGCGCTCCTGCGCTGGTGGAAGCGGTCGGAGGGCACGCTCTCCGTGCACTCGATCACGACCGCCCGGCGCGAGCGGTTCTACTGGGGCACCGTGCTGCTGACCTTCGGTCTCGGCACCGCGCTCGGCGACACGACCGCGCAGAACCTGCACCTCGGGTTCGCCTGGTCGATCGTGGTGTTCGCCGTGCTGATGCTGATCCCGCTGGGCATCTGGGCCGCGCTCGGCCGCCCGAGCACGGGCAGCGCCGGATCGGCCGCCGTCAGCGTCGCCACGTTCTGGGGGGCGTACTCCCTCACCCGTCCGCTCGGCGCCAGCATCGCCGACTGGATGGCCACCAAGCAGGGTCTCGGGTGGGGGACCGGTCCGGTCACCTTGGTCGGACTCATCCTCTTCGCCCTGCTCGTCGGCTACGTGGCCGTCACCCACAGCGACGTCGAGGGTGCACACGCCGCCCACGACCGTGACACCGACCCTGAAAGGAAGGAGGTGGCCGCATGAGCGCCACCATCGAGCGCCGGGACCTGCGCATGATGCTCAACAAGGTCCCCGAGGTCACCATCTGGTTCTGGATCATCAAGATCCTCTGCACCAGCGTCGGCGAGAGCTTCGCCGACTACATCAACGAGACGCTGGGCTTCGGCCTGGTGAACACGACCGTGCTGTTCGGGGTCCTCCTCGTCGGCGCCCTCGTCGTACAGTTCCGGACCCGTGCCTACACCCCGTGGATCTACTGGCTCACGGTCGTCCTGGTCAGCGTCGAGGGCACCCTGCTCACCGACAACCTGACCGACGGCATGGGCGTTCCGCTGTGGATCAGCTCCACCGCCTTCGCCGCACTCCTGGTCGCCGTCTTCGGCGCCTGGTACGCCCGCGAGCGGACCCTGTCGATCCACGCGATCAACACCCGGTCCCGTGAGGGCTGGTACTGGCTCACCGTCCTGGTCACGTTCGCCCTCGGCACCGCGACCGGCGACTGGACGCTCGAGCTGACCGGCTGGGCCCCCGGGACCGCCGTACTGCTGCCCCTCGGCCTGATCCTGGCGACGATCGTCGCCTGGCGTGCAGGGGTGAACCCGGTCCTCACGTTCTGGATCGCGTACATCCTCACGCGACCGCTGGGCGCCAACATCGGCGACTTCCTCGCCTCGGACAAGTCCGAGGGAGGCCTCGGCCTGGGCACGCTGGTGCCGAGCGTCGGCTTCCTGGCCGCCATCCTCGCGGTGGTCGTCTACCTGAGCGTCAGCAAGGTGGACCGCACCGAGGAGGCCGCGCCGCTCGAGCCGGACGAGCCCGACGAGATGGCGGCCTGAGGCCGACCGCCCGAGACTGCCTGCCGCGGGGTCGAGCCCGACCTCAGCCCCGCGGCAGGCGCAGCACGAAGGCGGTCGACGTCCCGTCGGCATCGTCCGACCCGAGCACGACGTCGCCGCCCAGAGACCGAGCAACCCGGCGGGAGATCCCCAGCCCCAAACCCGTCCCGCCCGAGTTGCTCGTGCCCGGATCGAAGATGCCTTCGCGCATCGCGGCCGGGATCCCCTCGCCGTCGTCGCGGACCGTGATCTCGATCCGGTCCGCGACGACGGTCGCGGACAGTGAGACGACCGACGTGGCGTGCCGGGCGGCGTTCTCGACCAGAGGCGTGAGGGCTCGCGTGACGAGCCCGCCGGGAGCCGCCACCGGCGGCAGGCCCGCAGCCACGTCGGTGGTCAGGTGCAGCGGGGGGTGGACGAGATGGGTCACCGTCCCGATCACCTCGCGGACCGAGCAGCGGGCGGCGCCACGGGCGGTCTCCGGGGAGCGCGCCACCGCGAGCAGCGTGTTGATCACCTGCGCCATCCGTCGCGCGCCGGCGGAGATCTCGGCCAGGTCCTC
Organism: Nocardioides panacihumi; assembly: GCF_039530925.1. Lineage (NCBI taxonomy): Bacteria > Bacillati > Actinomycetota > Actinomycetes > Propionibacteriales > Nocardioidaceae > Nocardioides > Nocardioides panacihumi. The sequence goes on along the minus strand of NZ_BAAAPB010000001.1, from coordinate 615,234 downwards.
GCGGAGCGCCGGGTCGCCGTCGGGACGCAGCTGAGCGATCTCGGCGGACGCGGCGACAGCCGTCAACGGCGTACGCAGCTCGTGGGCCAGCTCGGAGGTCAGCCGCTGCTCCGACACGATCGCCTGGGCGACACGGTCGAGCAGGTGGTCGAGGGTGGCGCCCAGTGCCGCGAGCTCGTTCACCGGCGGCCCGAGGTCGAAGCGGTGCGCGAGGTCGTGCTCGCTCCAATCCGTGGCGCGCTCCGCCATCTGCTGCACCGGCGCCAGGGCCCGGCGCGTCAGCGACCAGGCCAGCGCGCCCACGAGCGCCACCACGATGACCGCGATCGTGCAGGTCGCGAGGAGCGCGTAGTGCTCGGACCGGTCGTAGGCGGCGGCGGCCCGGGCGGGGCTCACGTCGATCGCCTCGCGGACGGTCCGGCGCGCCGTCAGCTCGAGCACGGCCTGGGTGCCGACGACCAGCACGACCATGACGGCCGCGGTGAGGAGCACCGTCGAGACGACGAGCTTGCTGCGGAGGGTCCTCACCGGAGCTGGTAGCCCACTCCGCGCACGCTGCGCAGCTGCAGGGGCGACTCGATCTGCTCGAGCTTGCGGCGGATCCGCGTCGCGTAGGAGTCGAGCGTGTTGTCGCTGACGTGTGCGCCGTCGGGCCACGCCGCCGCGATGACCGCGCGCCGACGCACGACCTCGCCCGGACGGGAGGTGACGGCCGCGAGCAGCCGGAACTCCGTCGGCGTCAGCAGCACCTCGTTGTCGCCGCAGACGACGGCGTGGCGGGCAGGGTCGAGGATCAGGTCGGACGGGTCGCTCGGCGCGACCACCCGGCCGCGGCGTGCGAGCGCCTCGACGCGCATGGCGAGCTCGGCCACCGAGAACGGCTTGGCCAGGTAGTCGTCGGCGCCCGCCGCGAAGCCCGAGAGCCGCTCGTGCAGCTCACCGAGCGCCGTCAGGAAGAGCACCGGCGCGACCTGGCCGGAGCTGCGCAGGGCCACGCAGACGTCGCGGCCGTCGGCGTCGGGCAGGCCGATGTCGAGGATCAGCACGTCGAGCGTCGTGTCGTCGGCGAAGCGGCGGAGGGCCTCCCCGCCGTCGTACGCGACGACCGTCTCGTGGCCGTGCAGTCGCAGCCCCTCGCTCACGACCCGGCGGATCGCCGGGTCGTCCTCACACAGTCCGACCTTCGCCATGGCATGAGTGTGGCCCCTCAACCTGACGACTACCTGACGACGGCGTCGCCCCGCTGGGACCTTCGTCCATATTTGACCAACAAATCCGGTCGAAACGGTGACAGCGGGATGGTTGATGAGGCAATCTTTTCCCCGGAACCCCTGGTGACCCGAGACGCCAGGGGTTCCCTCCATTTCCCGGTCGACGTCCCGCTGTCTACTCGACCCCGGACTCGCGCGCTCCGCGCCACAGGTCGATGCCACCGTCGACGGCGTGCTCGTCGATCGCTGCGAGCTCCTCGTCGGTGAAGGCCAGGTTGGCGACCGCGCCCACGTTCGCGCGGATCTGGTCGCCGCTGGAGGCGCCCACCAGCACCGACGTCAGCCGCTTGTCGCGCAGCGCCCACGCCAGCGCCAGCTGGGCGAGCGACTGGCCGCGCGACGCGGCGATGTCGTTGAGCGCCCGGATGTGCCCGAGCGCCTCGTCACTGAGGAGGTCGGGGTCGAGCGACTTGCCCTGGCTGGCCCGGGAGCCCTCGGGGATACCGCGGAGGTACTTGTCCGTGAGCATGCCCTGCGCCAGCGGCGAGAAGGCGATCGCGCCGGCGCCGACCTCCTCGAGCGTGTCGAGCAGCCCGTCGGTCTCGATCCAGCGGTTGAGCATCGAGTACGACGGCTGGTGGATGAGCAGCGGCGTGCCGAGATCGCTCAGGATCGCCGCCGCCTGCCGGGTCAGGTCGGCACTGTAGGAGCTGATGCCGACGTACAGCGCCTTGCCGCTGCGCACGATGGCGTCGAGCGCTCCCATCGTCTCCTCGAGCGGCGTCTCCGGGTCCGGCCGGTGGTGGTAGAAGATGTCGACGTAGTCCAGGCCCATCCGCTGCAGCGACTGGTCGAGCGAGGCGACGAGGTACTTCCGTGACCCGCCGACCTGGCCGTAGGGGCCGGGCCACATGTCCCAGCCCGCCTTGCTGGAGATGACGAGCTCGTCACGCAGCCCTTTGAGGTCACCCCGCAGGTGGCGGCCGAAGTTCTCCTCCGCGGAGCCGTACGGCGGGCCGTAGTTGTTCGCCAGGTCGAAGTGGGTCACGCCGAGGTCGAAGGCGGTCGTGAGGATCTCGCGCTGGCGGTCGAACGGCATGTCGTCGCCGAAGTTGTGCCAGAGGCCGAGGCTGACCGCCGGCAGCGACAGGCCGCTGCGTCCGGTCCGGCGGTAGGGCATGGCGTCGGGACGCCCGCCCTCCAGGGAGTCGTAACGGGTGGGGTCCGGCACGTAGGTCATGGTGACCATCCTGCCGTGGTCGGCACGGCTCGGCACCGGGGCACCGTGCACAACCGTCGGCTCAGTCGACGAGAAGGGACGCCAGGGCCACCGCGAGCGCCTCCGCGCCCGCCTCGGCATCGGCGTCCTCGACGTCCTCCGCGGGGGAGTGGGACACCCCGGTGGGGTTGCGGACGAACAGCATCGCCGTGCGCACGTGGTCCTTGAGCACACCGGCATCGTGCCCGGCGCCGGTGCTCAGGACGGGGGCGTCCAGGGCCGCTGCCAGGTCGTCGCGCAGCCGGGCGTCGAAGTCGACCGTCGGGCTCAGCGACTCCTCGGTCATCCGTGCCGTGCAGCCCTCCTCGGCCGCACACAGCAGCGCCGCCTGCCGGATCTCCTCGACCAGGCCGTTCGTGGTGGCGTCGTCGGGGTGGCGTACGTCGAGCCACAGGTCGACCCGCGACGCGATCACGTTCGTGCCGCCCGGCGTCGGCAGCAGCCGCCCGACGGTCGCGCGTGCGTCCGGGACCCGGGAGGCCAGCTCCCTCACGCGAACCACGAGGCGGGCCGCCGCGACCATCGGGTCGCGTCGGTCGGCCATCAGCGTCGAGCCGGCGTGGTTGCCCTCGCCCTCGACGCTCACCCGCCAGCGGCCGTGGCCGAGGATCGAGGACGCCACGGCGATCGGCCTGTCGAGGTCGACGAGCCCGCGGCCCTGCTCGACGTGCAGCTCGACGAAGGTGTCGATCCGGGCCAGCGCGTCGGGGTCGGGTCCGAGGCCGGCCGGGTCGAGGCCCGCGCGGGCGGTCACGTCGGCGAACGTCTCGCCGTCCGCGTCGGTCAGGGCGCGGGCGCGGTCGGGATCGATCGCACCGGCCAGCAGGCGCGACCCGAGGCAGGCCACGCCGAACCGCGAGCCCTCCTCCTCCGGGAAGACGGCGATCGCGCGAGGGCGGTCGGCGGCCCCGTGGAGGTCGGCCCGCTCGGCCAGCCGGTCGAACGCCACCAGCGCGGACGCCACGCCGAGCGGGCCGTCGTACGCGCCGCCGCCGGGCACCGAGTCGAGGTGGCTTCCGGTGACGATCGCGCCGTCGCGCCGGCCACCCGGGGCGTGCCAGGCCCAGACGATGCCGTTGCGGTCGGTCTCGACGTCGAGGCCGCGGCGGCTCGCCTGCGCGACGAACCACTCCCGCAGCTCGGTCTCCGCCGAGGAGTGCACGGGGCGGGAGTAGCCGCCACGGACGGGGTCGGTGCCGACGTCGGCGATCTCGCGCAGCAGGCCGGAGACGGTGTCAGGGGAGGCAGCGGTCACGGGACGATCATCCGCCTCGGCCCGGCGGAGCGCGACGATTGGTCCCGTCTGACACCCTCGGGAGGGTGAAGCGTCTGGTTCTGGAGACGATCGGCTGGCTGCTCATCGTGGCGGGGATCGCCGCGCTGGTGCTGCCCGGTCCCGGGCTGCTCATGCTGTTCGCGGGGCTGCTGCTGCTCTCGCAGCAGTACGAGTGGGCGGAACGCCGGGTCGATCCGGTGCGGCTCCGCGCGCTGCGCGGTGCGGCGGACAGCGTCCAGACCTGGCCCCGGATCGCCCTCTCGACGCTGGGGGCCCTGGTGATCCTCGGGTTCGGCGTGCTGTGGGTGTTCCGTCCGCCGGCCCCCGAGTGGTGGCCGCTCGAGGCGTCGTACTGGCTGCTCGGCGGTGCCTGGACCGGAGTCACGCTCATCCTCTCCGGGCTGCTCGCGCTGGCGCTCCTGGTCTACAGCTACCGGCGCTTCCACGACCGGCCGGGGGCCCTCGCGGAGCTCGACCACGAGATCGAGGAGGCTGACGAGGACCGTTGACCAACAGATTGGTAACGAGAGTTCAAGCGCGACCAACAGTTGGCGACTCGCGCGTCGCTCCGAATCGGCCTCTGACCTGCGCTAACAGGCATCTTTTTACCATTCTGTGGGAGGTGGCGGGACCCCAGGTCCAGCCATAGTCTCGCCGTGGCGGTCGGCCGGAGGGGGTCCGGACGGCGCCGACTCAATGGGGAGACCGCACATGGGGCAACAGAGAACTCTCGGGCCTCGGGTGAGCATCGTCGTTCCCGCGCTGGACGCGGCGACGAACGTCTACTTCGTCCTTCGTCAGCTCCCGGACGCCGACGAGGTCATCCTCGTCGACGGCGGCAGCTCCGACGGCACGCCTGACGCGGCGCGTCAGGCCCGGCCCGACGCCACGGTGCTCGTCCGTCCCGGCGTCTCCCGGGCGGCGGCCCTCGCGGCCGGCATCGAGAGCGCCACGGGCGACGTCATCATCACGCTGCCGCTCGACGGGTCCGCCGACCCGGAGGAGATCCCGGCCTTCGTCGCCGCGCTGGTCGACGGCGCGGACGTCGTCAAGGGCTCGCGGTACGCCGGCTCGACGCGCGGCCGCTCCGCCGGCGACCGGGCGCTGGCGTGGCTCGGCAAGCGGCTGCACCACGCCGACCTCACCGACCCGGGCTGCGGCTTCTACGGGTTCTGGGCCGACCAGCGCGACCTGCTCGCGCTGGCCTCCGAGGAGCAGGGCTCCTGGGCCGAGCACGTCGACGTGACGGTCGTCTGCCAGCTGGCCAGGGGCGGCGCGCGGATCGTCGAGGTGCCGAGCCGACGCATGGCCCCGCTCTTCGGCAGCGACGACATGCGTGGGACGTCGTCGTTCGTGCTCAGCGCTCGGGCGATGCTCGACGAGCGTCGGCGGGCCCGATCCGTGTCGGCATCGGCTCCGACGACTCCTGCTCCTCCGGCTGCTCCTGCTGCTCCGGCTGCCCCGACCGGCGTCGTCGACATGGGTCGCACCTCCGCCTGACCCTGCCCCACTCCGCCGAGACGTCAATCCGTACGGTCCGAGACGTCAATCCGTACGGTCCGAGACGTCAATCCGTACGGTCCGAGACGTCAATGCCCTTCGTTCCGCGCGAGCCGATTGGCATCTCGGACCGTACGGATTGACGTCTCGGACCGTTTGGATCGACGTCTCGGGGTGGTTGTCGGCGGGTGTCGGTAGGTTGCGACCCGATGCCGCTCCATCTCCACCGCGCTCCGCGCACCGACCAGCTCGCCGACGCACTCGGCGAGCTGCTCCTCGTGCCGCCGGCGGACCCGTTCGAGACCGACGTCGTGGTGGTGCCGGCCAAGGGCGTCGAGCGGTGGCTCAGCCAGCGGCTCTCGCACCGGCTGGGGGCCGCACCCGGCCGCGGCGACGGGGTCTGCGCGGCCGTGGACTTCCGCTCGCCGTGGTCGCTCTTCGCCGAGGTCAGCGGCACCCGTGACGAGGATCCGTGGGCCCCGGACGTGCTCGTGTGGCCGCTGCTGGGTGCCCTCGACGACGCCCTCGACGAGCCCTGGGCGGCGACCCTCGCGCGCCACGTCGGGCATGGGCTGCCCAGCGAGGAGGGTGACCTGCGCCGCGGGCGCCGGTTCTCGGTGGCGCGTCGGCTCGCCCGTCTCTTCGCGTCGTACGCCGTCCAGCGCCCCCGCCTCGTCGCGGACTGGGCGGCCGGCCGCGACACCGACGGCTGCGGGGAATCCGTGCCCGACGACCTCTCCTGGCAGCCAGAGCTGTGGCGACGCCTCGCGGCCCGCGTCGACGCGCCCGCCCCGCACGTGCGGCAGGCGGAGACGCTCGAGCGGCTGCGCACCGATCCGGGCGGGTTCGACCTGCCGGGGCGGCTCTCGCTCTTCGGGCACACGCGGCTGCCACGGACGGAGGTCGAGCTGCTCGGCGCCCTCGGTGAGCAGCGCGAGGTGCACCTGTGGCTGCCGCATCCCTCCGACGCGCTGTGGGACGCGCTGAGGCCCGTCGCGGCCGATGGCACCGTGCCCCGCGCCGACGACCGCTCCCACGATGCGGTCGGGCACCCGCTGCTGGCGACCCTCGGCCGCGACGTACGCGAGCTGCAGCGGACCCTCGCCGAGATCTCCCCGGCCTCCGACGAGCTGCGTGCGCCCGGTCCGCCGCGCCGGGACGGGGACGACGGACTGCTCGCCTGGCTCCAGGCCGACCTGCGCGCGAACGCAGTCGGGCCGGCCGCCACACGCTCCCTGAGCCGGACCGACAGGACCGTCCAGCTCCATGCGTGCCACGGGCCGGCGCGTCAGGTCGAGGTGCTGCGCGAGGTGCTGCTCGGGCTGCTCGCGGACGACCCGACACTCGAGCCGCGGGACGTGCTCGTCATGTGTCCCGACATCGAGACCTACGCACCGCTCATCGCCGCCGGGTTCGGCCTGGCGGAGGTCGTCGGCGACGACGGGCACCCGGCCCACCGGCTGCGGGTCAAGCTGGCCGACCGCGCCCTGGACAGCACCAACCCGCTGCTCGCCGTCGCGGCCCGGCTGCTCGACCTCGCGGGCGGGCGGGCCGGGGTCGGCGAGGTGCTGGACCTCGCCCACAGTGAGCCGGTACGACGCCGCTTCGGCTTCCGTGACGACGACCTCGACCAGCTCGCCGACTGGGCGCGCGAGGCCGGCATCAGGTGGGCGTTCGACGCGGCCCATCGGGCCGACTTCGGACTCGGCGGCTATGTCGCCAACACCTGGGAGTTCGGGATCGACCGGTTGCTGTCCGGTGTCGCGATGTCCGACGACGCCGCGACCTGGCTCGACCGGACCCTTCCGCTCGACGACGTCGGCAGCGGCGACGTGGACCTCGTCGGCCGTCTTGCCGAGTTCGTGCACCGGTTGCGCGACGTCACCGACCGGCTGGTCGGGGCGCGGCCGCTCGACGAGTGGCTCGACGCGCTCGAGGACGGTGTCGCGTCGCTGACGAGCGTGCCGTTGACCGAGGCCTGGCAGACCGGTCAGGTCTCCCGCGAGCTCGGCCGCGTGCGCCAGGCGGCGACCGGCACGTCGGTGAGCGAGCTGCGCCTCCCCGACGTGCGGGCGATGCTCGCCGACCGGCTGGCGGGGCGGCCGACGCGCGCCAACTTCCGCACCGGCACGCTCACCGTGTGCACGATGGTGCCGATGCGCTCGGTCCCGCACCGGGTGGTCGCGCTCCTCGGCCTCGACGACGGTGTGTTCCCGCGGATCGGCACCGTCGACGGCGACGACCTGCTGGCCCGCACCCCGCTCACCGGCGAGCGTGACACCCGCACCGAGGACCGGCAGCTCTTCCTCGACGCGATCATGGCCGCCTCCGAGACGCTCGTCGTGACCTACACGGGAGCCAACGAGTTCTCCGGACAGCGCCGGCCGCCCGCCGTCCCGCTCGGGGAGCTGCTCGACACCCTCGACCTGACGGCGACCACCGCCGACGGCACGCCGGTCTCCGACACGGTGACCCTGCACCACCCGCTGCAGCCGTTCGACACGCGCAACCTGGTGCCGGGAGACCTGGTCCCCGGCGTGCCGTTCAGCTTCGACCGCGCCGCGCTGTCGGGCGCGCGGGCGGCGCTCGGCGAGCGCACGCCCGTCCCGCCGCTGCTGGCCGGTCCGCTCCCGCCGGCGCCGGTCGACGACATCTCGCTCGAGGAGCTGCTGGACTTCTTCAAGAGCCCGGTGAGGGGCTTCTTCCGGCAGCGGCTCGACCTCGCCCTCCCGCGCGACGAGGAGCCGCTGGACGACGGGCTGCCGGTGGAGATCGACAGCCTGGCGCAGTGGTCGGTCGGCGATCGCGTGCTCGGCGACCTGCTCCGCGGCCTCCCGCTCGAGCAGGCCCGGCAGCAGGAGTGGCGGCGCGCGCAGCTGCCGCCCGGTCAGCTCGGCTGGCGGCTGCTCTCCGGCATCATCGGGAAGGCCCAACCCCTCGCCCGCGAGGGCCTCGCCCTGCGCACCCGGCCGCCGACGTCCGTCGACGTCGACGTGGACCTCGGCGACGGGCGGCGACTGCGCGGCACCGTCCCGGAGGTGTACGGCGACCGGCTCGTTCCGGTCTCCTACAGCCGGCTTGGCGCGACCCACCGGCTGCAGTCCTGGATCCGGCTGCTGGCCCTGGCGGCGTACGACGAGGACCGGGCCTGGACCGCCCACACGCTCGGCCGGCCCACCAACAGCCGGTCGCGGACGCCGTACTCCCTCTCCCAGCTGGGCCCGCTCGACCACACCGCGCTCGACGCCCTGCGCGACCTGGTCGCCCTGCGGGACCACGGTCTGACCGCGCCGTTGCCGCTGCCTCTCAAGGCGTCGTTCGCCTACGCGCGACAGCGTCGCACGCATGCGACGACCGACGCCGCGCTTCAGAAGGCCGGCTGGGACTGGGACGACGGGCGCTTCCCGGGTGAGCAGTCCGACCCGGAGCAGGTGCGCGCCTGGGGTCCGGGCGCGGGCATCCCGGGGCTGGACGAGCCGCCGGGCGACGGCGAGGGCCATCCGGGCGAGAGCACGCGGTTCGGTGCGCTCGCGCTCCGGCTGTGGTCGCCGCTGCTGGTCGCCGAGCAGGGGAGCTTCTGATGGCGGGGCCCGCGACCAGGGCGGAGATCGGCTCCTTCGACGTCTGCGGTCCGCTGCCGACGGGCACGACCCTGCTCGAGGCCAGTGCCGGCACCGGCAAGACGTTCACCGTCGGCGCGTTGGTGACGCGGTACGTCGCGGAGGGTGTCGCGCAGCTCCACGAGCTGCTCGTGATCACGTTCGGCCGCGCCGCGAGCCAGGAGCTGCGCGAGCGGGTGCGCGCGCAGCTGGTGGCGGCGGAGCGTGCTCTGGCCGACCCGGCGACGGCGGACCGTGACAACACGCTCATCGACTTCCTGCTGCGGGACGGGGCCGACCACGAGGCGATGCGGCACCGCCTCACCGACGCGCTCGCGACCTTCGACTCCGCGACGATCGCGACGACGCACCAGTTCTGCCAGATCGTGCTCCGCTCCCTCGGGGTCGCCGGCGACACGGACGCCGGCGCCACGCTCGTGGAGTCCCTCGACGAGCTGGTGGTGGAGGTCGTCGACGACGTCTACCTCGCGACGTACGGCGCCGAACGGACCCCGCCGCCGTTCGACCGGGACACCGCGCTGGCGCTCGCACGCACCGCGGTCGAGGATCCTCAGTCGGCGCTGGCCCCGGCCGACCCCGACGACGTGGGCGGCAGCGCGCGTGTCGCGTTCGCCGAGGCCGTGCGGGCCGAGGTCGACCGCCGCAAGCGACGGCTCGGCATCCTCTCGTACGACGACCTGCTCAGCCGCCTCGCGACCGCCCTCGAGCCGCTGCCGAACGGTGACGACGCGCCGGCCCGGGCACGGATGCGGCGGCGCTGGCGGATCGTCCTGGTCGACGAGTTCCAGGACACCGACCCGGTGCAGTGGGACGTGCTCGACCGCGCGTTCACCGGCCACGCGACGATGGTGCTGATCGGCGACCCGAAGCAGGCGATCTACGGCTTCCGCGGCGGCGACGTCGTCACCTACCTCGACGCGGCCCGGACCGCCGCGACCCAGGCCACGCTCGGCACCAACCGACGCAGCGACGACGCGCTCGTCCGACGGCTGCAGGTCGTGCTCGAGGGCGCCGCGCTCGGCCACCCCGACATCGTCGTGCGCAGTGTGACCGCGCATCACCGGGGCGCACGACTGACCGGCGCTCCGCGCCCTTCCCCGCTGCGGCTGCGGCAGGTCAGGCGCGACGGGTTCAGACTGACCCGGGCGGGACTGATCCCTGCTCGCGACGCGCGCGCCTTCATCGCCGAGGACTGCGCCGCCGACATCGCGACGCTGCTCGACGCCGGCGCGACGTGGTGCGGCGAGGACGTCCGTGCCGGCCAGGTCGCGGCGATCGTGGCGACGCGCGCCGAGGGCCAGCTCGTCCAGCGGGCGCTGGCGGCACGCGGGATCCCCGCCGTGATGTCCGGGGGCGGTGACGTCTTCCTGACGCCGGCCGGCGACGCGTGGCTCGCCCTGCTCCAGGCGCTCGAGTCACCCCACCGGTCCGGCCTGGTCCGGGCGGCGGCGTTGACCTGCTTCCTCGGCCTCACCGCCGCCGAGCTCGACGCCGGCGGCGAGGAGCTGACCGGTCGGATCGCCGACACGCTCCGGGGCTGGGCGCTGCTGGTGCGCGGACGCGGGGTCGCGGCGCTGGTCGAGGCGGCCGAGGAGCGCGGCCTGACCAGCCGGGTGCTCGGCGAGGTCGAGGGCGAACGGCTGCTGACCGACGTACGACACCTCGGGCAGCTGCTGCACGAGGTCTCCCTGCGCGAGGGCCTGGGGCTGACGGCGCTGCTCGGCTGGTTCCGCGACGAGCGCCGCCGCACGGGCGCCACGGAGCGTCCGCGCAGGCTGGACTCCGACGCCGCGGCGGTCCAGATCGTCACGGTCCACGGCAGCAAGGGCCTGGAGTACCCGATCGTCTACCTGCCCTTCGCCTACCAGTACTTCCCCTTCCCGAGCGATGTCGCCCGCTTCCACGACGACTCCTCCGGCCGGGCTCGACGCACGCTCGACGTCACCGGCAGCGGCGCCGCGTGGCCCGAGCACGTCGCGCGGCACCAGGCGGAGGAGCTGGGAGAGGAGATGCGCGAGCTGTACGTCGCCCTCACCCGCGCCCAGTCGCAGGTGGTCGCCTGGTGGGCGCCGACCACCAACACGCCGACCGGCCCGCTGCACCGCCTGCTCTTCGGCCGTCGACCGGGCGACCCGGTGGTGCCCGACCAGATGGACGTCCGTGACGACGAGTACGTCGCCCGCGTGCTCGACGCCATCGCCGAGCTCGGCGGCCCGACGCACGAGCTCGCCGAGGTCGCGCCGCCGGTGCCCGCGCCCGCGGTCGAGCCGGTCGGGGCGCTGGCCGCGCGCAGCTTCGACCGAGCGGTCGACACGGCCTGGCGCCGCACGTCGTACTCCGGGTTGATCCGCGTCGAGGAGGCCGCGCCCGGCCCGGCCGACCACGTCGGCTCCGAGCCTGAGGTGGGTGCGAAGGACGACGACGAGACGGGTGACCCCGGCGGTCGAGTGGCGAGTGCCAGCAGTGTCGAGACCCCCCTCGAGAGCCTGCTCTCCCCGATGGCAGGGCTTCCGGCGGGTGCGACGTTCGGCTCGCTGGTCCACGCCGTCCTCGAGCACACCGACCCGGACGCGCCCGACCTCCGCGACGAGCTGCTGCGCCACGTCACCGAGCAGCTCCGCTGGTGGCCGGTGGACGCGAGCCCCGAGGAGTTGGCGGACGGGCTGCTGCCGCTCAACCACACGCCCCTCGGCCCGCTCGCGGACGGCCTCACGCTGGCGCGGATCCCGCTGCGCGATCGGCTGCGCGAGCTGGACTTCGAGTTCCCGCTGGCCGGCGGCGACACCCGGACCGCCACCGCCGAGATCCGGCTGCGCGACATCGCCGGCGTGCTCCGCGAGCACCTTCCCCACGACGACCCGCTGAGGCCCTACGTCGACCGGCTCGACGGTGCTGGATCGTCGGGCCGACTGCTCGGCGACCAGGCCTTGCGCGGCTACCTGTCCGGGTCGGTCGACGTGGTGCTGCGACTCCCGTCGGGTCGCTTCGTGGTCGTCGACTACAAGACCAACCTGCTCGGCGACCAGACGGCGGCCGACTACGCCCCCGACCGGCTCGCCGAGGCGATGCTGCACTCCCACTACCCGCTGCAGGCGCTGCTCTACTCGGTCGTGACGCACCGTTTCCTGCGCTGGCGCCTGCCCGGCTACGACCCGGCGACGCACCTCGGTGGTGTGCTCTACCTCTACGTCCGCGGCATGCTCGGGCCCGACACACCGCTCGTGGACGGTCACCCCACCGGCGTCTTCTCCTGGCAGCCGTCGGCGGCGCTCGTCGTCGCCCTCTCCGACCTCCTGGACGGCGGTGACGGCCCGTGATCGAGCGCTGGACGCACGACGACCCGCGCGACGCACGGCTGGCGCTCGGCGCGAGCGGGCTGCTGCGGGAGTTCAACGAGGCCGGAGTGCTGACCGCGGCCGACGTGCACGTCGCGACCCGGACGGCGGAGTTGGTGGGCGAGCCCGCGGACGACGTACGTCTCGCGGTCGCGCTCGCCGTGCGCGCCGCCCGGCTCGGCTCGGTCTGCGTCGACCTCGGCGCCCTGCCCGGCGAGGACGAGACGCTGCCCTGGCCGCCGGCCGAGGGATGGCTGGAACGTGTCGTGGCGAGCCCGCTGTCGAGCAGCTCGGTCGTCCAGGTCGACGGCGGGCTGCTCTACCTCGACCGCTACCACCGGGAGGAGGGGCAGGTCCGCGACGACCTGCTCGCCCGGCTCACGACCCCGCCGCCGGCCGTGCAGGAGGCGGCGCTGCAGTCGGGCGCCGAGCGACTCTTCCCGGGTGAGGGGTACGCCGAGCAGCGGGTCGCCGCCCTGGCCGCGGCGCGCCAGTGGACGACCGTCCTGACCGGCGGGCCCGGCACGGGCAAGACGACGACGGTCGCCGGGCTGCTGGCGCTGGTCGGCGACCAGGCGGCGCGGACGCAGCACCGGCCGCTGCGGATCGCGCTCACCGCGCCGACCGGCAAGGCGGCGGCGAGGCTGCAGGAGGCGGTCGAGGAGGCACAGCGGGCTGACCGGTTCACCGACGACGACCGTGCCCGCCTGGACCGGCTCCACGCGAGCACGCTGCACCGGCTGCTCGGCTGGCGCCCCGGCTCCTCGACGCGCTTCAAGCACCATCGCGGCAACAAGCTGCCGCACGACCTGATCGTCGTCGACGAGACCTCGATGGTGTCGCTGACCATGATGGCCCGGCTGATCGAGGCCGTCAGGCCCGACGCCCGGCTGGTCCTGGTCGGTGACCCCGACCAGCTCGCGTCCGTCGAGGCCGGCGCTCTGCTCTCCGACCTGGTCACGGGTCTCGCGCAGCGTGCGCCCGACACGGTCGCGGCCCTGAGGACGACCCACCGGTTCGGCGAGGCGATCGGCGGGTTGGCCGCCGCGCTGCGCGACGGCGATGCCGACCGTGCCCTCGCGCTGCTCGCCTCCGGCGGCCCGGCCCTCGAGCTCGTGGACCCGGGCGACACCGCGGCGATGGCGTCCCTGCAGTCGGACCTGACCCGGCACGCGGTCACCGTCCGGGAGGAGGCGCTCACCGGCGACGCCGCCGGTTCGATCGCGGCCGCGGACGCCCACCGCCTCCTGTGCGCCCACCGCGAGGGACCGTGGGGGGCCGCGCACTGGAACCGTCAGATCGAGCGCTGGCTCGGTGAGGCGACGGGTGCGCCTGTGGGCGCCGCCTGGGGCCACGAGTGGTATGCCGGACGGCCGATCCTCGTCACCGCCAACGACTACGGCCTCGGCCTGTTCAACGGCGACACCGGCGTCACCGTGCAGTCGGGTGACGGCCTCGCCGCCGTCATCGCCGGCGCCGGCCTCGCGACGTACGCCCCCTCCCGGCTCGGGGACATCGAGACCCTGCACGCGATGACCGTGCACAAGAGCCAGGGCAGCCAGGCGCGGGCCGTCACGGTGCTGCTGCCGCCGGAGGACTCGCCGCTGCTGACGAGGGAGCTCTTCTACACCGCGGTCACCCGGGCCCAGGAGCGGGTCCGCGTCGTCGGCACGCCCGAGGCGGTGCACGCTGCGGCGACCCGCCGGGCACTGCGCGCCACCGGGCTGCAGCGGCGGTTGGCGAGCGACTGACCCTTGTCGTGTCCGCCCAGCCGGAGGATGGTGGAGGGACCTAGCGAGGAGGACGCCGATGCACGCGAACGTGGGGGACCACCTGATGGTCGAGGGCCACACCGTCGGTGAGGGCCGGCGCGAGGGCGAGGTGATGGAGGTGCGCGGCGACGACGGCGGGCCGCCGTACGTCGTCCGCTGGGCCGACGGCCACGAGGGCCTGGTCTATCCAGGTCCGGACGCGCACGTCGTGCCGACGCACGGCTGACCACGTCATCAGAGTCGGGTCCATGACCCGGAGACGAAGTGCCGTGGCAACAAACGCCCGCTAGGGTCATCGGGTGCCTTACCTGCTGCGTGTCGAGCTGCCCGACGTCCCCGGTTCGCTGGGGCGGCTGGCGAGCGCGATCGGTGAGGCGGGCGGTGACATCGAGGCGATCGAGATCGTCGAGAAGGGTCACCGGGGCACCGCCGTCGACGACGTCATCCTCGAGACGGCGCCGGGCTCGATGCCCGACTCGATCGTCTCGGCGTGCAACGCCCTGGACGGCGTACACGTGATCTGGATCAGCCGTTACGCCGGCGGCGGCAACCTCTTCCTCGACCTCGAGGCCGTCGAAGCGCTCACCGAGGACCCCGAGGGAGCCCTCGCCCAGCTCGTCGACGTGCTCCCGCACACCTTCCGGGCCGACTGGGCCGTGCGCATCCACCGCGTCAACGGCCTCATCGGTGTGACCGAGTCAGCGCCCACCGACCTGCCGTTCACCGACATCGAGCACGCCTGCCGCCTCGACGTCGACGGCGACCCCGACGACGAGAGCCTGTACGCCGGCGCCCGCATCGACGGCAACGAGATCGTCGTCATCGGCCGCCGCGGCGGGCCTGAGTTCCTCGACTCCGAGCTCGCCCGGCTCGGTCACCTGGTCAGCCTCGCGGCCTCGATCGCCCGCCCCTGACCCGTCGCCAAAGTGTCACCGTGGCACTCGCCAAAGTGTCACCGTGGCACTCGCCAAAGTGTCACCGTGGCACTCGCCAAAGTGTCACCGTGGCACTCGCCAAAGTGTCACCGTGGCACTCGCCAAAGTGTCACCGTGACAGTTTGCGGCACCGGTGACACTTCGCAACTGTCACCGACCGCGCAAAGTGTCACGGTGACAGTTTGGCGGCGGCGGCGGCGGCGGCGGCGGCGGCGGCGGCGGGGCGGCGACGCGGTCAGTCGACCGGCTCGAGGACGAACAGCGGGATCGTCCGGCCGGCGGCCTCGGCGCGGGGCTTGTACTCGGCGTACGGCTCGTAGACGCCCACAGCGCGGTCCCACCACTCGTCGTACTCGGGGCCGTCGATGAGCCTGGCCTTGTAGAGCCCGGGCTCGGGGCCGTCCTGGACCTGGACGACCGGGTTGGCGAGGAAGTTGTGATACCAGACGGGGTGCTGCGGCGCTCCGCCCATGGACGCCACCGCGAGGTAGGCGCCGTCGTGCTCGACGCGCATGACGGGGTTCTTGCGCAGGGCGCCGGACTTGGCGCCGACGGACGTGATCACGACGATCGGCCAGTCCTCGCGGTCGCGGAGGTGCCACCCCTCCTTGCCGCCGGTCGACTCGTAGAGGTCGACCTGGTCGCGGACCCACTGCTGCGTGCTGGGCTCGTACTTGCCTTCGAGGAGATCGGTCATGCTTTCCAGAAGACCAGGCGAGCGGTGCGTATTCCAGCGACCGCTAGCGTGACGCCCCATGAGCGCCATCGAGGGAGTGTCCGAGATCTTCGACCCGGAGGACTGGGACGTCGTGCCCGGCTTCGACGACCTCACGGACCTCACCTATCACCGGGCGAAGGCCCACGGCACGGTGCGGATCGCGTTCGACCGGCCCGACGTCCTCAACGCCTTCCGCCCCCACACCGTCGACGAGCTGCTCCGCACCCTCGAGCACGCGCGGACCTCCGCCGACGTCGGCTGCGTCATCCTCACCGGCAACGGGCCGAGCGTGAAGCACGGCAAGTGGGCGTTCTGCACCGGCGGTGACCAGCGCATCCGTGGCAGGGCGGGCTACCAGTACGAGGAGGACGGCCACGACGACGCCGGCGCGCCGCCGAACCCCATCGACAGGGCCAAGCTCGCCCGGCTGCACATCCTGGAGTGCCAGCGGCTCATCCGCTTCATGCCGAAGGTCGTCATCTGCGTCGTACCCGGCTGGGCGGCCGGCGGCGGCCACAGCCTCCACGTCGTCTGCGACCTGACGCTGGCGAGCCGCGAGCACGCCCGCTTCAAGCAGACCGACGCGGACGTCGGCTCGTTCGACGGTGGCTACGGGTCGGCGTACCTGGCGAAGCAGGTGGGGCAGAAGTTCGCCCGCGAGATCTTCTTCCTCGCCGAGGAGTACGACGCCGAGACGATGCACCGCATGGGCGCGGTCAACCGCGTGGTCGACCACGCGCAGCTCGAGAAGGTCGCGCTGGAGTGGGGCCGCGCGATCAACGGCAAGAGCCCGACCGCGCAGCGGATGCTGAAGTACTCCTTCAACCTGCTCGACGACGGTCTCGTCGGCCAGCAGCTCTTCGCCGGCGAGACGACCAGGCTGGCGTACATGACCGACGAGGCGCAGGAGGGCCGCGACCAGTTCCTGGAGAAGCGCGAGCCCGACTGGTCGCCGTATCCCTGGTACTACTGACTCGGACTGTTTTCGCAGGTCAATCCAAGATTGAGGTCATCCAGTCCGCATACAGTCCGCATTCTCTGGCCGACGTGCCGCGAGCCGACACGCGTCGTTTGCGTTGGCGATCAGATGCGGGCGGCCCCGGCCACGTCGGGTTGAGCGCTGGACGATGACCTCGCCAGAGACGGAGTCACGACGTGGATGTCTCGTGTCGAGGTTGATGCCGAAGCGCCTGGAGCTGAGCCAATACGCTGAGGCCATGGCCAACCAAGCGCCCTGCACGGTAGGGGCTGTTGGCTGTGACCTATGAGATCTGGGATATCTCGACCTGGCCTGTCGTGAGCCA
Source organism: Nocardioides panacihumi (assembly GCF_039530925.1). Classification (NCBI taxonomy): domain Bacteria; kingdom Bacillati; phylum Actinomycetota; class Actinomycetes; order Propionibacteriales; family Nocardioidaceae; genus Nocardioides; species Nocardioides panacihumi. The sequence goes on along the minus strand of NZ_BAAAPB010000001.1, from coordinate 598,284 downwards.
GGAGGCCCGTGGTCTCGACGCCAAGGACTGGGTAGTGCCGCCTGACGGCGTCACTGCGCGAAGCCAAACTCACTGGTGGCTCTTCAAGCCGATCAAGACTGCCAGCTATCGACGGTATGACGATTGGTCGGAGAAGCTCGCGGCCGAACTCGCGACCCTCATTGACCTGCCGTCCGCGCGCGTCGAACTTGCGCGGGGCGAAGTCGACGAGGGGATCATCTCGCTTAACGTCACCCCCGACGGGTGGTCGATGGAGTCCGGCGACACAATGCTCTCGGAGTTCGACGGCTACCTGACTTGTGCGAACGAGGACCGTCCGCCGAATCGGATCGGCCACAATCTCGACAACATCGCGAAGGTGCTGGCAGAAGCGTCTGGCCCGCCAGGCACCAGTTGCGAAGAGTGGCCCGCGATCGAGGTCTTCGCCGGGTATCTGATTTTCGACGCGTGGATCGCGAACACAGATCGGCATGCGATCAATTGGGGTGTCCTGACCTGCGAGCAAGACGGACGGCAAGCCCTGGCTGCGTCCTTTGACCACGGCAGCGCGCTTGCCTCCGGAACGCAAGATCCGAGACTGGACGCGACGTCGCCGGAGGCCTACGCGATGCGGGGATTCGCCGGTCGCTTCGAGAACGGAGCCAAGGTCCCGCTTGTGGATCTTGCGCTCGAGGCGGCTGCCCGCGCAGGTGGTCGGGCAACTGACTGGCAGGAGCGACTAGCCTCGGTTCCAGCAGCAAGGGTTGAAGAGTTGATCGGCGGCATCCCAGGAATGTCGGCGGAGCGCCGTACCTTCCTATGTACGTTGCTAGACATCAATCGAAGGAGGCTGACGTCATGAGTTCCTCGGTCATGGAGACGGCGGCCGCGACTTCAACGGAGACAGTTAGCCGCCTGATGGTCACAGTCCGTGACTCTGAGGCCCGGCGCTACCGGCCGGTGGGTTTCCTGACCTACTCGGGGGACGGGTTCTCGTTTGCGTACCTCCGGCGCGAGATCGAACGCGAAGGGTTCCGCCCACTCCCCGGCCTCGCTCGCGCCACCGAAGGGCCGATGCATTCAGCGACCCTGTTCCCGCTCTTTGCTGAGCGGGTGATCTCGTCCCGCAGGCCCGACCGCCAAACTTCGCTGGACGCGTTGGGGCTACCCGCAGATGCCGCGCCCTTCGAAGTTCTGGTCCGTTCGCACGGGCAGCGCGTTGGCGACACCATCGAGTTGCTTCCTGCTCCCGTGGCCTCACCAGGCGATGTCGTGTCCTTCACGTTCCTGGCACACGGTGTTCGGCATCTACCCGAGGCGCATCAAGCGCGCATCACGGAACTGGGAGTCGGTGAGCCCCTACTCTTGCGCGCGGAGATGGACAACCCGGTGAACCCTCGCGCTCAGTTGGTGACGGACACTGATGCAATCACCCTCGGCTGGTTGCCCGATCCGCTGATCGATGTCGTGCAAGCGCTCAGCGGATGTGAACTCGCCGTCGAGCGTGCCAACGGTCCCGAGGTCGGTTTCCACTTTCGGCTTCTCGCCCGTATTCGTGGCCAGCTTTCAACGGGGCAGCCTCTGTTCGCCGGTTCGGACTGGGAGACTGTCGAGCGGGCTGCAGACTAGAAGGCGGCGACCGAGACGCCGTGTGCTCGCTCTGTGCCTAGTGCGGGACAGCAGATCGTGGGGTCTCACCATCGGCTCGACCATTCGCTTTCAGTGCCTGATGAATGAGGTCGGCGGCAGCGGCTCGCGTTCGGTCTTCAGCTGTCGGCCAGAGATGGCTGTAGGTGTTAAGGGTGGTCGTCGCTGAAGCGTGACCGAGCGCCCGTTGCACGGTGACGACGTCGCATCCTGCGGCGATGAGCCCGGACGCGTAGAAGTGCCGCAGATCGTGGAGGCGGACATGGCTGAGGCCTGCAGCCGCTCGAGTCGCGCGCCATCGCCAGGTGATCGCGTTGTCGTACATCGGGTCGTCGCCCACGGTGAAGAGCCAGCGGTCTGGCTCGCTGTCGGGGAGATGCACAGCGACGTGCTCACTGAGGATCGTCACTAGGTCGTCGGGCAGGAAGACGACGCGCTCGGAGCCGTACTTCGGCGGCCGGACAACGTACGTCGATCCATCCCGTTGCAACTGCCGGGACACGGTGAGCTGGCGGCGGAGGAAGTCGATGTCGCCGACCTGAACGGCGGCCGCCTCGCCCTTCCGTAGGCCCGCGAAGGCGCAGAGAGCGACGTACGCACGGAAGCCCTTCCGGCTTGAGACACGTGAGCTATCGGCATGGGACAGCAGCTCACCGACCTCTTCGACGCCGGGGAACCGCATCGCCGCCTCCGTCTTGCGGCGCCGTGGCAGGACAACGCCGATCGACGGATCGGTGGCGATGACCCGATCCGCGACCGCCGCTCGGAACACTGAGCGGACGATCACGAACCGGGTCTTGATAGTCGTCGGCGCCCACTCGGCCGCCCTGCCTTTGATCCAGGTCTCGACGTGAGACCGGCGAATCGACTTCATCGGGAGGTCAGCGAACGGCACGGAGCCGGTAGCCAGGTCGGCGTTCGCGCGGGTTGCTGGCACCCAGAGCTGGCGCTCCGACCAATCGTCGTAGAACTGCCTGAAGGTGAGCTTGCCGGCGCCAGGGTCGACGTACGTGCCCGTCAGGACGGTCGACGCGATCTGGTCGAGCCAGCGCTGGGCGTCGATCTTGCGATCGAAGTGCCGGGCGCGTTCGTGCCCGGCCTCGTTGCGATAGCGCGCCCGCCACTTGCCGTTCGGGCGCTTGGCGATGTTTCCGGCCATGGTGATGCTCCTTCCGAGATGACGATGCTCCCGCGCCGGTAGACAAATGCCGAGACGTCAGCGGCGATCCTGTGAGTGGTTGGTCTGCTCGGTAAGCCAGAGGATCACGTCGGTCCTCCAGTAGCGGACGTGGCGGCCGACCTTGAAGCTTCGGGGTCCGCAGCCGAGGTGGCGCCAGTAGCGGAGCGTGCCTTCGGGGACGCGGAGGAGTGCGCACGTCTCTTGAAGTGTGAGCATCTCGTCCCCGGGGTTGCGGTTGGCGGGAGTGTGAGGCTCTGCGGTCATGGTGTCCTCCTGTGGGTGGATGGCGCCGGGTGTCGGCGGTGGAGATTGGTCTCGTGCGGGAGGTGCGCATGGCTCCCCAATCGATCTTCAGTGATAATCGATGAATGCCGATAACGGGTTCGATCATCGAGTTCGCGCGGCGCGCAGCGGGGATGTCGCAACAGCAGCTGGCGCATGCTGCTCGGACCGCGCAGTCGTCGATCTCGGAGTACGAGAGTGGCCGGAAGTCGCCGACGCTGGCGGTCGTGGAGCGTCTCGTCTCGGCTGCGGGAGCGGATCTGGCGGTCGTGCCGCGGGTGCAGTTCTTCTACGAGATGCTCTCGGAGGACCGAGTGTTCTTCGTGCCGGACCGGTTGTGGTCGATTCCGCCACCGATGTGCTTCGCGAGGATGCGGCTGAGGGACTTTCCCGGTGTGGGTGGGAAGCCCGTGTGGGACATGTCGAAGCGTGAGGACCGGATCGGGTTCTACTCGCTCCTGCTGACCTACGGGATGCCGGAGATGATCGAGCAGGCAGTCGATGGGGCACTGCTCGTCGACGCCTGGCGCCAGCTGAAGCTGCCCAAACCGATCCGGGAAGCGTGGGCGCCGCTCATCGAGAGCGTGAACGGTCGAGGCGATCCGGTCCGCGACATCGCGGTGGAACCGGACGACGGTTAGACCCGGGGGCTCAGGCCCGGGCTCGGGCTCGGAGGTTCGCGGGCGACGGCTTCGGTGATTCACTGCATCGGGCCTCATTCCCAGTGTCGAGACAGGACGTTGGCCCTGTCCTTCCATTGGGCGGAGGAGGCCGCGACGTCGCAACTACGGGGCGGGGACGATTCGGACGTTCGTGGCCGCCGATGAACGTCCTTGGCTGCGACTGGATGTCTTGGACGGTCGCTGCCCGGATGGTGCGGCGTGGTTCAGAGACCGAGCGTGGGGACGGAGGGGCCCATCTCGTGTCGGCGCGGGGTGGGCAGCGGTGGTGGGGCGTGGCGGCGACGGGCATCAGGTCCGTATCTGTCGATGGCATCGACTGCTAGGCCGCGGGCGTGGGTGGGGCCGAGGTCGGCACGATCGCGACTGAAGACTCCGACCCACTGTTCCTTGGCCTCCGGGACGTTCTCGGCGACCAGGTGCGCGACGTTGACGTGCCGGCCACGTGTCATGGCGACGTAGGTGGTCGCGGCTCCGGTGGTCTCTTCAATGGCGACGTGGGCCTCGTCGACGGTCTCACCCTGTGCGCCGTGCACCGTGGTGGCGTAGGCGAGCTCCACGTGAGCCTGGACATAGTCGGCCGGCACGACTCGATCACCGCCGTGACCAATGTCGGGTCGGTGGAGGAGGAGGGAGCCGTCCGCGCCAATCGCGGTGACGGTCCAGGTCTGCCGGTTCGCCACGCCATGATCGGGATCGTTGCGCCTGGTCGCGACTCGGTCGCCGAGCCCGATCTGCTCGCCTCGCTCTGTGGTGACCGCCCAGTCGCCCTCCGCTGTCTGCCTGTTGCGGCGGTCGCGGATGGCCGCGTTCACCTCGCGGACCTGCTCTCGACTGTGGGCGAGAACGAGCGGGGCCCTGCTCCTCGAGGAGGCGGCAGCGATCTCGGCTAGAGCCTCGGTGCGCTCGACCTCGGAGGGGTGGAGGACGATCTGTCCGCGGCGGACCAGTTCGTCGAAGACCTCGCCGGCGTCCTGGCCGGTTCGCATCTTCAGGCTCAGGGCGGCGTAGTCGGGGTCACCGAACCGGTGAACTCGGTTGAGGTCGAGCCGGGCGGTGGGGTGGGCCCAGGCGGCAGCCAGATCGAGCACGCCGCCGCGGCCGACGGCGGGGAGCTGGTGGCGGTCCCCGACCAGCGCGATGCGGGCTCCGGCCTCGTCGGCGATGATGAGGAGTGCGCGGGCGGTGTCTTGGTCGAGCATGCCGGCCTCATCGACTAACAGCAGGTCTCCTGGCCGCAGGCGACCCTCCGGGCCTGGTGTTGGCTCGGGTTGCCGGGTCCAGTGGCCGTTGTCGTCCCACCGCCAACCGTGCTGGTGGATCAGCCAGGCCGCGGAGTGCCCGGCGGCGCCGGTCTCGTCGGCGGCGACCTGCGCGGCCTTCAGTGTCGGTGTGACCACCATCAACCGGTGTCGGCGTCGTGCGAGCAGGGCCCGTGCCGCTCGCAGGGTGGTTGTCTTCCCAGCTCCGGCCGCTCCCTCGATCACCAGCAGACCTCCGTCGCCGGCCAGCGCACCGGCGACGCGGGCCTGGGTGGGGTCGAGACCGGTCAGCGATCCGGGGCGAGAGCGAAGGCTCCGGGCGGGGTGCTGGGCTCGGCGGCTGAGGCGGTGGATGATCTCGGTCTCGACCTCCAGCACCCGGCCCGAGGTCAGCGCCCGGACATGCTCGGGTACATCGGCGCGGGGGAGCAGGCGGGTGCAGCGGCTGACGGCGCGGGCGGTGATGTCCTCGGCCAGCTCGATTCGAACAGCAGCATCGGTGACCACGCCGAGCTGGGTGATGAGGACTTCGACGTGGCCGCGGAGGTCGGCGGCGTTCCAGGCCGAGCGCTTCGCCTCGAGCTGGCCGATGACCCAGTCCGCGGCGGCGTCGCGGTCGATCCGACCGATCGGCACCGGATCCACCCTCGCGGGCCGGACGGGGTCGCGATAACCCAAGGTGCGCAGCTCGTCGTTCCACCGGGCCACGAGCTCGGCACCGTCGGTCGGGACGATCTTGTCGGGGCGTGCTTCGGCCCACGCCCGTCGTCCCCAGACCGCCCGCAGCCGTGGCCCGGGCTCCTCTCCGGGGTGCTCGCGGCGCCAGGCGGCTTCGTAGCGGTCGAGGTTGCGACCGATCTGGACGGCCCGGGCGCTGAACGCCCCGACGAAGGGCGCCAGCTGCTCGATGTCGCCGGAGACCGCGTCGAGGGTGTAGCCGTGCGCGGCGAGAACGGCCCGGAACCGAGGGTCGGCCATGACGGCGGCGTGACCGATGCCATTGATGGCTTCGATGCTGTCGCGCACCCCGACCGAATGCAGGCCCCGCCAGGCGCCGGCGGCCCGGACCCGGGCGTTGATCTGGAGATGGAGGTGGCGGTGCGGGTCACCGGCACGCGAGGTGTAGTGCCGGATGACCGCGGCCTCGATCTGCTCGACGGGCACCTGGACCTGCCGGCCACGTGGCCCGACCCGGGTCGTGGCGTGGGCGGCCACCCACCCGATGATCTGCTCCGCAGCCCGATCCTGAGCGGCATCCAGCGCGGTCGAGATCTCGGGGTGCAGCGCCGCCGCGAGGGACCAGGTCTTCGGGCCGTTGACGACGACCTCGACGAACCTCAACGCCTTCGCATCATCGCGCAGCCGCCCCTTCGGCTTGCCGGTCGCGACATCGATCCCGGCCACCCACGATTCGTAGGCATCGCCCGTCAGGCTGCCCGCCTGGGCGACATGATCGGCGCCCGCGATGTAGCGGGTCGCGACCCCGGTGCCTTCGGCCAGGTAGTAGTCGTCCGCACGGGACCGGTCGCGCTCCACATACGCACGCGCAGCTCTCGCTGCGCCTCGGTAGAACTTCACCCCGCCATGCACGCCGACCACCCCGAAACCCGAGTTCTAACGCGTCCGTCGACAACCAACGGATGCCCCAGAAATGCCGCGTGGGCCGCCCGATCAAGGGCGGCCCATCTACGTCATTCGTAGCATGCGTCCCGGCTTGATGGGGGTGTTGGGAGCAGAAGTCTGAGGCGAGATTCCCGTCGTCGAAAGGAACCAATCGTCTTCGGTGCTTGGAGCGGTCGACCGGGTGACGGTTGGGGTGTCCTGGTGGGCGCAGAGGGCGGCGTGGGTTGGCTGTGCGAGCCTCTACCGCCCGCCATGAGTGGTCCGGTGCCGAACGCGTCGGGTCTTCGCCACTCAGAGGATGGTTCATCGCCTGACGACGGCCGTCGTGAGCGGCGTCACGGCCCGCGGGCGCAGCGTCTTCCCGTCGCAACATTCACGTATCGGGAGCGACATATCCGCGCGGCAATGTGCACGTTCGAACTTGAACTCGGGTGAGAGTGCTGACTCCTTCGCCTCCATCTCGGGTAAGAACAGGAGATCGCCGTGGCTCGCCACACCCATAGCTGTGCCGTGCGCTGGTTCGACATGGACGCATACGGTCACGTCAACAACGTGACCTTCCTGCGCTATCTGGAAGAGGCGCGGATGGACTTCGCGCAGAAGCAAGCGGAAACGACCGAGGGTGGCATCCCGGTGTCAGTCGTCGCTCAGCATGACATCACCTACTTGCGGCCGCTCCGCTACCGATCGGAACCCGTGATCGTCGAGATGTGGGTGACCGAACTCGGTGCTCGGTCGTTCAAACTGGCGTACGAGGTGAAGGACCGGCCCGGGATGCCAGCGGACGCCAACGATGTCTATGTCCGCGCGGCGACGGTGATGGTGCCGTACGACCTGTCCCACTCGCGACCGCGCCCGCTGAGTGTCCAGGAGCGCGGCGTGCTTGCCGGCTTCCTCGAGGGACCAGTCCTCGCCCAGGGTTGATCGCGCCCCCATCCGGACCACCCAACTGGGCGTGATTCGGGCTGGGGCCCGAGCGCCGCGTCTTCGTCCTCCTAACTTGGGTCGCTCGATCCCAGGAAAGGAGTGGCCAATGAGCCCCGAGACCGAGAACGCCGGGCCGCAAGACACCGTCCTCGTCGAGGACCTCATCGAAGAGGTCTCGATCGATGGCATGTGCGGCGTCTACTGACCTTTCGAGGAGATGGACTCGATGAAGGTCACGCTGGAGGGCGCGTGGTCGCTCTCGTCGTCGGTGGCGCTGCGGCCGGAGCCGTTCGGCGCGCTGGCCTACCACTTCGGCAACCGGAAGCTGACCTTCCTCAAGACGCCGGCCCTGGTGCGGGTGGTGCGTGCGCTGGGCGGAGGGCCGGACGTGCGCGCTGCCTTGGCCGCGGCCGGTGTCGCCGAGGCGGAGTACGCCGCCTACCTCGCCGCCCTTGACGGATTGGCAGCAACGGACATGATCGTGGAGCGTGTGGCATGAAGCTGATCGAGCACTTCGAGCAGGGCCTGGACGCCCCGATCTGCCTGACGTGGGAGCTGACCTACGCCTGCAACCTGGAGTGCGCGCACTGCCTGTCATCCAGCGGCCGGCGTGACCCGCGGGAGCTGAGCACCGAGCAGTGCGAGGCGGTCATCGACGAGCTGCAGCGGATGCAGGTCTTCTACGTCAACATCGGCGGCGGGGAGCCCACGATCCGCCCGGACTTCTGGCACCTGGTCGAGTACTCCGTGAACCACCAGGTCGGGGTGAAGTTCTCCACCAACGGCGTTCGGCTCACGCCCGAGAGGGCCGCCTGGCTGGCATCGCCGGCCTGCGGTGGCTATGTCGATGTCCAGATCTCGCTGGACGGTGCGACCGCCGACGTCAACGACCGGGTCCGTGGGCCGGGGTCCTACGACACCGCGATCGCGGCGCTGCGCAACCTGCACGAGGCCGGCTTCTCCGACGCGAAGCTGTCGGTGGTCTGCACCCGGGAGAACATCGGCCAGCTGGACGACTTCAAGGCGATCGCCGACTCCTACAGCGCCACGCTGCGACTGACTCGGCTGCGCCCGTCGGGTCGTGGCGCGGACGTGTGGGACGAGCTGCACCCGCTGCCGCATCAGCAGCGCGAGCTCTACGACTGGCTCGTCGCCCATGGCGACGGCGTCCTGACGGGGGATTCGTTCTTCCACCTCGCTGCCTTCGGCCCGACTGATGGCAGTGGGGCCCTGCCCGGTCTGAACCTGTGCGGCGCCGGCCGGGTGGTGTGCCTGATCGACCCGATCGGGGATGTCTACGCGTGCCCGTTCGCGATCCACGACAACTTCCTGGCCGGCAACCTGCTGCGCGATGGTGGCTTCCAGAGCGTGTGGCAGACCTCGGAGCTGTTCGCCGACCTGCGCTCTCCACAGACCGGCGGCGCCTGCTCCTCGTGTGCCCACTTCGACGGCTGCCGGGGTGGCTGCATGGCGGCGAAGTTCTTCACCGGACTGGCGCTGGACGGTCCCGATCCGGAGTGCGTGCAGGGGTACGGCGAGCTGGCGTTGGCTGGTACCCGAACTCTGCCGGCGCCGAGCCAGGACCACTCCCGCACCGCACCGACCCGCAACGCACCCGTTCTGCTCACCCTGTCGCGGCGCCGGCCCGACGCTGAGGTCGGCTCGGGCGCCGATGCGCCGCCGATCAGTGCCTGTGCCGAGAGCCCGCTCGCGGGCTTCAGCCCGAACTGACCCACCACAGAACTCCGCGTCGGCGGGCCAGGCCCCCGAACCGCCCGCCGACGCGGATTCAAACCGAAGGAAGATCTCCCATGACCCGCCCTGCCTGGCTCGAGAACCCGTGGAAGCAGAACCCGTGGTTCGAGTCCGTCGCCGTCGCCCAGGAGCGTGCCCGCAAGCGGCTGCCCAAGCCTGTCTACGGTGCGCTGGTCGCCGGGTCGGAGCGCGGCCAGACGATCGCCGAGAACGAGGCCGCGTTCCGTGAGCTCGGGGTGGCCCCGCACGTGGCGGGCCAGCACTCGAAGCGGTCGATGGAGACCACCGTGCTGGGCGAGCAGGTCAGTCTGCCGGTGATCATCAGCCCCACCGGCGTCCAGGCCGTCCACCCCGACGGCGAGGTCGCGGTCGCCCGCGCAGCGGCTGCGCGGGGCACGATCATGGGCCTGTCGAACTTCGCCTCCAAGCCGGTCGAGGAGGTCGTCGCCGCCAATCCGGCGACGCTGTTCCAGATGTACTGGACCGGTGACCGCGACGTGATGGTGCACCGCATGGAGCGGGCCCACGCGGTCGGCGTGAAGGGCCTGATCGCCACCCTGGACTGGTCGTTCTCGATCGGTCGGGACTGGGGCAGCCCGGAGATCCCCGAGAAGGTCGATCTCAAGACCGCTGTGCGCATGGCCCCGAAGGTCGGCACCAAGTTGCGCTGGATGAAGCAGTTCGCGAAGGCTGGCGTCATCCCTGACCTCACTGCCCCCAACCTCGCACCTGCTGACGGGGGCGCGGCGCCGACGTTCTTCGGCGCCTACTACGAGTGGATGAACACCCCGCCCCCGAGCTGGGAGGACGTCGCCTGGATCCGGCAGACCTGGGCGGAGCTGTCCGGGACCCCGTTCATGCTTAAGGGCGTGTGCCGCGTCGACGACGCGAAGCGTGCCGTTGACGCGGGTGTGGACGCGATCTCGGTGTCCAACCACGGCGGGAACAACCTCGACGGCACGCCCGCCTCGATCCGGTGCCTGCACCCGATCGCCACCGCGGTCGGTGACGAGATCGAGGTGCTGCTCGACGGCGGCGTACGTCGGGGCTCGGACGTCGTCAAGGCGGTCGCGCTGGGTGCCCGGGCGGTGATGATCGGCCGCGCGTACCTGTGGGGCCTGGCCGCCAACGGCCAGACCGGCGTGGAGAACGTCCTCGACGTGCTGCGCATGGGCATCGACTCCGCCCTCCTCGGCCTCGGCGTCTCCTCCACCGACGAGCTCACCCCCGAGCACCTCCTAGTGCCGGACGGCTTCCACCGCGCGCTCGGCGTCCGACCGAACTGACCATGTGAGCATCCGATGAGCCTGTCCAACGCCGTGTGGCCCGACCTGACCCGCGGCGGCACCGTCCTGGTCCCGGTCGGGTCCACCGAGCAGCACGGACCTCACCTGCCACTCGACACCGACACCACCATCGCCCGCGCGGTCGCCGACGAGCTCGGGCCCCTGCTCGGGGCACGGGTCGCGCCGGCCGTTCCGTACGGCGCGAGCGGCGAGCACCAGGCCTTCGCCGGCACGATCTCGATCGGCACCGAGGCGCTGACCTCGGTGCTGGTCGAGCTGGCCCGATCCCTGACCGTGTGGGCGGCCCAGGTCGTCTTCGTCAACGGCCACGGCGGCAACCTCGACGCTCTCGAGGCCGCGGTGACGCTGCTGCGCGCGGAGGGCCGGCACGTGTCGTGGCTTCCATGCGCCACCCCAGGAGGTGACCTGCATGCCGGCCGCAGCGAGACCTCGCTCATGCTCCGCCTTGACCCCACCCGCGTTCGCCTGAACCTCGCCGAGGCCGGGAACACCGGGTCGCTACGTGAGCTCCTGCCGCGGCTGCGAGCCGGCGGCGTCGCAGCGGTGTCGGCGAACGGAGTCCTCGGCGACCCCGTCGGCGCCAGCGCAGCCGAGGGCGAGCAGCTGCTGCGCCGCATGGTGAGCGACGCTTACGACCGGGTCCGCACGCAGGTCGTGGTGGTGTGATCACGCCTTCTCGGGTCGCCCTGGTCACCGGTGCGGCGCGGGGCATCGGCGCCGCCGCCGTACGCCGCCTCGTCGCAGACGGCGCCCACGTCGTCGCCCTCGACTGGTGCGCCGGGGTGCAGAGCCCCGCCGGCTACCCACAAGCGACGGTCGCCGACCTCGATGCCCTGGTCACCAATCTTCCGCCCGGCACGGTCGATCCCGTCGTCGGGGACGTCCGTGATCCGGGTGTGCTGGCCTCGGCAGTCGAGCGGGCCGTCGATCGCTGGGGGCGGCTCGATGTCGCCGTCGCTGCCGCTGCCGTCATCGCGGGCGGCGTACCGCTGTGGAAGGACACCTCCCTCGACCTGCAGTGGGACATCGACCTGCGTGGTGTCTGGAACACTGCGGCCGCCGCGGTCCCCGCGATGCTGGCCGGACCCGATCCGTCGGGCTGCCGATTCGTGGCGATCGCCTCGAGCGCGGGGGAGCGGGGCCTGTTCCACCTGGCGGCGTACACCACCGTCAAGCACGCCGTCGTCGGGCTCGTGCGTGGCCTCGCCGCCGACCTGGTGGGGACCGGCGTCACCGCCGTCGCCGTCTCGCCCGGCTCGACCGACTCACCGATGCTCGCGGCCACCGCCGACCTCTATGGTGTGAGCGCCGCCGAGCTCGCCCACCACCAGCTCTTGCAGCGGACTCTCACGAGCGAGGAGCTCGCCGCCACGATCGCCTTCGCGTGCTCACGCGAGGGCGCCGCGCTCAACGGCTCGGTGATCAACGCCGACGGAGGGTTCCTCGGATGAGCGTCCCGGTCGCCGTCGACAGGCTGCCGAACGGATTCGCGGTCCGGATTCGTGACGACGTGCGGCAGAACCAGGGCAAGGAAGGCTCCGTCGTCCTCGTCGGAGGGTCACCGCTGCGTGCGATGGCTCTCGCCCCGGCTGCTCGCCGACTCGTCGAAGGCGGCACGGTCGAGGTGACCGACGAGACCTCAGCGACCGTCGCTCGGCGCCTCCTCGATGCCAACCTGGCCGATCCCGTCCTGGCCGCTGGCGTGGAGCCCGAGGAGATCACCGTTGTGGTCCCGGTGCGTGACCGCCCCGAGCAGCTCGACCGCTGCCTGCGCGTCTTGGCCGGGATCGCGGTCATCGTCGTCGACGACGCCTCGCTCGACCCCGACACCGTCGCGGGGGTGGCGGCACGACACGGGGCCGCGTTCGTGCTGCTCCCGGTCAACCTCGGGCCGGCCGGCGCCCGGAACGCCGGCCTGTGCGAGGTGGGCACCCCGTATGTCGCGTTCGTCGACTCCGACGTCACCGTCGAGGCCAAGACGCTCCTGACCCTGGCCGGGCATCTGCACGACCCACTGGTGGCGCTCGCAGGACCGCTGGTGCGGGGGATGGTCCGATCGGCACGACCGAAGTGGTTCGAACGCTTTGACGCCGCCTCCTCCTCCCTCGCCCTCGGCGACCGCGCTTGCTCGGTCAAGCCGGGCGCGGCCGTCGGGTGGCTGCCCAGCGCCTGCCTCGTGGGGCGGACCAGCACGCTGCTGGACGCCGGTGGTTTCGCGGAGCAGATGCGCGTCGGTGAGGACGTCGACCTGGTCTGGCGCCTCGTCGCCGCCGGCCGGAGGGTCCGCTACGAACCCGCGCTCGAGGCCTGCCATGACGTACGCGACTCGATCGCCGGATGGCTCGGCCGCAAGGTCGCCTACGGAAGCGGCGGCGCAGCTCTTGCTGAGCGGCACGGCGACGCCGTCGCCGTCGCTCGGCTGACGCCCCTGATGGCCGCAGCCGGTGCCGGGCTCCTCATGCGCAAAAGATGGTCACTGCTCGGCGCCGCAGTGGCGACCGGTTGGGCTGCCCGGACAGTGCACAGAGCACTGCCCGAGTTCGAAGGCCGCAGAGCGTCCGCCGCGGCGCTCGCCGCTCGCGGGCTCGGGTGGGCAGCGCGCCAGGAGTCGGCTCTCCTCCTGCGCCACTGGTGGCCGGCCGCCGCCGTGCTCGCCACCGTGTCGCCGACCGCACGACGGGCGATGGCCAGCGCGGTCGTGGTCGACGCGATCGTCGCCGCAACCGTCGACCGTCCGCTGAGGCGAGACGACAGCCCCCGCCTCGGCCTGGCCGAGGTAGCGCTGGGCCGACGACTCGACGACCTCGCCTACGGCCTCGGTCTCTGGTCCGGCGCGCTTCGACGGAGGTCGTGGCGCGCGCTCGCCATCGCCATCACGCGAACTGGTACGAACAAGCGCGGCCTGCCGAGGTCCTAGGGTCCGCGGGACAGGCAGCCGGTGTGACGCCGCTCGGCGTCACGCTCGGCGCTGGCTCAGTCGATGGCCTCCGTGACGACCTCGTACACGGGCACGCCGTCGGCCGGCGGCACGTCGGCGTACTGCGCGAGGTCGTGGAAGAAGGTCTTCGGGTCGATCGCGCCCTCGGGGCCGTGCACGCCCGGCTGGTGGACTTCGCCGCGCGCCGCCATCAGCGCGGCGACCGCGAGCGGGATCCCGGTCATCTCGCCCATGTTGCGCTCAGGCTGGACGAGTGCCTGGGCACCGACGCGGACGCGCTGTCCGTCCTTGGTGCCCTCGGCGATGGCGAAGATGTTGCTCGGCAGCGCCGGCGATGGCCCGGCGTCCCTGCCGCTGAGGTTGGGCTGGCGCAGCAGCTCGTCGGAGGCCTGTCGGACGTCGAGCTCACCGCTCCGTACACGTCCCGCGATGCGGGTGATGGCGTCCATCAGGCCGCGACGGGCACTCATCACGTTGAGCGACTCGCGCACCTCGGGACGGAAGCGTGGAAGCGTCAGGGGCTCGGGGTGCCCGCACACCCAGACCGGATCGGTGCCGATGCCGGGGTAGGTGAGGGTGGTCTCCTCCAGGCCGTAGGCGTCGACGAGCCCGCCGTCGCGCCAGAGCTTGATCGGCTCGGTGCAGTTGTGCACCCAGTGCTCGATGGCGGCGGTGGCGTCCGGGAACTCCTGACCCTCACCGGCCCGGGGGAAGTGGGCGGCGGATGCCCGCCACGACGTGTAGACGCGGTCGACGGTGTCGCACTCGTCCATGGCAAGCACGGCGAGCAGGTTGCTGGTGCCGGGGCTGGCGCCCATGCCGATGACGGCAGTGACGCCGGCCGCTCGGGCGGCGTCGTCCAGCTCGAGCATCTCCAGCGTGGGCTCCCAGTCGTCGCAGATGTCGAGGTAGTCGGTGCCGGCGGCGATGGCCGCGCTGAGCACCTCACGACCGAACCGGTAGAACGGACCGGCGCAGTTGAGCACGATGTCGACCTCGGTGAGGGCGGCGGACAGCGCGTCCGAGTCGGCGATGTCCAGCGCGAGCGACGTGGCCTTCGGCCCGAGGTCGATGGCCAGCTTGGCCGCCTTCTCGTCGTCGCGGTCCGCAACCACGACCTGCGCGACGGTGTCGGCCTGCGCCAGGACGCGGCACGCGTAGGCACCCATCTCGCCGGCCCCGCCTGTGACGAGCACCCGCTTGGATGCGGTGTGGTTCGTGTTCATGCACGAATCGTCACCCGGACGTCGGGACGCCGGACCGCCGGCAGGTGCTCTCTGCCCACCTGGGGGAGTGGCTCAGTGGTGGTCGGCGGACTGCTGCGCCAGCCAGGTCGCGATCTGCGTGCGCGTCGTGAAGCCGAGCTTGGTCAAGATGCCCTCGACGTGCCCCTCTGCGGTGCGCAACGAGATGACCAGACGAGCCGCGATCTCCTTGTTGGTCATTCCGGCCGCGATCATCTCCGCGACCTCCTGCTGTCGCCGGGTCAGGGCCACCTCCGCGCGCGCGACGTCGTGGCTGCTCATGGGCGTGGATTCCTGGCGCAGCCCCAGCCTGACCACCTCGTCGGTCGACATCGACCTTCCGCGGCCCAGCGCCAGCTCGAACTCCGCGTCGCCGATCTGCCGGCGAGCCATCGCTTCGAACTGCTCGCGCTGGCCCGCGAGATGGGGGGTCCCGAGAACGCTCTCCCACAACCAGTCGGCAGCACCGAACAGGATGGCCGATCGCGTCGTCTCCCGCTGAGCCGCTGCGGTCCACGCCAACAGCTCCAGGGTGAAGGCCAGGCCGACGCCGTCGTGCATCTCCTGCTTGATCGCGAGGGCCTCGAGGAGGTGCGTCTCAGCCCGCCCGAGCTCGCCCCGGACCAGTGCGACGTATCCCTGCCCCCACAGAGCGTAGGAGAGGTTCCAGCGGTCGCCGTTCGTCTGGCACTGCTCGTACAGCGCGTCGACGATGGTCGCCGCCTCGTCCACTTCACCTTGGAAGAGGTACGCCGCCGCAAGCTCGACCCGCAGGCTGTCCGGATACTGCACCTGCACCCCTGTCCGGACGTAGCCCTCGAGCGCCTCCGTGAGCAGCGGGATCGCGCTGGCGGGGTCCGCGCTGACGGTCTGGCGCATGCCGAGCACGTGGAGGGAGTAGGCGATCGCTGCAGGATCGTCCAGCTCACGCGCGAGACCGAGGGCATCCTCCGGGAGCGTCGACGTCGCCACGTCGTCCCCCTGGAAGGTCGCGATGTAGGCCGCGGTGGCCAGCGCCCACGCGCGCTCGTGCGACGGCTCGGAGTCCAGTGCGAGCGCGCGATCCAGCCAGAGCCTGCCCTCGTTCAGATGACTCGTCCCGCCCCACAGCCAGGGAACGGCCGCCATCCGCAGTGCGGTGCGGGCCTCGCCGACCTCGGACGTGCCGAACTCGAGCGCTCGGCGCAGGTTGGCGTGCTCGGTCTCGAGCCGAGCAGCCCACTCGCTCTGGTGCGGCCCGACCCACTCATCACCCGCCGTCTCCACGAGCGAGAGGCACCAGCGGACGTGTCGTCGCCCGAACTCCTCCAAGATGCCGGCTGCGGCGAGCTGGGCCTGGCCGTACGCGCGCAGTGTCTCCAGCATCCGGAAGCGCACGTGACCCGCGTGCTCGTCGCGCAGGAAGATCGACTTGTCCACCAGCCCGGAGACCGTGTCCAGGACGGCCGTGGCGTGCAGGTCCGTGTCGGTGCACACCGCCTCCATGGCGTCGAGGGTGAACCCGCCCGCGAAGACGGAGGCGCGCGCCCAGAGCGCCTGCTCGGCAGGGGTGCACAGGTCGTGGCTCCAGTCGATGAGCGCCTGCAGCGTCTGGTGCCGTTGCGGCAGGTTGCGGCTGCCCTCACGGAGCAGGCCGAACCGGTCGTCCAGCCGGTCGACCAGCTCCGCAGGAGTCAGCACGCGGAGTCGAACTGCGGCCAGCTCGATCGCCAGGGGGATGCCCTCGAGCCGCTGGCACAGGCGGACCACGGCGTCCTCGTTCTCGGGGGTCAGCTCGAAGCCGGGTACGACGGCTGCGGAGCGTTCCGCGAAGAGCATCACCGCCGGGTACTGCAGGGCGGTTCCGGGGCGGATCGCCGTCTCCGGGTGGGGTGCCGGCAGCGGCGCGACCGGGTAGACGTACTCGCCGTCGATCCTGAGCGCTTGGCGGCTCGTCGCGAGGATGCGGACCTCGGGCGCCGAGCGCAGGACCTGGTCGGCGAGCTCGGCGACCGCGTCGACGAGGTGCTCGCAGTTGTCGAGGATCAGCAGCAGGTGGCGGGCTCGGAGGTACTCCTCGAGCACTGTCACCGGTGTTCGCGACGACTGGTCCTGGATGCCCATCGCGTCGATGACGGTGTGGGGCAGGAGCGCGGGATCCGTGAGTGACGCCAGCTCGACGAGGTAGACGCCGTCCGGAAAGGCGCGGCGCAGGTCGGTGGCCACCCGGAGGGCCAGGCGGGTCTTCCCGACCCCACCGAAACCGGTCAGCGTCACCAGCCGGGCGGTCGAACACAGCTGTCGCACCGCTGCGAGATCCTGTCGCCGGCCGACGAAGCTGGTCAGCTCGACCGGGATCTGCGACGGCGCCTTCGCCGACCGTGAAGCCATCAGGTCCTCGGTGATGTCGCAGGGGTAACTGCCGAGATGTTACCGCCGGCAGGGAGCATCAGGTCAGTGGAATCGCTCGACCGCACTCACGCCAGGAGTCCTAGCTCCTGCGCCCGGCTGGCCGCCTGCGCCCGGTTGCGGACACCCAGCTTGCGGTAGACCGCGCTGGTGTGCTGCTTGACCGTGTGTCGGGAGAGATTGAGCAGATCGGCGACCTCGGGGTTGCTCAGGCCGCGCGCCAGGTGCTGCAGGACGTCCAGCTCGCGCGGCGAGAGCTGCGCCCCCGTGACGCCGCTGTCCTTGGGGAAGATCTTCGCGCCCTCAGCAACCCGCTGCAGAGCGCCGGCGATCACTTGGCGCGGCATCTGCTTCGACAACGATCCGACCGCGCCGTGGCTGAGCGCCATCGCGGCCGAGACCCGACCCTCGCCGGACATGAGGACGACCCGCACGTGCGGCATCCGGTCGCGGAAGGCACGGCACAGCTCCAGCGCCGAGCGCGAGGCAAGCGAGGTGCTCACCAGCACCAGCTGAGGGTGGTGCCGCTGGGCGACATGCCAGGCGACGTCGGCGGAGCTCGCCACCAGACAGGATGCCACCCACGGCTGCTCGGAGAGGATCGAACGGAGACCCGCTTGGACGAGTTCGTTCTCCTCGACGACGAGCACGCGCTGGAGCTGACAGCGATCCTCGGCGTCCGGTCCTCCAAGGACGGGCTCCGGCGCCGCGACCAGGCTCGGTGCGAGGACGGGTTCGAGGGCGAGGACGGCGCTCATGCTCGCGCCGCCTTGCTCGTGTCGGGCTGGTGTCGAGGTGCACCCATCGTTCCTCCTCTGGTCAGCTCCGCGTCATGGAGCGTGAGCCAGAAGAGTCGCCCGGGGAACTACCTGGAACACCCGGGGAACTACCTGGGTCGCTACCCGTTCGGTGAGCGACGTCACACGCGAGTCGCCTCTACTCGAACCGGATGACGCCGCGGATCAGCTCGCCGGCGACCAGGTCCTCGTAGCCCTGGTTGACCTCCTCGAGCTTGTACTCACGGGTGACCAGCTCGTCGAGCTTGAGCAGGCCGCTCTGGTACAGGCCGAGCAGCTTCGGGACGTCGTACTGCGGGTTGAACTGGCCGAAGATGCAGCCCTTGACCGTCTTCTGGAACATCGCGAGCTGCGCCGCGGGTAGCTGGATGCTGAGGTCCTCCCACGGACCCATCGCCGTGATGGCGACGGTGCCGGCCTTCCCGACGACGTTGAAGGCGTGGGTCACCACCTCGGGATTCACGTCGCCCACGATGACCATCGCCTTCTCGGCGCCCTGGCCGCTGGTCATCTCCCAGACGGCCTCGAGGGCGGTCTCGGCGTCGGCGAAGGCGTGGGTCGCGCCGAGCTTGAGGGCTGTGTCCCGCTTGAACGCGACCGGGTCGATGACCACCACGTTCTTCGCGCCGGCGGCCGCGGCGCCCTGCACGGCGTTGATGCCGACGCCGCCCGAGCCGTAGACGACCGCGGTGTCGCCGACCGTGACGCCCGCCGCGTTGACGGCGGTGCCCCAACCGGTCGGCACGCCGCAGGAGGCCAGGACGGCCTTCTCCAGCGGGTGCGACGCGTCGACCTTGATCACCGAGTGCTGCGACAGTGTGCCGAACTGCGAGAACGAGCCGACCGAGCACATGCCGCCCGCATCCTCGCCGTCCAGGCGGAACCTGAAGGTCCCGTCTGGCAGCTGGCCGTCGAGCAGGAACTCGCCGAGGTCGCACAGGTTCTGGTGCCCGGTGCGGCACCAACGGCACTCGCCACAGCTCGGGATGAAGCTGACCAGGACGTGGTCGCCGGCCTTGACCTTGGTGACGCCCGGGCCTACCTCCTCGACGACGCCGGCACCCTCGTGGCCGCCGACGATCGGCAGACGCGACGGGAAGTCGCCCTTCATGAGGTGGAGGTCGGAGTGACAGAGGCCCGCTGCGACATACCGGACGAGGACCTCGCCCTCCCGGGGGCCGTCCAGGTCGAGCTCGACGATCTCGAACGGCTTGCCGACCTCGGTCAGCACGGCGGCGGTGGTCTTCATGGCGCGGTCCTTGTCTGGTTCGTGGGAAGGCAATACGCCGACGCTAGGTTTCATGCGCACCGCCGTCGCCCTTCGCAGACAGCCGACACCCGAGTGGGGGACGTGCCGAGTCAGCCGTCGATGTCCCACTCCTTCGCCGCAGCGAGCAGGGACGCCGTGTGGAACACGATGAGCTCCCGGTAGCCGCCGGTCATCTCCCATGTGCCGGACCAACCTTTGGGTGCGACGAACCAGTCGCCGGGGCCGTAGGTGTCGACCCGCCCGTCCGCCGACGTCAGGACCGCCTGGCCGTGGAGCACGTGCACGTGCTCGTCGTAGGGCAGGTCGTCGAACGCCACCGAGCCCTCGTCGGACTCGTAGACGCACGTGGTGATGTCCTCCCCGGAGTACCACACGACGTTGCGGTTGGTCGCGATCGGGCGCGGCATCATCTCGGCCGGCCACATCGGCATCGGGGGGAGGTTCCTGCCGTCGAGGTGGTCGCGTCGCGCGGGGACGGGGTGGATCGTGGTCACTGGAAGTACTCCTTGTGGGCTGTGATGTAGTCGGCGAGCGTCTCAGCGGGCCGGCCGAGCATCCGGGCGAGGGTGTCGACGTGCTGCACTCCGGCGTACGACCCGGTCTCGTGGCTCAGGTAGGTCATGAGCTGGTCGAACGAGCCACCCATCGCCTCCCGCAGCGGCCGGTCGTCGTCGACGTAGGTCACGGCTTCGCCGAGGACCTCGGTGAAGACCCCCGCCAAGCCCGAGTAGTCGTGGCGCGTCGGCGAGGTGAGCACGTGCTCCTGCCCGACATGGTCCGCAGGATCACCGGACAGGACCTGCGCAAGGATCTCGGCGACGTCGCCCTCCGAGACCCACATGCGGGGGCAGTCGGTGCTGGCCGGCATGGCGACGCGGCGGTTCGCCTTGACGTCCGTGGCCACGAACGACGGCAGGTTGAACATCAGCCACGCTGGGGCGTTGACGTAGCAGACCGGGAGGCCGCTTGTGTCGAGCAGCGGCTTGGCGACAACGTGCAGCCCCGCTCCGCAGCGCGCGGCGACGTACGCCGGGTCGGCCTGCTCCAGGGTGAAACCAGGCGGCATTCCGAGCAGGCGCACGAGCAGCTCGACGGTGCCTGCCTTCCGAGCGGCCCGGATGATGTTCGGAGTCACCACCGACTCGTCGGTGACGATGTCCGGGGTGACCACGAGGACCCGGCTGACGCCCTTGATGGCCTCGACGACGCTGGCCTCCTCGTTCCAGTCGCAGAGCACGGCCTCGGCCCCGGGGAACCGTCGCTCCAGTCGATGGAGACCCGCCTCGCGGCTCGTCGCGAGCCGGAGGGTGAGGGGGTCGCTGCGATGCAGGTGGCCAGCGGTGAGGCCACCGAGGTTGCCGGTCGCGCCGAGGATCAATGTCTTTCCCATGGGACGAGTAGAGCCCCGGACCGCCGTCGTGCTGCGCCACAGGGCGAGCGACACCCCCAGGTGGGCAGGTCTGCGGGTCCGGGGCTCTCTCGAGACCCTCGCGGAGGATCAGGCGTTCGTGCGGGTGACCTTCGTGAGCGCCGAGAAGCCGAGCCCTCCGAGACCGGCTTCCTCGGCCTCGCCCAGGTTCTTCACCGCAGCCTCGAGAAGGCGGGCCTTGAAGCCAGCCTCCTGCATGACGCCGAGGGTGGCACGGCAGCCCTCGGCGTACACGCCGAGGTAGGCGCTGTCGGTCTCGTGCTGATCGTTCACGATCGCCGCCACGCACTCCTTGCCGGTCGCGGCGATGACCTGGAACGTCATCTCGCTGATCGCGTTGAGCGTCTCGGCATCGATGCCCTGGGAGAACGCGTAGGTCACGGCCTCGACGTAGGCGTTGAGCGCGGCGGAGTAGAAGCCGCCGACGACCGCGGCGTCGAGCACGCTCGCTGCCTTGATGTTGTCCGACACGAGCGCCGAGTAGGGGCCGGGGGTCATCAGGGCCTGCTCGTGCTCGGCCCATGCCTCCGGGGACCCCGAATAGAGGATCATGCCCTCCTCGGTCCCCACCTGCTGCGGGTAGCAGAGGATCGCACCGTCGAGGTAGCGGGCGCCGCGCTCGGTGGCCCAGGCCTGCATCTCCTCGGCCTGGCTCGGAGTGCCGGTCCCGATGTTGACCAGCGTGGTGCCGCCCCATTCGGTGACGCCCGCGAGTGACTCCCGGGTGGTGTCGTACGTGGAGGTGCAGGCGACCACGAGCCTGGCGTCGCGCACGGCGTCGGCGATGTCGCGCACCGGAGTGACGCCGTTCGACGCCAGTGCCTCGGCCTTCTCCGGCGACCGGTTCCAAGCGGCGGTGGTGAGGCCCTGAGCGGCGAAGTTGCGGGCCAGGGCGGCGCCCATCAGGCCGCAGCCGAGGACGGCCACGTCGTACGTCTTGGTGCTCTCAGTCATGTGTTCGCTTTCTGCTCGCAGTGGATGGGTCAGGACGCACGGGGACCGAGACGGACCGGGAGCGTGATGCGCTGGTTGGCGAAGTAGGACTCGGCGAAGGGCGCGTCGCCGATGATCTCCATCTGCGGGTAGCGCGACAGCGTCTCGCGGAGCATGGTCTGCAGCTCGAGCCGGGCCAGGGCGTTGCCGAGGCAGAAGTGGCGGCCGCCGGCACCGAACGCCTGGTGCTCGGGGTTGCGGGTGACGTCGAAGGTGTCGGGGTTCTCGTACTTGTCCTCGTCGCGATTGGCCGAGGGGTACCAGAGGACGACCGAGTCGCCCTCCTTGATCTCGGCGCCGTTGAGCTCGGTGTCCTTGGTCGCGGTACGACGCATCAGCGTGAAGGCCGGGAACATCCGCAGCGCCTCCTCGACCGCGCTGGGCACCAGCGACAGGTCGTCGAGCACCTTCTGGCGCTGGTCCGGGTTCTGCATCAGCGCGATCATGGCGCTGGTGAAGGTGGCCATGGTCGAGTCGTTGCCGGCCGCGAAGAGCAGCAGCATGCCGGCGATGATCTCCTCGTCAGTGAGCTTGTCGCCCTCGACCTCGGCCTTGATCAGGATGCTGATCAGGTCGTCCCCCAGGTTCGCCTTGCGCTGCTCGATGAGCTCGAAGCACTGCCCGATCAGGTCGGGGAGGAAGACGTTGATCCATTCCTCGAGGCCGCCCGGGTTGTAGTGCGGGTCGTCGATCGCGACGTAGCGGCTCATGTTGTGGATCCAGCGCGCGTCGTCCTCCTCGGGGATGCCCATGAAGCCGTGGATGACGCGAGCGACGATCGGCTTGGAGATGTCGTTGACCAGGTCGCAGGTCTCCTTGCCGTCGAGCCGGTCGAGCACGTTGGTGACCGCCGAGAGGACCTTCGCCTCCTCGGCCGCGACCCGCTCCTGCGTGAAGCCAGCGAGGAACAGCTGCTTGAGCCGGTCGTGCCGCGGCGGATCGAGGTTGATCATGTCGAGCTTCTGCGCCTCTTTGAGGTCCTCCGGCATGCCGTCCCAGGTAAGGTCGACCGCGCCGTCGCGGTTCGACGAGAACGTCTTCCAGTCCCGGCTGACCTTCGCAATGTCCTCGGCCTTGGTGATCGACCAGAAGCCCCTGGCCTCCGGAACGCCGACGACGCCGGACGAGTGGTGCACAGGACACTTGCCGCGCAGCTCCTTGAACACCTCGTGCGGGGGGCCGTCGACCCACAGCTCGGGGTTGGCGATGGTGAAGCTGTCGTCGTCGATGGCAGTCATGGGTTCCTCCCACGTCGGGGTCGTTTCGGGTATCGCGAACGTAGGTCGCGTGTCTGCACCGGATGTGACCCCGGCAACAGGTACGCCCGGTTGGGGGAGTGTCGAACGTCGACCGGCGACGCGGGCTCAGGCGCTCTCGGCATCCCAGGCGGCGGCCGTGATGCCGCGGGTGCGCACCTGGTCCTTGTTGACCCGCTCCGTCGGAGTCTTCGGCAGCTCGGCGACGATCTCGATGAAGCGCGGGAGCGCATGCTTGGGGAGGTCGACCGCTAGGAAGCCGCGTAGCGCGACGGGGTCGACGGTCGCGTCTTCGCGCAGCACCAGGAGAGCCGCGACGTCCTCCTCGCCGAGATCCGACGGCACGCCGATGACGGCCGCCTCGCGGACGTCCACGTGCTTGGTGAGCGCGAGCTCGACCTCCCAGGCCGACACGTTCTCGCCGCGGCGCCGGATCGAGTCCTTCAACCGCCCGACGTAGTACAGGTAGCCGTCCTCGTCCGAGCGCATCCGGTCACCCGTGTGGAACCAGAGGTTGCGCCAGGCCGCAACGGTCGCCTCCGGCTTGTTCCAGTAGCCCGCCATGATGATGTGCGGCGAACGAGGGCGCACGATCAGCTCACCGACCGCGCCGACCGGCACGGGCTTGTCCTCCGCGTCGACCAGCTGCGTCTCGAGCTCGGGGGTGGGCAGACCGACGGACCCGAGGCGGTTGCGCTCCGGTGTGTTGTGCGTGATGCACAGCGCCTCGGTCATGCCGTACATCTCGATCAGCTTGACGCCGTAGCGCTCCTCGAAGTTGCGCTGGAGTGCCGCCGGGACGCCACCGCCGGCTCCGATGACGGCCGGGTGGTCGCGGTCGGTGTCGGCGGGCTCTGCGGAGTACAGCATCGACAGCATCGTGCCGAGGTACGCGAAGTACGACGCATCGGCGTCTCGCACGTCGTCCCAGAACCTACTCACGCTGAACCGCTGGCCAAGGGCCATTCGACCACCGGTGAGCAGGGCAGCGAGGACGTAGGAGCGAGCGTCGGAGTGGAACAGTGGCTCGGGCGTGTAGCCGGTCTGGCCCGGCTGCAGACCCAGGGCGGCCGCGCCTCGGCGGGCCCAGACGACCTGGTACGCGTGAGGAAGCAGCACTCCCTTGGACGGCCCCGTGGTGCCCGACGTGTAGATCATCGTCGCGATATCGCTCTCGAGCGGCGGCTCGACGGTGCCGTCGCGCCCCAGCTCCACCAGTTCGCTGAACGTCAGGTGGCGGGTGGTGCTCCCGAACGGAAGACGGCCCTCGTCGGGGTCGATCAGCACGGCGAACTCGGGGGGCTCGGAGACCACCTCGGCGACCGAGCGCAGATACTCCGGGAGCCCGATCATCACTCGCGGGGTGCAGTCGCTGATCAGGTATTCGAGGAAGGCGCCGCGCGCCTCGGGGTTGATCGGGACGTCGATCATCCTGGCGGAGTCGATGCCCAACCAGGCGACCACGGTCTCGAGGCGGTTGTCCGACACGATCAGACCCCGGTCTCCGGGATCGAGACCCAGGGCTCGCAAGCCCGCCGCGACGGCGTGCACAGACTCGTACAGCTGCGCGCGTGAGCACTCCTTGCCGTCGATCAGGAGCACAGGAGCATCAGGTGCTCGCTCGGCCTGCTCCTGGAGCACGGCGAAGACGGTGGCGTCACCCATGATGGAGAGTCCCTTTCATAGGGCCGGCGGGCCGGCCCCGATCGAAGCAGTGCGCGCGGCGGTGGCTGAGAGGGCAGCCAACCCTCTCGGTGCCGATCGACGCCGTGCCGCTCGCCAACGGCACCCGGCTGGGGGAGAAGACGGGACGGCGTGGCTGCCATCCCCCGGCCGGGCGCCGTGACTCGGCAACGGAGCCGTCACTGACGGGGGTCGGCGACCATCGCCTCATGCCGAGTGATGTGAGGACGCGTGAGCAGCAGTGTGAAGTCGTTGTCGTCGGGGCGGGTGCCGCAGGCCTGGTCGCAGGTTCGACGCTGGCCGGGTCGGCCGACGTCGTCGTCCTCGAAGCCGCGACGAGACCGGGTGGCCGCGTCGAGTCGGTCCGACACGGTGACTACTGGCTCAACGTCGGCACCCAGTTCACCGAGGGTGAGGGTCCGCTCTTCGACGTAATGGACCGCTACGGGATCGAACGCGGGACTCTGGCCGGCCGGAAGGCGGCGCTGTACCTCGGGGGCCGGCTGGTGACCACCGACAACCCGCCGCTGCTTCTGCTGCGGTCCCGCATGCCGTTCGCCGCCAAGCTCGAGCTCGCGCGGGTCGGGCTGCGCATCAAGTACGCATGCCGCCGCCTGTTCGGGACTGACGCCGAGGCAGCGCGAGCGATCCAGACTCGCTTGGACTCCCAGTCCGGCACCGAAGCGCTGATGGTGGGCGTCCGGTCCCCTGAGATGGTCGCCCTCTTCGCCACCTGGGCCGGCCAGTGGATCGGCTGCGACCCCCACGAGACCGCCGCCACCCAGCTGGCGATCTCGATCGGCACCGCGCTGGAGAAGGCGGCCAAGGTCCCCAACTTCGCTCTGCCGGTCGGAGGCAATCAGACGTTCACCGACGCGCTCGCCTACGAGCTCGGCGACCGCTTGCGCCTGGGCGCCGAGGTCCAGCGGATCACCTGGACTGACGACAACGTGACCGTGGAGTACGTCGACGCGGACGGGCCGGTGCGCTTGAGGGCGAAGCGCGCCGTCGTCGCCACCCCGGCCGACTGCGCCCTCGGGATCATGCCTGACCTGCCGGAGGCCCAGCGCACGGCGCTGGCCGACATCAAGTACGGCCGCTACATCCTGGTCGGGCTCTTCACGAACGAGCAGGGCCCGCAGCGCTGGGACGACTACTACGGCATCTCGACACCCGAGCTGTCCTTCCAGATGTTGTTCAACCATGCGGCCCCGCTACGGGCCCAGGGCCCCCGAAAGCCGGGCGGCGCTCTGACGCTCTTCAGCGGCGGGTCCGCGGCCGACAAGCTCGCCCAGCTCCCTGATGAGGAGATCGAGGCCGGTTTCCTGCGCGACCTGATCACGATGTTCCCGGAGCTCGACGGTCAGATCGACAACGTGGTCGTGAAGCGGCAGCCGCGCGTGGTCTCCTTCTGGGAGCCGGGCAAGCGCGACGCATCGCAGACGACGCTGCGTAGGCCGCTCGGCCCGATCCGGTTCGCCGGCGACTACCTTGGCGACCCGTCCCTGGCGGCGGCCGCCGCCGCCGGCCAGCGCGCAGCGGTGAAGACGCTGGAGAGCCTGTCGTAGCTGGAGACGAGACGAGGGCGCGGCCAGCAGGTGCTGGCCGCGCCTCTCGTCTCGTTCAGAGGCTCAGAGGCCCATGTCGTGGGCGATGATCAGCTTCATCACCTCGGAGGTGCCGCCGTACAGCCGGTTGACCCGGTTGTCGGCGTAGAGGCGCGCGATCGGGTACTCGTTGATGAAGCCGTAGCCGCCGTGCAGCTGCAGACAGCGGTCGATGACGCGGTGGGCGACCTCGCTGCAGAAGAGCTTGGCGGACGCGGCCTCAGCAGCGGTGAGCTCGCCCGCGTCCAGTGCTTCGAGGGCGCGGTCGGTGACGGCCTCGGCCGCGTCGACCTCGGCCTGGCAGGCAGCAAGCTCGAACTTGGTGTTCTGGAAGCTGGACACGGCCTGGCCGAACACCTTGCGATCCGTCGCGTATGCCTTCGCGAGCTCGACCGCGGCCTTGGCCTGGGCGTAGGCGCCGTGGGCGATGCCCCACCGCTCGGAGGCGAGGTTCTTGCCGAGGTAGGAGAAGCCCTGGTTCTCATCGCCGAGGAGGTCCTCGGCGGGGACCGACACGTCGACGAACGCCAGCTCGGCGGTATCGGAGGTCCGCAGGCCGAGCTTGTCGAGCTTGCGCCCGACCGAGTAGCCGGGCAGCGATGTGTCGACCGCGAACAGGGAGATCCCGAAGCGACGGTCGTCCTCCTTGGCCGGGCTGGTGCGGGTCGCGACGATCACACGGTCGGCCAGAGCGCCCCCGGTGATGAAGGTCTTCGCACCGTTGAGCACGTAGTGGCTGCCGTCGGCCGAGAGCTTCGCCGTTGTCCGCATCCCGGCCAGGTCCGAGCCGGCGCCGGGCTCGGTCATGGCGAGCGCCCACATCTCCTCACCGGTGACGAAGCTGGGCAGGTAGCGGGCCTTCTGCTCGTCGGTGGCCAGCATCTGCAGGTAGGGGAGTGCGAGAAGGACGTGTGCGCTGGAGCCGCCCAGGAGGACGCCGACGCGGGCGATCTCCTCGTACTCGACGGCCGTGAACTTGTGCGTGGCCAGTCCCGCGCCGCCGTACTCCTCGGCCACCGAGATCCCGAACAGACCGAGCTCGCCGAGCTTGAGGTACAGGTCCTTGGGGACGACCCCTGCCGCGAACCACTCGTCGTAGTGGGGCAGCACCTCGGCCTCGAGGAACGCGCGCAGGGTCTTGCGGAAGGACTCGTGGTCGTCGTCGAAGACGGTGCGTTGCATGGGGACCTCAGCTCGTTCGGATACGTGGTTCGGCCGTCGAATGTAGGCATCCGCGCGACGGGTACTTGGTTTCCGACCACGCCCGTGCCCGGGTGGGGGATGGCCCGGCCGGTCGCCTGACCGTCGTGGCATCGAGCACCCCCCGGATGGGCAGTCTTCGGCGCTCCCGCCGCCGAGGTCCGTGACGCCGAAGGACAGTGGGCGCCGTACCTGCCTGAACGCAAGGAGAGGCCTCACCATGGCACTGAAGCTGACGCTGGATCTCGACGGATGCACCGGATGTGCCTGCTGCATGATGGAGTGCCCGGACCTGTTCGACATCGACGACGAGTCGGGCATGGCGATCCTCCTGGAGCCCACGCCGGCCGACGACCGTCTCGACGAGGCCGAGCGCGCCGTGCGCTCGTGCCCGGAGAACGCGATCTCCCTGGAGCGGGTCTGAGCATGGATCGCGTCGTGGTGGTCGGTGGGTCCGTCGCAGCGGTGAATGCCGTCGACGGTTTGCGGCACGCGGGGTTCGAGGGCGAGGTGACGCTGGTTAGCGCCGAGGAGGTGCTGCCCTACGACCGCCCGCCGCTGTCCAAGGAGGCGCTGCGCGAGGGGCATGAGCACCACACGCTCCTGCTCAAGGAGCCCGGTTGGTACGACGAGCAGGGCGTCCGCTTGTCCCTGGGCACGCGCGCCGTCGGTCTCGACGCGGTCAACCGGAGGGTGGCGTTGGAGGACGGACGCGAGCTCGGTTACGACGGCCTCGTCATCGCGACCGGGTCGCGGACCCGTGATCTTCCGCCGCTAGCGGGCGTGCCTGGCGTCTTCGAGGTCCGTACCCTGTCCGACTCCCTCGCCCTGCACGCCGAGCTGGTGCCGGGCCGCCACCTCGTCGTGATCGGTGCCGGGTTCATCGGTCTCGAGGTCGCGGCGACCGCCCGGAAGATGGGCCTGGACGTCTCCGTCGTCGAGATCGCCCACCTTCCGCTGACGCGCGTCCTCGGCACCGAGATCGGACGATGGTTCCTCGACCACCACACGGATCAGGGCGTGCGGGTGCACGTCGGCGCGGGCGTCGAACGTGTCGAGGTCACGACCGGCGGCACCAAGCTCCACCTGACCGACGGCATGGTGCTGTCGGCGGACCTCATCGTCGCGGGCGTCGGCGTCGTGCCCGACACGGGGTGGCTCGAGAGCAGTGGCCTCGAGCTCTCCGACGGCGTGGTGTGCGACGAGACGCTGCGGACCTCGGCTCCCGGCGTCGTCGCTGCCGGCGACATCGCCCGGTGGCCGAACGGCCTCTTCGGCGAGACCATGCGCGTCGAGCAGTGGCTCAACGCGGTCGAGCAGGGCACGCACGCCGCCCGGACCCTGATGGGGGAGACCAATGCGTTCGCCCCGGTTCCCTACTTCTGGTCTGACCAGTTCGACGCCAAGGTCAAGTTCGTCGGGCACGTGAACGGCGACGACTCGGTGCACGTGACCCAGCCCAGTGACTCCTCGCTCGTGGCGCTGTTCGGCCGGGGCGACCGACTGCGTGGCGCACTGTGCATCAACTCCCCGCGCCAGCTCGCGCTCTCCAAGCGCGACATCCTCAACGGCGTTCCGTTCGCCGACGCGGCGGCGGCGCTCGGCTGAGTGACCGACCCCGACTCCAGAAGGAAACCGATGACCGCGGACGGACTGCCCGAAGACCTGACCCTCGCCGACTTCCCCCTATGGGTGGACGGCCCGCCGCACGAGCTCTTCGCCGAGCTCCGCGCCAAGTGCCCGGTGCACTGGTCGCCGAACATCCCCGTGCTGCCGGAGGAGGAGGGCTTCTGGTCGATCACGAAGGCCGACGACGTCGTGAAGGTGAGCCGCGACTGGAAGACGTTCTCCTCCGAGCGCATGGGCATCGACATCACCAACCACCAGATCCCGATCGAGTTCGCCCGCTCGGAGTTCATCGGCATGGACCCGCCCAAGCACGACCGGATCAAGCAACTCTTCCTCAAGGGCTTCACCGTCGAGAGGATCGCGGAGCACGAAGGGTGGATCCGCGAGATCGTCACCACGGTGCTCGACCGCCTCGACGGCGAGGAGACCTGCGACCTGGTCAGTGCGGTCTCCCAGCCGATCGTCGCGCGGGTGATCCACCGACTCCTCGGCATCCCGCAGGAGGAGGACGTCAAGTGGGCCAACTACATGAAGCGCTACATGGGGCGTGACGACCCGGACCTCAACCCGGGCGGGATCCCGGCCTATGTGAACGAGCTTCTGCCCGAGCTGATGGCCGAGGTCACCCAGATGGTGGAGGCTCGTCGGGCGAACCCGACCGACGACCTGATCACGGTCCTCGTGAATGCCGAGATCGACGGGCTCACGCTCTCGGCCGAGGAGATCATGTACGGCACGCTCCTGCTCATTGGCGCCGGCAACGACAGCACCATGGCGACGTACGTCAGCGCGATGAAGGCACTGATGGAGAACCCCGAGGAGCGGCAGAAGGTGCTCGCCGACATGTCGCTCGTGCCGAGCGTCGTCGAGGAGGCGCTGCGGATGTTCCCTGCGTTCTCGATGATGCGGCGTACGGCGACCAGGGACCTCGAGCTCGGCGGCCAACTGATCAAGGAGAACGACAAGGTCGTCCTGTGGTATCCGTCGTCGAACCGCGACGAGGGCAAGTACGAGGACCCGGACCGGTTCGACGTCACGCGCAACCCCGAGCACCAGGCCTTCGGCGCAGGGGGCCGCCACTTCTGCCTCGGCAACGCGCTGGCGCGGCTCGAGCTGCGCCTGATGATCGAGGAGACGCTCAAGCGCTACCCGCAGATGCAGATCGTCGGCGAGGCGCCGTACGCCGAGTCGCTCTTCATCAACCAAGTCAAAGCGCTGCCCGTGAGGCTCGGCCCGCGGGCCTGAATCACGCGCTCAGGACAGCTCGAACCCGTAGTAGCCCGCGGCCGCGACGCCGTCAGCGATCTGCTTGTACATCCCGACCCCGCCGACGAACGGCATGAAGACGCGCTGCTTGCCGGGGATGTTCGCTCCCATGTACCAGGAGGCGGCCTGTGGCATCAGGGTCAGGTCGGCGAGGTCGTTGTTCGCCTGCACCCAGTTGTCCTCGTTCTCGGTCAGTGGCTCGATCCGGCTCAGACCGCGATCGCGCAGGCTGGTGAGGGCATCCGTGATCCACACGACGTGGTACTCCAGCGAGGTGATCACGTTGGAGAGCACCGAGGGGCTCTGCGGGCCGCAGATCGTGAACAGGTTGGGGAAGCCGGCCGACATCAGGCCGAGATAGGTACGCGGGCCGTGCTCCCACTTCGCGCGCAGCGTCCGGTCCGCGTTGCGGACCTCCATGGCGTCGAGCGCTCCGGTCATGGCGTCGAACCCGGTCGCCATGATGATCAGGTCGAGCTCATGCTCCGCGCCGCCGGCGCGGATGCCCCGTGCGGTCACCCGCTCGATCGGCTCCTCGGTGATGTCGACGAGCGTCACGTTGTCCTGGTTGTAGACCTCGTAGTAGCCGGTGTCGACGCACAGCCGCTTGGTCGCGATCGGGAACGTGGGAAGCAGCTTCTCCGCGACCGCAGGGTCCTCGACCTTCGCGCGGATCCGCTCGCGGACGTACGCCGACACGCGCTCGTTCGCAGCAGGGTCGATCAGCACGTCGTCGAAGGTGTCGGTGAAGCACAGGCCGCCGACGTCCCAGCGCTTGTCGAGCGCGGCGGAGGTCTCGGAGGCCGGGATCTCGGACAACGACGTGGTCTCGACCGGACACTGGTAGCCGCTCGGGGTCATCCGGCTCACCGCCCGGCGCGCCGGGTAGTCGGCCTTGACGGTCGGCAGGAGGTCGGCGACAGGACCGTTGTGCGCCGGGACCGCGTAGCAGGCGGTCCGCTGGAAGACGGTCAACGAACCGACGGCCGGCGCGATGGCAGTGATGGTCTGCAGCCCGGAGGAGCCGGTGCCGATGACGCCGACCCTCTTTCCGGCCAGGTCGACGCCGTCGGGCCAGCTCGAGGTCCAGTAGAGCTCGCCTCCGAAGTCGTCGAGGCCCACGATGCCCGGCCGCGAGGGGACGGACAGGCAGCCGGTCGCAGCGACGACGTACGACGCCGTGCGTGTCGTCCCGTCGGACGTCGACACCGTCCAGTGGCGGGCGACCTCGTCCCAGTCGAGCGCCTCCACCCGGGTGCCGAAGACGATGTCGCGGCGCAGGTCGAAGCGGTCGGCGACGTGACGGGCGTAGCGAAGGAGCTCCGGCTGGGCGGCGTAACGCTCGGTCCAGGTCCATTCCTGCTCCAGGTCGACGTCGAAGGAGTAGGAGTACTCGATCGACTCGATGTCGCAGCGCGCACCCGGGTAGCGATTCCAGAACCAGGTCCCACCGACGTCGTCGCCGGCCTCGATCACGACCACGTCGAAGCCGCGCTGGCGCAGCAGGTGCAGCTGGTACATGCCGGCGAAGCCGGCGCCGATGACCAGGACGTCGTGATCAGCCATGGAGGGACTCCTCGATCGAGGTAGAAGGAGCGGCGCAGGTGGTCAGGTGATCGCTCAGCAGTCGGATGCCCTCGTCGTAGCCGGGGAGGATTCCGGCCATCTGCATGAACCCGTGCATCTGGGTCTCGGCAACCTCGAGCTGCACCGGCACTCCGGCTTCGCGCAGTGCCTGGGCATAGGCGACGCCGTCGTCGTGCAGAGGGTCGTACGCCGCGAGGTAGATCAGAGCGGGTGGGAGGCCTGCCAACGACGGGGCGTGGATCGGTGAGGCCTCCGGGTCCGTGCGGGCGTCGGCGTCCGGGAGGTACTGGTCCCAGAACCAGATCATCGTCTCGCGGTCGAGGAAGAGCTGGTTCTCTTCAGCGACGTAGGAGGCGGTGTCCACGCGGCAGTCGGTGACCGGGTAGATCAGGATCTGGTGGTCGATGCGTGGCCCGTTCCGGTCCCGCGCGCGGAGCGCCAGGACGGCAGCGATGTTGCCACCGGCACTGTCGCCGGCGACGACCAGGGGGACGCCCGCCGGGGCGAGGTCGGAGGCCTTGTCCGCAACCCACTCGAGCGCGGTCCAGGCATCGTCGATCGCCGTGGGGAACGGGTGCTCGGGGGCTTTGCGGTAGTTCACCAGGACCACCGTGACCTGGGCGCCGTTGACCAGGTCACGGGCGACGTGGTCGTACTGCAGGTCGATGTCGCCGAGCACCCACCCACCGCCGTGGAAGTAGACGACGACGGCCCGCGGGCTCTGCGTAGGATGCAGCACGCGCACGCGGAAGGTGCCGCCGTCGGCGGCGGTCAGGCGAAGGTCCGAGACCGAGCCGACCGCGGGACCCGGCCCGCTGTGACCCGCAAGGATCATGTCACCCAGTCGGATGATGGCCGGCGTGAGCTCGCTGACGGGCGGCGTCCCGGCAGCCTCCAGCTCGTCCATGAAAGCGCGAGAGGCGCTGTCCAACGGCATGGTCATTGTGCGGTCAGACCGCCGTCGGTCACGAGGACCTGGCCGGTCATGTAGTCCGACGCCGAGGACGCCAGGAAGATCGCCGGGCCGGCGTACTCCTCGGGCTGCGACCAGCGCCCCGCAGGCACCTGCCTGCGGATGTAGTCCGCGACGCCCTCCTGGCCGAGCTGGGGCAGCATCGCCGTCTCGACGAAACCGGGGGCGAGCGCGTTCACCTGCACGTTCTTGCGCGCCCACTCCAGCGCGACCGCCTTGGTGAGACCCACGAGTCCGTGCTTGGCGGCGATGTAGGCGCTGTCGTCGCGCATCCCGACCAGGCCGAGGACCGAGGCGACGTTGATGACCTTGCCGCCGCCGTCCTTCAGGTACGGCGAGGCGGCCTTGGTCATCACCCAGCACGACTGGAGGTTGAGGTCGACCACGCGCTGGAACACGGCGAGGTCGGTCTTCTCGATCGGGGAGTCGTGGTCGTCGGCGGCGTTGTTCACGAGGATGTCGATGCCGCCGAGGGTCTCGGCCGCCCCGAGGATCGCGGCCTCGGCCGACTCCGGCGCGAGCAGGTCGGCGGCCAGGATGTCGATCGTGCCGTTGAACTCAGCCCCCAGCGCGGCGGTCTCCTTCAGGCCCTCCTCCGATCGGGCCGTGATCAGCACGTGTGCCCCCGCCTCGGCGTAGGCGAGTGCGATCGCGCGACCGATGCCGCGGCTGGCTCCGGTGACGATGGCTCGCTTGCCGGCGATGGAGAAGATGTCGGTGGTCGAAGTCATGAGGCGAGGATGCGTGTGCCGACCGCCCCGCAGTCGGCCTCGAGAGGCGGGGACCGCCCGGTTGGGTGATGTCTGCGGGCCCCCGCGTCGAACGGCCTCCCCCGGGTGGGCGTGTTTCCCGGGGATGGTCCTCCGCCCGGAGTCGGCGGCGGCAGCGTGGCCAGAAGATCTGTCCAGCTACCAGGAAGGACGTCGTGAGCACCTACGCCGTCGTCGACCCCTACACGGGTCAGACCGTCCAAGAGTTCGCCGCACTGACCGATGACCAGCTCGAGGCGAAGGTCGCTCGTGCCGACGAGACCTACCGCACCTGGGGCCGGACCACCTCTCCCGCCGAGCGCGGTGCCCTGCTGGGCCGGGTTGCCGCACTGTACGCCGAGCGCCGCGAAGAGCTCGCCCGCATCATCAGCCGCGAGATGGGCAAGCCCGTCGAGCAGGCCGGCCTCGAGGTCGACTTCGCCAGCGCGATCTACGACTACTACAGCCGCAACGCCGAGACGTTCTTGTCAGACGAGCCGGTAGCGCTCGAGTGGGGCGAGGGCACGGCCGTCGTCCGGCGTACGCCGGTCGGCGTGCTCCTCGGCGTGATGCCGTGGAACTACCCCTACTACCAGGTCGCCCGGTTCGCCGCGCCCAACCTGATGGCCGGCAACACCATCGTGCTCAAGCACGCCGCGCAGTGCCCGGAGTCGTCCGCGGCGATGGAGCAGATCTTCCTGGACGCGGGCCTGCCGGCCGGCGCCTACGAGAACCTGTACGCGACCTATGCACAGGTCGACCGGCTGATCGCCGACCCACGGATCCAGGGTGTCTCGGTCACTGGCTCGGAGGGCGTCGGCGCGCACGTGGCCGAGATCGCCGGACGCAACCTGAAGAAGGTCGTGCTCGAGCTCGGCGGGAACGACCCTTTCATCGTGCTCAGCACCGACGACCTCGACGCGACGGTGGAGGCCGCGCTCGGTGTGCGCTTCTACGACAACGCAGGCCAGATGTGCTGTGGCGCGAAGCGGTTCGTGGTGATCGACAGCCTGTACGACGAGTTCGTCGAGAAGATGACCGGGGCCCTGGCCGAGCTGACGCCGGGTGATCCGTCGAAGGCGGAGACCGCCCTCGGCCCGCTGTCCTCGGTCGGCGCGGCCGAGTTTCTCGAGGACCAGGTCAACCGGGTCGTCGCCGGCGGCGCCAAGGTGCTCGCTGGCGGCTCGCGGGACGGGGCGGCGTACGCGCCCACCGTGCTCGCGGACATCGATCGCGCCAATGACGCGGCCCGCGAGGAGCTGTTCGGCCCCGTCGCCAGCCTCTACCGTGTCTCCTCCGAGGCAGAGGCCGTCAGTGTCGCGAACGACTCCCCGTTCGGTCTGGGCTCCTACGTCTTCACCACGGACCAGGCCCAGGCGCAACGGGTGGCTGCGGCCCTCGACGCCGGCATGGTCTTCGTGAACATCGTGGGCGCGGAGGAGCCCGGCCTGCCGTTCGGCGGGACGAAGCGCTCCGGCTTCGGGCGCGAGCTCGGTCCGTTCGCCGTGGACGAGTTCGTCAACCGCAAGCTCATCCGCATCGGCGGCTGAGCGCCACAAGACTCTCCGACGAGCGGCCCTTGGGGCCCGTGCGCCAGAACACGCGCACGGGCCCCAAGGTGTCTCCTGGTCCACCACGGAGCAACAGGGCCGCCGCGCATCGTCTGGCTGCAGACTCCCCCACCCGGGCGGTCCTGCTCGGTGTGATCCACGACTCTTCGCGGGTCTGTGGCGTAGTTCCTCGAAACGACCATTCGCGGTCGCTCGTGGTCCGGACTTTCGTCGACGGGCCAGAGGATGAGGAGGAGCACGTGAAGCACATCAGGTGGCGGCACACAGCCGCCGTCGTGGTCGCCATGACGCTGAGCTTCGGGCTCGCGGCGTGCGGCGGCGACAACCCCACGGCAAGCGGCACGACGAGTACCGCCGACCAGCACACCTACCAGACACGCCTGGACGAGCTGTACAAGGGCACGTACAAGACGCCGGCCGGGCCGAAGGTGACACCGCCGAAAGGGAAGTCGATCTGGCTGATCGAGGCCAGCCTCGGCAGCGACTACGCCACCCGCGGCGTCGCCGCGGCGAAGGAGGCCGCTGGCAAGCTGGGCTGGACCGTGCACGTGTTCGACGCGAAGTACGACCCCAACCAGATGCTCACGGGCATCCAGCAGGCCGTGGTCGCCAAGGCGGACGGTGTCATCCTGTCGGCCATCGACTGCCCGACGGTGAAGAACGCACTCGAACAGGCGAAGGCCGCGAACATCCCGGTCGTCGGCGTCGAGACCAAGGAGTGCACGCCGCCGCTGCTGTCCCACGTCGTCACGTACGCCAGCCACGAGTCGTTCGCGGACACCACGCAGGACTGGGGATCCGCTCAGGCCGCGTGGGTGATCGCGAAGACGAAGGGCAACGCGAAGGTCGTCATGAACACCGAGACCGACCAGTGGACCACCCTGCTGTCCAGCAAGGGCATCAAGCGGGAGATCGCGAAGTGTCCGGGTTGCTCCGTGGTCGGTGATGCGACGTTCGTGGGCACGGACCTCGGGCCGGCTCTGCAGCAGAAGATCCAGCAGGCACTGGTCCAGCACCCTGACGCGAACGCGTTCATCCCTGCCTACGACGTCGTGATGACCCAGAGCGGTGGCGCCCAGGCCATCCAGGCGTCCGGACGCTCGGGGTCGCTGACGGTCGGAGGCGGCGAAGGCACGGCGGCCGCCATCGACCAGGTCCGCAAGGGCACCGGTGAGCAGGCGTGCGCGGGCCAGTCGGTCGAGTGGGAGATCTACAGCGCTATCGACTCGATGATCCGGATCTTCGACAAGCAGGACCCGAACACCGTGGACACCGGCAACGGGATCCAGGTCTGCGACAAGGACCACAACATGCCGCCGGAGGGCCAGCCGTACACGCCACCCGTCGACTTCCGCTCGGCCTTCCGGTCCATGTGGGGCCTGAGCTGAGCGAGCGTTTTCCGGTGATCAGAGGTGGGCCGCGGCCCCTGGCGTGCGGCCCACCTCGGATCAAGACGCTCGACGTGAGACGCCTTGACCCAACCGGGGGAGCGTCGCTTCGCAGGACCGCAGCTGGCCATCACGTGCGCCGCATCGTGGTGTCGACCGACCATGACGTCTACCCGAGGGGATCATCGTGAGCGCAGACCTGAGTGCCCACGCGTTGGTGCTGACCGACGCGCACAAGTCCTTCGGGTCCAACAAGGCCGTCGACGGGGTGTCGTTCTCGCTCGCTGCCGGCCAAGTGCATGCACTGCTGGGCGGCAACGGGTCCGGGAAGTCGACGTTGATCAAGATGCTCGCGGGTGTCGAGCGAGCCGATGACGGGCGGCTGACGATCGGCGACCAGACCATCGCGCTGAGCGACATGACGCCCGCGCGTGCGGCAGCGGCCGGTCTCAGGTTCGTTCACCAGCAGCGTTCCACCTTTCCCGAGCTCACGGTGGCCGAGAACCTCGCGATCGGTGGCTACGGCTTCCCGCTCGCTCCCGGAGGTCGCGTGCGCTGGCGAGCAGCGCGCCGCAGGGCTGCTGAGGTGCTGGAGAAGTACGACATCGAAGCCTTCCCCGACCAGCTCCTCGGCGAGCTCGGTCCGGCACGCCAGGCGATGGTCGCGATCGCGCGCGCCCTGCAGGTCGGCGGAGCCGGCGGCATCCTCGTGCTGGACGAGCCCACCGTGTCGCTGCCCGACACGGAGGTGCGACTCCTGCTCGACGCCGTGCGCAAGCACGCGGACCATGGCCAGACCGTCATCTTCGTCACCCACCGCCTCGAAGAGGTCTTCGCCGTCGCCGACAACGCCATCCTGCTTCGCAACGGGCAGCTGGTCAGCGAGGTCGCGCCGCGCTCGATCACACGTGGCGACCTGGTCGAGCTCATCGTGGGAAGTGCCGTCGATGAGATCACGCCGAATGACGACGCCGAGCTCGGACCAGCCGTCCTGGAGGCGGAGGCGCTTTGCGCCGGGCCGGTCGGACCGGTCGACCTGACGCTGCACGCCGGAGAAGTGGTCGGCGTCGCAGGACTGGTGGGCTCGGGCCGCTCGAGCCTGCTCAAGGCCCTGTTCGGCGTGCTGCCGGTCGAGTCCGGGTCCGTGCGTCTCGCCGGTCAGCCGCTCTCGCTCGCGAGTCCGCGCGACGGCATGCGCGCCGGCATCGCCTACGTCCCGGAGAACCGTGCTGAGGACGCCGCGTTCCCCGAGCTCAGCCTGACCGACAACGTGTCGGTGGCCGTGCTCTCCGACTACTGGAGGAAGGGCCGGTTGCGTGCCGGCCTCCAGCGTCGCGATGCGCGCGGGCTCCTGTCACGGTTCCGGATCAAGGCACAGTCGGTCGAAGACCCCCTGTCCGCGCTCTCCGGAGGCAACCAGCAGAAGGTGATGGTCGCCCGCTGGCTGCGGCGCTCGCCGCGGGTGGTCCTCCTCGACGAGCCCACCCAGGGCGTCGACGTCGGCGCCCGCCACGAGATCTACCTGCTGATCCGAGAGGCCGTCGAGGCCGGTGCCGTGGCGCTCATCGCGTCCTCGGACAGCGAGGAGCTCGCCGCGATCTGCGACCGCGTGATCGTCCTGCGAGGAGGACGGATCGTCGGCGAGGTGCCACGGACCGAGCTCACCAGCAACCGCGTCGAGCGCCTCGCCCACGGCCAATCCAAGGAAGTGACGGTATGAGTTCAGTGACAGACAACATCGCAGTCGGTGAGCCGGCCCGGTCCGAGCCCGCCGAGGCGGTCCGTCGGCCCCGGCGCAGCGTGCGATCGTTCCTCGAGGCCTACGCGTTCCTCGGCCTCCTCGTGGGTGCGTTCGTCTTCTTCAGCCTCTGGCCCCGAACCTCCGCGACCTTCCCGACGAGCGCCAACCTGCAGGTGCTGCTCGGCTCGAACACGGTCGTCGCCATCACGGCACTCGCCGCGCTGATCCCCCTGATCTGCAACGAGTGGGACCTGTCGATCGGCGGATCGGCGGCGCTGAGCTCGGTCTTCGTCGCGCAGTTCATGACCAACGGGATGAACCCGTTGCTCGCCCTCGCCATCGGCATCGGCATCGGTGTCTGCGTCGGCGTCGTCAACGCACTTCTCGTCACCAGGATGGGTGTCAACGCCGTCATCACGACGCTGGGCATCTCGATCATCATCACCGGCATCATTAGCCTGAAGACCGGAGGAGTGACGGTCGCAGGCAACATCTCGCAGGGGGTGACCGACTTCGGCACCCTGAGCTGGCTGGGGATCCCGCGCACCGTGTACGCGCTCGTCCTGGTCGCGGTGGTCGTGTACTACCTCATCGACCACACCCCGTACGGCCGTTACCTCTACGCGCTCGGCTCGAACCGGTCGGCCGGGCGACTCGCCGGCATCCGCGTGAAGCTCGTCGTGGGGTTGACGTTCGTCATCGCCGGCGCCGTCTGCGGGGCGGCGGGCGTCCTTCAGGTGGCACGATCCGGAGGGGCGAATCCGCACCTGGCCGACGCGCTGCTGCTCCCGGCCCTCGCTGCCGCGTTCCTGAGCGCGGCGGCGATCCGGCCCGGCAAGTACAACGTGGGGGGCGTGCTCGTCGCGGTCTACTTCCTCGCGGTGCTGAACAGCGGTCTGAACCTCGCCGGTGCCCAGCCCTACGTGGCGAACTTCGTCAACGGTGGCGCCCTGATCATCGGCGTCGGTCTCGCCGCACGCCTGGGTGAACGACGCGAGCCCTGATCCCTCACCACCCTCGATGAAAGGCAGTCACATGCACCACCGTCACAAGACCGCGTCCGCCGCGTCCGCCGCGGTCGCGCTGCTCGCACTCGGTGCCGTCACGTCGGGTGTGGTCGCAACGACGCCCGCCGGGGGCGCGACCGCGCGTCGTGCCGGCATCGGCTGCCACCGGCCGCTGAACATCCTGCTCACGAACGACGACGGCTATGCCGCTGATGGCATCAACGCCGTCTACCAGGCGCTGGTGGGGGAGGGGGAGCACGTCAAGGTGGTGGCTCCGGCGACGAACCAGACGGGCCAAGGTGGCGCGCTGGCGTACGGCGGCACGCTCACGGTGACGCAGCCTGTCGCTGGTGACCCGAACGTCTACGCAGTGTCCGGCTCGCCCTCGGACTCCGTAGCTCTGGCGCTCGGCGTCCTCTACCCGAACGGTGGTCCGGACCTGGTCATCTCCGGAGCGAACGCCGGTACCAACCTCTCACGGACGATCAACCACTCGGGCACGGTCGGCGCCGCGGTGACCGCGATGGACCTCGGCGTACCCGCTATCGCGGTCAGCTCTGCCCACCCCGCCGAGTTCGACCCGCACTGGGACGGCACGGGTTCGATGAACTACTCCGGCACCGGCACGCTCCTACGCCGGATCGTGCGCACCCTTCAACGCACTGCGGACGGTTGCCGGAAGCTGATGCCGGGCCGGCTCGGACTCAACGTGAACTACCCGGCCGGGACCTTCAAGGGCACTCGGGTGACCACCCTGGGCACACGTGAGCCCATTCCGACCACCTACACGCCGACGGGCGCCGGCCAGTACAAGGTCGGCTACAGCCTCGACCCGTTGTACGCCGCCACCGATGACCAGCAGGGGAGGACCACCATCGACTACCGCCTGGTCGCCCGAGGCTTCGCCTCCATCACGCCGCTCGACGGCTCTCTCGGCGTACAGCCGCCAGGGCACGCGACGATGGCCTTCGTCGACCGGTTGGTCGCCCGTCTCAACCGCACGGAGCGGTGACGGTCGAGCCGGCGGACGTCGGCACCACCGATCGTGCCGCCGGCCGGAGGCGTCGGGCCCCCAGCGGATACGCGGACTGGTGGTCGATGGATCTGCGGCTGTGGTGGCGCGACTTCGACGGGTACGGCCATCTGACGGCCACCGCGTACCCCGTCATCTGTGCCGAGGCGATCGGCCAGTTCATGGCCGACGTCTGGGGCGTGCCCGATCCGCACTTCGTGGTCGCGGATCTCGGTGTGACCTACCTGCGTGAGGTGCGTCGCGCGGAGAGCACCGTCCGCGTGTACGTGGGGATCGCCCGGGTCGGTCGTTCCAGCTTCGAAGCCGAGATCGTGCTGTGCACCGCCGACGGTGAGGTGGCCAGCGTTGCCGAGACCCGTTACTCCGCGTGGGATCCGGACGGGCGCCGCTCGCGCCCGTTGACCTCGGCCGAGCGCTCGGCTCTGCTGAGCTGCTGACCCGTCGCGGCGCTCCTCCGGAGGGGTGGGGTGGTCGAAACAGGTAATTCCACGCGTGCCCTCCGCACTGCGATTGACGAAGGTGCCTCTCACAGGGAAACACCGGAAGAACGGGGTGCTCGATGACCGTGGTCGTCACGCAACAGGCTGAGCCCGACCAGTGCAGACCGGAGGTCGAGCATCAATGGCTCGACGAGGTCCGGCCCCAGAGAGTCCTGGTCGTCGACGAGCACGAGCTCCTTCTCGCCGGGCTGCGTGCGGTGCTCGCGGAGGCGCCGTGGGTCGAGAGCTGTCTGATGGCGGGCTCGGCCGAGGTGGCACTGCAGGTAGCCCGACGCCACTACCCACAGGTGGTGCTCGTCAGCGCTTCGCTGGGCGGGCGCTCCGGGCCGGAGCTCTGCCGGACGCTGCGCGAGCGGATGCCCCACGTGAAGGTGGTGCTCACGTTCGGTGACGGGCGGATGCCGGCGGCCCTGGCGTCGTCGCTCGGCGCGGTCGCGGCCCTGTCGAAGAACATGGCGCCCGGCGCCCTCCTGATGGCGATCAAGCATGTCGCGGAGGGCGGACGGGTCTTTCCCAAGGGAAGGGTGAACCCCGCCGTCAAGCTCTCGCGGCGCGAGCTCGATGTGCTGCACCTGCTGGCTGAGGGGCTGAGCAACCCCGAGACAGCGGCATCTCTGAAGCTGTCGCGGCACACCATCAAGCAGCACACCAGCTCGGTCTACCGCAAGCTCGGCGTACGCAACCGCGCCGAGGCAGCCAGCCGCGCCCAGGAGCTCGGCCTGCTGGGTCGGCTCGGGGCGGACTTCCTCGGTGGACACCTCCATGCCGGCTGACGCTGGCGAATCGGCTGACGCTGGCGAGTCGGCCGCGGAGCGTGAAGGCCAGTCCGCCCCACCGCGCTCGTGACACAGGCCCTTCCCGGCAGACGACTGGGCGCCCGGTCAGCCATCGCCGTCGAGGTCGTCGCTGCGGTCTCCTCCAGCGCGAGCGGCCCGTTCGGCAAGGCGCTCATCCTCAGCGGCTGGTCGGCGGGCGGGGTGCTGCTCGTGCGCACCTGCCTGGCCGCGCTCCTGCTGCTCCCGCCGGCGTGGTGGGCCGCACGACGCCATGGCACCGATCTGCGTCGCAGCCTGGGCGGGGTCACGGTGCTCGGGGTCCTCGGGATCACGGGCACCGTGGTCTGCTACTACAACGCCCTGGCAAGACTTCCCGTCGGCGTCGCGATGATGCTGCTCTACCTGTCTCCGGTGCTGGTCCTCGGCTGGGTCTGGATCCGGCACGGCGAGCGTCCGGCCGCCACGACCTGCCTGGGCGCGGTGGTCGCGATCGGCGGTCTGGTGCTCGTCGTGGCCGCGATGGGGGTGCAGCGGCCGAGTCTGAGTGGGATCGGCTGGGCGCTCGGCGGGGCGGGTTGTGTGGCGACGTACTTCCTGACCTCGGACCGCATGACCGCGTCGGTCCCGCCGGTGGTCCTCGCCTGCGCGGGTCTGTCGGTCGCGTCCGTCTCGATCGGACTGCTGGTCGCCGTCGGGTTGTTGCCGTTTCAGGCAGTGGGTGCGGCGGTCGACCTGGGCGGCTGGATCGTCTCCCCCGTGCTGCCGCTCGTCCTCGTGGTGCTGCTCTCGACCGTGTTCGTGTACGTCGCCGGGTTCGCCGCCGTCCGGGTCCTCGGCGCCCGCATGACCTCGTTCGTCGCTCTCGCCGAGCCGATCGCCGCGCTCGGCTCGGCCTGGCTGTTGCTCGGTGAGGTCCCGCGCCCGCTGCAGCTCACCGGCGCGGCGTTCGTCGTCGCGGGCGTCGTGCTGATCCGGTCCGACCGCCCTATCGAGCGGTCCAGCCGCCGTCGACCACCAGCACCTGACCGGTCATGAACGAGGCCGCCGAGGACGCCAGGAAGACCGTGGGACCCACCATCTCCTCGGGCTGGGCCCAGCGGTGCATCGGTGTGTTGCGGAGCACCCAG
Organism: Nocardioides panacihumi; assembly: GCF_039530925.1. Taxonomy (NCBI): domain Bacteria; kingdom Bacillati; phylum Actinomycetota; class Actinomycetes; order Propionibacteriales; family Nocardioidaceae; genus Nocardioides; species Nocardioides panacihumi. Next base: position 555,490 of record NZ_BAAAPB010000001.1, on the reverse strand, counting down.
GCGGCGTATGCCTCCTCCTTCAGGCCGGGTGACGTCATCGCCGTCTCGACGTATCCAGGGGCGAGCGCATTGACCCGGATCCCGCGTCGGCCCCACTCCAGCGCCAGCGCCCGCGTCACGCCGACGAGGGCGTGCTTCGCCGCCACGTAGGCGGTCTCGTGGCGGGAGCCGATCGTTCCCAGCATCGACGCCACATTGATGACGCTCGCGCCCTCGGACAGGGCGGCGGAGGCCGCGCGGCACAGGAGCCAGCACGACTGGAGATCCAGCTGCATGACCTCCTGGTAGGTCCCCAGCTCGGTGTCCTCGATGAGCGACCAGTGCGTTGACGCCGCGTTGTTGACGAGGATGTCCAGGCCGCCGAAGCGACCTAGGGCGTGCACGACCAAGCCGTCGATGCTCTCAGGCCTGCTCAGGTCGGCGGGGTACGGCGTCAGCGAGCCCGGACCGATCGCCAGCGCGGCGGTCTCTGCGAGCCCGTCGGCGGAGCGGGCCACGGCGATGACGTCGGCGCCATTGCGTGCCAGCCCGACGGCGATCGCACGGCCGATGCCTCTGCTCGCCCCGGTGACGACGGCACGGCGGCCGAGCAGGGGAGGGGCGTCTGGATCGACGAGCACGGGGGACTCAGACACCGGGGAATCAGACATGTCGCGATCATCTGTCGGTGTTCGCGCTCGGCCCTGCGGGATGCAGAGTGGGTCACCCCCACTCGGGGGAGGTTCGACGGGCGGCGAGGATATCTGGGCCGGCGGTGCCGCAGAGTCTCGTCGACGACCTGAGGAGAGGGCAGAACGGGTGAGGAGTCCCTGGCAGACGGAGATCGCCCTGCGAGCGGAGTACGTCGACTACCTCGGTCACGTGACGGCCGCTGCGCACCTCACGTTGGTCGAGGAGGCACACGGACGCTGGCTGGCCGAGGTCACGGATGACCCGATGCCGTCGTTCGTGCTGGTCCGACTCGAGCTCGACTACCGGCGCGAGCTGCTGCTCGACGACGGTCCGGTGCAGGCGACGGTCGCGCCGCTGGTCGTCACCCGCAGCACGGTGACGGTGGAGGAAGCCCTGACGTCGTCACGAGCTGTTCACACCCAGGCCCGCGCCATCCTCGTGCGCTGGGACAGGGACCGGCGCCGCTCGATGCCGTTCCCTCCCGGTGAGCGGGAACGGATCAGGGCGCAGATCGGCGGCTGATCCCCCAGCCGGGTGGCTCCGCGCACGACCGACCCGCCCTACGGGCTTGAGCGTCGGGAGGATCACACCATGCCCGAGCGAGACAGCCTGATCAGCGCCTTCCGGACCGCCGCAGCCGACGTGCCGGACCACGAGTTCCTGCGGATCGCAGGCGAGTCCTTCACCTACCGCTCCGGACTCGAGCTGGTCGAGGCGACGGCCCGCGGCCTGCTCGCTCTGGGCGTCGAGGCCGGGGACCGCGTCGGTCTCATGTGCGACAACCGCGCGGAGGTGGCGTGGGCCTGGTTCGGCATCAATGCGGCGCGAGCCATCGACGTCCCGTTCAACGCCGACGCGCGTGGCCGCATGCTGGCCTACTTCGTCGAGGACGCCCAGCCGCGGGTGCTGATCGGGACCGCCGACTACCTCGCCATCCTCGCCGAGGCGATCACGATGGACCCCGAGGTCGTTGTCTGCGTGGGCGAGAGCCCCGCGCGGCCGTTCGGGGACCGCGCCCGGCAGATCTCGTTCGACGAGCTCGTCGAGCTGGGCAGGTCGCACCCTGTCGACCTCGCCGAGCCGCAGCCGGGCGAGATCGCCACGATCATGTACACCTCCGGCACGACCGGCCCGTCCAAGGGCGTGATGCTGCCGCAGCGGTACTACACCGCGCAGGCCGCGCACGTCACGAACACCTACGGCCTCACGCACGAGGACGTCATCTACTGCGTCCAGCCGCTGTTCCACATCGACGCGCGCGCGTTCATGTCGACCGTGGTGGACCTGCGGGCGACCGCCGTGCTCGGGCGCCGCTTCAGCGCGTCGCGGTTCTGGGACGAGGTCCGGGCAGAAGGCGCGACGGCGTTCGGCACGATCGGGACGATGCTGTGGCTGCTCTACAAGCAGCCGGCCCGCCCCGACGACAGCGACCACCCGGCCAGGCTGGCGATGTGCTCGTCCACGCCGGGCGACATCATGCGCGCGTTCGAGGAGCGCTTCGACGTCCGGATCATCGAGGCCTACGGGATGACCGAGTGCGTGCTCATCACCACGGCTCCTCCCGGCGAGTCCCAGCCCCGGCGGATCGGCCGGCAGCTGCCCGAGGTCGAGCTGCAGGTGGTCGACGACGACGACGTGCCGCTCGAGCCGGGCACGGTGGGGGAGCTCGTCTTCCGACCGCTCGAGCCGTTCGCCATGATGCAGGGCTACTGGAACAAGCCCGAGGCGACGGTCGAGGCCTGGCGCAACCTGTGGTTCCACACCGGTGACCTGGTCCGCCAGTACCCGGACGGGTTCCTGGAGTACATCGGCCGCAAGAAGGACTCCATCCGCCGGCGCGGTGAGAACGTCTCCTGCTGGGAGGTCGAGACCGCCGTGGTCGCCCATCCCCGCGTCCTCGAGGTCGCCGCGATCGGCGTCCCGTCCGATGTCGGGGAGGAGGACGTCGCCGTGCTCGTCGTGCCCGTAGCGGGAGCCGACCTGGACCCGGTCGAGCTGGTCGAGTTCGTCGCCGCGGACCTGCCCCGCTTCGCGGTTCCCCGGTACGTCGAGCTGGTGGACAGCCTCCCCAAGACTCCGTCGGAGCGGATCGAGAAGGGCAAGGTGCGCGAGCGCGGCATCACGACCGCGGCGTGGGACTCCAACGCCGCCCTCAGGCGTCGGTGAGAGCGGCCGAGCCGGGGGAGGTCAGCCCCGAGCCACCTGCGCTTGCTCGGTGACCCAGATCGCGACCTGCGAGCGGGACTTGAAGCCCAGCTTGGTCAGGATCCGCTCGACGTGGCCCTCGGCGGTGCGCAGCGAGATGACGAGCTGGGCCGCGATCTCCTTGTTCGACATGCCCTCGGCGACCAGCTGGGCGACCTCGCGCTCGCGACGGGTCAGCCCGACCGCGGTCTCGGTCACAGCCCGCGTGGTCTCCGGCTCAGGCTCGCGCAGGGCGAGGGCCAGCAGCTCCTCCATGCTGAGCCGCCCGCCGCGCGCGTACGCCGTCGCGAAGGTGGCCTCGTCGAGCTGGCGGCGCACCAGCGACTCGTAGTGCTGACGGAAGCCGCGGAGCTGGCGTGCTCCGAGCATCCCCCAGATCGCGTCCGTGCCCCCGAACAAGACCGCGGCCCGCTCCGCCTCGCGGTTGACCGCGGCCGTCCACGCGACCACCTCGAGGGTCAGTCCGTGGCCGAGGGTGTCGTGGAAGGGCCGCTTGATCCGGAGCGCCTCGAAGAGGTCGCGCTCGGCCCCGTCGTTGTCGCCGCGTATCAGGGCCAGCAGGCCAAGCAGCCACAGTGAGTAGGAGTAGTTCCAGTGCTCGCGCTTCGCCGCGCACCGGTCGTGCAGCGCGTTGGCGACCTGCAGGGCCGCGTCGTGCTCGCGCAGTGCGATGAGGGTGGCGGCGAGCTCGACCTGCAGGCTCTCGGCGTACTGGCTGACGAGATCGGTGGCGGCGTACTGCGCGAGGGCCTTCTCGAACATGGGGATCGCGGCGCCGATCTCGGAGGCGGCCCCGAGCGAGCGTTCGAAGCCGAGCACGTGGTTGGCGAACGCGAGGGCGCGCAGGTCGTCGAGCTCGACCGCGAGGTCGTGGGCCTGGTCGGCACACGTCCTCGTCGTCATCACGTCGCCCTGGAAGGCGGCGATGTACGCCGTCGTGGCGAGCGCCCACGCCCGCTCGAAGGAGGGTTCCGGGTCGAGTGCCAGCGCGCGGTCCAGCCAGCGCCTCGCCTCCGTCAGGTGGTCCATGGCGCCCCAGAACCACGGCACCGCGGCCATCTCCAGGCCGGCCCTCGCCTCGCCGGGCACCGTCACGCAGTACTCCAGCGCCGCGCGGATGTTCGCGTGCTCGAGGTGGAGGTGGGTCGCCCAGTCGGACTGGAGCGGCCCGGACCACTCCTCGCCGGCGGTCTGGATCAGCCGGGCGTACCAGTCGCGGTGCCGGCGTAGCGTTGTGGCCCTGTCGTCCGGCGAGGCAGCGAGCCGCGCGAGACCGTACTCGCGCAGCGTCTCCAGCATCCGGAACCGGGTGTGGCCCAGGTGCTCCTCGCGGACGAGGATCGACTTGTCCACCAGACGGGCGACCGTGTCGATGACGTCATCCTCGGGAAGGCGTTCGTCGGTGCCGACCGCCTTCAGTGCGTCGATGCCGAACCCGCCCACGAAGACCGCGGACCGGGCCCACAGCAGCTGCTCGATCGGCGTGCAGAGGTCGTAGCTCCAGTCGATGAGCGACTGCAGCGTCTGGTGGCGCTCGGGCAGGTTCCGGTTGCCCTCGTGGAGGAGCTCGAAGCGGTCGTCGAGGCGGCTCGCCAGCTCGTCCACGGTGAGGACGCGCAGCCGCACGCAGGCGAGCTCGATGGCGAGAGGGATGCCCTCCAACCGGTGGCACAGGCGCACCACCGCGGCCTCGTTCTCGGGGGTGACCATGAACCCGGGGACGACGGCCGCCGATCGGTCCGCGAACAGGGCGACCGCGGGGTAGTGGACGGCGGCGCCCGGCTCCCGGTGGTCCTCCGGATCCGGGGCGAGGAGGGGGGAGACGGGGTAGAGGTGCTCGCCGGCGATCCGCAGCGCCTGACGGCTCGTGGCCAGGATCTTCACCTCGGGCGCCATCCGCAGGATGTGGTCCGCGAAGGCCGCCGCCGCCTCGACCAGGTGCTCGCAGTTGTCGAGGACGATCAGCACCGATCGCTCAGGGAGGAGATCCTCGAGGACGGTCAGCGGGTCCAGCGCCGGTTGCTCCCGCAGCCCCATCGCATCCATCACGGCCTGCGGCAGCAGGTCGGGGTCCTTGAGCGTGGAGAGCTCCACCAGGTAGGCGCCGTCGGTGAACACGCGGCGCATCTCGTGCGCGGCCTGGATCGCCAGCCTCGTCTTGCCGACTCCACCGATGCCGGTCAGGGTCACGAGGCGGGCCACGGAGAACAGCTGGCGCACGGCTACCAGGTCGTGGCGCCGACCCACGAAGCTGGTGAGGGCGGAGGGCAGCGCTCGGCCCGGCTTCACTGGCAGAGCAGCCAACTGGACGTCCTTCGAGGTGCCTTGTGCACGTGCGTCACGATCCTAGCGACGACGGGGGTGCCCGAGCACCGGGGCTTCAGCGCGGCCCGCACCGCGCTAGCCGACCGCGAGGGGCTCCGGCTGTCGGGTGCTGCGCCGCTGGAGCACCTCGGCGGCAGCCCGCTCCCCGGAACGCAGGGCACCGTCCATGCCGGTGGCCCACATCTCGGCGGTGTGCTCGCCGGCGAAGTGGATCGGGCCCACGGACTGGGCCAGCAGGCTGGGCAGCCGCGGAAAGTCACCCATGAGCATCGAGACGACGCCGCCGGCGTACCGCTCCTGGGTCCAGTCCTGGACGACCCCGGCCAGCCGGCGGGGGGATGTGCCGGTCGCCGCGGCGACCAGGTCGTCGAGGACGGTGAGGCAGCGTTCCTCGTCGCGGAGCACCCCGTCGGCGCGGTCGGCCAGCAGGCCCAGCACCACGACGGTGTCCTCGGGCCCGGTCGGGCGCGCCCAGATCAGGGAGATCGGACCGTCGCTCATCGCCGACAGGCCGAGGGCTCTGGAGATGACCTCGCCGTCGGCGTACTGCCCGATGACCTTGCCGCCCTGGGTCATCGGAGTGGCCAGGAGGGCGTTGACCTTCCAGTCCGGCAGCACCGGGTCGAAGCCGATCGCCAGCGTGGGGGTCACCGGCGTGGCGACCACGACGTCGCGTGCGGAGAACCGGTCGGTGTCGGTCTCGACCACCAGCTGCCCGCGACGCCGGCGCGTGGCACGCACCGGCTGCTCCAGACGGATGTCGAGGCCCTCGGCCAACGCCTGCGCGAGGGCGTCGGTGCCGTCGGCCATCATCCAGCAGACGCTGCCGACGTGGGGCGGGTGGAACATCGACATCGGGACCTGCGAGGCCTCGTGCACGGGGTTGTAGCCCGTCTGCCAGCAGAACAGGTTGCGAGCCGCCGGGGTCAGGCCGGCGCGCGCGGTCCAGGCGAGGACGGGCTCGGTGGGCTCGGGCGGCGTCGTGTCCAGGGCCGTCCTGACCTCGTCGGCCAGCCGGTCGCGCTCGCAGACCGAGAGCCGCCGCCCGCCGATGACGAGCGTCGTGCGCAGAGGCGATGCCGCGGTCAGCCGGCCGTCGGGGTCCGACGGGAAGAGGGCGACCTGAGGCGTGAGGGCGACCCCGAGCTCGTCGCAGTACTGGAGCAGCTTGTCCTGGCCGATGTCGATGAAGGACGCGCCGAGGTCCGCCGGCTGACCGTGCCGGAGACGGTCGCGCAGCGTGCGCGTGCGTCCGCCAACGAACGGCTGGGCCTCGAGCACCACGACGTCCTCACCGGCCCGGGTCAGACTCCGGGCGGCGGCCAGGCCGGCCAGGCCGGCTCCGATGACGACCGTGCTCATTTGCGCACCATCCTCGTGTTGATCTCGGTCAGGGGGATCCGGGTCGGCTCGCGCAGGATCTCGTCGGCCACCCGGTGGCCGGACCGGACCGCGCCCTCCATCGTGCCGCTCAGCTCGAGGTCGGTGAAGTCGCCGGCGAAGTGCACCCTGCGCTCGGGTGTCGCGAGCTGCGCGACGAGCGAGTCCCGGGTCGCCTGGTTGTACATCACGCCCATCGCGAAGGCGTAGCGGTCCGCGGTCCAGTTCTTGGAGTGCTGGGCGATCCGGGTGACGGGTCCGCCGACTGCCACACCGACCAGCTCGTCGAGGAAGGCGAGTGCGGTCTCCTCGGACTCCAGGACGGCGCGGTCCGCGCCGGAGAAGAAGCCGCTGACGACGGCCGGCCCGGACGTCACGTAGGGGTTGCTGACCCAGGCGGTGTTGAGCGGACCGTCGCTGAAGACGGCGTGGCTCAGTGCGGCACGGACGGCATCGCCCTCGGCGTACTGGGCGATCACCTTGCCTCCCCGCGAACGCTGCATCGAGGTGAGCGCTCCGATCAGGGAAGCCGGGAGCGGCGGGTCGAAGCCGATCGTCGGGAGGACGAACGGTGGGATCGCCACCACGACGCGGTCCGCGGTGAGCTGTTCTCCGTTCTCCAGCTCAACGCGGACGTGTCCGCCCGACTGCCGGACGCAGAGCACCGGCGCCTCCAGCCGGACGCGGAGGTCGCGTGCGAGGGCGTTCGCCAGCTGCTGGCTGCCCCCGACGATGCGGCGGACGTTCCCGACGTGGGCGTCCGTCAGGTAGTGGGCGTCGATGTGCACGAGGTCGTACTGGACGGGCATCCGGGCGATGCCCGCCAACGCTCGCCGCGCCACACCTGAGAGACCGGCCCGCCGGGTCCACTGCTCGATGACCTCGTGGCCGGCGGGAGGCGTGTCACGCAGCGCAACCCGGATCTCGTCGTCGACCGCCGCGAAGCGGCCCCCGGTCAGCACCTGCCCGTCGACGATGATCCTCCCGTCGGACAGGTAGCCCTCCAGCGGCGTCTCGCCGGGCCGGGCCTGCGGGCGCTCGTACCAGACCTCGTCGGACACCTCGACCCCGACCGCGGCGCACAACGCCGTCAGTGCCCGGTAGTCGATCGTGACCAGCTCGCCGCCCAGATCGCCGTGCTGTCCGTCGGCGAACCCCTCACGGACGGTGTAGGTGCGGCCGCCCACCCGGTCCCGGGCCTCGAGCACCGTCACGTCGAGACCGGCCGCGGTCAGCGCGTGTGCCGCGGTGAGGCCGGCGAGTCCTGCGCCGACGACGAGCACCCGAGGCGACTCGTTGCTGCTGGCATCCATGTTCCCAGCATTGGTACGGCGCGAGCGCGCGTCGGTGGTCCGAGGGATCGATGCCCCCCGGTCGGGGGATGAGCATGGCGGCCGCCACGGCGCTCGCGGGCCCGCGGCGCGAACCTGCCGAGGTGACCACCAAGACGAGCACCCGTGTCGGCATCTACGGAAGCGGCAGGACCGCGACCGAGCTGGTCCGAGCCCTACGACCGAGCCCGCACCGGATCACCGCCGGCATCGTCCACTCCGAGAGACGTGCCGGTGCCGATCTCGGCGAGCTGACGTGCGGTGAGCCGAACGGCATCCCCACCACGAGCGACCTGGCGGCAGCCGTCGGGTCCGGCGACTTCGACCTCCTCCTGTACGCCGGCCTCTCGGGGGAGCGTCACGAGGAGGCGATGCGGCTCTGCGTCGATGCCGGGATCGACCTGGTCCACGCCTGCTTCGTGCATCCGCGGACCGCGCTCGAGCCGGCCGTGCACGACCGGCTGGCGGCACGTGCGGCCGTCACCGGGTCCCGGGTCGTGGGCACCGGCATGATCCCGGGTCTCTGGCTCGACGTGCTGCCCGCCCTGCTGTCCAGCGGGCTCCCCGCTCCGGTGTCCGTCCGGGCCGCGCGCGCCTCGGATATCAGTTCGTGGGGAGCCGACGTGCTGCGCACCGAGCTCGGGGTCGGCACGGTGCGGTCCGGCACGGCCGACCACGTCGACGGCGCGCTGCGTCAGTCGGCGCAGATGATCGCCGAGGCGCTCGGGCTCGTGGGCGTGACGCCCGCGTCGCGCGGGGGGCTGGTGCTCGCCGACGAGGACACCACGGTGGGCGAGATCGCGGTCGCCCGTGGGCAGGTCGAGGGGTTCCGCCAGGAGGTCGTCGTCGCGTGCGACGGTGTCGAGAGGGTGGTCCTCGCCTGGTCAGGTCTCGCCGGCAGGCCGACGGCGTCGTCCGAAGAGAAGAGCGTGGTGCTCAGCCTCGTCGGCGTCGACAGGACGGCGATCGAGGTCAGGATCGCCACCCCGCTCGACCCTTACCCGGGCACCGCGGCGCGGATGGTGCAGGCGGTGGGTGGCCTGGCGGGTCTCGCGCCCGGTCTCCACCCGACCAGCGCGTTGCCGGCGTCGTCCTGACGTGCCGGTGGGCTCGGGCGGTCACCGCCCGAGCCCACAGGAGTCGTCGGTTCAGGCGACCGGGCCCTCGGCGATCAGCAGCAGGTCCTCGACGGAGGCGACCGGCGGCTGGACGAAGGCGCGGAACACCTCGAAGAAGTCCTCGGGCTCGATCGCACCCTCGGGCGCGTGGACTCCCGGCTCGGTGATCAGGCCCTGGCGCAGCAGCTCGAGGCCGACCGCGAGCGCGGCACCCGTGCCGCCGCCCATCTTGCCCGGGGGCATGGAGGTGGGCTCGACTGAGATCGCGAGCGGCTCGCCGTCGCGCTCACCTCGGGCCATGGCCCAGACCTGGTGCAGCGGGTCGCGCGTGCGCGGCGCGTCGGCCGGCGGCTCCGGGAACTCCTCGAGTTTCTTGGCGCCCTCCTTCAGGGTCAGCTCGCCGGCGTCGTACTCCGCGGCGACGGAGCGCGCGTGGTCGAAGACCCAGGCCGGGCCGGAGGTGAGGTTGGTGCAGCTCACCAGGGTCGGGAGGTACTTCGGCAGGGTGAGCGCCTCGGGGTGGCCGACGGTGTACGCCGTGACCTGGCCCTTGCCGGGGTAGAGGATCTCGGTGGGGAGCAGCGGCTCGATGTCCTTCGGGGCACCGTCGCGGAAGGCGCGGATCGACCCGCTGATCTGGATCAGCCAGTGCTCGACGGCAGCGCCCGCCCCGTCGGCGTGGGGGTAGGCCGGCTCGTCCTCGAGGACGGCGCCGCGCATCGACCAGCCGGTGAAGATCTCGGTGACCTTGTCGAGCCGCTTGGCGACGAGCAGGGCGGCGAGGTTTGAGATGCCCGGGCTGCCACCGATGCCCTTGACGACGACCAGTCCCTTCTCGCGGGCGCGGGCGTCCAGCTCGTCGGCCTCGACCGTGGACTCCCAGTCGTCGTCGATGTCGAGGTAGTGGCAGTCGGCGTCGATCGCGGCCTCGAGGATCGGGCGGGCGAACTTCGAGAACGGGCCCATCGTGTTGAGGATGACGTCACACTCGGCGAACGCGGTCCTCATGGCCTCGGTGTCGGTCGCGTCGAGGCGGATCGCGACGCACGGGCCGCCCACCTCGGTGGCGACCTGCTCCGCGCGGGCCAGGTCGATGTCGGCGACCAGCAGCTTCTCGGCCGAGCCCAGCTTGGCGATGCCGCGGACTGCCCAGCGGCCCATGGCCCCGGCTCCGCCGACGATGAGGACGGTGCCCAGCGGGGGGTGGGTGTCAGACATGGTGAAGTTCTCCGATCGGGATGAGGGATGTTCAGCGAAGAGCGCCGCTGAGGCGGTCGGTGATCCGGTCGGCGAGCCACCCGAGCCGCAGGGTCACCGGATTCACCACACCGGGGGCGAAGCGCTGCGACTCCCGCCAGACGGCGGACAGGTCGTCGTGCATGCGGTTGCCGGCGAGGTGGTCGGCCAGCAGCGTGCCGAGGTACGGCGCCTGAGGGAGGCCGTGACCGTTGCAGGCCATCGAGTAGGCGATGTGGGGCGTCAGCTGCCCGACGGTCGCCATGTTGGAGGGAGTCAGACCGATCCAGCCGCCCCACGCGCGCGTGGCGCCGACGCCCTCGAGGGTCGGGAAGCGCTCGTGCAGGCCGCGCATGATGTCGCGCACCACCGACTGATCGGGCATCCGGTCCAGTCGCGGCCGACGGGCACTCTGCAGGCTGCGGGTGGTGGTCACCAGGGTGCCACGAGCGGTGGTCCGGAAGCTCTGCATCACGAAGTGGTTCGTGGTGATCGGGGCGCGACTCGTCCAGCCCGTCGCATCGAGCTGCTCCTCGGAGACAGGCTCGGTCTCGACGGCGGTCACCCAGACGGGCGTGCTGAGGTTGCGCGGCGCGATGCTGAGCTCGTTCGTGAACGCGTTGGTCGTCAGGATTGCCCGACGTGCGCGGATCTGGCCGGCGGGCGTCTCGACGGTCACGCCGCTGCCGGTGTCCTGGACGTTCGTGACGATCGTCTGCTCGTGGACCCGGACCGACGATGCCCTGACGACGCCGCGCAGCCCGAGCGCGAGCTTGCCGGGGTTGAGGATGCCGCCGAGCTTGATGTGGATGCCGCCGATGAAGGTCTCGGGGATCCCCAAGGTGTCGGCATCTCCCACGATCACGCGCGGGCTCGGCTTGATGTGCCTCTGCATCCGGCGGAACGCTCGGAGGCTGGTCGCTGTGGCGACGTTGCCGGTCTGCTCATAGTCGCAGGCGATGCCGTGCCGGGCGATCAGCGACTCGGTGAAGTCGACGGAGTTGTTCGCGAACCGGTGGAGCGCCCGGACCCGGTCCGCGTAGAACCGCTTGAGGATGCGCGGGTCGCTGCCGAGGGTCTGCGTGACGTAGCCGGCGTTGCGGCCGCTGGCGCCCCAGCCGCAGATCTCGGCCTCCACCAGCACCACGTCCTGGCCGAGCTCAGCGAGCCGCAAGGCCGCGGCCATCCCACCCATCCCGCCGCCCACCACGACGACGTCACACGAGACGCTGCCGGCCAGGGCCGGGGCGATGTCAGCGGGAAGGTCGACCCAGCCGCTCCCCGGGAGGTAGGTCACCGGGGCGGTGCCTGTCTCGTACATCTGGCGAACTCCTCATGTCGTCCCTGGATCTCTGGGGCCAGAGCCTCGCCGCAATTCCGCGCGATGGGAGCCCCTCGGCCGCGGACGCCGCCCGGGTGGGCTACTGCGCTGTGTAGCCGCCGTCCACGACGTACGAGGCTCCGGTCACGAAGCTGGCGTCGTCGCTGGCCAGGAAGGCGACGACCGCCGCGATCTCCTCCGGATCCGCGAGGCGGCCCAGGGGATGGCGGCCGGGAAGGGACGGGTCGGACTCGATGTCGAGGCGCACCATCGGTGTGTTGACCCATCCCGGACACACGGCGTTCACCCGGATCCCTTGGGGAGCGCACTCCAGGGCAAGGGCCTTGGTCAGGCCCTCGACGGCATGCTTGCTGACGACGTACGACGCAGCACCGGGAATGGCCACGAGGCCGTAGACGGAGGCTGTGTTGACGATGGCGCCGCCACCGCTCGCCACCAGGTGGGGCACCGCCATGCGCGCCATCAGGAACGCTCCGTCGAGGTTGACGTCCAGCACTCGGCGCCACTCCACGAGTGGGGTGCTCGCGATGAAGCTCTCGTCGACGACCCCGGCGTTGTTGAAGAGGACGTCGAGTCGCCCGTAGTCGTCGGCCAGCACCCGCGACACAGCCGCCACGTCGTCCTCGTCGGTCACCGACGCGCGGTGGAAGGCGACGTCGAGGCCGGCGTTGCGCAGCTCTGTCTCGGCGAGCTTCCCCGTCTCGGCGTCGCGGTCGACGACGAGCACGCGCGCGCCCTCCTCGGCGAAGCGTCGCGCCGCCGCCTTGCCGATCCCGGACGCGCCGCCGGTGACGAGGACGACTCGGCTCCGGAACCGCTCCATCGCGGTCACCGTGCTTCCTCGACCTGACGGCGCTGGCGTCGCTCGCCGGCATCCTGGGCAGCGGACGCGAGACGCAGCCCGAGTCGAGGTGCCAAGCCGGTCGCTCGCGCCGCGAGGGCGTTGAGCCGGGGCAGTGAGCGCACGGGGTTGCTGCTGGACAGCAGGTCCACACCCGCCTGTGCGACCTGCTCGGCGCTCAGCTGGCGGGCGGCCGCGAAGAGGATCGCCGCCCCCGCGTCAGACGCGTGCGATCCGACCATGTCGGTCGCGACGACGTCCGGACACAGGGCATGCGCGCGGATCGGCAGTCCCGCACGATCGAGATCTCCCTGGAGCGAGGTGGTGAAGGAGAGCACGGCCGCCTTGCTCGCCGCGTACACGGCCAGGCCGGGAACCGGTCCGTGGGCCGCCATCGAGGCGATGTTGAGGATCCTGCCGCCCTCGTCCGCCATCGCCAGCGTGGCAGCACGCGAACCGAGCATCATCCCGAGGACGTTGATCTCGAGGGTCGAGGCGATCTCGTCCGATCCATGGGACCACGCCGGTCCCGCGATCAGGACGCCCGCGTTGTTCACCCACACGCGCAGCGAGCCCAGTGCGGAGGCGGCGTCCGCGATCCGCTCGTGACTGCCAGGATCACGGACGTCGTGGGCGGCCCACTCGCAGCGGGAGCCGAGTCGGTTCGCGGTGTCGCGCGCGCGTGTCTCGTCGCGATCGGTGATGAGGACGCGATGGCCGGTCGCGGCGAGGCGTCGGGCGATGGCAGCGCCGATCCCACGGCCGCCGCCGGTGACGACGGCGACAGCCGGCTCGGAAAGGTCGTTCGACATGGTCTGCTCCGATCCAGGGAAGTCAGAGGGCTTCGGAGACGACCTCGACGACCTCGCCGTCCGGCCGGTCCTCCACGAGGAGCGAGAGCTCGTGGAAGTAGGTCTCCGGGTCGATGGCCCCCTCGGGACCGTGCACCCCGGGCACCGTGACCTGGCCGCGCGCCAGCATCAGCGTGGCGATCGCGAGCGGATAGCCGGTCATCTCGCCCATGTTGGCGTTCGGGAGCACGATCGGCTGGGCGCCGACGCGGATGCGTGTGCCGTCCTTCATGCCTTCGGCGACGGCGAACAGGTTCGGCAGGGTCGGTGCCGGCCCGGCGGCCGCCCCGCCGGTGCCGGGCTCCAGAAGGATCTGCTTCGAAGCCCCGGTGACGTCGAGATCGCCGCTGCGAACCCGCGCCGCCACTCGCTGCATGCCCTCCATCAGGCCGCGGCGCGACACCATGAGGTTGAGCGACTCCTGCACCTCAGGCCGCACGCGCGGGAGAGTCAGCGGCTCGGGGTGCCCGCAGACCCAGACAGGCGCCTCCGCGCGGCCCGGGTAGGTGACGGTCACCTCCTCGAGGGCGAGCGCGTCGACGAGCCGGCCACCGCGCCAGATCTTGATCGGCTCGGTGCAGTTGTGCACCCAGTGCTCGAGCGCGGCGTTGGTCTGCGGCTCCTCGCCCTCGGCGGGGTAGGGCAGCGCACCGGCGCGCCAGGCCGTGACGACGCGGTCGACGGTGTCGCACCGGTTCATAGCGAGCAGCGCGAGCAGGTTGCTGGTGCCGGGGCTGGCGCCCATGCCGATGACGGCCGTCACGCCGGCCGCGCGGGCGGCGTCGTCCAGCTCGAGCATCTCCAGCGTCGGCTCCCAGTCGTCGCAGATGTCGAGATAGTCCGTGCCGGCGGCGATGGCCGCACTGAGCACCTCACGACCGAACCGGTAGAACGGGCCGGCGGTGTTGAGCACGATGTCGACGTGCGAGAGCGCCTCACCGAGCGCGTCCGCGTCGGAGATGTCGAGCGCGAAGGCGACGGCCTTGGGCCCGAGCTCGGACGCGACGGCCTCGGCGCGCGCCACGTCCCGGTCGGCGACGAGGACCTGCTCGACCTCGTCGGCCTTCGCGAGCACACGGCAGGCGTAGGCGCCCATCTCGCCGGCGCCGCCGGTCACCAGCACCCGCTTGCGGGTCGTCGTCGAAGTAGAAGTGGTCGTCATGGCTGCATCCTTCGCGCGGGCCTCGACCCGGCCCCCGGCGTACGCCGCACGCCTAGCCCGCCTGGGGGAGCGTGGTGAGTCCGCCAGGGCCGGACGGCTGAGCCCAGGGGTCGGGTCAGTCGAGCACGGCAGTCATGTCGATCTCGACGACGTGGTCGGGGTCGGACAGACCGCTCACGCCGATCAGCGTCATCGTGCTCGGCCTGGCGCCCACCTCGGCGAGCGCCTTGCCGAAGCCCGCGTAGACCTGCTCGAGGTTGGCCGGCGTCGGGTCGACGACGTAGATCATCAGCCTGACCACGTCCGCGGGGCCGCCTCCTGCGGCGGCGATGCCGGCATACCCGTTGAGCATGGACTGCAGCATCTGCCCCTCGTAGTCGTCGCGGCCGGCGACCATCCGCTCGGCGGCGTCCTGGGCGACCTGGCCCGAGGTGAACACGATCCGGCTCCCGGTGGCGACGGTGACCTGAGGCCAACCGTGGGTGGGGGGCATGGTCTCCGGCTTGAGCTTCTCAGTCGTCATGAGTCGCCACGCTGATGCCGGATGTCACGACACGACGTCGGATCGGGCCCTGCTCCACCCGCCTGGGGGAGGTGGACGGCCGGAGTGGCGAGCGGTGGAGGCCGAGACGCGGGATACTCCCCCAACCGGGTGAGGCCTGCGTCACAGGCCGTCGCCGGGGCGGATCTTCCCTACGGTCCCACCGGAAGGGCTGGACCCCAGCCGCGTCGACGGTGCCGCCGAGCATCGGCACGTGACCCCTTGGAGAGGAACATGGATCAATACGAAACCGTAGTCGGGTTGGCCGATGAGTCGCCGACCCGCACTCCCGCCTCCAGCCCGGGCGCGCTGATCGCAGTCGCAGCATTGCTAGCGACCGTCACGAACGCGGTGGCCTTCATGCTGCCGCCGCTGCTCCCCGTGATCACCACCAGCTACGCGCACAACTCGGTCAGCGCGGCGACCTGGGTCTTCACCGCGCTCACGCTGGGTGGGGGTGCGGGATTCGTGCTCATCCCGCGGTTGACCGACATCCTCAGCGACCGCGCCACCAGCCTGATGTCGGGCGCGTTCCTGACCGGGGGAGCGCTGGTCGCCGCTGTGGGCGACAACTACGCCTCGCTCGTCGTCGGCTCGGTGCTGCTCGGGTTCGGTGGCGCCGCCCAGCTCGTCCCCTTGAGCTTCCTGCGCCGGCATCTGCCCAGCAACGGTGTCTCCACGGCCGTGATGGTGTTGATCATGGCGACCGGAAGCGGCGTCGTGCTGGGGATGGTCGGCGGTGGCATCTCGGTGCGCCTGTGGCCGCTCCCGGACCACCTCAACGCCGACGGGTCCCTGCCGACCCTGTCGATCGCGCCCTTCTACTATGTCCTCGCGGTGCTCTTCGTGCTCACGACGATCGCCCTGCTCGTCGTGGTGCCGAACTCTCCTCCGGAGTCCGCAGGTCGGATCGGTCTGCTCGGCACGGTCTGGTTGATCGGCTGGGTCACGCTCATCCTGCTCGCGTTCAGCGCGCCGACGGACTCCACGATCGGCAAGAACGCGACGCTCATCCTCGTCGTCGGAGTCGTCGCAGCGGTCGGATGGGTGTTCGCCGAGCGCCGGTCGGATCGACCCGTCTTCGACCTCGCGGTCCTGCGCAAGCCCTTCGTCACGACGGCCTGCGTCTCGGCCGGACTCTTCGGTTGCGTCGACGCGGCGTTCCTCGTGCTCGCCAACTACTACATCCAGAACCCGACCGGGCTGCCGACGTCCACGGACGGCGGCCAGACCGGCTGGCCGGCTCATGTCGCCCAGTACGGACTGAGCTATGACCCGCTGCAGACCAGCATGATCTTGCTGCCGTTCGCGCTGACGATGTTCATCAGCGGCAAGTACTCCGAGCGGATCATCAGTCGCGGACGCCCCGGCCTCGTCCTGGTCGGTGGCGCGGTGATCTGCCTGGTCGGTCTGCTCTTCCTGGCAGTCGCGCACGACCAGGCCTGGCAGTACATCGTCGGCTCCGCCATCGTCGGCCTCGGCAGCCGGGCCGGCTACAGCGGCGCCTTCGCGGTCCCGCAGTTCGTGGTCCCGCCGACTCAAGCAGGCATGGCCGCCGGCATGCCGGGCACGATCATGGCGATCGGCTTCGCGGTCGGCGCTGCGGTGGTGACCATCCTGCAGAACGGGTCCGGCTTCGTGTACCACTCGGTCGACGTCGCCAGCATGGTCGCAGGCAAGCTCGACCCTGCCGCGGTCGACCTGAAGATGTCGGACTACCTGCTCGAGGGCACCCACATCCCGAGCGCGGACGTCTACACGAACGGGTACGTCGTGGCGATGATCTTCCCCGCACTCGTGATCGTCGCCGCGGTGATCTCGCGGCTCCGGAACCCGAAGGGCTTCGAGGAGGTGCTCCAGGAGCACGGCTCCTGACCCAGCAGCTCCACACCCCCTCCTCGACAGTGGGCCCGCCTCCGTGAGGCGGGCCCACTGCGCTGCCCCGGCAGGTCCTCCGTGGTCGACGTCACACATCCCCCACCCGGGCGCGAGCGGTGGTCGCAGACCCGCGCAGGCCGGTCGTCGCGGGCACGGTGGGCGCACCAACCATCTGAGAAGACGCAAGGAGCGCTCCATGCCTGAAGCGGTCATCGTGGCCACTGCCCGTTCGCCGATCGGTCGAGCCGGCAAGGGCTCACTCAAGGACGTGCGGCCCGATGAGCTGACCGCCCAGATGGTCCAGGCGGTCCTCGGCAAGGTGCCGGAGCTCGACCCGCGGGACATCACCGATCTCATCCTGGGTTGTGGCCAGCCGGCCGGCGAGGCCGGCAACAACCTGGGCCGAGCGGTCGCCGTACTGTCCGGGATGGACCACCTGCCCGGTGTCACGGTGAACCGCTACTGCTCGAGCAGCCTGCAGACCACCCGGATGGCGTTCCACGCGATCAAGGCGGGTGAAGGTCATGCCTACATCTCGGCCGGGGTCGAGACCGTGAGCCGGTTCGTCAACGGGTTCGCCGACAACCCCGAGGCTCAGAACCCCCGCTTCGACGGCGCCCAGGCCGTCACGACCAAGCGCGCCGAAGGCTCCGCCGAGAAGTGGCAGGACCCCCGCGAGGCCGGGGAGCTGCCCGACCTCTACATCTCCATGGGCCAGACCGCCGAGAACGTCGCGCAGGTGCTCGGCATGTCCCGCCAGGAGCAGGACGAGTTCGGTGTCCGCAGCCAGAACCTCGCCTGTCAGCGGATCGAGGAGGGCTTCTGGGCGCGCGAGATCACGCCGGTCACGCTGCCTGACGGCACAGTGGTCTCCACCGACGACGGTCCGCGGCCGGGCACGACGATCGAGGCAGTGAGCCAGCTCAAGCCGGTGTTCCGTCCGGACGGCACCGTCACGGCGGGGAACGCCTGCCCGCTCAACGATGGGGCGGCCGCGCTGGTGATCATGAGCGACACCCGGGCGAAGAGCCTCGGCCTGACGCCGCTGGCGCGGATCCTGTCGACGGCGGTCACCGGGCTGTCTCCCGAGATCATGGGCCTGGGCCCGGTCGACGCCATCCCGGCCGCCCTGCGCAACCTCGGGATGAGCGTGAGCGACATCGACCTGTTCGAGATCAACGAGGCCTTCGCCGTACAGTCCCTCGGCTCGGCCCAGCAGCTCGGCATCCCCGTGGACAAGCTCAACGTCAACGGCGGTGCGATCGCGGTCGGCCACCCGTTCGGCATGACCGGCGCCCGGATCACCGCGACGCTGATCAACTCGCTGCAGTGGCACGACAAGCAGTTCGGCGTGGAGTCGATGTGTGTCGGCGGAGGCCAGGGGATGGCCATGGTCATCGAGCGACTGAGCTGATGTCTGCCGACACCGCCAGGCGGTTCGAGGGCCATACGGCGATCGTCACCGGGGCGAGTCGCGGCATCGGACTCGGCATCGCCGAGCGGCTGGTCGCCGACGGTGCGAGGGTCGTCATCACGGCACGCAAGAAGGAGGCGCTGGACGCGGCCGTCACCCACCTCATCGAGCTGGCAGGCGGCGAGCGCGTCGCCATCGCGGTCGCCGGGAAGGCGGACGACACCGACCATCAGGCGGAGACGGTCCGTACGGCGATCGAGACCTTCGGCAGCATCGACCTCCTGGTGAACAACACCGGCATCAACCCGGTGTACGGCCCGCTGGTGGACCTCGACCTGGATGCGGCACGCAAGGTCGTCGAGGTCAACTGCGTCGCAGCCGTGTCGTGGGTCCAGCAGGTGCACCGCGCCTGGATGGCCGAGCACGGCGGTGCGATCGTCAACGTCTCCTCGCTGTCCAGCGTCCGGACCGCGCCGAACATCGGCTTCTACGGCGCCTCCAAGGCGATGCTCAACTCGCTCACCGAGCTGCTCGCCGTCGAGCTGGGCCCGAAGGTCCGGGTCAACGGCGTCGCTCCGGCAGTGGTCAAGACGCGGTTCGCCGCCGCTCTCTACGAAGGTCACGAGGAGCAGGCCGCGCAGGCATACCCGCTCAAGAGGCTCGGCGACCCGGACGACGTCGCCGGTGTCGTCGCCTTCCTGCTGTCCCCGGACGCCGCATGGCTCACCGGTCAGACGGTGCTCATCGACGGTGGAGTCAGCCTGACCGCCGGCGACTGACCTCCCCGATCCTCACTCCCGAACCTCCCCGACAGGAAGATCAGATGACCCACTCCCGCATTGCCATCGTCACCGGCGCCGCACGCGGCATCGGAGCCGGCGTGGCCGAGCGCCTCGCCGCCGACGGGTTCGCCGTCGCGGTCCTCGACCTCGATGAGACCGCCTGCAAGGACGTCGTCGCACGGATCGAGGAAGCGGGCGGACGCGCCCTGGCAGTCGGCGTCGACGTCGCCGACGAGGCCGCGGTGCAGGCCGCGGTCGACCGGATCGCCACGGAGCTCGGCGACCCGACCGTCCTGGTCAACAACGCTGGCATCATCCGCGACAACCTGCTCTTCAAGATGTCGGCCGACGAGTGGGATGCGGTCATCAACGTGCATCTTCGGGGTGCCTTCCTCATGACGAAGGCGGTCCAGGGCTACATGACGAAGGCCGGCTGGGGACGGATCGTGAACCTGTCCAGCACCTCGGCGCTCGGCAACCGCGGGCAGGCCAACTACTCCGCCGCCAAGGCGGGCGTGCAGGGGTTCACCAAGACGCTCGCGATCGAGCTCGGCAAGTACGGCGTCACGGCGAACGCCATCGCCCCAGGCTTCATCGAGACCGAGATGACCATGGCCACCGCAGAGCGCATGGGTGTCCCGTTCGAGGACTTCAAGGCGTTCGTCGTCAAGGAGATCCCGGTCGGCCGTGGCGGCCTGCCCGCCGACATCGCCCATGCGGCCTCGTTCTTCGCGAGCGAGGGCGCGGGCTTCGTGTCGGGTCAGGTGCTCTACGTCGCGGGCGGACCGAAGGCATGAGGACGTTCGACGGCATCCCTGCACTCGAGGCCGCGGTCGGCGAGCACCTCGGCTACTCCGACTGGCACACCATCACCCAGGAGCAGATCGACACCTTCGCCAAGGGCACCGGGGACTTCCAGTGGATCCACATCGACCCGGCCGAGGCGGCGAAAGGCCCGTTCGGAACGACGATCGCCCACGGCTACCTCACCCTGGCCCTGGTGCCCATGCTCGTCTGGCAGGTGTACGACGTGCAGGGCATCAAGATGGGCGTCAACTACGGTGCCGACAAGCTGCGCTTCCCGTCGCCGGTCCCCGTGAACTCCCGAGTCCGGGCCGGTGTCGAGCTCCTCGAGGTGGCAGCCGGAGGCCATGGCTACCAGGTCATCACGCGGGTGACCATCGAGCGCGAAGGTGGCGACAAGCCCGCCTGTGTCGTCGACACCGTCAGCATCCTGGTGCCGTGAGGCCTGCTGTGGAGCCGTCCTTGCCGGGGCTCGACCTTGACCGGCTCAGCCCATGGCTGGCCGCCGCCCTCCCGGGGGGCGGGACGGAGCTCTCGGCCGAGCTGCTGGCCGGCGGCAAGTCCAACCTCACCTACGCCGTCACGGACGGGACGAGCACCTGGATCCTGAGGCGGCCGCCGTTGGGGCACGTGCTCGCGACGGCCCACGACATGGCTCGCGAGTATCGCGTCATGGCCGCTCTGCAGGACACCGACGTGCCTGTGCCGGCGACCCTTGCGTTCTGCGACGACAGTGACGTCCTCGGAGCCCCGTTCTACGTCATGGAGCGGGTGGAGGGTCGCCCGTACCGACACTCGGCCGAGCTCGAGCCTCTCGGCGCGGAGCGGACCCGCCGGATCTCCGAGGCGCTGGTCGACACCCTGGCCGCACTGCATGCGGTCGACCCGGTCACGGTCGGCCTCGCCGACTTCGGCCGCCCTGAGGGCTTCCTCGGACGTCAGGTCCGGCTGTGGAAGAAGCAGATGGACGCGTCGTACACCCGCGACCTCCCCGCCGCCGAGGAGCTGCACCGATTGCTCGCGGCCGATGTCCCGGCGGAGTCCGCGACCGGCATCGTCCACGGCGACTTCCGGCTCGACAACATCCTCACCGACGAGCAGGACCGACCCGCCGCCGTCATCGACTGGGAGATGGCGACGCTGGGAGACCCGCTCACCGACCTCGCGCTGATGTGTGTCTACGGGCGACTCGGCGAGCAGGTCAAGGGGAGCTCGGTCGTCGACGTCGCTTCCGCGCCCGGCTTCCTCAGCGAGGACGAGATCATCAGTCGCTACGCCTCCAGGAGCGATCGCGAGCTGTCTCGGTTCGGCTTCTACCTCGGGCTCGCGTCGTACAAGCTCGCCGCGATCCTCGAGGGGATCCACTACCGCCACCTCCACGGACAGACCGTAGGAGCAGGCTTCGAAGGGGTCGGCGAGGTCATCCACCCGCTCCTCGATGCAGGGCTGACCGCACTCAAGGAGAGCTACTGATGGACTTCGGCTTCGACCAGAGGACCGAGGAGCTGCGCGAGACGCTCCTCGACTTCATGGAGACGCACGTCTACCCGGCCGAGCCGGTCTTCCACCATCAGCTCGCCAGCCTCCCCGACCCGTGGGCCTGGGACTCGGCGCCGGTGGTTCAAGAGCTCCGTGACGCAGCGCGCGGACGTGGCCTGTGGAACCTCTTCCTTCCCGGTGAGGAGGGTGCTGGTCTCACGAACCTGCAGTACGCCCCGCTTGCAGAGATCTCCGGACGCAGCCTCCACCTCGCGCCGCCGGCGATGAACTGCGCCGCACCCGACACGGGCAACATCGAGGTGCTGCACATGTTCGGCACCGAGGCGCAGAAGAAGGAGTGGCTCGAGCCGCTGCTCGAGGGCGAGATCCGGTCGGCGTTCGCGATGACCGAGCCCGACGTGGCCTCCTCCGATGCGACGAACATCCAGCTCAGCATCGTCCGAGACGGTGACGACTACGTCCTCAACGGCCGCAAGTGGTGGATCACCGGTGCGATGAACCCCAACTGCCAGATCTTCATCGTGATGGGGAAGACCGACCCCGCGGCCGAGCGGCACCGGCAGCAGTCGATGATCCTCGTCCCGCGCGACACCCCCGGCCTCGAGGTCGTTCGCGGCATGCACGTCCTGGGCTACGACGACCACGAGCACGGCGGCCACGCCGAGCTGCGCTTCAGCGACGTCCGCGTGCCCGCGTCGAGCCTCATCGGCGAGGAGGGTGGCGGCTTCGCCATGGCCCAGGCGCGGTTGGGTCCGGGCCGGATCCACCACTGCATGCGTGCGATCGGCACCGCCGAGCGGGCGATCGAGCTGATGTGCGCCCGCGTCGACGAGCGAGTCGCCTTCGGGAGGCAGCTCTCCGAGCAGGGCGTGATCCGCGACTGGATCGCGGAGTCCCGGGTCAGGCTCGAGCAGCTGAGACTCCTCGTCCTGAAGACCGCGTGGCTCATGGACACCGTGGGCAACAAAGGCGCCCACACCGAGATCCAGGCGATCAAGATCTCCACGCCATCGACGGTCCAGTGGATCCTCGACAAGGCGGTCCAAGCGCACGGGGCAGGTGGGTTGTCGCAGGACTTCCCACTTGCGAGCATGTTCGCCGGCGTCCGGACCCTCAGGCTGGTCGATGGTCCCGACGAGGTCCACAAGAACGCGTTGGCGAAGGCGGAGATCGCTCGCCAGCGCAGCACCAGGGAGGCGCGATGACCATCGACGAGATCCGGGGGAGGGTGGCCGACTTCCTGGCGACCCACGATCCGAGCACGACAGGCAGGCTGGAGTTCCTCCGTGCCCGGTACGACGCCGGCCTGGCCTGGGTGCGCTTCCCGGTCGGGCACGGCGGCCTCGGCGTCGACCAGACGTTGCAGCCTGAGGTCGACCGGCTGTTCGCCGAGGCAGGCGCGCCGGACAACGACCCCTCCTCGAACGGCATCGGCCTCGGCATGGCCGCGCCGACGATCCTGACCTACGGGACCGAGGAGCAGAAGGAACGTTTCCTCAAGCCGCTGTGGACCGGGGAGGAGAAGTGGTGCCAGCTCTTCAGCGAGCCCGGCGCCGGCTCCGACCTCGCCAACGTCAGCACGCGTGCCGTGCGCGACGGCGACGAATGGGTCGTCAACGGGCAGAAGGTGTGGACCTCGATCGCGCACCTGGCCCGCTTCGCCATTCTCGTCGCGCGCACCGACCCGGACGCGGTCAAGCACGGTGGGCTCACCTACTTCCTCTGCGACATGGCCGACCCCGGGGTCGAGGTGCGGCCGCTGCGCCAGATCACGGGGGAGGCCGAGTTCAACGAGGTCTTCCTCACCAACGTGCGCATCCCCGACAGCCAGCGGCTCGGTGCCGTGGGCGAGGGATGGCGGGTCGCCAACACCACGCTCAACAACGAGCGCGTCTCGATCGGCAGGGGCGGCCAGCGCGAGGCGGGGATGATCGGCCGCGTCGCCCGGACGTGGCGCGAGAACCCGAGCCGCCGTACGCCCGAGCTGGCCGATCGCCTGTTGCGGCTGTGGGTCGAGTCGGAGGCCGCCCGAGTGACCGGCGTCCGGCTCGCGCAGAAGCTGGCGTCGGGTCAGCCCGGGCCCGAGGGCTCGGTGATGAAGCTCCTGTTCGCGCGCAACGCCCAGCGGCTCTCCGGCCTGGAGCTCGAGCTCCTCGCCGAGGACGGCCTCCGCTTCTCGGACTGGACCATGGTCAGGCCCGAGAGCGTGACGTTCACTGGCCGCGACGCGGGCTACCGCTACCTGCGCGCGAAGGGGAACTCCATCGAGGGTGGCACCGACGAGATCATCCGCAACATCGTCTCCGAGCGTGTCCTCGGACTGCCCGCAGAGCCGCGCACCGACAAGGACCGCCCCTGGAAGGAGATCGCCAAGTGAGCACCGCACCCGACCTCGACCTGCTTCCCACCGACATCGAGGACGACCTCAGGACGACGGTCCGCGACCTCCTCGCCGACCGATGCCCCGTCGGTGCAGTCACCGCGATGTACGACGGCGATCGCTCGGTCGTCGCGCCACTCTGGAAGGCGTTCGCCGTCGAGCTCGGCCTGTCGGGACTGCTCGTGCCCGAGGCGCTCGGCGGTGCCGGCGCATCGGCGATCGAGGCGGCCGCGGTGTTGGAGGAGCTCGGCCGGACGTGCGCGCCCGTGCCCTTCCTGACCAGCTCGGTCATCGCCACGACCACCCTCCTCGGTTCCGACCACGACGCGGCACGCGCGGCACTCGGCGACCTGGCATCCGGCGAGCGGACCGCTGCCCTCGTCGTACCGCTCTCCACAGGGCCGGACGGGGACCTTCCATGCGTGACCGCAACGGACGACGGCCGGCTGACCGGCACCGCCCGCAGCGTCGGCGGAGCCCTCGAGGCCGACCTGCTCGTCGTGCCTGCCGCCACGCAGGACGGCCTGGGGCTGTACCTCGTCGAGCAGAACGCCGCCTGGGTCGAGCCGGTCACCTCGCTCGACATGGCCCGCCAGGTCGCAGACGTGAGTCTCGACGGGGCCGCGGGCCAACTGATCAATGGCGACGCCGAAGCCGTCGTACGCGCAGCGCTTCTGACAGGTGCGGGGCTGCTCGCCTCAGAGCAGGTCGGCGTCGCGCGCTGGTGCCTCGAGGAGACCGTCGCCTACCTCAAGGTCCGCCGGCAGTTCGGTCGGGTGGTGGGCGGCTTCCAGGCGATCAAGCACCGCCTCGCGGACTTGTACGCGGAAGTGGAGTGCGCGTCCGCGACAGCCCGGTACGCGGCCGCTGCGCTCGCGGCGCGCGAGGATGTGCCGATCGCGACCCGAGTCGCCGCCGCCTATTGCAGCGACGTGGCGGTGCATGCCGCCGAAGAGGCCGTGCAGTTGCACGGCGGCATCGGGATGACGTGGGAGCACCCGACGCACCTCTATCTCAAGAAGGCCAAGGCCGACCAGATCGCTCTGGGCACCCCCGGAGCACACCGAGCTGCTCTTGCCTCGCTGGTCGATCTCACCGTCGATGCGGCGGATGTCCGGGTCGTCTGACCACGACTCTCGACAAAGAGGCCCGGGCCAACGGCCCGGGCCTCTTCGCGTCATCTCCTGGACGCCATGCGCGGCTCAGACCTCGAGGCCGGCGATCCGAGCGCACTCCGGGCAAGCGAGCTTGCGGTTGGTCCGCTGGAAGTCGAGCGTCCAGAAGTAGGTCCACGTCATCGCAAGTCGTCCGCACAGTGTCTGGTGGCTTCCGACCGTGCGACCGTGCCAGGTGCCGAACGGTTGGCGCGCGTACTGGCTTCCTCTCGGCGCGGGCACGCTGTGAGGGGCGGTGACGACGAACGTCGGCCAGTGCAGGGTCTCGGGCGGCAGCTGCGGTCGCGTCCGTCGCCGGTACGGCTTGGTGTTGCCTGGTGTGCTCATGGTGACTCGGTTCCTTCTGCGGAGTGGAGATCCTTGGTGCGCGACGCGGTGCGCCGCGCGGCATGTTCGGGTGACGGCGCTCCGTGGCGGGGCGCCGACAGCTGGACGGACGTGCGTCGCTTGAAGCGTCGGTAGAGCCGACGACTGCTGGGGTCGATCGTGCGTGCCATCTCGAGCGCCCATCGACGCCAGGGCCGGTCGCCAGCGATGTCCTCAGGGACGTCGATCGACACGGTGGCGGGCATGCCCTGCTGGCCGATGTCGATGCGGGCGGTCAGGCCGGCCGCTCGAAGCAGATGGGCCAGGACACCGGCGTGGGCGAGCGTGCTCACTCCCACGGTCAGGCAGTCGTCGGGCGGTCCGTACAGCTCGCGGCGACCGACGACGGGACGGGCCGTGTCGCTGGACGCCCTGTCTGCCACGGAACGGGAATCTGCCAGGCAATGGGGGAAGGACGGGTCTGGCCCGGTGGACGGCACCCGCGTGGGGGATTCCCGGCCGACGAGCGCGGGATCCAGCGCGTTCCTCATCGTGACGCCAGAAGGAGATCCGCTTCGGCGCGCAGGACGTTGGCGGCGTTTCGGTGGCCGAGGGCGGACAGAGGGCAGGAGGCCCAGTACGGCGCGCCGGCGCGTTCGTCGGCTGCGAGCTCGTCCTCCCTGCGGGCAAGGTCTAGAAGCACCGCGCGAAGCCTGCCGCTGATGATGGTGTCAGAAGAAGTGGTCGTCATGGTCGTGTCGCTTTCGGGGAGTGCCGTGGTGAACCATGGGCACGAGTCAAGATCGATCAGACCCGTGCGGCGACCGCAGAACTACGCGTGTGCGTACCTGTTGAGGTGTGACACGTACTACCCAGTCGGGTGTTTCGCGTCCCCTCAGACCGCCCGCGTGGGATGTTCGGACCTAGCGTCCGGGACATGCAGCATGCGGCAGCGACAGACAGTCGAGCGGGACACGGTCAGGGTGCGGCCGACCGACGGGAAGGCGAGCCTGGCGCGGCTCGCTCGCTGGGCGACGCCGTCGCCCGATGGGGCCTGCTCCTCTTCAAGCAGCCGGACCTGGTGTGCGTGGGTGATCTGATCGGCCGACGGTGAGCGATCGTCCTCGGCGGTCCGCAAATAGTCCGCAAAAAGTCCGCGCTACCCCGGCGGCGTCCAACGCAACCGCCACCGATCGTTGAAGCGTTGGTGCAGGTCAGGGTCGGTTTTCGTAAGAATCCAACGACAACCGTCAACGACCGGAACGCCGCCCCCGACTTCCCCTGGTACTACTAGATCCTCCTATCTGCCCAGGTCAGATGACTGTTCGGACGTCGGGGTGACCACCACCATCCGGTGTCGATGTCGTGCGAGCAAGTGCTACCCGACCTTCACACCGATCGGACCCGCGCTCGTGCTCCTGGACGCCGACGAGCTCAAACGGCTCGGCGACCTGCATCTGCGCACCTGGGTCAACGGCGAGCTCCGGCAGGACGCGACGGTCGACGACGACATGATCTACTGCCCACGCGAAGCCCTGCAGGCGCTGAGCAGGTTCCAGCCGCTTGAACCAGGGCGGTGCCATTCGGGGTGCCGGTCAACAGCAGGTCGCCACGAAGAGTGCGAGGCCGAGCGTCGAGCAGCCCTGCCTGAGTGGGCCAGCACCGCGCCCACGCCGGCCATCGGAGATCGGCCGCCGATCAGCAGGCTGAGCAGTCTGAAGCTCGGACGCCCACCCCGAACGCACCGCAGACCCGGGGCCGGGCGCCGGTCAGACCGACGCTCGGGCACCCGGGCCTGCGGGGAGCTGGTGCTGCGTGATCAGCTCTTCGGCAGCGGGATGCTCCAGATCCCTCGGCCGTGCGTAGCCGCGTAGACGTTGCCGTCAGCGGCGAGCTCGACGTCCATCACGGTCGTGTACGGCAGGTTGCCGCCGAGCCGCGACCAGGTCGTCGCCCCGGCAGCCCGGTAGAAGACGCCGAGGTCCGAGCCGACCACCAGCGCGCCGTCCTTGGTCTCCTTGACCGAATTGGTCGGCACGTCCGGCAGGTTCGCAGAGACGTCGGTCCACGTGACCCCGCCGTCCGTCGTCTCGAAGACGTGGCCGATCCCGGCGCCCGGGCCCTCGGTGAAGCGGCGGCTGAAGCCGTTCATCGCGAGGAACGCGTGCTTGGGGTTGGCCGGGTCGATGCCGATGCCGCCGATGTACCGGTTCGGCACCGACGCCGGGAGCGTCACCGCCTGCCAGCTGCCGGAGGCGTTGGTGGCCAGTCCGCGCGCGAAGCCGTTGTTGTTGCACGGCCCGCACCAGCCGACGTACCCGACGCCCTTGTCCATCGCCACCGCGGTGGCCGAGTGGCCCGCGCCGAGGTCGAAGGACTTCGCCCACTCCGAGCGGGAGCGGATCTTGAACCCGTTGCCCTGGGTCCAGACGTACTGACCTGCTGCGATCCACTTCGACGCATCGGAGCGGTCGATGTCGAACGGTGCGATGAACCGCGGCAGCGGGTCGGCCGGGCCGACCCGCCATGAGGTCGCCGTGTCCGTGGTGACCGCACCGGGGTTCTGGGCGCAGTTCTCGGTCACCGACATCGCCAGGCCGGTGTACTCCTGGACCTGGCGGCAGCCGTCGGCCGGGTCGGCCGCTGCGTCGCCACCGTCGCCACCGAAGGGCGAGCCCATCTCGGTGTCCTTGTTGGTGCCGTTCGGCTGGACGCCGCGCAGGTTCGTGGTGCCGTTGTCCTGTGCGCCGCCCGAGACGATGAGTCCGCCCTTGTCCTTGTCCGCACCCCAGGCCACGGAGTAGTACTGCAGCGAGTCCATGCTCCCGTCGCGGGTCAGCGACTTCCAGTCCGTCGCGTGGCCCTCGCCGTCGGCCTTCCCGTCGACGGGCCGGCTGTAGATGCCGCCGTCGTTGCCGGCGAAGAACGTCGGAACGCCGTTCACGGTGCCGATCGCCGATGCGTGCTGGTCGGAGTGCGTCGTGGTCGAGCAGGTGTTCTTCGCGTTGCTGATGTCCCAGCAGCCGAAGTAGAAGTTCCAGTACGGACCGGGGGTCGTCCAGCTGGCGCCGCCGTTCTTGGTCTCGTAGACCTCCTCGAGCCCTGCGTAGAGGTGCTGCGGGTTCGTCGGGTCGACGGTGAGGAACTGGTTGTACCAGGCCTGGATGCCGGGACCGTAGCCCTTGCCGCCGACCGACTGCTTGAGCGCCGAGCCGGAGGACGCGAGCTTCGTCGAGGTGGCGACCTTCGTCCACGGTCCGTTCACCGAGCCGCTGTTCGAGACGTAGATGCCGTCGAGGTAGCTGTTCACCGTGCCGGATGCCTTGTTCAGCAGCTTGGGCGACTGGTTGATGGCGTACAGCTTCGAGGAGTCGGCCGCCCAGGCGAACGTCACGTAGCCGATGTCGTCGGCCGGCATCGCACCCGTCGGGTTGATCTTCGTCCACGACGCGCCGGCGTCCTTGGACTCGTAGAACCCGTTGTAGGTGTCACCGCTGCGCCAGCCGATCGCCGCGATCACGTGCTTGCTGTTCGTCGGGTCGACCGCGATGTCGTTGACGATGTTCTTGTAGGCCGCGTTGGTCGCGCCGCACGTCGTGTTGCCGGTGCAGGCCGAGCCGCGCGGGACGATGACGTTGCCGGCGTCGTCCTTGATGAGCGGCATGTAGGCCATGTTCGGCGCGTAGTGGAAGGTCCAGGCGCCCGACGCGGTGTTGTCCGCGTGCGACCAGACGCCGCGGTTCGTGGCGGCCCAGACACGCCCGCCGCCGAACCGGATCCGACCGATGGTGGTGGAGTCGAGCTCCTGGCCGCCGACCCGGTCGGCCGGCGTGAACTCGCCCGTCCGCGGGTTCGTGAGGCGGTAGACGCCTGCACCGGCGTACGCCGTGCCGCCGGTGTTGGCCTCGCCGGTGGCGTACCAGAGCGAGCCGTCCTTGGCCAGCGTCAGGTCACCGGACGAGATGCTCGGCAGCTGGTCACTGATCGGCACCCAGTGACCGCCGCCGCTGGTCGAGCGCCACACGCCGCCGTCCGCCGAGGCCGCGTAGACGGCACCGTTGTTGTCGGCCGCGATGCCGGTGATCCGGCCCGAGACGAAGCCGGAGCCGCCGCTGGAGTTGGAGTAGTAGTCGCGGTAGCGCGGGTCGTCGCTGTTGTAGGGCACCTTCGTGACATCGGCCCAGCTGCCGCCTGAGATCGGCAGGTTCTTGATCTGGTTGAACGCGGCCGTGTAGGCGCCGGAGTCGACGACGCCCGGCGCGGTGCGCGCCTCGGCGAACTGCTCGCCGATCGTGGCCGACTCCTTGGACTCCTTGGCTGCCTCGTCCGGGTCGGTGCCAGCGATCATCATGTACTTCTCGAGGGCGTTCTGGGGCATGGCCTTCAGGCCGGCCGCAGCCGCTGCCTCGCGCTCGCGCTCCGCGTCGGAGTCGGACTTGTGGCCGACTCCGGAGCAGGCGGCCGTGAGCGTGAGGCTGGTGACGGCGAGGACACCGATCAACCCTCGGCGCAGTGAAGCAGGATGCATGGGGACTCCCATCCCGGTAAAGGATATTTCTGGAGGGAACCTACGTGAGTAAAGTCTCCTGCGCCATCACCCTTCGAGCGCAGAATCTTGACTGTGGACGGGCCAGTTGGCCCGTTCTTGCGCGCGCCGGATCAAACGACAGCGCCAGCAACTGTCAGAGACGTGTCGCGGGCCGGTCAGCGGTGATCGCGGAAGAAGTCCCGCATGTCGATGGCGACGAGGTTGGGGACCTCCCACTCCAGGAAGTGTCCGCCGACGGGGATCTCGGTCCAGTGCGTCACGTTGTAGGACCTCTCGGCCCATGAGCGCGGTGTCGGGAACATGTCGCGAGCGGACATCGCCATCCCGGTGGGCACCTCGACCCGACCGTAGGCTGCGGTCGTCGAGTTCGCCGCCTCGTAGTAGAGCCGCATCGACGATCCGATCGTCTCCGTCACCCAGTAGAGGGTCAGGTTGGTGAGCAGGTCGTCGCGGGAGTAGACGCTCTCCAGGTCACCGCGGCAGTCGCTCCAGGCGTTGAACTTCTCCAGGATCCACGCGGCGAGGCCGGCCGGCGAGTCGTTGAGGGCGAAGGCCAGGGTCTGCGGCTTCGTGGACTGTTCCATCGCGTACGCCATCTCGCGGACGTTCCAGTCCTGGGCCTGGGCCACGAACTCACGCTCGTCGTCGGTGAGGTCGGCGGGGATCGGGCCGAGGTACGGATTGGTCCCGGAGAGATGGAGTGCTCGCAGACGATCCGGATGCCCGAGTGCGAGCTGCTGCAGGACGCCGGCGCCCAGGTCGCTGCCGCGGGCCGCGAACGTGTCGTAGCCGAGCGCCGTCATCACCTCCAGCACCGCCTCGGCGATCCGCCGCAGGTCCCACCCAGGTGCGGTGGGTCGAGAGGAGAAGCCGTAGCCGGGCAGCGAGAGCGCCACCACGTCGAAGGCGTCCTCTGCGTCGGCGCCGTGTCGGGACGGGTGGGTGAGGAGGGGCAGGAGCGGGAGCATCTGGACGAACGAGCTGGGCCATCCGTGCAGCAGCGCGACCGGTAGGGCGCCGTCGATCTCGCCCTTCTCGTGCACCACGTGGACGACCGCGCCCTCGGGGTCGCCGACGTCGACGAGGAGGTGGCGGAACGCGTTGAGCCGGTTCTGCGCGGCCGGCCAGTCGTAGTCCGTCGCCCAGTGGTCGACGACGTCGCGCAGGTAGTCCGCATCGGTGCCTCGGCTCCACCCGCTGCCCGGGATCTGGTCCGGCCATCTGGTCAGACGAAGCCGCTGGCGGAGGTCGTCGACGACCGCTGCCGGTACGTCGACCGTGAAGTCGTGGACAGGCATCGATGCTCCTTCCCGCTCGCGGATGTCGTCACGTTCGCGAGGTCTCGTTGAGGGTGCCCCTCACGTGTTCGGAGCCGGCGGGGTTCTTGGATGGGTGGCTGGGCCACCAGAACCGCTCACCGATGACGGTGACGAGCGCGGGCACGAGGAGGCTGCGCACGACGAGGGTGTCGAGGAGGACGCCGATACCGACCACGACGCCGATCTGGGTCAGGGTCACGACGGGAAGGACGCCGAGGACGGTGAAGACGGCGGCGAGCAGGATGCCGGCACTGGTGATGACGCCTCCGGTGACGGCCAGGGCGACGGCGATCGCGCGCGGCGTCGGCACGTGCCGTGCCTCCTCCCGGGCGCGGGTGCTCAGGAAGATGTTGTAGTCGACCCCGAGCGCGACCAGGAACAAGAAGGTCAGGAGCGGGACGCCGCGGTCGAAGGCGGGGAATCCGAGCAGGTCGTGCGAGACCCACCAGCCGGCGCCGAGCGCGGCGGCGTAGGTGGCGACGACGGTGGCGACGAGCACCACCGCAGCCACGACCGAGCGCAACAGGAGCAGGAGCACGAGGAGTACGACGGCCAGGATGGCGGGGATCACGAGCCGCTGGTCATGCCTCGCCGTGGCGCGCGCATCCACGTCCTCGGCGTCAGGCCCGCCGACCAGGGCATCGGCCGGGAGCCGTTCGCGGAGTCGTTCGACGGTGGCAGCGGCGTCGTCGGAGCCGCGGGGTGCCGTCAGGACCACGTCCAGCTGTGTCATCCCGCCGGACGCCGGGCCAGGCCTGACTGACGCGACGCCTTCGACGTCGGCTGCAGCGGCCGTCACCTCGTCGGCGCGATCGCTCGGGGTGACCACGACGGTGGGCTCGGCGGCGCCGGCGGGGAACGCGCGCGCGAGGGCCTGCTGACCGGTCACCGCCTCAGGGGTCTCGCGGAACTGCTCGTCCTGGCTCAGCCCGACGTGGAAGCCGGGTAGCAGCAGGACGAGTCCGCCGATGACGATCCCGCTGGCGATCAGCACGCGCCAGGGCCGCCGGCCGACCTCGCGGGCGATGCGCGCCCACAGGCCGTCGCCGGAGGGGTCCGGCTGACCGACCTTGGGCACGAAGGGCCAGAACAGCCCACGGCCGCCGATGACGAGGGCGACAGGCAGGAGCGTCAGTGCCGCGACGACGGCCGTCGCGATCCCCAGAGCGCCGGCGTAGCCGAGGGCGCGGTTGAAGGGGTCATCGGCCAGCGACAACGTCAGCAGCGCCAGGACGACCGTGGAGGAGCTGGCGATGATCGCCGGACCAGCCCGGTGCAGAGCAGCCGACATCGCTCGTCGACGACTGTCGTGGCGGCGGAGCTCCTCCCGGTAGCGAGCGATGAGGAGGAGGGCGTAGTTGGTCCCGGCACCGAACACCAGGACCGAGGTGATGCCGGTGATCGCATCGTCCACCTGGAAGCCGAACGCCTCGGTCGCCCAGCCGAGCAATCGGACCGACACCTGGTCGGCCAGCCCGACCACGAGCAGCGGCACGAGCCACAGGGCCGGGCTGCGGTAGGTCAGGAGCAGCAGCGCGGCGACGACGCCTGCCGTCGTGAGCAGCAGGGTCGCGTTGGCGCCGTTGAAGACAGCCGACAGATCCACCTCGTACGCCGGGGCACCGGTGACCTGGGCGCGCAGCCCGTCGGGGAGGTCGGCTCTGGCGACCTTCCTGAGCTCGGTGACGGAGTCGGAGAGGTCGTCTGCTCCCAGTCGAAGGGGCACCGAGACCAGCGCTGCGCTGCCGTCCGGTGCGGTGACCGCGGGGCTGCCGCCGGGCAGGCCGATGGCTTGGAGTGCTGCCGTCCGCTCGTCGATGAGCTGGCGATCGGCCGGTGTCAGGGCCTGGCCACCGCGGTCAAAGACCACGACGGCCGGCGCGACGTCGCTGTCGGCCGCACGTGCCTGCGCCAGGGCGACCTGTGTGGACTCGGCTCCGGTCGGCAACGAGCTCGCCGGTGTGTCGGCCACGCGGGGCGCCGGGGCGAGCGCGAGGGAGAGCGATGCGAGCACAGCGCCCAGGATGAGCACGAGCGCCGCTCCCCGAGGTGAGACGATGGCGGACCACAGGCGGTACCCGGAAGTATTACTATCGTCGAACAGTTCCACCGTCGAAAGAGTAGGTGTCCTACGTCCGAGCGACAAGACCAGCCCCCAGGCGAGGTGGCAGGTCGGCCCGGGCAGCAGTCGCTGTCCACCGAGGCGCAGGTCATCAGGGCCTTGCGCTCGTACACGCGCGCGATGGACAGCTACGTGCAAGCCATGGGCCGTGGGCACGAGCTGCATCGCACCGACCTGTCCGCCTTGGCCGTGGTCATGGACGCGACGAGCCGGGGCGAGCAGGTCACGCCCCGCAATCTCGCCCGCGCTGTACGGATCAGCCCGTCCGCGATGAGCGCCCTCCTCGACCGCCTCGAGCAGGCCGGGCACCTGACCCGACGACCTCACCCGGACGACCGGCGCTCGATCGTCGTCGACATCACCGACTCCGCCCTGGCGACCGGCGGCGCGATCTTCGGCCCGGTCGGCCGTGCGACCGCGGCCGTGATGGGCCAGTACTCCGAGGAGCAGCTTCAGCTCGTCGCCCGGTTCCTCGACCAGGTCGCCGAGGTGACCGAGCAGCTGGCCGCCGATCCGTCGGCGCCGCCTTCGCGCTGAGCCCGGCGAGCCCGCCGCCAAGCGCTTCCGCACGAGGGACGGCCGTGGTCGGCGTACTCCTCGCGACGAGACACCAGGGGCAACAGCGCCGCTGCTCGACGTTCAACGGCTCGGCGACCCATCCGATGTCCTGCACCGCTCCGAACACACGACGTACTCCGAGCACGTGGCAGGAGGGCTGCGCGCTCGTCACCGTCAAGTGGAGGGGCAACACGATGAACCACCGTCACACCCACGCTCACAAGGCCAGGCTCGGCATGGTCGCCGCCGTCACGGCCACCCTCGTCGGCGCCGGCCTCGGAGCCTCGCTGGAGGCGAACCCTGCTCAGGCCGCGGGGGCCTCGGGCCACGGGCTCGGTCACCGCAGCCTCGCGCAGGTGCTCGCGGCGGACAAGGGCTTCGACCGCAACTGGAGCGACTTCGACATCCTGGACAAGGCCGTCACCACCGTCCTGGCGGCCAAACCCGACAGCCCCGTCAAGGTGCTCACGCAGGGTCGCACCAGGCTGACAGCGTTCATCCCCACCGATCGCGCCTTCCGCCGGCTGGTGCACGACCTGACGGGCCGCGCGCCCCACACCGAGCGTGGCACGTTCCGGGCGATCACCCGTGTCGCCGACGTCGACACGATCGAGGCGATCCTGCTCTACCACGTCGTGCCCGGGCAGACGCTTCCCGCGAGCAAGGTGGTCAAGCTCGACGGCGCATCCGTCACCACTGCCGGCGGAGGCCAGATCACCGTGCGGATCCACGGCGCGAACGTCAGGCTCGTGGACCAGGATCCCAACGCCCGCAACGCCCGGGTCGTGGCCGTCGACATCAACAAGGGCAACCGCCAGATCGCGCACGCGATCAACCGGGTGCTCCGGCCGATCGACCTCTGAGTCCGTCTCGGATCGCGC
Source organism: Nocardioides panacihumi (assembly GCF_039530925.1). NCBI lineage: Bacteria > Bacillati > Actinomycetota > Actinomycetes > Propionibacteriales > Nocardioidaceae > Nocardioides > Nocardioides panacihumi. Next base: position 520,818 of record NZ_BAAAPB010000001.1, on the reverse strand, counting down.
CGTCTGCGACCACGGTCCACCACGCGCGTGGACCGTGGTCGCACTGCGTGAGGCAGCAGGAGCTGCGCGAGCGGCGGCGCCGAAGAGCCGTGTTCCACCAGCCGTACGTTCGGGCTGACGGGACGAAGATCGCCCTGCTCTAGGGCCAAAGGACTCTGGGCCCGCGGTGTGACCACGGTCACGCTGGGATGCATCCGGACGCCGCCAGGCGCCCCTCGGATCGGGGGTCGGGATGCCAGTCATCGCTGCATTCCCCGCGTGGGCGATCGCCGCGTCGGGGCACTATCTCCACTCGGGCGTGATCAGCGTCAGCGTCACGAACCTGCTCATCGTCGTCGCCATGCTCGTGCTGTTCGGCCTCGCCCTGGTCCTGCCGTTCCCCCGGCCCCGCACGACGGTGCACCCGACCGTCGGACCGACCGAGGACGACGCACCATGACCGCCGTGCCGCGCGTGGTCGCGACACCCGACGACGCCAGCTGGACCGTCCGCCTCCGCAGGCGGATCGGAGGGCTGGTGCCCGCGGGCGAGGCCCTTCCCGACAGCCAGCCGTCGTACGTCTCGTCGTGGATCTACGTGTTCGGCGTGCTCACGCTGGCGGCCCTCACGGTGGTGGTCGGATCCGGCATCGTGCTCACCATCGGCGGCTCGGCCTGGTGGCACGTGTCGTCGGTGGGCCACTTCGTGAACTCGCTCCACCTGTGGAGCGTGGAGCTGTTCTTCATGTTCATGGTGATCCACCTGTGGGGGAAGTTCTGGATGGCCGCCTGGCGCGGCCGGCGCACGATGACCTGGGTCACCGGCGTCGTCGCGTTCGTCACCTCGATCGGCACGGCGTTCACGGGCTACCTGTCGCAGTCCAACTTCGACTCCCAGTGGATCGGCGCCGAGGGCAAGGACGGCGTCAACGCGATCGGCGTCGGAGCCTTCTTCAACGTGCTCAACCCCGGACAGATGCTGCTCTGGCACGTGGTGCTGCTGCCCCTCGTGGTCGGCGCCCTGACCGTCATCCACATCGTGCTGGTCCGGCGCCACGGCGTCGTACCGCCCATCGACGCCACTGGGGGTGACTGACGTGACCACGACCCAGCGTCCGCGCACCCCCGACTCGCACGCCTTCTCCAAGCGGCCGTACGACCTGGTCAAGGAGTTCGTCATCGCGCTCGGCGTCGTCAGTCTCCTGACCGTCGGGCTGGCCGTGATCTTCTCCTCGCCTGACGAGCCCGCGATCACCATGTCCGGCTGGGCCAAGGCGGACCCGGCCGACGTGGTCGCCACGGCCACGGGCGAGCTGGCGGGCACCACGACCAGCGCGACGTACGGGCCGCCGTACAACCACAACGCCGACGGTCAGAGCGTCCTGGGGATCCCCCTGCAGAAGCTCGGCGGTGTCCGGATCCCGGTCGACAGCGCCGCGCTCGTCCTGCAGCCGCTCGCCGACCAGGTCGGCAGCCCGGCCGTGACCGGTGCCCTCGCGCGGTGGCGGGCGGCGGCATCGAGCCAGCGCACGGCCTGGGCGACCGCGTACGCCGACGCCCTGGCCAAGGCTCCCGGCGGGGACCCCGCCCAGGTGCCCGCCGGCGACTACGGACCCGTGCCGAACCTGACGGCCGCGTTCCTCGACGTGGCTCGGTCGGGCTACCTCGAAGGATCACTGACCTCGTCCGGCAACTTCTACGGCGGCGACCAGACCAGGAGCCTGCTCCTGCTCTCCGATGGCGCCTACCTCGAGGACCGCGCCGTCGCCCAGCAGCTCGGCGGCGACCAGTGGGGCATGATGAACGAGACCGGCAACTACCCCGGCCAGCCCTGGATGTGGCTGTACACGTTCTGGTACCAGGTCAAGCCGTTCTCCACGTCCGAGAACGCCGACGCCCAGGTCTGGGCGCTGATGATGCTGCTGACGCTCGCGCTGATGCTCCTGCCGCTCATCCCCGGCCTGCGCGACATCCCACGCTGGATCCCGCTGCACAGGCTGATCTGGCGCGACTACTACCGGACCCACCCACGGCTGTAGCCCGGCCGATCGCCGAGCACAGCCGCGGTCGGCGGCCCCTTCGTCAGCTCGCGTCGGCCAGGAGTGCGACGAGGCGGGTCGCCAGGTCCCCCGACGAGCCGGGGTTCTGGCCGGTGATCAGGTTGCCGTCGACGACGACGTGGGAGGCCCACGGCTCGCCCACGGTGACCTCGATGCCGAGGTCCCGGAGCCGGTCCTCGAGCAGCCAGGCGGCCTTGTCGGCGAGGCCGCCCTGGGCCTCCTCCGCGTTGGAGAAGGCGGTGATGCGGCGGCCGGCGAAGGTGGGCTTGCCGTCCTCGCGCACGGCGGCGAGCAGGGCGGCGGGTGCGTGGCACACGACGCCGAGTGGCTTGCCGGAGTCGAGCGCCTCGGTCAGGAGCCTGCCGGAGACCGGATCGACCGCGAGGTCCTCCATGGGTCCGTGGCCGCCGGGGTAGAACACGGCGTCGTACTCCGACAACCGCACGTCCTCGAGCTTCTGCGGGCTCTTCAGGCCCGCGATCGCGTCCAGGGCAGGGCGGACGTCGACACCGTCGTTGTTCTCCGGCGCGAGGCTCCCGCCGTCCGCGACGGGCACCACACCACCCGGCGTCGCGAACTGCACCTCGTGGCCGGCGCCCGTGATGGTGCGGTACGGCGTCAGCAGCTCCTCGGCCCAGTAGCCGGTCGGGTGCTGGGTGCCGTCCTTGAGGGTCCAGTGGGTTGCCCCGGTGACGACGAACAGGATCTTCGACATGGTTGCTCCTTCGTGTCTTGAACGCGTGTCTTGAACGGTGCCCGCAGCCGGGCACCTTGGGCCAACAGCGATCCGACCCGCGTGCTTCCCCGTGGCGCTCCGCTACCCGATGACCAGCCGATCGACACGGTCTACGGTCACCCACGACGCGTGCCACGGGGACGTTGCTCGCGTGATCGGGGCGCCGCGCACCGCGATCTGCAGCGCATACCCCCTGAGGGTCTGTGTCATTCGCCCGGCTCCAGGGGTCTTTGGGCCCTGTGGACCTTGAACCCTCGACGCCTAGCGTTGAAGTTGCCGGCGAGCCAAGAGAGGTGAGTCCCGTGCGGAAGCTGGTCATCCTCGGTGCCGGAACGGCGGGAACGATGATCGCCAACAAGCTGCGACGCCGCCTGGACCGCCACGACTGGGCCGTGACCGTCGTCGACCGCGACGACCAGCACCACTATCAGCCGGGCTACCTGTTCGTGCCGTTCGGCGGGTACTCCCGCGAGCAGGTGGTCAGGTCGCGGCACGCCTTCCTGCCCGATGGCGTGGACTTCGTCGTCGGCTCGATCGACAGGATCGAACCGGCGGAGAACGTCGTGCACCTCGAGGGCGGTCGCCGCCTTCCCTACGACCAGCTGGTCATCGCCACGGGGACGACGCCGCGGCCCGACCAGACGCCGGGCATGCTCGGCTCGGAGTGGCGGCGCAGCATCTTCGACTTCTACACCCTCGAGGGTGCCGAGGCACTCGCGGAGGCGCTGAGGCGGTTCGAGGGCGGCAGGTTGGTCGTGCACATCACCGAGATGCCGATCAAGTGCCCTGTGGCGCCCCTGGAGTTCACCTTCCTCGCCGAGGCGTGGCTGCGTGAGCGCGGGCTGCGGGATCGGGTCGAGCTGGTCTACGTGACACCGCTGGACGGGGCGTTCACCAAGCCGGTGGCCTCCGCCCACCTCGGTGGGATGCTCGAGGAGCGCAAGGTGCACGTGGAGACCGACTTCATGGTCGAGCGGATCGACGACGATCGGAAGACCCTCGTCTCGTATGACGAGCGCGAGGTCCCGTTCGACCTGCTGGTCACGGTCCCGTTGAACATGGGCGGCGACTTCGTCGCCCGGTCGGGTCTGGGGGACGAGCTCAACTACGTGCCCGTGGACATGCACACGCAGCTCTCGACGGCGTACGACAACATCTTCGCCATCGGTGACGCCAGCGACATCCCCGCGTCCAAGGCGGGCTCGGTCGCGCACTTCTCGGTGGAGATCTTCGTCGACAACTTCCTGCAGCATGTCGCCGGCCGCCCGATGACCCGGGCCTTCGACGGGCACGCCAACTGCTTCGTGGAGTCCGGTGACGACAAGGCGCTGCTGATCGACTTCAACTACGACACCGAGCCCCTGACGGGCAAGTACCCGCTCCCCGTGGTCGGCCCGATGGACCTGTTGAAGGAGACCCGGGCGAACCATCTCGGGAAGCTCGCGTTCCGTTGGATCTACTGGAACGTCCTGCTCCCTGGTCGCCCCGTCCCTCTGCCGGCCCTGATGTCGATGGCCGGCAAGCACGTTGCCCCGACCGAATCCGACAAGGAGGCCTGAGATGCCCACCACCGTGATCGACAGCCACGAGGTCCACGTCGACGACGAGGGGTTCATGACGCAGTACGACGAGTGGACCGAGGGCCTGGGCGGGGCGCTCGCAGCCCAGATCGGCATCGAGATGACCGATGAGCACTGGGAGGCGATCCGCTTCCTCCGGAGCGACTTCGCCGCGCACGGTGAGACCGCGACGCTGCGCCGAGTGGCGACGGTCGGGGGCATCCCGACCAAGCAGCTGTTCACGCTCTTCCCGAAGAAGCCGGCCAAGAAGATGGCCTACATCGCCGGGCTTCCCAAGCCCCGCGGTTGCGTGTGAGACAGGAGACCGACATGACCACCGACACCGCACCCATCGTCCCCTCGTTCGACGACGACGGCGAGACCGGGCGCAAGCTCGCGATCATCTGCTCCAAGGGCAACCTGGACATGGCCTATCCCGGGCTGATCCTGGCCAACGCCGCCCTCGGTGAAGGCGTGGAGACCCACCTGTTCTTCACCTTCTGGGGCTTCGACATGATCAACAAGAAGACCATGGACGACCTGAAGTTCACGATGCTCGGCAACACCGCCACGCACATGCCCCAAGGGCTCGGCGGTGTCCCCGGGATGACGGCGATGGCGACCCACCAGATGAAGAAGTCGATCGCCGAGGCCGGGGTGCCCGAGGTGCCGGAGTTCCTCCAGCAGATCGTCGACTCCGGCGGCCACCTCTGGGCCTGCCGGATGTCGGCCGACATGCAGCATCTCGAGGAGGACGATCTCTTCGACGAGGTCGAGGCGATCATCAGTGCCTCGGACTTCATCGAGAAGACCGAGGGTGCCCAGCTGCTCTTCATCTAGTCACGCGTGCGTGACGATCGGGGCCTCAGGGTCCGTCGTCGGCGGAATCGGATCACGTGAGCGTCCGCCCAGGACGTCTACACTTCCCGGAGGCAGCGGAGTAGTGGCTCCCGGGCGTGCGCGGCTCGCCGCCGGTGCCGACGTGTCGAGGTTGCCGCGGCCGGGTCCCTTGGTGGCCACTCGACCGAAGTAGTGCCGAGGGGGCCGATGTGACGTGAGCGCCGCAGGCGGTAGCACTCCGCGCCCCCGACAGCCCGCCGGCCGGACCCAGCTGGTCGTCGACGTGCTGCTCGTCATCGCACTCGGATGGGTGCAGGGTCACCGCGCGGGCGGAGCTCGCGCAAGCGGTCGCGGCCACCGGTCACGGACGATCCGGCGTCATGGTCATCGACGGCCTGCGCCCCGCCCGTGGAGCTGACATCCCCGTCGGCACGTTCACCGAGCCCGACGGCACGGTCACCTCCGGCGTCGCCTGGCAGGACCGTCCCGCCGCCGTGGGCGATCGGAAGGACGGCGTACGCGTCGGCCATCGGGCCTGGGATCGTGACGTGCGCGTGGGGGCCTGGGACGTCCTCGTCTTCGGAGCGGTCGTCGGGCTGTTCGTGTGGCGGGTGGGTGCGCTGCGGCGTACGTGGCGATCGCGGGTCCCTGCCGGCTCCTGACCTGTGGACCGGCCCGACCGACGGATCGAGCACGTCGCGACGATGGAGAGCTCCGCGGTCAGCGTGCTCCTCCTCGGTCGCGGGATTCGGCCTGCAACGCTTTCGTGGTGGCCGGACATGTGGGCGGAGAAGAGTTCCTACTGGAAGGTGCACCATGAAGATCAAGACCCGTGCAGGGGCGGCGTTCCTGGCGCTCGTGCTGGCCGCCGTCGTGGCTCCGCTGACCGCGGCCGGCGCCCCGGCAGCGGAGACGCCGTCGAGGACTCGCCTGGTGATTCGCGTGGACGGCTGTTCCTCCTGCACGCTCAACCTCGCCCGGGCCTTCTCCGGAACGAACATCTACTGGCGATCGCGTGGCAAGAAGGTCGGCTCGGACGGCAAGGTGGTGTTCTACGTGCCCACCAAGCGGACGCGTGGTCTGTCGTTCGAGCTCGCCGTCCCGTGGCAGGACTTCACCGACGCCGTGCTCAACGTGGTCACCAGGGATGTGGGCCAGGCCGCCGGTGAGTCGTGGAGCGCGGGCCAGGCGAAGGCGGCCACCCATGCATTCGGCTGCTGGGCAGGCACCAACCGGGAGACGGCGCGGTTGCACTTCCACGTCGCCGAGTTCGCCTTCAACGACGGGAAGTCGACGGGAGCGGTGGCGTGGGCGTCGCCCGGCCTGAAGAGCCTGAAGCCCGAGGTGCGGACCTGGCACGGCAGCCTGGGCAATCAGGAGATCTTCTACTGCTCCTGACCGGATCCCTTTACTCTGCGCGTGTGGGGGACAGATGACTCTCGGCCGTGAGGAGACCTTCCGCGGGGTGTACGCCGATCACTTCGATGCCGTGCTCGGCTACGCCCTGCGGCGCACCGACCGTCCGGAGGATGCCGCCGACGTCACCGCAGAGACCTTCCTCGTGGTGTGGCGCCGGCTGGCGCACATGCCCGGGGGAGACGAGACGAGGCCGTGGCTGTACGGCGTGGCACGGCGGGTGCTGGCCAACCATCGGCGAGGCAACCTGCGACGTACCAACCTCGCCCAGCGGCTGCGCCAGGAGCTGGCGACGGTGGTGCCGGACACGAGCGACGACCTGGTGCAGCGCGCGGACGTGACCGCGGCGATGCAGCGCCTCAGCGGCCGGGACCAGGAGGTGCTCGAGCTGCACCTGTGGGAGGGGCTCGAGCCACGGGAGATCGCCGAGGTCCTCGGCCTGACGACGCTGGTCGTGCGCCCACGCCTGTCCCGCGCTCGCGCGCGGCTGCGCGACCTGCTCGGCACCGAACCTCCATCACCCGCACATCAGCACGCCAGACCGACTCACCTCAGTCGGGAGGTCCGCCCATGAATCTCCTTCTCACCGACGACGCCGTCGCGGCGCTACCTCTCCACGGCGGACGCGCCGCGCTCCTCGAGGAGATCGTCGGCACTCCGGTGAGTGCCGGCGACCCAGGACCCGTGCGCCCGGGCGGCACCCGCCCGCGCGACTCTCGTCGTTGGCTGGCCCCGCTGGCCGCGGCCGCGGCCGTGGGCGCCCTCGTCATGGGGTCGGCACTGCGGGTCGCGACGCTCCGCGACGACCCCCACCCCCGGCCGCCGGCGGCCGCGACCCCCCGGGCCGGCGGCTTCCACGCCGTCCTGGACGCCGACGGCTGGACGCTCACCGGTGCCTACCAGGACTCGCGGAGCGGGATGGGCGAGGTCGGCTATCGCAACGGCAGCGCGACACTGTCGATCGACTGGTATCCCGCTTCGGACTACGCCCAGCGGTATGACAGCCGTCGCCGGATGACCCACCCACCATCCGACGGCCGTCCTGTCGAGGTCCTCGGTCTTCCCGGCCGCATGTGGTCCTACACCGCGGACGACCACACCGTGCTGCGCCCGGTGCAGGACGGCCACTTCCTCGAGATCCGCGGCAGCGGGACAAGCACGCAGGCGTTCATCGACGTCCTGTCCCGGCTGCGGCTGGTCGACGCGGCCGGCTTCGACGCCTCACTGCCGAAGAGCTTCGTGACCGACGCCGAGCGCAACTCCAAGGTCGACGCTCTGCTCGACGGCATCGGCAGGTATGCGCAGCCCCTCCTTCCGGCCGGAGTGAGCCGAGATTCGATCACCTCCGAGCAGTCCGACCCCGTGCACGTCGGCTCCGATGTGATCAACCAGGTGACGTGCGCGTGGCTGGCCCAGTACGCCGACGCGCGCCGGACCGGTGACCAGTCGCGTGCCGAGGAGGCCGTCGCGGTCATGAAGACATCCCGGCAGTGGCCGGTGCTCACGCAGCTGAAGGACGCCAGCGACGTGCCGGAGTGGGTGTGGGCGGTCACCGACGAGATGTCGGCCGGTCAGATCCCTCAAGGCTGGCGGCCGACCTGCAGCGGGTATCTGCCCTAGCCCCACGGCTTCAGCTGCTCGGTGATCCGGCCGGTCCTCCGAGCTCCTCGGCGCGCTCGGGGATCACCCAAGTCGGGGGAGCCACGGCGCCGGCAGCGCCACGAGCGTCGTGACCGACGGATCGAGCACGTCACGACCCCCGGGAGTCATCAGCATGAACGACGAGATCCTGCCCTCCTGGCGCGCGGGCGCCGCGCGCGACGCGGTGCTGGCCTTCCTCGATGCGGCCGCCTCCGTGCCCGCCGAGCGACGGGTCGCGTGCTTCGACAACGACGGGACGCTGTGGTGCGAGCGACCGACGTACGTCCAGTTCGACTTCTTCGTCGACGCACTCAAGGGGGCCGTGCGGGCCGACCCGGCGCTCGCGGCGAAGCCGGAGTTCGCGGCGCTGATCTCCCACGACGAGGCGGCCATCGGCGAGATCGGGCTCGAACGGATCGTCACCGCGCTGTCCGGGCTCTTCGAGGGCCGGTCGCCCGAGGAGTTCACCGCGCAGGCCCGGGAGTTCATGGCCAGGTCCGACCACGCGACGCTCGGCCGGCCGACGCGGACCGTCACCTACCTCCCGATGCTCGAGCTGATGGCCGAGCTGCGGCGACGCGACTTCACGGTCTGCCTGGTCACCGGCGGCGGGACCGAGTTCGTCCGGGCGATCAGCGAGGACCTGTACGGCGTACCGCCCCAGTGCGTCGTCGGGAGCCTGATCGCCTACGAGTTCGTCCCGGCGTCCGACGGGGTCGGCCCGCACCTGCGGCGCACGAACGAGCTCGCCGGTGACGCCAACGAGGGCGCGGTCAAGGTCTCCAACATCCAGGCCCAGCTGGGCCGGCGGCCGATCCTGGCCGCCGGCAACTCGGGCGGTGACCGCGAGATGCTCGAGTGGGTGGCGGGCGGCGACGGTCCGACCCTGGCGCTGCTCGTCGACCACGACGACGCGGACCGGGAGTTCGCGTACGTCGGCACGGCCGTCACCTTCTCCGAGCCCGAGCCCATCGCCGACGTCGCCGCGCGGTCGGGCTGGACCGTGGTCAGCATGGCGCGGGACTGGGAGAGCGTCTTCCCCTCCCTGCCCTGATTTCCACC
>NZ_BAAAPB010000001.1:496090-511429 GCF_039530925.1 Nocardioides panacihumi | reverse complement strand
CGGGGTGCCGACAAGGCCGCCCAGAACTGAGCCGCAACGTCATACGAGCTGGTTGCCCTGGCAGCCAGCTCGTATGACGTCCGGGCCGGGGGAGTCGTCAGCGGGAGACGACGACGACCTCGTACTGAGACGCGGTCGGCGGGAAGCCGGTGTCGAACTTGGCGTTGGCGACCGCGAGGCGACTGCCGAACCGGGCGACGGTCGTGGGTGTCTCGAACAGCGGGCTGGTGATGGTCCTCTGCATCCTGCCCGAGCGGAGGTCGGCGCTCAGCTTCCAGACGCTGAGCAGGTTGTCCGAGTTCTGGACCGCGAAGAGCTCGCGGCTGCCCTTCATCAGGATGCCGTCGACGTTCGGGACGCTGACGCCCGCGATGGTGGTGCTGGCGCCGGTCGCGGCGTCGACCAGGTTGAGAACGCCGTTGCCCGTGTGCGCGACGATCAGCTTGTTGCCGCCCCTGACCGCCTGGATGCCGTTGCTGTTGAACGCCCCGCTCAGGTCGGCCGCCGGGCCGCTGAGCCTCAGGGTCGTGAAGCCGCTGGACGGCACCCCGTGGACCACGGGCACGAAGTAGAGCAGCGCCTGGCTCGAGTCGGTGAACCAAGCACCCCTCCTGGTCAGCGCGACGTCGTTGATGAAGGTCGGCGTCGGGGGCGTCTGGAACTGGTACGACGACACGGGCGCGCCGGTGCGGGTGTCGTACACGTAGCCGGCCCCGGTCGGGCCGCCCGCCACGAACAGGAGCCCGTCGGAGGCGTCGGCCTTCATGCCGGTGGCGAAGCGGCCGGCAGGCGCGTCGACGAACTTGGCAGCCCGCCCCTTGTTGATGCTGCCGCGGTAGATGTCGCCCGTGAGCAGGTCGCCGGCGAAGAACGTCTGCCCGTCGAGCCTCGCGACCCCTTCCGTGCCGGTGGCTTGCGGCAGGACGATCGCCCGGTCCGGTCGGTGGGCGGCCGCCGGTGGCGCCAGCAGTGCCACAGCTGTCACGGCCGCGAGAACGGCCCCCATCACTGACTTCCTGCTCGGACCGTTCATCGCAGATTCCTCGCTTTCAGGGGAGCGGCCTCCCCGTGGCGCGCGAGCGCCCGTCGCCGGCGTGCGAGCGCCGGCCGCCGACCTGTAGGCGTCTGTCGCCTAGGTGTGGATCGCAGACTTGTCGTGGGCCTCCGGCGGCTTCCCGGTGTCGACCCGCTTCGTCTTGTCGCAGTAGCGGCACGTGTGGTGGGCGCCCGCTACGTCTCCGCCTACTGGCCCCCAGTCGTGCCAGCCCACCTTGCATCCGATCGCTCGCAACATGCTCATGACGCTGCTCCTTGCACGAGAGCACCAGTCTGCGCCCGGCGAGACGACCCCAACAAGGCCTGCTGGCCGTCTTCGCCCGCACACTGCGGGTGGTTTTTCGCGGTCCGTCCGGCCCGTTCAGTGGGGAGTTGGCCTCGGTCGGGACGGCTCGCAGGAGCTCGGTGCGGAGTACGGTTCGAGGGTGACCGACACGTACGACGACGGCACGATCGTGTGCGGCCCGGATGGGCTGGAGATCCACCGCTACTACTTCCCCTTCGGGACCAAGAACGTCCCGTACACGCAGATCCAAGGGCTCCAACGCATCGAGATCCACGGCCTGTGGTCCGGCAGGTGGCGGATCTGGGGGACGGGCAACCCGCGTTACTGGGCCAACCTCGACACGAGGCGACCGAAGAAGAAGGCCGGCTTCGTCGTCGACCTCGGGCACAGGGTCAGTCCCGTCGTCACCCCCGAGATGCCGGACGCGTTCGAGTCCGTGCTCCGTGGCCGAGCGAGCCTCGGAGCGGGCAACGCCCGTCGGATGAAGGGGCCGTTCATCTGACGCAGGGTGGGCAGGCCGGGAGGCCTGAGTGTCTCGTCCAGCCAGGGGTGGCCGAGACACTCAGGCCTCCCGGACGCGAGGTCGCGGGCGCCGGGCGGCGGACCTGTGGTTGCATGGCGCCACGATGCGCCCACACCTCCATCACACCCACGCCGACCGGGCCCCGGTCGAGCTCGAGTCCGCGTTCACTGTCGACTCCTCGCGCGTCACGTTCGGCGCGGGCTCGCTGGGTGAGGTGGGTGATCGGGTCGCCTCGCACCTGCCCGACCCCGATCGGGCGCAGGGTGGCCGCGTCGCCCTCTTCACCGACGCCCGGCTCCGCGCCACCGAGTGGTACGACGACACGCTGACCTCGCTGCGTCGGCGCAACCTCGAGGTGGTCGTCTTCGACGAGGTCCTGGTCGAGCCGACCGACGTCTCGGTCGAGGCTGCCGTGGCGTTCGCGCGCGAGACCTGTGCCGACGCCTTCGTCTCGCTCGGCGGCGGCTCCGTCATGGACACCGCCAAGCTGGCCAACCTGCTCGCGACCCACCCCGGCGACCTGCTCGACTACGTCAACGCGCCCCTCGGCGGCGGCCGACCGGTGCCCGGCGCGCTCAAGCCGCACGTCGCCTGCCCGACGACGAGCGGCACGGGCAGCGAGGTGACCGGGATCGCGATCTTCGACCTGCTCAGCGCGCACGCGAAGACCGGCGTCTCCAGCGCGCGGCTGCGGCCGACCGAGGCCGTCGTCGACCCGCGGACGACCGCCTCGCTGCCCGCCGCCGTCGTCGCGAGCAGCGGTCTCGACGTGCTCTGCCACGCGATCGAGTCGCTCACCGCCCGGCCGTTCACGAGCCGCGCCGCGTCGTCGCCCGCGACCGCCCGCCCGGCCAGCCAGGGCGCGAACCCGTGGAGCGACCTCGGCGCGCGGCAGGCGATCGAGCTGATCGGCCGCTACTTGCGCCGTGCCGTCGCGGACGCCCACGACGACGAGGCCCGGACGCAGCTGATGTGGGCGGCCACGCTGGCCGGCATCGCGTTCGGCAACGCCGGCGTCCACGTCCCGCACGCGATGGCGTACGCCGTGGCCGGCCGCCTGCACGACATCGGCGGCGACTACCGCCCCGTCGGCTACCCGCAGGGCGCGCCGCTGGTCCCGCACGGTTTCGCCGTCGCCGTCAGCGCCCCGGCGGCGTTCCGGGCACTGGCGGCGACCGCGCCGTTCCGTCACCTCGAGGCCGCCCGGCTGCTGGGCGGCGACACCGCCGGCGTCGCGCCGGGGGAGGCGGGCGACGTGCTCGCCGAGACGATGGCCGGGCTCATGCACGACGTCGGCGCCCCGAACGGCATCGGGGGCGTCGGCTACACGCTCGCCGACGTACCCGACCTGGTGAAGGGCGCCGCCCCGCAGCGCCGGCTGCTGGACAACGCGCCGAGCCAGGTCCACGAGGCCGAGCTGGACGCGATCTTCCGGGACGCGCTGAGGTGCTGGTGACCGGCACGGAGGGCAGGGCCGGGCGGCCGGCGTACGGCGACTACCCGCACCACGCGGAGCTCACGACACGCTGGATGGACAACGACGTCTACGGGCACGTCAACAACGTCACCTACTACAGCTACTTCGACACCGTCGCGAACGCCTACCTGATCGAGGCGGGCGGCCTCGACATCGAGCACGCGCCGGTGATCGGGCTCGTCGTCGAGTCGGGCTGCAGCTATCACGCGCCGGTCGCGTTCCCCCAGCGGCTGCGCGCCGGGCTGCGCGTGGACCGGCTGGGCACTCGCGCGGTGACGTACGGCATCGCGATCTTCACGGCCGACGACGACGAGGCCGTCGCGCACGGGCACTTCGTGCACGTCTTCGTCGACCGCGAGACGCGTACGTCGACGCCGATCCCTGACGCACTCCGCGACGCCCTCGCCGCGATCCAGGCCTGACGTCATACGACCTGGTTGCTCCACGCGCCACTTCGTATGACGTCCGGCAGGGCGGCCCGACGGCCCACCTTGGGACGTCATACGACCTGGTTGCTCCACGGACCACTCCGTATGACGTCCGCAAAGGCGCCGTACCCTCGACCCCGTGAAAATCGTCGTGCTCACCGGAGCCGGGATCTCAGCGGAGAGCGGGGTGCCGACGTTCCGGGCCTCCGACGGGCTCTGGGAGGGGCACCGGGTCGAGGACGTCGCCACGCCGGAGGGGTTCGCCCGCGACCCGGAGGCGGTGCAGCGGTTCTACGACGACCGCCGCGCCCACCTCGCGGTCGTGGAGCCCAACCCGGCACACCGAGCGCTGGCCGAGCTCGAGCAGCACGAGCGCCACGACGTGCTCGTGGTGACGCAGAACGTCGACGACCTCCACGAGCGGGCCGGCTCGCGAAGCGTCGTCCACATGCACGGCGAGCTGCTGAGCGCCTGGTGCGGGGCGTGCGACGGCAGGTTCCGCTGGGACGCGCCGCTGCTCGGCGGGCCGGGCTGCCCGGGCTGCGGCGAGCGGACGCTGCGGCCCGACATCGTCTGGTTCGGTGAGCTCCCCTACGAGCTCGACCGCATCGACGACGCACTGCGTGGCGCCGACCTGTTCGTGTCGATCGGCACCAGCGGCGCGGTCTACCCGGCCGCCGGCTTCGTCACGGCCGCTCGTGCGTACGGCGCCCGCACGCTCGAGCTCAACCTCGAGCCGTCGCAGGGGTCGCTGATGTTCGACGAGCGGCGGCACGGCCCGGCCGGCACTGTCGTGCCGGCCTGGGTGCGCGACCTCACCAGCTGACCAGCCCGGCAAGCCCCGGCAAGCCCCGACCGAGACATCACCCGGGGTAACTCATCGTTCGCACAGGTGGACGGCCGTCCCATCGGCGCCTCACCTGGGCGAACGCTGAGTCACCTCAGCGAACACTGAGTTACCCCCGGGCTCCTGCGCGCCCCTCACGACCGGCCTACGCGAGCAGGGCGCCGGCATGAGCGGGCAGGCTCACCCGCTCGCCGTCGTACGACGCCCCGGCCGGTGTGGCGAAGAGCAGCTCCATCCCGGGCGCCTCGACGACCGCCGGCGACCCACCGAAGTTCACCGCCAGCAGCGTGCGCCCCCGCCGGAGCGTGAACAGGCGACCGTCGACCGTGCACTGCACGTCCGTGAACGCCGGGTCCGTGAGGTCCGGCAGCTGCCGTCGCAGGTCCGCCAGCGACCGGTAGACCTCGAGCATGCGCGCCCCGCGGCCGGTCGACGCCTCGGACCAGTCCAATCGCGACCGTGCGAACGTCGCCGGGTCCTGCGGATCGGGCACCTCCGACGCGTCCCAGCCGTGCGACGCGAACTCCGCGATCCGGCCCTCCGCCGTCGCGCGACCGAGCTCCGGCTCGGGGTGTGACGTGAAGAACTGGAACGGGGTCGAGGCGGCGAACTCCTCGCCCATGAAGAGCATCGGCGTGAACGGCCCGCACAGGGTCAGCAGCGCGGCGCAGGCTAGCTGGTCGTCGTCGAGGCGTGCGGTGAGCCGGTCGCCGGCCGCCCGGTTGCCGATCTGGTCGTGGTTCTGGTTCGCGACCACCAGCCGCCAGGTCGGCATCGCCGCCCGGTCGATCGGCCGCCCGTGGGGCCGTCCACGGAACGACGACCAGGTGCCGTCGTGGAAGAAGCCGCGCTCGCACACCTTCGCCAAGGCGGACAGCGGCTCGAAGTCGGCGTAGTAGCCGGCCGTCTCCCCGGTCAGCGCCACGTGCAACGCGTGGTGGAAGTCGTCGCTCCACTGCGCGTCGAGCCCGCGCCCCCCGGCCTCGCGCGGGGTCACCAGCCGTGCGTCGTTGAGGTCGGACTCCGCGATGAGCGTCAGCGGCCGGCGCTGGTGGGCGGAGAGCGCCGCGACCTCGATCGCCATCTCCTCCAGGAGGTGCGTTGGCGACGCGTCCGCGAGTGCGTGCACGGCGTCGAGCCGCAGCCCGTCGACGTGGTAGTCCGAGAGCCACATCCGGACGTTGTCCAGGATGTGGCGCCGCACCTCGTCGCCGCCCGGACCGTCCAGGTTGACCAGGTCACCCCACGTGTTGCGGCCCTCCTTGAGGTAGGGGCCGAACAGCGGCAGGTAGTTGCCCGAGGGGCCGAGGTGGTTGTAGACGACGTCCTGGATCACGCCGAGCCCGGTCGCGTGGCACGCGTCGACGAAGCGCTGGTACGCCGCCGGGCCGCCGTACTCCTCGTGGACGCACGACCACAGCACGCCGTCATAGCCCCAGTTGTGGGTGCCGTTGAACGCGTTGACCGGCATCAGCTCGACCATGTCCACGCCGATCGAGCGCAGGTGGCCCAGCCGCTCCGCCGCCGCGTCGAGGGTGCCCTCGGGCGTGAAGGTGCCGATGTGCAGCTCGTAGACGACCGACCCGGCCAGCTGGCGGCCGGCCCAGCCCCCGTCCCCCCAGTCGTACGCCGAGGCGTCGAACGTCCGCGACAGTCCGTGCACCCCGTCGGGCTGACAGCGCGAGCGAGGGTCCGGGCGCGGCGTCGGGTCGCCGTCGAGCAGGTAGCCGTAGTCGACGTCGCCGGACGGGACGTCGCCACGCGGCGTCCACCAGCCGTCACCGTCCCGGGTCATCTCGACGGTCTCGCCGCCGACCAGCAGGCGCACCCGCTCGGGTCGCGGCGCCCACACGCTGAAGGGGGGCCTGGAAGGCGTCATGCCTGGACCCTGACCAGGAGCGCGACCGGGTAGACCGCCAGCAGGCAGCCGAGCTGACCGGTGGTCGTCTCGGCGCCCGACAGCTCGTCGCGCCAGCGTCCCGGTGGGAGCTCGAGCCGTGTGCCCTGCCAGCCCCCGGCCCGCTCCAGACCGACCGGCATCCGGGTGGCGACGGTGAGGGCGCCGCCGCGGTCGAACGCGACGACGTGGTCGGCGGCCGGTCCGACCGCGGGCACCGGGGTGTAGCCGGCGAACAGGTCCGGTCGGTCGCGGCGCAGGGTGAGCGCGCGGCGGACGAGGTGGAGCTTCGCGGCGCCACCCTCGTCCAGGGCGTCGGTCAGCGGCGGGGGAGCGTCGAGCGAGTCGAGCAGCCCCGTCCGGAGGTCGAGGTCGACCGGGCGCCGGTTGTCCGGGTCGACCAGGCTCTGCTCCCACAGCTCGCTGCCCTGGTAGACGTCGGGCACGCCCGGCATGGTGAGCGCGAGCAGCTTGGCGGACAGCGCGTTCGACCAGCCGGGCCCGGCGATCCGCCGGACGAACGGCTCGACCGTGGCGCGCACCCGCTCGTCGTCGTACAGGCTGTCGACGAGGCCGTGCATCGCGGACTCGTAGTCCTCGTCGACCTCGGTCCACGTGGTGTGGTCGCCGGCCTCGCGCATCGCCTTCTCGGCGTACGCGTGCAGGCGCTCCCGCGAGATCGGCCAGGCCCCGATCGCCGCCTGCAGGAGCAGCGACGCGAAGCCGGGGTCGGGAGACTCGACGAGACCGAGCACCCCCTCGAGCGTGGTCGCCCAGTCGCCCGGCAGCTCGGCGAGCACCCCGATGCGGGCCCGGACGTCCTCGCCGCGCTTGGTGTCGTGGGTCGAGAGGGTGGTCATCGCGTGCGGCCAGTGCTGCTGCCGCGCGGCCATCGCCTCGTGGAAGTCCGGCACCGCGAGGGAGTAGAGCGACGGGTCGCCGCCGACCTCGTTGAGGGAGGTGAGCCGCGACCAGCGGTAGAACGCGCAGTCCTCGACGCCCTTGGCCATCACCATCCCGCTGGTCTGCTGGAACCGCCGCGCGGGCGGGGTCCACGGGTCGGAGAGCACGGGCAGCAGCAGGTCGTACGTCGCCTCGAGGTCGGGGCGCCGGATCCGCGCGCGGGCGAATGCCTCGTCGAGGTGCTCGCGGCCCTCGGGCAGGTAGGAGCGGTAGACCGGGAAGCTCGCGAGCAGCTCGGCCACCGCGTCCTCGACCCGTCCGAAGGCGCCGGCCGGACCCGCTCCGTGGACGACGCCGAGACGTCGCGCCTCGCGGGTGATCCGGCGCACCTCGGAGTGCAGGATCGTGTCGGCGACCTGCCGCTTGAGGTCGTGGGTCATCGTCGACCACTCCACGGGCGCTCCGCGCAGCCGCGTCTCGAGCTCGTCCAGCGGCGCCTGGCCGGCGGGGTCGGTGAGCACCCGGTCGACGAGCGCGAGGGCGTCGTATCCGGTCGTGCCGGCGGTGGCCCAGTCGCGGGGCAGCTCCTCGCCGGTCTCGAGGATCTTCTCGACCAGCACGTAGGCGCCGCCGGTCAGGGCGGCGAGATCGTCGAGGTAGCGCCGCGGGTCGCGCAGGCCGTCGGGGTGGTCGACGCGGAGCCCGTCGACCAGCTCCTCGTCGAACCACCGCCTGATCTCGATGTGCGTCTCGGCGAAGACCTCCGGGTCCTCGACGCGTACGGCGGCCAGGGTGTTGACCGCGAAGAAGCGCCGGTAGTTCAGCCCCTCGTCGGCCACGTGCCAGTTGACCAGCTCGTAGTGCTGCCGCTCGTGGACGACGTCGGGGTCGTCCCCGGGCTCCCACGTGCCGGGCGCCAGCGGGTAGTGGTGGTCGTGGTAGAGCAGCTCGCCGCCCTCCGGGGTGTCCACGAGGCGCAGGTTGGTGATCACGCCACCCACGCCGCCGTCCGCGCCGCCGTCCGGCCCGCTCTCACCCGGGGCGGACTGGTCGTCGTCGCCGACGACCGGGATCCGGATCCGGCCCTCGCCGGCCGCCCAGTCGATGTCGAACGCGGTCGCGTGCTCGGAGTCGCGGCCCAGACGCAGCACGTCCCACCACCAGAGGTCCTCGGCCGGGGTCGCGACGCCGACGTGGTTGGGGACGATGTCGACGAGCACGCCCATGCCGAGCCGCCGCGCCTCCCGCGAGACCGCGGCCAGCCCCTCGGCACCGCCGCGGTCGGGGTCGATCCGGTCGAACGCGACGACGTCGTACCCGTGGTCGCTGCCGGGCTCCGCCGCCAGCAGCGGGGACAGGTAGACCCAGTCCACGCCGAGGTCGTGCAGGTACGGCAGCCGCCGGGCCGCCTCGAACAGGTCGAAGTCGCGGGTGATCTGCAACCGGTAGGTGCTGACCGGGACGCGCATCACCCCTCCTCGGCCCCGTTGCCGTTGGACGCCTGGCTCGCCTGGGCGGCCACCGACGCGGCGACCGAGAGGTCGGGCTCGGTCGAGGGTGCCCGGTGCTCGCGGAGGACGACGACCGAGTTGTCGGCCAGCGGCAGGACCGAGCCGGCGTACACCGTCCCGCGGCCGTCCGCGGCCCCGCCGGTGTCGACGACGACGTCCCAGTCGGCGGCGTACTCGTCCGACGGGAGGGTGGCCTCGGCCGCACCGCCGGCGTTGAAGTAGATGAGGAAGTGGTCGTCGACGATGCGCTCACCGCGGGCGTCGGTGCCGGCGATGCCCTGTCCGTTGAGGTACATGCCGATCGCCTGGCCGCCGTCGGTCCACTCGCCGTCCACCATCGGCTTGCCGCTCAGGGCGAGCCAGACGATGTCGTTGAGCCGGTCGCCCTCGCCGCCGGCCACGGGCGTGCGGACCGTGGTGCCGGCGAAGAACCGCCGCCGCCGGAACGTCGGGTGGGAGCGCCGCAGCCGGATCAGCGCCGCGGTGAACTCGACCAGGGGAGTGTCCGCCTGGTCCCAGTGCACCCAGCTCAGCTCGTTGTCCTGGGCGTAGACGTTGTTGTTGCCCTGCTGCGTCCGGCCCAGCTCGTCTCCGTGCAGGATCATCGGGACGCCCTGGCTCAGCAGCAGCGTCGCGAGCAGGTTGCGCTGCGACTTGGCGCGGGCACCCAGGATCGCCGGGTCGTCGGTGGGCCCCTCGACCCCGTGGTTCCAGGACCGGTTGTGGCTCTCGCCGTCGTTGTTGTCCTCGCCGTTGGCGTCGTTGTGCTTCTCGTCGTAGGAGACGAGGTCGCGCATGGTGAACCCGTCGTGCGCCGTCACGAAGTTGATCGACGCGAACGGCTTGCGCCCGCTGTGCTCGTAGAGGTCGGAGGAGCCCGCCAACCGGGAGGCGAACTCGCCCAGCGACGGCTCGCCCCGCCAGAAGTCGCGCACGGTGTCGCGGTACTTGCCGTTCCACTCGGTCCAGTTCGGCGGGAACCCGCCCACCTGGTAGCCGCCGGGCCCGATGTCCCACGGCTCGGCGATCAGCTTGACCTGGGAGACGACCGGGTCCTGCTGCACGAGCTCGAAGAAGGAGGACAGCCGGTCGACGTCGTAGAACTCCCGCGCCAGCGTCGCAGCCAGGTCGAACCGGAAGCCGTCGACGTGCATCTCGGTCACCCAGTAGCGCAGCGAGTCCATCAGCAGCTGCAGCGAGTGCGGCTGGCGGACGTTGAGGCTGTTGCCGGTGCCGGTGTAGTCCATGTAGTACTGCTGGTCGTCCTCGACGAGCCGGTAGTACGCCGGGTTGTCGATGCCCCGGAACGACAGCGTCGGACCGAGGTGGTTGCCCTCGGCGGTGTGGTTGTAGACCACGTCGAGGATCACCTCGATGTCCGCGGCGTGCAGGGTCTTCACCATCTGCTTGAACTCCTGCACCTGCTGGCCCGCCTCGGCCCGGCTCGCGTACTGCGCGTGCGGGGCGAAGAAGCCCAGGGTGTTGTAGCCCCAGTAGTTGCGCAGGCCCTTCTGCAGCAGGGTGTCGTCCTGGACGAACTGGTGCACCGGCATCAGCTCGACGGCAGTGATCCCCAGCTTGGTCAGGTGCTCGATGGTGGCGGGGTGGGCCAGGCCGGCGTACGTGCCGCGGAGCTCCTCGGGCACGTCCGGGTGCAGCTGGGTCAGCCCCTTGACGTGCGCCTCGTAGATGACCGACTCGTTGTAGCGGTAGCGCGGCCGGGTGTCGCCCTCCCAGTCGAAGAACGGGTTGACGACGACCCCCAGCATCATGTGCGGCGCGGAGTCGTCGTCGTTGCGCTCGTCGGGCGCGTCGAACCGGTAGCCGAAGAGGCTCGGGTCCCAGTCGATCTCGCCGTACGTCGCCTTGGCGTAGGGGTCGAGCAGGAGCTTGTTCGGGTTGCAGCGCAGGCCGCGGGAGAGATCCCAGGGGCCGTGCACGCGGTAGCCGTAGCGCTGCCCCGGCTGCACCTGGGGCAGGTAGCCGTGCCAGACGAACGCGTCCACCTCGGTCAGCTCGACGCGGCTCTCCTGCCCCTCGTCGTCGAAGAGGCACAGCTCCACACGCTCGGCCGCCTCGCTGAAGAGAGCGAAGTTGGTTCCGCTCCCGTCGAACGTCGCGCCGAGGGGGTAGGGCTGCCCGGGCCAGACATCCACGGGATCGATCATGCCGCTAGGTATCCACTGCGGGAATGATCAACGGCTCCCGGCACTTGTCTTTACCGTGACGAGTACCACCATCAGCAGGCGCGACATCGGTCTGCGCAGCGAGCGGGGGCCCGTCCTCCTCGCGGTGATGCTGAGCATCGGGCTCGTCGCGATCGACACCACGATCCTCGCCACCGCCGTCCCCAGCGTCGTCGAGGACCTCGGCGGCTTCGCCCAGTTCCCGTGGCTGTTCTCGGTCTACCTGCTCACCACGGCGGTGACCGTCCCGATCTACGGCAAGCTCGCCGACGTGCTCGGCCGCAAGCCGGTGATGCTCCTCGGGATCTTCCTGTTCGTCGGCGGCTCGGTGCTGTGCGGCTTCGCCTGGTCGATGACCGGGCTGATCGTCTTCCGGGCGATCCAGGGCCTCGGCGCGGGCGCCGTGCAGCCGATGGGCATGACGATCGTCGGCGACATCTACACGATGGAGGAGCGCGCGAAGGTCCAGGGCTACATCGCCTCGGTCTGGGCGATGGCCTCCCTCGTCGGCCCCACCCTCGGCGGCGTGTTCGCCGACTACCTCTCGTGGCGGTGGATCTTCTTCGTCAACGTGCCGATCGGCCTCGCGGCCGTCTGGATGCTGCGGCGCTTCGACGAGCGGGTCGAGCGGCGGCGTACGTCGGTCGACTGGGCCGGCGCGTTGCTGCTGACCGCCGGAGGCGTGCTGCTCCTGCTCGGCATGCTCGAGGGCGGCCAGCGCTGGGCCTGGGACTCGGGGACGAGCATCGCGATCTTCGCCGTCTCGGTGGTGCTGCTGGCCGGCTTCGTCGCCGTCGAGCGCCGCGCCGCCGAGCCGGTCCTTCCGCTGTGGGTGTTCCGGCGCCGCGTGCTCAACGCGGCCGCCGCGGGCAGCTTCCTGGTCGGCTGCGTGATGCTGGGGCTCTCCTCCTACGTCCCGCTCTACGCCCAGCACGTGCTCGGTCATGGCGCCGTCGTGGCGGGGCTGGCGCTGGCCGGCATGACCGTCGGCTGGCCGATCGCGGCCTCGCAGGCGGGCCGCCTCTTCCTGACCCTGGGCTTCCGTGCGACCGTCGGCCTGGGCGCGGTCATCACGGTCCTCGGCGCGCTGCTGCTCCTCACGGTCGGTCCGGATGCCTCGTTCTGGCACCTGACGCTGCCGTGCTTCGTCATGGGTCTCGGCTTCGGCCTGGTGGCGAGCCCGGGCGTCGTGGCGGCGCAGTCGAGCGTGGACTGGCGCAGCCGGGGCGTGGCGACGGGTGCCAACATGTTCGCCCGCTCGGTGGGCAGCGCGGTCGGGGTCGCGGTGTTCGGCGCGGTCGCGAACGCGTACGTCGCCGATCGGTCCGGGGGCCGGGTGCCCTCGCTGGAGCAGGTGCCGGCCGGCGTACTCGCTCCGGCGCTGCACACCGTCTTCGTGGTCAGCGCGGCGATCTCGGTCGCCCTGCTGGGCAGCGCCCTCCTCATGCCGAAGCGCGTCTCAGAGCCGTCGGGCGAGGTTACGGGCGAGTAACTTCGCGGAGTAGGATCGCGCGCATGAAGCGCGACATCTACGACGAGGACCACGAGGACTTCCGCGCCTCGGTGCGCCAGTGGCTCGAGCGTTCGGTCATCCCGAACACCGACAAGTACATCGCCGACAAGGCGCTCCCGCGCGAGTTCTGGCTCGAGGCGGGTGCGAACGGCTTCCTCGGTCTCTCCATCCCCGAGGAGTACGGCGGCGCCGGTGCCGACGACTTCCGCTTCAACGCCGTCCTCGAGGAGGAGCTCGCGAAGGTCGGGGCCGCGTTCCCGACCTGCGTCGGGATCCACGTCGACATCACCGCGCCGTACATCGTCGAGCTTGGCACCGAGGAGCAGAAGAAGCGCTGGCTGCCGGGCGTCTCGTCGGGCGAGATCCTGCTCGCGATCGGCATGACCGAGCCCTCCGGCGGCTCCGACCTCGCTGCGCTGCGGACCACCGCCGTCCGCGACGGCGACGAGTGGGTCATCAACGGCTCCAAGACCTTCATCACCAACGGATACTCGGCCGACCTGGTCGTCGTCGCCGCGCGGACCGACCCCGAGAAGGGGCCGAAGGGCATCACGCTCTTCGCCGTCGAGTCGACCAAGGAGGGCTTCAGCCGCGGCCGCAAGCTCGACAAGGTCGGCATGGAGGAGTCCGACACCGCCGAGCTGTTCTTCGAGAACGTCCGCGTCACCGACGCCGAGGTGGTCGGCGAGGTGGACATGGGCTTCATCCACATGATGCAGAAGCTGCCGCAGGAGCGGATCTCGTGTGCGGTCGCGAACACCCACCACGCGAAGCAGATCCTCGTCGAGACGCTGCAGTACGCCAAGGACCGCAAGGCGTTCGGCCAGTCGATCGGCAACTTCCAGCACAACAAGTTCCTGCTGGCCGAGCTCTTCACGCAGATCGAGGTGTGCGAGGCGTACATCGACAAGTGCGTCGCCGCCCACGCCCGCGGTGAGCTGACCTCGACCGAGGCGGCCAAGGCGAAGTGGTGGTCGTCGCAGACGCAGTCGGAGGTCCTCGACCACTGCGTCCAGCTCCACGGCGGCTACGGCTTCATGAACGAGTACCGCGTCGCCCGGGCCTGGCGTGACGCCCGGGTCACCAAGATCTGGGCAGGCTCCAACGAGATCATGAAGGAGCTGATCGGGCGCGAGCTCGGGCTCTGAGCGCCCAGTGAGCCCAGCCTCACCTTCTTTGCGGCCCATCGTCTCGCAAGAGACGATGGGCCGTATGACTGAGGTGGCTGATCTGACGCATCACGAGCACGGCGACACCGAGGGGCTCAGCAACCGACTCAACTGGCTGCGCGCCGGGGTGCTCGGCGCCAACGACGGCATCGTCTCCGTCGCGGGCATCGTGATGGGTGTCGCGGGTGCGAGCAGCGAACGCTCCGCCATCCTCATCGCGGGCACCGCCGCGCTCGTCGCCGGTGCGCTGTCCATGGCTGCCGGGGAGTACGTCTCGGTCTCGACCCAGCGCGACGCCGAGCTGGCCCTCATCGAGGCCGAGCGCAACGACCTGGACCGGATGCCCGAGGAGGAGCTGGCCCACCTCACCCTGATGCTGGAGGAGAAGGGTCTCTCGCCCGAGATCGCGCAGCAGGCCGCCGTGCAGATGACCGCGAAGGACGCGCTGCGCACCCACGCCGACCTCGAGTTCGGCATCGACATCGACGACGTCACGAACCCCTGGGGCGCGGCGCTCGCCTCGATGGTCGCGTTCTCGATCGGTGCCCTGCTGCCCCTCCTCACGATCCTGCTGCCGGCGCCGGAGCGCTTCTACGTCACCGCCGTCGCGGTCGCCGTGGCGCTGGCCATCACCGGCTACGTCTCGGCGAGGCTCGGCCGCGCCCGCCCCTGGCCGGCGGTGCTCCGCAACGTCCTCGGCGGCGTCTTCGCCATGGGGGTGACACTGCTGATCGGCCGCCTGCTCGGCACCCGGATCTCGTGAGGCTGTTCGCCGCGCTGATCCCGCCGGAGCGGGCCCTGGAGGACCTCGACGAGTTCCTGGAGGTACGCCGCGAGGCCGGCCAGTTCCGCTGGACGCAGGCCGACCAGGTCCACGTCACGCTGGCGTTCCTCGCGGACGTGCCCGACCGGTCGCTCGACGAGCTGGTCGAGCGACTCGGGAGGGCCGCCGGTCGGCGTACTCCCGTGGAGACGGCGATCGCCGGCGGCGGCGCCTTCCCCGACGCGGCCCGCGCGCGGGTGCTGTGGACCGGCCTCGACCTCGACGAGTCGGGCCGCACCGAGCTGAGCCGCCTGGCGACCGGCGCCAGGGCGGCCGCGACGAAGAGCGGCATCGACGTCGACGGCCAGCGCTTCCGGCCGCACCTGACCGTCGCGCGCCTCGGTCATCCGCAGGAGGTGACGAGGTGGGTCCGCCTGCTGGACGCCTACCGCGGCCCGGCCTGGACCGCCGACAACCTCAGCCTCGTCCAGTCCCATCTCGGGGAGGGCCCCCGCAACCGCCCCCGCTACGAGGTGATCGGCGAGTTCCCGCTGGGTCGTCGCCAGGCGGGGTAAGACCGCCCGGTAGATGGGTAACCGTCAGTTCGATACGCCACCTGACCGTTGCAAGGGTCATTCAGCGTGTCGAACTGACGGTTACCGTTGCGAACAGACGGTTACCCCCGCGCAGGGCAGGGTGGTGCTGGAGTACGGCGGCCGGGGGAGCCCTACTGGGCCAGGCCGTAGAGCCGATCCCCGGCGTCGCCGAGACCCGGCACGA
>NZ_BAAAPB010000001.1:434936-496020 GCF_039530925.1 Nocardioides panacihumi | reverse complement strand
GCCGGCCTCGAGGTTGGCGATCCCCTCCGGGGCGCTCAGCAGCGTGATGCAGGTGATGTGGTCGGCGCCGCGGTCGACCAGGAACCGGATCGCCGCGGCCAGCGTGCCGCCGGTCGCGAGCATGGGGTCGAGCACGTAGCACTGACGCCCGGAGAGGTCCTCGGGCAGGCGCTCGGCGTACGTCGTCGCCTCCAGCGTCTCCTCGTTGCGCACCATGCCGAGGAAGCCGACCTCGCCCGTCGGCAGCAGCCGCATCATCCCGTCGAGCATGCCGAGGCCGGCTCGCAGGATGGGTACGACGAGGGGCGTCGGCCGCGCCAGCCGTACGCCTGTCGTCGGCGCCACCGGCGTCACGATGTCGTGCGCCTCCACGCGTACCTCGCGCGTCGCCTCGTAGGCCAGCAGGGTGACCAGCTCGTCGGCCAGCGCCCGGAACGTCGGTGAGTCGGTGGTCTCGTCGCGGAGCCGGGTCAGCTTGTGGGCGACGAGTGGGTGATCGACGACATGGGTGCGCATGAGCCGCACCTTATCGCCGTCATCGGGCGGCCAAAGGGGTTGGCGCGTCGCGCATCGGATGTCAGTCTGGTGACATGTCCGATGAGATGGAGGGAGTCGACTTCGCCCTCGCGGTGTTTCGCGAGGAGGGGGTCTGGCAGGTCCAGGAGCTCGCGCACGACCTGCTGACCGACGTCGACACGCTCGCGCACGCGCTGCGCCGCTTCCCCGGCGACGGCGGTGCCGTCGGCCTCATCGGCATCGACGAGGACTTCTTCGTCGTCGTACGCGTCGTCGGTGCGAGCGTCCGGGCGCTCCTCTCGGACGTGACCGCCGCCGACGAGTGGGAGCTCGCGGCCAGCGTGGTGGAGTTCCTCGGCCTGCCGATGCCCGAGGAGGAGGACGAGCCCGCGCCCGCCGGTGACCTGAGCCTGCTCGCCGACGCCGGGATGAGCGCGATGGACATGGGCGTGCTGCTCGACGACGTCGACCTCTACCCCGACGAGATGCTCTCGGAGGTTGCTCGCAAGCTGGGCTTCGGCAAGCTCTTCGACGACGCGGTCGGCCTGACCAGCGCCTGACCGAGCCCGGACGTCATACGATCCGGTTGCCATGGCAGCCACCCCGTATGACGTCGCGATGAGCGCAGCCCTCGAGGAGGCGCGTGGGGCTCTCGCGACCGGTGATGTGCCGATCGGCGCGGTGGTCCTGGACCCGTACGGCGAGATCGTCGGCCGCGGGCGCAACGTGCGCGAGGCCGCCGCCGACCCGACCGGGCACGCCGAGGTGGTGGCGTTGCGCGAGGCGGCGCGCCACCGCGACGAGTGGCGGCTGGACGGGTGCACCCTCGTCGTCACCCTCGAGCCGTGCACCATGTGTGCGGGCGCCGTCGTCCTCGCCCGCGTGGCCAAGCTGGTCTTCGGGGCGTTCGACGACAAGGCCGGCGCCGTCGGGTCGCTGTGGGATGTCGTACGCGACCGGCGGCTCAACCACCGCCCCGAGGTCGTCTCGGGCGTGCTGGCGGCGGAGTCGACGGACCTGCTCGAGGAGTTCTTCCGCCAGCAGCGCGCCGAGAGGTCGATCCGTACGGATTGACGTCTCGGGCCGTACGGATTGACGTCTCGGGCCGTACGGATTGACGTCTCGGCGGGTCAGCCCAGCGTCGAGGCCCGGGCGACCAGCTCGGGAGTGAACACGACCTGCTGGTGGTGATGGGCCTCGTTGCTCGCCTCGTCGAGCACCAGGTCGGCGGCGGCACGGCCGAGCTCCTGGCGCGGTTGCCGGACGGAGGTGAGCGGTACGGCGGCGGCGGCCGCGAACTCGATGTCGTCGTAGCCCACGATCGCGAGCTGCTCCGGCACCCGGAGTCCGGCCGTCGTGGCCTGCTGCAGGAGCCCCAGCGCGATCAGGTCGTTGGCGCAGAACGCGGCCGTCGGTCGCCGGGCGGACGGGATCCCGGCGAGCCGCTCGCCGGCCGAGCGCCCGGACGCGACGGTCAGCGACTCGCCCGCGACCAGCGTCAGGTCGTCCTCCGGCAGGCCGGCGGTGGACCACGCCAGCCGGGCGCCCTCGTAGCGGTCGGCGACCTGGCCGATGCTGAGCGGTCCGCCGACGAAGGCGACCCGGCGGTGACCACGGTCGATGAGGTGCTCGACAGCCAGCCGGCCGCCCAGGACGTCGTCCACGGCGACCGAGCAGAACGCGCCGCCCTTGCGGATGCGGTCGACGATGACGAGCGGCGTGCCGCGGCGTGCGATGGCGTCCAGCGCCGGGCTGTCCGGGTCGACCGGCGTGATGAGGATGCCCTGCACCCGCTGCTGCTCGAGGTGCTCGAGGTGCGTGGCCTCGCGGGTGGCCCGGCTGTCGCTGTTGCACAGGAAGAGGGACAGCTCGGCTCCCTCGGCGGCGTGCTCGATGCCCTGGGCGACGTCGGTGAAGAACGGGTTGCCGGCGTCGAGCATGACGTAGGCGAGGGACCGCGTACGTCCGGCGCGCAGCGACCGCGCCGACTCGTTGCGGACGAAGCCCAGCTCGGCCATGGCGTGCTCGACCTTCTCGCGGGTCGCGGCCGCCACCCGGTCGGGCCTGTTGAGCACGTTGGAGACCGTGCCCAGGGAGACGCCCGCGGCTGCGGCGACGTCCTTGACCGAGGCCGACAGCTGCTGTCGCTCGATGACCATGCTCCCCCTTGGTTGAACTGCTCCAGATTGAAACGGTGCAAGCCTCAGGTGTCAACGCTCTCGACACCTCGCCGAAACATTTTTCTCGTGCTCCCTTGACGTCTGTGATCGCAGTCACTTACGGTCATCCGGTCCGATTAAAACGTTTCAAAAAGGAGCGAGCATGCCGGAACCGGCAGCGACCGAGGTGGTCCTGGAGCTCCAGGACGTCGCGAAGTCGTTCGGATCCGTGGTCGCGCTGCGCTCGGGCAGCCTCACCGTCACGAGGGGCTCGATCCACGCGCTCGTGGGGGAGAACGGCGCGGGCAAGTCGACCCTGGTGAAGATCGTCGCCGGCGTGCACCGCCGCGACGCGGGCGTCTTCCGCTTCCTCGGCGACGACGTGGACTTCTCCTCGACCGCCTCCTCGAAGGCGGCCGGCATCGCGGTGATCTACCAGGAGCCGACGCTGTTCCCCGACCTGTCGGTCGCGGAGAACATCTTCATGGGCCGCCAGCCGCTCGGCGCGGCCCGGCGCATCGACTACAGCCGGATGTACGACGAGTCCGACCGGCTCTTCCAGCGCCTGGGCGTCCACATCGACCCGCGCCGCCCGGCCCGCGGTCTCTCCATCGCCGACCAGCAGGTCATCGAGATCGCCAAGGCCATCTCGCTCGACGCGACGCTGCTCATCATGGACGAGCCGACCGCAGCGCTGAGCGGGGTCGAGGTCGAGCGGCTGTTCGCCATCGCGCGCAGCCTCCGCGACGAGGGTCGCGGCCTGGTCTTCATCTCGCACCGCTTCGACGAGGTCTTCGCGCTGTGCGACACGATCACCGTGATGCGGGACGGCTCCTACGTCTCGACCGACCGGACCGACGAGACCGACGTCGACGCGATCGTCTCGCGGATGGTCGGACGCGAGGTCGCCGAGCTGTTCCCGAAGACGCCGGCAGCGATCGGCGACGTCGTGCTCGAGGTGGAGGGCCTCACCTCGGCCGGCGTGTTCCACGACGTCTCCTTCCAGGTCCGCGCCGGCGAGATCGTCGGGCTCGCAGGCCTGGTGGGCGCCGGCCGCTCCGAGATCGCCCGCGCCGTCTTCGGCGTCGACCGGTACGACGACGGCTCGGTGCGTCTGCTCGGCAAGCCCGTCACCGCCCACAGCCCGCGCGCCGCGATCCGGGCCGGGATGGCGTTCGTCCCCGAGGACCGCCGCAAGCAGGGGCTCGTCATCGAGGAGTCGGTCGCGCGCAACATCGGGTCCGTCATCCGGCGCGGCCTGACCAAGGCGGGCCTGCTGACGTCCGCCGCCGAGAACCGCGCCGCCGGCCCGTGGGCCGGCCGGCTGGAGGTCAAGACCGCCGCGCTGGACATGCACGCGAGCACGATGAGCGGCGGCAACCAGCAGAAGGTCGTCATCGCCAAGTGGCTGGCCACCGAGCCGCGGCTCCTCATCATCGACGAGCCGACCCGCGGGATCGACATCGGCACCAAGGCGGAGGTGCACCGGCTGCTCTCCGACCTCGCGGGCCAGGGACTGGCGATCGTGATGATCTCCAGCGAGCTGCCCGAGGTGCTCGGGATGGCCGATCGCGTCCTCGTCGTCTGCGAGGGCCGGATCACTGCCGAGCTGCCTCGCTCCGAGGCCACCCCCGAGACCGTCATGCGGGCCGCGACGCGGACGACCGCGCACGCCCACGACAACGACAACCCGACCGACAACCGGAAGAGCGAGGTCCCGGCATGAGCGACACCCTGCTCGTCGAGCCCAGCGCCACCTCGCCGACCACCCGCATCGTCGGCACGCTGCTGCGCTCGCGTGAGATCGCGGTCGCCGCGGTCCTGCTCGTCCTCATCGTGCTGACGACGCTCAAGAGCAGCGGCTTCGTGTTCAGCACCGACGGATGGCGCAACCTCCTCGTCACGCCGGCGCTGCTGCTGATCCTCGCGGTCGGCCAGGCGGTCGTCATCATCACCCGCAACGTCGACCTCTCGGTCGGCTCGACGCTCGGACTCACGGCGTACCTCACCGGCAAGGTCTTCATCGCCTGGCCGGGCATGCCGATCCCGTTCGTCTTCCTCATCGCCCTCGCCTTCGGTGGAGCGCTCGGGCTGGTCAACGGGATGCTGGTCGCCTACGGGCGCGTGCCGGCCATGGTGATCACGCTCGGCACCCTCTACATCTACCGCGGCATCTTCCTGAGCTGGGCCGGCAGCGACCGGGTCAACGCGTCGGACTTCCCTAAGGCGTTCAACGAGCTCGGCACCAACGAGATCGGTTCCATCCCGGTCGTCACGATCATCGCGCTCGTCGTGATGGCGCTCGTCGGCTACTACCTGCGCACCGCGCGGGGCGGCCGCGAGCTGTACGCCATCGGCTCCGACCCGGAGGCGGCGACCCTCTACGGCCTCCCCGTCGTACGACGCGTGCTCGTCGCCTTCGTCCTCAGCGGCGCGCTCGCCGGCCTGGCCGGCGTCGTCTACGCGGCCCGCTACGGCACGGTCTCGTCCGGCGCCGGGGTCGGCATGGAGCTGCAGGCGGTCGGCGCCGCGGTCATCGGCGGCGTCGCGATCGCGGGCGGTGTCGGCACGGTCTGGGGCGCGGCGCTCGGCGCCGTCCTGCTCATCACGATCAACCGGGCGCTGCCGATGGTCGGCATCTCGGACTTCTGGCAGCGGGCCGTCGTCGGCGCGCTCATCATCGCCGCGATCGTCCTCGACCGGGTGCTCGCCAAGCGCCAGGAGCGGCAGCTCGTCGCGGCCCGAGACCTGGCCCGCCGAGAGACCAACGACGCCGGCCCCTCGCGGAAGGCAGGTACCCCCGCATGACGACAGCGACCTACTCCCGGCCGGACGGCACCGCGCAGCGCACCTACGCGTCGTACGCCGCTCCGCTCTGGCGGCGGGTGCTCCTGACCCGCGAGTTCGCGATCATCGCGCTGCTCGGGATCGTCTACTTCTACTCGCTCGGCAACGTGCCGAACTTCAACGGCCCGCTGACGCTCTACTACCTCTTCCTCGACATCGCCCCGATCCTCCTCATCGCGCTGCCGATGGCGATGATCATGATCACCGCGGAGATCGACCTCTCGGTGGCCAGCGTGGTCGGGCTGTCGAGCGTGCTCGTCGGGGTCCTGCACCAGGACGCCGGCATGTCCATCCCGCTCGCGGCCCTCTTCGCGGTCGTGATCGGTGCGGTGTGCGGTGCGTTCAACGGCTTCCTCGTGTCGTACGTCGGCCTGCCGTCGCTCGCCGTCACGATCGGCACGATGGCGCTCTACCGCGGCATCGCGGTCGGGCTGCTCGGCACCAAGGCGGTGACCGACTTCCCGCACAAGTGGACCGAGCTCTCCAAGCAGCGCATCTTCGGGGTGGGCACCAGCTACCCGACGATCCTGATCCCGTTCCTGATCCTGCTCGCCCTGTCGGTCTGGATGCTGCACTTCTCCTCCTTCGGCCGCGGCGTCTACGAGATCGGCCTCAACTCGGAGGCGGCGCACTTCACCGGCGTCAACGTCGAGCTCACGAAGTTCTGGCTGTTCGTCATCAGTGGGGCGGTCTCGGCCTTCGCCGGCGTCTACTACACGCTCCGCTTCGGCAGTGCCCGCGGTGACAACGCCACCGGCCTCGAGCTGCAGGTGATCGCGGCCGTCGTCCTCGGCGGGGTCTCGGTCTTCGGCGGTCGCGGCGCGCTCCACGGGGTCGTCGCCGGGGTCGTCCTGATCGGCGTCATCTCGAGCGCGATGCGCCTCGAGGGCCAGACGGTCAACCTCATCAACATCGTGATCGGAGTGCTGCTCGTGCTCTCCGTCCTCTCCACCAGCCTCCTCGCCTTGGCCTCGGGTCTGCTCAGGGCAAGGACCAGGGGCAGGAGCCCCTCCAGCCGGCGTGCGGTCGCCGCAGCCAACCCGAAAGAAAGGTAAAGAACGATGAAGTTCCGGAACCGGCGGATCGCCGCGCTTGCCGCGGTCGCCATCTCCGCCAGCCTCGGTCTGACCGCGTGTGGCGGCAGTGACAGTGGCGGTGGCAGCAGTGCCAGTGGGGGCGGGGGGAAGACCTCGGTGACGTTCTTGCCGAAGAACCTGGGCAACCCTTACTTCGACACCAGTGATGCGGGCGGCAAGAAGGCCGTGGGCGAGTTCAAGGGCACCTACAAGGAGGTCGGGCCCGACGCCGCGTCCCCGGACGCGCAGGTGCCGTTCATCAACACCGCTGCGCAGCAGGGTGTGAGTGCTCTGGTGGTCTCGGCCAACGACCCCAAGGCGATCTGTGATGCGTTGAACGAGGCGCGTAGTGCGGGCACCAAGGTGGTCACGTTCGACTCCGACACCGATCCCTCGTGTCGTGACCTGTACGTGAACCAGGCCACTGCGGAGGGCATCGCGAAGGTGCAGGTCGACGAGATCGCCAAGCAGATCGGTGACTCCGGTGAGATCGCGATCCTCTCGGCCGCGGCGAACGCGACCAACCAGAACGCGTGGATCGACCTGATGAAGAAGGACCTGGCCGCGCACCCGAACATCAAGCTGGTCGACACCGTCTACGGTGACGACGACGACCAGAAGTCCTTCGACCAGACCTCGGCGCTGCTGCAGAAGCACCCGCAGCTCAAGGGCATCATCAGCCCGACCACGGTCGGGATCGCGGCGGCGGCTCGTTACCTGTCGACCTCGTCGTCGAAGGGCAAGGTGGCGCTGACCGGTCTGGGCACGCCGAACCAGATGCGGGAGTACGTCAAGGACGGCACCGTGACCTCGTTCGCGTTGTGGAACCCCGAGGACCTGGGCTACCTGGCCGCCTACGCGGCCGACGCGCTGGTCAAGGGCGAGATCACCGGCAAGGGCGGGGACAAGTTCACCGCCGGCAAGCTCGGTGAGTTCACCGTCGCGGCCGACCACAGCGTGCTGCTGGGCGACCCGTTCGTCTTCACCAAGGACAACATCGACCAGTTCAAGTTCTGATCCGTCCCCTGAACGGCGCCTGCCGGGGGCGGCACCCCCGCCCCCGGCAGGCGCAACCAGAGGACCCCGACGACGCGACGAGCAGGAGGACGACGGATGCAACGCGTGTGCTTCCAGCTCCAAGTGAGGCCCGACCGCCTCGAGGAGTACAAGCGGCGCCACGCCGCCGTCTGGCCGGACATGGTGCAGGCACTGCACGAGACCGGCTGGCACAACTACTCGCTCTTCCTGCGCCCCGACGGTCTGCTGATCGGCTACCTGGAGACGCCGTCCCTGGACCGGGCCCGGGCCGGCATGGCCGCCCGCGACGTCAACGAGCGATGGCAGGCGGAGATGGCCGGGTTCTTCGAGGACCTCGGCGCGGCCGCTCCCGACGAAGGCTTCCTGGAGCTCGAGGAGATCTTCCACCTCGAGGACCAGCTCGAAGCGCTGAACAACACAGAAGCGAAGTGAGATGAAGACGTTCGAGCAGGTCGCGCCTCTCCTGGAGGGACAGGCGATCGAGGTCCCCTCGTGGGCCTACGGAAACTCGGGGACGCGGTTCAAGGTCTTCGGCACCCCCGGCACCCCGCGGACGGTGGAGGAGAAGATCGCGGACGCCGCGGCGGTGAACCGCTTCACCGGGCTGTCGCCGTCGGTCGCCCTGCACATCCCGTGGGACAAGGTCGACGACTACGACAAGCTGCGTCGCTTCGCCGAGGACCTGGGCATCCGGTTGGGGACGATCAACTCCAACACGTTCCAGGACGACGACTACAAGCTGGGCGCGCTGACCCACACCGACGCCAAGATCCGCCAGAAGGCGATCGACCACCACTTCGAGTGCATCGACGTGATGGGTGCGACCGGGTCGCGCGACCTCAAGATCTGGCTCGCGGAGGGCACCAACTATCCCGGCCAGGGCGACATGCGCGGCCGCCAGGACCGCCTCGCGGAGAGCCTGCGGACCATCTACGACAGGCTCGGCGACGACCAGCGGCTCGTGCTCGAGTACAAGTTCTTCGAGCCGGCGTTCTACCACACCGACGTCCCGGACTGGGGCACGTCGTACGTCCAGGTCGCCGCGCTCGGCGAGAAGGCGATGGTCTGCCTCGACACCGGCCACCACGCGCCCGGGACCAACATCGAGTTCATCGTCGCGCAGCTGCTCCGGCTCGGGAAGCTCGGCTCGTTCGACTTCAACAGCCGCTTCTACGCCGACGACGACCTCATCGTGGGCTCGGCCGACCCGTTCCAGCTCTTCCGCATCCTGTTCGAGTGCGTGCGGGGCGGCGCGCTCGAGCCGGGGAGCGAGGTCGCGTTCATGCTCGACCAGTGCCACAACATCGAGAAGAAGATCCCCGGCCAGATCCGGTCGGTGCTCAACGTGCAGGAGATGACGGCGCGCGCGCTGCTCGTCGACCGTGACGCGCTGACCCGGGCCCAGGAGGACGGCGACGTCCTCGTGGCCAACGAGCTCTTCATGGACGCCTTCTACACCGACGTCCGACCGCACCTCGCCGCCTGGCGCGAGGAGCGGGGCCTGCCCGCCGACCCGATGCGGGCCTTCCTCGCCAGCGGCTACCAGGAACAGATCGAGGCGGACCGCGTGGGCGGTACGCAGGCAGGATGGAACTGAACGTGAGCACCTCCACCCCCCGGACTTCGGCCCAGAATGCGGCGCAGGAGCTGATCGCCCGCTCGAACCGGCTGGGCGCCGACCCGAAGAACACCAACTACGCCGGTGGCAACACCTCGGCCAAGGGCACCGAGACGGACCCGGTCACCGGGGAGCCCGTGGAGCTGGTCTGGGTCAAGGGATCGGGCGGTGACCTCGGCACGCTCACGGAGTCCGGCCTGGCCGTCCTCCGGCTCGACCGGATGCGCGCGCTGGTCGACGTCTACCCGGGCGTCGAGCGTGAGGACGAGATGGTCGCGGCGTTCGACTACTGCCTGCACGGCAAGGGCGGCGCCGCTCCCTCCATCGACACCGCGATGCACGGCCTCGTCGACGCCGCCCACGTCGACCACCTGCACCCCGACTCCGGCATCGCGATCGCGACCGCCGCCGACGGCGAGGCGCTGACGAAGCAGATCTTCGGCGACCAGGTCGTCTGGGTCCCGTGGCGTCGGCCCGGCTTCCAGCTCGGCCTCGACATCGCCGAGATCAAGCGGCAGAACCCGCAGGCCGTCGGCTGCATCCTCGGCGGCCATGGCATCACCGCCTGGGGCGAGACCAGCGAGGAGGCAGAGAAGAGCTCGCTGTGGATCATCGACACCGCGGCGGCGTACATCGCCGAGCACAGCAAGGCGGAGCCCTTCGGCCCCGCGCTGGAGGGGTACGCCGCGCTGCCCGACGCCGAGCGGCGTGCGAAGGCGGCCGCGCTCGCTCCGACGATCCGCGGCATCGCCTCGGCCGATCGACCCATGGTCGGCCACTTCACCGACTCCGACGCCGTGCTCGACTTCCTGGCCAGCGCCGAGCACCCGCGGCTGGCGGAGCTCGGCACGTCCTGCCCGGACCACTTCCTGCGCACCAAGGTCAAGCCGCTCGTGCTCGACCTGCCGGCGGGCGCGTCGGTCGAGGACTCCATCGCGCGCCTCAAGGAGCTCGCGGTGACCTACCGCGAGGACTACCAGGCCTACTACGACCGGCACGCGACCCCGGAGAGCCCGGCCATCCGCGGCAAGGACCCGCTGATCGTGCTGGTGCCGGGCGTCGGCATGTTCAGCTTCGGCAAGGACAAGCAGACCGCGCGGGTCGCCGGCGAGTTCTACGTCAACGCCATCAACGTCATGCGTGGCGCGGAGGGCCTGTCGACGTACGCCCCGATCGACGAGTCGGAGAAGTTCCGCATCGAGTACTGGGCTCTCGAGGAGGCCAAGCTCCAGCGGATGCCGAAGCCCAAGCCGCTCGCCACCCGCGTCGCGCTCGTCACCGGCGCCGCTTCCGGCATCGGCAAGGCGACCGCCCAGAAGCTGGCGGCCGAGGGCGCCTGCGTGGTCATCGCCGACCTGTCGCTGGAGAAGGCGATCGAGGCAGCCGCCGAGCTCGGGTCCACCGACGTCGCCGTCGGGGTCCAGGTCGACGTGTCGAACGCGGACGCGGTCCAGGCGGCCGTTGACGCGGCCGTGCTCGCCTTCGGCGGCGTCGACCTGATCGTCAACAACGCCGGCCTCTCGCTCTCGCGCTCGCTGCTCGAGACCACAGAGAAGGACTGGGACCTGCAGCACGACGTGATGGCCAAGGGCTCGTTCCTGGTCTCGAAGGCGACCGCGAAGGTGATGATCGAGCAGGAGCTGGGCGGCGACATCGTCTACATCTCGTCCAAGAACTCGATCTTCGCCGGCCCCAACAACGTCGCGTACGGCGCCGCGAAGGCCGACCAGGCCCACCAGGTGCGGCTGCTCGCGGCCGAGCTCGGCGAGCACGGCATCAAGGTCAACGGCGTGAACCCGGACGGCGTCGTCCAGGGCTCGGGCATCTTCGCCTCCGGCTGGGGCGCCAACCGCGCCGCGGTCTACGGCGTGGAGGAGAAGGACCTCGGCAAGTTCTACGCCCAGCGCACCATCCTCAAGCGCGAGGTGCTGCCGGAGAACATCGCCAACGCCGTCTTCGTGCTGTGCACGTCCGACCTCAGCCACACCACCGGACTGCACATCCCGGTTGACGCGGGCGTCGCGGCGGCCTTCCTTCGGTGACGGAGCCTGCGATGACCGACCAACTCCGGGTCGCCGCGGTCGACCTCGGTGCGACGAGCGGCCGCGTGATGGCCGCGGAGGTCGGTCCGGACCTGCTCCGGCTGGAGGAGGTGCACCGCTTCGCGAACGGCGGGGTGCCGGTGCGCGGCTCGCTGTTCTGGGACGTCGTCGGCATCCACCGCGAGACGCTCGCGGGCCTGCGCAAGGTGGCGCTCGGCGGGTCCCTCGACGGCATCGGGATCGACTCGTGGGCGGTCGACTACGGCCTCCTCGACCGCGACGGTGAGCTGCTCGGCAATCCGTACTCGCACCGGGACGCCCGCACCGTGGGCGTCCCGGAGCGGGTGGCCGGCCTCGTCGACGCGGGCGAGATGTACGCCATCACCGGCCTGCAGGAGCTGCCCTTCAACACCGTGTTCCAGCTCGTCGCCGCGACCGGGACCGCCGCGCTGGAGTCGGCCGAGACGCTGCTCCTGCTGCCCGACCTGCTGACCTACTGGCTGACCGGGGAGATCGGGGCCGAGCGCACCAACGCCTCGACCACCGGCCTCTACGACGTCCGGTCGCGGACGTGGTCGGTCGACCTGGCCAAGCGCCTCTCCCTCCCGTGGGGGATCCTGCCGCCGCTGCGCGACCCCGGGTCGGTGGTCGCACCGCTGCTGCCCGCCGTCGCGCAGGCCATCGGTCAGGCGGTCGGCGAGCCCGGCGTCCCGGTCATCGCGGTCGGCTCCCACGACACCGCCTCGGCCGTCGTCGGCGTGCCCGCCGACGGCGAGCGGTTCGCGTACGTCTCCTCCGGCACCTGGTCGCTGGTCGGCCTCGAGCTCGACGGGCCGGTGCTGAGCGAGGACGCCCGGCTGGCGAACTTCACCAACGAGGGCGGCGTCGACGGCACCGTCCGCTTCCTCAAGAACGTCATGGGCCTGTGGGTGCTGTCGGAGTCCGTGCGCACCTGGGCCGCCCAGGGGCTCACCGTCGACCTCCCGACGCTGCTCTCGGGCGCGGCCCACGCGGCTCCCCTGCGCACCGTCGTCGACATCGACGACCCCTCGCTCCTCCCGCCCGCCACCGCCGCCGACCAGATGCCGGAGCGGCTGCGGGCGCTTGCCCGGGCCGCCGGTGAGCCGGTGCCCGAGAGCCCCGCCGAGGTGGTGCGGACCATCCTCGACAGCCTGGCCCTGGCCTACCGGCGCAACGTACGCCGGGCCTGCGAGCTGGCCGGACGCGAGATCGATGTCGTGCACGTCGTCGGCGGCGGCTCGCAGAACGCGCTGCTGTGCCAGCTCACCGCCGACGCCTGCGGGCTGCCGGTGCTCGCCGGGCCGGCCGAGGCGGCCGCGCTGGGCAACGCGCTCGTGCAGGCGCGCACCCTGGGCGCGGACCTGCCGGACCTGGCGGCGATGCGGGCGCTCGTCCGGCGTACGCACGACCTGGTGCGCTACGAGCCGCGCGGCGGCGCCGACTGGGACGCCGCGGCTCGGCGTGTCGGGCCGCTGAAGGCGGGAGCATGAGCGGTATGCGGGTCGCGCTGATGGTCACGTGCATCAACGACGCCTTGTATCCGCGCACCGGCCAGGCGGTCGTCACGCTGCTGCGCCGGCTGGGCGTGGACGTGGAGTTCCCGGAGGCGCAGACGTGCTGCGCGCAGCCGATGGTGAACACCGGCTACCTGGACGAGGCGGTGCCGGTGGTGCGGACCTTCGTCGACGCGTTCGAGGGGTACGACGCGGTGGTGACCCCGTCCGGGTCGTGTGCCGGCTCGGCCCGCCACCAGCACTCGATCGTGGCCCGCCGCTCGGGCGACGCGGGTCTGGAGCGTGCGGTCGCGTCGGTGTCGCCGAAGGTCTACGAGCTCTCGGAGTTCCTCGTCGACGTGCTCGGCGTGACCGACGTGGGCGCCTACTACCCGCACACGGTCACCTACCACCCGACGTGTCACTCGCTGCGGATGCTCGGCGTCGGCGACCGGCCGCGGCGGCTGCTGGAGAACGTCCGCGGGCTGACGCT
Organism: Nocardioides panacihumi; assembly: GCF_039530925.1. Lineage (NCBI taxonomy): Bacteria > Bacillati > Actinomycetota > Actinomycetes > Propionibacteriales > Nocardioidaceae > Nocardioides > Nocardioides panacihumi. Next base: position 482,717 of record NZ_BAAAPB010000001.1, on the reverse strand, counting down.
GCTCGACCTGCCCGAGGCCGACCAGTGCTGCGGCTTCGGCGGCACCTTCGCGGTCAAGAACGCCGACACCTCGGTCGCGATGGGCACCGACAAGGTGCGTCACGTGTGCGCGACCGGGGCCGAGGTGCTGGTGGCGGGTGACAACTCCTGCCTGACGCACATCGGCGGCCTGATGACGCGGCAGCGGGCCGGCGTACGGACCGTGCACCTGGCGGAGATCCTCGCCTCGACCGAGGGGTCGGGCGCATGAGCGGCACCTTCGTCGGGATGCCCAAGTTCCCAGTCGCCGCGCGTGAGGCGCTCGGTGACGCGCAGCTGCGGCACAACCTGGCGCACGCGACCGGCACGATCCGCGCCAAGCGGCTGCGGCTGGTCGAGGAGGTCAACGAGTCGATCGAGGGCACCTCCGGCTGGGAGGAGCTGCGGCTCGCCGGCGCCGGAGTGAAGGAGTCGGCACTGCTGACCCTGGACGCCCAGCTGGTCCGGCTGGAGGAGACCCTGACCGCGAACGGCGCGACGGTGCACTGGGCGCGTGACGCGGCCGAGGCCAACCGCATCGTCGTCGACATCGCCAAGCGCCACGGCGTGGACGAGGTCGTCAAGGTCAAGTCGATGGTGACGCAGGAGATCGACCTCAACGGCGCGCTCGCCGCCGAGGGGATCGCGGCGTGGGAGACCGACCTGGCCGAGCTCATCGTGCAGCTCGGCGACGACCTGCCCTCGCACATCCTCGTGCCCGCGATCCACCGCAACCGCGCCGAGATCCGCGAGATCTTCCTGCGCGCGATGAAGGAGGTCGGCCGGCCTGCCCCCGAGGACCTGACCGACGAGCCGGCGGTGCTCGCAGCGGCCGCGCGGGCGCACCTGCGGGAGAAGTTCCTGCGGGCGAAGGTCGGCGTCTCGGGCGCGAACTTCGCCGTCGCCGAGACCGGCACGCTCGTCGTGGTGGAGTCGGAGGGCAACGGCCGGATGTGCCTGACGCTGCCCGAGGTGCTGGTCTCGGTGGTGGGCATCGAGAAGGTCGTCTCCACCTGGGACGAGCTCGACCCGCTGCTGCGGCTGCTGCCGCGGTCCTCGACCGGGGAGCGGATGAACCCCTACACCTCGACCTGGTCGGGCGTCACTCCTGGTGATGGGCCGCAGGAGGTGCACGTCGTGCTCCTCGACAACGGCCGGACCCGGGCGCTCGCGGACAAGGTCGGCCGTCAGGCGCTGCGCTGCATCCGCTGCTCGGCCTGCCTCAACGTCTGCCCGGTCTACGAGCGGACCGGGGGGCACGCGTACGGCTCGGTCTACCCCGGCCCGATCGGGGCGATCCTCAACCCGCTGCTCAAGGGCGTGGGGCGTCCCGGTGCGGAGGGGGAGCAGCTCGACTCGCTGCCCTACGCCTCCTCGCTGTGCGGCGCGTGCTTCGAGGCGTGCCCGGTGCGGATCGACATCCCCTCGGTGCTCGTCGACCTGCGCGCGCAGGTCGTCGACGCGCACCGTGGCGGGGTCCCGAAGCCCGAAGCTGTGGCCTTCAAGGGCGCCGCCCGCACGCTGTCCTCCTCGCGCCGGCTGGCGTTCGGGGAGCGCTTCAGCGGCGTGGGGCTCCGGGTGGGGCGGCTCTTCGGACCGTGGTCGGGGGCGCGTGATCTGCCGGCCGCGCCCCAGGAGTCGTTCCGGGCCTGGTGGAGGCGGACCGACGGCGGACGCGACGAGGGGGAGAGCCGATGAGCGCGCGTGAGGAGATCCTGGCGAGCGTCCGTGCGGCGCTGGCCGACGTCACGGACGTGCCGGAGGCCCCGGTCGCGCCGCGGCGTACTCCTGTCGACGACCCCCGCGGCACTGTCGGCCTCTTCGTCGAGCGCGTCGAGGACTACCGCGCCACCGTCGTGAGGTGTACGCCGGCCGAGCTGGCCTCCACCGTCGCCGCGGCCCTGCCCGCGGGTGCGTCGGTCGTCGTGCCGGCCGGGCTCGGCTTCGAGGTCGGCGGGGCGGTCGTCGACGACGGCACCCTGACGGCGTACGAGCTCGACGAGATCGACGCCGTCGTCACCGAGGCCGCCGTCGGCATCGCCGAGACCGGCACCATCGTGCTCGACCACGGACCCGGCCAGGGACGCCGTGCGATCACCCTGGTGCCCGACGTCCACGTGTGCGTCGTCCGGGCCGACCAGGTCGTCCTCGACGTGCCCGACGCCGTGGCGCTCCTGGGCCCCGCCGTCCGCGGCGGTCGGCCGCTCACCTGGATCAGCGGCCCGTCCGCGACCAGCGACATCGAGCTCAGCCGGGTCGAGGGTGTGCACGGCCCGCGCACGCTGCACGTGGTGCTGGTCGAGGGCTGAGGCGATTTCGTCGGTCGTGCCGCTCTCCGGTAATCTCACCGGCGGTGACGTGTCCGAGCGGCCTAAGGAGAACGCCTCGAAAGCGTTTGTGGGCGCAAGTCCACCGAGGGTTCAAATCCCTCCGTCACCGCCAGCCGATGCCCCGCGACACCACCGTGTCGCGGGGCATCGTCGCGTTGCGGCCCGGTCCGGTGCCCCGCGGCTGGGCGACCAGGGGTAACCGTCTGTTCGCAGGGGTAACCGTCAGTTCGATACGCCTCCTGACCGTTGCAAGGGTCATCCAGTGTGTCGAACAGACGGTTACCCCCGGGGTTGGGGCGCGCTGGAGAGGCCGCGCCGCTGTGCGACCATCTCCGCCATGACAGCAGCGGAGGCGACGTCGTGGGCCGTTCGCCGCGTACGTGCCGACGAATGGCGCAGTGCCAAGAAGCTGCGACTCGACGCGCTGCGAGACCCCATCGCCCATCTCGCCTTCCTTGAAAGGCTCGACAACGCACTGCAACAGCCGGACATCACCTGGCGTGCGCGCACCGAAGCCGGAGCCACCGGCACCCACGTCGGACAGTTCGTCGCCGTCGATGACCGAGACATGTTCATCGGCAGTGCTACCGCGAAGATCATCGCCCCCGGAGAGGCCGACTTCCTGGGGGAAGTCCGTGACGTCCCGCGCGCAGACATCGTCGCTGTGTACGTGACGCCCGAACAGCGCGGAGGAGGAGTCATCCAGCGTCTGCTCTCCGAAGCCGAGGGATGGCTGCGGGAGAACGGCGTGACCCAGGCACGCCTCCACGTCCACGAAGCGAACGTTCGCGCGCAACAGGCGTATCTCAAGTGCGGCTACGCCGACACCGGCGTTCGCGCACGGCTGAGCGAAGGAGTCGAGCTCGAGATGATCCACCCCTTGGCCGACGGCTCTGCGTGAACCTGCACGCAGACTCGGCTTCTGTGGTGACGGGGTAACCGTCTGTTCGCAGGGGTAACCGTCAGTTCGATACGCCTCCTGACCGTTGCAAGGGTCATCCAGTGTGTCGAACTGACGGTTACCCGTGAGGCTGGCTGGGCCCCCCGCCAGGCCGGGCCGCACCGGCGCGCCGAGAGCTTCGGACGAGACCGGCGGAGCCAATGTTGATCTAAACATGATTAACTAATGGTCATGGTACGCGACCTGGATCACTGGATCGACGGCAAGACGGTGCCTCGTGGCACGCAGCCGGCCATGACGGTCCACGGCCCCGTCGACCGGCGGTCTGTGGCCAGCGTCGCGCTCGGCGGTGCCTCGCACGTCGCGGATGCGGTCGCTGCCGCTCGAGGTGCTGGCCCCGACTGGGCCGACCGCGCACCCGTCGAGCGCGGGCGGCTTCTGCTGGCGGTCAGCAGCGCGCTGCGGGAGCGGGCCGAGGAGTTCGTCGAGGTCGAGGTCGAGGAGACGGGCAAGCTCGTCTCCGAGATGCGCGGCGGCCTCGGCGTCGCTGCTGACTACTTCGAGTACTACGGGGGCGTGGTGCGCGCCCTCTTCGGGGAGACCATCGGCCTGGGCTCCGGTGACCACGCTTTCACCACACGGGAGCCGTACGGCGTGGTCGGCATGATCACGCCGTGGAACGGCCCGCTCACCCAGGCCGCCCGCGGCATGGCGGCGGCTCTCGCGGCCGGGAACACGGTCGTCGTCAAGCCCTCGGAGTTCACCTCCAGCACGACGCTCATGCTCGCCAGGCTTTGCGAGGAGGTCGGTGTCCCGCCCGGCGTCGTGAACGTCGTGCTCGGCACCGGGGCCGAGGTCGGTGCCGCACTGGTCGACCACCCCGACGTACGCCTGCTGGCCTTCACCGGGTCCGTGACGACCGGTCGCGCCGTGGCGGAGGGGGCGGCACGCCGTCTCGTGCCGACGATCCTTGAGCTCGGCGGCAAGTCGGCCAACGTGGTCTTCGCGGACGCCGACCTCGATCGCGTCGTCGAGAGCGCGCTCACGATCTGCGTGGGCGCGGGGCAGCAGTGTGCCGCCCTCAGCCGGCTGCTGGTCCAGCACGAGGTCCACGACGAGCTCCTCGACCGCGTGGCCGCCGCGATGCGCGAGAGGGTCCCGGGAGAGCGTCTCGCGCCGATGACCACCGAGGGCCAGTTCGAGAAGGTGGTGGAGTACTTCGACGTCGCCGCGCGGGACGGAGCGCGGCTGGTGGTCGGAGGGCGCGCGGCAAGCGGAGAGACGGCCGCCGGCCGCTATGTCGAGGCGACGGTCTACGCGGACGTGACGCCGCAGATGCGGATCTTCCGAGAGGAGGTCTTCGGCCCTGTTCTCGCCGTGTCGCGGTTCGGCACGGAGGATGAGGCCGTCGCGATGGCCAACGACTCCGACTTCGGCTTGGTGGCCAGCGTCTGGACCAGGGACTCGGGGCGTGCACTCCGGGTCGCCTCCCGGATGGAGGCCGGGCAGGTCATCGTCAACGGCGGCCGCACCGGCATCGAGACGCCGTTCGGCGGCTACAAGTCCAGCGGCCTCGGCCGGGAGAAAGGTTTCGAGTCCTTGTTGCACTACACGCAGCTGAAGACCACGGTGGTCTCGACGCGGTGACTCAGCCCAGACGCTCCGGCGTCATCAGCGGACGGTCGTAGGAGGTGTCGCTGCGATCGCGCGCGACGACCCCGTTCTCCTTGCGGTCGACCGGGGGCAGGTCGGGCGTGGTCACCCCGCCGGTCCACTCGACCATGGACACGCGGTGGGCGATGCGCCACTCGCCATCCCGGCGCTCGAGCTGGTCGATGTAGCGCCCGCCGTGCAGCGTGACCGGCGTCCCGGTGCGGTTGCGTCCGACCATGACGAAGTACGTCTCGGCGTGCGCGACGTCGTCGTCGATCTCGCAGACGTGGTTCGTGACGTAGTGCTGCTCGCCCTGGTGGTTGGCCCGGTGCCCGGCGAACGCCCAGGCCACGAACTCCTCGATCGGGCCGCGGAACACGCCGTGGTCGTCGATCGCGCCCGGCCAGTACGCCGAGCGCAGCAACTCCTCGTCAAGCCGGTCCACGCCGCGCGTGTAGCGCAGCAAGCAGGCCCAGATGTCCTGTCGGTCGAGCAGCTCCTGGAGGCGCCGCGGGTCGGGAGAGGTCATGCTCACGACGCTAACAATGGTGCAGTTATTGTGCAATGCTGCGGAAGTGAACTACCGACTGCTGGGCCGCAGCGGCCTCCGTGTCTCGGACCTGGCGCTGGGCACCATGCTCTTCGGCGCGACGACCGACTGGGGTGTCGATGCCGCCACCGCCGCGGAGCTCTACGCCGTCTACCGCGATGCCGGGGGCAACTACCTCGACACCGCGAACCAGTACGCCGGCGGTGAGAGCGAGCGGATCCTCGGAGGGCTTGTTGGTGGCCACCGAGACGAGGTTGTGATCGCGTCGAAGTACACCAACTCCGCGCCCAACGGGCGCGATCCCAACGCCGCCGGCAACCAACGGAAGAACATGGTGCAGTCGGTCGAGGGCAGCCTGCGCCGGCTGGGCACCGACCGGCTCGACGTACTGGTGGTGCACGCCTGGGACCTCCTGACCCCCGTCGAGGAGGTCATGCGCGGGCTGGACGACCTGGTGCGGGCCGGGAAGGTGCTCTACGTGGCTGTGTCCAACACCCCGGCCTGGGTGGTGGCACGGTCGGTCACCATGGCGGAGCTTCGCGGCTGGACGGCGTACGTCGGTGTGCAGATCGAGTACAGCCTGCTGGCCCGCACCGCCGAGGCCGAGTTCCTGCCCCTGTGCACCGAGCTCGGACTCTCGGTGTTGGCCTGGTCGCCGCTGAAGAACGGGCTGCTCACGGGCAAGTACGCCGGGGCCGACTCGTCGGCGACCGCCGGCCGTCTCGGCACGCGGACCTGGACCTCGCCGGCGATGGCGTGGGCCGACCCGCTCGGCGGACCGGGCGCGGGTCCAGTGCTGGCCGCGCTCGCGAGCGTGGCCGGCGAGCTGGGCGTACCGCCCGCCCAGGTGGCGCTCGCGTGGCTACGGCACCGACCGGTACACGTGGTGCCGGTCGTCGGGGCGACGCGGGCGGACCAGCTGCGCACCAACCTGGCCAGCGCCGGGGTCGCCTTGACCGCCGAGCAGGTGGCGGGTCTCGACGCGGCCAGCGCCGTACCGCAGGCATATCCGCATCCCTACCTGGACAGTCCCATGGCGCGATCCTTCCGCTCCGCCGGGCTCGGGGAGCGCATCTCTCTGTAGCCAATCGTGTTAGGACTCACCTACAATCATGTTCATACTGATTTCAAGCGTTGGATGGAGACAGCACATGACGTCGATGTTGGAGCGTGCCGAGGCCAACGGGCTCCCGGTTCACAAGCTCGACCTCGAGCGCGACGAGCGACTCGGCATCGACCCCTTCGCCGTGTGGGACGAGGCGACCAAGGTCGGCGGGCTCTTCTACAGCCCGGTGAACCGGGGCTACCTGGTGGCAGCGGACTACGACACCGTGCGGACGGTCCTCCAGGACCCCTCAACGTGGTCGAACCTCCCGAGCTCGATCGTCTACACGAAGCAGGAAGTGATCCTCGACGTCCCGCCGATCACGATGGACCCACCGGTGCACACCAAGTACCGCAAGGCACTCGCGCCTCTGTTCGGCCCGAAGGCCATTGCGCACCTGGAGCCGCGCATCGGTGAGATCTGCCACGAGCTCATCGACGCCATCCTCGAGAAGGGCACGTGCGACTGGGCGAAGGACTACGCCGCGAAGCTCCCTGCCCTGTTCTTCCTCGAATGGCTCGGCATCGGCACCGACGACGTCGACCGCATGTTCCACCTCGCTGAGCGCGCGACCTTCGACTTCCCGACCCAGGAGGAGCGCAACGACATCGAGTCGCAGATCGACGCGATCGTGCGCGGCGCGATGCACGATCGGCGTACGCACCCGCAACCGGGCGACCTGGCCACCGCGTTCATCGGGATGGAGGTCGACGGAGAGCCCATCCCCGAGGACCTGCTGGTCGGCATGGCCAAGCTCGCCTTCATCGCCGGGCAGGAGACGACGTCGAGTCAGCTCGGCTTCATCATGTGGCACCTCGCCAAGCACCGGGACGACCGGGAGTTCCTGGTGGACGACCCGTCCCGGATCCCGGGGGCGGTCGAGGAGCTCATGCGCTACTACAACACCGGTGGGTCGGCGGGCAGGGTCGCCAAGCAGGACGGCGAGCTCAACGGCTTCCCGGTCAAGGCCGGCGACCGGATCTTCATCGCGCGCAGCGGCGCCGATCGGGCCTTGGCGCCGGACGTCGAGCTGACCCGCACGGGCGTCCCTCACTCCGCCTTCGGGCTGGGCGTGCACCGCTGCCTCGGCTCACACGTGGCACGCCTCGAGATGCGGATCGCGCTGGAGGTCTGGCACGAGCGCATCGCTGACTACCGGCTGCCGGACGACTTCGTCGAGGAGTACCGGTACGGGAGCTTCATGCAGCAGCTGCTGCACCTGCCGCTCGAGATCGAGCCGGCCGCCCGCTGACCCATCCGGCCGATGGCCACGAAAGGAAGACCCAGATGACCGAGACCACCGATCAGAAGCAAGGCCTGCGGTTCCACATCGACACCGACCTCTGCTCGGGGCACGGCCGTTGCTACACGCTCGCCTCGCAATGGTTCGACCCGGACGACGTCGGCTACGGCGAGGCGAAGGACGTCGTGATCGGCGACGGCGAACAAGCTGCGGCCGAGGACGTCGCAGCGGCCTGCCCAGAGGGTGCGATCAGCCTGGTGCGCCGCTGACCTGACCACAAGGAAGCCCCCGGCCCGCGATGCGGCCGGGGGCTTCTCGTTCCCCGTCAGACCTGCTGCTCGAGGATGATGTCGGCGGCGATCCACGCCAGCGCCATGGTCGGGGCGTTGTTGTTGCCGGACGGCTGATCGCGGAAGACGGAAGCGTCCACGACGCGCAGGCCCTCGGTGCCCCGGACCCGGAGCGAGGAGTCGACGACGTCTTCCGGGTCCGGGCCCATCGCGCAGGTGCCGAGGCCGTGCGCGCCGGCGTTCCCGTGGTTGATGCCGTACTCGATGATCTCCTCGTCCTCGGCGACCTGAGGGCCCGGCTGCAGCTCTTCGACGACGTACTTCGCGAACGGCTCCGTCGCCACGACCTCGCGTGCCTTCCGCAGCGCTTTGACGAGCATCTGGCGGTCCTCCTCGGTGCTCAGGAAGTTCGGCTCGAGCCGCGGTACGTCGTCGAGGCCGGGGCCCGTGATGTGCAGCGAGCCCTGACTGGTCGGGTACATCGGCAGTGCGACGTACTTCGCGCCCGGGTGCTTGTCGACGACCATACGGCCCGACATCGGGTTGACGGCCGACGTCGAGATGGGGGTGAAGAAGCACTGGGTGTCGGGGTGCTCCGAGGCCGGGTCGGACTTGTAGATCGCGCTCACCGCGTAGCCGCCGTGCGCGATCATGCCCGAGCGCGACAGCAGGTACTTGAGCCCCGTCCACAGGTAACGGGGCGTCGAGGAGGCCTCGGCGTTGTAGCCCTTGACGCCGGAGAGCCGGAACTGCAGCAGGATCCCGCGGTGCTCCTTGAAGTTCTGGCCGACGCGGGGGCTGGGGACCCGGACGAGGACGCCGGCCTTCTCGAGCACCTCGGGGTTCCCGATGCCGGAGCGCTCCAGGAGCAGCGGCGAGTCGAACGCGCCGCCGCAGACGAGCACCTCGCGCCGCGCCGTGTACGTGACGGTCCCTCCCCCGGTCCGGCGGCAGTGCACGCCGGTGACCCGGGTGCCGTCCAGCACCAGGCGCTCGGCCTCCGTGTGGCTGACCACCGTGAGATTCTTGCGACGACGAGCCGATCGGAGGTATGCCCGGGACGCGCTCATGCGGGTGCCCTTGCGCGTGTTCGAGGCGACGTACGACGCCCGCTCCACCCCACTGCCGTTCATGTCCTCGGCGTACCCGACGCCGTTGCGCTCGAAGGAGGCGATCAGCGCGTCGCACGCCTCCTCCCGCGGCCCGGCGATCTCGATGTCGACCGCGCCGCTGCCGCCGCGGACCTCGCTGGCGCCGAGCTGGTGCCGCTCGATCTTGCGGAACGCGTCGAGGAAGCGCTTCCAGTTCCAGCCGGCGTTCCCGGCGGCCTCCCACCCGTCGTAGTACGGCGCCCAGCCGCGGTTCCACACCATCCCGTTGATGGTCGTCGACCCGCCGATGACCCGCCCGCGGGGCAGCTGCTCGACGTGCCCGTCGGGGAAGGCGACCGTGGCGAAGGTCTTCGCGTACTTCGGGTTCGTCAGTGTGAAGTAGAAGCCCTTCGGGACCAGGTGCATCAGGCTGGTGTCCGGCCCGCCCGCCTCGATGAGCAGGACGCTGTTGCGCCGGTCCTCGCTCAGTCGGTTGGCCAGGATGCAGCCGGCGGCTCCGGCGCCGACGATGACGTAGTCGAAGATCGAGGTCTGCGGGGTTCGGGCCATGAGGTGTCCTTCGGGTCGGGGGGGCGCTCAGCGCAGTGGGCGGAAGGTGTCGCGGATGTCGTTGACGACGTCGACAGGGCGCTCCATCGCGCCGAAGTGGCCGCCGATCTTGTGCTCGGCCCGGTGGACGACCTGCGCGTAGATCGCGGGTAGCCAGTCGAATCCCGCGCCGGGCGGGTTGTCGTCGATGAAGATCGACAGCCCGGCAGGGGCTTGGATGACCGGGGTCCGGTCGTGCGCCGGCTGCCACGGGTTGGTGGCGGCCTCGTAGTAGAACCGCGCGGCGCTGGGGTAGGTCTGGGTGACCCAGTAGAGCATCGTCGTCGTGATGAGGAAGTCCGGAGGGAACACCTCGTCGAGCAGCTGTGCCGGGTCCATCCAGGCGAGCCGACGCTGGGTCAGCCAGGCCAGCAGGCCCGCGGGGGAGTCGTTGAGGCCGTGAGCGAGGGTCTGCGGGTGGACGATCTGTGGCACCAGATGGCCCACCCGGCGCTTCTCCCAGGCGACGACGGCGGCGCGGTTCTCCGGGGACGCCGCGTCGGCCGCCTTCAGCAGCAGGTCCCACGGGCGGTCGGAGTTCCAGCCCGCCGGGAAGGAGATCAGGCTGGTCAGGTGGATGCCGATCACTCGGTCGGCGTACTTGTGGCCGAGCTGGGCCGTGACCTGGGCGCCCCAGTCCCCGCCGTGCGCGGCGAACCGGTCGTAGCCGAGCACGTCCTGCATCAGCCGCACCCAGAGGTCGGCGGCGGTCAGGAAGTTGATCCCGGTCCGCGGCAGCGGCGACGAGAAGGCGAACCCCGGCAGTGAGGGGATGACGACGTCGAACGCGTCCGCAGGGTCGCCGCCGTACGACGCCGGGTCCGTCAGCGGCCCGATCATCCGGTGGAAGTCCCAGAACGTCCACGGGAAGCCGTGGCTGAGCACGAGGGGCGTGGGCGAGGGCCCCTTGCCGCGCACGTGGACGTAGTGGATCGGGACGCCGTCGATCTCGACCCGGAACATGGGGAGCTCGTTGAGGAGCTTCTCCTGGGCTCTCCAGTCGTAGCCACTGCGCCAGTACTGGACCAGCTCCCGCAGCCGCGCCGTGGAGATGCCGTAGCGCTCGTCCTGGTTGCCGGGGTCGGCCGCGAACCGGGTCGCGGCCAACCGCCGCTCGAGGTCGGCCAGCTCGGCCTCCGGGACGTCGACGACGAACCGCTCGGGCCTCATCAGCTGACGATGAAGCCGCGGTAGTCGTCGTCCCGGGCGTCCTCGAGCTTCTGCACGAACTCGGGGAGGGAGCCCAGGTAGGCGACGTAGACGCGGGGCTTGCCAGGGATGTTGTCGCCGAAGAAGATCGACTTCGCCGAGGCCTGGAGCGTTCCGGCTGCGGTGTCAGTCACGCTCTTGGTCCATGCGGCCTCGGCCTCGGGGTCGGCCTCGACCCGCTTCCAGTCGTTGGTGAAGATGTCGCCGACGACCTTGGTGACCCACTCGACCACGGGCTCCGAGCAGCGTGGCCCGTTGCCGTGGCCGCCCTTGCCGTGCGGGCCACCCTCGATGAACAGGTTCGGGAAGCCGGACACCTGCATGCCCAGGTAGGTGTGCGGGCCGTCCTTCCACTTGTCCCGCATGGACACACCGTCCAGGCCCCGGATGTCGATCTTGTTCAGCGCGCCGGTGAAGGCGTCGAACCCGGTGGCGAGGATGATCATGTCGACCTCGAGCTCGCCGCTCTCGGTGCGGATGCCCTTCGGCGTGAACTCGACGATGGGGTCCTCCTTGAGGAGGACCAGGTCGACGTTGTCGCGGTTGTAGGTCTCGTAGTAGTTGGTCTCGCAGGGGACCCGCTTGGTGCCGAAGTAGTGGTCGTTCGGGATGAGCTTCTCCGCGGTCTCCGGGTCGTTGACGCGCTCCCGGACCTTGTCGGCGAGGAAGTCGCAGTAGATCCGGTTGGCCGTGGCGTCGTAGGCGAGGTCGTTGTAGAGGCCGATCCACTTGACGAAGCCGGGGGAGTTGAACGCCTCCTCATAGCGGGCGTCGCGCACCTCGACCGGGACGTCGGTGGACTTGGTCGGGTCCCACGTGTGCAGGAAGCCGCTCCACGTCTGGCGCAGGTGGGGGAACATCTCCGCGTAGCCGGCGCGGATGCGGTCCATGTCCTCATCGGACAGGGGACGGTTGCGCAGCGGCACCGCCCAGTTCGCCGTCCGCTGGAAGACCGTGAGGTGTCCGGCGGTCTTGGCCACCTCCGGGATCACCTGGACGCCGGTGGCACCGGTCCCGATGACGGCGACGCGCTTGCCGGCGAAGTCGATCTGCTTGTCCTTCGGCCACAACGACGTGTGGTACCACTCGCCCTCGAAGCTCTCCAGGCCCGGGATCCGGGGGAAGTTCGGGTCGGAGAGGATGCCGGTCGCCGCGATCACGACGCGGGACCGATAGAGGTCGCCGTCGGTCGAGTGGAGCGTCCACGTGTTGGTCTCCTCGTCGAAGACCATGCTCTCGATCCGGGTCTCGAAGTCGATGTCACGACGCAGGTCGTGCTTGTCGGCGAAGCGGTTGTAGTAGGCCTCCAGCTCGGGCTGGCCGGCGTACATCTCCTTCCACCGCCACTCCTCCAGGAGATCGGTGTCGAAGGAGTACTGGTAGGAGTAGGACTCCGAGTCCAGGCGAGCACCGGGGTAGGCGTTCCAGTACCAGGTGCCGCCCACGCCGGAGCCGGCCTCGATCACGCGCACGGACAGGCCGAGCTCGCGCACGAGCATCAGCTGGTACATCCCCGTGAGACCGGCGCCGACGATGATCACGTCGTACTTCCGGACGCCGGTGTCACCGACTGGCGCTCCCGTTGTGTCCGCGTCGGTCCTGGTCGCGGTCTCCGTCATGGGTTCCTCCACATCTCAATCTCAACTCGGTTGTAACACTATAGGGCCAAACTTTGGAACACAGTAAGACCCGTTCCAGAGGCACCGCTAGTTGTGTTAGATTCGTGTTGATAACGAGTCGTCGCTATGTTGGAGGTCAGACCAGTGAGAGTGGGCATCATCGGTGCGGGGATGTCGGGGCTGTTCCTCGCCCACCACCTGGCGGAGGCCGGCATCGACTACACGATCTTCGAGAAGCGCGCGGGCGTCGGCGGCACCTGGTACGACAACACCTACCCGGGCCTCCACGTGGACGTGATCACCCGCTCCTACGAGTTCCCGTTCGCGCGGAAGAACTACTGGTCGAAGCGGTACGCCCCGGGCTCCGAGATCAGCCGCTACCTCTCCGACTTCGCCCGCGAGGAGGGCATCCTCGCGAAGGTCCGCTTCAACACCGAGGTGCTGCTCTCCGCCTGGGAGGACGGTTCCTGGACACTGACCCTCTCCGATGGGACCACTGAGACCTTCGACGCCGTCGTCGCGGCGACCGGCTTCCTCCACGTCCCCAAGCGCCCCACGTTCCCGGGGACCGACACCTTCGCGGGACACAGCTGGCACTCCTCGGAGTGGGACCACACCGTCGACCTCGCGGGCAAGCGGGTCGGCGTCGTCGGCACCGGCTCCAGCGGCATCCAGATCGTGAGCGAGCTCGGCAAGCGCGGGCACGACGTCAAGCACTTCATCCGGACGCCCCAGTGGATCCAGATCCGGGAGAACAAGAAGATCTCCGTCGTCGAGCGGCTGCTCCTGCGGATCCCGGCGCTCGCAGGCTACTGGGACCGTCGGATCATGAAGCTCCGCATCGCGACCGAGGGGTCCGAGACGTGGCGGCTTGTGCCCGGGCCCGAGCGCGACGTGCAGACCCAGCGCTTCTACGACGAGTTGGCCGAGGCTGTCCCGGACCCGGACCTGCGGGCGAAGCTGACGCCGAAGGACCCGCCGGGCTGCAAGCGGATCCCCAAGTCACCCGACTACTACCAGGTCGTCCAGCGCCCCAACGTGCAGCCGGTCTTCGGCGGCGTGCAGCGGGTCGAGGCGAACGGAATCGTCGACCCGGACGGCACGCTGCACGAGCTCGACGTCATCGTCTACGCCACCGGGTTCGACACCCACGCCTACATGCGGCCGATGGACGTCGTCGGTCCGGACGGCCTCACCGTCGACAAGCTGTGGGCCGAGGGCGTCTACAGCTATCGCGGCATCGGCCTGCCCGGCATGCCCAACTTCTTCCTGCTCAACGGCCCCTTCGCCCCGGTCAACTCCGTGGCGATCCCCACCTGCCTGCGAGACGAGGTCGGCTTCCTCATGCGGCTGCTGGCGACCTCACAGCGGGAGAGCCGCGCCTTGGCACCGACGGAGGAGGCCACGGACGCCTTCTGCGGCACCGTGCGGGCCGCGCTTCCCGGCACCACCTACTCGCTGTGCGACAACTGGTACACCGACCAGGCTGGCACCGCCATCATCTGGCCGTTCACCCGCCAGGAGCACGCCGACCAGTACGCCGACGCGTCGCTGGCGGACTTCGAACGCTTCGAGGCCAGGGGTGACCGGACCCTGTCCGGGGAGGTCGCCCGATGAGCGCCGGGCCGGACGAGGGCTCGAAGCCAGGTCCCCTGACCGGGGTGCGGGTCGTCGAGGTCGGAGACCGGATCGGCGAGTACTGCGGCCTCGTCCTGGCCGGGCTCGGCGCCGAGGTGATCAAGGTCGAGCCGCCCGAGGGTGCCGAGAGCCGCCGGATGGCGCCCTTCGTCGATGACGTACCGGACCCCGAGCGGTCCTTGCACTTCTGGGCCTACAACCGGGGCAAGCGGTCGGTCGTGCTGGACCTCGAGACCGAGGACGGGGCCGCCGCGCTCGAGCAGCTCGCCGCCGCCTGCGACGTCCTGCTCGACGCGACGCCGGTCGGCTACCTCGACGAGCGAGGCCTGGGCAGCGCGTCCCTCCGCGAGCGCCATCCGGAGCTGGTCGTCGCCCGGATCACGCCGTTCGGCGAACAGGGCCCCCGCAAGGACTGGAAGGCCACCGACCTGGTCCACCTCGCCCTCGGCGGCCAGGTGATGAACAACGGCTACGACCCCGACCCGGCCGGCCGCTACGACCTGCCCCCGGTCGCGGCACAGCTCGACCACTCGTTCGCCGTGGCGGGGGAGCAGCTCGCCTTCACGGTCATCGCAGCGCTGATCAGCCGCCGCCGCTCCGGCGCCGGCCAGCACCTGTCCTGCGCGGTCCACGAGGCGCTGGCCAAGAACACCGAGGGCGACCTGATGTCCTGGGTGTGCCTGCGGACCCCGTTCCACCGCCAGACCTGCCGGCACTCGGCTCCTGACGTCTCCATCCACCGCTCGATCTTCGCCACGAAGGACGGCCGCTGGATCCTGGCCTCGACCCGCAACGCCAAGCTGCTCGGACCGTTCCTGGAGAAGTACGGGATCGGCGACGACATCAGCGACGGCAGTGACGAGAAGAAGCAGGACTCGCGCGTGCTGCCGGGCATGGAGGGCGGCGCGGCGCGCAACATGGATGCCGTCGAGCACACCATCCGGCGCTACCTGTTCGACGACGTCCCGTGGCGCGAGGCCCAGGAGGCCGGCCTCATGTGGGTCCCGGTCCGCAAGCCGCACGAGTCGGCGTACGACGAGCACTGGCTCGAGCGCGGCACCTTCGGCGACGTCGAGCACCCGGACCTGGGACGCTCGCTGCGCTACCCGACGAGCAAGTGGATCGCCAGCGGGACCGGGTGGGCCGCCGAGCGGCCGGCGCCGAGGCTCGACGAGGCGCGCGACCTGCGACTGTCGATCACCCCGCGGACGTTGCAGCGCTCGCCGCTCCTCGTCCCCGAGCGTCACTCGGTGCACGGCAAGCCGTGGGCCCTGCAGGGCGTGCGGATCCTCGACTTCACCTGGATGCTCGCCTCGGCCGGCGCCACCCGCTTCCTGGCCTCGCTGGGCGCCGACGTCATCAAGGTCGAGTGGCACAAGAACCTCGACCCGCGGCGTGGCGGCAACCCCGTGGGTGGCCGGGAGGCGCGCGAGGGGGCGACCGGGCCGGTGCCGTCGCAGTGGCCGGCGGACCTCGGTGGCCCGGTCGGGGCCCAGTACAACAACAAGAACCCCGGCAAGCGCGGCATCTCGCTCAACGTCAAGCACCCCAAGGGACTCGAGCTCGCCCGGCGGATGGTCGCCGAGAGCACCGTGGTCGCCGAGGGCTTCTCGCCCGGCGTGATGGAGAGCTGGGGGCTGGGCTACGACGAGCTGCGCGCCATCAAGTCCGACATCATCTACGCCAAGCAGTCCGGCATGGGGACCAAGGGGATCTACGGGCGCTTCCGCACCATCGGCCCCGTCGCCCAGGCGTTCGCCGGCACCTCGGAGATGAGCGGTCTGGCTGACCCGTTCCCGCCGGCGGGCTGGGGCTACTCCTACCTCGACTGGTACGGCGCCTACAGCTTCGCCCTCGCGATCCTCAGCGCCGTCTACCACCACGACGTGACGGGCGAGGGCCAGTCGATCGACGCCTCGCAGAGCGAGGTCGGCATCTTCATGACGACCGTCCCGACCCTCGACTTCCAGGTCAACGGCCGGGTGTGGGAGCGGGCAGGCAACCGGTCGCCGTACTCCACTGCGGCGCCCGAGGGGCTCTACCGCACCCGCGGCGAGGACCGCTGGATCGCGATCAGCTGTCAGAGCGACGACGACTGGGTCGCGCTGGCGAAGGAGGCCGGCCACGCGGAGTGGCTCGAGCACGACGAGTTCCGCACCGCCGAGGCGCGGCACGCGAACCGGGCCGACCTCGACCGCCTGCTGAGGTCGTGGACCCGCGAGCACGAGCCGTTCGACCTGATGGAACGTCTCCAGGCGATCGGCGTGGCGGCAGGCGTCGCCCAGACCGCCCAGGACCGGGTCGAGACCGACCCGCAGCTCGCCGCGCTGGACTGGCTCACCGAGCTCGACGCGACGAACTTCGGCCGCTGGCCGGTCGCGGCACCGTCGGTGCGGATGAGCGAGACCCCGCAGCACGCGGGCGGCCAGGTCGACCGGGGTGCCCCGACTTACGGCGAGCACAACTACGACGTCTACGAAGAGGTGCTCGGACTCTCGCGCGACGAGGTCGACGAGCTGGCCGAGCAGGACGCGATCTGATGGGCGCGGCGCAGCTCGGCGGCGCCATCCGGGGGCGAAGCGCGATCGTCGCCGCCGGCAACTCGGCGCAGGGCACCATCCCCGGCATCTCCGCCGACGAGCTCGCGGTGGAGGGTCTGCGCATCACGCTCGCGGACGCCGGGATCGACAAGTCCGAGATCGACGGCCTGATCACCTGCAAGTCCTTCGGCGGCTTCGGGATCGACACCGAGATCGGGCGGCTGGCGGGCCTCAACCCGGCGTACAGCGCCACGCTCGACTACGGCACCTGCAACTTCTCGCTGCACCTGGCCTGCGCGGTGATCGACGCCGGCCTGGCCAGCGTGGTCGCCATCGTCTACGGCACCAACCAGCGCAGCGCGGGCAACAGGTTCAGCCACCCGCTGGGCCGTCAGGACGAGGCGTCGGTCTACGGCTTCCTCAACGTCGCGGGGCCCGCGGCGATGGCGTTCCGTCGCCACCAGGCGCTGTACGGCACCACCGAGGCGGACCTGGCGGAGATCTCGGTCTCCCAGCGCCGGTACGCCGTCGACAACCCCCTGGCGATCTTCCGGGAGCCGATGTCCGTCGAGGACTACCTGGCGGCGCCGTACCTCGTCACGCCGCTGCGCCGGCCCGACCTGTGCATGATCTCCGACGGCGCCGCCTGCCTGATCGTGGCGAGCGCCGAGAAGGCCGCCGAGCTCACCGACAAGCCGGTGCACGTGATGGGGATCGCCCAACAGACGGGACTGCGCGACCGGCAGAACGCCGACCAGTGGATGCGACCGTGGATCGAGCAGGTGGCCGACCGCGTCTACCCGGCGGCCGGGATCGAGCGCGAGGCGATCGACGCTCTCTACATCCAGGACCCGACCAGCATCTGGGTGCTCCAGATGCTCGAGTACTACGGCTTCGCCAAGCCCGGCGGCGTCGGGGACGCGTTCCGGTCCGGCGAGGTCGGGTACGGCGGCCGCCTGCCGCTGAACACCAACGGTGGTCAACTCTCCGAGGCCTACATGTGGGGCTTCCTGCACCTGTGCGAGGCCGTCCGCCAGCTGCGTGGCGAGGCGGGCGAACGTCAGATCGACGGCCTCACGACGGCGCAGTACTGCTCCACGTTCGGCTTCATGAAGGCGGCCAGCACGATCCTGTCCACGGAGGTGGCGTGAGCGGCTACGAGACTCCCGAGACCCAGGACGACTCGCGGTTCTGGGACGAGGCCGCCCAGGGGCGCCTCGTCTTCCAGCGCTGCGAGGACTGCCGGTTCCTGCGCTGGCCGGCCGCAGGCGTGTGCCCGGAGTGCCTCGGCCGCGGCTTCACCTGGGACGAGGTGGAGCCGTCCGGCACGGTGTGGAGCTACGTCGTCTACCACCGGGCCTACTCGGCCCACCTCAAGGACCGCGTGCCGTACAACGTGGCACTCGTCGAGCTCGACTGCGGGGTGCGTCTGCTCAGCACGCTGGTCGACCTGCACGACGGGGCCGAGCCGGTCGGCGCCGCGGTGCGGGCGCGCTTCGAAGCCGTCGGCGAGCACCCCGTCGTCCCCGTCTTCGCGCTCGCCTGAGTCCATGGGGTCAGCGCGGAGGCACCAGGCTCGTGAGCGGCCGCCCCGCCGGCCTGTCGCCGACGGTGTTGGCGAGCACTCCGATGCCCTCGACGTCGAGCTCGACGACGTCGCCGGGACGCAGGTAGCGCGCACCGGCAGTCTGCTTGCGCAGTGCCTCCCCGATCGAGCAGCCACCGACCGTGCCGCTGGCCAGGACGTCGCCGGGCAGCAGCCGGCCGTCGTACGACGCGTGCTCGACCATGGCCGGCCACGAGTGGTGCATCGCGCGGCTCGTGGACGTCGCCCACGACTCGCCGTTGACGCGCACGCTGCAAGTCAGATCGAGCCGCCCGTCGACGAGGTGCGGGGCGAGCTCGTCGGTGGTGACGAGCCACGGCCCGAGGGACGAGGCGAAGTCCTTGCCCTTGGAGGGCCCGAGGCCGTACGCCATCTCGTCCTGCTGGACGTCGCGGGCGCTCCAGTCGTTGAAGATGGTGAAGCCGACGATCGCGTCGAGCGCCTCATCCTCGTCCAGGTCCGACCCCTCGCGTCGGACCACCGCGGCGAGCTCGAGCTCGTAGTCCAGTCGTTCGGTGAGGGGCATCGGCACCTGGGCGTCGTGACCGAGCAGTCGCGCGGTCCCGCTGTAGTAGTAGAGCGGTCGGCGGTGCCAGACCTCAGGCAGCTCCCGGGTGCCCGTCCGGCTGGCGTGCTCCTCGAAGGCGATGTGGTCGCGGATGGTCGGTGGGCGCAGCACCGGAGGCAGCAGCCGGACCTCGGCCAGCGGCACGGGCCGTACCGCGCCCGGGTCGGCGTTCCGCAGCCGGGCGACGCCGTCGCCCGGGGCGGCGAGCAGGTCGGCGACATCGCGCATCGGGCCGGAGCGCAGGAGCTCGGCCGCGTCGTGCACACCCTCCCCGGTGACCACGCCGGCTCGGGGGCCGGCACCGTCGTCGTAGGTCGCGATCCTCATCGGGGCCTCCCGTGGTGAGTGGACGTCGTCTCCTGGTGACCGGCGCGGCGAGTGGGATCGGCCGGGCCGTGGCACTGCTCGCAGCCGACCGAGGTGCGGCCTCGATCGGCCTCGTCGACCGCGACCCGCGTGGCCTGGCCGAGGTCGCGGATGCTGTCGGCCGCCGCGCGACGCGCGCGGTGCCGGTGGTCGCGGACCTGTCGACCGCCGAGGGTCCGGCCGAGGCGGTGGCGGCGGTGCTGGAGGCGACCGGCGGTCTCGACACCCTGGTGAGCAACGCCGGCGCCAGCGGGCGCGGCACGATGCTCGACCTGACGGTCGACGACTGGCGGCTGGTCTTCGACCTCAACGTTCGCGCGACGTGGCTCCTCGCCGCCGCGGCGTACGCGGCGCTCGTCGACGCGCAAGGCTCGGTCGTCGTGACCACGTCGGTCTCGGCTCACCACCCGACCCCGCGGACCGGCGCCTACAGCGTCTCGAAGGCAGCCGCCTCGATGCTGGTACGCCAGCTGGCCCTCGAGTGGGGTCCGGCCGGGGTCCGGGTCAACGCCGTCGCCCCGGGGCCGGTCGCGACGCCGATGACCTGGTCGAGCTTCGGCGACCCCGAGGACCCGGCCGCACGTGAGCGGCGCGCCCGGCGTACCGCCGCCACGCCGTTGCGCCGGCTCGGCGAGCCCGAGGACGTCGCCGAGGTCGTGCTCTTCCTGGCCGGTCCGGGCGCCGTTCACCTGACGGGTGTCGAGGTGCCCGTCGACGGCGGTCTCGGCACGACCCTCATGCCCGGGAGCCGGGAGTAGCGACCGACGGCGACACGGGCAGGCGCGCTGGCACGGCGTCGTAGAACCAACCGATCCCGAGGTGGCGTGAGCGGACCGTGCGCCCGAGGTCGATCTCGAAGTCGGGCAGCAGGTCGAGCACGGCCTCCACCTCGACGCGGAGGATCAGGCGCGCCAGGTGCAGCCCCATGCAGCGGTGGACGCCCCAGCCGAAGGCGACGCTCTTGGCGCGGTTCCGGTCGAGGTCGACGGTCTGGGGGTCGGGGAACGCGGCCGGGTCGTGGTTGGCGGCGAGGTTGACGAACAGGGCCCAGTCGCCGCGTGTCATCGCCACCCCGCCGAGCTCGGTGTCCTCGGTGACCCGCCTGGCCAGCGCCGTGACCGGCGCGTGTATCCGGACGATCTCCTCGATCGCCTCGGGGACCAAGCGGCGGTCCGCGTCGAGCCGAGCGCGGAGCTGCGGATCGCGGGCCAGGTGGACCAGCAGCGCCGTGAGGGCTCCGCTGGTCGTGTGGAACCCGGCGAGGAGGAGGAAGACGACGGTGTCGCTGACCTCCTCGTCGCTCATCGGCGCGCCGTCGATGATGGGATCGGTGGCCAGCACCGTCATCAGGTCCTCGCGCGGGTGCGCGCGGCGTTCGGCCGCCTCGGCGAGGATCTGCTCGCGGATCCAACGGTCGCCGGCCTCGTTGCGGGCGACGGTCCCGGGATCGGTGGCCGCGGCGTTGCGCAGGCCGCGCGCCATCACGTCGAGGAGCTCGACCCGGCGAGAGGCGTCCCAGCCGAGGATGCCGAGTGTGACCGCGCCGGGGGAGACCTCGGCCAGGTCGGTGACGAAGTCCCAGGAGCCGCGCTCGCGCAGCCCTTTCACGATCTCCTCCACGAGTGCGCGGATCTCCGGCTCGCGACGGTTCACCTCGGCCTTGCCGAACCAGCCGTTGAGGACACGGCGGTACGTCGTGTGCGCCGGAGGGTCGATGCCGACCGGGATGTGCCGGGTGCCGAAGGGGTTGGCCGGGATCGCCGGCCCGAAGCCGGAGCTGAACCGCCCGTAGTCCGCCAGCCCGTCGATGACGTCCCGGTGGTCGGTGACCACCCAGAACCCGTCGTGGGCGGTCGACCACGTGACCGGGCCCCGCTCGCGGAGCTCGGCGAGCATCTCGATCGGACGGTCCGCGAAAGCGCCGGAGTGGTGCGAGAAGTCGGTGACCTCCGCAGTGAGCCGCGTCCTGGCCCGGGCCGGCACGGCGCTCAGCCCGTGACCGTGATCGCGAGGCGGGGGCAGCCGTCGGCCGCGCGCTCGACGAGCATCCGGTGCTCGTCGTTGACGGTCCCGTCCGGCCGCAGCGCCTCCGGCAGCACGCGGGCCTGGTCGGAGTCATCGAGGTCGAAGACCATGGGGGCCAGCGCTTCGCAGACGGCGTTCCCCTCGCACAGGGTCCTGTCGATGTCGATCCGCATCCTCAGGCCTTTCCGGGCAGGTGGGCGGGCATCGAGTCGTAGAAGTAGCCCTGGCCCATCCGCCCCGAGAGCTCGGCCCGGTCCAGGTCGATCTCGTAGCCGGGGAGCAGGTCGAAGACCGCCTCGACCTCGAGTCGCAGGATCAGCCGGGCCAGGTGCAGACCGAGGCACCGGTGGACTCCCCAGCCGAAGGCGACGCTCTTCGCACGGTTGCGGCCGAGCTCGACCTTCTCCGGCTCGGGGAAGGCGTCCGGGTCGTGGTTGGCGCTCATGTTCACGAAGAGCGTCCAGTCGCCCTCCTTCATTCGTACGCCGCCGAAGTCCGTGTCGGTGGTGACCCGGCGGGCGTGGGCGGTCGCCGGGGAGTAGATCCGGATGATCTCCTCGATCGCGTCGGGGATCAGGTCGCGGTCCTGGTCCAGCCGCAGCCGGTCCTCGGGGTGGCGTTGCAGGTGGGCGAGCAGTGCGGTGAACGCCCCGCTCGTGGTGTGGAAGCCGGCCAGGAGGAGGAGCACGACGCAGTCGCAGAGCTCCTCGTCGGTCAGCTGCGCACCGCCGACCACGGGCTGCGTGGCGACGACCGTCATGAGGTCGTCGCGCGGGTGTGCCCGCCGGTCCTCCGCCTCGCCGAGGATCTGCTCGCGGAACCAGACGTTGCGCTGGGCGTTCTGCTCCTGGACGTCGGGGTCGGGGTTGGCCTGGTTGCGCATCGACACCGTCATGACGTCGAGGAGCTCCAGGCGCCGGGCCGGGTCCCAGCCGAGGATCCCGAGGGTGACCGCGCCGGGGGAGACGTTGGCGAGGTCGGCGACGAAGTCCCAGCTGCGTCGCGCGGCGAGCCCGGCGACGATCTGCTCGACCATCGCCTTGATCTCCGGCTCGCGTCGGGTGATCTCGGCCTTGCTGTACCACTCGTTGAGCACCTTGCGGTACAGCCCGTGGGTGGGCGGGTCGAAGGCGACGGGGATGTGCCGGGTGCCGAAGGGGTTGGCGGGGATGGCCGGTCCCGAGGTGGACGAGAACGTCGCGTAGTCGGCCAGGCCGTCGACCACGTGCTCATGGTCGGTGATGACCCAGAACCCGCCGTGCGCCGTCGACCAGGCGACCGGTGAGGTGTCCCGCAGCTCGGCGAGGGCCTCGAACGGTCGCTCGGCGAACGTCGCGGAGTGGTGGTCGAAGTCGGTGACCGCGGTGGTGTCGGCTGGACTGTTCACGGGACTCCTTGCGGGCGGGGTGCACATCCTTCACTGCGACACGACTGTGGCAGTATTGAATCGTCGTGTCAACGCCGGAAGTGGCCGAGCTCTCGCCATGCTAATGATGTTGGACTATTGTGTTCAACATGACGTACGTGATCACCCAGGGCTGCTGCAACGACGGCTCGTGCATCACCGTGTGCCCGGTCCAGTGCATCAGGCCGCGCCCGGGGGACCCCGACTTCACGAGCACCGAGCAGCTCTACATCGACCCCGAGACGTGCATCGACTGCGGGGCGTGCCTCGACGAGTGCCCGGTCGACGCGGTGCACTCCGACTGGGACCTGCCCGAGCAGTACTCCGACTACCTCGCGATCAACGCCGACTACTTCGTCACCAACCCGCTGGTCGGTGTCGGTCCGCCAACGTTCACCCGCCGGACGCTGCCGGAGAACCGGTCCACCCTCAGCGTCGCGGTGGTCGGCACCGGCCCCGCAGCCTGCTACGCAGCCGGCGCGCTCAGTGAGATCAAGGGCGTCTCCGTGACGATGCTGGAGCGGCTGCCCACGCCGTACGGCCTGGTCCGCGCCGGCGTCGCACCCGACCACGCCAACACCAAGAAGATCACCGACCGGTTCGCGACCGTCCTCGGCCGCGCCAACGTGTCCTGCTACTTCAACGTCGAGGTGGGCCGCGACGTCTCCCTCTCCGAACTGCTCGACTACCACCACGCCGTCCTCTGGGCGGGGGGCGCTCGTGACGACCGTCGCCTGGGGATCGAGGGCGAGGAGAAGGACGGTGTGCACGGCGCGCGCTCCTTCGTGGCCTGGTACAACGGCCATCCCGACCACACCGCGGAGGAGTTCGACCTGAGCGGCGAACGCGTGGTGGTCATCGGCAACGGCAACGTCGCGCTCGATGTCGCGCGGACCCTCCTGCGTCCGACCGAGGTGCTGGAGCGCACCGAGATGGCCGAGCACGCGGTCGCCGCGCTGAGGGCGAGCAACGTCCGCGAGGTCGTGATCGCTGCCCGGCGCGGACCGGAGCACGCGGCGTTCTCGCTCGGCGAGATCATGGCCCTCGACCAGCTCGACGGCATCACGGTGAGCGCCGTCGACGACGAGTTGACCGGCCGTGACGGCGACCGACGCCACGACGTGCTGGTCCGGGCAGCGTCCCGGACGAGCGGTGGAGACACGAAGTCGATCCGCTTCCGGTTCGGGCTCGAACCGGTCGCCGTCGAGGGTGACGGAGCCGCCGAGGCCGTGGTCTTCCGCAGGCCCGACGGCGGCACCGAGCGCGTCGAGACCTCATTGGTCCTCCGGGCCATCGGCTACCGCGGCACGCCGGTCGACGGGCTGCCGTTCGACGAGGTGACCGCGACCCTGCCGCACGATGCCGGCCGGGTGGTCGACCCGCAGACCGATGAGTCGGTCCCGGGGGTGTACTGCTCGGGCTGGATCAAGCGCGGGCCACGGGGCATCATCGGCAGCAACAAGTCCGACGCCGAGGAGACCGTCGACAGCATCCTGCAGGACCTGGTGGCGGATCGGCTGTCCGACCCGGCCTACCCGAGCGCGGACCTCGAGAAGCTGTTGTCGGGTCGGGTCGACGACCTGCTCGACAAGGCCGCGTGGGGTCGCATCGACCTTGAGGAGAAGCGCCTGGGTCGGGAGTCCTCGCGCCCGCGCCTCAAGCTGGTCACTGTCGAGGAGCTCCTCGCGGCCTCGCGCGCACAGGGATGAGTGCGGGAGCCACGACCGGCGATCCCGCAACGGAGTACGTCGACGTCGACGGCGCCCGCATCGCGTACCGCGTGCTGGGGTCGACGGACGCACCGGCGCTGCTGCTGGTC
The DNA here is from genome assembly GCF_039530925.1 of Nocardioides panacihumi. NCBI lineage: Bacteria > Bacillati > Actinomycetota > Actinomycetes > Propionibacteriales > Nocardioidaceae > Nocardioides > Nocardioides panacihumi. The sequence goes on along the minus strand of NZ_BAAAPB010000001.1, from coordinate 458,132 downwards.
CACGGCGGCGCGGCTCACTCGGGCTGGTGGATCCGGGTGGCGCCGGTCCTGGCCGAGCGACACCGCGTCGTCCTGGTCGACCTGAGCGGCCACGGGCGCAGCGACCACCGGGAGGCGTACGGCGCGGCCCAGTGGGCGGCGGAGCTGGCGGCGGTGCTGAAGGCCAGCACTGACAGCCCGGCAGCGCTGGTGGGGCACAGCATGGGTGGGCTCGTGGCGGCCGCCGCTGCTGCTCGTCACCCCGAGCTCGTGGAGTCCCTCGTGCTCGTCGACAGCCGGCTGCCGCTCCGTGAGCTGGCGCCGCCGACCCCGACAGTTCGCCTCTACGTGTCCGCGGAGGCGGCACTCGATCGCTTCCGCCTCCTGCCCGCCCGGACGGTCGCCGACGGGGCGCTGCTCCGTGAGGTGGCGTCGGCCGGCCTCACGCGGGCCGACGGCGGCTGGCGCTGGCGGTTCGACCCGGCCGCGCGTCGCCGCCTCACCAACGACGGTCTCCGTGCCGACCTGGCGCGAGTCCGGTGCCCGGTCGGCTACGTCTACGGAGCCGAGAGCGACATGGGCGGCCCGGACTCACTCGCCGAGCTCGAGCGGTGGCTCGGCCGCACCGTCATGTCCGTCTCCGTCGAAGGAGCGTTCCACCACGTGCCGCTCGACCAGCCGGTCGCATGCGCCCGGTGGGTCGAGGAGGTGCTCGCCGTCCTCGGCGGGTGAGCGCGCGGTCGCCCGACGTCGACCTCATGTGCCGAGGGCGTTCTCCCCTTCGAGCTGGTCGACGTGGAGTCGGGTGAGGGTGCACCGGCTGATCAGCCAGCGCTCGCCGACGCGGCGGTACTCCTCGTGGTAGTGCCCGTAGCCGATGAAGTTCTTGTCGCCGGGCACCCGGAGGTAGTCCTGCATCGACCAGATGGCGGTGGCGTTGTCCTCGTCGATCACGTCGATCTCAACCGTGTGGCCGTGGTGCACCGAGAAGCCGTTGAGCCGCTTCTCCTTGATCGACTCCAGGTAGTCGGCGAACTCCTGGCGGGAGTTGAACCGGGCGAGCGGCGTGACGTTGTCCTCGGCCAGCCAGGTCCAGACGAGGTCCTCGGTGAACTGGGCCAGGAAATCCTCAGTTCGGCGCAGGTCCGTGAACCGGAAGTACTTGGCCTTCGTCTCCTTGATCTGCTCGCGTGCCCAGAGGATGTCGATCCGGTCCATGGTGCTCCTCGTCGTGGTCGGTGCCGATTCAGCGCGGGACGATGGCGCGGCCGAGCTCGTCCCAGTGCGCCTTGACCGCGGAGACGACCTCGTCGCTGCCCAGCCATTCGGGGGAGCGGAGCAGCTGGGTGGTCTCGCGGTACTTGATGTAACGGTCCGGGTCGAGGCCCATGTAGGCGGCCAGGCGGTCGGAGAACTCCGACGAGCTGGCGTCGACCGTGCGCGGCTCGCCGTCCACGGTGTAGTCCACCCCGGGGATCCGGTGGTCGAGCGTGTTGGAGGAGTTCCAGCAGTACTTGATGAGCGCGTCGGCCTTGGCGTAGAAGCGGCCGGCCAGGCCCGTGAGGTCCTTCGGGTGCTCGGTCAGCTGCTCCTCGATGACGCTGCGCAGGTCGCGCGCCTCCAGTGCGGCCGCGGTCATGCCTTGGCCGTAGACGGGGTTGAAGCCCATCCACGCGTCGCCGATCGCGAAGAAGCCCTCAGGCCGGTCGGGCTGCCCGGCGAAGTCACGGAGCCGGCTCCGGGTGTCGCGCCACATCGAGATCTTCTCGGGGAACTCGACCTCGGCGAGCGCCTTGTCGAGCTCGGGGACACCGATCGAGGAGATGAACTCGCGCAGCTTCTCCTCCGTGCGCGGCGGGTGGTCGCCGCCCGAGCCCTGGGCCGTGAGGATCCAGCGCCGGTCGCCCTCGACCACCCACATCGCCATCGCGCGGGACGCGGCCTCGGGGGTGAGCGCACCCTCGCCGAACGGCGTGACGGCGAGGGCGCGGAAGCCCGGGTCCCAGTTCTCGGGGACCCGCAGGAATGTCGAGGAGTAGCCCCAGTGCGCGTTGACGACCTCCTCGGAGGGGGCCGGGTAGCCGAGCTCCTGCAGCCACTCGGGCGCTTGGGAGAACCGGCCGCTGGCGTCGATCACCAGGTCGGCCTCGATGTTCCGACCGTCGGCGAGGCGTACGCCGGTCACCCGGCCGTCGGCCCCGACCAGGCCGGCGACCTCGACGCCGGAGTCGTAGCGGACGTTCGCCAACTGGTGGGCCTGGTCGCGCAGCGCCTTCTCGATGAGCGGGCGACTGGCCATGAGGAACTCCAGCGTGGACTCGAAGCGCGGCGACCAGCCGACACGGTCCAGCCGCATGACGTCGAGCGCTGAGTCGAGGCGTGCCGCGCCGAGCTCGAAGGCGTGCTCGGCGAAGCCCGGCAGCAGCTCGTCCATCGCCTGGCGTCCGGCGGCGAGAAGCGCGTGGAAGTGGGCGCCCTGCGGGACGCCCTTGCGGAAGACGGCCTCGTCCGGGAGGTGGTCCTTGTCCAGGAGGACCACCTCGGCGAAGTGGGGTGCGACGGCGGCGGCGGCGAGGGTGCCGCCGATGCTGCCGCCCACGATCACGGCGCGGTCGAACGGGTTGGTCATCGGGCCCTCCATGCATGGCTGATCACAAGTCAATTGAACCATAACAAACGAACACGATTAGGAACAGATGTCAGGCGATGCTGATCCCGCCGTCGACGGTCATCGCCAGACCGGTGACGTATCGCGACTCCTCGGAGGCGAGGAAGACCACCGCGTGGGCGATCTCGACCGGGTCCACCCACGGGATCGGCATGGCCATCCGGGAGAGCGACGCCTCGGCGAGGTCGTCGCGGCCCGGTTCGGCCAGGTCGGGCCGCGCGCGGCGGTACATGAACTCGTTCTGGATCATCGGCGTGTCCACCTGCGTGGGGTGAACGCTGTTGACCCGGATCATCTCGGGGCCGAGCTCCAGTGCCATCGCCCTCATCAGGCCGACGACGCCGAACTTGCTGGCGACGTAGTGCGCCGTGTTGCGCGATGCGCGGATGCCGGCGCTGGAGCTGGTGAGGATGATCGAGCCGCCGGGCCCGGACGCCCGTAGGTGGGGCATCGCCACCGTGACGGTGCGCCAGACGCCGGTGAGGTTGATGTCGACCAGGTCGGCGAATGCCGCCTCGCTCATGGTGTCGAACGGGCCGATCGCGGTGAGCACGCCAGCGTTCGCGACCACCACGTCGAGCCGGCCGAGCTCCGCGACGCCCTCGTCGACGGCCGCCCGCAGCTCGTCGAGGCTTCGCACGTCCGCCTTCCGTGCCACGATGCGTCGGCCGGTCGCCTCGACCAGCCTGACGGTCTCCTCCAGGTCGGCGAGCGAGCCTCCCGGGTAGGGCATCTCGGGCACGTCGCCGCACAGGTCGACGGCGATGATGTCGGCTCCCTCCTCCGCCAGCCGAACCGCATGGCTGCGGCCCTGGCCCCGAGCTGCTCCGGTGATGAAGGCGACCTTGCCGCTGACACGTCCCATGGCCTGTTGTTACCCTTCTTACAATGATGTGGCAGGTCGCGCGCGGCCTGCTGGAGGCACTGCACGCCCGGCGGCTGGATGCCTTCGACGAACGATGACGTGGGGCCGGCCGTTCCGGGATCGACGACCGAAGACCCCACTCACGATCCGGCGGGCAGCTGGACGACGAACGGCTCGAAGGCCTCGCCCTCGGCGTACACGTCGTTGAACAGCTCGACCCCGGCGGCGGTGAGAGTGACGTTGTCACTGCCCCACACCACGGTCGGCGCCTGGTCCGCCACGCGCTGGAGCGTGCCGGTGACGAGTGGTACGCGAGGAGCGCCGTCGCGTGCCTGAGGGTCCTCGATGGTCAGCACGGCCCGGTCGCCGACGAGCTCGATCGTGGGATGTGCGACCCGGACGAAGAGCATGCCGTAGTGGCCGCTGAACCGGACGTCGCCGCGGAACGACCAGACGTCCGGCGAGCTCCCGTCGGCGTCGTACTCGTAGAACAGCTCACCGCTCCCGACGGGAACGGCGCCGTCGCCGACCGAACCCTGACCGTCCGGCATGCGCCGGACGTAGTCGAGGAACGAGGCCTTGATGCCCCAGCGCAGGCCGTGCGCGAGCCGGGTGACGTCGGCCCCGGAGTCGGCGGCCGGGCTGTCCTGGGTCGTCGTGATCTCCATCTCGGGGTTCTCCTCGTCCGTCCTCTGGCCGTGTCCAATGATGTTCGATACTATATTGACACGTCTTGAAGATAGAAGCGAATGATCTTCCACCATCATTGAGTGATCGAGGAGGTTGCCATGGCGCGAGATCGCACCGCCCGCAGTCGCATCCGCAGGCACCTCGCCGAGTCCGGCCCGGTCGTCGACATCCGCGGCCAGGCCACGAAGCAGCTCAAGGACGCCGTCGGCTACTCCGGGTCCCCGGTGGCGTTCATCCAGCTCGTCGCCGCGATGGAGCGTGACGGGGAGGTCGTCCGCGACATCCGTGGCAAACGCACCTACCGCATCGCAGGCGTGGGCTCGGTGGTCGAGTCGGTGGCGGTGCTCGACACGCCCGAGGGGCGGCTCACGGTCGACTACGACGCACTCGCGCGATCGCTGCTCCGTGAGCTCACCGCCGGCGAGTCGGTCGACCCGAACCCGGCCCGGGCCGGGTTCGAGAGCCGTCGCATCGCCCAGGATCGCAACGAGTACGCCCGTCGGCTCGACGCTGCTCGCACCGCCCTGGCCGAGCTCGCTCACCTCGCGCCCCGACGCCCGGCCCGTCAGGACATCTCGCCGGCGAGCTGGCCGTCGGCGACCTGACGGCCCTCGTCCTGCTCCGCACCCGGGCCCGGAACGAGGAGCGCCGCGACCCCGGCCACCGCCATGGCGCCGGCCATCATCGAGAACGCGACGACGAACCCGTGCTCATCGGTGGCACCGTTCCTGGTGTGGGCGCTCAGGATGGCGGCTGTCGCCGCCGCGCCGAACGAGCCACCGATCGTGCGGACGTTCGTGTTCAGACCGCTCGCGACGCCGGTCTGATGCGCCGGGACGGCGGCAACCACGACCCCGGCCACGGTCGAGAGGATGAGGCCGTTCCCGACACCCTGGAGTGCGCACCATCCGACGATGACCCAGCGGCTGTCGTGCCAACCGGCGATGCCGACGTACGAAGCGGCGCTGAGGACAGCGCCCGCAACCAGTAGCGCACGCGCGGAGAACCGGCGGTACAGGTGGCCGGTGCACAGGCTGGTCACGAAGGCGGCGAGGGCGATGGGCGCCATCAGGAGCCCGACCTCGTCGACGCTCGCACCGACGCCGTAGCCGCTGTCCGACGGTGTCCGGAGCAGGAGCGGCAACCCCGCGGCGCACCCGAAGAGACCGATCCCCGCCAGGACCGCGACGAGGTTGCCGGTCCACACTCCGCGTCGGCGCATCATCCGGAGGTCGATGAAGGGGGCGGTCGACAGCCGCTCGCGCTGCGCCCAGAGGCCGCCGAGCAGCGCCCCCGCGACACCGAGCCCCAGCACGACGGGCGAGTCCCACCCACGGCGGCCGCTCTGGCTGATCGCGAGCAGCAGGCTGACCAAGCCGCCCGAGAACAGAAGGACGGGCAGGGGTCCGAACCTGCCGACGGGAGCCGTGGCGGGCGTGGACGACGGGATCACCAACAGGACGCCGACCGCTGCGAGGAGGGCGACGACGCACGGAAGCAGGAAGACAGCCCCCGGGCCCGCGGCACTGAGCAGCGGGCCGGAGACGACGATGCCGAGGGAGAACGCGATCGAGCCGACGGTGGCGAGCACGGCGACGCCGTACGTGAGCCGCTCGGGTGGCACTGCGGCCCGCACGGCCGAGAACGCCACGGGCACGGCGCCGCCGCTGACGCCCTGCACGAATCGCATGGCGATGGCCCATCCGATCGTGTGTGCGAGGGCCGCGCCGGCGCAGCCGAGAGCCAGGACGACCAGCGCGCCTGCCAGGATCCGCCGCTGCCCGATGCCGTCACCGAGCCTGCCGAGCAGCGGGGTGGCGACACCGGAGGAGAGGAGGAACCCGGTGATCAACCAGGTGGCCGTGACCTGATCGGCGCCGTAGCTCGCGCCGATCGCCGGCAGCACCGGGACGACGACGGATTGCGGCAGGTTGACGGCGACGACCACGAGCGCGAGGACCGGAAAGGCCGCTCGACGCCGTAGCCCCGGGCTCATGCGCGGTCGGAGCGGGCAGCGTCAGTCTTCACATAACAACATTACAAGACTATTGAAGCCAGCATAAGAATTGTGAGTTTCTCCACAGGACGCCCAGCGTTAATGATTGTAGTCTTGTGTTCATGGTCCACCCAGCAGCCCGACCGCTCGACGGCGTCGTCGTCGTCAGCCTGGAGCAGGCCGTCGCTGCCCCGTTCGCGACCCGCCAGCTCGCCGACCTGGGTGCGCGCGTCATCAAGATCGAGCGCCCCGGCGGCGGCGACTTCGCACGCGGCTACGACCAGGCCGTCCACGGCATGTCGAGCTACTTCGTGTGGCTCAACCGTGGGAAGGAGTCGCTCTCGCTCGACGTGAAGTCACCCGGTGGCCGGGACGTCCTGCGCCGGCTCCTTTCGGAGGCCGACGTCTTCGTCCACAACCTCGGACCGGGCGCGGTCGGCCGTCTCGGGTTCGGCGTCGAGGCGCTCGCCGAGCTCAACCCCCGCCTTGTCAGCTGTGCCGTGAACGGCTACGGCAGCAGTGGTCCCTGGTCGCAGCGCAAGGCCTACGACCTGCTCATCCAGTGCCAGACGGGGCTGGTATCGCTGACCGGTACGCCCGAGGCCGGAGCACGGGTCGGCGTGTCGGTCGCCGACATCGCAGCCGGGATGTATGCCTTCAGCGGCGTGCTGACCGCCCTGCTCGACCGCGAGCGGACCGGCGCGGTCCGCGCGGTCGAGGTCTCGCTCTTCGACGCGCTCGCCGAGTGGATGAGCCAGCCCGCCTACTACACCGCCTACAGCGGTGTGCAGCCACCGCGGCTCGGCACCCACCACGCCACGATCGCGCCGTACGGCGCCTACGCCGCCTCGGACGGACGCGAGGTGCTCTTCTCCATCCAGAACGACGCCGAATGGCGCGCGTTCTGCTCCGACTTCCTCGGCGACCCCGCCGTCGCGGAGGACGTGCGGTTCGCGACCGGCGCCGCGCGTGTCGCGAACCGCGAGGATCTCGACGTGCTGGTCGCGGCCGCGTACGCGCGCCGCACCAGCTCCGAGGTTGCCGAACTGCTCGACAGCCTGCGCATCGCCAACGCGCCCATCAACGACGTCGCCGACTTCCTCGACCACCCGGTCCTGCGTGAGCGGGGCCGGTGGCACGAGATCGCGACGCCGGGGGGCCCGGTCGAGGCCCTTGTGCCACCGATCGATCTCGCGGGGACCACGCCCGTGATGGGCGATGTCCCCGCGCTGGGAGCCCACACCGACGTGCTGCTGTCCGAGCTCGGCCTCGACGAGACCGAGATCAAGCAGCTCCACGCCGACGGAACCGTCTGACTCGCAGGACACTGAGGAGAACCATGGGCCACCTGGAAGCGCTCGACAGCGACGAGCGCGCCATCGTCACGACCGTCGCCGAGTTCGTCGAGAAGCAGGTCAAGCCGGTCGTGCAGGAGCTGGAGCACGGGAACGTGTACCCCGAGGCGCTCATCGAGCAGATGAAGGAGCTGGGGATCTACGGCCTGGCCGTGCCCGAGGAGTACGGCGGGAACCCGGTCAGCATGCAGTGCTACGTCCTCGTGACGGAGGAGCTCGCCCGCGGTTGGATGAGCCTCGCCGGCGCCATGGGTGGCCACACCGTGGTCGTCAAGCTGATCAGCCAGTACGGCACTCCCGAGCAGAAGGAGGAGTGGCTCCCGCGCCTGGCGCTCGGCGAGCCGCGCGCGACGATGGCCCTCACCGAGCCGCAGGGCGGCTCGGACCTGCAGGCCATCCGGACCACCGCGAAGGAGGTCGGCGCCGAGTACGTCGTCAACGGCTCGAAGACGTGGATCACGAATGCCCGCCGGGCCGGACTGACCGCCCTGCTGTGCAAGACCGACCCGACGGCGCGGCCCGCTGCCCAGGGCATCTCGGTGCTCCTGGTCGAGCAGGGCGAGGGAATGACGGTCTCGCGGGACCTCCCCAAGCTCGGGTACAAGGGCGTGGAGAGCTGCGAGATCACGTTCGAGGACTTCCGCGTGCCGGTGGAGAACGTCCTGGGCGGCGTACCCGGGAAGGGCTTCGCCCAGATGATGAAGGGCCTCGAGACGGGTCGGCTGCAGGTCGCTTCCCGCGCCCTGGGCGTCGGCCGGGCGGCGTACGAGGACGCGCTCGCCTACGCCCAGACGCGCGAGTCCTTCGGCAAGCCGATCTGGCGTCACCAGTCGGTGGGCAACCTGCTGGCCGACATGGCGACCGGCCTGGAGGCGGCCCGGCAGCTCACGTTGTACGCCGCCCGGGAGTTCGACGCCGGGCGCCGCGTCGACATGGAGGCGGGCATGGCCAAGCTCTTCGCGTCCGAGACCGCGATGAAGATCGCGCTGGACGCGGTCCGGGTCCACGGCGGGTACGGATACTCCACCGAGTACGACGTCGAGCGCTACTTCCGCGACGCACCGTTGATGATCGTCGGCGAGGGCACCAACGAGATCCAACGCAACGTCATCATGAGCCAGCTGGTCGCTCGCTCGAAGCGGGGCTGAGCGCCGTGACCGCCACCCCGAGCGGGATCGTCATCGCCGGTGCCGGGCTGGCCGGGCTGCGGACGGCCGAGGGGCTGCGCCGAGCGGGGTGGGAGGGAACCGTCACGATCGTGGGCGCCGAGGTGCACCTCCCGTACACACGCCCCCCGCTGTCGAAGAAGCTGCTCCTCGAGGGCGGTGACCCGGCGAGCGTGGAGCTTCGCCGACGCGACTGCGAGCACGAGACGCGGTGGCTGCTCGGACGGACGGTCACGGCTTCCGACCTCGAGGCGCGGACGGTCACGCTCGACGACGGCACCGAGCTCGCGTACGACGGGCTGGTGGCCGCCACGGGTGTGCACTCGCGCCGGCTCCCGGGCACGGTGGGCGGCGACCGGCAGGTCCTGCGCACCGTCGACGACGCGGTAGCGCTCTCGGCACGTCTCGTGCCAGGGGCGACAGTCGTCGTGATCGGAGCCGGGTTCATCGGCTGCGAGGTGGCCGCCACGGCGCTCGCCCGCGGCTGCACCGTCTCGATGGTGGCTGTCGACCCGGAGCCGATGCTCGTCCCTCTGGGCTCCCTGGTCGGCGCCGAGCTCCGCCGGCGCCACGCTGACGCCGGTGTGCGCTTCCACCTCGGCACAGGGGTGGCGTCGATCGATGGGACGAGGGTCGTGCTCTCGGACGGGACCCGGCTGGACGCGGACGTCGTCGTCGAGGCGATCGGGTCGGCACCCAGCTGCTCATGGCTCGAAGGCAACGGCCTGGACCTCACCGACGGCGTCACCTGCGACCCGATGCTCCGTCTCGGCGGTCGTCGCGCGACCGTAGCCGTGGGTGACGTTGCGCGGTTCCCGAACACGCTGTTCGACGACGTCCCGCGCCGCATCGAGCACTGGCAGGTGGCGGTAGACACGGCGATGTACGCCGCCAAGGTGCTCGTCGGCGATCTCACGGGTCAGCCGTACACCGATGCGTTCAGGACGGTTCCTACGTTCTGGTCCGACCAGGGCGTCGTCAGCATGCGTGCGCTCGGCCAGCCCGCGTTGGCGGACGGGGTCGAGGTGCTCGAGGGTGATCTGGGAGGCGAGGCGGCGGTGGGCTACCGACGCGGTGGTCGACTCGTGGGTGTGGTGCTCCTCGGCATGGCGAAGAGCATGGGCACCTACCTCACCCTGCTGACCGCGGACCTCGAGGCGGCTTTGGTCTGAGTCGACCGGAGACACGAAGGGCCGCGACCGGGAGGTCGCGGCCCTTCATGTCTCTCGGATCAGAACTCGATCACGCCACGGAGGTTCTTGCCGGCGTGCATGTCGGCGTACCCGTCGTTGATCTGGTCGAGGGTGTACGTCTGGGTGATCAGCTCGTCCAGCTTGAGCTTGCCCTGGCGGTAGAGGTCGATCAGGCGGGGGATGTCACGATGCACCTGGACGCCGCCGTACACGTTGCCGCGCAACGTCTTCTGGGTCAGCGTGAACATCGCGAGGTTCATGTCGACGGTGGTCGACGCGAACGGCGACACCGAGGTGATCACCGTCGTGCCGGCCGGACCGGTCAGGTCGATGATCCCGCCGAGCTTGCTGCTGTCACCGACGCCGACCGAGAGGATCGCGGCGTCCGCCATCCGGCCCTGGGTGTGTTCGGCGAGCAGGGCCTGTGCCTCCTCGACGGAGGCGACGGCGTGCGTGGCGCCGAACTCGAGCGCCTTCTGCCGCTTCAGCTCGACTGTGTCGACGGCGACGATCATGTTCGCGCCGGCGTTCTTGGCGCCCTGGACGGAGTTGACGCCGACGCCTCCGCTACCGATCACGACGACGTTGTCGCCGGGCTCGATCTCGGCCAGGTAGACCGCGGCGCCCCACCCGGTGGTGACGGCGCAGCCGAGGAGCGAGGCCGCCGCGAAGGGGACGTCCTTGTCGATCGGGATCACGCAGCGCTCGGAGACGACTGTGGCGTCGGCGAAGGTGCCCAGGTCGCCGGTGGCGGCGACCTCCTGGCCCCGGGCGCGGAAGGGCTTGCTGGCGCCATAGTCCTGCAGCGAAGCGTTCATGCAGAGCTGGGAGCGCCCGCGCGCGCAGTTGCGACAGTGACCGCACGGCGGCTGGAAGACCAGGACGACGTGGTCACCGACCGCGACGCGGCTGACCCCGGGGCCGACCGCCTCGACGACGCCGGCGCCCTCGTGGCCGCCGACGAGCGGGAGCGGGGTGGGCATGTCGCCGGTCACCGCGTGGTCGTCGGAGTGGCACAGGCCGGTGGCGTGGATCTTGACGCGGACCTGACCCGGACCCGGGTCGGCCAGCTCGACCTCGTCGACGCTCCACTTCTCGCCGACGCCCCACAGAATTGCCGCTCTTGTCATTGCTCCCTCGTTTCTATGATGGAAACAACATAATAAGGACTTGATTGCAGCATCGTCAACGGGTGCGGCGCCGCCGGCGGTCGTGGGCTACGACGAGAACTGCAGCCCCTGGTAGCCCGCCGCCGTGGCAGCACGTACGCGCTCGCGGTACTGCGGAAGACCGCCGGCGTAAAGCAGGTAGGCACGCTTGCGACCGGGGACGTTGGAGCCGAACGCCCAGGACTCGGCGGTCTGCTGCAAGGTGCCGACGATGGTGCTGTTGACATGGTCGATCCACTCGTCCTCGGCCGACTCGGTGGTGCTGATCGTGGCGTAGCCGTGTTCGTCGGCGTACTCGATCGTGGACGCGACCCAGTCGGCCTGGAAGTCGGTGATCCGCGGGATCGTCCCGGTGACGCTCTGCGCGCCACCAATCATGAAGAGGTTGGGGAATCCGGCGGTCTGCATGCCGAAGAGGGTGCGCGGACCCGCCTCCCAGTGCTCCCGCAGGCTGAGTCCGTTCTCGCCGCGGATGTCGATCCTGTTGTACGAGCCGACGACAGCGTCGAACCCGGTCGCGAAGACGATCAGGTCGAACTCGTAGTGGCCCTCGCTGGTCTGGATGCCTGTCTCGGTGAACCGGACCATCTCCTCCTCCATCGTGGAGATGAGGGAGACGTGCGGCTCGTTGAAGACCTCGTAGTAGCCGTTCTCCAGTGGCGGACGCTTCTGGCCGAAGCCGTGGTCGGTCGGGATGAGGCGATCGGCGACCGCCGGGTCGTTGACCCGGGCGCGGATCCGCTCGGCGATGTAGGCCGTGCAGTTGTCGTTGGCCTCCTGGTTGACAGCGACGTCACGGAAGTTGCCGAGGGCCATCACCAGGCCGGGGGAGTCGTAGAGCTTCTCGAACCTCTTGCGCCGCTCGTCCGGGTCCAGGTCCAGCGAGGACTCCATCATCGGACGGTGAGGCGAGCCTGAGGGAGAGAGCTGGGTCGCCTCGAAGATCTCGTCGATCCGGTTGCGGATGTCCAGCATCCGCTCAGGGGTGATGTCGAAGTTGTTGATCGGCGTGCACCAGTTGGGCCGGCGCTGGAGGACGACGAGGCTCTCGGCCTCCCCGGCGATGATCGGAATGATCTGGACACCGCTGGAGCCGGTGCCGATCACGGCGACCCGCTTGTTCTTGAAGTCGACGCCCTCGGCGGGCCAGAGACCGGTGTGAGCCCACTCGCCACGGAAGTCCTCCAGCCCCGGGATCTTGGGGAAGGCCGGCGCCGAGAGGATGCCGAGTGCCGTGACGACGTACCGCGCCCGCCAGACCCGTCCGCTGTCCGTGGTCACAGTCCAGCGCCGGTCCGTCGCATCCCAGACCGCGGAGGAGACGCGCTGCTCGAGGTTGATCAGACCGCGCAGGTCGAAGCGGTCGACCGCGTAGTTGAGGTAACGCTCGATCTCGGGCTGGCCGGCGTACTCCTCGCTCCAGTCCCACTCCTCGATGAGCTCCTTGGAGAAGAAGTAGCCGTAGGTGTAGCTCTCGGCGTCGAAGCGCGCGCCGGGGTAGCGGTTCCAGAACCAGACTCCGCCGACGCCGGTGCCGGCCTCCAGCAGCTGGACGTCGAGGCCGAGCTCGCGCAGTCGGTACAGCTGGTAGATGCCGGAGATCCCGGCGCCGACGACCAGGGCGTCGAGCAGGGTTGCGTCGCTGCCTGCGGTGGTGAATGTCTGCTGCTCCGACACCGGGTTCCTCCTGCGCGATCGGTGCAACCCTTATTCATGTTGCACTCGTGATTCTATTAAGTCCCAACCATGATAACAGTGTTGATGGGAAACGTGGAGCGGGCCGGACCACACCGTGGTCCGGCCCGCTCGCGAGGGTGGTCTCAGGAGGTCTCGCGCGACCCCGGCGGAAACCGCAGGTGGACGTCCTCGATGCCCCAGGCCAGGCCGAGGTGCTCGTGAGGAGCCGGCGCGTCCGGGTCCAGCTCGAACCTCGGGAGGCGCCGGTGGAGCTCCGTGTACGCGATCTTCAGCTCGAGGCGCGCCAGGTGAAGACCCACGCAGCGATGAGGTCCGACGCCGAAGCCGAGATGGGGCTTGGGCGCGCGGTCGAAGACGATCTCATCGGGGTTCTCGTAATACTTCGGGTCCCGGTTGGCCGCAGCCAGTGGCGCGTGGATCCGGTCGCCGTGAGGGATGTCGACGCCCTGGAAGCGCACGGAGTCGACGGTGACGGTCCTGGTCGGAACCGGGGGCGTCGCCCACCTGATGAGCTCCTCGACCGCCGGGTCCAGCAGCTCCGGCGAGGAGAACATGCGATCCCACTGGTCGGGCCGGCCGGCGAAGTACACCGCACTCTGGGCCAGCACGCTCTGCACCGTGTCGAGCCCGGCGGTCATCATGAGCACGAAGAAGTCGAACAGCTCGTTGTCGGTCATCTTCGCGCCGTCGATCTCGGCGTCGAGCATCACCGACGTCACGTCGTCCTTGCGCGGCGCAGCCCGCCACTCCGGGATCTTCTCGAGCATGTATCCGCTGAACTCGACATGCGCCGCACCGCGGGCAGCCGCGTTCTCCTCGAGCGTGCCGCCGGGCACACCGTGCAGCAGGATCGACGTCCAGCGGTTCATCCGCTCGAGATCCTCCAGCGGCCAGCCCATGATCGCCAGGACCGTCGCGCCCGGGAAGGGCAGGGCGAACGACTCGACGAAGTCGCACCTCCCGGCCTCGATGAACCCGTCGATGAACCGGTTGCACTGCTCGCGCAGGTGGTCCTCGAGCTCGGCGACCTTCCGCGGCGCGAACTGCGGGTCGAGGTAGCGCCGGTACTGGCGGTGCTGGTCGCCGTCGATCTCGATCGGGATCATCGCCTGGCGGCTCCCGACGGCGTTGGTGCCGTCCGGCTCGTTCGGGAAGCTGACCACGCCCCGGTTGTTGAGGCGCAGCAGCTCCGAGATGTCGTCGTACTGCGTGAGCACCCAGCAGCCGTTGCCTCTGCCGGACCAGCTCAGCGGGAGCTCCACACGTCGCCTGGCCAGACCGTCGACCTGGGTCGCGATGCTGACCCCGGCGTACGGGTCGTAGTCGCGGCGGAGCCTCTCGCGGGTGTCCTCGGTCGTCTCGGTGGTCATGACAGCTCTCGCGATCCGGGAGCGAAGCGAAGGTGGACGTCGAGGACACCCCAGGCCAGGCCGAGGTGCTCGTGCGGCACCGGCTGCTCGGGGTCGAGCTCGAACTTTCCGATCCGGCGGTGCAGCTCCTCGAAGGCGATGGCGAGCTCGAGGCGGGCGAGGTGCAGGCCGACGCACCGGTGTGTGCCGACGCCGAACGCGAGGTGGGGCTTGACCGGACGGTCGAACACGATCTCGTCCGGGTTCTCGTAGTACTTCGGGTCGCGGTTGGCCGAGCCGAGAGGGGCGTGGACCCGCTCGCCCTGCGGGATCTTGACGCCGCGGATCTCGAGGTGGTCGTCGGTGATGGTCCGGGTCGGCACCGGCGGCGTCGCCCAGCGCAGCAGCTCTTCCACGGCCGTCGGCACGAGGTCCGGGTTCTCGAACATCCGGTCCCACTGGTCGGGCCGCTCGGCGAAGTACACGGCGCTGCGGGCCAGCACGCTCTGAACGGTGTCCAGGCCGGCCATCATCATCAGCACTGAGAAGTCGAACAGCTGGTCGTCGGTGAGCTTCTTGCCGCCGATCTCCGCGTCGAGCATGACCGACATGACGTCGTCCTTGCGCGGTGCGGCTCGCCACTCCGGGATCTTGCGGGCCATGTATGCGGCGAACTCCTGGTGGGTCCTGCCGCGGGCCGCGTTGCTCTCCTCCTCGGTGCCGCCGGGGACGCCGTGGAGGAGCACGTCCGCCCACCCGTTCATCATCTCCAGGTCCTCCGGCGGCCAACCCATGATGGCGAGAACCGTGGCTCCGGGGAACGGGACCGCGAACGAGGAGACGAAGTCACAGCGCCCGTCCTCGATGAAACCGTCGATCAGCCGGTTGCACTCCTCGCGGAGGCGGTCCTCGAGCTCGGCGACCTTCCTGGGTCCGAACAGCGGGTCCAGGACGCGACGGATCTCGCGGTGCTCGGGACCGTCGAGCTCGATGGGGATCTGCTTGTCTCGGGCGCCCGACAGGTTCAGGCCGTCCGGCTCGTTGGGGAAGCTCACCACGCCGCGGTTGTTGCGGCGCAGCAGGTCGGAGACGTCGTCGTAGTCCGTGAGGACCCAACAGCCGTTGCCGCGCGCCGAGTAGCTCACCGGCTTGTCGACGCGCCGGTCCGCGAGCTCGGCGAGGTGATCGGCGATGGAGCGGTCGGCGTACGGGTCGTAGTCGCGGCGGTACGCGGCTCGCAGCTCCTCGAGAGCAAGGTCGGTCATGAGGTCGCCAATCGTGTTACAAGTAATGTTTGTTCAACCTAGCGCCATAGTGGCGTAGATAACAGGAGTACGACAAGGGACCTCACAGACGATGGCCGTCCAGCTGGCCGATCGTGCGCTCGACCAGAAGGCTCTGCACCAGGTCGTCGCCGACCGACGAGGCGGCGAGGTCGCGGAGCAGCCTGAGGCCGCGTGCGCCGACAGCGGTCGCGACGAGGCGAGCCGCGTCGCTCAGCAGTCCGTCGAACGCGGCCCAGGACGGGTCGTCCAGGCATAGCGCCGCCGTGGGGGCGGGGATCAGCGCGGCGACCTCCGTGATGAGCGCGACCGGTTCCGCGCCTGCAGACTCGAGGCAGGCCGTGTCCGGTGCCGACTCGCTCGGTGTCGTCACCACCCCGACGCGATGGTGCCGCCACCTGCGATCGGCGATGGATCCGTGCGTCGGTCGACGTGAGGGCTGGTTCTGCGTGCAACGCTGCATTCGGGTGCCTGTCCTCGTGGGTGATGGGGTCGTCGTCTCGAGGACGACCGCCCCACCGTCCGCCCGGTGAGGTGCGCGGCACATGCGTAGAATGACGCAATCGACTACGTATGTGACCGCCGTCACGCTGTGGTCGAGGCGAATTTGTCAGTGTTGGGCCACGCCCGGGGTGGTGTCGTCGAGGCGAAGGCGGATGGTGCGCAAGGACTCGCGAGCCGCGGACGCCCTGCCTGCGGACATCAGCAGCCTGGTCGGTCGTCAGGCAGAGACGGCGGAGGTCCGTCGGCTCCTCAGTCATGCCCGGCTCATCACCCTCACCGGTCCCGGCGGTGTCGGGAAGACTCGTCTCGCCGTACACGTCGCCCGCACCGTTCGTAGTGCCTTTCCGGACGGCGCCCGACTGGTCCCACTCGCCGAGCTCTCTCAGCCCGACCTGGTCGCCTCCGCGGTGGCGGCCGTTCTCGGCCCGGCGCGCTCGGCGATCGCCGGAGCAGGTGAGCTGGTCTCGCTCGTCGGCGACCAGCGGCTCCTCCTGGTGCTGGACAACTGCGAGCACCTGGT
This sequence comes from Nocardioides panacihumi, assembly GCF_039530925.1. Taxonomy (NCBI): domain Bacteria; kingdom Bacillati; phylum Actinomycetota; class Actinomycetes; order Propionibacteriales; family Nocardioidaceae; genus Nocardioides; species Nocardioides panacihumi. Next base: position 441,697 of record NZ_BAAAPB010000001.1, on the reverse strand, counting down.
CGAAGCCGTGGCCGACCTGGTCTCGACCCTGCTGTCCGGCTGCCCGAACCTGCACATCCTCGCGACGAGTCGGTCGGTGCTCGGCGTCGACGGCGAGGTCCGCTACCAGGTGCCCACGCTCGAGCTTCCCGATTCGGAGGCTGCCGTTCCGCCCGGCGTCGCGGTCACGTACGACGGCGTCGCGCTGTTCCTCGAGCGAGCCGGCCGCCTCAACGCGGACATCGCCGCCGGGCGGGTCGACGAGCTCGCCGTCGTCGAGCTCTGCCGGCGCCTCGACGGTCTGCCCCTCGCGATCGAGCTCGCCGCCGCCGGCAGCCGGTGGCTCTCGGTGGAAACGATGCTGGCCCAGGCATCCGGGCCACTCGAGAAGGTCACCCCAGCATCTCGGACCGCACCCGCCCGGCACCGTTCCGTGCGAGCGAGCCTCGACTACAGCCTGAGGCTGTGCTCTCCGGAGGCGCGGACGCTGTGGGGGCGGTTGTCCGTCTTCCGTGGCGGCGCGACGCTCCCGACGCTCGAGGCCGTCTGCTCCGGTGGGGACCTCGCCGGCCCGGAGTTGCTGACCGCGCTGTTCGAGCTCGCGGACAAGTCCCTCGTCGTGCTGAGCGGGTCGCGCTACACGATGCTGGAGACGATCCGGCAGTACGGCGCGGCACTCCTCGACGAGAGCGGTCAGCTCGCCGCGACCCAGTGGGCTCACCTGCACTACTTCGCCGAGCTGGCACGCGAGCTCCACCGAGGCTGGTTCGGTCCGACGCAGTCAGGCCTGCTCGCTCGCGCCAACGCGGAGCAGTCGAATCTTCGGGCCGCGCTCGAGTTCTCCCTTGCCGAGCCCGCGGGCGTCGCAGTCGGGCTGGGCATGGCCAGCGACCTGTGGCCCTACTGGATCGGATCGGGCAGGCCCGCCGAGGGGCGCCGATGGCTGGCCCGCCTGCTCGAGCTGGACGACGGGACGGCTCTCGACCGCCCCGCCGCACTCTGGACCAGCGGATTCCTCTCCGCGGTCGACGAGGACATCCCCGCCGCGCGACGTCTTCTCTCCGAGTGCCTGGCGACGGCCGAGGCTCGGGGTGACCTGGCCAGCGCTGCGCACGCTCGGTGCACGCTCGGCGTGGCGGACTGCTTCGAGGGTCGCATCGACGGGGCCATCGAGCAGCTCGAGGCCGGGATCGCACTGGAGCGCGAGGTCGACGTCGGCTCGGCGTACCTGGCCGACGCGCTCATCAACCTGGGCCTCGCCTGCTGCTACCGCGGCGACCTGGACCGCGCCCACGCCGTCCTCGAGGAGGCGAGCGGCCTCTGCGCGGCCAACGGTGAGGAGCTGCTGCTCTCCTGGGCCCGGGTCTTCCTGGCACTCGAGGCGCTGCTGGACGGCCGTGTCCTCGAGGCCGCCGAGCTCGCCCACGAGAGTCTCGCGCGCAAGCGCGAGCTGGAGAACGAGCAGGGGATGATGTGGGCCATCGAGCTCCTCGCCTGGGCGGCACTGGAGTCGGGTGACGCGCGGCGGGCGGCGCTGCTGCTCTCGGCGCGGGAGGCGAGGGCCCGGGATGTCGGACCGTCGTTCCACGGTCACCCGGGGATGCGCGAGCGGCACGCCGGCTACGCCGCGCGGGCGCGCGAGCAGTTGGGCGACGCCGAGTACGCCGCCGCGGTCGCGCGTGGCCGCCGGCTGTCGCTGGACGACCTGGTCGCCACGGCGCTCGGCGAGGTACGTGCGCCTGCGGCGGTCGGAGACTCTCCGCTCGGCGACCTGCCGCTGACACGCCGCGAGCGGGAGATCGCCGAGCTGGTGGCGACCGGTAAGACGAACCGGGAGATCGCCGAGGCGCTGGTCATCGCTCCCCGTACGGTCGACACCCACGTGCAGAACATCCTCACCAAGCTCCAGTTCACGTCGCGCAGCCAGGTCGTGGCGCTGGTGGCGGCGTCCCGCTCCTCCTGACCACGTGGCAAACACCACAGAAACTCAATTGGACGCTGGAAACTCACGGGCTGGCTAGTGCTGCTCAAGTTGCGTTGTTAGTTGTGTTTCTTCTCGTGAAGTCCTAGGGTCGGCCCATCATGAATGCCGACACGTCACCGACCCCGCCGTCGACCACCCCCCTGTCCGGTCTTCGCGTCCTGGACCTGTGTCGGGTCGTCTCGGGCCCCTTCGGTTCCCTGTTGCTGGCCGACCTGGGCGCCGAGGTCATCCGCATCGAGTCGCTCCCGCCCGCCGGAGGGCCGGTCGAGGTCGACCCCACGCGGCTCAGCGAGGACGAGGCCTTCAACTGGGGACTGAGTCGCAACAAGCACTCGGTCAGCATCGACCTGAAGTCCGACGATGGCCGGGCGATCTTCCACCGGCTCGTGGCCGAGGCCGACATCGTGGTCGACAACTTCCGACCGGGCGTGACGCAGCGGCTCGGTATCGACCGCGAGTCGCTGGCACAGCACAACCCCGGCATCATCACGTGCTCGCTCACCGGCTTCGGCGGCGACGGCCCGTGGGCGACCATGCCGGCGTACGACCCGATCGTGCAGGCCATGTCGGGCACCATGAACTACACGCGTCTCGACCCCGGACAGCCTCCGGTGCGGTGGGGCATCCCGATCGGCGATCTGTTCGCCGGGATCTTCTCCGCCATCGGAGTCGTGGGCGCGGTCATCCACCGCGACCGTACCGGCGCAGGACAGCACGTCGACGTCTCGATGCTCGACGTCATGCTCGCCCTCAACACCTACCGGGTGCCGCAGGCGCTGACGTTCGGCGAAGAGCCACTGCCCGCGCCGTTCGAGGGCGGCCAGGGCACGGTCCCGTTCGGGAACTTCGCCTGCAGCGAGGGCTGGGTCGCGATCTGCATCAGCCAGCGGATGTGGCCGGCGGCGGCTGCGGTCATGGAGCGGCCGGACCTGCTCACGGACGAGCGCTTCAACACCGGACCGGCCCGGCACGCTCACCGCGAGGAGCTGGTCGAGCTCCTCCAGGACGTCTTCAAGCAGCGCAGCGCCGACTGGTGGCAGGAGCACCTGATGGCGGCCGGCGTCGTGTGCGGCAAGGTCACCCGCGTCGCCGACGTCTTCCGCCACCCGCAGGTGCTCGCGCGCGACATGGCGGTCCAGATCACCGACGAGTTCGGCCGGACGGCGACCGTCGCGGGAGACTCGCTCAAGTTCAGCGACCCGGCCACGTGGTGGGCGCCGCGGCAGACGGGCGCCGACACCGCCCTCGTGCTCGGCTCGCTGCTCGGCCTCGACGGCGCAGCGCTGGAGCGGCTGTCCGCTTCCGGGGCGATCCACTGTGGCGACCCGCGCGGTGGCGTCGCTCTCCGGAGCCGCTCGAGTCATGGGGGCGCGCCCGAGGAGGCCCGGCAGGTCGGGCTGCCCCTCGAGGGCACGACCGTGCTCGAGATGAACGGCGACGAGCCGAGCAAGGCCTTCGCGGCGCAGCTCCTCGCCGACCTCGGCGCGGACGTCATCCGTGTTGAGCGTCCCTACGGCCAGGTCCTCGAGCCCTATCCGGACGAGACCCGGGAGGCATCGTTCCGAGCCGGGCTCAACAGGGGCAAGAGGAGCGTGACCGCCGACCTCAAGACGACCGAGGGTCGTGACTTCCTGCTCGGTCTGGCGCGCAACGCGGACGTGATCCTCGACAACTACCGTCCCGGTGTCCTGCGCCGCCTCGGCCTCGACTACGAGACGCTCAGCCAGTCCAACGAGCAGCTCGTCGCCACCTCGATCACCGGCTTCGGGCACTCGGGACCGTGGAGCTCCTACCCGGCGTTCGACAATGCCATCCAGGCGCTCGGCGGTGGAATGAGCATCAGCGTCGACCACACCCGCCCTGACGTCCCCGTCCGGTGGGGCAATCCGATCGGCGGTCTCACGGGGGCCATGTTCGCCGCGCTCGGGACGCTCGCCGCGTTGCGTCTGCGGAGCCTGCGCGGCCGTGGCCAGCAGGTCGACGTCAGCCTGCTGGACTCGCAGGTGGCGTTGCTCTCCTACCGTGCGCCGCAGGCAGTCACCGTCGGCAAGGAGTTCCTGCCCGAGCCGCGCCGCGGGGGGACCGGATCCCTGCCGTTCGGGGTGTTCCGCACCGCCGACGACCGGTGGTTCACCATCTGCATCACGCAGCAGTTCTGGTCGAAGTTCTGCCAGGCCGCCGATCACCCGGAGTGGATCGACGACCCCCGGTTCTCCACGGAGCTCGACCGTCGGGCGAACGAGGACGCGCTGTACGCACTGGTGGAGCCGAGCTTCCTGAACCGCACGGCTGCCGAGTGGGAGGCCATGTACTTCTCCCTCAAGCTCCCCGGCGCCGTCATCCTCAGCATCGGCGAGGCGTTCGCGCATCCGCAGGCGCTCGCTCGTGGGATGAGGATTCGTCTCTCCGACCACGACATCGTCGGGGGTATCGAGGTGGCGAACACACCGATCAAGCTCAGCGCAGCGCCTGACCTGGTGGCGGCCTCGTCCCCGACGCCGGGCGCCGACACCGCGCTCGTCGCTGTCGAGTTCGGCCTGGACACGCCGCCGGTCGACGTCCGTACGCCCGCAGAGCGTTGGCGCGCAACGGCCAGCGACACCGGCGCCGGCGTCTGACGAAGGGCCTTGAGCGGGGGGCGGGCGGAGTCCCCGGTGAACCGGGGACTCCGGAACTTCTCGGGTGTCATGCACCCGAGAAGTTCCGTTCTTCCCTGGGTCGTGTGGCGGATGGGGCTGGTGAGCGGCGCGCGGTCGCATGTCCGGACGACGCGGATTCATCTCGGCACCCAGGACGAGCGCGGCGCCCCGCTGCGACCGCGTGTCAAGCGACACGCTTAACGAAGGCGCTGCAGTACGGACAGGCAGTATCGATCAAACGGCGGTGCTCGCCTGTCCGTACGCGGCCTGTCAGCGCTCGGCCCGTCCCAGGGCGGCGGACCGGCCTCAGCGACCGACGACAGCCGGCTGGACGATGGCAATCCGGCGCAGGATCGCGCACGTGGCAGTGTCGGCCGCGTCGTCGTTCGCGAGCCGAGCGGCCAGGACGAGCAGGCCGGTGCCGTCGAGCTGAAGGCTGGGGAGCCGTGCGCCTGCCGCGGCGAGTGCGGGGACGTCGTCGGCGAGCGACTGCAGCCGACGGACCGCGGAGAGGATCAGATCCTCCCAGGCGAGGTAGCCGAAGGCGTCGTGGACGGCGGGGGGTCCCGGAAGGAGTGCTGCCGCCTGCTCGGCCAGCATCTCCACTCGCTCGTTCGCCACGACGGACTCCGTTCCTCGATGTAACCGCCGTCACGCACGCTACGTCGTTCGATAGGTATCGTCAAGCGACGCCATTGACAAACTGTGACGGCCGCTACAGACTCTCTGCATCCCGGATCCAGGCGAGGAGCACCATGACCGACGCAGTCACCGAGCAGCAGGACGCGCTGGCGCGTCACCTGCGCACGGCTGACCTGCTCCGGGAGCTCGACCCGGCCTTCGCGTCGGCCGTCGATGCGTTGGTCGACCATCCGCACCGTCGCGGGGTCCTTCGCGCGGCCGTGCGCGCCCTCGTCGTCGTGGCGGTCGAGTCAGTGATCCCGGAGGCGGACGAGCCGCGGCTGCGGGCAAGCGTCGAGGCGGCCCTCGCCGACGGCGCGTCCCGCGACGAGGTCCTGTGCACCCTCGAGATCGCGTGCTCGATCGGCCTTCACGCCGTCTCGGTCGGCCTGCCGATCCTGCTGGAGGAGATGGCGGCTGCAGGGGTTCTCCTTCCCCCGGTCACCGAGCGCCAGAAGGAGCTCCAGCGGACCTTGGAGACGCGCGGACCACGGCCGCGGCCGCTGAACGCCATCTACGCCGGCATCCTGCGCATGGACCCCGACTACTTCGAGGCCCGGGTCAGCGTCATCGACCTGCCGTGGGAGCGCGACGACGTGCTCGACCCCGAGACAAAGCATCTGCTCTCGATCGCGATCGACGCGGTGAGCCCCCAGCACTACGTGGACGGTCTTCGAAAGCATGTCCGCGAGGCACTCGCGATCGGAGTCGCCCCGGAGGCGGTGCTCGAGGTGCTCCAAGTTGCGTCGGTCACCGGACTGCGCACACTCGAGGTGGGCCTGGAGGTGCTCGACAAGACGCGCTGACTCCCTTCCTCCAACCGTGGTGGTTACGTATCCGCTGCCTTCGTCCACGCCTGGTCGCGTGGTGTCATCTAGTTGATGTGCTATGGTGCTGTCACGCGCTACACCATTGGAGGACCAATGTCCCGTGATCGCACCGCACGCATCCGGATCCGTCAGCTCCTGGCGACCTCGGGCCCGATCGTCGACCCCTCGGGGTACGCGACCGGCGTCCTGAAGGACGCTGTCGGCTACACGGGCTCGTCCGTGGCCTTCATCCAGCTGATCGCCGCGATGGACCGCGAGGGCGAGATCCAGCGTGAGATCCGTGGCAAGCGCACCTACAAGATCGAGGGCGTCGGCGTGCCGCCGACCCCGTCGGCCGGCGCACTGCACCCCGCCGACCAGGCGTCGGCGGTCGAGGCGATCGCCGCACCAGGGTTACCGGCGGTGGAGATCGACTACAAACTGCTCGCCCAGGCCATCATCCGCGAGCTCGCCGCAGAGGTGCGGCCGGCGGCTGCTGCGGACGACGACCGCCTCGCCGCGGAGCGCGACGAGTACGCCCGCAGGCTCGCGGTCGCGCGCCAGCAGCTCGACCAGCTGCTTGGCCAGCCGATCGGCGCCGCACCCCAGGGTGACGACGCCACCGTCGGCCACGCGGCCGACTGAGCCGCCGACCGAGCACTGGAAGAC
>NZ_BAAAPB010000001.1:406687-434914 GCF_039530925.1 Nocardioides panacihumi | reverse complement strand
GCGCGGGTCGGCCGTCGACGTGCGTCCAGAGCCGGATCGTGCTCGCGGGACGTCCTGATGGACCGCCGCGGCTCGAGGACTTCGCTCTGGAGGAGGGCCCGATCCCCGAGCCGGGTGCCGGCGAGGTGCTTATGCGCACGCTCTGGCTCTCCCTCGACCCCTACCTCCGCGGCAGGATGGGCTCGTCGGCGTCGCACAGCTCTTCCACCGCGCCGGTCCCGCTCGGCGGCGTCATGGAGGGCGGCACCGTCAGCCAGGTGGTGTCCAGCAACGATGGCGGGCTCGCCTCCGGCGACCTCGTGGTCTCCGCCGCAGGGTGGCAGGAGTACGCCGTCGCGCCGGCAGCGTCCCTTCGCCGGATCGACGCCCGGGGCCTGCCGGCCTCGACGGCGCTCGGCGTGCTCGGCATGCCGGGCCTCACCGCCTACGCGGGTCTCCACGTGATCGGTCGCCCGGCCGCAGGGGAGACCGTCGTGGTCGCCGCCGCCACCGGCACGGTGGGGTCGCTGGTCGGCCAGCTGGCGCGCATCGCCGGTGCCCGGGCCGTGGGGATCGCCGGAGGGCAGCGCAAAAGCGCGTGGCTCCGGGAGTGCGCCATCTTCGACGCGGTCGTCGACCATCGCAGTCCGGACTTCGTCGAGCGGCTGGCCGACGCCACCCCCGACGGCATCGACGTCTACTTCGAGAACGTGGGCGGCCACGTCTGGCAGGCCGTGTGGCCGCGGCTCAACCGGCACGCCCGCGTCCCGGTGTGTGGGATCGCCTCGGCGTACAACGCGAGTGTCGCCGACGTCTCGGGCGACGTCGCGGGTCTGATGTCGGGCCTGGTGACGAGGAGCATCACGCTCCAGGGCTTCGTCTTCCGCGACCACGAGCAGCTGCGACCGCAGTTCGAGGCGGACGTCGGGCGTTGGGTCAACGAAGGGCGCATCGCCTACCACGAGGACGTGGTGGAGGGGTTGGCGAACGCTCCCGCGGCGTTCCTCGGGATGCTGGCGGGCGAGCACGTCGGCAAGCGACTGGTCCGCGTCGCCCACGAGGCCACGGCACGACCTAGGCGAGCATCGCGTGGATCTCGTTCTCAGCCGCCGTCCGGGCATCACTCGGGCTCATCGCGAGGCCGCCCTGCTTGATGATCCGGCTCACGCCACGGCGCACGTCGTCGCGGTAGCGAGCGTCGATCACGTCGAACTCGAGGTTCTTGACGTAGATCCGCAGGCGGTCGCGGAGGGAGCTGTCGGTGTTCGCGGCCTCGACGACGCTCGGGAGCATGCTGGTCGACACGAGCAGCGCGTGGGCCACACGACGCGCCCGCTCGTCGCGCAGCCCGAGGAGGACCTCCTGCTGGGACGCCCGGATGATGTGGTCCTTCCACCAGTCGAAGTCCTGCACGGAGTCCACCGCGCCGAGCTCGACGCTCGGCTCGAGCAACGTGCGGGTCAGGCTCTCGACGGCGTACTCGACGTAGCGATGCCGGTCCCGCCCCGACAGCGTGTCGGCGTAGAGGCGCAGGTCGCGCCGGGCGTCAGCCGCGGAGAAGCAGTAGCGGCGGATCCCGTGGATGTCCGGGTCGAGCAGGCCGTACTCGTAGTTCATCACCCGGAACGGGTTCAGGCCGCTCTCCAGCTGCGTCGGCAGCGCGTCGCGGGTCGAGTCGGACGAGAACGCCCAGGGAGCGTCCGGTCGTGGCACGCCGGCCATCATGTCGCGCAGGATCGGCGCTCCGTAGAAACGCTGCGGGAGGAGCGGCCCGGGACCGCGGGAGTACGAGATGCTCACGCCGGCCGCCTGGGCCTTCCGCAGGAACCGGTTGTTGTCGAGGTAGGTCAGCGACGAGGTGAACCGCGTGAGCGGCGACGGCCGCAGCTCACCGAGGTGGAAGACGGCGTCCAGGAGACGCTCGACCCAGTCCTCGCCCCACACCTCCTGACCGGCGTGTGCGAGCTCGTGGCCGACGCCGGAGTCCTCACCGGGGTAGAGCGATCCGAGGGTCGCGCAGCCGAGCATCGACAAGAGCGCGACGGCCGGGGAGTCGAAGCCGGCGGTGCCGTCGGCGGACCGGATGAGGAGCTGCAGCGACCCTGCGAGCCTGCCGAACGGCGTCGCCACGTCAACGGTGATCGCCGGGACCAGCTCGGAGAGCAGCTGCAGACCCTCCGGGGTGAACTCGCGCTGCTGGTCGCCGAGTCCCATGGAGGCGACGACGAACTCGCCCAGCACCCGGATCCGCTCGGGGGAGTGGCCGTCGTAGCTGTCGTCCTCGAGCGCGCGCCGGATCTCCTGGGCCACCGGCGCGGCCGAGCCCTGCTCGGCGTTCAGCAGGAAGTCGAGCAGCTCGCGCCGACGACCCCCCGAGAACGGGACGTCGCGCGATCGGCGGTTGGCGGCGACCGCGACCTCCGCGAGCGAGACCCGCGGTCCGTGGCGGCTCGAGCTCCCCGAGCCTTCGTAGGAGCGCAGCGTGCCGTTGCGGACCCACTGGTTGACCGCCTGTCGGCTGACGCCGACCGCGCGTGAGGCCTCGGCCTGCGTGACGAGGTCGTAGGGGAGCTCCTCCGGCACGGATTTCGTGCGCAGGCGCTCCGCCGCGCGCTCCAGCGCACGCACCAGCTCCGGGACAGGGACGGCCCCGCTCTCCCCCAGGGTCAGGGCCAGGCGCTCGAGTGCGATCGAGATCGACTCGTCACGGTGGTTCTGCATGCTGCCTACATTCCCATCCTGGCCCGGTGTTCGGGCGCGGGTGTCCGTCGCCCGCGTGTCAAATCGTGCTGCAATGATTGTCTTATCATGCTTCGGGTCGATAGCATCGCCCCTCATGGTGGCCGGGGGCAAGATCGCCGACGGAAGTCTGGCAGGGATGGCTCCGCAGCGCTGGGGCTTGCTCGGCCCCGCCTTCATCGCCGCCGTCGCGTACGTCGATCCCGGCAACGTCGCGACGAACGTCTCGGCGGCGCGCGGTACGGCGTCACGCTGGTGTGGGTCGTCGTGCTCGCCAACGCCATGGCGATGCTCGTCCAGTACCTCTCGGCGAAGCTGGGCCTGGTGACGGGGTCGATCGCTGGCCGCCCACCTCGGCGACCGGCTGCCGCGCCCGGCGCGTACCGCTTACTGGCTCCAGGCCGAGGTCGTGGCTCTGGCGACCGACCTGGCCGAGGTCGTCGGTGGCGCGATCGGCCTCCGCCTGCTCTTCGGCCTCCCGCTCGTCGTCGGTGCGATCCTGACAGCGGCCGTCGCCCTGCTGGTGCTCGCGGTCGGCGACCGCTGGGGTCAGGGCGTGCTCGAGCGGGTGATCATGGGCTTCCTCGTGCTGGTCGCGGTCGGCTTCGTGGCCGGTCTCGTGGTCGACGGCCCGGATGGGGGCGAGGTGGCGTCCGGTCTGGTCCCGTCGTTCGCTGGGGCGGACAGCGTGCTCCTCGCCTCCGGCATCGTCGGGGCAACGGTGATGCCCCACGCGATCTACCTGCACTCGAGCCTGACGACCGAGCGGCACGCCACCGCGCGCGCCCATCGCTCGATGGCAGATCTGCTGAGCGCCACCCGCGTCGACGTCGGCCTGGCGCTGGCTCTGGCCGGCGTGCTCAACCTCGCCCTACTGGTGGTCGCCGCGACCAGCCTGTCCGGGGTCTCGGGCACGGGCACGCTCCCGGGCGCCCACGCAGTCATCGGCGAGCGGTTGGGAGGCGGGGTGGCGCTGCTCTTCGCCGTCGCACTCCTCGGGTCCGGTCTCGCGTCGACCTCGGTCGGCAGCGCCGCAGGTGCCGAGATCATGCGCAGCCTGCTGGGCTGGCACGTGCCGCCGGTCGTTCGACGCCTGGCGACCCTCGTCCCCGCGGTGGTCGTCCTCGTGGCGGGCGCGGACCCGACCCGCAGCCTCGTGCTCTCCCAGGTCGCGTTGTCGTTGGGGGTTCCGTTCGCCATCGTCCCGCTGGTCTGGCTGACGTCGCAGGTCTCGGTCCTCGGCGAGCATCGCAACCACTCCGTGACGACGGCGCTCGCCGTCGCGTGCGCCGCGGTGATCGTCGCTCTCAACGTGGCGCTCGTGGTCCTCATGCTCTGAGCGACGGGGTCGCTGGACGGGTCAACGATGTTAAGACATAATTGCAACATGACTTCTGGGCATGACAGCGTCCGTTCCGACCTGTTCATCGGAGGGGCCTGGCGGCCGGGCGGAGCCGGCGAGTTCGACGTGCTGGACCCGGCGACCGGCGAGGTCGTCGCACGCGTCTCCGACGGCACCGAGACCGACGGCGTCGCGGCCGTCGACGCCGCGGCCGCAGCGTTCCCAGCCTGGGCCGCGGCGGCCCCTCGGGAGCGATCGGAGATCCTGCGCCGCACCTTCGAGCTCATGCTCCGTGACCGCGAGGAGCTCGCCCGGCTGATCAGCGCCGAGAACGGCAAGGCCCTCGCCGACGCTCGGGCCGAGGTGACCTACGCCGCCGAGTTCTTCCGGTGGTTCGCCGAGGAGGCGGTACGCACGGCGGGCGACTACGGCTCGTCACCGTCGGGCGGCACCAGGACCGTGGTCAGCCACAAGCCGGTGGGCGTGGCCGCGCTCGTCACGCCGTGGAACTTCCCGGCAGCGATGGCCACCCGGAAGCTGGCGCCAGCGCTCGCCGCGGGCTGCACGACGGTGCTCAAGCCAGCCTCGGAGACTCCGCTCACCACGCTGGCCGTCGTCCGTCTGATGGTGGAGGCGGGCCTGCCCGACGGCGTGGTCAACGTCGTGACGACCAAGCGTTCCGGTCCGCTCGTGTCCGCCTGGCTCGCGGACCCGCGGGTTCGCAAGATCTCGTTCACCGGCTCCACCGAGGTCGGACGTGTGCTCCTGCGCCAGGCCGCCGACCGTGTCGTGAACACCAGCATGGAGCTCGGCGGCAACGCACCGTTCGTCATCACCGAGGACGCCGACCTCGACCTCGCCGTTGAGGCGGCCCTGGTCGCGAAGTTCCGCGGTGGCGGTCAGGCCTGCACTGCGGCGAACCGGTTCTACGTGCACGCCGACGTGGCGGTCGACTTCGCCGACAGGTTCGGAACGGCCGTCGAGAAGCTCAGCGTCGGACCCGCGTCGGAGGGCAACGACGTCGGTCCGCTGATCTCAGTCCGGGCTGTGGAAGAGGTCCGGTCCCTCGTCGAGAGGGCCGTCGCCAGCGGCGCGACGATCAGTCACCGGGCCGCGGTGCCCGAGGACGGTGGCTTCTACTATCCGCCGACGGTGCTCATCGGCGTCCCCGACGACGCCGACATCGTCCAGAACGAGATCTTCGGTCCGGTGGCGCCTCTGGTCACCTGGACCGACGAGGCCGAGATGCTGCGGCTGGTCAACGGCACCGAGATGGGCCTCGCGGCGTACGTCGTCGCCGGCGACCTCGGCCGGGCCCTGCGGATCTCCGAGGCGATCGACGCCGGGATGGTCGGCGTGAACCGCGGCCTGGTCTCGGATCCGTCCGCGCCGTTCGGCGGCATGAAGCAGAGCGGGCTCGGGCGTGAGGGCGCCCGCGCGGGTCTCGAGGAGTTCCTCGAGACGCAGTACTTCAGCATCCACTGGCCCCGCTGACCCCACGGGCACCCACCGACCACGTCAGGAGCACCATGAGCGAGCTGCAGGACCGCCTGGACATCGAGAAGGCGATGAGGCACTACGCCGTCGGCCTCGACGAGCGCCGCTGGGAGGAGTGGGACCTGGCCTTCACCGTGGAGGGAGTCATCGACTTCACGCCGATGGGCGGCAAGCGGGAGACGCGCGACCAGATGCGCGAGCGGCTCAGCAAGCCGGACCCGGCATGGCTCTTCGCCCAGCACCCGCTCTACAACACGGTGGTCTCGCTGGCCGGGGACACCGCGACGGCGTTCTCGCACTTCCAGATGGAGACCGGCCGGCGCGGCGCGGTCGACGGGGAGGTCGTCCGGGTCAGCGGCGGCGGATCGTACGACGACACCCTGGTCCGGACGCCGGACGGCTGGCGCATCACCGAGCGTGTCGTCCGCCTCAAGTGGAAGGAGACGCGGACCGTCAAGGACGAGGTGTCGCGCGGCTGAGCAGCCGTCGGGCCCGGGTGACGACAGGCGCGTCCACCATGGTGCCGTCGACGACCATCACCCCATCGCCCCCGGCGGCCGAGGTGTCCTCGACCGCGGCGACGATGCGGGCGGCCCAGTCAAGCTCGACCTGGGTCGGGGTGAAGGCCTCGTTGACGGCCGCCACCTGCTGGGGATGGATGCAGAGCTTGGCGCTCAGACCCAGCTCGCGCGAGACGGCGAGGTCGGCCGCGAGCACGTCGGGGTCGTCCAGCCGGACGGTCACGCCGTCGATGGGCGGCGCGAGCCCCGCGGCCGCCGAGGCGATGACCAGCCGGCTCCGGCTGTAGGCGAAGGCGGCGTACGACGACGGGTCGACGCCCAGGTCCGCCGCCAGATCCACAGTGCCGAGCGCAAGCCGTGCCAACCCTTCAGCGCGCGCGATCTCGTCGACGTCGCGGATGCCGACCGGTGTCTCGACCAGCGCTAGCACCGGTGCGCCGCCCAGTGCCCGGTGCACGTCGGCGACCTGCACGGCGGACTCGGTCTTGGGCAGCATGACGGCGGCCCCGGTGCCGGCGAGCGCCTCCACTTCGGCGGCGTGTGTCGGCGTGCCGACCGCGTTGATCCTGATGATCGCCCGGGATCCGGTGGACAGCCAGTGCACGACCTGGGCGAGGGCGTCGCTCTTGGCGACGGCCGCGACGGCGTCCTCGAGGTCGAGCACGACCGCATCCGCCCCGCTGGCGGCGGCCTTGGCGAAACGCTCCGGCCGGTCGCCGGGGACGAACAGGAGACTCCGGGCAGCGGCGAGGTCGGGCGCCGTCATGCGAGCACCGCGGTGAGTTGCCAGTCGAGGACCGGGCGCAGCTCGCCGTCAGCGCCACGAGCGTCGACCCGGGATCGGAGGTCGACCAGCCCGCCGCCGTCGGCCAGCGGCTCGAGTCCTGTCACGGTGACGGTCGAGCCGAGCGCGTCGTCCTCGTGGACCGGCCCCACGTGATCGCAGCCGGCCCAGCCGGTCACGGTCGCCACGGCCGGCAGGGCTCGGGTGATCTGGTGGAGGGCGAGGCCGATGGTGTGCCCGCCGTACACGAGCCGGCGACCGCCGCCGGCGACGGCGTCGTGGTGGACGGCCGCCAGGTTGCCCGTGAGCCGCGCCAGTTCGGGGGCGCTCGAGACCACGTCGCGCCCGTCGACCGTCCAGCAGTCGCCGACCTCGAGGTCGCTGAAGTGCGGTCCCGCCACCCGGTCGCGGAACGTCGCGAGCCGCCAGTCGACCACCGGCGCCGCGAGCTCCGCCCTGGTGGGCGCCTGTCCGATCCGGTCCAGGTCGTCCTGGCGTCCGGTCGTGGCCTCAGGGGAGGACAGTGGCAGCATCGCGCACCGCCAGTAGTCCAGCACCGGCCGGTCATGCTGGTCGCTGGTCACGATGTGCAGCGCGACCAGCCCGCTGGGCGTCCGTCCCGGCTTGCGGCTGGTCTCCCGGATCCCCTCGACGGTCGTGATCGTCGTCAGCGTGTCGCCCGGCTGCGGGAACCGCCGGAAGCAGAGACCCCGATAGAACAGGTTGGCCCTGACGTGCTGGGTCACCGACGTCGACTGGCCGATCGAGACGTCCCACACCAACGCGGGCGACACGAGCCCCGGGCTGCCGGCGACGAGCGAGGCCAGGCTCCGGTCGAGGCACACGCGGAGCCGGTTGCCGACGACGCCGCGGTGTGCCGCCGTCAGCCCGTCAGTCAGGGTCACCGGCGGAGCGTCGTCGAAGACCTGTCCGACCTCGAGCTCGTCGGCGTACGGCCCGCGGACCGTGAAGGCGCGGCTCATGCGTCGGCCAGGATCAGCGAGGCGGCGCGCCAGGCCAGCGCCTGAGTCGGCGCCGAGGTGTTCCCGGACGGTTGGTGGGGGAAGACCGAGGCGTCCACGACACGCAGGCCCTCGACCCCGCGGACCCGGAGACGTTCGTCCACGACGTCGTCGGCGCCGGGCCCCATCGCGCACGTGCCGAGAGGGTGGTAGCCGGACGCACCGGCGTAGTGCCCGACCTGCTCGAAGTCGGCCTCGGTCCGCACGTCCGGTCCGGGGATCCGTTCCTCGGTGACGAGGTCGGCGATCGGCCCGCTCCCGAACAGCTCGCGCACTCGCGGCCCGACCTTGCCGATGACCCGGCGGTCCTCCTCGGTGCCCAGGAAGTCCGGCTGGATCACCGGTGCGTCCTCCGGGTCAGGCCCGGTGATGTGGATGTGCCCTCGGCTCGTCGGTCGGAGGGGGTACGCCGCGAGCATCAGCCCCGGCTCGTCGTCGACCGCCAGCTTGTGGTTGTGCATCGTCGAGCCCTTCATGGAGATCGGGTTGAAGAACCCGATCGTGTCAGGCCGGTCGGACGACTCGTCGGCCTTGAAGTAGACCAGGCAGGTGGCCGACCCCTGGGCGATGATGCCGTCGCGACGTACGAGATAGCGGGCTCCCTGCGTCATCCGCTTCAGAGGACTGTTCACCAGGGTGTTGAAGCCGGACGCGCCGCCCGGGCGCAGCTTGTACATGAAGCGCAGGCCACGGTGCTCGTTGAGCTTCTCGCCGACGTTCGGGCTCTCGGCCACCAGCTTCACCCCCGCAGCGGAGAGGACCTCTGCCCGGCCGATCCCCGACCGCTCCAGCAGGAGGGGCGAGTCGAGCGAGCCGCCGCACACCAGCACCTCGCGGCGAGCGCGGATCTCGCGCACCTCACCGCCGTGGTGACGGACCAGGACCCCGACCGCGCGCGTTCCGTCGAACAGGATCCGACCGACCTCGGCGCGGGTCAGCAGGGAGACATGGGGCCGGGAGAGCGCCGGGCGGAGGAACGCGCCCGCGGCCGTCACCCGCGTCCCGCGCCGGGTGGAGAACTGGGTGTAGCCGGTCCGCACGTGGTCGGAGCCGTTGATGTCGAGCACGCGGCGTGCGCCGATCGCGGCCGCGGAGTCCATGAATGCCTCGGAGACGGGCTCGGTCGGGGAGGTGATCTCGACACTCACCGGTCCGGCGGCGCCGTGCAGCTCCGAGCCGCCCAGCTGGAAGGACTCCAGCTGGCGGTACGCGTCGAGGAAGGTGTCCCAGCCCCAGCCCGGGGAGCCGTCCTCGACCAGTCGGTCGAAGTCGTCGGCCCACCCGCGGTTCCAGACGAGCCCGTTGATGGTGGTCGACCCGCCCACGACGCGACCTCGCCACCACGCGTCGGTCGCGTTGTCGGGGCCGAACGGTCCGGCGGTGAACCTCTTGGCGTAGCGGGCCGAGTGCATCGTGAAGAAGAAGCCCTTGGGCACGCGGTGCATCGGGTGGCGGTCGTGACCGCCGGCCTCGATCACGAGGACCGACGCCGACGAGGACGCCGAGAGCCTCTCGGCCAGCACCGAGCCGCCGGCACCGGAGCCCACGATGATGTAGTCGTACTCCATGCCGGGTCCTAGGCTCGGACGAGCGTGTCGATGGCCAGCACCGCGACGCGGTCCAGGTGCTGGGTGGCGCTGCCGAGCACGAGGCCGTCGGTTGTCGCCCGCTTGAAGTAGAGGTGCGGCGACCCCTCCCAGGTGAAGCCGAGGCCGCCGTGCATCTGGATCGCGCTCGCCGCCACCCACTCGTACGCCTCGCTGGCCACCGCGCGCGCCAGGCTGGCCGCGAGCTGCGGGTCGTCGAGGCCGTCCTGGAGGGCCCAGGCCGCGTGGTACGCCGCCGAGCGCGCCGTCTCGACCGCGATCAGCATGTTCGCGCAGCGGTGCTTGACGGCCTGGTAGGCGCCGACCGGCTGGCCGAACTGCTTGCGCGTGCTCACGTGCGCGACGGTGATGTCGAGCATCCGCTGGGCGCCGCCGACCTGCTCGACGGCGAGCAGGGCCGCCGCCGTCCGGGCCGCGTGCTCGCAGGCGGCCACGGCCTCGTCGCCGACGGCGAGCAGGCGCGCTGAGCTGCGGTCGAACGAGACGGCCGCCTGGCGCCGCGTCAGGTCGAGGGTGGTGAGCGGGGTGCGGCTGACGCCGTCCGCGTCCCCGGCCACTGCGAAGAGCGCCAGGCCGGCCCCGGTGGTGGCGACGACGAGGAGCGTGTCGGCGGCGGCTCCGTCGGGCACCTGGGCGACCTCGCCCACGAGCTGCCAGCCAGTGCCCAGGTCCGTTGCGGCGACCTGCACGGCGTCGGCGTCGAGGCCGCCGTCCCACAGGGGCGCGACCAGAGTGGCTGCCTTCTCGCCGGAGCACAACGGAGGCAGCAGCTCGGCCTTGGCCTTCTCGTCCGAGATCGCGGTGAGGGCGGGCATGGCCAGGCACAGCGTGCCCAGGACCGGGCCGCAGACCAGGGCGGCGCCGAGCTCCTCGACCGCGACGGCCTGGGCGACGAGCCCGGCGTCGTCGCCGCCGTACGCCTCGGGCACGGCGAGACCCAGGACACCCAGCTCGCTGCCGAGCCGGCGCCACAGAGCGGGATCCCACCCGGCGTCGGTGTCCATCGTCTCCCGGACGACGGACTCCGGGGAGACTTCCTGGCAGAACTCGCGGACCATGGCGCGCAGCTCGGCCAGGTCCTCGGTGAACTCGAACTCCTGGTCGGTGGTGAGCGTCATCGGGGGATCTCCTTCCACGGGATGCCCTTGTCGGCGCGGAGCTCCTGCGGAAGCTTGAGCACGCGCTCCCCGATCACGTTCCGCATGATCTCGGACGTCCCGCCCTCGAGCGTCGTCGCGCGGGAGCGGAGGAACTTCCTCTGCAGGGCCGTCGAGCCGGTCTCGTCGTCGGGTGCGTCGGGTGAGTAGGTGTCGATGAGCGTGCCCTGCGGGCCGAGGAGCTCGATGCAGAACTCGTAGACGGCCTGGGTGAGCTCGGAGTTGAGGAGCTTGATGATCGAGCTCTCGGGCCCGACCGCTCCCGTGCTGGCCGTGACGCGGGCGCGGTTGCCGGTGAGCCGCTGGGTCTCGGCGCGTACCCAGAGCCGTGTCAGTCGCTCGCGCAGCACCGCGGTGTGTCGCTCCGGGTGCGCGGCCCAGAGCTCGAGGGCGTCGGCGATCGCGCCGCTGCCGCGGGTCGCCACACGGTCTCCCAGCGACGTGCGCTCGTCGCCGAGCGTGCTGTTCGCGACGATCCAGCCTGCGCCGACGTCGCCGAAGCGCTGGCTGTCGGGGATGTGGACGTCGTCGAGGAAGACCTCGTTGAAGGAGGCGCGGCCCGTGAGCTGGCGCAGCGGTCGTACGTCGATGCCGGGTGTGTGCATGTCGACGATGAAGTAGGTCAGGCCACGGTGCTTGGGCACGTCGGGGTCGGTGCGGGCTAGGAGGATCGCCCACCGGGACAGGTGCGCGAGGCTGTTCCAGACCTTCTGTCCATTGACCCTCCAGCCGTCACCGTCGCGCACCGCCCGCGTCGCCAAGCCCGCCAGGTCCGAGCCCGCGCCCGGCTCGCTGAACAGCTGGCACCACTTCTCCTCGCCGGTGGCGAGCGGGCGCAGGAGCCGGGCGGCGAGCTCGGCGTCGGCGTAGCGCCGGATGGTGCCCGCCACGATCCCGTAGCCGATCGTGTTGACCGTGCGCGGCTCGGGACCGCCGGCCTCCTGGAGGATCCGGTTCGCCAGCGGCTGGAGGGCGCGCGGGGCGTCCAGGCCGCCGAGACCGACGGGGAAGTGGACCCATGTCAGACCGGCGTCGTACCAGGCCCCCATGAGCTCGGCGAGCGGGGTCGACGTCGGCGGATGCTCCGCGACCACTCGGCGCGCGGTCTCCTCCACGAAGGTGGCGTCGGGCGTGGTCGAGGGTGGCGCGGTCGTCATGCGTGGTCCTTCGCAGCCGGGTGTCGGGACACCACGGACTCTATCGCCTGAACATCATTGCACCAGATGAGATACATCACTGCAGCATCAATGCTTAGGCGAGCGCCGCGTCACCGACGCGGGTACCGGGCGTGAAGGCGACAGGGAACTCATTGGGACCGATGACCGTCGGCGGCTGCGGGTGGAGGTCCCACGCCACGTCGCCGGCCAGGCGCAGGTCGGGCATCCGGGTCACGATGGCGGTGAACATGGCGACGAGCTCGGCGCGCGCCAGGTGTGAGCCGAGGCAGAAGTGGCGACCGGCGCCGAAGGCCAGGTGCGGGTTCGGCGAGCGGAAGATGTCGAACGTGTCGGGGTCGCTGAACACCTCGGGGTCGCGGTTGGCCGCGCCGTAGTAGCCGGCCACCTTGGTGCCCTTCGGGATCGCGATGCCGGCGATCTCGGCGTCCCGGGTCGCCGTGCGGCGCTGGTAGACCAGGGGCGGGTCGAAGCGCAGCATCTCCTCGACCGCCCCCGGGATCAGGTACGGGTCCTCGATGAGGGCGCGGAGCGCCTCAGGGTGCTCGAGGAGCCGCAGCATCCCGGTGCCCAGGACGTTGCGCGAGGTGTCGCTGCCGGCGCTGACCAGCAGCTGGAAGTCGAGCTGGAACTGCATCTCGTCGAAGGGCACTCCGAGCACCTCCGCCTGCGCGATCTTGGTCAGCATGTCCTCGCGCGGCGCCTTCACGCGCTCGGCGTACGCCTCGGACGCCCACTGGTAAAGGGTGGTGAGCGCCTCGGCACCGATGCCGTACGACGGGTCCGTGCCGCGGGCGAGCGTCGCTGCGGCGTCGAACATCACCAGCGACTGCTCGCGTGGGAGGCCGACCAGGTCGGCCATCACGAAGCTGGCCATCCGCCCCGAGATGTCCTCGATGAAGTTGCAGGACCCCTTCTCGATGACCCGGTCGATGATGTCGTGGCACAGCTCCTCGAGCACGTCCTGCTGGTCGCGTACCGCGATCACGCTGAGCTCGGGGCTGAGCATCCTGCGGTGAGCGGTGTGGTGCGGCGGGTCGGAGAAGATCAGGTGCTGGTGCGTCTCGTCGCCCTGGACGGCCGTGTCGCTGATGATCGTGGTCGGCGCGTTGGCGAACGTCTCGGAGTCGGTCTCCATGGCCTTGAGGTCGGCGTACCGCATGAGCGCGTAGTAGCCCGGCCCGCCGTCGAACTCCCGCTGGAAGTACACCGGCTGGGTCTCCCGCAGCTGTCGGTAGAGCTCGTAGGGCTGGCTCGTCACGTAGTGGGCGGGATCGAGCAGGTTGATCTCCATGGGACACCTCTGATCAGGGTCGGCGGCCGAGTGGCGCGCCGAGCTCTTATTTGTCTTGCAACCATCTTGGGGTGATCCCGCCCACCGGTCAACTATGTTGGTACTAGCGCCTATGAATGATGGTGTTCTACTGTTCAAACCTAACTACGTCTCACCAGGAGGACTGCGGTGACCGCAACGACGCCCACCCAGCGCAAGTACCGGACGACGAACCCCGCCACGGGAGAGCTCGTGCGGGACTACCCGTCCATCGACGACGCCGAGCTCGAGTCCCAGCTCGCGCTGGCCCACCAGGCGTTCCTGGCCTGGCGCGACGTCCCGCTGTCCGAG
The DNA here is from genome assembly GCF_039530925.1 of Nocardioides panacihumi. Taxonomy (NCBI): domain Bacteria; kingdom Bacillati; phylum Actinomycetota; class Actinomycetes; order Propionibacteriales; family Nocardioidaceae; genus Nocardioides; species Nocardioides panacihumi. The sequence continues at coordinate 421,467 of NZ_BAAAPB010000001.1, read as the reverse complement.
CGGATCGCGCTGTTCTACCGGGTCGCCGACCTCATCGAGGCCAAGCTCCCCGAGCTCGCCCACCAGGCCACTCTCGAGATGGGCAAGGTGCTTCCGCACTCGATGGGAGAGGGCATGGGCGCGGTCGACATGTTCCGCTACTACGCCAAGAACGCCGAGGAGATCCTGGCCGACGAGCCCATCGACGTCCCCGGGTTCGCGCAGGCCTTCCTCCGGCGCGAGCCGATGGGTGTGGTGATCGGCATCGAGCCCTGGAACGCCCCGCTCTACCAGGCGATGCGTGCGACCGCTCCCAACCTCATGCTCGGCAACACCGTCATGGTCAAGCCCGCCGAGATCTGCGCCGGCTCGACGCTCATGTTCGACGACATCTTCCTCGAGGCCGGCTTCCCGGCAGGCTGCTACCAGACCCTGCTCGCGACCCGCGACCAGATCGGGACCGTGATCGCCGACGACCGCGTCCGCGGCGTCACCCTGACAGGGTCCGACGCCGCCGGGTCGAAGATCGGCGAGCTGGCCGGGCGCAACATCAAGCCGGTCGTCCTCGAGCTCGGCGGCTCCGACGCCTTCATCGTGCTGGACTCCGCGAACGTCGAGCTGGCGGCCGGCGTGGCCGCGACCTGCCGGCTGCTGCTCGGCGGTCAGGCCTGCGCGCTGCCCAAGCGGGTCATCGTCACCGAGGGCATCGCCGACGAGTTCACCGAGAAGTACGTCGCGGCCTTCGCCAGCCAGGTGCTGGGCGACCCGTTCGACGAGGCCTCGACGATCGGTCCGATGTCGAGCCAGTCCGCCGCCGACCTGCTCCAGGAGCAGCTCGACGACGCTGTCTCGAAGGGCGCGACGGTGCTGCTCGAAGGTGGCAAGGTCGACGGTCCCGGCTTCTACTTCAAGCCGACCGTCATCACGGGCATCACGCCCGACATGCGCGTCTACCGCGAGGAGCCGTTCGGACCGGTCGGCATGATCTTCCGCGTCCCCGACGCGGAGGCGGCGATCGAGCTGGGCAACGACAGCCCGTACGGGCTCGGCGGAGCGGTCTTCGGGGAGGACGAGGAGGCACTGCGCGTCGCGTCGCGTCTCGACACCGGGGGCGTCGGGGTCAACACCTTCATGGGCTCGCCGACCGAGGTCGCCTTCGGGGGGACCAAGCGCTCCGGCGTCGGCCGCGAGCTCGGTCGCTCCGGCATGGACCAGTTCGCCAACCTCAAGACGTACGCCGTCGGCGGTGCCGCGTTCGGTTTCTGACCGCCGCACCCACGAGCCAGGAGGTCGAACGATCAACAGCCCGCAGACCGTCTCACCGCGGCGCCAGTACAGCAAGGTCGACATCGACGCGCTGGCGCAGCGGTACCGCACCTGGGGACGCTGGGGGCCGGATGACGAGGCGGGCTCGCTCAACCTCATCACGCCCGAGAAGGTCGCGGCCGCGGCGGCGCTCGTCCGCACCGGCCGCGCCTTCTCGCTCGCGATCCCGCTCGACCGCAACGGCCCCATGCCTGCGCGGACGGCACGGGTCAACCCCCAGCACGTGATGTTCAAACACGGCGGTGACCTGCTCGCCGACTGGGAGAACGCCCAGCACGGCATGCAGTCCACCGACGACGGCGTGTACATGCCCCTGCAGTGCGCGACCCAGTGGGACGCGTTCTGCCACGTGTTCTACGACGGCCAGACCTACAACGGGCACGGTCCGGAGGCGGTGACCAGCCAGGGAGCCGCCCACAACAGCATCGCCCAGGTGGCCGACCGGGTCGTCGGCCGCGGTGTGCTGCTCGACTTCCCCCGCTTCTACGGCGTCGACTGGCTCGAGCCCGAGGACGCGATCCAGGACGTCGACGTGGAGGCCTGCGCCCGCGCCCAGGGCGTCGAGATCGGCGAGGGCGACCTGGTGCTCGTCCGGACCGGACACATGCGCCGTCGCCGCGAGGAGGGCGAGGAGCACTGGGGTGACTACGCCGCCGGGCCGGCCCCCGGGCTGGGGGTGAGCAGCGTCGACTACCTGCTCCCGCGCGGGGTCGCGGCCGTCGCCTCCGACACGTGGGGGCTGGAGAGCGTGCCGAGCGAGTCGCTCCCCGAGGTGAAGTTCGCGCTCCACGTGGTCCTCCTGGTCAACGCCGGCGTCCTGATCGGCGAGATCTGGGACCTCGAGGAGCTGGCCGCGGACTGCGCCGCCGACGGGGTCTACGAGTTCTTCCTGACCGCTCAGCCGCTCACGGTGACGGGCGCCGTCGGAACCCCCCTCAACCCGATCGCCATCAAGTAACCAGCCTGTTCTTGCAGAGAGGACCCCGCATGTCGGAGTACCGCTTCATCACTTACGAGGAGCTCGACGAGGGCACGATCGCCCGGATCACCCTCAACCGTCCGCGCTACCGCAACGCCCAGAGCCGGTCCCTGCTGGTCGAGCTGGACGAGGCGATGCTGCGCGCCGAGGCGGACGACACCGTCCGCGTCGTGATCCTGGCCGGCGAGGGGATGACCTTCTCGTCCGGTCATGACATGGGCACGCCCGAGCGGGCGCTCGAGCGGGAGCCCGGGCCGGACCAGCACCCGACCTTCGGCTCGCACGGCGCCACGAGGACGAGCGCCGAGAAGCGCATGGTCCAGGAGTGGCACTTCTACTACCAGAACTCCCTGAGGTGGCGGAACCTCCGCAAGATCACGGTCTGCTCCGTCCAGGGCCCGGTCCACGCCGCCGGCCTCACCTTCGCGTGGTCCTGTGACCTCATCGTCGGCGCCGAAGGCGCGACCTTCTCCGACCCGGTCGGCACTCGACTCGGCATGTGTGGCGTCGAGTACTTCGCACACCCCTGGGAGTTCGGTCTGCGGCGCACCAAGGAGCTGATGCTCACCGGAGGTGACGTCACGATCGAGGAGGCCCACCGCCTCGGCATGGTGAGCCAGATCTTCCCCGCCGACGAGCTCGTCGAGCGCACGCTCGAGTACGCCCGCGAGATCGCCAAGCGCCCGACCATGACCGCGCTCATGATCAAGGAGGCGGTCAACCAGACTCAGGACAACATGGGGTTCCACAACGCGCTCCAGGCCTGCTTCAGCCTGCACCAGATCAACCACGCCCACTGGGCTGAGATCCACGGCGGGCGGGTTGCGCACGCGACGGTCGAGGACGGCGCCGTCGACTGGCGCAGGAAGCCGTCGTCGGCGAACCCCGACCAGGACCCCGAGCAAATCGGGGCGGTGGTCCGGTGAACGCCGGGACGAGTGGGGAGTGGGTCGACCGGGACGCGGACTGGACCCCCGACTACGCCTCGATGCTCCGCCTGAACGGTCAGGTGCACGTGGTGCTCGGCGCCGGGTTCGGCATCGGCTATCAGACGTCGCACGCTCTCGCGAGCGTCGGCGCGAGGGTGGTCTGCGTGGACCGCGACGAGGAGCGCGCGGAGAAGGTCGCAGCGGAGGTAGACGGCATCGCCTGGACGGGTGACATCACCGATCGCGACTCGATGGCAGCGCTGTTCGACCACGTCGACGAGCGCTGCGGCCGCCTCGACGGTGTCGTCGACATCGTCGGGCTCGCGATCTACAAGGGCCTCCTCGACCTCACCGACGAGGACTGGGCGTTCCACCACGACGTCGTGCTCAAGCACGCCTACCTCGCCCTGCAGTACGCCGGCCGCTACTGGGAGCGCACCGGCACCGGCGGCTCGGTGACCTTCGTGGCCTCGGTCGCCGGCATGACGAGCTCGCCGAAGACGAGCGCGTACGGCGCCGACAAGGCCGCACTGATGTCGCTCGTGCGCACAGCGGCCGTCGAGCTCGGCCCTCTCGGGGTCCGCGTCAACGCGGTCGCGCCGGGCGTCGTGCGGACGCCCCGGCAGCAGGCCAACCCACGGTGGACCCGCGACCTGGTGGTCGCGAACGTCGAGCGGACGCCGCTGCGCAAGGTCGCCTACCCCTCGGACATCGCCAGCGTGCTGCTCTTCCTGTCCACCCCGCTGGCCGGGCACGTCACCGGCCACACCATCACCGTCGACGGCGGAAACAGCATCGTCTTCAACGTCGTCTCACCGGAGCCGGCGCCGACGGCCTGACGCCGGGGCGCGGCTCGCCTCCCTCTGAGACGTGGCTGACGGTCAGCCGAGCACGGCCAGGTCGTCGAAGGGCTCGCCCTCGGCGTAGACGTGGTTGAACAGGGGGACACCGGCGGCGAGCAGACGTACGTCGCGGCCCGACCCGTCCTCGTCGAGGCGCAGCCGGACCAGGTCCAGGCGGGGGCCGGACCCGTCCTCGCTCCGCGGGTCGTCGACCGAGAGGACGGCGCGGTCGCCGTCGAGCCGGAGGCGCGGGTTGGCGAGCCGGACGAAGAGCAGGCCGCCGTGGCCGGCGAGCCGGAGGTCGCCTCGATAGGCGAGCTCGACGGCGGTCGTGTGCTCGGGGTCGGGCGCGAAGATCACCCGCTGCGGGTCATCGAAGGTCAGGGTGGCTCCGCCGGAGACGGACGCCCGGCCGTCGGGGAGTCCTGCAACGTAGGCCAGGAAGCTCGCCCGGACGGCCCAGGCGAGCCCCGGCTCAGGCACCGGCTGCGGGCTGCAGGAGGTCGGGCACCTGCAGCGTGGTCACGATGTCCCGCTTGATCACCTTGCCGCTCGCGGTCCGCGGGAGCGGCATCTCGGAGACGGCGACGCGGACCGGGACCTTGAAGGCGGCGAGGCGCTCCGACGCGAACGCCCGTAGGCCTTCGGCGTCCAGGGAGCTCCCCGGACGGACGCGGACGACGGCGACGAGCTCCTCGCCGAGCTGCGGGTGCGGCGCCCCGAGCGCTGCGGCCTCGACGACCTCCGGGTGGGCGGTCAGCGCGGCCTCGACCTCGGCGCAGTTGATGTTCTCGCCACCCCGGATGACGACGTCCTTGAGCCGGCCCACGATGTAGAGGAGACCCTCCTCGTCGATGCGACCGAGGTCGCCGGTGTGGAACCAGCCGCCCCGGAAGTCGTCGGCGCCGGGCATGTTCATGTAGCCACGGACCACCTGGGGGCCGCGGATGGCGATCTCCCCCTCGCGACCGGGCTCGACCGGGGTGCCGTCCTCGGCGAGGATCGCGACCTGGGCGGTCGGGAGCGGTCGACCCACGCTGTCGGGGTGGCGTGCGAAGTCGGCGGCGGAGATCGACACGACGCCCGAGGTCGTCTCCGTGAGCCCGTACCCGGTCCGCGGGGTCACCTGGTCGCCGAACCGCTCGGCCAGCGCCGCGATCACCTTCGTGGGTGCGGCCGAGCCGCCCATTCCGATGATCCGCAGGCTCGAGAGGTCGCGGGTCGTGGTCGCGGCCGCGTCGAGGAACGTCTGGACGACGAACGGAGGTCCCGCGACCTCGCTGGCGCGCTCCTCCGCGACGAGCCGGACGGCCAGCTCCGCGTCCCACTTGTACATCAGCACGAGGGTGTGGCCCGAGTAGGCAGCGGTGTAGAGGGTGTTCATGCCGGCGATGTGGAAGAACGGGAACGTCACCAGCTTGACCGACGGCGCCGGCGGGAGGATCTCGTGCGAGCCGTCCGGCTGCTCCGGCCCGACGCCGACCGCGCGGATGTACTTGTTGAGCAGCGACGCCGAGTGGTTGCGGTGCGTGTGGAGGGCGCCCTTGGGCTTCGCGGTCGTGCCCGAGGTGAACAGGATGGTCGACGGGTCGTCGGGCGACAGCTGGACGGCGGGCGGCTCGGTGACGGTCCCGGCGCGGTCGAGCAGCGCGGCGTACGACGTGGCACCCGGCAGGGCGTCGTCGCAGCGCACGCCCACCACGTGCCGCACTCCGCTGGCCGACAGGTCCTCGGACGCCAGCAGTGCGATCCTCTCCCGGTCGGCGACGAGGACGGCGGGCCGGGCGTCGGCGATCACCTCCGCGAGCTCTCGGGTGCGGAGCCAGCCGTTGAACGGCACCACGACGGCTCCGATCAGCTGGGCCGCCCAGAACGTGAAGATGAACTCGGGGTAGTTGCGCATCGCGATGCCGACGCGGTCGCCGGGCTGGACGCCCAGCTCGTCGCGCAGGGCGGTCGCGAGCCTGCACACGGTCACCCACTGGTCGCCGTACGTCCAGCGCTCCTCGCCGAAGACCACCGCCGTGCGCTCGGAGAAGGCGGCGGTGGCGAGGAAGGCGTCGCGCATCGTGCGTGGGTCGCGGTCGAACATCTCGAGCCGCGCGCCGTCGACATCGATCGAGGTCACGGGGAACGCGCCGCCCGGGGCGGTGAGGATGCGGAGCCGGGACGTCTCGTCCAGGGTCATGCGGTCCGACCTTTCACTTGGCGACGATCGCTGTAATGATGATGCATAATAGCAAGACTATTGTGAATCGGTAAGGAGTGTGCGGTCGTGGACGTGACGACGAGGCAGGGAACCTTCCGGGGCACACCGACGGCCGGCGGGTGGGCCTTCCTCGGCATCCCGTACGCCGAGGCCCCGGTCGGCGCTGCCCGGTTCGACGCCCCCCGCCCACCTCGGCGCCACGACGGCCTCGTGGACGCCACCACCTTCGGGCCGACCGTCTCCACGCCTCCCCAGCGCTCGGCCGTGATGGACGAGCTCCTCCCGGACCCACGCCGGCCCGGCGACGACAGCCTCAACCTCAACATCTGGACACCCGGCGTCACCGGGAGTGCGCCGGTGCTGGTGTTCATCCACGGCGGCGGGTTCGCCACGGGCGCGGGGTCCACCACCGCCTTCGACGGCACGGCCTTCGCACGCGACGGTGTGGTTGCGGTGACGATCAACTACCGCCTCGCCGTCGAGGGGTTCGCGCTCCTCCCCGATGCGCCGGCCAACCGCGGGCTGCTCGACATGATCGCGGCGCTGGAATGGGTCCGGGACGAGATCGCCCGCTTCGGCGGCGACCCGTCCCGCGTGACCATCTCGGGCGAGTCGGCCGGCGGGATGGCCGTCTGTGTCCTCCTGGCCGTGCCGCGCGCCCGCGGGCTGTTCCGGCGTGCCATCGCGCAGAGCGGCACCGCTCACCACGTCCACACCGTGGAGCACGCGGAGGTCGTGGCGGCCGAGCTCGCCGCCGAGCTCGGGGTCGAGCCGACGGCGGCCGCCATCGCCCGGGTGCCGGTCGACGTGCTGCACAAGGCCACCAACCTCGTGATCACCCGGCTGACCTCGGGGCAGGACCCGCTATCCGCCGACTTCCGGCGCCTGGTCTTCCAGCCCGTGGTCGAGGGCGACCTCCTGCCGGTCCACCCGTACTCCGCCGCCGTGGCCGGAGACGTCGCCGACGTCGACCTGCTCATCGGTGTCAATGCCGACGAGTACGGGCTGTTCGTCGCCCCGACCGGGTTGGCGGACGGGATGAGCGAGGAGGTGCTGGCCGCCACGACCGCACGGGTCGTGGGTCCGGGCGTCGACGCTGCCGCGATGGTCGAGCGCTACCGGACGCGGATGCCGGAGGCGACTCATGCCGAGCTCTTCGTCGCACTCCAGTCCGACTGGTTCTGCGTGGCGCCGACCGACCGCCTGGTGGAGGCGCTGCGAGACGCGGGTCGGACGGCGCACGTCTACGAGTTCGCCTGGAGGCCTGCGACCTACGACGGCCGCCTGGGCGCCTGTCACACGCTCGAGATCCCGTTCGTCTTCGACACGCTCGCCGACCCGTGGGGCATCGCGCTACGTGGGACCGACGCTCCCCAGGAGCTCGCCGACGAGATGCACGCCGCGTGGGTCGCCTTCGTCCGCGACGGAGACCCGGGCTGGCCCGCGTACGGGGCCGACCGCCTCGTACGTCGGCTGGACCTGGCCAGCGAGACGGTGACCGACCCCCTGGCCCCCAGCCGTGAGGCCTGGGCCGGGATCGACCTCTGACCCGAAGGGTGCGGACACCATGACCGAGCACGTCGTCCTCGACGCGCAGATCCACGTGTGGAAGGCGTCGACGCCCGAGCGCCCGTGGCCGCCCGACGCCATCGAGCCGCAGCGCGCCGAGCCGCTGGAGGTGCCCGAGGTCGTCGGGATCCTGGACGCTGCCGGTGTCCGTGGGGCACTCCTGCTCGGCCCCACCTGGGAGGGATCGCGCAACGACTACGTCCTCGAGGTGGCGTCCGCCGACCCGGCGCGGTTCGGCGCCATCTGCCGCTGGGACACGGCTGACCCGGAGGCGTCGGAGCGGCTCGCCCACTGGCGGGAGATCCCGGGCATGCGCGCCATCCGCCTCTCGCTCAACCGAGGTGACGTGGAGGAGGCGCTCGCGGCGACCCGTGCCAGCGGCTTCTTCGCCGCGGCGGAGCGGTACGGCGTGCCCCTCTGCGTCTACGCGCCCGGCCGTTACGAGCTGTACCGAGACCTGGCGGAGACCTATCCCGGGCTGCGAATCACGGTCGACCACGCGGCGATCGAGACCGCGGACCGGCCGCTGCCCGAGGCTGTGGCGCCCCTCGCGGCGCTCGCGAAGTACCCCGGGATGGCGGTGAAGGCGTCCGCGTTGCCCTGCTTCCTGGACCTGGCCGCGGAGCGGCGACCGTTCGGTTCGATCACCGAGGCCGTCTACCGCCTGGTCGACGCGTTCGGTGCCGACCGGGTCTTCTTCGGGTCCGATCTCTCGCGGCTCCCCGTGCCGTACCCGGACCTGGTCGACACCTTCGTCCAGCACCTCCCCGGGCTCGACCCCGCCGAGCGAGCGCTGGTGCTCGGCGGTGGGCTGGGTGCCTGGCTCGCCTGGCGGGAGCCCTTCGGTGCGTGAGCGCGGACCGGTCCGAGTCGAGGTGACCGGCCCGGTCCTCGTCGTCACGCTCGCGCGTCCCGCGAAGCGGAACGCCATCGACCCCGCGACGACGCACGCCCTCGACGACGCCTTCAACAGGCTGGAGGACGACCCCGCGCTGCGGGTCGGCGTGCTCGCCGCGGACGGCCCGGTCTTCTGCGCCGGGAGCGATCTCGTCGCCGGGGCGGGCCCGCACACGACGCGCGGCGGCCAGTACGGCGTCGTCAGGCGGGTACGGTCGAAGCCCCTCGTGGCAGCCGTCGACGGTCCGGCCCTCGGCGGTGGGTTCGAGCTCGTGCTCGCCGCCGACCTGGTCGTCGCCTCGAGGGCTGCCTGGTTCGCGCTCCCGGAGACGATCCGCGCGAGGGTTCCGGCAGCCGGAGGGCTGCACCGCGGGCCTGCTCGACTGCCGCGCAACGTCGCGGTGGAGCTGATGCTGACGGGTGGCCGGCTGGAGGCCGAACGCGCCCACGCCTTGGGGTTGGTGAACCGGCTCGTCGCACCCGGGATGGTGCTCCCGGCGGCGCTCGAGCTCGCCCTCGACGCCTGCGCCGGTGCCCCATCGGCCGTCGCGCGCCTCATGCGCGGGCTGCGCGAGACGGAGGAGCACGGGGAGGCGACCGGCTGGGCCAGCACCGCGGCAGCGATGGAGGCGCAGCTGGTCTCCGAGGACCGAGCCGAGGGCAACGCGGCGTTCCTCGAGCGCCGCGCTCCCCGATGGGCGCCCGACGACGACGTACGTCGGGCCGTGCTGGGGCGGCAGGAGTGAGGGAGCAGCGCCGCGGCCGCCGGATCGCGATGTCACCAGCGGAAGTGAACGCCTTCCTCGTCGAGGAGCGCGTGTGCCGGCTGGCGACGGTCGGGGCGACGGGGGCGCCCAACGTGACCCCGCTGTGGTTCGTCTGGGACGGCAGGTCGCTGTGGCTGAACTCGACGTTCCGCAGCCAGCGGTGGCGTGATCTGGAGCGTGACCGGCGGGTCTCGGTGGTCGTCGACGCCGGTGAGGAGTTCACCGAGCTGCGCGGTGTCGAGCTGTCCGGAGAGGTCGTCGTCGCCTCGGAGGTGCCGCGGACGACCCAGCCGCGGCCCGAGTTGGCCGACGTCGAGCGACAGTACGCGTGGAAGTACGCAGGCGTCCCCGACTTCGTGCCCGACGGCCGGCACGCCTGGCTGCGGCTGACTCCGACGCGCCTGGTCAGCTGGGACTTTCGCAAGAGCGAGGGCCTGTCGCCGCGCCGCGTTCTGGGATCAGAGCCGGGCAGGTCATTGACGTAGGCCGTCGCGGTGACCATGATTACACAATCATTACGGCTCGCCTGCTTCATAAATAGAACACAAGTCGAGTCGCCGACGCCGCCGGGGCCGGGTCTACCCGCCCCGATCAGCTGACCTGAGGTACACCGTGGACACATTCCTGCCATTCATCGTCGCCGGCCTGGTGACCGGATCAGTGCTGGGCCTCGCCGGAACCGGCCTGGTCCTCACGTACAAGACATCCGGGATCTTCAACATCGGGCACGGCGCCATCGCGGCGGCCGCGGCCTACCTCTTCTACTGGCTGCACGTGGAGCGCGAGATCGGCTGGGTGACCTCCGCACTCATCGCCGTCGTCGGTGGTGGCATCCTCTTCGGGTTCGTCATGTCCGCTGTGAGCCTGAAGCTCAGCAACCAGCGACCAGCGCTCAAGGTCGTCGCGACCGTCGGCATCGTCCTGCTCGTCCAAGGGCTGGCGACGGTGAAGTTCGGCTTCAACCCGCTGCGTCCCGACCCCTACCTGCCCAATGCGACGAAGATCGTGCGGATCGGTGGTGTGAACATCACGTATGCGCAGCTGACGATCGTGGCCATCTCCCTCGTCGCGGTCGGGTTGCTCTACTACTTCTTCCGGGTCAGCCGCACCGGTCTCGCGATGCGCGCGGTCGTCAACGACCCCGATCTGGTCGCGCTGCACGGCACCAACCCGCGCGCCGTCCAGCGCCTGTCCTGGAGCATCGGCTCGATGTTCGCCGCGCTCTGCGGCGTCCTGATCGCCCCGACGGTGGGCATCGACGCGGTCACCATGACCTTCCTCGTCGTCCAGGCGTTCGGCGCCGCGGCCATCGGTGCGTTCTCGAACATCCCGCTGACCTACGTCGGTGCGCTGCTCGTCGGTATCGTCTCGAACCTGATCACGAAGTTCTCGATCGACCACGCGTCGCTCCGCGGGCTCAACACGGCCCTGCCGTTCATCGTGCTCCTGGTGGCCCTGATGGTGATCCCCAAACGCAAGCTCGACGCACCGGCGCGTGCTGAACGGGCGCCGAAGATCCCGTACCACGGCCCGACGAGTACCCGGATCGTCGCCGCCGTCGTCGTCCTGGGGTTCCTGGCCCTCGGCCCGCAGCTGTTCACCAATCAGCTGACGTTCCTGACCGTCGGGCTCACCCAGGCCATCGTCCTGCTCTCGCTCGGCCTGCTCGTGCGCACAGCCGGGATGGTCTCCCTGTGCCAGGCGGTCTTCGCCGCGATCGGCGCAGTCACCTTCGCCCAGGCTGCCGAGAAGTGGGACCTGCCGTGGCTCGTCTGCGTGCTGCTCTCGGCGCTCATCGTCGTCCCCGTCGCCGCGCTCCTGGCGCTCCCGGCGATCAGGCTCCAGGGCCTCTTCCTCGCGCTGGCCACCCTGGGCTTCGGTCTGTCGATGGAGGGCTGGGCCTACCAGAAGGACTGGTTCTTCGGCACGACGGGCACCGGTCGCCCGATGCCGCGGCCCGGTGGCTTCCAGAGCGATGAGGCCTACTACTACGTCGTGCTCGCGTTCTTCGTCGTCACAGCGCTCGTGATGGTGGGCATCCACGCCAGTCGTCTCGGCCGCATGCTGCGCGGCCTGTCCGAAGCGCCGCTCGCCGTGCGCACGCTCGGCCTCAACACCCACCTGCTCCGGCTCATCGTCTTCTGCATCGCCGGCTACATCGCCGGCATCGGCGGCATCCTCTACGGCAGCAGCGTGAACTACGTCGTGCTCGGCGACTCCAACTACGCGGCCTACTACTCGTTGGTGTTGGTCGCCACGCTGGCGCTGATGCCGTTCCGCGAGCCCTGGTACGCCGTCGTCGGCGTGTTCGCCGCCCTCGTGCCGGCGTTCTGGCACAACCCGAACGCGCAACCGTGGCTCAACGTGATCTTCGGCTTCTTCGCGATCGTCATCGCGACCCAGGGCGGTGCCGACACGCTTCCGCAGAAGGCGCGCGACTGGATCGACAAGCGGTTCGCCCGGAAGCAGGAGGGCCCTGTGGTCGAGGTCGCGGCCGACCCGTGGACGATGCCGGAGGGCGCGAGCGGTCTCGAGGTCCGCGACCTCACGATCCGGTACGGCGGCCGTACCGCCGTCGACCAGGTCTCGCTCAAGGCCCCCGTCGGTCAGATCACCGGACTGATCGGCCCCAACGGCGCCGGCAAGACCACGACGTTCAACGCCGCCAGCGGGCTCCTCACGCCGTCGACCGGCCAGGTGCTGCTCCAGGGACACGACGTGACAGGGATGAACGCGGCAGCTCGCGGGCGCCGTGGTCTGGGCCGAACCTTCCAGCTCATGCAGCTCGCCGACTCGCTCACCGTCGGGCAGAACGTCGCGCTCGGCGTCGAGTCCGGAATGGCGGGCTCCAATGTGCGTGGCCAGCTGTTCGCCTCGCGCTCCGAGCGCCGCGAGACGCTCGAGGCCGCCGAGTATGCCATGGAGCTGTGCGGCATCGCCGACCTGCGAGACGTCAACGCGGGCCAGCTGTCCACCGGCCAGCGCCGACTCGTCGAGCTCGCCCGGTGCCTGAGCGGCCCGTTCGACACCCTCCTCCTCGACGAGCCCTCCTCGGGGCTCGACCCGGTCGAGACCGAGCGGTTCGGTGAGACCCTGACGAAGGTCGTGGAGACGCGTGGCTGCGGCATCCTGCTCGTCGAGCACGACATGGCTCTGGTCCTCCGCGTCTGCGCGGACATCTACGTCCTCGACTTCGGCAAGCTGCTCTTCCACGGCACTCCGGCCGAGGTCCGGACCAGCCCCGTCGTCCAGGCGGCGTACCTCGGGTCGGAGACAGAGACCCGCGAAGACCTGATCGACGACATCGAGGAGGCGGTCCGATGACCGACCAGCAGATCCGGCCCGTTCCGAGTGGCGGCACGGCCGTGGCTGAGGCGCCGGCGCTCGAGCTCCGCAACGTGCATGCCAGCTATGGCGCGACAGCGGTGCTTCGCGACGTCTCGCTGACGGTCGCTCCCGGCTCGGTGACGGCACTGATCGGGCCCAACGGCGCCGGCAAGACGACCTCCCTCCGCGTCGCGTCCGGACTCATGAGGCTCACCTCGGGCCAGGTGATCGTCGACGGCGTGGACGTCACGAGGGCGTCGGCATCGGCCCGTGCCAAGGGCGGGATGTGCCACGTGCCCGAAGGCCGTGGCGTCTACCGGAACCTCACGGTGCGCGAGAACCTCCTGATGCAGGCGTCGTCGACGGGCGCCAAGGAGAGCATCGAGATCGCCACGTCCGTGTTCCCGCGGCTCGGCGAGCGACTCTCCCAGAAGGCCGGCACGCTGTCCGGCGGTGAGCAGCAGATGCTGGCGCTGTCCGCGGCGTACGTCGCGCAGCCCCAGCTCGTCCTCGTCGACGAGCCGTCCCTCGGGCTCGCGCCGATCATCGTCGACCTGGTCTTCGAGTTCCTCCAGACGCTGCGTGAGAAGGGCGTCGCACTCCTCCTCGTCGACCAGTACGCGCTGCGGACCCTGTCCATCGCCGACCACGCGTACGTCCTCCGGCGGGGCGAGATCGCCTACGACGGGAACGCCCACTCACTGCTCCAGGGCGACATGTTCGAGCAGTACATCGGCGAGGGTGCGAGCTGAGCCTCCTCCTCCACCTCCGCGCAACTGGTCTTGAACCGGCCGCTTCGGGCTCCGGGGCGGCTCCTTCAGGACCAGTTGTGCCGGGATAGGGCCGAGCGACGCCTGGCCGCCACCGGCCACATCTCATCCACGGGCGCCCCGGCTGCGCGAGCCGTCCACAGGGGGCGGATCCGCAGCCGGAGCAGACCGCGGGTTCGGTCGAGCCTCGGCGGATGGTCGTACGACTCTCACGCGGGATCCACATGCCGTCCGGGCTGGAGGGCCATGCGGCGCTCCTTGCTGAGCTGGCGGCCTGGCAGGAGCTGGTGCCGCCGAGCGGCAGCTTCACGGCGCTGACCGCTGCACGGGTCCACCGGCTCTGGCTGCCTCGGCTGCCGACGGACCTGCCGCATTTCGTGGGCATGGGCACCGTCCGCGACGAGGTGAAGCCGGAGCGCGCACAGCTGATCGTCAGCCGTCATCCGACCACACCCCGATGCACCCTGGTCGACGGGATCCGGGTCGCCAGGCTCGCCGATGCCCTGGTCGCGGCCGGGCGCTACCTCGACGTACTCGACCTGACCATCCTGATCGACTCCGCGCTCCACCTCGGGCTGTGCTCGATGGCCGAGCTCAGGGCGGCCGGTCAGGTGCGGCGCCGCGGGGTGGTGACCTTCCGGGCCGCGCTCGACCTGGCACACCCTGCTTCGGAGTCCGCGTGGGAGACGATGCTCCGGATCCTTCACATCGCGTGCGGTGTGGGCGTCGTGCCCCAGGCCGCGATCACCGACCAGGACGGCCGCTTCGTCGCGCGCGCCGACCTGCTCGTCGAAGGGACGCGCCTGCTGCAGGAGTACGACGGCGCCCACCACCGCGACGCATCCCAGCACGCCGACGACCTGCGGCGCGACCGCGCGCTCGCCGCCGCCGGTCACCAGCGGTCGGGGTACGTCGCCCGGGACCTGCTCCAGGCGGCCTACCTCGTCATCGAACCGGTCGAACGAGCGCTCGGTCGGCGCATCGACCTGGGCCCCTGGCTCGATCTCGTCGCGAGGTCGACGTACTCGGCCACTGGCCGCAAGGCGTTCGCTGCTCGCCTGCCGCCCCCGCCCTTCCACCCCTGGAACGGGGGCCTGCGGCCGGTCCGGACGCTCAACTGATCCTGAATCCACCCCTCACCAGCACGCTGGGGCCTGGTTCAGGACCAGTTGCCGCCCAGGACCAG
>NZ_BAAAPB010000001.1:358257-406619 GCF_039530925.1 Nocardioides panacihumi | reverse complement strand
CGGTGTGGAGAGGTGTGAGGAGGTGCCTCAGTAACCGCTGCAGTTGCTGGCGAGGTCACCCGAGGCGCCGTTGTTGCCGGTCGTCTGGGTCGGGGCGATCGTCTTGGGGTTGTCGTCGCCGGCGTTGTAGGTGAACTGCCAGTTGCAGCTGACCGGCTTGGAGGGCTGGCCCTTGGTGAACGTGACCGGCTCGGGGAGCAGGCCGCCGAGGGTCTCGTCCTTGACGCTGAACATGGCGTCCATGACCGTCTGCCGGGTGACGTCGGCGGGCTTGGCGTTCTCGAGGGCCTTCTTGAACAGCTCGAACGAGGACCAGATGGCGGTCGAGTTGCCCGAGGAGTAGACGCCGTCGGGCGAGTACTTCTTCATGGCGTCGCGGTACGTCTTCACGGGCGCGGCGGTCGACCACCACGGGAAGCCGTTGGTGCCGCCGGCCGACTTGAAGCCGGGGACCTTGTTGAACTCCTCCTGGCTGAATCCGGAGTTGATCACCGAGAACTTGCCGGTGTAGCCCTGCTGCAGGCAGTCGTTGGCAAACCGGGTGCCGGTGGCGTACCCGATGTTGAAGGCGATCGAGTCGGTCTTGCTCCCGATGTAGGACAGGCACTCCGCGGTGTAGTCGGTCGCCGACGCGGAGGCCAGCTGGACGCCGGAGGTGTCGAGGCCGACGGACTTGGCGTAGTCCATGGCCTTGCCGCCGTTCTCCTGGCAGACCGCGACCTCGGCGCACGCGGCCCAGCCGAACTTCTTCGCGCCGGCCGCCTTGGCCTGGTCGACGTAGGCCTTGATCGTGTAGTCCGAGCCGGTGACGTCCTGGAAGACGCCGGGGACATGCGACCACAGGATGTCGCTCGACCCGCCGCCGCTGATGACGGCGACCGGGGTGTTCTTGAAGGTGTCGACCATCGCACCCTCGGCGACCAGGTCGGTGAGGAAGATGGCGTCGACCGAGTCGTCCGAGAGGAAGGTCTTGGCGACCGACGTCGCACCCGGAACGGTGTTCTTGGTGTCGACGACGTCGACCTGGACGGGGTGCCCGAGGACGCCACCATGGTTGTTGGTGTACTCCTGCCAGGCGTGGGCCACGGCCTTGGCGGCGATGCCGTTCGAGGCCTGCGGGCCGGACATCGACGCGCCGTAGCCGATCTTGATCGGGGTGCCGGTCAGCGCCGGGCCGCTGCCGCTACCGGCGTCGGACGACGTCGCCTTGTTGTCGTTGTTGCCACCGCAGGCGCTGAGGGCCAGACAGCTGGCGGCGACGAGCGCGCCGAGCTGCAGCGCGCGCTTCTGAGTGTTGATCCTGCGTGACACGTGGGCTCCTCGGGTGTGGGCTCACCCGCTTCTTGCGACGGGCGACTAGCCGTGAACCTAGATGAGACAGGAATCACTTGTCTATGCTTATGACATAATTAGGGAAACATTGGGACATGTTTTGCCGAGCGGAGTGCAGGCGGACCGGTCCCGACGGGTAGCCTCAAGTGAAGAACAACTAGAAAACCATTAGATGTGGAGTGATAACATGGGTGTAGCACCGGACCTGGACACGTTGGCCGACAAGATGGCGCTGACGGAGCTCGTCGCCCGGCTCGAGCGGGCCGTCGACCGGAAGGATCGGGACGGGATCCTCTCGTGCTACTCCGAGAAGTCGTTCGACGACCACGGCCGCTTCCGTGGCGGCCGTGAGGAGTTCGCCGAGTTCATCTGCAACAACCCGGGCTTCACCACAGCCTCGCCGTTCATCTACCACCTGATGGGCCAGTCGCTCTTCGAGGTCGACGGCGACGAGGCGTACGGCGAGTCCTACTTCTGGTACGCGATGCAGGTGCAGGAGGGCAAGCTCTACCAGTCGATCGGTCGCTACCTCGACTACTTCCAGCGGTCCGAGGACGGCTGGCGCGTGACGTACCGACGCGTCGTCATGGAGTGGGACGGTTCGCTCGAGGCTCAGAACGCCGTCCCGGGCGGGCACTTCCGGGGAACGCGCGACGAGAGCGACCCGCTCTACCAGCGCCTCACCTGGCCGGAGAACCCCGAGGCGACGACGTCCATCGGCTAGATCGACAGGCCGCCGTCGGCGACCAGGAGCTGGCCCGTCACGAACGAGGCGTCGTCGGAGAGCAGGAACGCGACGACGGCGGCGATCTCGGCCGGATCGCTCACCCGGCCCATCGGGATCCGGGCGCGGAGCCGCTCCTCGCCCGCCGGGTCGAGCAGGCGGTCGATCATCGGCGTGCGCATGTGCCCGGGACCGACTGCGTTCACCCTGACACCGTCGCGCGCGTGGTCGCGGGCGGCGGCGCGGGTGAGCCCGAGGACGCCGTGCTTGGCCGCGGCGTACGACGCGACGCCGGCCGTCTGCACGGTCGTGCTCGTGTAGGACGCCACGTTGACGATCGCCCCGCGTCCGGCCGGCACCATCGCGCCCAGCTCGGCGCGCTGGCAGCGGAAGACCGAGGTCAGGTCGAGGTCGAGGGTGCTGATCCACAGCTCGTCCGAGGTGGTGGCCGCGGAGGCCGGCGCCGGGCTGACGCCGGCATTGTTCACGGCGGCGTCGAGACGCCCGAACCGCTCGAGAGCCGCCGCGACCAGGCGCGCCGGGTGGTCGGGGTCGACGACGTCGCCAGGCACCGCCAGCGCCTGCCGGCCCAGCGACCGGACCTGCGCGGCGACCTCCTCGCAGCGGTCCGTCCGGCGTCCGGTCACCACCAGGTCGGCGCCCTCGCCCGCCAGGCGCAGCGCGCAGGCCTCGCCCAGGCCGCTGGTGGCACCGGTGACCAGGACGACCCGGTCCTCGAATCGACGCACGGATCAGCCGATCAGCCGGATGGCCTGCATCGGGCACATGTCCGCGGCCTCGGCCGCCTGCCCGGCGTCGGAGGCGTCGAGCTCCGGCGAGACGTACTCGTCGTCGGCGTGCGCGCGGAACGACAGCAGCCCGTCGCCGTCGAGCGAGAACGTGCCGGGCGCGACGATCGCGCACTGGCCGTGGTTCTCGCACTGGGTCAGGTCGATGGCGAACTTCATTCAAGTCTCCTGTCGGGTCAGAGGATGGCCAGGACGTTGGCGGGTGAGCCCGCCGACCCCGGGCCGTTCAGAGGAGCGGAGGTCAGCAGGAACTCCCAGCGGCCGGCGGTGCGGCAGGCCGTGGCGAGCTCGTCGAGGTGCCAGAACTCACCGATGGGGATGCCGAGGCGGTTGAGCATCGCCGAGTGCAGCCAGGGGTCGCGGAGGGGGAACGGCTCCAAGGTGAAGTTGTCCGCGGCGACGGCCGCGACGCCGGAGTCCCAGAGGAACGTGAGCATCGCGCGGCTCGGCTCGATGCCGGGACAGCTGAAGTCCGTCGTGGCCAGTGCGGCCCGCTCGGCGTACGACGCCTCGGTGAAGCCCGTCTCCCACCCGGTCCGCAGCAGCAGGATGGTGCCCGGCTCCAGGTCGACGCCCTGGGACGCCGCGCAGCCGCGGAGGTCCTCGACGGAGATCTCGGCGTCGGAGCGCCAGTCCAGGGGGTCGCCCCGCTCGGCCCGCCACCGTCCGACGTCCAGGAGGACGCCGCGCCCGGCGATGCCCCGCTCGGCCCATGCCGCGATGCCACGGGACTCGTCGGTGCTGCCGTTGTAGAAGCAACCGTGCTCGACGTCGCGGACGTGGAGGAACCCGTCCCACTGGGAGCTGTACTGCGTGAAGAGCCCGTCCCAGAGGTCGTCCCGGGCGCGTTCGCTGCGGTGGACGACGTGGGTCGGTGGACGCCGGCGGGAGACCGCCGACGCCGGGTGCGGGGAGGGGTAGTAGAGCGACGCGTTGAGGCTGAACACGTCGCCGGAGCGCACGAGCGCCGCGGCCGCGGCGACCCGGGCAGGGGTGAGCAGGTTCAGGGCGCCGAGCTCGTCGTCGGGCCCGTACAGGCCGAGCGCGCGCCCGTCGGGAAGGTCGTCGTACGCAGGCCGCCTGTCCTGGTCGGGCACGGATCAGTACCCGAGCGCCTCGCCGGGCTCCTCGACCCAGTCCAGGGGCACCTTGCGCTCGGGGTCGAAGACGAACCCGGGCGTCTCGAAGACCTCGGGGCCTAGCCGCGGACGCTCGCCCGGCCCGTAGTGGCGGCCGTCGAGCGGCCAGTCGAACCCCTCGAGGTCGTCGGTGTCCTTGCCAAGGATCTGCCCGCTGCGGTCGTACTCCTCGAGCACGGCAGGGAGGCCGAAGCGCTGCACCGGGCAGACCTTCATGCAGACCGAGCAGCCCGCGGTCTTGCCCATCACCGGCAGGCAGCGCTTGGTGTTGAGCTTCGCCTTGACGACGCCACGGCTCTCCTTGCGCACTGCAGGGATGGCGCCAGCCGGGCAACGGCGGACGCAGGCCTGGCACTCGTTGCAGACCCCCTCGAGGCCGTAGTCGACGGGCTCGTCGTGGACGAGCGGCGCATCCGTCGACATCACGTGGATGCGGCACCGGGAGCCGGCGTGGGGGGTGAGCAGCTGTCCGTTCAGGCCGAGCTGGCCGAGTCCGGCCTGCACGGCGTACGGGATGACCATGGACTCGCCGACGAAGCCCTCGGGCCGAGCGGCGTAGCCCTGGGCACGGATCCACTCGGCGAGCAGCCGCATGCGGTCCTCGAGCCCCGCGTACGCCGACAGCGCAGCCTTCTCCGCCCGCAGGCTCGGCGACATCTGGGTGGAGGCGAAGTTCTGCTCGATGATCCCGACGATGATCGTGTCGCCGACTCCGAGCCCGTGGTACTCCGCGTAGTTGTACTTGATGTCGTAGGCCGTGACCCCCACCGCTGCCAGACCGAGCCGCGCCGCCTCGAGCTTCATCCGGCGCGTCAGCTCGTCGGGCGAGATCGGGGCGGGCGCCCCGGTGGCGCCAGGACTGCGGTTGGCGCGAGCACGCTTGCGGGCAGCGCCCTGGACGCGTGGCGAGGTCGACAGGAGGGACGCCCACATGTGGCCGGTCGGGCTGTTCTCGCTGCGCATGTCGGGGTGCAGGCGGATGAAGTCGTGGAGGGGCACCTCGTCGAACGCCTCCTGCTGGCGTTCGGGCAGGAGCGCGATGCCGGGGACCGTGCGCAGCGTCTCTGCCGGGTCCGGCACCGGGGCGGTCCAGGGCCGCGTGTGCGGCATCCGGCGCCGGTGCACCCAGATCGGCAGGCGCGGGATCCACCACATCCTCGGCCGGTACGGCAGCGTCTTCTTGGCCAGCGGATAGAGGAGCTCGCTGAACTCGTGGCCCCACTTCAGGGCCTGTCGTTGCAGCCCGTTGCGGGTGAACTGTCGGGTCATGGCGGTGCCAGGCTCCTCGCTGTCTACTGTGTTGAAGTGATGTTACTATCAGTCTCCAATTAATTTCCAGGGCAGATGGGACGAGGGCGACGATGGAGCAGACCTTCACCGTGGTGGTGCGTGCGGTCGAGGAGGCCGCGGACGGCGTGCGAACGCTCTGGCTCGCACGCGACGACGAGGGCGCGCTCCCCGGCTGGGAGCCCGGCGCCCACATCGACCTGCTGCTCGCCGACGGCCTCGAGAGGCAGTACTCCCTCTGCGGGGACCCGGCGGACCTCTCCGCCTGGCGGGTCGCGGTGCTGCGCGAGCCCGAGAGCCGCGGCGGCTCGGCGTACGTCCACGAGCGTCTTGCCGCGGGCGACACGCTCCAGGTGCGCGGGCCGCGCAACGAGTTCCCGCTCGAGGGGGCCGAGCGCCACCTGTTCATCGCCGGTGGCATCGGCATCACGCCCCTCCTGCCGATGATCGCCGCGCTGCACGCGCGTGGCGCCGACTGGCGGATCGTCTACGGCGGACGACAGCGCGTGTCGATGGCCTTCCTCGGCGAGCTGGAGCAGTACGACGACCGGGTCACACTCTGGCCCCAGGACGAGCTCGGGCTCATCGACCTGCCGGGTCTGCTCGATGAGCCCCGGACGGGCACCCGCGTCTACTGCTGCGGACCTGGCGTCCTCATCGACGCCGTGGAGGCGGCATGCGCCGCCTGGCCGGCAGGATCGCTGCACGTCGAGCGCTTCCGCCCGAAGGACGGTGCCCTCGACGGTCCGACGACCACCTTCGAAGTCCACCTGGAGGCCTCCGACCTCACCTTGACGGTGCCGGCTGACCGGTCCATCGCCGAGGTCGTCGAGGAAGCCGGCGTCGAGATCTTCACCTCCTGCCGCGAGGGGACCTGCGGGACGTGCGAGACGGGCGTCCTCAAGGGGGTGCCCGACCACCGCGACTCACTGCTGACCGAGGACGAGAAGGCGGAGAACGACGTGATGATGATCTGCTGCTCGCGCTCCAAGACCCCGCTGCTGGTCCTGGACCTCTGAGGTGACCATGCCCGCCACGCACCCGGCGTCGGACGAGGCCGTCGCCGCCGACCTCGAGCGTCTCTTCACCTTCGACGACGCGCTCCTGCAGGACCCGTTCCCCCTCTACGAGCGGATGCGGCAGCATGCACCCGTCGTCAGGGTCGGCTCGGTCGTCGCCGTGGCGCGCTACGAGGACGTGCAGCGCGTGCTGCGGGGCCCGGTCACCTTCTCGTCGGTGCGCTCGCGCGGCTCCCGGGTGACCGACCGCCTGGCCGGGCTGGCCGGCGCGGACCGCGACAAGTACGACTACCTCGTCCGGCACGACCTGACCCACATCGGCCAGCAGGACCCGCCCGAGCACGAGCGACTGCGCGGCTTCGTCAACCGGGTCTTCTCCCGGTCCCGCATAGCCGCCACCCGAGCGGAGATGACCGAGCTCGCCGAGAGTCTGCTCGACGAGATCGAGGCCGACGGGGGAGGGCCCTTCGACCTCTCGAGGCTCTCCTACCGGCTGCCGTTCCGGTGGATGTGCCGCATGCTGGCCGTGCCGGAGGTCGAGGTCGAGAAGTTCCGAGGCTGGGCGATGGACCTGCGCGTCGGACTCGGCACGAACCACGAGAACCTCGAGGCGTCGTACGCCGCCACGCGCAACGTGGACGCGTGGGTCCGCGACCTGATCGCGGACAGACGTGCTCGCGTCAGCGGTGCCGATTGCCCCGACGAGGACCTGGTCTCCCAGCTGGTGGCCGAGGAGCGGGACGGGCAGGGCCTCACGGACGAGGAGCTCGTGTCGATGTTCACGGTGATGCTGACGACCGGGAACACCAACGACCTGATCTCCAACGCCGTCATCACCTTCGCCGCGCACCCGGACCAGCGCCGGGCCGCGCTCGACGACCCCGCGGTGCTGCGCAACGGGATCGAGGAGCTGTTCCGTTTCGCGCCTCCGGTGCACGCCGCGCACCGGGTGGCCCGGGTGGACTGCGAGATCGCCGGTGTGCCCGTGCGTGCCGGCGAGACCGTCCGGCTGATGCTCGCCTCCGCCAACCGGGACCCCGAGCGGTTCGCGGACCCCGACATCTTCGACGTCCGTCGCAGCGACGCACGCCACCACGTCGACTTCGGGCACGGCATCCACGTCTGCCTCGGACAGTGGCTGTCCCGGCTCGAGATCGAGGTCGCGCTCACCACCCTGTACGAACGCTTCGGTGACCTCGCTCCCGTCGGGCCCGTGCGCTATCGGCGCAACTACGCCTTCCACGGCACCGATCAACTCCTGGTCGCGTCGTCCTGATCGCCTCCGGGCGGTCGATCCAAGCGGGGGAGGACGTCCTCCTCGATCACCCGGAGTGAGCTCCACGAGACGTCCGGATCGAGCCCGCCCAGCAGCGGCTTGAGGTGCAGTCCCCGCCCGCTCCGCACCCGCTCGACGGCCTCGTCGGGGGTCAGAACCAGGTGGCCACCGCCGGTCCGGACGTCCTCGGGCCGGGCGAGCGCCCGCTGCCGGTAGACGCCGGGCTGGCTCCTGGTCCACTCGACGTAGGAGTTGGTGTCGTGCAGCGCGTGCGCCTCGATCGCTCGCCAGGTCGCGTCGACGTCGCGACTGACGAAGGCCGTGGGGTGCCCGGCCAGCGACGGCGGTACGAGGGGCGCGCCCTTCCCCAGCCGGCGCAGCTCCTCCAGGTAGACCTCGACCAGCTCCGGCCTGGACGGTCGGTAGCCGTCTGCGAGCCGGGCCGCCCTCCTCGCGCTTCCCGGCGAGCCGCCGCCGAGGACGATCGGGATCCGCGGTCGCTGCAACGGCCGGGGAGTGACGTGGACGCTCCGGCCCCGGTAGGAGAACGACTCGCCGGCCCAGGCCCGGGTCATGACCTCGATGCCCTCGTCGGCCAACGCCGCGCGAGAGGAGAAGTCCACCCCGAACATGTCGAACTCGGCGAGCCGGTACCCCGCGGCGACGACCAGGGTGACCCGGCCACCCGAGACGAGGTCGAGGACGGCGAGCTCCTCGGCCGCCATCACCGGGTCGTGGAGCGGGAGGACCAGCGCTGAGACCCAGATCCGGAGGCGCGTCGTCCGCGCCGCGACGGCGGCGGCGAACACGAGCGGCGCGGGCAGGTAGCCGTCGTCGCTGCCGTGGTGCTCCATCACCTGGACCGCGTCGAAGCCGAGGCGGTCCGCCCACGCCGCCTGATCGAGGGCCGCGCGGTAGATCTCCGCCTGCGGCGCTCCGAAGTCGGGGGCGCGCAGGTCGTAGGAGATCGTCAGCAGGTCGGCCACGTGCTCGTGCCCTATGCGAGGGCGTACCACTCCCGGGCGTTCTCGGCCATCGTCTTCGCGCGCATCGACTCGGTCATGGCGCCGAGCAGCTGGGCGAGGTCGTCGTCGTGTCCGTGCGGATAGTCGGTGGCGAACATGAGGAGGTCCTCGCTGCGCAGCCACCCCAGCGCGGTCTGGAGCATCGCGTCCGGGCCGGCCTCCGTCGGGGCAGTCGAGAACCGGAAGTGGCGGCGGACCACGTCGAACGGGGGCTCGGTCACCCAGGGCACCTCACGGCGCAGCCCCTTCCAGTCCTTGTTCATCCGCCAGCCCCAGGCGGGAAGCCAGAGGAAGCCACCCTCGAGTACCGAGACACGAAGCTCGGGCACCACCTGGAATACCCCCTCGGCGACCATGCTCGTGATCTGGCTGCCGAAGGCCTGCCACTCGGCCGCGTACTCCTCGATGAAGTACGACGGGTAGCCGGTCGTCGACGGGACGCCGTCGGGGGTGCCGCCGTAGTGCAGGCCGGCGACCAGGCCGTGCTCGGCCATGGCCTCGAACACCGGGAAGAACATCCGGCGTCCCCAGAGCGCGTCGGTGCGGACCGGCAGCAGGACCTGGACGATCCCGGGGTGGGCGCCGATGCGGTGGATCTCCTCGACCATCGACCGGGGGTCGCGGGCCGGGAGCACCATCGACGCCCGGAGCCGCGGATCCCGGCCGAGCCACTCCTCGACGAGCCAGTCGTTGACCGCGCGCGTCATCGCGTTGTGCCAGTCCGGCTGCCGGATGCTGTCGACGCCGTAGTAGCAGTTCACGATCGCGGCCTCGACGTCCCACGGGTCCAGCACGTGCTCGCGCAGCAGCGCGACGTCGGAGGCCGGCGTACGGCCGTCCTCGGGACGCCACTCCGGCCGGCAGGTGCGGGGCGAGGTCGGTGGGTAGTGCGCCAGCGGGCCCTGCGGCTGCTTCCAGTTCCGCTCGGTGCACCAGTCCACCCACTGCCGTGCGAGGTAGGGGAAGAGCGTCTCCGCGGACGGCACCTGGGCGTGCACGTCGACATCGATGACGGAGCCGGCCCACAGTGAGCGGCGTGCGGCGGGATCCTGGACGAGCGGGGCCGGCACGGATGTGGCCGGCGGGGACGGGGTCAGGGTCACGGGGTCCTCCGCTGGGGGCGTTGGGGTCGCAGGTCGACGACGAGGTAGTCGTCCTCGACCTCGACGGTCACGGTCTCGGCGTGCAGCGGTCCGGGCTGCATGCCGGTGCCGGCGCCGCCGACGGCGGCGGCGTACTGCTGGGGGGTCATCCGGGACACGGCGAGTGTCCCGGCCTCGAGCTCCGAGGCGACGACCGCGCCGTTCTCGATCTCGACCGAGTACGGTCGGCCGCGCATGCCGACAGGGTCGAAGTAGGACTGCCCGGTCGTGACGTCGAACTCCCACCCGTGCCAGGGGCATGCGAGGAACGTCTGGTCGGTGTCGTAGTGGTACTCGCCCGGCACCGCCGCCGTCACCCGCGGCAGGAACCTGCCCGCGCAGAGATCGGCGCCGCGGTGCGGGCAGCGGTTGAGCAGCCCGTAGAACGTGCCCCTGACGTTGAAGATCGCCACCGAGCGGCCGCCGACCTCCACCGCCATCTTCTCGCCGTCGGCGAGGTCCGCCGCTCGGGCGACGACGTAGCGTCGGGTGCTCATCCGACCGGGTAGCCCTTTTCCGGCAGGAACGGGATGTCGTAGAGGCGGCTCGCGACGCCGCCCAGGATCTCCGCGCGACGCTCGACGGTGAGGTTGCGGGGGAGGGCGGACGGCTCGTCGAAGTCCCAGTGCGGGTAGTCGGAGGAGTACATCAGCTTCTCCCCGAGCCCGGAGGCCAGGAACGCCTCGTGGACCTGGTCGAGGTGGCCGTCGTCCTCGGGCTCCTCCATCGGCTGCGTGGTGAACCAGAAGTGGTCCTGGAAGTACTCCGAGGGCTTCTTGTGCAGGTGCGCCACCTCGCCTCCCATGACCCGGTACGCGGCGTCGAGGCGCCACGACAGCGGGAGCGCCCATGACCAGCCCAGCTCGACGAGGACGACCTTCAGCCCCGGGAAGCGGTCGAACACCCCCTCGTAGACGAAGCTCGCCACCATCGGGAAGTTGAACGCCGCGTAGTCGCAGTGCTCCTCGAAGTAGTAGCTCGGCGACCCCGAGGGCGTGACGCGATTGCCGGTCATCACGTGGAACGTGACGGGAAGGCCGTAGTGCTCGCATGCCTCGTAGATCGGCCAGTACGACGGGTGCCCGGGCGGACGCAGGTTGTCCGGTGCCAGCATGATCTGCTTCATCCGGTCGCCGTACTCCCGGTCGCCCTCCTTCCAGAACTCGATCTCCTTCACGGCGAGGTCCGGCAGCTCGTACGGCAGGTTCATCGAGGCGTACCAGCGGGGGTCCTGGGCCAGCCAGTTGTCGCGCCGGTGCTCGTTGAGCGCACGGCAGTACGCCGCTGCGAGTCCGGCGGGCTGACCCTTCATGCCGGCCGATGAGAACGCCCCGAGGTCGTTGAGCAGGCCGGCACTGATCTCGTAGGTGTCGAGCAGCTGCTCGGCGGCGAACGCCGGGTCGCTGCCCGGAGCGCCGCCGCCCGGCGGCTCGGTGTCCCAGCGTTGGCCGTACTCCCGCGGCCGTGGGCGATCGCCGCCGACCCAGCCGCCGCGCGCGACGCCGACCTCGGCGGCGTGCCGCTGCCAGCGCTCGGGGAGGTAGGACGTGACCCCGGCGCCCCGCTGCTGGTGCTCACGCAGCTTGAGCGGGTGGACGTCGCAGTCGATGATGCCGAGCTTGCGGGTCGTCGATGTCGCCCCGGCGGGGGCGGCCTCCGGCCGGGTGGTGATGGTCATCGCGTCCTCCAGTGCGGTCCTACACATGAGCATCAAGTGATGACACAATAATGATCATGTTATCCACAACTCGCCCGCGCTGTCATCCGCGAGAGGAGCCCTCGTGAAGCTCGTCTCCCACATCGCCATCGGCGTCCGTGACCTCGAGCGCTCGCTCGTCTTCTACCGGGACGTCCTCGGCCTGAGCGAGATCCGGGACGCCGCGAACGAGCCGCACCGCGACGCCCTCTACGGTCCGGAGGTCACCTCGACCCGTCGGCGCGAGGTGATGCTCCGGTGGGGCGGCAACGCGGGGGAGGACTTCGGCGACCGGGTCTTCCTCGCGCTCTCGCAGTCGGAGGAGCTGGCTGAGAACGCCCCGCTGCACCTGGGCCAGATCGGCATCCACCACGTGGGGCTGTGGGTCGAGGACGTGCCCGCGCTTGCCGAACGACTCCGCGCGGCCGGTCACGAGCCCGTGTCCGTGGTCGACACCGTCGGCACCGGCTACGGAGAGAGCGCGGACCAGCCGATGCGGGCCATGTTCGTCAAGGACCCCGACGGGGTCGTGCTCCAGTTCGACGAGCGGGTCCGACCGGCGTCGCCAAACATGCCATAGTGGTGTTACTGTCACTTGCTGTTGTGGTCGAGGCATTGTTGTTCCTGAGGAAGGTGGACGTCGCGTGGCGCAGGATCTGGAGCGGCGGCTGGAGCTCGTCGAGGCGCGCCTGCGCGAGCTCGAGGACGAGCGTGAGATCCGCGAGCTGCTGGCCCGGTACGGCTACTTCGCCGACGCACCGCTCGACGAGGAGTACTTCGCGCTCTTCACCGAGGACTGCGTGATGGACGTGTCGGTGGGGCGGGGCGACGACCCGTTCGAGGTCGTCCGCTGGGAGGGACTGGACCAGATGCGCCGGTTCCTCGGCGAGCGCACCGCCCAGCACGACAACGGCTTCTACGGCCACAGCTTCCACGTCCAGGGCAACAACCTGACGGTGAAGGTCGCCGGCGACGACGCCGCGGCCAACGGCTACTCGTTCATCTTCCACCAGGACGGTCCGACGCTGCGGCTCCTGAGCGCCTCGATGAACGAGTGGGCGTTCCGGCGGGTCGACGGTCGCTGGCGCATCCAGATGCGCAAGCGCCGGATGGCGGGCGCACCTGACGTCCCCGAGATCCTGCGGGCGGCCGAGTGACGGACACACGTGGGAGTGGAGGCGCGCTGGCCGGCGTACGGGTCGTGGACCTGTCGCGCGTGCTGGCCGGTCCGTACTGCGCGCAGCTGCTCGGCGACCACGGGGCGGACGTGGTCAAGGTCGAACCTCCCGTCGGCGACCTGACCCGGACCTGGGGCCCGTCCCGCGCTGATGGGGTGAGCGCCTACTACGCGGGCCTCAACCGCAACAAGCGCCACCTCGTCGCCGACCTGACCCGATCCGAGGGCCGGGACCTGGTGCTCGGCCTTCTCGCGGATGCCGACGTCGTCGTCGAGAACTTCAAGCCCGGCACGCTCGAGCGTTGGGGCCTCGCAGCCGACGATCTGATGGCGTCGCTCCCGCGGCTGGTGTGGTGCCGCGTCACGGCCTTCGGCGCGGACGACCCGCTGGCGGGGCAACCCGGCTACGACGCGGTCATCCAGGCCCACGCCGGCCTCATGCACCTCAACGGCGACCCTCAGGGACCCCCGACTCGCTGGCCCGTGCCGATCGCCGACCTCACCACGGCACTGCACGCCTTCTCGGGGGTGCTGCTCGCCCTGCAGGAGCGGGAACGGTCGGGGCGGGGCCAGATGGTCGAGATCAGCCTGTACGACGCTGCGCTGAGCCTGCTGCACCCGGCGGCTGCGAGCTACTTCATGACCGGGGTGCCGCCGTCACGGCTCGGATCCGCCCATCCCGACATCGCGCCCTGCGAGACATTCCGGTCACCGCTCGGCGAGCTCTACGTCGCCGCCGGCTCGGACCGTCAGTTCTCAGTCCTCGTCGACGTCCTGGGCGCACCCGCACTGGCAGCGGATCCTCGCTTCGCGACCAACGCCGACCGTCTGCGGCACCGGCACGAGCTCAACGCTGAGCTCGCCGGTCTCATCGGTCGCCTCGATCCGTCCACCGACATCGCCACGGAGCTCATCGCCCGCGGCGTCCCGGCCAGCCTGGTCCGCCCCGTCGAGGCGGTCCTGGCTGCGCTCGAGCTCGCCGAGCGCGGCATGGTCGCCGAGCTCGACGGCCTCCGGATGCTCGGCATCCCCGTCCACCTGAGCCGGACCCCCGGCTCGATCCGCACCCCGCCTCGTGCGGTGGGCGCGGACGTCCCACGAGAGGCAACGCCAGCATGAGCTTCGAGAACATCCTGTACGCGGTCGACGACCGGATCGCCACGATCACCCTCAACCGGCCCGAGAAGCGCAACGCGCTGAGCCCGGCGCTCCGACGCGAGATCGTCAGCGCACTGAAGACCGCCGAGGCGGACGACGACGTCACGTTGATCCTGATCCAGGGCGCCGGCTCGGCGTTCTGCGCCGGCTACGACATGAACAGCTACGCCGGCGGCGAAGCCGACCCCGAGCGGCCCGACGGCTGGAACGACTCCGAGCTCTACGAGTCGTGGACCGGGCAGTTCCCGCGCAGCTGCCTGCGGGACTGGCTGACGATCTGGGACCTGCTCAAGCCTGTGGTCGCCAAGGTGCACGGCTTCGCGCTCGCGGGCGGCTCGGAGCTGATGTCGATGTGCGACATCGTCTTCGCGGCCGACGACTGCGTGATGGGCTACCCGCCGACCCGTGCCCAGTCCACGCCGGACGTCGAGTACTTCCCATGGAAGATGTCGATGGCGCAGGCGAAGTACCTCCAGCTCGGCGGGCACTCCGTGACCGGCAAGCGGGCGGCCGAGATGGGCTGGATCGCGAAGAGCTTCCCCGCCGACGAGCTCGACGAGCAGGTCATGCGGGAGCTGCGACCGATGGCCAAGCTGCACCCGGCGATGCTCTCGGCGAACAAGATCGCGCTCAACCAGACCTACGAGGTGATGGGCTTCCGCTCTGCTCTACAGGCGTCCGTCCCGTGGTACGTCCTCGCCCAGGGCTTCCGGCCCGGGTCCGGCGAGTTCAAGACACGTGCCGCCCGGGACGGGCTCAAGTCGGCGCTGCAGTGGCGCGACGGCGACTTCAAGGACGAGGGGTTCGTCCTGTGACCGAAGCGAGGGACGAGCAGGCCCGGACGGAGGCGAACGCCCGGGTCGGGAGCCTCAACCACGTCGCCCTCGGCGTCCGCGACCTCGAGGCCTCCGTCCGCTTCTACGTCGACGGTCTCGGGATGCGCCAGACGCTGACCAAGGAGACCAGCGACCTGACCCCGACGCTCATGCGGCTGCCGGCGTACGCCAAGGCGACCACCGTCTTCGTGCAGGGCGCCTCGCGGGTCGGCCAGATCGAGCTCGCCCAGTGGAACCTGCCCGCCGGTGACGACGACCGACCCAAGCGACCGGGCGACGTCGGCCTGGGGCAGCTGTCGTTCCCGGTCGCCCCGGAGCACATCGACGCCCTCCACGACCGACTGGTCGACATGGGCTACGAGGTCTACTCCGAGCCCACCACCAGCGTGATCAGGAACTACGGCCCGGTGACCCTCTTCCTCTGCGAGGACCCTGACGGGAACCAGGTGGAGCTGATCGCCCTCCCGTCGGCCGAGACCGTGCGCGCGTTCCGCGCCCAGCAGACCCAAGGAGTGACGCAATGACCCGGATCGACACCACGTCCGCGCCGCCGACCGAGGCGGTGGACCCCCAGGCCATCGCCGAGGAGTGGCTCGCCGCGCTCGACAGCGCCGTCACCGCCCGGGACCTGCCCGGCGTCAGGCGTCTGTTCGCAGCGGACACCTGGTGGCGCGACATCTACGCACTGACGTGGGACCTCGTCGGCATGCACGGGGCCGACGACATCCTCGGCGTCCTCGGGCCCGCGCTGGACGAGCCGGGCTTCGGCGACCTCCGGCCCGACACCTCGTGGCCGGCGACCTTCAACGGCCGCTACGTCGAGGCGATCTTCCACTTCGCGACGGACGTCTCGGTCGGGCGGGGTGTCGTGCGGCTCGTCCAGGAGGCCGGCGAGTGGCGTTCCTGGGTGGTCTCCACCAGCCTCGAGGGGCTCCGGGACTTCCGGGTCCCGCAGGTCTCGGTCGACGACGCGGCCAGCGAGGAGAACAACTCGCCCTCGATCCCGGGGGCGCGCCGCTCGCTGGACGAGATCCGCGCCGAGCGGCGGGAGTACCGCGACTCCGATCCCAGCGTCCTGATCATCGGTGCCGGCCACAGCGGGCTGTTCCTGGCAGCCCGCCTCGGGCAGCTCGGCGTCCCGACGTTGCTCGTGGACAGGTATGCGCGGGCCGGCGACAACTGGCGGCTTCGCTACAACGGCCTCCTCCTGCACGACTTCAAGTGGTCCACGGAGTTCCCCTACCTGTCCTACCCGACGACCTGGCCGCTCTTCACGCCCAAGGAGATGCTGGCCGACTGGATGGAGTCCTACGTCACCTTGATGGGGCTCGACCTGTGGACCTCGACGGAGGTCCGCACGGCGACGTACGACGAGGGCGAGGGTCGCTGGACCGTCGTCCTGGACCACGGGGGAGAGCGACGTACGCTGCGTCCGCAGCACCTGGTCTTCGCGACCGGCAAGGACGGCATCCCGCACCGTCCGACGGTGGACGGGGAGGGCCGCTTCGAGGGGGTCATCGCGCACTCCAGTGATCACCCCGGCGGCGACTCCGTCCGAGGGAAGAAGGTGGTCGTGGTCGGCGTCGGCGCCAGTGCGCACGACATCGCCCAGGACGCGTACGAGAACGAGGCCGCCTCGATCACGATGGTCCAGCGCAGCCCTGCGCTCGTCTTCTCGCAGCGCAACGGGCTCAAGCTCCTCTTCGGCAACTACTACAGCGAGAACGGGCCCGACGTCGCTGACGCCGACCTGCTCTCCGCAGCCAACCCGCTGGCGCTCTCGGTCCAGCTGGCACCGGGCGTCACCCGCCAGATCGCCGAGCTGGACGCCGACCTCATCGCCGACCTCGAGGGCGCCGGGTTCCGCACCACGCTCGGGCCGAACGACGCAGGCCAGGCGCACCTGACGACGCGGGGCGGCGGAGCCGTCTACATCGACAAGGGCAACTGCCGGTTGATCGTCGACGGCGAGATCCGGATCCAGCCCGGCGAGATCGACCGCTTCACACCGCACGGCGTGGTCTACCGAGACGGCACCGCGGAGGACGCCGACGTGGTCGTGTTCTGCACGGGCTACAGCAACATGCGCGAGGTGGTCCGACCGATCGTCGGCGACGAGGTGACCGACGCACTCGCCACCGTCTGGAACGTCGACGACCGCGGCGAGCTGCGCACCACGCTGCGCCACTCGGGGCACGAGCGGCTCTGGTTCATGGCGACCGGTCTCCGCCTCGCCCGGTTCTACTCCCAGCACGTCGCCCTGCTGATCAAGGCGATGAACGAGGGGCTCATCGACCCGAGCATCAACGTCGAGAAGAAGCAGGAGCTCGCGGGTTAGCCCGCCGGCAACGATGAGGCTCGACGGAACGGTCGCGTGGTCAGCGGCGCCTCGAGCGGGATCGGCGCGGCGACGGCGTGCGTCCTCGCCGCCGCCGGTGCGACGGTCGCGCTGGTGGCGCGGCGGCCCGCCTCGCTCGCCCGGGTGGCGGCCGGGATCGCGGCGAACGGCGGCGCGGCGGTCTGTCTCGCGGCGGACCTCGCGGACGACGGGTCGCCGGAGGACGTCGTCGCTCGGGTCGTCGGCGAGCTCGGTCGGATCGACGTCCTCGTGAACAACGCCGGGGCCGCCCTCGTCGGGCCGGTCCTGGGCGCCGACCCTGCTGAGTGGTCGCGGATGGTCGACCTCAACCTCGCCGCGGTGCTGGGCCTGTCGCGGGCGGCCCTCCCGCACCTTCTCGCGGCGGCCGAGGGGCCGCGCGGTGTCGCCGACCTGGTCACGGTCGCCTCGATCGCCGGGCGCAGACCTCAGGCGGGCGCGGCCGTCTATGCCGCCACCAAGGCCGCGACGCAGGCCTTCAGCGAGTCGCTGCGGCAGGAGGTCGCCACCCGGCAGGTGCGGGTCGGGCTCGTGAGCCCCGGCGCTGTGCATACGGAGGCCGCGGTCGTCGCCAACGCCCGCGCCGGACGGACTGACACCGCCTACCTCGACGTCGAGGATCTCGCCGGCGCGATCGAGTTCATGGTCACGCGGCCCGCCGGCATGGCCGTCAACGAGGTCGTCGTACGGCCGACGCAGCAGGTCGGCTGAGGTGGAGCAGCGCGCAGCGCCGGGGGCGGCGATCACCCCGTTCCGGCCCGAGTTCGCCGACGCACAGGTCGCCGACCTGCGGCGCCGGATCGCCGACGCGCGATGGCCGGCCACCGAGACGGTCGCCGACTGGAGCCAAGGAGTGCCGAGTGCCTACCTGCGCGACCTCGTCGGCCACTGGTCCGACGCCTACGACTGGGACGCGGCGAACGCCCGGCTGCAGCGGCTGCCCCAGTTCACGACCGAGATCGACGGGCTGAGTATCCACTTCGCGTACCTCCGCTCGCCGGACCCGACGGCGCGGCCGCTGGTGCTCACGCACGGCTGGCCGGGGTCGTACCTGGAGTTCCTCGACGTGGCCGCGCCGCTGGCCGACCCGCAGGCCCACGGGGGAGATCCCTCGGACGCCTTCCACGTCGTGATCCCCTCCCTGCCGGGCTTCGGGTTCAGCGGCCACCCGCAGGTGGCCGGCTGGGGTGCCGAGCGGATCGCCGACGCCTGGGTGGAGCTCATGCAGCGCTTGGGCTACTCCCGCTTCTACGCCCAGGGCGGCGACATGGGGTACGTCGTCTCGACGGCGCTCGCGCGCCGGCACCCCGAGCAGGTGCGGGCGATCCACCTCAACTTCTGGGTCTCGGGTCCTGAGCCCGAGGCCGAGCTGACCGGGTTCGGCGAGCTCACCGAGGATGAGCACCGCTACGTCGCCAAGGCGCACCACCTGTGGTCGAGCGGGGTGGCGTACGCGACGCTGCAGTCCAGCAAGCCGCAGACCATCGGCTACAGCCTGGCCGACTCGCCGGTCGGCCAGTGCGCCTGGATCGTGGAGAAGTTCCACGGCTGGACCGACAACACCGGACTCCCCGAGTCGGCGATCGACCGCGACCGAATCCTCGACAATGTCGGGCTGTACTGGTTCCAGAACCTCGGAGCGTCCGCAGCCCGGCTCTACTGGGAGAGCACGAACGCCGCCGTGGCCGACCACTCCGCGGTGACGGTGCCGAGCGGCTACACGGTCTACCCCGGGGAGATCCTCGCCGCGTCCGAGCGCTGGGCCCGGCTGCGACTCCCCGGGCTGCGGTACTACGCGCAGGCGCCGGCGGGCGGTCACTTCGCCGCGATGGAGCAGCCCGAGATCTTCGCCGCGGACGTGCGCCGGGCGTTCCGCGTCATCGAGGAGGACGCCTCATGAGCCGCACCGCCCTCCTGGTCGGCGGAAGCGGTCCGACCGGCCCCCACGTGGCTCACGGCCTCGCGGAGCGCGGGTACGACGTCACCCTGCTGCACCGCGGCACCCACGAGCTGCCCGAGCTGGAACGGTTCGAGCACCTGCACGCAGACCCGCACTTCCGAGAGCCGCTGGACGACGTGCTCGACGGCAGGGAGTTCCACGTCGTGGTGGCGTCGTACGGGCGGCTTCGGGTGGTGGCCGACGCCGTCGCCGGGCGTTGCGGTCAACTGGTCGCGGTCAGTGGGCTGCCGGTCTACGCCGGCTACCACGAGCCCGGCAGGCTCGTCCCACGCGGCTTGCCCGTGCTCGCGCGCGAGGAGGCTGCCGATGCCGGGCGGGCGACGCCCGAGCAGGAGTCGGGCGGCGAGGGCTTCGCCCGCAAGGTGCGGACCGGCGAGAAGCACGTATTCGACCTGCATTCTCATGGAGCTTTCGCGGCGTCGGTCTTCCGCTTCCCGAGCATCTACGGTCCGCGCCAGGTCTACCCGCGGGAGTGGTCCGTCGTGCGACGTGTGCTCGACGGCCGCGATCGGATCCTCCTGCCCGACGGCGGCCTGACGATCACGACGCGCTGCGCGGCTGCCAACGCGGCGGCGTACCTCCTCGCGGCGGTGGACCGTCCTGACGAGGCGGCCGGCCAGATCTTCAACGTCGGAGACCGCGACCAGCTCACGGTCCGTCAGTGGGTGGAGGTCGCCGCAACGGCAGCGGGCGGATGGTTGGACGTGGTCTCGCTGCCGTTCGACCTGGCGGGTCCGGGCCGGGCTCTGTTCCCCGTCTCGCACGACGACCACCTGCTCGTCGACACGTACAAGGCGGTCGAGCTTCTCGGCTACGTCGAGCCGGTGCCCGCGGTCGAGGCGATCGCCGAGGCAGTGCGCTGGTACGTCGAGCACCCTCCTGACGAGCATGCGGCCGGCGCGCTGCTGGACCGGTTCGACTACGTCGAGGAGGACCGGGTCGTCGATGCATTCAGGCGGGCGACCGCCGGCCTGCTCGGGGAGCAGGCGCCGGCCGAGGTCGCCGCGCACCCGTACGCCCATCCGACGGTCGCAGGGCAGCGCGACCACCGCGGCCGATGAGCGCCGTGCGCCTGGTCAGCGAGGAGATGCACGCGGCGGTCGGCTCGATCGTCGACTGGCGGGTCTCCTTCCCGGTCGCCGCCTCGGATGTCCGCCGTTGGGCGGTCGCCGTGTACTACCCCGACCCCCCGCCGCGCTGCTTCTGGGACCCCGCGACGCCAGGGGGCATCGTCGCGCCCGAGGAGTTCAACCCGTTCGCCTGGATGGTGGCCGACCAGCGGGTGCCGGTGGTCTCCGTCGGGCGTCGCGACACCGACAAGACGGAGAAGTCGATCGGGATCGCCGGACCCGGGCTGCAGAACCAGGTCAACGGCGGCACCGAGGTCACCTACGACAGGCCGATCCGGGTCGGCGACGTGATCCGCTCCGAGACGCGCCTGGTCGAGTATCGGGAGAAGGCCGGCCGGATGGGGCCGATGCTGATCACGGTCCTGGAGAGCACGTGGACCAACCAGGAGGCGGCCCGGGTGCAGGTCGAGCGCCAGGTCGCCATCCGCTTCTGATGTCGACGGGAGGAGAGCGCATGAGGTTCGAGGTCGGCGAGGAGATGCGCGTCGGTCCGCGGCCGACGGGGTTCGCCGAGTGGAACCGGTTCGCGGCGGTGAACGACGAGTTCGTGCCGATCCACATGGACGACGAGGCGGGGAGGCGCGCGGGCTACCCGGGCGCCATCTCGATGGGTCGCCTCCAGTGGTCCCAGGTCCATCGGCTGCTCCGCGACCGGCTGCCCGACGGCGGCCGGATCGTGGCGGTGGCGCTGCAGTTCCGCGGTCCGACGCTGCGTGACGTCACGATCGACGTCCGAGCGCGGGTGACGGCGGTGCGCGAGCGGGCCGGGGAGCAGTACGCCGACCTCGAGGTGTGGGTCGAGGACGAGACCGGAGCGGTGCTGGCTCCCGGGACGGCGACCGTGGCGGTGCCGCTCCCCTAGTTGCCTAGCGGTAGCCGACGCCGACCACCGAGTGCATCGGCTCTCCGACGACGACCACCCCGGCCCCGATCAGCTTCTCGATCTCGTCCTCGTCCAGGTCGGCCTCGCGCAGCAGCTCGCGGCTGAACTCCCCGTGCCCGGTGGCGCGCAGGATCGGGTGCGGCTCGTGCCCCGGGAGCGTCACCAGCTGGTGCGGTAGGAAGGTCGAGTTGCCGTCCGGCCAGACCAGCTCCGCAACGTGACCGTCAGCCAGCAGGGCAGGGTCGTCGACCACCTCGCGGAAGTCCCGGGCGCGCACAGCCGTCCCGCCGGCCGCGGTGACCGCGGCGACGACCTCGGCGGAGGTCAGCTTCTCGAGAGCATCGGCGATCGCCCCTGTCGGCTCCTCGGCGGCCGGGTCGCCGGCCTGATCGAGGAGTCCGGCCGCGACTGCCTGCGCTGCGCTGTGCAGGTGGATGCGCACCCAGCCGTCGGCGCAGGGGTAGAAGCGGGAGAGTGGACCCGGTCCCGGGAAGTCGCGGCCGCCGATGTCGGCGCGTGGCCGGCCGGCGTACCGCACGAGCTCGCCGCTCTGCATGAACGTCGCTGCCGTGGCGAGCGAGGAGGTCACACGCTGCCCGCCGCGGCCCGTCGCACGCTGGTAGAGCGCTGCGCACGTGCCGAGCGCCGCCAGGCACGCCACTGTGACGTCGTTGATCGCGAGGGTCGAGAAGACGGGTTCGTCGGCACCGCCCTGGGCCCTCATGATGCCCGTCAGCGCTTGGACGACGGGGTCGTACCCGGGTTGTCCGCCGAGTGGGCCGCTCGCGCCGTAGCCCGTGATCGAGGTCGTGACGATGTCGGGGCGGACGATGCGGAGTGTGGCGTCGTCGATACGAAGCCTCTCGAGCACGCCCGGGCGGTAGTTGTCGAGGACGACATCGCTCGCCTCGACGAGGCGGAGGAAGGCGGCGTAGCCGGCTGGGTCTCGGAGATCGATACCCAGTCCGCGCTGGCCCCGGGCGATGCCGTACCCCCTGAGGCGCAGCTCGTCGCCCTTGATGGTCTCGACCTTCATGACGTCCGCGCCGAGAGCTGCGAGGAGCATGCCCGCGTACGGGCCGGCGAGGACCGTGCCCAGGTCGGCGACCCTGATGCCTGACAGCGGCCCCGAGCCGGCGAGCGGACGGTGGGCCGGGGCGGCCTCCCCGATCGTGCTCGACGTGCGTGGCCGCCACGACGTGTGGTCGACGAAGGCTCGGGCGCGATGGTGCCTGATCGCGCCGCGCGAGAGCTCTGCGCCGACGCCGACGACCGTGGCAGGACCGACCAGGGGGTCGTCGAGCTCCACCCGCTGTCCCAGCGCGGCGACCTGGGGGTGATCGAGCCAGTCGCCGCGGTCTCCGACAGGGCTCACAGGGCAGCCCGCGGCGGCGAGCTCGTCGATCCACGCGGTTCGCGGCCGACGCAGGAACGCCTCGCTCAACCTGGCGCGGACCCAGTCTCGGTTGTCGGGGGCGTACAGCCGCTCGCGGACGTTCCCGATCCGGAGGTCCTCGACGATGTCGGTGACGCCGAGCTTGTCGAACACGATGTCCTGGAACTTGGAGCCGAGCGCGCCGACGAAGAGCCACTCGCCGTCGGAGCAGCGATAGGTGCCGAACGTCGGGTTCGGGCCGCCCGGTCCGACGGAGGTCACCGGCAGCGGCTCGGTCGGGCTCACGAGCATGGTCGTGACGGTCGTGACCATCGAGCCGTGCAGCGCGTCGACCACGACCCTCTGGCCGCGACCCGTGCGCGCGCGCTCGACGAGGGCCGCGATCCCGCAGGTCGCACCCCAGACACCCTGCATGTTGGACAGGAACGGGTAGACCTCGTCGACGGGGCCCCCGCTGAACGACGTCTGCCGGCGCGCCGCGCCGTAGTCGGCGGCGACCATCCGGTCTCGGGTGTAGGGATCCAGGTCGGCGTCCTCAGCCCAGAGCGGCAGATGGAGATGAACGATCCGCGCCGGCTGCTCGCCGGTGATGTCGAGCCCTAGCCGGGCCGCGGTCCTCGAGTCCGAGGTCAGAACGACGTCGGCGTCCTCGGCCAGCTGCGGTCCGAGCGCCGGCGGGACGATCGTCTTGTTGCGATGCCACACGACGGCCGCGGGGCGCTCCGCGTCTTCGGGGTCGTCGAGGCGAATGATCTCGGCGCCGAAGTCGCCGAGCGCCATCGCGGCCAGCGGCCCGGCGATGCCACGACTCGCGTCCAAGACCCGGACCCCGTCGAGGGCGGGACGTTCGTCGCTCGTGCTCATCGCGGGAAGCCTCCATGACCAAGCGTTGCTGCAATAGTGATGTTATGTAGTTCTAGCGTAGATACCGGGCGCTCGCCAGTCGGGCGATTAGGGACGGCCGAGATACGTACCGGACTGCGTAGTTCTGCGGGTGACCGGGTGTGACCGTCGTCGCACGCTGTCGTGTACGACGTCTCCGCACGTGGCGGGAAGGAAGTGAAGGCCCATGACCGCAAAGACGAACGCTGGCAGCCGAACCGTCGCTGTCCAGCTGCGCAGGATTCTTCTGGAGCTGGCACGGCGCGAGGACGAGTGTGCGGCTGACGAGCGGGCTACGTTGCCGTACTGGCTGGCGTGCCCCCCGTCGGTCCAGGGGCACCGCGCGGCTGCCGACGCGCTCCGCGAGCAGGCGGATCGCCTGCTCGCGCGCACGCGCCCCACCCTCGCTTCGGGGGGAGGTCGGATCGCATGACCTGGCACGTCATCACCGTGGCGAAGAGTGAGCTCGGCCTCGCGCTCGGCGCGATCCGTCTCGGCGGCGGCACGATCACCTCGACCAGCCCCTCCGCCGAGGACGTCGCCATCACGTACGTCGTCGGCGACGAGCGAGCGACCCTGGTCCCGCCCTACGCGGCCGTGGGCTGAGCCGTGTGGATCTCGATCGCGTCCATGAGGGACGTCGTCGTGACGCTTGTTCGCGGCCGATCGTGTGCCGCCGCGGTCTGTTGCGCGGACAGGTAACCGTCTGTTCGCAGGGGTAACCGTCAGTTCGATACGCCTCCTGACCGTTGCAAGGGTCATCCAGTGTGTCGAACTGACGGTTACCCCTGGGGGCCGGACCGGGGTCTGGACGAGGTCTGAGGAGACCCAATACAGTGGGCGTCTCATCGACTCTCGGGGGACGTCATGCACGCGGTCGGGTTCCGGCGTACGGCGGTCTGGACGTCCGTCGCTCTCGCCGGCGTCGCGCTCCTCGCCGGGTGCAGGCCGACCGGCGGTGACCGCGCCGACTTCGGGCCGACGACGAGCTTGCAGCCGTCGCCGGCGCGATGCGACGTACGCCGGTCCGTGATGTCGGCGCGCAACGCCATCCGTCTCACCGACCTCGGCGCGACGACGGGCGGCTGGTCGGTCACGGACGTCGACTTCGGCCGCTGCGCACCCGTGCCATCGGTCGGCTGGAGCTGCGACCTGCCGTTCCCGTGGCAGACGACGGTGGCCCTGGGGCCGGCGATGGCCGCCCTCGGCGTACGGAGCGCACGCATCGCGACCGTCGTCACGCCCCACCGGACGGTCACGGAGACGATCCTCGACCCCGACGCCGGCGCCTCCGGTGCACAGGTCCTGCGCAAGCTCCGCCGGGCGTGCCCTGGACACAGCACGCACGCCACCATGCTCGCGTCAGGCCCCGTCGTGCTGGCCCTCGACCTCACGGACGGCACGTGGAGTCACGCCCACGAGCGCCGGGTGATGCACGCGGCCGAAGACGCGCTGGCGCGCGGCTGAGCCTCCTGGGTGACACTTCAAAACTGTCTCGGTGATAGTTGGGCCGTTCGGTGACAGTTGCGAAGTGTCACCGGTCGCTCAAAGTGTCACGGTGACAGTTTGGTCCCGCGGGGTGCGGGCCTCCGGCCGGGATCAGGCGGGTGCAGCCGCAGCCGACCCGCCTGAGGACTCCGAGAAGACGTCCTCGATCCAGTCGGCGGTGAACGCGCCGACGTGGGGGAGGTGGTCGAGGCCGATGTGCTCGGTCGCGCCCTCTTCGGGCGTGAAGATCCGCAGCTCCCGACGGGGGCTGTTCACCGCCTGGTCGTAGGACTGGTGCGCATAGCGCACGTTGATCTGCCGGTCGTTCGAGCCGTGCGTGATGAGGAACGGACACGTGATCTGCGAGACGACCCCGTTCAGGTGGACGGCTGCGGCCGCCTCGATGAAGGTGTCGACGTCGTCGTACCCCCAGACCCACAGCACGTGGTCCCAGTAGTGCGGCACCGGGTTCTCGCCCTCACGCTCGAGGCGTGCCTTCTGCACCTCGCCCCAGTTGTGGTTGGCGCCCCACGCGACCGCGAGCGCGAGCCGCTTCTCGAACGCTGCCGCCCGTGGCACGTAGTAGCCGCCCAGCGACCAGCCGACCAGGCCGACGCGGTCGAGGTCGACGTCGTCGCGGGTCTCCAGGTAGTCGACGCACGCCGCCGCCCAGTCCTCGGTGGTCACCCGCGCCTTGAGGTCGCCGAAGCGCAGCGCCTCCCCGCTGCCGGGGCAGTCGACCTGCAGCACGGAGATGCCGCGCGCCGCCATCTCGGCCGGCCAGCCGGACGTGTACATGTGCTCCTTGGTCGAGTCCAGGCCGTTCCACATGATGATGGTCGGCGCCGGGCTGCCGTCGGGGCGCTCCGCGCGAGTGAAGTACGCCGGCAGCTCGCTCCCCTCGAACGGCACCGCCACCCGGGTGGTGGCCGGGTCGATCAGGTCGAAGGACTTCTGCATCAGGTCGAGGCAGTGCTGGTAGACGTCGCGGCGTGACGGGTCCTTGGCCGACTGCATCCGCTCCGCCTGGCACAGGTACGCCGCCGCGCGGAGGTACTTTTGCCCAGCGGTGCGCAGGTGGCCGGCCTTCTCCGCCTCCGCCGCCTGCTGCTCCAGCTGGTCGGCGACGCTCTGCCACGACCGCATGAACTCGGCCGTGCCGACGTCGGAGCCCTGCTTGGCGAGCTCGCGGATCGGGCGGCAGGCGCGGTCGACCTCGTCGATCAGGCCGCCGCTGTTGAGGGTGGCGGCGACGCCGAGGTTCCAGATGTAGTTGCCGGGGAAGTACTCGAACATGGCTCGACTGTGCCTGCCGTCACAGCGCCGCGGAACCAGCCAGCGGTGATGCTAGGTATCGGCGAGGAGCTCGTTCCGCTCGGCCGCGATGTGCCGTTTGCTGGGCACGTGACCGACATCACCTTCCCGCCCGGCTTCCTCTGGGGCGTCGCCGGTTCGGGCCATCAGACCGAAGGCGACAACGACAACAGCGACACGTGGTTCGCCGAGCGGACGACGCCGAGCGTCTTCGCGGAGCAGTCCGGCAAGGCCTGCGACAGCTACCACCGCTGGCGCGAGGACCTCGACCTGGTGACGAGCCTCGGGCTCGACGCCTACCGGTTCTCCGTCGAGTGGGCGCGCGTCGAGCCCGAGGAGGGTGTCTTCTCCGACGAGGCGCTCGACCACTACGAGGCGATCGTCGACGAGTGCGTCGCGCGTGGGCTCGTGCCGATCGTGACCTACAACCACTTCACCGCGCCGCACTGGTTCGCGAAGCGCGGCGGCTGGCTCGACCCCGACGCGCCGGCCCTGTTCGCGCGCTACTGCGACCGGGTGACGGCGCGGTTCGGCGACCGGATCGGCTACGCCGTCACGCTCAACGAGCCCGACCTGCCCCGGGTGCTGTCGTGGCTCGGTCTCCCGGACTTCGTCCACGACCTCGAGCGGGCGACGCTCGCCGCCGCGAGCGAGGCGGCCGGCGTGCCGGCGTACCGGCTGGGCAACGTGGTGCTGCCCGAGGAGCTGGACGCGATGGAGGACGGTCTCGCCGCTGCTCACGTCGTCGCGAAGGCCGCCATCAAGGCACGGCGTCCGGAGCTGCCGGTCGGCCTCTCGCTCGCGCTGATGGACGACGTCGTCGTCGGCGACGACGCGTCGGTGCGCGACCGCAAGCGCGCCGAGGTCTACCGGCGCTGGCTGGAGCTCGCGCGGGAGGACGACTTCCTCGGCGTGCAGAACTACGAGCGGGTGCCCTACGACGGCGACGGCCAGGTCCGTCCGCCGGAGGGCGCGGTGCTCAACCAGATGGGCACCGAGATCGAGCCCGAATCGCTGGCCGGCGCCGTGCGCTACGCCCACGGTGTCGCCGGTGTGCCGATCTTCGTGACCGAGCACGGCCTGGCCAGCAACGACGACACCCTGCGCGTGGCGTTCATCGAGCCGGCGCTGACCGCCTTGGGCGAGGCGATCGCGGACGGAGTTCCCGTGCTCGGCTACACGCACTGGACGCTGCTCGACAACTTCGAGTGGATCTTCGGCTACGCCTTCCACTACGGCCTGCACGAGGTCGACCGGGACACGTTCGAGCGACGCCGCAAGCCGAGCGCCGACGTGTACGCCGCCTTCGTCGCCGCCCACCGCATCCCGGCGGATCTGGCGGATCCCGTGGAGCCGGTCGAGGAGTCCGCGTGACCCCCACCCGGCTGCGCGCCGAGCTCCGTCCCGACGCGCTCGGCGTCGACGCCCCGGAGCCCCGGCTGTCCTGGCTGCTGCCCGAGGGGGCGGGTCGGCAGGAGGCCTACGAGCTGAGCGTCGACGGCCGGGTCGTCGCTGTCGAGGGCGCGGAGCACACGCTCCGGCCGTGGCCCGACGCCCCGCTGTCGTCGGGGGAGTCGCGGGCCGTGCGGGTGCGGGTGCGCACCGATCTCGGCTGGTCGGAGTGGTCGGAGCCGCTGGACGTCGAGGCGGGGCTGCTGTCCGCCGCGGACTGGGTCGCGGACTGGGTCTCCCCGGCCCCGCTCGAGCGCGGCTCCGTGCCGCGGGCGGGATTCCGGCCGGCGTACCGGCTGCGCGGCGAGGTCGTGGTCGACCGCCCGGTGCGGCGGGCGCGGCTGCACGTGACCGCGCACGGCGTCTACGAGCCGTGGCTCGACGGCCGGCGGGTCTCGGACGACGAGCTGACGCCGGGCTACACGGAGTATCTGCAGCGGACCCAGGTGCAGACCTACGACGTCACCGCCCAGCTCACCGTGGGCCGGCACGTGCTGGGTTCGGTGCTGGCCGACGGGTGGTTCCGCGGCCAGGTCGGTCTGACCCGCGCGCACGACCAGTGGGGTGACACGACGGCGTTCCTGGCGCAGCTCGTGCTCGACCACGAGGACGGCACGCGCACGGTCGTCGGCACCGGCGGCGACTGGCGCTGCGCGACGTCGCACATCCTCGCCGCGGACCTGATCGAGGGTCAGCAGGAGGATCGCCGGCTGGTCGAGCCGGACTGGTGCACGCCGTCGTACGACGACTCGGGCTGGAGCAGCGTCGACGTCGTCGACCGGGGCCACGACATCCTGACCGGCACGCCGGCGCCGCCCGCGCGGCCGGTGGAGTCGCTACGCCCGGTGTCGGTGAGGCGGCTGCGCGAGGGTGTGGACGTCGTCGACTTCGGGCAGAACATCAACGGTCGCGTACGGCTGACCGCGCTCGGTCCGGCGGGCACGCGGCTCACACTCACGCACGGCGAGGCGCTCGGTGCCGACGGCGACGTCACTCTTGCTCACCTCGTGCCGAACACGCCCTTCCTCCCCGAGCCGCTCAGCGCCGGGCAGGTGGACGTGGTCGTCTCGGCGGGGGTCGCCGGCGACGCCTTCGAGCCGCGGTTCACCACGCACGGGTTCCAGTACGTGCGCGTCGAGGGGTTGCCCGAGCCCCTGGCGTGCGGCGACATCACGGCGGTCGTCGTCCACACCGACCTCGAGCCGCGCGGGGCGTTCAGCTGCAGCGACGAGCGGCTCGACCGGCTGCACGACGCGGCGGTCTGGAGCTTCCGCGGCAACGCCTGCGACCTGCCGACCGACTGCCCGACC
Organism: Nocardioides panacihumi; assembly: GCF_039530925.1. Lineage (NCBI taxonomy): Bacteria > Bacillati > Actinomycetota > Actinomycetes > Propionibacteriales > Nocardioidaceae > Nocardioides > Nocardioides panacihumi. The sequence goes on along the minus strand of NZ_BAAAPB010000001.1, from coordinate 377,807 downwards.
CGCGAGCGGGCCGGCTGGACCGGCGACTGGCAGCTCTACGTGCCGACCGCCTCCTACCTCTACGACGTCGACGGCTTCTCGCTGAAGTGGCTGCGCGACGTCGCCGTCGACCAGTGGGACGACGGCGTGGTCGCGTCGATGGCGCCGATCCCGCCGGTGGAGATGCAAGGCCTCCTGCACGAGGTGAACGGCTCCGCCGGGTGGGGCGACGCGGTCGTGCTGGTGCCCCTCGAGCTCTACCGGGAGTACGGCGACGTGGGCGTCGTCCGCGAGCTGTGGCCCGTGATCGTGCGCTGGCTGGACCGGGTCGAGCAGATGGCGCGCAAGGACCGGCACCCCGACCGGGCCGCTCGGCACCCCGAGCCGCGGCCGCACGACGACTACCTCTGGGACACCGGCTTCCACTGGGGAGAGTGGCTCGAGCCGGGTGAGGAGCCGACGGACTTCATGGCCTTCATCAAGGCCGACAAGTCGGAGGTGGCGACCGCGTTCTATGCCTGGTCGACCCGGCAGGCGGCGTACCTCGCCTCTGTGCTCGGTCTCGACGCCGACGCGGAGCGGTACGCCGACCTGAGCCGCCGCGTGGCTGCGGCATGGGCGACCGAGTTCGTCGAGGACGGTCATGTCGTGCCGCGCACGCAGGCCAACCTGGTCCGCGCCCTCGCCTTCGGGCTGCTGCCCGAGGACCTGCGGCGGCAGGCCGCCGACGACCTCGCCGACCTCGTGCGGGCCTCGGGGGTGCGCGTCGGGACCGGCTTCCTTGCCACGCCCGACCTGCTCCCGGTGCTGGCCGACCACGGCCACCTCGACCTCGCCTACGAGCTGCTGCTGCAGGAGTCGTCGCCGTCGTGGCTGGCGATGATCGCGCGCGGCGCCACCACGGTCTGGGAGCGCTGGGACGGCATCGACGACGACGGCGTGCCGCACGAGTCGCTCAACCACTACTCCAAGGGCGCGGTGATCTCGTTCCTGCACCGCTACGTCGCGGGCCTGCAGCGGCTCGAGCCGACCTGGCGACGCTTCCGCGTGGAGCCGCGACCGGGCGGCGGGCTGACCAGCGCGTCGACGTCGCACCTCTCGCCGCACGGCACGGTCGCGGTGTCCTGGACGACCACGGACGGCTCGCTGTCGCTGAACGTCACCGTCCCGCCCGGCTGCGTGGCGGAGGTCGTCACACCTGACGGCACGGTCGAGGTCGGCCCGGGGAGTCACGTGCTCTGACGTCGAGTCGGCGCGTCCTGGCACCTGGGGAGGGTCGAGTCGGCGCGTCCTGGCACGTGGGGAGGGTCGAGTCGGCGCATCCTGGCACGTGGGGCGACCTCGATGTACGCAAGACTGAGTCGTGCGCATCGCACGGATCGTGTCGGGTGGACAGACCGGCGCCGACCGCGCCGCGCTGGACGCCGCGATCGCGCACGGCCTGGAGTACGGCGGCTGGTGCCCCGCCGGCGGCTGGGCCGAGGACCTCCCGGACCCGCCCGGACTGCTCGTGCGCTACCCGGGTCTGTGTGAGACGTCGTCGGCCGATCCGGCTATGCGGACCCGCCTCAACGTCCGTGACAGCCACGCGACCGTCGTCGTCGGCGGCCCGGGCCTCTCGCGCGGCTCCGACCTGGCGGTCGAGACGGCGGTCCGGCTCGGTCGGCCGTACCTCCTCGTCGTCGACGAAGCGGACGCCGTCCGTTGCTGGCTCGCGTTGCTCGGCAGCGAGCTGACCCTGAACGTCGCCGGGCCGCGGGAGAGAGAGCGGCCCGGTGTCTACGCCGCGACGTGGGAGCTGCTCGGCACGATCCTTGGGCTGCACGCCTGACGCACCGTGATGAGAGTCGGGGTTGTACCGCGTTCTGCTGATGATCCGCGACCTCATCGGGCGCAGACTCGTCCTATGGACACTGGGGATCGGGTGCCGGCGTACCTCGTGGCGCTGGTGCGGCATGTCGAGGACCTGCGCGACGGCACCCACGGCGGGGCGGACGAGCGTGGCGACAAGGAGGCGGTGTTCGTGCGGGCCGCCGACTGGCTGGCGCCTGTCGCGGTCGGCGTGCTCGAGGAGGTCGACGCGACCCTCCTGCTCTCCACGGGGGAGGTGGCCGACACCGGGCTGGTGCACGAGGACGACGGGACTCTCGCCCGTTCGTGGACGCTGTCCTGGCCGGAGCAGCGCGATCGCGGGCTCGAGCCGGTGACGTTGCGCGTGTGGTTCGGGGGCGGCTTCCACCATCCACACCTGCGCGGCGCGACGGTGCACGACTGGCCGCTCAACGTCGACGAGGAGGGCGAGGCGCGCGATCTGCTGCCGCTGCTGCGCAGTGCGGTGGCTGCCGACGTGCACCATCTGGTGTTCCAGTCCGACTGGCGCCTCATCCCGGCGGTCGGTCGCCGGGGCTGAGCGGCCGAGGGGGTGCGAGGATGCGCCGACTCGGCCCTCCTGGGGTGCGAGGATGCGCCGACTCGGCTCAGCAGGGGTGCGAGGATGCGCCGACTCGGCTCAGCAGGGGTGCGAGGATGCGCCGACTCGGCTCAGCAGGGGTGCGAGGATGCGCCGACTCGGCTCAGCAGGACACGCACGTACGGGCGGTCGGCCTGATCTCGAGCCGCTCGGCGGCGATGGGCCGCCCGCAGCGCTCGCAGGTGCCGTAGGTGCCCGCGTCGAGGCGGGCCAGCGCCTCCCCGACGTCCGTCAGGTGTCGCTCGGCCTGCTGGACGAGCGTGGCGACCTGTGAGCGCTCGAACGCGATCGTCGCGCCCTCGGGATCGTGCTCGTCGTCGGCGTTCGTCGCCCGGGAGGCCTCGACGATCTCGCGGAAGTCGCCGGTGAGCTCGCCCAGCCGCCGTTGTGTACGCCGGCGGTCGTCGAGCAGTCGCTCGCGGATGGCGTCCATCCGGCAAGTGTGACTCGTCTCTGGCGCGCCCCGGACGTCATACGAGGTGGTCGTCGGGACCGACACCTCGTATGACGTTTTATACCCAACGCGTTGTGTATTCTGTACTCCGATGCGGCTCAGCCGCACGATCGGATCTCGGGAGGGTTCACGTCTTGTCACATCTCGTCCACCGTCTTGTCGGCGCCTTCGTCGGCGCCGTCTCCGTCTCGACGTTCGCCGTCGTCGGCACCGCAGGCGCTCAGGCCGCCACCGCCACGTGCCCGATCGATCAGGTCACCGAGCAGGGCACGTGCGCCCCGCTCGTACCCGAACCGCCGCCCACGGACTTCCAGAAGAAGCAGGCCGCGGAGAAGGCGGCGGCTGCGGGTGGCCTGGCGACGACCATGAGCACCAACGACCCCGGTGGCGGTCCGGACGCCTACGTGCTCCCTGAGGTCAAGGCGATGAGGATCTTCAAGGAGGGTGAGGGCAACGGGAAGAAGTCCTACACGTGCGGGCCCGCCGCCACGCGCAACATGGTGGCCGCCATGTACAAGCGCCGGACCGGTGCCTACAAGGACTTCGGTGAGGCCCAGTTCGCGACGTGGGAGAAGACCACGACGGCAGGTACGTCACGCGCCAACGTGGCCCGCGCCCTCAATGCGCACTTCAGTTCGTTCGGCCATTGGACGACCAGTCGCCCGACGAGCAAGGCGTCGCTTCTGACCACGGTCAAGTCGGACACGAGTGTCTATCACCAGCCGGTGATCGCCAACATCGACACCGGATATCTCGAGGAATTCTGGGGCAAGAATCTCCCTCACTTCGACCTCATCTACGGATACGACGCGACGGGTGCCACGACGTTTCTCAAGTTCGCTGAGGAATGGGATCCCATCTACATCTATGGGGCGTCGACGTACGGAAATCCTTACGGCCATCAGAAGGCGACACTCCAGCACGCGTTCACCGCGATCACCCACACCGCGATCCACGGGATCGTCTCGTGAACCGTTCGAGGCGTGCGGTCGCAGTTGCAGTTGCCTTGATGGTGCTTGTCGGGTGCAGTGACCACGAGGTCGTTGCCGAGAGTCGGAAGCCGACGCAGCACCCGCTGGCGGGGCAGGGGCCGCCCATGACGCTCAGCACAGTCGGGACGGTCAAGCTCGGCACGGACGTCAACAGTCCGATGGCCATCGGGCATGTCGGGCGCGACATCGTCGTGCTGCCCACGCAGGAGCCGGGTGCCCCGAGCTGGAACACGGTGACGGTCGTGGACCCAGCCGCCGGCACCTCCCGCGCCGTTGCTCACAGCGCCTGGCCCCGGGGGCTGATCAACTGGGTCGCGACCACCGGTGACTGGGTCGTCTACACGGATCAGTCGCACAGACAGGGCGACGGAAGCTACGAGGCTCTCTGGCGGATCGAGGCGATCGACCTCGTCACCGGCAGCCACCGAACGCTCGCCTCGAGCGGGCGGAAGGAGTCGGCGTTGATCCCCGTCGTCCAGGCGCAGGACGGTCTCGTGCTCTGGACCGCTCCGGAGGCCGACAGGTCGGCGAAGGAGTTGGTCTGGAACCCGGGCTCGGCCGCGCCGTACGCCGTGCTGCGGCACAAGGAGATGACCCCCGACAGCGTCACGATCGACGACGGTTGGCTCTACTACCTCGGACCCAACGGTCTCGGTCGCAAGGGGCACACGGTCGGGGGCGACTGCTGGCGAGTGCCTCTCACCGGGGGTACGCCCGTGGCGGTCACCCACACCGCCCTCGCGATGGGGTGCGCGGCCCGTGGCAGCCATCTGGTCTGGTCCCAGCACATCGACCCGGAGACGCCGAACCCGCCGCCGAACGACGGGATCTTGGACAATCCGTACTCGCTGTGGACCGAGACGATCAACGCGGACACTCCTTCCGCGCCGGTCAAGATCGATGAGGGCTACAACGGCACCTACCAGCTGCACCCCGTCGAGCATGCACTCGTCTGGCAACAGGCGTCGGCCCAAGTGATCGTGTCGTCGCTCGCCGATCCGTCGAATCGGATCGCCGTACCAGGACACATCGGCACCTATACGGCCGGCCCGGGCGACCTGCTCGCCTATATGCGCCGGACACGCACCGGGATCAGCGTCACCCTCGACCGGATCGAGGTGAAGGAGCCGTGATCGGAGCGTCGTGGCGCCGGGTGTCATACGGAGTGACTGTCAGGACGACCAGCTCGTATGACCGAGCACCTCGACCGGTCGTGGGCCGCGCGGGACGTCGTACGAAGTGGTCGCCGGGACCACCGCCCCGTATGACGTCCGGGGCCTCGGCCGGCCCGGCGCGGGACGTCGTACGCACCGGCTGCCAGAGCAACCACCTCGTATGACGTCCCAGGGACCCGGCGCCGGACGTCATACGCACCGGCTGCCAGAGCAACCACCTCGTATGACGTCAGCGGACTAGCGGGGGCCGCCGTGCATCAGCCCCGCCAGTCCACCGGGGAGCGTCGAGGCCAGCGCCGGGTCGAACTCCCCGTCGACGAGCACGAACACCACCCTCGCCACCTCGGAGCCCCGGTTCGCCCAGGCGTGGTCGGTGCCGCGCTGGACCACGATGTCGCCCGCGCGCAGGGTGACCTCGGAGTCGTCGAGGACCAGGGTGATCTCGCCGGACAGCACGATGCCGTAGTCGACCGACGCCGTGCGGTGCACCGGCGACTGCAGGCCCCGTTCGTCGAGGTGGCCGGGGGCGAACTCGTTGATCCGGATCTTCGTCCCCCGCGCCGGAGGGGGTACGGCGAGGGTGCGCTCGGTCGGCTCGCTCGGCTCGACGGCGGTGATCCGGGCCGGTGCGCCCTCGGTGTTCCAGACCTCGTGGAAGGCGACCCCGTCGTCCGGCAGCTGCCGGCTGACCGGCACCGGCCCGTCGGAGAGCACGACGGAGACACCCGCGGCGGTGTGGCCGGTGACGACCCGCCGAGGAGCGCTCACGCGTGGCTCACGATCGGGCCGCCGTGCAGGGCGACCATCTCGGGCCAGAGGTTCGGGATGCTGAGCCGGAAGGGCGGCTCGTAGTCGGTGAGCTCGACGTACGCCCGGTGCAGATTGCACACCACGCGCTCGCCCTCCGGCCAGTCGGGGCAGACGTCCGACTTGTGCTTCTGGGCAGCCTCCAGCGGCGTCAGCCCCGCTGCGTAGGAGTCGGTCGCGATGGCTGCGATCCGGTCGACGTACGCGTCGAGGTCATCGAGCACCCGGCCGACCTCGTCGCCGCGGCAGGCCGGCCCGTGCCCGGGCACGAGCACGTCGGGCTCGAGGGCGCGCATCCGCCCCAGCGCCTCCTTGAAGCCCAGCATCGAGCCCTCGAGGAAGATCGGGTGGCCGCCGGAGAAGGCCAGGTCGCCGGCGAACACCACCTTCTGCTCGGGCAGCCAGACCGCCACGTCGTTGGTCGAGTGCGCGGGTCCCATCGTGATCAGCTCGACCGGGAAGCCGTCGAGATGGAGGGTCAGCCTGTCGGAGAAGGTCACGTCCGGCGGACGCACGCTGAGGTCGCCGTAGTCCGCCGGGAGCTCGTGGGTCGCGGCCAGCCCGGCGCGGAGGACGCCCTCGCGGCACAGGTGGTGACCGACGATCGTGGTCGTCGGCGGCAGGAAGCCGTTGCCGTAGGTGTGGTCCGGGTGGTGGTGGGTGTTCACCGCGATCTTCGGGTCGCGGGCGCCGACGCCGGCGACCTCCGCCAGGAGGGCGCGGTTGCGCTTCTCGGTCGAGGTCGTGTCGACGAGCACGGCGTCGTGCGAGGCGTCGGTGATGACACCGCAGTTGTTGACCATCCATCCGCCGGCCGGCTGGACGTAGGCGTAGACGCCCGTCGCCAGCTCCTGCAGGTACGGCGTCCCGTCGTCCCAGGTCACGTGTCCTCCTCGATCCGGTGCCGGTGGCACCGGTGTGTGCCTCCCGTCACAGTCAGCCCGATCCGGCGGTCGTGGACAAGGCCCGCTGGCATCACCAGCACCGATCACTGGCATCCGCGATCGACCGTGTTCCGCGACTCCGGAGGCCGTGAGACTTCGGCGGTGTCCACGGCTCAGCGGCAGGTCCGCACCAGCGCCGAAGTCGGCTGGCCGCTGCTCCTCGTGCTCGCCTCCCTGGCGGCCGTCGCCCCGGTCGCGACCGACCTCTACCTGCCCGGGTTCCCGCAGCTGCGCGACGACCTGGGCGTCTCCGCGAGCGCCGTCCAGCTGACCCTGACCGCGTTCCTCGCCGGGCTCGCCGCGGGCCAGCTCGTGATGGGCCCGCTCTCGGACCGCTACGGGCGACGGCGACCCCTGATCGCCAGCGCCGCGGTCTGCGTGGCCGCGGGTGTCGTCTGCGCGCTCGCCCCGAACCTCGGCGTCCTCGTCGCGGCACGACTCGTGCAGGGCTTCGCGGGGGCCGGCGGGATGGTGATCGGGCGGGCGGTGATCGCCGACCTGGTCACCGGCCGGGTGGCCGCGAAGGCGTTCACGCTGATGCTCACCGTCGGGGGCGTGGCCCCGGTGCTGGCACCCTTCGTCGGCGGCCTGCTCGCCGACGCGGTCGGCTGGCGCGGGATGCTCTGGACGGTCGCCGGCCTGTGCGCCGCGATGCTGGTCGGCGTGGTGGTCGTGCTCCGCGAGACCCGCCCGCCCGAGGCCCGGACCGCGACCCGGACGTCGTACGCCGCCGGGCTGCGCGTCGTCGTCGGCACCCGTGGCTACTGGCCGCCGGTCGCCGTGCTGGCGCTGTCGTTCGCGATGATGATGGCCTACATCGCCGCGTCGCCGTTCGTCTACCAGGACGTCGTCGGCCTCTCGGCGGTCGGGTACGGCGTCGCGTTCGGCGTGAACGCCGTCGGGCTGATCTCCGCCGGCTGGGTGACCAGCCGCCTCGTCGACCGCATCGATCCGGCCCGCCTCGTGCGGGCCTGCATGAGCGTCCAGCTCGCCGCCACGCTCACGTTCGTGCTGCTCGCCGCGAGCGGTGCGCCGACGTGGCTCCTCCCGGCTCCGATCCTCGTCGCGGTCGCGACGAACGGCGGCGTGATGGGCAACTCGGCGGCGCTCGCCATGTCGCAGGTGCGCGAGGTCGCCGGCACCGGCAGCGCGGTGCTCGGCTGCACGCAGTTCACCCTGGGCGCCCTGGTCTCACCGCTCGTCGGCCTCGGCGGGGAGGACTCGGCCGTGGTGCCGGCCGTCGTGATGGCGACCGCCTCCCTGCTCGGGTGGCTCGTCAGTCGAGCTCGTCCTCGAGGTCGACGGCCACGTCGTGCAGCAGGTGGCGCAGCCACACCACCGCCGGGTCCTTCTCGCGACGCGGGTGCCAGTGCGCCGACTCGGTGATCCGCACCGGGTCGACGGGCGTGTCGGCCACGACGAGGTCGAGGATGGCCGTGCAGCGGCGGGCGAGGCGTGACGGGACGAAGGCGCACATGTCGGTGCCGGCGACGGCGAACGGCAGCGTGAGCAGGCTCGTCACCTGCACGAGCACGTTGCGGTCGGCCAGGCCCTGGGCCTCGACCGCCAGCTCGAGGGGGCGGCGGCGGTCGCCCGCCGCGCCGAACTCGGCGACCGCGTGCGGCATCCGGCGCAGGTCGTCCAGGCTCAGCGCCCCGTCGCGCATCATCGGGTGGTCGCGGGCGACCAGGCAGACGAGGTGGTCGGTGAACACCGGCTGGGTCCGCCCCGGGAACTCGAAGCCGAGCGGCGCCACCACCAGGTCACGCCGCATCAGCTGCGTCTCGATCTGGTCGCGTCGTACGTCGAGGGGGTCGAGCGCCAGCGTGCAGCCCGGCGCCTGGTCGGCGAAGGCGCGGGTGAGCGGCCGGGCGATCACCGTCATGGCGTACTCCGACATGCTCACCGCGAACCGCTTCGTGCTGCTCGCCGGGTCGAAGTCGCGCTGGTTGCCGAGCAGCGCCTCGGCTGCCTCGACCGCCTCGGCGACCCGCGGGCGCAGCTCCTCGGCGAGCGGGGAGAGCTCGAAGCCGCGCCCCGCGCGCACGAGCAGCTCGTCGTCGAAGTGCTTGCGCAGCCGCGCCAGCGCGCCGCTCATCGCCGGCTGGCTCATCGTCATCCGCTCACCGGCGTGGGTGAGGTTGCGCTCCTCGAGCAACGCGTGGAGGGAGAGCAGCAGGTTGGCGTCGACGCCCCGCAGCTGTTCCCTCACCCTGACGCTCCCTGTTCGTGTCCGACGTGACCGCGCTCACCCGTGCCATGGGACTCTAGTGGTCTGTGCACGCAGGGGCTTCGAACACAGATCACCAGTGCGGCACCACCAGTTCGAGAGAGGAAGCGCGATGGCGCTCGGCGGCACCGACCTCAACCTGCTGCTCCCGTTGAAGGTCCTCCTGGAGGAGGGCAACGTGACGCGTGCCGGCCAGCGCCTGGAGCTGAGCCAGCCCGCGATGAGCGCCGCCCTGGCCCGGCTGCGGCGGCGCTTCGACGACGAGCTGCTCGTGCGCGCGGGGCGCGACTACGAGCTGACGCCCTTCGCCCGGGACCTCCTGCCGGAGGTGCAGCACGCCGTACGTCTGATGGGGTCGGCGCTCGACCTGGAGGACGAGTTCGACGCGGCCACCAGCCAGCGGACCTTCCACCTGACGATGAGCGACTACTCCATCGCCGTCGTGCACGAGCCGCTGGTGCGGCTGGTCGAGGCGGACGCGCCGGGGGTGCGGCTCAGCATCGGCCACCTCGGTCCGGAGTCGCGCTCGTCGGACCGGCTGCTGCTCGACAACGACGCGGTGATCGCGCCGCTCGGCTTCGGCTTCCCCGGCATCTCCCGGCCGCTCTGGCGCGACCGGATGGTCGTGCTCGCCGACCGCGGCAACCCGCGCCTGGTCGACGGCCGGCTGACGATGGCCGACCTCGCGGTGCTGCCACATGCCGTCGGCTCCTTCGGCGCGGGTGTGCTCACGCCCGTCGACCGGGTCTTCGGCGACCACGGCATCGAACGGCACATCGCCCTGCAGGTCTTCGGCTACCTGCCGCTGCCGTTCGTCATCGAGGGCACTGAGATGGTCGCGGTCGTGCCCGAGCGACTGGCCAACATCCACCTGCGCGAGGGCGGCTCGGTCACGGTCGTCGAGCCACCCTTCGGCGAGGTGCTCCTGCCGGAGGGCTACTGGTTCGCGCCGGACCGGCTCTCCGACCCGGCGCACCGCTGGCTCTTCGGTCGGCTCGACGCCGTCGGGGAGGAGCTCTCAGCGGGATCGGTCGACGCCTAGCGGCCTCACCGACGGTGGTGGACCGCCACCACCGCGAACGTCTCCGACCCACCGGCGACGTCCTGCTCGCGGACGATGCCGACGCCCCGGGCATACAGCTTCAGCGACACCACGCCCGGCTCGAGCCTGGTCCACTCGAAGGTGCGCAGCACGTGCCGGAAGGTCCGCATCGGCGTGGCCTGCGACCGCTTGAACCCGACGATCCACGCCTGGTCCTCGGCGTGGCCGCGGAAGAACTCCTGCCGGTAGGCGTCGGTCGGCCGCGGGTCCGCCGGCATGATGAGGCCCGCCCGGGCACCTCGTACGCCGGCCTGCCACGAGCCTTCGCGGCTGTCGAGCGCGCCCTGTGCGTCGAAGGTCGCGGTGCGCTCGCCGAAGTACCAGACGTTGCCGGAGTCGTCCGCGGCGTACCAGTCGGTCGTGCTCTCGGCGAGGGTGCCGTCGGTGCGGTGCAGGACGTCGCGCACGACCCGCGTGGTGACCCCCTGGATCACCTTGGTGCGACCGGTGACGCGCACGCGCTCGCGGAACCGCGCGCCCTCGTCGGTGCCACGGAGCACCGTGACGGTGCCCGGCACGAGCGGGAACCACGGGTTGGCGACCGGCCGGGCGAACGCGGCCGGATCGGGGGCCGCGCTCGTCGCGGTCGGCGACGTGGCGGCGAGGGGTGTCTGGCTCGGACGGGCGTCCGCCCGGGCCACGACGAGCGTGGCGGCGATGGCCGTCAGGGCAGCGAGCGTCGAGAGTCGCATCGGTCCTCCCTGGGATGGTCGTGCCTCCCAGTGTGGACCCGATCGGCCGCGCCGGCTCAGGTCAGGTAGCCGACGAAGAGCCGGTCCGGGTCGCGGTCGGCGTACACCCGGCCGAGCCGCTCCCAGGCCTCCTCGGAGAGGAAGCGGTGCGGCCGGCGCCGGAGGTCGCTGTCGCCGACGTACTGCCCGACCGTGACCGGCTCGAGGTCGGCCATGGCGCCGGCCAGCCATGCCTGGTGGTGCTCGTCGTCGTCCGCGTCCTCCCACGGCACGTACGCCGCCAGGTAGATCTCCGACTGCACGGAGAACGCCATGTCCGGCAGCTCCCGCAGTGGCGCCATGCTGAACCAGATGGTGAACGCCTTCTCGTTGGGCAGCGTCGTGTAGGCGCGCCTCATGGCCGGCACGACCTCGGCCGCGATCCCCGACAGCCAGGCGTTGTCGACCGCCCAGCGGTGGCCCTCCGGGTTGTCCTGGAGCTGCCGGGCCCGCTCCGCCTCGGGCGTGGTCGGCTCGGCGTCGATCACGAAGATCGCCCGGTCGAGCGCCGGGTTCTTACGGAACGGCGCCAGTGCCTGATCGGCCTCGTGCTCGTCGTCGACCATGGCGAGCGCCGTGACGAGCAGGATCGGCCCGGGCGCGACGAGGGGGTCGGTCTTCGTCAGCGCGACGATCTCGACGGTGTCGGCGACGCTCGCGTGCGTGTCGTGCAGCCAGGTCATCACCTCGTCGAAGTCGTCGAGACCGAAGGCCTGCACCGTGTGCGCGAAGTGCCGCGGCAGCGGCCGCGTCTGCAGGTGGAACCGCGTGACGACGCCCGGGAAGCCTGGGCCGGCACCCCGTGCGGCCCAGAACAGGTCGCTGTTCTGCGTCGCGTCGGCGCGCACGAGCTCGCCGTCGGCGGTCACGACGTCGACCGCGACGACGTACTCCGCCGCCCAGCCCCAGCCCCGGGCGTTCCAGCCCTGGCCGCCCTGGAGCAGGAAGCCGCCGATGCCGACGGTCGGGCAGTGGCCGCCGAGGAAGAACCGCCCCCGCTCGGAGAGGTACGGCGCCAGGTCGGCGCCGCCCCGGACGGCCGGCGAGGCGGCCACGATGCCGGTCGTCTCGTCGTACGAGATCTCCTGGAGCCCACCGAGGTCGATCACCAGCGCGTCGTCGCGCACCGACCACTGCGCCCAGCTGTGCCCGCCGGAGCGTACGGCGACCTGCCAGCCGCGCTCGCGGGCGAGCCGTACGGCGGCCACCACGTCCGCCTCCGTCTCGGCGCGTACGACGGCGGCCGGCTGCCGCTCGGGCAGCCGCCGGTTGAAGACCCGTCTGACCCGGGCCTCCTCGAAGCCGGCCGCGCCCCGCTCGAGGGGGACGACACCGCCCATCAGGCGGGCTGCACCAGCGCGTGGAGCGTCTGGCCCATGATCCGGCCGGGGTCGGCGCCGGGGGTGTCGGGGTGGATCTCCCACTCGGCGAGCGTGAGGCTGTTGTCGAGCACCATCTTCACGCGATCGAAGCGGCGCTCCATGAACGCCGGCAGCACGTCGTCGACCTTGTCCCCGCTGGTCAGCATCTCGGCAAGGACGACGGCGTCCTCGGCGCACATCGCTGCGCCCTGCGCGATCAGCGGCGGGCAGGCGTGCGCGGCGTCGCCGACGATGATCGAGCGACCCCGGTGCCAGGGCGACTCCACGCAGATCGCCTCGATCCACTGGTAGTTGACGATGGCGTCGTCCGCGAGGCTGTCGCGCACCTCGCCCCAGGTGCCGCCGTAGCCCTGACCGCGCTCCTTGAGCTCCTTGCCGCGAGGGCCCTCGCCGACGAAGGAGCGGTCGAGGTTCTCCTCGAGCAGGAACGCGTAACAGAGGTCCTCCGAGATGGGCGTGTAGCCGGCCTTGTACTTCGGGCCGCCGTAGTAGAGCTCGGAGCAGTCCATCTCGGCCGGCCGCTTCGCGACCGTGCGCCAGATGCCCATGCCGACCGGCCGCGGCTGGTCCTCGATGCCGATCATGCCGCGCACCGTGGAGCGGATCCCGTCGGCGCCGACGAGCAGGTCGACCGTCTCGGTGCTGCCGTCGGACAGCGTCACCGTGACGGAGTCGCCGTGGTCGTCGATGGCGGTGAGCGTCGTGCCGAGGCGCACGTCGACGCCGGCCGCGACGACCTCCTCGGCCAGGATGTCGGCGATGTCGCCGCGTACGGCGCCCATCGTGCCCGGCAGGTCCGGACCGCCCATCGGCGGCGTGGGGATCTCGGCGATGACGTGGCCGTCGGCGGTCCTGAGCCGCAGGTGGTTGAACGCGTAGCCGCGCTCGGCCAGGCGGTCGTAGATGCCGACCGAGCGGAACGCCTTGAGCGCGTTGCCCTGCAGCGTGATGCCGTGCCCGACCCCGCCGAGGGACTCGCGCAGGTCGACCAGCACGACCTCGACGCCCTTCTGGGCCAGGGCGAGCGACAGCACGCCGCCGGTGATGCCACCGCCGACGACGAGGACGCGGTCGAGGGTCGAGGTCTGGGGCTCGGACATGAGGTGACTCCTAGATTCAGGGCGCTAGACGAGGGGGACGACGGTGGCCGGCGTCGCGACGACGTCGGCGATGAGCTGGAAGGCGCGGCCGACGGGCTCGACGTCGGCCGGCAGGTTGAGGAAGCCGTGCAGGACGCCGGGGACGAGGTGCCGAGTCGCCGGCACGCCGGCACCGGCGAGCGCCTCGAGGAAGGGCTCCTGGGACCGGCGCAGGTCGTCGTACTGGGCGTCGACCATGACGACCGGGCAGAGGCCGGTGAGGTCCGCGAGCGCCGGCATCGCGTAGCCGTCGGCCGACTCGGGCGGTCCGCCCACGTAGTTGGCCGTGATGCCGGCGGTCTCCTTCTCGGTGAAGCGGAGCAGGTTCGGCACCTCGACCATCAGCTCGTCGATCTCGCGCGAGCCGGGCGGGAGCACCGGGTGGAAGACGCCGTACGCCGGCAGGAGCGTCGCCGGCTGCCAGCGGTCCTCGTCGCGCAGCCGCAGCACCGCCGCCGTCGCCAGGTTGCCGCCGGCGCTGGCGCCGCCGACCGAGACGCGGGCGTCGTCCACGCCGAGGTCGGTGGCACCGTCGCGCACCCAGCGCACGACCGCGAGGACGTCGTCGAGCGGCACCGGGTGGTCGACGCCGCCGACCGCCAGGCGGTAGTCGACGCTCACCACGACCGCGCCCGCCCGGGCGCAGACCTCGCGCGCGGTCCGGTCGGCCTCGGGCATGTCGAGGTCGCCCATCATGAACGCGCCGCCGTGCATCCAGACCAGGCACGGCAGGTCCCCGCGCGGGCCGGCGGGCGTGTAGACGCGCACCGGCACCGGACCGTGCGGCCCGGCGACGGTCGTGTCGCGGGTCGCCACGTCGGGTGCCGGCGCGGCGTCGCGCCACTGCATGAACGCGTGGAACCGCTCCTCGAGGGCCGGATCGCTCATCAGCTCGTCGAAGGAGTCGATGCCGTCGAGCAGGCCGAACCGCTCGGCGTAGGAGGGATGGACGCTCATGCCACGGTGCCTGCTGCCCGGGGTGCCTCGAACATCGAGGCGCGCGAGCCGGTGATCCAGCCGACGACGTGGTCGCGGTCGGCGCCGGCGACCGGGAGGTCGGCGACCTTCTTGCCGCGGTTGAGGATGACCAGCCGGTCGGCGACCTCGTAGCAGAGCGGCAGGTCGTGGGTGACCACGACGATGGCGATGCCCTGGTCGGCCATCCGGCGGATGAGCCCCTCGACGTTCTTGGTCTGCTCGTAGCCGAGCGCCGCCGTCGGCTCGTCGAGCAGCAGGATGCCCTGCGCTGCGCCGTCCTCAGGGCCAGTGACACGGATGGCGCTGCGGGCGAGCGCCACCACCTGGCGCTGGCCGCCGGAGAGCATCTCCACCGGCCGGGTCATCGGCGCGGTGCGTACGCCGAGCCGGTCGAGCTCCCTCTCGGAGCTGCGTCGCATCGCCTTGCGGTCGACGAAGCCAATCCAGCCGAGCGGGCCCTTGCGGAGCTGCTCCTGTCCGAGGTTGAGGTTGATGGCGATGTCCTGCGGCTCCACCAGCGAGAGGTCCTGGTAGACCATCTGGATGCCGGCCTCCGCCGCGTCGCTGGGAGCGTGGAAGGTGTGCTCCTCGCCGCGCACGCGGATGGTGCCGTGCGAGGGCTTGTGCGCGCCGGACATCACCTTGAGCAGCGTCGACTTGCCGGCGCCGTTGTCGCCGAGCAGGCCGACCACCTCGCCCGGCATCACGTGGATGTCGATGCCGTCGAGGGCGCGGACGAAGCCGTAGTGCATCTCGATGCCGGCCAGCTCGAGGGCTGGAGTCGCGAGCCCCGGGGTGCCGGAGGCGGCCATGTGACTCATGGGCGTCAGACCTTCTTCTGGTGGACGGAGAGGTTGGCGGCCATGAGCCGCTCGGACACGCTCGACTGGATGACCCGCTCGAGGGCGAGGGAGCCGAGCAGGAGGGCGCCCGTGCAGACGGTGGCCCAGTAGGGCTGGATGCCGCGGATGGTCAGGCCGTTGCTGATCGTGGCGAGGATCAGTGCGCCGACCAGCACCCGGGGCAGGCTGCCCCGCCCGCCGGTGAGGGCGACACCGGCGAGGGCGACCGCCGTCAGCGCGTTGAAGATGATCGCCGGGCTCGCCGACGGGCTCGCCTCGGTCACCACCGCGGTGCTGACCAGGCCGCCGAGTGCGGCGAGCAGACCCGAGATCACGAAGCCGAGCACCGTGTAGCGGGTGGCGTGGATGCCGGCACGGCGTACGGCCTCGGCGTTGCCGCCGACCGCCATCAGCCGGATGCCGTCGCGGGTGCGGGTCAGGAAGATCGTGCCGACGATGAAGACGGCCGCCACGATGAAGACCGGCGCGGGGATGCCGGAGAACGAGGTGCCCACCTGGAAGTAGCGGTGCGTGCCCATGAACTCGAGCTGGGTCAGTCCCGGGAAGGTGTAGCCGCCCGCGATGACGGCGGCCAGGCCCGACAGCACCGACAGCGTGCCGATCGTGACGATGATCGGGTTGAAGCCGCGGATGGTGATCAGGCCGTTGAACACGCCGACGACCACACCGGTCGCGAGCCCGGCCGCCAGGCCGAGCCAGGTCGCGTGGCCGTGGGTCAGGATCCACCCGCAGACACAGCTCGAGACCGCAGCGGTGCCCGGCAGCGAGAGGTCCAGGACCCCGGTCATGATCCCGATGCCGACGCCCGCCGCGAACAGCGCGGTCAGCGCGGCCGCGTTGGCGACCAGCAGCGCGTTGTCGACCTTGAAGAAGTAGGGCGAGCACCAGATCGCGAAGACCACGATCAGCAGTCCCCACAGGACGAAGATGCCGCGGTCGCGGAAGAACACCAGGATCGACACGGAGCGCGGCATGTCCTGGACGGGAGGCTTCGTGTCGGGGGCCGGCCCCGGGCCGGGGCCGGCAGTGGTGCCGGTCCCGGCCACGGTCACGTCAGAGTTGGTCACGGTGCTCAACTTCCTGCCTTGACGACCTTCTGCGGAGTGACGAGCTGCTTGCCCTCGGCCTGGGGGTCCTTGACCATCGCGGTGAGGGTGTCGACGTTCTGCGTCATGTCGGCGGCGAACTGGAGCGCGACGACGGCGTAGATGTCGCCGCTCTTGACGGCTGCCAGCGCCTCGTCGTTGCCGCCGGTCTCGGTGATGCAGGGCAGCTTCTTGCCGGCGGCCTTGAAGGCGCCGATCGTGCCGAGCGCACCCTCGTCGTTCTGTCCGAAGACCGCGTTGATGTTCGGGTGACCCTGCAGCGCGTTGCCGACGTCGGTCTGGGCGGCCTGACGGTCGCTCACCACCGTGGTGGTCACGATCTTGGCGTTCGGGGCGACCTGGGCGAGGTACTGCTTGACCGCGTCCTCGTACTCCTGCTTGCCGGCCGTGCCCGGGGCCGCCTCCTCGAAGAGGACCTCCGCCTTGCCGCCGAGCTTCTCGTTGATGCAGTTGCCCAGCTCGGTGCCGGCTGCCTGCCCCTCGGCCTTGTAGTCGATGGTCGCGAAGGAGATGCCCGGCTGCATGCCGCTGAGGCCGTACGCCTCGGGCGTGCCGTTCACGACCATCGGGACGCCCTTCTCCTGGGCGACCTTGATCAGCGACGACGCTGCCTCGGGGGCGACCATGATCGCCCAGACGGCGTCGGCCTTCCCGGACGAGATGGCGGTCTGGAGGTCGGTGACCTGCTTCTGGGGATCGAGGTTCGGGTCCTGGACGACGACGCTGTAGCCCTTGGACTTGCCGTAGCCCTGGATGCCCTCGGAGAGCTGCTTCATCGCGGGGATCTTCAGCGCGAGCGGCGAGAAGACGAGTGTCTTGGTGCTGGAGTCCGAACCCGAGTCGGTTCCACCGGCGGCAGGCTGGGTCGAGCCGCCGCACGCGGAGAGCGTGACGAGACCGGCGACGGCGAGGGCCGTGAGGGCCGCCGCGCCGCGACGCTTCGGCATGGAACGGGTTGTCATGAGTTCTCCTGCGGGGTCGGAGGCGGTGGCGCCTCTGTGGTGTCGATCACAGGAAACCCGCCGCCGCTGGACCGGGGAACCCCGATCGGAGTGATGCCAGGCATCGGTGTCGGCTCTTTCTCCGGGTCGCACACCCCGACCTAGCGTGAGACCGCCATCACACCGACATCACCCGCGAGGAGCCTCACCCATGGCCTACGTCGTCAGCGCCACCTGGACCGCCCAGCCCGGCAAGGAGGACGTCGTCCGCGACGCGATCGAGAAGCTCACGCCGCCCTCTCGGATGGAGCCCGGCAACCGCTTCTACCAGGCCTTCCAGGACCCGGCCGAGCCGCTCGTCTTCCGGCTCTTCGAGATCTACGACGACGAGCAGGCCTACCTCGCCCACGGCGCGTCGGAGCACTTCACCGAGTACGGCCACGGGCAGGCCATCCCCGTCCTCGCGAACCGCGAGCGGGCCTTCTACGAGACGATCGGCTGACCTGACATGAGACTGGCCGCCTTCCGTCGTACCGACGACCCCGGGGGGACCCGCCGCGTCGGGCTCGTCGTCGGCGACGGCTCGGGGTGGTGGCTGCACCCGTTCGAGGACGGCACCGACCTGGTCGAGCTCCTCGCCGCCGATCCGGCCGCTCGCGAGGAGGCCGCGGACGACGCGGCCCGTGGCGACGGGCTGCGCCCCGACGACGTCGTGCTGCTGCCGCCCGTCCAGCCCGTGTCCATGCGCGACTTCCTCACCTTCGAGGCGCACGTCGACGGCATGGAGCGCGGCCACGGAAACCCCGGCACGCCGGCGCAGTGGTACGACGCTCCCGTCTTCCTCTTCATGGCGCCGCACGCTGTCACCGGTCCCTACGACGCCGTGCCGATGCCGCCCGACACCGAGCGTCTCGACTTCGAGCTCGAGATCGCGGCGATCGTCTGCCGCGACGTCCGCAACGTGACCCCGGAGCAGGCCCGGGGGGCCATCGGCGGCTACTGCGTGATGAACGACTGGTCGGCGCGGGACGTCCAGGGCAAGGAGATGTCCCTCAAGCTCGGCCCGTCGAAGGGCAAGGACTTCGCCACCACGATCGGTCCCTGGGTGGTCACCGCCGACGAGCTCGACGGCTGCCGCGACTCCGACGGCTTCCTCGACCTCAAGATGACCGTGAAGGTCAACGACGAGCCAGTGGGCACCGACCGGTCCGGCAACATGGGCTGGTCGTTCGAGCAGCTCGTCTCCCACGCCTCGCGGGCGTCCTGGGTGAAGGCGGGCGAGGTGCTCGCGTCGGGCACCTGCGCGAGCGGCTCACTCGCCGAGTCGTGGGGCCGCAACGGCAAGCTCGTGCCGCCGCCGCTGCAGGTCGGCGACGTCGTCGAGATGACGATCGAGCGGCTCGGCACGATCCGCAACGTGGTCGGCCCCCTGGAGGAGAGCGTCGCCGCCGTCGCGCCCGCCCGCCGGCGCAGCACGGTCGGTGGGCGCCTGGAGGCGTCGGCATGACCGTCGTCACCCGCAACCCCGCCACCGGCGGGGTGCTGGCGACCTACGACGCGCACGACGAGGCCGGCGTCGAGCAGGCGCTCGCCGACGTGCACGCCGCATCGCAGGCCTGGCGCGACACCCCGCTCGACGAGCGGCTCACCCTGCTGCGCGGCGTCGGCAAGCTGCTGACCGAGCGCCGCGAGGAGTACGCCGCGCTGATCACCGCCGAGATGGGCAAGCCGATCACCGAGGCGCTCGGCGAGATCGACAAGTGCGCCTGGAACTGTGAGGTCGTCGCCGACCTCGCCCCGGGCTGGCTCGCCGACCACGAGGTCGCATCCGGAGCGTCGCGCTCCTGGCTGTCCTACGAGCCGATCGGCGTCGTCTTCGCGGTGATGCCGTGGAACTTCCCGTTCTGGCAGGTGCTCCGCTTCGCCTGCGCAGCCCTCGCCGCGGGCAACGCGGCGCTGCTCAAGCACAGCCCCGACGTGACCGGCTGCGCGCTCGCGATCGAGGCGCTCGTCGCCGACGCGGCCGCCGACGCCGGGGCACCCGTGGGGCTGTTCCGGAGCCTGGTCGTCGCCGCCGAGGACGTGCCCGCGGTCTCGCGTCGGGTGGTCGAGGATCCCCGGGTCGCCGCGGTCACCCTGACCGGCAGCGAGCGGGCCGGATCCTCGATCGCCGCGGTCGCGGGTGCGGCGATCAAGAAGTCGGTGCTCGAGCTCGGTGGGTCGGACCCGTTCGTCGTCCTGGCCGACGCGGACGTGC
>NZ_BAAAPB010000001.1:328053-358235 GCF_039530925.1 Nocardioides panacihumi | reverse complement strand
GCTTCAACAACAACGGCCAGAGCTGCGTGTGCGCGAAGCGCTTCATCGTGCACGCGGACGTCGCCGAGGAGTTCCTCGAGCGCTTCGTCGACGGCGTCGGGATGCTGCAGGTCGGCGACCCGGTCGACCCGGGCACCACGATCGGGCCGATGGCCCGGGCCGACCTTCGCGACGGGATCGTCCGCCAGGTCGAGCGCAGCGTCGAGCAGGGCGCCCGGCTCGTCGTCGGCGGGCACACGATCGACGGTCCGGGCTGCTACGTCGAGCCGACCGTGCTCGACGGCGTGGAGCCGGGGATGACCGCCTTCGTCGAGGAGACGTTCGGCCCGGTCGCCGCGCTGGTCAGGGCCCGCGACGACGACCATGCGGTCGAGCTCGCCAACGACACGACGTTCGGACTCGGCGCATCGGTGTGGGGGAGCGCCGAGCACGCGCTGGCCGTGGGCCGTCGGGTCCGGTCGGGTGCGCTCTTCGTCAACACGATGGTCGCCTCCGACCCGCGGCTGCCCTTCGGCGGCACGGGGCGCAGCGGCTACGGCCGCGAGCTCTCCGCCGAGGGCCTGCGCGAGTTCACCAACGTCCGGACGGTGGTGATCGCATGACGTTGGACCACGTCGGCCTCAACGTCGCCGACCTCGACGCGATGTCCGAGTGGTACTGCGCGGCGCTGAAGCTCGACGTCGAGTTCGAGTTCGCGCTCGACGCCGCTGCCGTCGGGTGCGACTTCCGCGGCGCGATGCTGCGCTCGCCCGACGGCTGGCGGCTGGAGCTGCTCTCCCGCCCCGGGAGCCGGCCCGGCCTCCAGGCGGCGAGCCCCGTCGAGGCCGCGCTGACCCGCGGCTTCGGGCACATCGCCCTCGACGTCCCCGACGTCGACGCGGCGTACGACGCCCTGACGGCCGCCGGCGCCGGCGATCGGATGAGCCCGCGGCCCTCGCCCGAGCCGGGCGTGCGGATGGCGTACGTCGCCGACCCCGAGGGCAACCTCGTCGAGCTGCTCGACCGGACGACGGCAGGGAGCCCGTCATGACCGGGCGACTCGAGGGCAGGATCGCGCTGATCACCGGCGTCGGCGGAGGCATCGGCGCCATCGCGGCGCGTCG
The DNA here is from genome assembly GCF_039530925.1 of Nocardioides panacihumi. NCBI lineage: Bacteria > Bacillati > Actinomycetota > Actinomycetes > Propionibacteriales > Nocardioidaceae > Nocardioides > Nocardioides panacihumi. The sequence goes on along the minus strand of NZ_BAAAPB010000001.1, from coordinate 357,132 downwards.
GTTCGCCGCGGAGGGCGCCCGGGTCGTCGGCTGCGACCTGGACGAGGACGCGGCGGCCGCGACCGAGGAGCTGGTGCGCTCCGAGGGCGGCGAGATCACCGTGACAGGCGGCGTCGACCTGGGCGACGCGGACGCAGCCCGGGAGTGGGTCGACGCGGCCGTCGCGACGTACGGCGGCATCGACGTGCTCTACAACAACGCCTCGACCCAGCGGTTCGCGCCGATCGAGGACCTGTCGGTCGCCGACTGGGACTTCACGATGCGCAACGAGCTCGACCTCGTCTTCTACACCGTCAAGGCCGCCTGGCCGCACCTCAAGGCCCACGGCGGTGGCTCGATCGTCAACGTCGGCTCGATCGCGGCCACCCGCGGGGTCGAGTTCATGGCGCAGAACGCGCACAGCACCGCGAAGGGCGGCGTCGTGGCGCTGACGCTCCAGCTCGTCGTCGAGGGCGGCCCGCACGGCATCCGCGCCAACGTCATCAGCCCCGGTCTCATCGAGACGCCCAACACCGCCCCGATGCTGGCCGACCCGCCGGAGCGGATGCGACGCGTCGTGCTCGACCGGATCCCGCTCGGCCGGCACGGACGGCCCGACGACGTCGTCAACGCGGCGATCTTCCTGGCCTCCGACGAGTCGGCCTGGATCAGCGGCGCCCACCTGGTCGTCGACGGCGGCGGCTCCGTGCTCGGCTGAGCGCCCGCCCACACCCACGAACGCAGCACCCGAGAGAAGGAACAGCAGATGAGCCACCTCAACGAGCACGGCATCACCCACCTGCGGCACGTCGACCTGGCGGTGCCGGACTACGACACGCAGCGGTCGTTCTACAAGGAGACCTGGGGGCTCACCGAGGTGGGCACCGACGGCGACCTGTCCTACCTGGCGGCCGAGGGCTCGCCGGAGCAGTACGTCATCCGGCTGCGCAGGTCGGCCGACAAGCGGCTCGACCTGATCTCGTTCGGCGCCGAGAGCGCCGAGGCGGTCGACGCGCTCGCGGCGAAGCTCGGCACCCAGGGGGTGCAGCTGGTCGGCGAGCCGGACAAGCTGCAGACCGCCGGTGGCGGCTACGGCTTCCGCTTCTTCGACGTCGACGGTCGCACCGTCGAGATCTCGACGGACGTGGAGACCCGCCAGCACCGTGCGATCGAGGAGGGCGAGGCCATCCCGGTGCGCATCTCGCACGCCGTGATGAACTCGAACAACCCCAACGCGACCCGCGACTTCTACGCGAACGTGCTGGGCTTCAAGCTCTCCGACACCCTGTGGGGCGAGCACATGGGCGAGATGATGCACTTCATGCGGTGCAACGACTGGCACCACAGCCTGGCGATCGCCCGCGGCCCGCACACGTCCGTGCACCACGTCTCCTTCGAGATGCGCGGCCTGGACGAGTACATGCGCGGCACCGGCCGGGTCATGCGGGCCGGCATCAAGAAGATCTGGGGCCCGGGCCGGCACAACGCCGGCAACAACACGTTCACCTACTTCCTCGACCCCAGCGGCAACACGATGGAGTACACGACCGAGCTCGCCAAGATCGAGACCGACCAGTGGCACCCCTCGGTCTACGACATCGCCGACCCGATGACGCAGGACGTGTGGGGCACCGCGGACCCGATGAGCGAGATCATCGCGCGCGACAGCTTCAACGACCCCGACCGCGGCGTGTTCGTCGCGCCGCCGGTCTGATCGGCGCGTCGATGCGACTGCAGGACAAGGTCGTCGTCGTCACCGGCGCCGCCCGGGGCCAGGGCGCGGAGGAGGTCCGCGCGCTGGCCGCCGAGGGCGCGTACGTCGTCGCGACCGACGTGCTCGACTTCGACCCGCGTGACGAGGCGTGGGACGGCGGCCGCGTCGTCGAGCGCAGGCTCGACGTCACCGACGCCGACGGCTGGGCCGAGCTCGCCGACCGGCTGCGCGCCGAGCACGGCCGCGTCGACGCGCTGGTCAACAACGCCGGCGTCGCGGCGCGCGAGCGGCTGCCGCACGTCTCGCTCGAGGCCTGGCAGCGCACCTTCGACATCAACGTCACCGGCCCGATGCTCGGCATCCAGGCGCTGGTGCCGCTGATGCCGGCGGGCTCCTCGATCGTGAACATCTGCTCGGTCGCCGCGATGTCCGGGCACGCGGCGGCGGCGTACACGGCCAGCAAGTGGGCGCTGCGCGGACTGACACGGAGCGCGTCGCTGGAGCTCGGCAGGCTCGGCATCCGGGTCAACGCCGTCATGCCCGGTCTCGTCGACACCCCGCTGATGGCGGCCGCGTCGCCGGCGTTCTTCGACGCGGCGCTCGCCGAGATCCCGCTCGGCCGTGTCGGCGTCCCGGCCGACATCGCCCCGACGATCGTCTTCCTCGTCGCCGACGACTCCGCCTACTACAGCGGCGCCGAGCTCGTCATCGACGGCGGCCTGACCGCGCACGTCTCCCACAAGGGCATCGCCGACGCCACCAGACCGGCACCCGAGCCGGGGCCGCGGGATCGGTAGCAGGTCTTCTCGGCGAAATCGCGCAGCAACGCCGTCCGCCTGCCGATCCAACCCTCGGGTGCCGAAGGATCGGCGCTCGTCAGTGGTCTCATGGAGGAGTCCAGGTGGAAGCGCGACACCGTCGGAGGACCGACTCGCCGACCGGACGACCGGTCTGGCTGAGCAGGATGACCGCTGCGCTCGGGTCCGCCCCGACCGGTCGCCGACGCAACCACGAGGTGCCCGTGGAAGTCGTCGAGCGCGTCGTCGCGGCCGAGGCCGGACGCGACGTCGACCCGGTGACCGGGTTCGTGCAGTACGAGCCCGTCGATGCCGCGGTCCTCGGCCCGTTCACCGCCGCAGTGCTGGTGGTCGAGGTCGACAACTTCCTGATGACGAGCCACATCGTCGGCTGCGAGGCGGGCGAGCTGATGCTGGTCGAGGCCGCCGAGCGGGTCCAGCAGGCCGCGACCGCCCTCAACGGGCGCGTACGCCGGATGAGCGGACCGCACTTCCTCGTGATGGTGCCGTTCGCCCGCAGGTCCGAGCTCCACGACGTGGCCAGCCACCTCGCTCTCGTCGACGACCGGCCGGCCGCGTCGGACGCCGGCGCTCTGACCGTCGGCATCGCGCTGGCGATGCGGGACGGGGCCGACGTACCGTCCCTGATCCGGGCCGGGATGGTCGCCGTGGCGCACGGCAGGCGCGAGCACCCGGGGACGGCCGTGTTCTACGAGGCGGAGATGGCCGAGGAGGCCTGGGACCGGTACACCGTCGGGAGGGCGCTGCGGGCGGCGATCGACCGCCGCGAGATCACTCTCGTCTACCAGCCGCAGATCGACCTCGACACCGGCGCCGTGGTCGGCGTCGAGGTGCTGTCGCGGTGGACCGACGAGGTCCACGGGCCGATCTCGCCGGCGCGCTTCGTGCGGATCGCCGACCAGCTCGGTCTGGGACGGGCGCTCGATGCCCTCGTCTTCAACAAGGCGCTCGCCCAGCTGCGGGCGTGGGACGAGGCAGGCGTCCACATCCCGCGGCTGTCGATCAACGCCTCGCCGGAGACGCTGCGCGGCCGGCGCGTGCCGCAGACGGTCGCGGAGACGCTGCGCCGTCACGGCGTCGCTGCCGAGCGCATCACGGTCGAGCTCATCGAGAGCCGGCTCCTCGACGCCGACGTGGGACTCGACACGCTGCGCCGGCTGCGGGACCTCGGCATGCGGGTGAGCCTGGACGACTTCGGCACGGGCTATGCGTCCTTCGGTCAGCTGGTGACGCTGCCGATCGACGAGCTGAAGATCGACCGGTCGTTCCTGTCGGACTCCGAGGACCCGGTGACCAGCGGGGCCGTGGTCGCGGCGATCGTGCGGGTCGGGCAGACGCTCGGCCTCGACATCGTGGCCGAGGGCATCGAGCGGGTCGACCAGCAGCAGCTGCTGCGCACGCTGCGCTGCCCGGTCGGGCAGGGCTACCTGTACTCGCGGCCGCTCGCCGCCGACGACTTCATCGCCTGGCTCGCGCACCGGAACTCGGGCGCTGCCGAGCTGCCCGCCGACGCCGTCGTGCAGGTCACCGCCTGAACAACCGGCCTGCCCTCGCGAGCCGCTCGTGCACGAGGGCGGCCCGGGCGGCGTTCATGCCGGCGGCGCCGTGGACGCCGCCGCCCGGGTGCGCGGACGCCGAGCCGAGGTAGAGCCCGCGGATGCCCGTCTCGGAGCGTCCGAGTCCGGGGACCGGACGGAAGACGAGCTGCTGGTGCAGCTGCGCCGTGCCGCCGTTGATCGCGCCGCCGACCAGGTTGGCGTCCAGCTCCTCGAACTGCCGCGGACCGAGCACGCGCCGCGCGATGACCCGGCTGCCGAACCCCGGCGCGAGTCGCTCGAGTCGCTCCTGCATGCGGTCGGCGTACCGCTCGCACTCGTCCTCGTCCCACCGCCCGGTCAGTCCGTCCGCCCCGGCGTCGCGCTCGACCACCTGCGGCACGTGGCTGTAGGCCCAGAGCGACTCCGTGCCTGCCGGCGAGCGGGTCGGGTCGGTCGTCGTCATCTGGCCGACCAGCAGGAAGGGGCTGTCCGGCACGGTGCGGCCGGTGATCTGCTGTCCCGTCCGGCTCAGCTCGTCGACGGAGTCCGCGACGTGCACGGTGCCGGGAGCGTACGACGGCGGGCGGGCCCACGGGACCGCGCCGGACAGCGCCCAGTCGACCTTGACCGTCCCCGGGTCGAGCTGGAACCCGCGCATCCCCGCGGCGACCCGCGCGGGCACGTCCTCGGGGGGCACGAGGCCTCCGAAGAGCTTCGACGCGATGACGTCGGCGACCACGACCCGGCACGCGAAGCGCTCACCCGAGCCGGTGCGCACCCCGGTCACCCGGCCGCCCGCGACATCGATGCGGGTGACCTCGGCGCCGCAGACCAGGTCGCCGCCGCGGCTGCGGAGCCGGTCGGCGAGCGCGGCGGCGATGCGACCGGCTCCGCCCTCGGGCGCCGGGAACCCGACGGTCTGGCCGAGCATCGTCAGCAGGATGCCGAAGAGCGCGGACCCCGGTGAGGACAGCGGGATGTCCGCGTGGGCCGCGTTGCCCGCGAGCAGCAGGCGCGGGCCCTCACCGCGGAAGCGCAGCCGGCCGAGGTCGGCGACGGGCATGAGGAGGTCGCGGACCAGGCCCAGTCCGCCGGCGCCCGGCAGCCGCAGCAGCGCGCCGAGCCCGTGCCGGACCGGCGGGAGAGGGGTGAGCAGCGCTCCGACGACCTGGTCGCCGATCCTGTCCCACTGGCGGCACAGCTCCAGCCAGGCGTCGCCGTCGCCGGGAGCCAGGTCGTCGAGGTTCGCAGCGGTCACGTCCCGGTCGCGGTGCAGCACCGCCCAGCGGCCGTCGGGCACCGCATGGGCGACGACGGCGGGAGCGTGGCGCCAGACGAGGCCGTGCTCCTCGAGCCGCAGCGACCGGACGGTCGGCGAGGCGGCGGCGAGTGGGTAGAACGAGCTGAAGGTGTCGTGCACGAACTCCTCGTGCACGTCACGGCCGCTGCGGACGGCGCCGCCGGGCTCGGGCTGCGCCTCCAGGACGAGGACGGACCAGCCCGCGTCCGCCAGGTGGTTGGCGGCGACGAGGCCGTTGGGTCCGGCCCCGACGACGATGGCGTCGTACGTCGTCACGAACGGCCTTCGGCGAGCATCGCGAGCCTGCGCAGGGTCTCCTTGTTGCGCCAGTGCAGTGCACCGGCCCGCAACGGCTTCGGCAGCGCGGTGCCGGGCCCGTCGGTGACGTCCTCCTGCAGCTCGATCTCGGTGCCGCCGTCGGTCGGCCGCAGCCGCAGCAGGACGCGGGCCTCGCCGAGCGGCCACGCGCGCGCCTGCAGCTCGAGGCTGTCGCCGGGCTGGCAGGAGATCACCTCGGTGTGGTCGTCGAGCAGCACCGGCCAGAGGCCGACCGAGTGATGCAGCCGGGCGCCGGGCGCGGGCCAGGCGTCGTCCACGCCCCGGATCCGGCAGGCTCCGACGACCCAGAGCGGGAAGAGCCAACCGTCGGAGAGCACGTCCCAGACCTTGTCAGGGGTGGTCTCGGCTGTCCACGTCGTCGTCGCCATGGCGGTCCGGTGACCGGGGGGACGTGCCCGAAACGTGACTCGCGGATCTCCCCCGGGTGGTCTCAGGCGCGGTGCCGCCCTCTGGCCTCGACGCGCGGGCGCAGCTCGGCCGCGGCCTCCGGCCAGCGCGACTCCAGCTCGGCCAGCGCCTCGGCCAGGACGGTCATGTCGAGGGCCTCCGGATGGTCGGCGGAGGTGAACAGCAACGTCTCGATCGACTCGACGAGGGCATGGAACTCCTCCTCCTCGGCGCAGTCAAACGCGGAGGCACGGGACTGCTGCCGCGGCACGAGGAGTGCGAGTGCGTTCATGTCCCGTCAACGACGGGTCGCACGGGTGCGTTACGTCGGGCGCGGCACGTAGCGCGCCGCGAGGGTGGCCGCGCGGGCGCCGTACCCCGCTCCGAAGAGGGCCGCGTGCACCAGCAGCGGGAAGAGCTGGTGCAGCGCGATCCGCTCCTCCCAGCCGTCGCCGAGAGGATGCACCTCGTCGTAGGCGTCGAGCAGCCGCTCGAGCTGGGGCAGGCCGAAGAGCGAGAGCATGGCGAGGTCCATCTCGCGGTGCCCGCAGTAGGCCGCCGGGTCGATCACCCAGGCGCTCCCGTCGCTGCCCCACAGGACGTTGCCGTTCCACAGGTCGCCGTGCAGCCGGGCCGGCGGCTCCGCGGGGAGCAGTGAGTCGAGGCGGGGTACGACGGCCTCGATCGTGCGCGCCTGGGCGTCGTCGAGGGCGCCGCGGTCGTGCGCGAGCCTGAGGTAGGGGAGAAGTCGGCGGGTGGCGTAGAACTCCGGCCAGGTCGGCGCGGTGCGGTTGGGCAGCGGGAGCGTCGCGATGAACCCGTCGGCCTCCAGGCCGAAGCCGTCGCACGGGCGCTGGTGCGCGGCCGCCAGCGCCCGGCCGAGCGCGTCGGCTCCCTCGCCGGTGGGCTTGCCCGGCTCGATCCAGCGCAGGATCACGCAGTCGTCGGCGGCCGCGAGCAGCTCCGGCACCGGGAGGCCCGCCTCGCCCAGCCAGGCCAGCCCGCGCGCCTCCGCCCGGAAGAAGCCCGCCGGCGGGTGCGGGAGCGTCTTCATCAGCGCGACGCTGCCGTCGTTGAGGCGCAGCTTGGTCGCCCTGGCGATGTCCCCGCCTGCGACAGGTGAGGTGGCGACGACGGGAGTGCCGAGGAGCTCCTCGGCACGCCGGGCGACCACGGATGCGCGGCTCACCGCGCGCGCAGCTCCTCGACCAGCATCCCTGCGGTCCGCTCCACCATCGCCAGCACCTCCTCGAAGCCCTCGTCGCCACCGTAATAGGGGTCCGGAACCTCGCCCGTGCCCGCCGGGTCGAAGTCGCGGAAGAGCCTGACCCGGTCGGAGCGGCCACCGAGGTCGCGCAGGTTGCTGTCGTCCATGGCGAGGACGAGGTCGAAGCGGTCGAGCCAGTCGTCCCCGACCTGCCGGGCGCGATGCGTCGACGGGTCGTAACCGTGCCGTCGCAGGGTCGCCGCCGCGCGTGCGTCCATCGGCTGCCCGACGTGCCAGTCGCCGGTGCCGGCGCTGCGGATCTCGACGTCTCGCCCCTGCCCCGCAGGCTGCTGCCGCAGCTGCTCCTGCAGCACGACGTCGGCCATCGCTGAGCGGCAGATGTTGCCGAGGCAGACCAGCGCGACGGCGTACCGCCCCTCGACGCGGGGCGCCGGGATCACCGGTCGAGGACCTTGTCGACGAACCAGGTGACGATCGTGATGATGATCGCGCCACCCACTGCCGGCCAGAATCCGGTCACCTCGAAGCCGAGGCCGAGCTTGTCGGCGAGCCAGCCGGTGAGCAGCAGCATCAGGGCGTTGATGACCAGCAGGAACAGCCCGAGGGTCAGCAGGATGATCGGCAGGCTGAGGAGCTTGAGGATCGGCTTCACCAGCGCGCTGACGACCCCGAGGATGACCGCCACGCCGATCAGCGGCAGCAGCTTGTGCCGGAGCTCCTCGGCGCCCTGCGTCGGCCCCGTGAACCTGATCCCGTCGATCAGCCATGCCGCCACCGCGAGTGCGACCGCGTTGCTGATCAGCCAGCCGAGGATCCTCACGCCGGTCAGTCAAGCACAGCCCTGGTCGGTCGGGTCGGGCGTCGGCGTACGTCTTGGGTAACTCATCGTTCGCTGGGGTAGGAGTCCGTTCGAACGGCCTTCTTCTTCGGCGAACGCTGAGTTACCCGGCCCGCTCACGCCTCACGGGGGGCCGGCCACCGTCCACAGAGCACGGTGCTGCCGGGTCATCCACAGCGGACGGCCGCACGAGTGTTGGGAGGCGCATCAGCGGCCGAGCATCGCAGCATGACCCCGCGCATCATCGCCGAGCTCGCCGCCAATCACGGACTGATCACGAGGAAGCGAGCCCTCGAGCTCGGACTGAGCGACGGTGAAGTGGCCGATCTGGTCCGCCGGGGCGCCTGGCGTCGCCTCCGCCGAGGTGTCTACGTGCTGGCAGAGGTGGACATCGCCGCCGTGAGCTTCGCCGACCGGCGGCGGCTGACGGACCGAGCCGCCTGCCTGGCGATCAGGCGAGAGTTCGTACGCAGCCACACGACCGCGATGCTCGAGCTCGGCGTCCCCATCCTGCTGCCGAGCAGACCGATGGCCCATGTGACGAGGAACTGCCTGGCGACCCAGCACAAGTACGGCGTGAAGCATCACCTCGCGCCGTACCGACCCGGTGATGTTGTGGGGATCAACGGCTTCGCCGTGCTCGGCCATGTGCGGTCGGCGATCGACATCGCTCGGGAGTACGGACACCCGTACGGCGTCGTCGCGATCGATCGAGTTCGCTGGCTCGGGCACTCGGAGGCCGAGCTAGCGGAGGTCATCGAGACGCAGATGAAGTTCTGGCCCGATCGTCGTGATGCGCTCCGCGCGCTCGAACAGTCCTGCCCGGGCTCGGAGTCCGTGGCCGAGACTCTCGGGAGAGACCTCGTCGAGGAGCTGGGGGTCACAGGCATCGAAACGCAGTTCGGGCTCACAGACGGACGCAGGACGCACTTCGCCGACCTGAGGCTCGGCCGGCATCTGATCGAGATCGATGGCAGGCAGAAGTATGTGAAGGACAACGGCCCGACGCTCGGAGACATCGACGACGTCATCCTTGCCGAGAAGCAGCGTGAGGACTGGTTCCGCGGCTTTCACCTCGGGATGTCCCGGCTGACTTGGAGCGATGTCTGGGGTCCCGGTCGTCAGGCGGCCAAGGAGCGACTCCGGCGCGAGTTGGCGCAGACGGATCGACTCTGGGGCACGGCGATCGATGATCTTGAGCGATTCCGGGTCCGGCGGCGTGCCGCCTGACGCGGTCAGCCGAGGGCGTAACTCACCGTTCGATGACGTTCCGGGCCGTTCCATCGGCCTTCCACCTTCGCCAACAGTGAGTTACCCCGACCGGCCCAGACACTCGCCCCCTAGGGTCTGAGGCGTGTTCCCGTTCGGCGGCGTCCCGGTCATGCTGCTCGGTGCGCTGATCGCGGGGATCGTGCTCGCCGCCGTTGCCCTGCTGGCGACCCGGCGGCTCGGGTGGCGGGCGGCGTGGGTGACGGCGGCGCTGCTGTGGACGCTGGCGGTGATCGGCCTGGTCACCCTGATCCCGCCGTACGGCGCCCCGGGCATCGTCTCGGCCGAGGGCCGCCTCGCGACCTGCTCCTGGGACATCGGCGGCCCGGCGCCGAACGGGTTCTGGATCTTCGCCAGCGGCCAGCGGCTCCTCAACACCGTCCTCTTCATCCCGTCGGGCGTCCTGCTCGTCGTGGTGGCGACGCGCTGGCGGCACGCCTGGCTCACCATCCCGCTCGGCCTGGTCGCCCTGGCGGCGTACTCCGCCGCCATCGAGTGGACCCAGCTCGTGCTCGCGCGGATCGACCGGGCGTGCGACGTCACCGACTTCGTCGACAACACGACGGGCGCCGTGATCGGCGTCGGCATCGGCCTGTTGCTCGTCGCGGGCCGTCGCCTCCTACGCTGACCTCCGTGACAGGTCCGCAGCCCCGCCCCAGTGTCGCCGCCATGCCGGCGTACGTCGCCGGCAAGCCCGCCCCGGCCGACGCGTTCAAGCTCTCGTCCAACGAGAACCCCTACCCGCCGCTGCCCGGCGTCCTCGAGGCCGCCGTCACGGCCGCCGCGTCGATGAACCGTTACCCGGACATGGGCAACACGGCGCTGTACGCCGCCCTCGCCGAGATGTACGACGTCCCGGTGGCCGACCTCGCCGTCGCCACCGGCTCGACGGGGCTCATCTACGGCCTGCTGAGTGCGTTCTGCGAGCCGGGCGACGAGGTGGTCTACGCCTGGCGCTCGTTCGAGGCCTACCCGATCGCGGTGCTGGCGGCCGGGGCGACGTCGGTCCAGGTGCCCAACACCGCCGATGGTCGCCACGACCTCGACGCGCTCGCGGCGGCGATCGGACCGCGGACCAAGGTCGTCCTGCTGTGCAGCCCCAACAACCCGACGGGACCGGCGCTCACCCAGACGGAGGTCGACGGGTTCCTGAGCCGGGTGCCGGACGACGTGCTGGTGGTGCTGGACGAGGCCTACATCGAGTTCGTCCGGATCGACGACCCGGTCGACGGCATCGCGACCTACCGCCGGCACGACAACGTGGCCGTGCTGCGGACGTTCTCGAAGGCCTACGGCCTCGCCGGCTTCCGGGTCGGCTACTCGATCGCGCCGGCGCCGATCGCGGCGGCGCTGCGGGGCGTCACCCTGCCGTTCGGGGTCAACCTCGTCGCCCAGGCCGCCGCGGTCGCGTCGCTCGAGGCCCGGCCCGAGCTCGAGGAGCGGGTCGAGGCGCTGGTCGCCGAGCGCACCCGCGTGGTCGAGGCTGTCCGCGCCGCCGGCTGGCGGGTCCCGGACGCCCAGGGCAACTTCGTGTGGCTGCCGGTCGAGGCGGACCGGATCGCCGCGTTCGTCGAGGCCGCCGAGGCCGCCGGCATCACGGTGCGCCCGCTCGGCAGCGACGGCGTCAGGGTGTCGATCGGCGAGCCGGAGGGCAACGACCGGCTGATCAAGATCGCCGGGTCGTTCCGCTGAGCAGCGCGTCGGGTGACCGACGGCACCGGCGTACGAACCCTGTCGCCTGGATAACGGGAGCCGCATGACCGAGGACCTCAAGCCGACGTACGTGGAGAAGGGGCGGGAGTTCGACCGCGACATGCGGTACATCCCCGACCGGATCACGAAGGACGCCCGGCTGCCGCACCGCGGCCCCGCGACGGTGCCGCTGTGGCCGGTCGAGCCGAGCCGTTACCGCCTGGTCGCGGCGCGGGCCTGCCCGTGGGCCAACCGGTCGATCATCGTCCGGCAGCTGCTCGGCCTCGAGGACGTCATCTCGCTGGGCACGCCCGGTCCGACCCACGACAAGCGCAGCTGGACGTTCGACCTCGACCCCGGGGGCCGCGACCGGGTGCTCGGCATCGAGCGGATCCAGGAGGCCTACCTCAAGCGCTACCCCGACTACCCGCGCGGCATCACCGTGCCCGCGATCGTGGACGTCCCGACGGGTCTGGTCGTCACCAACGACTTCCCGTGGATCACCCACGACCTGTTCTTCGAGTGGCAGGACTTCCACGCCGACGGCGCGCCCGACCTGTGGCCCGATGCGCTCCGCGAGGAGATGGACACGGTCATGGAGCGGATCTTCAACGAGGTCAACAACGGCGTCTACCGTTGCGGTTTCGCCGGCTCCCAGGAGGCGTACGACGCCGCGTTCACGCGCCTCTTCGCCGCGCTCGACTGGCTGGAGTCCCGGCTGGCGGACCGCCGCTACCTGATGGGCGACACGATCACCGAGGCCGACGTGCGGCTCTACACGACGCTCGCGCGCTTCGACGCCGTCTACCACGGCCACTTCAAGTGCAACCGCAACAAGCTCACCGAGATGCCGGTGCTGTGGGCGTACGCCCGTGACCTGTACCAGACCCCCGGATTCGGCGACAACACCGACTTCGACCAGATCAAGGCGCACTACTACGTCGTCCACCACGACATCAACCCGTCCGGGATCATCCCCCAGGGCCCCGACGAGTCGGTGTGGCTGGAGCCGCACGGCCGGGCCGGGTGACGGGGGAGTGACCCCGCCCGCCGCGCCGACGGGGTGGGCTCCGATGGGTTCGGCGTACGGCCGGGTAGCGGGTACGTTGGGCCTCAGCCCGTCTGTGGGCCAGGTCACAGGCGCCGCAACACCCCCGCGGACGCGCGTGACCGTCCGGAGCGCGGTGAGGCCGGGGACCCCGGCAGACCGCCCGATGTATGAGGAGAGCGTGCCGTGCCCGACGCCCCCGGTGACACGAGTTTCGTGCAACTGCTGACCCCCGAAGGAGAGCGGGTCGAGCACCCCGACTACTCCTTCGACGGCGACGACGAGGTCGTCCGCGGCCTCTACCGCGACATGGTGCTGACGCGCCGCCTCGACGTGGAGGCGACGGCACTGCAGCGCCACGGCGAGCTGGGCATCTGGGCCCAGCTCCTCGGCCAGGAGGCCGCGCAGATCGGTGCTGGACGGGCCCTGCGCCCGCAGGACTACGTCTTCCCGACCTACCGCGAGCACGCCGTCGCCTGGTGCCGCGGCGTCGACCCGCTCAAGCTGCTCAGCATCTGGCGTGGCTGCGACCAGGGCTCGTGGGACCCGGCGGAGCACAACTTCCACCTCTACACCGTCGTCATCGGCTCGCAGACCCTGCACGCCACCGGCTACGCCATGGGCGTCCAGCGCGACGGCCTCGTGGGCACCGGCGACCCCGAGCGCGACACCGCGGTCGTCGCCCACTTCGGCGACGGCGCGTCGTCGCAGGGCGACGTCAACGAGGCGTTCGTCTTCGCGGCGTCCTACAACGCCCCCGTGGTGTTCTTCTGCCAGAACAACCAGTGGGCCATCTCCGAGCCGTTCGAGCGCCAGTCGCGCATCCCGCTCAAGGAGCGCGCCAGCGGCTTCGGCTTCCCGGGCGTCCGCGTCGACGGCAACGACGTCCTCGCGACGTACGCCGTCATGAAGTCGGCCCTCCAGCGCGCCCGTGAGGGCGGCGGCCCGAGCCTGGTCGAGGCCTACACCTACCGGATGGGCGCCCACACCACGACCGACGACCCGACCCGCTACCGGCACTCGGCCGACGTCGAGCACTGGAAGCTCAAGGACCCGATCGCCCGCGTCGAGGTCTACCTGCGTCGCAACGGCCTGGCCGACGAGGGCTTCTTCGGTGGCGTGGCCGCCGAGGCCGACGCCCTCGGCGAGCGGCTGCGCGACGGATGCAAGGCGCTGCCCGACCCCTCACCGGTGGCGCTGTTCGACAACGTCTTCACCGAGATTCCGGACGAGCTGGCGCACCAGCGTGACGAGTACGCGGCCTACGCCGCGTCGTTCGAGGAGGTCGGGGCATGAAGCTGACACTCGCCAAGGCGCTCAACTCCGGCCTGCGGCAGGCCATGGAGCACGACCAGAAGGTCGTCCTCATGGGCGAGGACATCGGCCGTCTCGGCGGCGTCTTCCGGATCACCGACGGGCTGCAGAAGGACTTCGGCGAGGACCGGGTCATCGACACCCCGCTCGCCGAGTCCGGCATCGTGGGCACGGCCGTCGGCCTCGCCCTGCGCGGCTACAAGCCGGTCGTCGAGATCCAGTTCGACGGGTTCGTCTACCCGGCGTACGACCAGATCGTCACGCAGGTCGCCAAGATGCACTACCGCTCCGGCGGTCGGCTGCCCATGCCGATGGTCATCCGCATCCCGTTCGGCGGCGGCATCGGCGCCGTGGAGCACCACAGCGAGTCGCCGGAGGCGCAGTTCGCGCACACGCCCGGGCTCAAGGTGGTCGCGTGCTCCAACCCGGCCGACGCCTACTGGATGATCCAGCAGGCGATCGCGTCGCCCGACCCGGTGATCTTCCTCGAGCCGAAGCGGCAGTACCACGCCGGCGCCATCGAGGTGGACGTCGACGGGACCCCGGGCCCGCTCTTCGCCTCGAAGGTCGTCCGCGAGGGCGACGACGTCACCATCTGCGCCTACGGCCCGACGGTCGGCGTCGCGCTGCGCGCCGCCGACGCGGCCGCGGCCGAAGGCCGCTCGATGGAGGTCATCGACCTGCGCACGCTCTCGCCGCTCGACCTCGGTCCGGTGGAGGAGTCAGTACGCCGTACCGGCCGGTGCGTCGTCGTCCACGAGGCGCACACCAACCTCGGCATGGGCGCCGAGATCGCCGCCCGGATCACCGAGTCGTGCTTCTACTCGCTGGAGGCGCCCGTGCTGCGCGTGGGCGGCTACGACACGCCGTACCCGCCCGCCCGCGTGGAGCACTCGTGGCTCCCGGACCTCGACCGGCTTCTCGACATGGTGGACAGGAGTTTCGCGTGGTGACGGCGACGACCCAGGAGTTCAAGCTGCCCGACGTCGGCGAGGGCCTCGTCGAGGCCGAGCTGGTGTCGTGGCACGTGGCGGTGGGTGACACCGTCCAGATCAACGACATCGTCTGCGAGATCGAGACGGCCAAGTCGGTCGTCGAGCTGCCCTCGCCCTTCGCCGGCATCGTCGAGGCGATCCTCGTGGAGGTCGGCGCGACGGTCGAGGTCGGCACCCCGATCATCCGCATCGGCAGCGGCAACGCCCCGGCGGGCGGCGCCTCGGAGTTCGTCCCACCGGCCGCCACGGAGGCGCGCGCGGAGGAGCCTGCCGGCGACACGCCGGGCACGCTCGTCGGCTACGGGCCGCGGGAGGCCTCGACGCAGCGACGCGCACGTCGGGCGGCCGATCCGTCCGGCCGGTCCGGCGGGCAGCACGCCGCCGCGTCCGGCCCGGTGCTCGCCAAGCCGCCGGTGCGTCTCGCCGCGCGGGAGGCCGGGATCGACCTGCGCGACGTCGCGCCGACCGGCCGGCACGGCGACGTGACCCGCGAGGACCTGGCGTCGTCCCCGTCCCAGCCCGCGACGTCATACGAGTCGGCGGCTCCGGCAGCCAGGGCGTATGACGTCCCGCAGCCCGTCTACACCGGGCGGGTGACCCGCGAGCCGATCAAGGGCGTCCGCAAGATGATGGGCCAGGCCATGTCGGCCAGCGCCTTCACCGTCCCGCACGTCACGATCTGGACGAGCGTCGACGTCACCGAGACGACGCGGCTGGTGGCCAGGCTCAAGTCGGACCCGGCGTACGCCGGCGTGCGCGTCAGCCCTCTGCTGCTGCTCGCCCGCGCCTGCACCGAGGCGCTGCGCAAGCACCCGCTGCTCAACGCGGTGTGGGACGAGCCGGCCCAGGAGGTCGTGCTGCGGCACTACGTCAACCTCGGCGTCGCCGCGGCCACGCCCCGCGGTCTGGTCGTGCCGAACATCAAGGACGCCGACCTGATGAGCGGTCCCGACCTCGGCCGGGCGATCAACGCGCTCACCGACGTCGCCCGCGAGGGGAAGACGCAGCCGGCGCAGCAGCAGGGCGGCACGTTCACGATCACGAACGTCGGCCCCTTCGGGATGGAGGGCGGCACCCCCATCATCAACCCGGGCGAGTCGGCGATCCTCTGCTTCGGCGCCGTGTCGAAGCGGCCATGGGTCGTCTCCGCCGACGGCGAGGACCGGCTCGCCGTACGTGACGTGTGCACGCTCTCCCTGTCGTTCGACCACCGGCACGTCGACGGCGCGACCGGCTCGGCGTTCCTCGCCGACGTCGCGGCCGCCATGGCCGACCCGTCGCAGCTGCTGGCCTGATCGCCGAGACGTCGATCCAAACGGTCCGAGACGTCAATCCGTACGGTCCGAGACGTCAATCCGTCAGGACGGACTGACCGCTCGGACCGTACGGATCGACCTCTCGGCGCGCCGGGGGTAACCGTCTGTTCGATACGGCAACCGTCCCTTCGACACGCCTCCTGACCGTTGCAAGGGTCAGGAGGCGTATCGAACAGACGGTTACCCCTGCCGACCCGGCGCGCCCCAGATCACCCGCCGAGTCGGAGTCAGGCGTAGCGCTCCGCCCGGGCAGCGGGCGACCCCGGACCCACCGCCATCAGCCGGGCCAGCTCCGCCTCGATGACGCCGCCGACCCGGTGACAGAACTCGTCCGGCTCGTCGGCGGCGTCCGGCAGCTCGGGGATGATCCGGTCGACGATCCCGAGCGCGGCGAGGTCGACCGCGAGCACGCGCTGCGCGCGGGCCATGTCGGCCGCATGGGTCGTGTCGCCGTGCACGATGGCCGAGGCGCCCTCCGGTGGCAGCGGCGAGAGCCACGCGTGCTGTGTCGCGACGACCCGGTCGGCGGGCAGGAAGGCGAGTGCGCCGCCGCCGTTGCCCTCGCCGAGCATGAGGCACATCGTCGGCGCCTTCACGTTGACGAGCGCGTCGATGCAACGAGCGATCTCGCCGGCCATGCCGCCGTTCTCGGCCTCGGGCGAGAGCGCCGCGCCGCGCGTGTCGATCACCGTCAGCACCGGCAGGCCGAGATCCTCGGCGAGCCTCAGCCCGCGCTGGGCCTCGCGCAGCGCCGTCGGCCCGAACGCCTGCTGCGCCTGCTCGCGCCTGTCCTGGGCGAGCAGCACGCAGGGCGCGTCGCCGAAGCGCGCCAGCGCGATGATGAGGGCGGGGTCGCGCTCACCCTGCCCCGTGCCGTTGAGGGGTACGACGTCCGCCGCCGCCGTCTTCAGCAGCCTCCGGACCCCTGGCCGGTCCTCGCGCCGTGACCGGGTGACCGCGTCCCACGTGTCGATGGGCGGCACCGCGTCAGGACGCGCCGACTCGGCCCTCTCAGACTGCGAGGACGCGCCGACTCGCGGTCTCGTCTGGAGGATCGTCAGCGCCCGGTCGAGGATCCCGGCGATCTCCTCGGGTGGGAGCACGGCGTCGATGATGCCGTGCGAGTAGAGGTTCTCCGCGACCTGGACGCCGGCGGGGAAGGGGTGCCCGTTGAGCAGCTCGAAGACCTTCGGGCCGAGGAAGCCGAGCAGCGCCCCGGGCTCGCCGACGGTGACGTGTCCGAGCGAGCCCCACGACGCCATCACCCCTCCGGTCGTGGGGTGGCGCAGGTAGACGAGGTAGGGCAGCCCGGCCGACTTGTGGGCCGAGACGGCCTCGGTGATCCGCACCATCTGCACGAACGCCGGGGTGCCCTCCTGCATCCGGGTGCCGCCGGAGGCGGGGGCGGCGAGCAGCGGCAGCCGCTCGACCGTGGCGCGCTTCACCGCGGTCACGAGCCGGTCCGCGGCGTCGCGGCCGATCGACCCGGCGAGGAACCCGAACTCGCTCACCAGGACGGCCACCCGGCGCCCCAGCATCGTGCCCTCGCCGGTGAGCACCGACTCGTCGACGCCGGTGCGCTCGGACGCCGCGCGCAGCTCCTCGGCGTACGCCGCGGAGACGCCGGCCCGGGCAGGAGCCGTGTCCCACGACACCCAGGAGCCCTCGTCGAGGACCAGGTCGATCAGCTCGCGTGCGGTGAGTCGCGCCATGGCCCGGGAGGTTACCGACGTCCCCGGGCCGACATGCCCGGCATCTGAGACGTGCGTCCGGAACGACATTCGAACCCTCTAAAGTCCATAAAACAGATCGACAAACATTGTCGATACGACAACGTCCCGAACGGAGCGCCACCCCCATGACACGTGTAGGACCCGTACGAACCCGGATCGCCGCGCTGAGCGCCGCCCTCCTGGCCACCGTGGCCCTCGCCTCGGGCTGCGGTGGCAGCTCCAGCGCCACGAACTCCGACGGCACGACCACCGTCCGCTACCAGTCCAGCCAGGGCAGCGTCGACCTGCTCCAGCTGGCCGACGCGCTCGGCTACCTCAAGGGCGTCAAGCTGAAGAAGGTCGGCGACGTCACCGGTGGCCCCGAGAGCCTCAAGGCGCTCGCCAGCCGCCAGATCGACATCGGCGCCTCGGCCTTCTACGGCGCCGTCGCCCAGCTGGTCGCGACCGGCGTCCCGATCAAGGCGGTCGTGTCGACGTACGGCTCGAACGGCCCCATCGCCTCGGTGGTCGCCACACCGACCGGCTCCGGCATCACCTCGGCCCGCGACCTGATCGGCAAGAAGGTCGCCGTCAACACCCTCGGGGCCAACGCCGAGGCGGTCCTGGACACGTGGTTCCAGAAGGAGGGGCTCACGCCCGAGGAGATCAGAGGAGTCACCCTCGTGCCGCTCCCGCCGCTCAACACCGCGCAGGCGCTCAAGGAGCACCAGGTCGACGCCGCCTACATCGGCCTCGGCCAGCTGAAGGCCGCCAGCGAGGCGGTGCCGCTGAGCACCCTCGTCAAGGACACCGACGTGGTCGGCAACTACAACGGCGGCGGCTTCACGCTGCGCGACGACTTCATCGCCAAGCACCACCAGGCCGCGCAGACCCTCGCCACGGGCGTGGGCAAGGCCGTGGACTACATCGCCTCGCACGACCGCGCCGACGTGCTCAAGGTCTACGAGAAGTGGCTCACCGACCACGGGTACGCCGGCTACGTCGACGCCGTCGAGAAGAACTGGCCGGGCGCGACCGGCGTCGCGAGCCCGCACGGGTCGATCTCGGACGAGGACATCGCGCGTTGGATCGACTGGCTCGACAGCCGTGGCGACGTCGACGCCGGGAAGCTCGAGGCGTCCGACGTCTACACCAACGACCTCAACAAGGGGTGAGGCGCCGATGAGCTCATCGATCACGCTGCGCGACGTCGGGCAGACGTTCCTGGTGCGCGGCGACGACGACAGGCAGCTGCGCGAGTTCGTCGCCCTCGACGGCGTCGACCTCGAGATCGCGGCGGGGGAGTTCGTGACCCTCGTCGGGCCGAGCGGCTGCGGCAAGTCGACCGTGCTCGACCTGGTCAGCGGACTGACCAAGCCGACCTCGGGCACCGTCAGCATCGACGGGACGCCGATCAGCGGCCCCGGCCTCGACCGCAGCGTCGTGTTCCAGCAGTACACGCTGCTGCCGTGGCGGACAGCCCGCGGCAACGTCGAGTTCGCCCTCGAGGCGGCCGGCATCGCCAAGCGGGAGCGGGCCGCGCGAGCGCTGGACTACCTGGAGCTCGTCGGCCTCGGGGAGTTCGCCAACCGCTACCCGCACGAGCTCTCCGGCGGGATGAAGCAGCGCGTGGCGATCGCGCGCAGCCTCTCCTACGAGCCGGGGGTGCTGCTCATGGACGAGCCGTTCGGCGCCCTCGACGCCCAGACCCGCGAGCGCCTCCAGGAGGAGCTCGTCGGGATCTGGCGGCGCACCGGCACGACGGTCGTCTTCATCACCCACGACATCGAGGAGGCCGTCTTCCTCGGCCAGCGGGTCGCGGTGATGAGCAGCCGGCCCGGCCGGATCAAGGAGGTCATCGACGTCGACCTGGACCGGCAGACGGCCGAGAACCAGGACCTGCGGGCCACGCCGGCCTTCGCGTCGTACCGTCACCGGATCTGGAGCCTGCTGCGCGAGCAGACGCTCCAGGCCGCCCGTCCCGAGGTGGTGAACCGCGTTGCCTAGCCTGATCGACGAGCGGACCGAGGCCCGCCCCAACCCCCGGCAGGAGGCGGCGGCGCGGGTCAGGCACGCGACCCCGAGCCGACGGCGCACCGTCACCCTCGTCCGCGGACTGGCCGGCATCCTCGCGCTCGCGCTGGTGTGGGAGTTCGCCCCTCGCTGGGGACTGGTCGACTCCTACTTCATCCCGCCGCTGCACGTCGTGCTGCAGGCCTGGTGGGAGCTGGCCCGCAGCGGCGAGCTGGCCGACCACGTCCGGGCGAGCATGGTCCGCTCGGCGACAGGGTTCGCCCTGGCCACCGCCGTCGCGATCCCGCTCGGCGCCGCCATCGCGTGGTATCGCCCGGTGCGCGAGTTCTTCCAGCCCGCGCTGGAGATCTTCCGCAACACCGCGGCGCTGGCGATCCTGCCGGTCTTCACGCTGATCCTCGGGATCGGGGAGACGTCCAAGATCGCGATCGTCACCTACGCCTGCTTCTTCCCGATCCTGCTGAGCACGATCACCGGAGTGGCGACGGTCGACACCCAGCTGCTCCGCTCGGCGCGGGTGCTCGGGCTCAGCCCGGTGGCGACGTTCCGCAAGGTCGTCTTCCCGGCGGCGATCCCGACGATCTTCACCGGCATCCGGATCTCCGGCGCCGCCGCGATCCTGGTGCTCATCGCCGCCGAGATGATCGGCGCCAACCAGGGGCTCGGCTTCCTCATCAGCTACGCGTCGATGAACTTCCTGATCCCCAAGATGTACGCCGCCATCCTCACGACGTCCCTGCTCGGGCTCGTCATCAACTACTCGCTCGTCGCGCTGGAGCGTCGCTTCTCGCGCTGGCGGGCATGAGAGGAGGGGCCATGACGAAGCAGCTGGTCCTCAACGCCTTCCTGATGTCCACCGGCCACCACGAGGCGTCGTGGCGGCTCCCCGAGATCGACCCGTTCGTCGAGGCCGACGTCGAGTACTTCCAGGACCTCGCCCGGCTCGCCGAGCGCGGCCGGCTCGACTCTGTGTTCTTCGCCGACGGGCCCGGCCTGTGGGGTCCGATCGAGGGCG
Source organism: Nocardioides panacihumi (assembly GCF_039530925.1). Classification (NCBI taxonomy): domain Bacteria; kingdom Bacillati; phylum Actinomycetota; class Actinomycetes; order Propionibacteriales; family Nocardioidaceae; genus Nocardioides; species Nocardioides panacihumi. The sequence continues at coordinate 336,596 of NZ_BAAAPB010000001.1, read as the reverse complement.
TCGCCCGCCGGCCTCCGCAGGTGCTGGAGCCGACGCTCCTGCTCGCCGCGATGGCGGTCGCCACCGAGCGGATCGGCCTCATCGCCACCGCGACGACGACGTTCGACGAGCCGTTCAACACCGCCCGCCGGTTCCTCACCCTGGACCGGATCAGCCACGGGCGCGCGGGGTGGAACGTCGTCACCACCGCCGACACGAGCGCCGGGCTGAACTTCGGCTATGCCGGCAACCCGACCCACGCCGAGCGCTACGCCCGGGCCGAGGAGTACCTCGAGGTCGTGCTCGGCCTCTGGGGCGGCTGGGAGGAGGGCGCGACCGTCGGTGACAAGGCGGCCGGCGTCCACACCGACCCGGCGAGGGTGCACGCCCTCGACCACACCGGCGCCCACTTCCGGGTGCGGGGGCCGCTCAACGTCGGGCGCAGCGAGCAGGGCCACCCGGTCGTGGTCCAGGCCGGCTCTTCGCCCGCCGGGATCGAGCTCGCGGCGGCGTACGCCGAGGCCGTCTTCACCGCCCAGCGCACCGTCGAGGAGGGGCGCGACTTCTACCGCCGGCTCAAGGCGGCGACCGTCGCGGCCGGGCGCGACCCCGACCACCTCAAGATCCTGCCGGGCATCGTGCCGATCCTCGGCGGCACCGTCGCCGAGGCCCGCGCGAAGGAGCGGCAGCTCGAGGAGCTCATCATCCTCGACCACCCGCTGCGCCAGCTCGCGGCCGACATCGGCATCCCCGCCGACCGGATCGACCTCGACGGCCCGCTGCCGACGAACATCCGGCCGGTCGAGGAGATCGAGGGCAACCGCAGTCGTTACGAGCTCGTCGTCGACTTCGCCCGGCGCGAGCGCCTCACGGTCCGCCAGATCCTGCAGAAGCTCGGCGGAGGCCGCGGCCACCGCACGTTCGTCGGCACGCCCGAGCAGGTCGCCGACGACCTCGAGCTGTGGTTCACGACCGACGCCGCCGACGGCTTCAACGTGATGCCGGCCGTGCTGCCCTCGGGCCTGGAGGAGTTCGTCGACGGCGTCGTGCCGCTGCTGCAGCGCCGCGGCCTCTTCCGCGAGGAGTACGCCGGCGACACGCTGCGCGACCACTACGGGCTGCCGGTGCCGCCCAGCCTCGCGGCCCGCGCCGCCGCCTCCGACCGCGCCCTCGTCGGCGCCTGACCACCACTCGTCCGAAAGGCACACCCGATGACCGACCAGCCCCGCCAGCTCAAGCTCAACGCGTTCCTCCACGACACCGGCCACCACGAGGCCTCCTGGCGTCACCCGGACAGCTCGGCCGACCGGGTCGGGGACATCTCCTGGTACCAGGAGCTCGCCCGCAAGGCCGAGGCCGCCAAGCTCGACGCCGTGTTCCTGGCCGACGGCCCGGCCCACTACGGGACCGGATACCGCCCGAGCACCCAGTTCGAGCCGATCACGTTCCTCACCGCCCTGGCGACCGCGACCGAGCGCATCGGCCTCATCGCCACCGCGTCGACGACGTTCTACGAGCCGTACAACCTGGCCCGCCTCTTCGGCTCGCTCGACCGGATCTCCGGCGGCCGGGCGGGGTGGAACATCGTCACCACCTTCAGCGAGGACGCCGCCCACAACTTCGGGCTCACCGGAGTGCCGAGCAACGAGGAGCGCTACGGCCGCGCGGAGGAGTTCGTCGAGGTCGTCACGCGGCTCTGGGACAGCTGGGAGGACGACGCCGAGGTCGTCGACAAGGCGGCAGGTGTGTTCGCCGACCAGGCCCGGATCCACCGCATCGACCACGTCGGTCGCCACCTGCGGGTCCGCGGTCCGTTCAACGCGCCGCGCTCGCCGCAGGGCCGGCCGGTCTACGTGCAGGCCGGGTCGTCCAACGAGGGGCGCGCGTTCGCCGCCCGCAACGCCGAGGCCATCTTCACCGCGCACCAGACGCTCGGGAACGCACAGGCCTTCTACGCCGACATCAAGGCACAGGCGCGCACGTTCGGCCGCAACCCCGACCACGTCCTGGTGCTGCCGGGCATCAGCCCGTTCATCGGCGACACCCCGGCCGAGGCGAAGGCCCTGTACGACGAGTTCAACGAGCTCACCGTGGCGGCGTACGGCGTCTCCCAGCTCGAGAAGATCGCCGGCGTCTCGCTCGGCCACCTCGAGCTCGACGAGGCGGTGCCGGTCTCGCTCTTCGGCGGGGCGGGCAACGTGCTCGACAACAACCGCAGCCGCAAGCAGGTGGTCGCCAACATCGTCGAGCGCGACCGGCCGACCCTGCGCCAGCTGCTGCACCGGCTCGCCGGCGGACGTGGGCACAACGTCGTGCACGGCACGCCGGTGCAGGTCGCTGACACGATCCAGGAGTGGTTCGAGGGCGGGGCCGCCGACGGGTTCAACGTGATGCCGCCGCTCTACCCGCAGCTGCTCGACGCGTTCACCTCGAAGGTCGTGCCGATCCTGCAGGACCGAGGGCTGTTCCGCACCGACTACACCGGCACCACGCTGCGCGAGCACTACGGCCTGCCGAGGCCCGGGAGCCTGTACGCCGGCACCGCCGCCGCCACCGCCTGACCCGCTCCGCCGGGGCCGGTGGGGCGGCCCTCGGCGGGGCCGGGCTCGGGGGGGTAACCGTCAGTTCGATACGGCTCATGACCGTTGCAACCGTCAGGTGGCGTATCGAACTGACGGTTACTGCATCGAACTGACGGTTACCCCTGGGCGGGCCCGGGGCGCGGCCGGACAGCCCTACCGATCGAGCGGACTGCGCGCGGACATCAGCCAACGGTCGAAGAACGACGTCAGGTCGCGGCCGGTCTGCTGCGAGACCCAGCGGATGTAGTCGTCCCGCCCCGTGGAGCGCTCGGCACGCGCGGCCGGCCAGTCGCGGACCAGCCGCCAGAAGACGGCGTCGCCGACCATCTTCCGCAGCGCGTCCCACATCAGCGCCGGCCCGTAGTAGACGTTGAGTTCGGCGAAGTGGTCGTGCTTGTAGGCGCCCGGCGGGCCGGCGGTACGCCGTGAGCTGATCTCGTCGGGGACCCACGTCGCCAGCGAGTCACCCGGCGGCAGCTGCCAGTCCTCGTCCTGCCAGGCGCCCTGGAGGTACATCGCCATGCCCTCGTTCATCCACACGTCGCGCCAGTCGGACGGGGTCACCAGGTCGCCGTACCACTGGTGCGCCATCTCGTGGACGAGCGTGTCCGGCTCGCTGTCGGACGGGTCGCGGCCGAGCGTGATCATCGTCTGCGTCTCCATGCCGCTGTCGCTGTCGACCAGCACGAAGCCGAGCGAGTCGAACGGGAAGGGCCCGAGCTTCTTCTCGAGCCAGTCGAGCAGCGGCGGCGCCGCCTGCAGGTTGTTCAGCAGCTCGGTGTCGTCGGGGGTGGTCCAGTACGAGATGGGCACGCCACTGCCGCTCCTGGCCTTGGTCTCCTGGTAGTCGCCGACCGCGAGGGTGACGAGGTACGACGCCGTCGGCTCGTCGAGGTGCCAGCTCGTCCTGGTGCGTCCGCCGGACGTGGAGCGGTCGGTGAGCGTGCCGTTGCTGACGCCGACCATCGGAGTGGGCGCGTCGACGTCGATGTCGTAGTGGGCCTTGTCGGAGGGCTGGTCGTTGACGGCGTACCAGGTGAAGGCGCCGTACGGCTCCTGCATCGTCCACAGGGCGCCGTCGGGGTCGACCGTCAGGCCGAGCCGCGGGGTGTCGCGGCGCGTGCTCGGCGCCGGCACCGGCGTCGGCGTCCCCGCGTAGTCGAGCGCGAGCGTGTAGTCGTGGCCGGCGCGGACGCGGCGCTGCAGCACGAGGTCCTTGCCCGGATGGGTGTACGCCGCCGCGGTGCCGTCGAGCGTCACCTTGGTCGGCACCATCGCCGCCGCCAGGTCGAGCTGCACGTGGTCGGCGTCAGCGGTCGCCCTGAAGAGCAGCGACTCGTGACCGGTCAGGGTCTTCGACGCCGGGTCCCAGGAGACGCGGAGCCCGTAGTGCAGCGCGTCCACCCCAGGGTCCCCGACGTCGGGGTAGACCGAGTCCTCGACGGGGGTGGAGCGGGCGTCGTCGTACGACGCCGGGCCGGCGCTCGTCGAGGTCGCCGGACCCGTGCCGGGGGTCGGGGCCGTGCCGCCGGAGCCGCCGCTGCACGCCGCGAGCCACGGGCTGACGGACATCACCGTCGCGACGGCGATGATCCGGATGCGTCTCATGCCGCCCCCTTCCCCTGTCGGCACAGTCTCCCCCTGCCGACGCGACCATCATGCCCGCATCGGTCGCCGGGGTGGGACGAAAACCCGGTCGACGCCACCGATAGCCTCGACCGGGTGAGCGCCACCATCCAGACCTTCGGTCTCGCCGCCGGGCACGGCGCGAAGGCACTCTTCGACGGGCTCGACCTGGTCGTCGCGCCGGGCGACGTGATCGGCCTCGTCGGGCCCAACGGCGCCGGCAAGTCGACCCTTCTCCGGGTCCTCGCCGGGACGCTCGCGCCCGAGAGCGGCACCGTCTCGGTCAGCCCCGCGACGGCCACGATCGGCTACCTCTCGCAGGAGCCGGAGCGGCACGCCGGCGAGACGGTCCGCGCGTTCCTGGCCCGGCGCACCGGCGTCGCCGACGCGCAGGCGGCGTTCGACGCCGCGACCGAGCGGTTCGGCGCGGGTGAGCCGGGAGCCGACGACGAGTACGCGCACGCCCTCGAGCGCTGGCTGGCCCTCGGCGCCGCCGACCTCGACGAGCGGGCCGAGGAGGTCGCCGCCGACGTCGGCCTGGGCGTCGGGCTCGACCAGGAGATGACCAGCCTGAGCGGTGGCCAGGCCGCGCGGGCCAACCTGGCCAGCCTCCTGCTGAGCCGCTACGACGTGTTCCTCCTCGACGAGCCGACCAACGACCTCGACCTCGACGGACTGGACCGGTTGGAGCGGTTCGTCCGGGAGCTGCGCGCACCGGTCGTCATCGTCAGCCACGACCGCGAGTTCCTCGCCCGCACGATCAACCGCGTGGTCGAGCTCGACCTCCACCAGCACCAGGTCAACCTGTACGGCGGCGGCTACGACGCCTACCTGCGGGAGCGGGAGATCGCGCGGCAGCACGCCCGTGACGCCTACGACGAGTACGCCGGCAAGCTGACCGACCTGGCGGGCCGGATGCAGACGCAGCGCGCGTGGGCCAACCAGGGCGTCCGCAACGCCCGGCGCTCGATCAACGACGAGCCGGACAAGTCGATCCGTCGCTACCGTGCCGAGTCCGCCGAGAAGCAGGCCTCGAAGGTCCGCCAGTCCGAGCGCGCCATCGAACGGCTCGAGCGCGACGCCGTCGAGGAGCCCCGCAAGGAGTGGGAGCTGCGGATGGAGATCTCCGTCGCGCCTCGCTCCGGTGCGCGTACGGCGGTGCTGCGCGACGCCGTCGTCCGGCGCTCGAGCTCCGGCGGCGACTTCACCCTCGGCCCTGTGAACCTCGAGATCGGCTGGGCCGACAAGGTCGCCATCACCGGTCCCAACGGGTCGGGCAAGTCGACGCTGCTCGGCGCCCTCCTCGGCCGGATCCCGCTCGACTCCGGCACCGCGTCGCTCGGTCCCGGCGTCGTCGTGGGCGAGGTCGACCAGGCCCGTGCGCTGTTCGAGGGCGACGAGCCGCTCGTCGACTCGCTCCGCGTCCACGCGCCCGACCTCGCGCCGGAGGAGATCCGCACGCTGCTGGCGAAGTACGGCCTCAAGTCCGACCACGTCGTGCGGCCCGCGGCCACGCTCAGCCCGGGGGAGCGCACCCGCGCTGCGCTGGCGCTGCTGCAGGCGCGGGGCGTCAACCTGCTCGTGCTCGACGAGCCGACGAACCACCTCGACCTCCCGGCGATCGAACAGCTCGAGTCGGCGCTGGACGCCTACCCGGGGACGCTGCTACTCGTCACCCACGACCGGCGGATGCTGGCCGCGGTGCACACCAACCGGCAGCTGCGGGTCGACGGCGGCCGCGTCACCGAGGACTGACCCCTGCGCGGGTCGCGACCGTAGATGATGTGCGCCATGTCCGACCTGCTCGTGCGCGGCGCCCGCGTCGTGCCCCTCGACGCCGGCGTGCACGCCGACTCGTACGCCGACTCGTACGCCGACCCCGTCGACGTCCTCGTCCGGTCCGGTGTCGTGGCGGCCGTCGGGCCGCGCCTGCCCGACGCCGGCGTACGCGAGGTCGCCGCCGACGGCCGCTGGCTGCTCCCGGGGCTGTGGGACGCGCACGTCCATCTGGGGCAGTGGGCGCTGGCCTCGCGCAGGCTCGACCTGTCGGAGGCGCGGTCACCCGAGGACGCGGTCGCGCTCGTCGCGGCCGCGATCGGTGACGGAAGCGGCGGCCCGGTCGTGGGCATGGGCCACCGGGCCGGCACCTGGTCGCGGAGCGTGACCGTCGCCGAGCTCGACGCCGTCAGTGGCCACGTGCCGGTCGTGCTCGTCAACGGCGACTTCCACCACGGCTGGCTCAACACGGCCGCGCTGGACGCGCTCGGCCTGGCCAGGCGTGACGAGGTGGTCAGCGAGCGGGAGTGGTTCGACGCCTACCCGAGGCTGACCGCGCTCGTCGGCGCACCGACCGCGGAGGACTACCGGCGCGTGATGACGCAGGCCGCCGCCCGCGGCGTCGTGGGGGTGGTCGACTTCGAGTTCGGGGCGCCGTGGACGGACTGGGCCGAGCGCTGGCAGGCGGGGTGCGACCTGCTGCGCGTGCGCTGGTCGCCGTACGCCGACACACTCGACGCCGCCCTCGCCGCCGGCCTGCGCACCGGCTCCGAGCTCGCCCCGGGGCTGACGGTAGGCTCGCTCAAGATCATCAGCGACGGCTCCCTCGGCACGCGTACGGCGTGGTGCTGCGAGCCCTACGCCGACACCGGAGGCCACGGCGCGCCGAACCAGTCCGTCGAAGAGCTGCGCGGCCTCCTCGCGCGTGGACATGCGGCCGGCTTCACGGTGGCGACGCACGCGATCGGCGACCGGGCGCTGGCGGAGGCGCTCGCCGTCTACGACGCGACCGGCGCCTCCGGCTCCATCGAGCACGCGCAGCTCGTCACCCGCGACGCCGTCGGGGAGCTGGCCCGGCTCGGCCTGACCGCCAGCGTGCAGCCGGCCCACCTGCTCGACGACCGCGAGACCTCCGAGAGGGTCTGGCCGGGGCGCGGGGAGCGTTCGTTCGCGCTGCGCTGGCTGCGCGATGCGGGTGTGCGGATCGCCCTCGGCTCGGACGCCCCGGTCGCGCCGCTCGACCCGTGGCTCGCCGTCTCGGCCGCCGTGCACCGGGGCGACCCGGGCGAGGAGCCGTGGCACCCGGAGCAGTCGCTCACTGTCGCCGAGGCGCTGGCCGCCTCCGTCGACGGTCGTCGCGTCCGCGTCGGCGAGCCCGGTGACCTGGTGCTGCTCGACGCCGACCCCCTGGCCGCCACGCCGGCCGGGCTCCGCGGCCTGGCCTCCTCGCTCACGGTGGTCGGCGGGCGGGTCGTCTGGGAGCGCTGACCGGAGGAGCCGGGCAACCGGGGCAGTCGGGGGCAATCGGGGCAATCGGGGGTAACTCAGTGTTCGCCGAGGTAGAACGCCGCTGGAACGGCTGGTCACCTGGGCGAACGCTGAGCTTCCCCGGGGGCGCTGAGTCACCCCAGGGACGCCGCGACCAGCCTCGCGACGGCGGCCTGCTCGACGGCGAACGGGTGGAACGGCGCCGCACCGGGGCCCGAGATGCCGTTGATCCAGGGGTCCGCGGCACACACGTCGTGACCGGCGCTCGCGCTCCAGAGGTCGGCGTACGACGTCCCCGCAGCCGCGGCGGCCCGGCGTACCGTCTCGGCCAGCCCGTGGTTGACCCGCCGCGCGAACGCGTAGTCACCCGGCGCGAACGGCGTCTGCGCACAGGTGCCCGACGCCGGGACGATCTGCGGATAGCCGACGAGCACGACCTTCGCCGACGGGGCGCGCAGGCGCACGGTGCGTACGACGCCCACCAGGTTCTGCTGGATCCGCTCCAGCGCCGGCTGCACCGTGGGACCGAGCGAGTCGGCGCAGGGTGAGCCAGACGTGGTCGGCGCGTTCTGTCGCAGGCACGTGCTGATCAGCCGGGCGAACAGGTCGAGGTCGTTGCCGCCGAGGCCGATCGTCACCAGGTCGGTGTCTCGCGTGACGGCGTCGATCTGTGGCGCGACGCTGCCCAGCTGCGAGCGTCGTACGTCGCTCGTGTCGGCGCCGCTGCAGCTGACATCGGCCAACCGGCCGACCGGGAGCGCGGCCGCGAGCAGGTGCGGGTAGTTGTTGCTCGACCGCAGGCACCCGTCGTTCGACTGGACGCCGGGCACTCCGGGTGCGGCGGTGTAGGAGTCGCCGAGCGCCGCGTAGCGGGCGAAGCGGGGCGCGACCGCGGCGGTCGGGCCCGACGAGCCGGAGGTGCTGGCGGACGGAGCGGTCGTCCCGCCGCCCGCCGACGCGTCGCGGCAGCCGGCGGCCAGCGGGCCGACCAGCACGGCCAGGAGTGCGACGAGCACGAGCTGACGGGCGGGCATGCCACCACCGTACGGACCGCCGGATGGCGCCCGGACCTCCAGGGGTAACCGTCAGTTC
>NZ_BAAAPB010000001.1:255579-327995 GCF_039530925.1 Nocardioides panacihumi | reverse complement strand
GAACTGACGGTTACCCCTGCGAAAGGACGGTTACCCCCCGACCCCGACGGATACGGGTCGGACGTGAGCAGCCAGGAGAAGGAGAGCTCGGGTGGGGGCGAGTCGCTCCTCACCGTCGTGGTCGCACTCGTCGCGAACGGACTGCTGGCGCTCGCCAAGTCGGTCGCGGCCGGGCTGACCGGTTCTGCGGCGATGGTCGCCGAGGCCGCCCACTCGTGGGCGGACACCGGCAACGAGGTGTTCCTCCTGGTCGCCGAGCGGAAGGGCGCCCGCCCGAGGGACGACGAGCATCCGCGCGGCTACGGCCGGTCGACGTACATCTGGTCGCTCGTCGCCGCGTTCGGCCTCTTCTCCGCCGGCGCGATGGTGTCGATCTGGCACGGCGTCACGGACCTGCTCCACGAGCCGCGCGAGGGGTCGACGACGTTCATCGTCAACTACGTCGTCCTCGGCATCTCCCTCCTGCTCGAGGGCACGTCCTTCATCCAGGCCACCCGCCAGGTCCGCGGCGCCGCCCGGCGCCTCGACCTGCACCCGCTGCGCTACGTCGACCGCACCTCCAACCCGACGGTCCGGGCGGTGTTCCTCGAGGACCTGGCCGCCCTCATCGGCATCGTGCTGGCCACGGTCGGCATCGCGCTGCACCAGGTCACCGGCAACCCGGCGTACGACGCCATCGCCTCCATCGCCATCGGCGTCCTGCTCGCCGTGGTGGCGGTGTTCCTGATGCGCCGCAACATGGAGTACCTCCTGGGGGAGGCCCTCAGCCCCGGACTCCGCGCGCAGGTGCTCGGCCGCATGCTCGACCACCCCGAGATCGAGCGGATCACCTACCTCCACGTCGAGTACGTCGGCCCGGCGCGGCTCTTCGTGGTGGCGGCCGTCGACCTGGTCGGCGACGACAAGGAGTCCCATCTCGCCGTGCGGCTGCGACAGGTCGAGGCCGACATCGAGACCGACGACCTCATCGAGGACGCCATCCTCACGCTGGCGCCGCCGGACGATCCCGCGCTGCACGTCTGAGTCCTGGCTCACACATTTTACCGACCAGATCCTTGACGGGGATTAGTTAATCCGCTGAACTAACAAACATGTCCTCGTCCCCCTCGGTCGGCCGCCCCCTCCGACCCCGCGGCAAGCTCCTCCAGGAGGATGCCCGTCGCCACCACCGCGCGCTGCTGCTCCAGGAGCTGTTCCGCGGCGGTCCGGCGAGCCGCGCCGACCTCGCGCGCAGCACCGGTCTGACCCGGGTGACCGTCTCCGACCTGGTCGCCGAGCTGGCGAGCGAAGGGCTTCTCGAGGACCTCGGTGCCCCGGCGGAGACCCGTGTCGGCAAGCCGCCGACGCTGGTCGGCCTCGTCGCCGACGCGACCCACATCGTCGCCGTCGACCTCAGCCCGGCCGACCGCATGTCGGGCGCGATCCTCAACCTGGCGGGCGAGGTCAAGGCCCGTCACGAGGTGCCCCTGGCCGGCGCGAAGGGCCAGGACGCGGTCGACCTGCTCCACCGGCTCGCCGCCGAGCTGATCGAGCTCACCGACCGGCCCATCCTCGGGGTCGGTGTGGGCAGCCCGGGTGTCGTCGACGCCTTCGGCACCGTCATCGACGCCCCCAACCTGGGCTGGTCCGAGCAGCCTCTCGCCGACGGCCTCAAGCAGGCGCTGAACCTGCCGGTCTACGTCGCCAACGACGCCAACACGGCCGTGCTGGGGGAGCACACCTTCGGTGAGGGCGACACGGACGGCGGCCTCATGCTGCTCCGGGTCGGCATCGGTGTCGGTGCCGGGCTGGTCCTCGGCGGAGCGTTGCTGCACGGTCACCAGGCGGCCGCCGGCGAGATCGGCCACGTCGTCGTCGACCCTGACGGCGAGCGCTGCGCCTGCGGCCGGGTGGGCTGCCTGGAGACGCTGCTCGCGGTCCCGCGGCTGCGGCAGGCGATGGCCGAGGACGGCGACGCTCTGCGCCGGGTCGGCGAGCAGTTGGGCGCCGTGCTCGCCCCCGTCGTCGGCACCCTCAACCTGCACGAGGTCGTCCTCGCCGGCCCCGCCGAGCTGCTCGACGGCACGCTGCGCGAGGCCGCCGACGCCACGATCCGGGCACGCACGATGCCCGTCAGCGGCGACCACCTGGTCGTCCGCACCTCGACCCTCGGCGACGACGTGGTGCTGGCCGGTGCGGCCGTCCTCGTCCTCGCCGGAGAGCTGGGCGTGTCATGAGCGCGCAGCCACATCACCCCCGTAACACCCGAATGAACGAGAGGAACACTGCGGTGCGCATGAAGAAGACACTCGCGGTCGCAGCGGTCGGGGCGATGCTCGCCCTCAGTGCGTGCGGCAGCAGCGACAACAAGAGCAACAGCAGCGCTGACAGCGGCAAGAAGACCGCCGACATCCGCGTCTGGCTCAACGGGGCCGACACCCCGGACGACGCCCGCGCCTGGCTGAAGAAGACCTTCGAGGAGCAGAACCCCGGCTCCACGCTGACGATCGAGCAGCAGGAGTGGGACGGCCTCGTCGAGAAGCTGACCACCGCCCTGACCAGCGACAAGGAGACGCCCGACGTCGTCGAGGTCGGCAACACCCAGGCCCCGACGTTCACCACCGCGGGTGCCTTCAGCGACCTGACCGGCGACCTCACCGACCTCGGCGGCGACGACCTGCTCAAGGGCTTCGTGGACGCGGCCACGATCGATGGCAAGACCTTCGCCGTCCCCTACTACGCCGGCTCGACCTACGTCTTCTACCGCAAGGACCTCTTCCAGAAGGCCGGGATCACCGCCGTCCCGACGACGACGGACGACTTCGTCGCCGACGCGATCAAGCTGAAGAAGGCCAACCCCACCCCGAAGAACTTCTCCGGCTTCTGGCTCCCGGGCCAGGACTGGCGCGACGGCGCGGCGTTCCTGTGGAACGCCGGCGGCGACTTCGCGGTCCCCGACGGCGGCGACTGGAAGGGCGACCTGGCCTCCGCCGAGTCGCAGCAGGGCCTGGCGACCGTTCAGAAGATCTTCAAGGAGGCCAGCGGCGCCCCCGCCGACGCGACCGAGGCCGACCCGGTCACGCCGTTCTGCGCCGGTGAGATCGGCATGATGGTCCGTCCCGGCTGGGTCAAGGGCATGCTCGAGGACCCCAAGACCGGGTGCCCCGACCTCGCCAAGAACCTCGGCGTCTTCCCGCTCCCCGGCGCCGACGGCCACCCGGCCCCGGTCCTGCTCGGCGGGTCCGACCTCGGCATCTCGGCCAAGTCGAAGAACCAGGCCCTCGCCAAGAAGGCCCTCGCCCTGATGCTGAGCGACGACTACCAGACGATCCTCGCCCAGCACGGCCTCACGCCGGCGAAGAACTCGCTCGCCTCCAAGCTCGGCACGGACGAGTACGCGCAGGCCACCATCGCCGCGGCCAGCAACGCCAAGCTGACCCCGGCGGCCGCCAACTGGGCGCTCATCGAGGGTGACCGCACCCTCGAGGACCTGTTCTCCCAGATCGCGCAGGGAGGGGACACCAAGTCCCTCGCCGACAAGGCGGACCAGCACATCGCCGAGGTCCTCAACAAGTGATCGACCGGGCCTAGCGCCCAGCAGTGACACGGCCGGGGCGCGCGATTCGCCGTCGCCCCGGCCGTGCCATGCCCGACGTACACCCCACACAACAGCCGACGTACACGAAACCGAACCCTGGAAGCGCCATGATCACCATCGAGGAACTCCCGAGCGCGGAGAGGAGTGCGCCGGTGGGCACAGACCCCGAGCCGCGACCCGTTCGCCGGCGGTCCCCGCTGCCGTACGGCCTGCTCGTCCCCGCGACGGTCGCCCTGACCCTCGCCCTCGGCTACCCGCTCGTGCGGCAGGTCGTGCTGTCCTTCCAGGACTTCGGTCTCGCCCAGCAGTTCGGTCGCCCGCCCGAGTGGGTCGGGCTGGACAACTACCGCGAGCTCGTCCAGGACCCCTACCTCTGGAAGGTCGTCCTCCGCTCCGTCGTCTTCTGCCTGGTCAACGCCGGGCTCACCGCCTTCATCGGCCTCGCCGCTGCGCTCCTCATGACCCTGATGTCGAAGGTCATCCGGGTCACGGTCCAGGTCGGCCTGCTGCTCGCCTGGGCGATGCCCGTGGTGGCGTCGATGACGGTGTGGGAGTTCCTGTTCGACACCCAGTACGGCATCATCAACTGGCTGCTCACCCACCTCGGCCTCGACTTCGACAACCACCCGTGGCTGCTCCACCAGACGTCGTTCTTCGGCGTCGCGACCGTGATCGTCGTGTGGATGAGCGTCCCGTTCGTCGCGTTCACGATGTACGCCGCCCTCACCCAGGTGCCCGAGGAGCTCATCGAGTCCAGCGAGCTCGACGGCGCCGCGGCCCTGCAGCGCTTCCGCCACATCGTGCTCCCGACGATCCGGCCCGTGCTCTACGTCGTCCTGCTGCTGCAGATCATCTGGGACCTGCGCGTGTTCACCCAGATCTACAACCTCCAGAAGGCGGGCGGGGTCACCCGGCAGACCAACCTGCTCGGCACCTTCATCTACCGCCAGGGCGTCGGCGGCGGCCACTTCGGTCTGGCCGCGGCGGCCGCGATGTTCATGCTCGCGCTCGCGATCGTGATGACCGCGCCGTACGTCCGCGTCATGCTCAAGCAGGAAAGGGAGGACTAGGCGTGTCTCGTCGTGTCAGCCCCGCCGCCCGGTGGGGCGCCAACATCGCCGGCATCGGGATCTTCCTGATCTGTGCGTTCCCGGTCTACTGGATGGTCAACAACTCCTTCCTGCCGCGCAACAAGATCCGCAACCCCGACCCGACGTGGGTGCCCTTCGGTGGCACGCTCGACAACTACCGCCGGGTGCTCTCCGGGGGCCGGATCTGGGACGCCCTCTCGATGTCCCTGATGGTCTCTCTGGCCACGGTCGCCATCTCGCTGGTCTTCGCGTTCCTCGCGGCGGTGGCGGTGACCCGCTTCCGGTTCCGCGGCCGGATGTCGTTCATCCTGGCCCTGCTGGTCATCCAGATGATCCCGGTCGAGGGCCTGTTCATCTCCCAGTACAAGATGCTCGAGGGCTTCGGCCTCCTCAACACGGTCGCAGGCCTCACCATCGTGTACGTCGCCAGCGTGCTGCCCTTCACGATCTGGACGCTGCGCGGATTCGTCGCCGGGGTGCCCTACGAGCTGGAGGAGGCCGCCATGATCGACGGCTGCTCGCGGGTGCAGGCGTTCTTCCGGGTCACGTTCCCGCTGCTCGCGCCCGGGCTGGTCGCCACCGGCGTCTTCGGCTTCCTGCAGGCGTGGAACGAGTTCACCCTCGCCGTCGTCGTGATGACGCGCGAGTCGAAGCAGACCCTCCCGGTCTGGCTGTCCGTCTTCACCGACTCGCAGCGGGGCGTCGACTGGGGCGCCGTCCTGGCCGCGTCGACCGTCATCGCGGTGCCCGTCATCGTCTTCTTCCTCATCGTGCAGGGCCGGATGGTGTCCGGCCTGACCTCGGGAGCGGTGAAGGGATGACCGCCGAGACGTCGATCCATCCGGCCCGAGACGTCGATCCGTCCGGTCCGAACAGTCAATCGCTCGCCCTCCGGGTGCTGATGCCGTCCTTCGAGGGGCCGGTGCTGCCCGACGACTGGGCGCAGCTGCTGCACGAGGGGCTCGGCGGCATCTGCCTCTTCGGGTCCAACATCGGCGACGGCTCCGGCGTCCGGGGCCTGACCGATGCGATCCACGCCGCCAACCCGGCCTGCCTCGTCGCCACCGACGAGGAGGGTGGCGACGTGACCCGCCTGCACGCGCTCACCGGGTCGCCGGTGCTCGGGCCGGCCGCCCTCGGCGCCGCCCACGACCTGCTGCTCACGCGCGGGGTGGGCCGGCTCGTCGGCGCCGACCTGGCCGCGGCCGGCATCGACCTCGACCTGGGTCCCGTCGCGGACGTCAACTCCCAGCCCGACAACCCGGTGATCGGCACCCGCTCGTTCGGCTCCGACCCCGGTGTCGCCGCCGCGCACGTCGCCGCGTGGGTGCACGGGGTCCAGGACACCGGCGTCGCGGCGTGCGTGAAGCACTTCCCCGGCCACGGCGACACCGCCGAGGACAGCCACCTCGCGCTGCCCGTGCTCGACGTACCGCTCGCCACCCTGCGGTGGCGCGAGCTGCTGCCCTTCGCGGCGGCCGTCGCGGCCGGGACGCGCGCCGTGATGACGTCGCACATCGTCGTACCGGCCCTTGACGCGGCACTGCCCGCCACCCTGTCGCCCGCGGTCCTCGGCCTGCTGCGCGGCGAGCTGGGCTTCGACGGCGTCATCGTCTCGGACGCGCTCGACATGGCCGGCGCCTCGGCGTCGCGCGGCATCCCCGAGGCGGCAGTGCTGTCGCTCGCGGCCGGCGCCGACCTCCTGTGCATCGGCCCGGACAAGCCGGCGTCGCTGGTGCGCGAGATCCAGGCCGCGATCGTCGCCGCCGTCGACGGGGGTCGCCTGCCGCGCACCCGGCTCGAGGATGCCGCGGCCCGCGTCGCCTCCCTCCGGACGTCATACGAGCCGGTCGCCCTGGCACCCCACTCGTATGACGTCCCGCTGCGCGAGGCGGCCGCCCGGGTGCTGCTCGTCGAGGGCGACCTGCCGGACCTCGCCGGCGCGCCCGTGCTCAGCATCGGCACCGAGGCCAACATCGCCGTCGGCGACGTGCCGTGGGGTCTGACGCCGGACGTCGTGGTCAGGCCAGGCGAGCAGCCGGCGTACGCCGCCGGCCCGGTCATCGTCCAGGTCCGCGACGCCCATCGCCGGCCCGAGGTCGTCGCCACGCTCGACCGGCTGGCCGAGTCGGGGGTCACGCCTGTGGTGATCGAGTGGGGCTGGCCGGGTACGCGTCAGCGAGAGTTCGCGAGGATCTGCACACGCGGCTGCTCCCGTCCGGGAGTCGAGGCCGTCACGGAGCTGCTGAGGAAGGCTGGGTGGGACCGGTGAGCGTGACGAGCGTCGGGCTCGACATCGGGGGGACCAAGACGCTGGGACTCGCGGTCGACGGGACGGGCCGGATCGTGGCGGAGGTACGCCGTCCGACCGATGCCGGCCCCGCCGGAGTGATCCGTACGGCGGCCGCCGTCGTCGCCGAGCTCCGTGCCGTGACGGGCGAGCCGCTCGCCGTCCCGGTCGGCGTCGGCATCCCCGGACTCGTCGACGCCGAGCAGGGCGTCGTACGCCATGCCGTCAACCTGGGGCTCACCGGCGACAGCCTGCCGCTGCGCGACCTGCTCAGCGCCGAGCTCGGCACCCCGGTGACGGTGGAGAACGACGCCAACGCGGCCACGCTCGGCGCCGTCGCCCACACGGGCCACGGCGACCTGGTCTACCTGTCCATCGGCACGGGGCTCGCGGCGGGCCTCGCCGTCGAGGGCCGGCTTCACCGCGGCGTGCACGGGGCGGCCGGGGAGGTCGGGCACATCCCGGTCGACCCGCAGGGCCTGGCCTGCAGCTGCGGGCAGACCGGCTGCCTGGAGACGGTCGCCTCGGGCTCCGCGCTGGCCGCGGCCTGGCCGGTGGCGGACGACTACCCGGCGCAGGCGCTGTTCGCGGCTGCGGCCGCCGGCGACCCGAAGGCGATCGCCGTGCGGGACCGGTTCGCGGCCGGAGTCGCCGCCGCCGTACGGGTGCTCTGCCTGACGGTCGACCCCGACACCGTCGTGCTCGGTGGTGGCGTCGCCCAGCTCGGCGACCCGCTGCGGGTCGCGATCGCCGCCGCGCTGCTCGACCAGGCGTCGCGGGCGCCGTTCCTGGCCGCCCTCGACCTCGCCGGCCGGCTGCGCGTGCTGCCGTCGGAGGTCCCCGTCGCCGCGCTCGGTGCTGCCCTGCTCGGACAGCGCCCATGACGCCGAGACGTCGATCCGTCCGGTCCGAGACGTCGATCCGTGGCGTCCGAGACGTCGATCGCGATCTCTCGGGGCAGCCGTGGAAGTAGTCATCACCGCATCCGCCCCCGAGGCCGGCGCGCTCGCCGCCGACGCGATCGAGGCACTCGTCCGTGCCAAGGCGGACGCCGTCATCGGGACGGCCACGGGGTCGAGCCCGCTGCCGATCTACACCGAGCTCGTCCGTCGCCACCGCGACGGCACCGGGCCGGCGTACGACGGGGTGCGGACCTTCAACCTCGACGAGTACGTCGGCCTCCCGCCCGGCCACGAGCAGACCTACCTGGCGACGATCCGCCGCGAGCTGACCGACGCCCTCGGCCTGACGCGCGACCAGGTGCACGGTCCTGACCCGACCGAGGCCGGGCTGCCCACGGCGGGCGCGCGCTACGAGCAGCTCATCGCGCGTGCCGGCGGTGTCGACCTGCAGCTGCTCGGCATCGGCTCGGACGGCCACCTGGCGTTCAACGAGCCGGGCTCGTCGCTGGGCAGCCGCACCCGGATCAAGACGCTCACCGCGAGGACGCGTGCCGACAACGCGCGATTCTTCGGGTCGATCGGCGAGGTGCCCGTCCACGTGCTCACGCAGGGCCTCGGCACGATCCTGGAAGCGCGGCACCTCGTCATGATCGCGACCGGCGCCGGCAAGGCGGATGCGATCGCCGCCGCCGTCGAGGGACCGGTCTCCGCGAGCTGCCCGGCGAGTGCGATGCAGCTGCACCCGCACGCGACGGTGCTCCTCGACGAGGCCGCCGCGGCGCGGCTGCAGCGGGCGGACTATTACCGCGAGGTGTACGCCGCCAAGCCGGTCTGGCAGGGCCTCTAGCGGAGCCGGCCCCGGCCGCCCAACTATCACGGTGATGGTTGGCGCGACGAGTGATAGCTCGCAACCATCACCCACCGCGCGAACTGTCACGGTGATAGTTGCGGGGGCCGGGGCTGGCGAGGCCTCCGGGGGTAACTCACCGTTCGCCCAGGTAGGCGGCCGTCCCAGCGGGCGTGTACCACGGCGAACACTGAGTTACCCCCGGAGGACGGCGGCGATGTCGGATCCGGCGCGTGTCGTTCGTGGAGTGGGTGACAGCACCCGACCACGAGGAGCATCCGATGAGGGACAAGCAGGCCCGCTGGCTCGCGCTCTACACGCTCTGCCTGGGCGACCTGATGATCGTCCTCGACACCAACATCGTGAACGTCGCGCTGCCGGCGATCCAGGGCGATCTCGGCTTCAGCCCGACCGCGCTCGCCTGGGTGCTGAACGCCTACATGCTGACGTTCGGCGGCTTCCTGCTGCTGGGCGGGCGACTCGGCGACGTGTTCGGCAACCGTCGCGTCTTCCTGGTCGCCGTCGTGGCCTTCACGGTGGCCAGCGTCGCCTGTGGACTGGCGCCGAGCTCGGGCCTCCTGGTCGCAGGCCGGGCGGTGCAGGGCCTCGGCGGCGCGGCCGTGTCCGCGGTCGCACTGGCGCTCATCATGGGGCTGTTCGACGACCCCGCCGAGCGCGCGAAGGCGATGGCGGTCTACGGGTTCGTCATGTCGGGCGGCGGCGCGCTCGGCGTACTCCTCGGAGGAGTCCTCACCGGCTTCCTCACCTGGCACTGGGTCTTCCTCGTGAACGTCCCGATCGGCGTCGTCGTGTGGCTCCTCGGCTCCCGGGTGCTCCCGCGGCGCCCGGCAGCGGTGACGGCCCCGCGGCTCGACGTCGTCGGTGCGGTGCTGGTCACGGGTGCGCTCGTCCTGCTGGTGTACGGCATCGTCACCGGCGGCGCCGGCCTCCCGTACGTCGCCGGCGGACTCGCCCTCCTCGCCGTGTTCGTGGCCTGGGAGGCCCACAGCGACCACCCGCTCGTGCCGCTGCGCCTCTTCCGGCTGCGCAACCTGGTGGTCGCGCAGGTCGTCGGCGCACTGTGGGCGGGGGCGATGTTCGCGACCTTCTTCCTCTCCTCGCTCTACCTCCAGCAGGTCCTCGAGTACGGCGCCCTCGCCGTCGGCCTCGCGTTCCTCCCGACCTCGGTGGTCATGGCGGTGTGCTCGCTGCGCTGGTCCGACAAGCTGGTCATCCGCTTCGGCCCGAAGCCGCCTCTCGTGGCCGGTCTGGCCCTGGTCGCCGCCGGTCTCGGACTGCTGGCGCGGGTGCCTGCCGATGGCGGCTACGTCGTCGACATCCTGCCCGCGATGCTGCTCACCGGCATCGGCGCCGGGATCGCCCTCAACCCGGTGCTGATCGTCGCCATGAGCGACACGGCACCCGCGGAGGCCGGCCTGGCGTCCGGGTTGGCGAACACGTCCTTCTCGATGGGTGGCGCACTCGGGCTCGCCGTCCTGGCGAGTGTCGCGACGTGGCGCACGGACGCACTGACGGCCGCCGGCGTCGGACATGCCGATGCACTGACCGGTGGCTTCCAGATCGCGTTCGGTGCGGGGGCGCTGTTCGCCCTCGCCGCCGCGGTCGCTGGAGGCGTACTCCTCAAGGTCACCTCTGCCGATGCGGTCGCCGGGGTCGACGCCGAGGCCGAGACGGCCGCCGCCTGACCCTCGGGTAACCGTCTGTTCGATCAGGTAACCGTCAGTTCGCTACGCCACCTGACCCTTGCAACGGTCAGGTGGCGTAGCGAACTGACGGTTACCTGATCGAACAGACGGTTACCCCAGCGCGACCGTCAGCGCCAGCACCGTCTCGGGATCGTCGAGCAGATCGCCGTACAGCTCCCGCAGCTGCCCCATCCGGTAGCGCACGGTCTGGGGATGCACGAACAGCGCGGCGGCGACGTCGTCGCGCCGGCCGTGGTGGAGCAGCCAGCAGCGCAGTGTCTCGGTGAGCTTCTCGGCGGTGGCCGGGCGGAGCTCGGAGAGCGGCGCGAGCACGGATGCCCGCAGGTCGGCACGTGCCTCCGGGTCGGCGCCGAGCACCAGCGGCACCAGGTGCGCTTCCGTGTCCTCGCCCCAGCCGGCCTCGCGCACCCGGACGGCGCGGTCGTACGACGTGCGCGCCTCACGCCACGGCTTGGCCGGCCCGACCACGGCGCCGCGGCCCTCGACCGTGCGCAGCAGCACCGCCCGGCTGTGACCGTGCGCGTCCGGCACGAACAGCAGCGTCGCGTCGTCGGCCGCGGACTGGTCCTCGAGGACGAGCGTGTCCTGGGAGACCAGGGCGAGCACGGAGCTCACCTGCGACGGTGGCACCAGCGCCGCGGTCAGGGTCGTGGGCGGCGGCCATCCGGCGCGCTCGACCGCGTCGTCGAGCACCTCGGTGGTGGCGCCGTTGAGGAGCTGGCGCACCAGTCGCTCCAGCAGTCGCTGCCGCACGCGACCGGTCGTCGCGAGCTCGTCGCCGTGCCCGGCCACGGACGCGTCGGACACCTCGTCGATCCACGCGAAGACGAGCGCCGCGAACTCCACGAGCGCCTCGGGCGGCAGCCCCGCGGCCACCGCCTCGGAGGAGAGCTCGCGCCACGCGACGCGCGCACCGATCCGGTACGCCGCGAGGAGCGCCTCCGTCGTACGCCCGCTGCGCGCCTCGCCCCGTCCCAGCTCGTAGGCGCCCTCCAGCGCCTCGGGCGTCGCCGGCACCGACTCGGCGCCCTGTCCGGAAGCGATCGACAGGAAGCCGCCGAGCGCGACGCCGACGGCCGTGCGGATCGTGCCGCCCATCGGCCCGGCGAGCGCGTCCTGGTAGGACGGCACCTCGGCGATGATCGCCGCGACCACGTCCTCGCCGACCCGCGGGAGCAGCCCGTGCAGCCTGTCAACGATGTCGGCGGACAGTGTGATGGCCGGAGAGGTGCTGCGGCGAGGGAATCGTCGGGTCATGTTTGTCTCCTGCGAACAAATGTGACGCAGATATTCACGTGCGTAAGACATGAGTTTACGCCGACCGCTCAGTCATCATGGACTGTATGACGGCCGCTGCTTTCCCGACTCGCCCCACCGGTGGGCTGACCGCCGGCTGGGCACGTCTCGGCGATCGGGTCGCCGCTCGCGCCGAGCGTATCGCCGCCGCGGCCGTGACGCCCCTGGTGCCGGCCGACTATCTCGACCTGTTCCACCCGCTGCGCGCCGGCGGCGACCTGCGCGCGCGCATCGTGTCGATCCACGCCGAGACCCGCGACGCCGCGACGGTCGTCCTCAAGCCGGGCCGCGACTGGGCCGGCCACGTGCCGGGGCAGTACATCCGGATCGGCATCGACGTCGACGGCGTCCGTCAGTGGCGTGCCTACTCGCTCACCCACGGACCGCGGCCCGACGGCCTCATCTCGATCACCGTCAAGGCGGTCCCCGGCGGCGTGGTCAGCAACCACCTCGTGCACCGGGCGAAGGCCGGCACGCTCGTCCACCTCGAGCAGGCGCAGGGCGAGTTCGTGCTGCCGGCCGACCTGACCGGCCACAAGCTCCTCTTCGTCACTGCGGGCTCGGGCGTCACGCCGGTCATCGGGATGCTGCGCAACCTCTTCCCGGTCACCGACGAGGGTGTCGTCCACCTCGGGCGCGAGCTCGACATCGTCTGCGTCCACGTCGCCCCGAGCCGCCCGGACTCGATCTTCATCCGCAACCTGGAGGAGCTCGACCGGGTCGGCGCGATCGACCTCGTGGCGAGGTACGACGACGAGCACGGTCTCATCGACATCGACCAGCTCTCCGAGCTGGTGCCGGACCTGGCCGAGCGGTCGACGTACGCCTGCGGGCCCGCGGGCCTGCTCGACGCGCTGACCGCGCACCACGACGCGCGGGGCCTGCAGCTGTTCACCGAGCAGTTCCGCGCCTCGACCGTCATCGTCGGGGACGGCGGCACGGTGCGCTTCGAGGCCGGCGGCCAGGAGATCGAGACCGACGCGGCGACCCCGATCCTCGACGCCGCCGAGGACGCCGGCGTCCTGATGCCGAGCGGCTGCCGGATGGGCATCTGCTTCGGCTGCGTCCTTCCCCTCAAGGAGGGCGCCGTGCGCGACCTGCGCAACGGCGACCTGATCGTCGCCAACCCCGGCGAGAGCGACGGGATCCAGATCCAGACCTGCATCAGCGCCGCTGCCGGCGCCTGCGTGATCGACCACTGAGAGGTTTCAGATGACCATCATCGACGAACCCACCGTCCAGACCACCGACAGCGCGATCGCCCACCTCACCCGTGAGGACATCGAGGCGATCGGCGCCGAGCTCGACGCGATCCGCGCCGAGGTCATGGCGACCCGCGGCGAGCGCGACGCGGCATACATCCGTCGCGTCATCAAGACCCAGCGCTACCTCGAGCTCGGCTCGCGCGCCGTCCTGCTCGGCAGCATGTTCCCGCCGGCCTTCATCGCGGGCACCGTCGGCCTGAGCGTCGCCAAGATCCTCGACAACATGGAGATCGGCCACAACATCCTCCACGGCCAGTGGGACTGGATGCGCGACCCGAAGATCCACTCGACCACGTGGGAGTGGGACAACGCCGCCACCTCCGAGGGCTGGAAGAAGTCCCACAACGAGGAGCACCACACCTACACGAACATCGTGGGCATGGACAACGACCTCGGCTGGGGCCTGGTCCGCGTCGACGAGGAGCAGGCGTGGAACCCGCGCTGCCTCATCCAGCCCGCGCTGAACTTCGTCAACATGATGTTCTTCCAGTACGGCATCGCGGCGTACGACCTGAAGCTCGGCGACAACCTCCGCGTGCCGAAGCCGGAGCGCTCGGAGGAGTTCAAGCGTCAGCTCAAGGGCACGCTGAACAAGATCCGCAAGCAGGCGACCAAGGACTACGTCGTCCACCCGCTGCTGTCCGGCCCGTCCTTCGCGACCACCATCGCGGCGAACCTGATCGCCAACGCGGCCCGCAACGTCTGGTCGCACGCGGTCATCATGTGCGGCCACTTCCCGGAGGGCGTCGCGACCTTCGAGCTCGACGAGCTCCCGGAGAACGAGACCCGCGGCGACTGGTACCTGCGCCAGATGCTCGGCTCGGCCAACATCTCCGGCTCCAAGGCCATCCACATCATGAGCGGCAACCTGTCGCACCAGATCGAGCACCACATCTGGCCCGACCTGCCGTCGAACCGCTACGCCGAGGTCGCGCCGCGCGTCCGCGCGATCTTCGAGAAGTACGGCCTTCGCTACCACACCGCGCCGATGCCGGCCCAGGTCTACAGCGCCTGGCACAAGACCGTCCGACTGTCCTTCCCGAACGGTTGGTGGGAGACCACCACCAAGCGCAACCTGCCCTCGCAGCTGCGCCTGATCGGCAAGATCGTGAAGGCCAAGGGCAAGGACCGCCTGCGGATGCTCAAGGAGCTCGAGGCGCGCGCCGCCGCGCGCTGAGGCTCACCCGGCTGAGGTCCGCCCGGCTGGAGCCTCACCCGTATCGGGCGGGGTGCACCGCCGTACGGCGTCCTAGGTTCGCACCATGCTCCTCCTCGGCATCATCCTGTTCGGGATGCTCATCGGTGCGGCCGCGCAGCTGATCCTCGGGCGTCACGGGAGACCGGTCGACTGGACGATGGCCATCGTCGCCGGTCTGATCGGCTCGTTCGTCGGCGGACTTCTGATCAGCCTGCTCTCCGGCGATGGCATCGCGCTGCACGCCAGCGGGATCATCGGATCCCTCATCGGCGCCATCCTCGTCACGCTGGCCTGGACCGCGCTCCGCAACCGGGACGCTCGCAGCTGAGCACCGCGGTCACTGCGGCACGTGCACGACCGTCACCGTGGTGACGTCCTTGTCGTGCCCGCCGTGCACGTCCCCGGTCCCGGCCTCGTAGGTCGAGCTGAGCGAGTAGATCGTCGCCCCGGACTGCGTCGACCGGGGGATGCTGACCACGCCGCCGGTGAGTGCGAAGTGATGGTCGAGGAGCGACCAGGAGTCGCCGTTCAGCTGACTGCTCGAGGAGCTGCAGCCCGAGTTGGTGCGGGTCTCGTCGATCGTCGGGTTCGCGCCGACGCCGAGCGACAGCGAGAAGGTGCTGTCAGCCGGCGCCGCCGCAGGGACGCCGGGCCCGGTCGAGAGCGCGTTCGCGAACAGGTCGAGGCCGAGGTTCGACGTCGTCGCATCGGTGACGCCGCTGTGGACGCCGGTCAGCGTGGTGGTCGTCGTCAGCGTGCAGCTGGAGCCCTGCACCGTGTTGATCTGCTTGAACCCGCTGTTCGCGAGACCGATCGTGCCGGTGCCGCTGAAGGTGCCGTACGGCGTCGCGAGCAGCAGGATCGACTGCTCGGGCTGGGCCCGCCAGGTCTGCGCCATGTCGTAGCCGGTGTCCCCGGTGACGCCGGCCGGGTAGTACTGGTCGGAGTGCGCGTCGAGGCTGAAGTCGAGCTTGAAGCGCCCGCAGGCGAGGTAGTGCTGCCATGCGTTGTCGCTGTCGGCCTGTGCGCCCAGCAGCGCGAGGGCGCGCCCGTTGGCGAGGAGCAGCCCGAGATCCGGGATGCTGTGCTGCGCGACGCAGCGGGTGTACTCCTGGTTCGAGGCGTTGACGAGGATGCTCAGCAGCGCGCTCATCACCTCCTGCACTCGCGGGTCGTCGCCGTCGCCGAGGACTGAGAGCTCGTGAGCCCAGCCGAGTCCCTCGTTGACGGCCTTGCGTGCAAGGGCGTCGTCGGTCGTCGCCTGCTGCAGGTCGGGTCGCACGACCTGGTCGAAGTAGCTGTCCGCGGCGCTCACCAGCTGGGTGAGGTCCGACGTGGTGGACGCAAGCGCCATCCGGCTCACGCCCGCCGTCGTGTCCGCGCCGGTGGGGGCGGCGCCGGCGGGGGCGGCGCCCGGCGGCGTCAGGGGTGCGATCACGTTCAGGAGCTGCCCCTCGGGACGGACGGGCGGATGGGCCAGCATCGTGGTTCGCTGGGCGGCGGTCGACTGCCCGACGGCGTACGTCGCCAGGTCGGAGATGTTCATGACGAGCGCGCCGCCCGCGTCGCTGACCAGCGGGAACATGCCCGGGTCCTGCCCGCCGTCGTAGAAGCGGAAGCCGGTCGCCGACGCCGGCGCGAAGGACGTGTGCGGGGTGATGGTGAGGGTGGCGCCCTGGAGCAGTCGGAGGCCGGTCGGCTGGAGACGTACGCCGGCGACCAGACCCGTCGGGAGACCGGTGAGCCCGGTCAGCGCACTCATGGTCACCTTGGTGCTCGCGGCGACGGCGCCTGCCGGCACGGCGAGCCGGTAGGTCGTCCCGTCCGGGCCGGTCGCATCGAGGACGCTGGCGGTGCCGGTGGTCGGGTCGTTGCCGGTGTAGGCGTAGAGCCAGGGCAACGACGGCGGTGTGGTCATGTCGGCGTACGTCGGCCCGGCGGTCAGCGGGTTCGGCTGCTGCGGGAACGTGCCGGGTGCCGGCGGTGTGGGCGTCGGCGGTGTCGGTGCGACCACGGTCAGGGCAACCGACCGGCAGTTGTTGCGCTCGTTGCTCTCGCGGATCCGCTTGGCCGCGTCGGCGCACGCGACGACGTACCAGCGGCCGGTCGCCGTCGTCGCGGGGATCGTCACCGTGGCGCGCAGGGTCTGCCTCCCGCCCGCCTTCAGCACCCGGGTGGACAGCGCGGCGAGTCGCCGGTCGTGGCTGTCCTGGCTCGCGTCGCGGGACAGCCAGAGGTCCGTCAGGGACGCCTTGGCCCTGGCCTTGGCCGACGTCACCGTGACGCCGACCGAGAGCGAGCGGCCTCGCAGCACCCGAACGACGGACGGCTGGAGTGCCGTCACGCGCAGGTCCGGCCTGCTGGCGGCCTGCGCCGCGCTCGGGACCAGGCTCAGCCCCCCGATGAGCACCAGGGCGACCGTCGCGCTGCCCGCGCGGCGCCGGAGTCGGGGTGCGGACGAACGGTCAGCCGAGGTGTGGGACATGGGTGGTCCTCCGGAGGGTGCGCAGTTGGCTTTACCGTCCGCCTGCCCATCCCGCTGCCGGAATAGTCCGTTCGGGCTATTCGCATAGCCCGCCAATCGATCCTCTCGAACGCCGCTCCGCCTGCCGCGGGACCGCCGGACCGCCCGACCGCCTGCCGCCGGACCGCCTGCCGCCGGACCGCCAAAGTGTCACGGTGACAGTTCGGGCGGTGGGTGACAGCTGCCAACTGTCACCCGTGCCGCAAACCATCACGGTGACAGTTCGGGCGGTGGGTGACACTTGCCAACTGTCACTCGTGCCGCAAACCATCACCGTGACAGTTCGGGCGGTGGGTGAGCGGTCGACCCCTCAGCCGCCCAGAGCGGCGGAGACGACCGCCCGGGCCTCCTCCTGCACCTGCGCCAGGTGCTCGGGGCCGCGGAAGGACTCGGCGTAGATCTTGTAGACGTCCTCGGTCCCGGACGGCCGCGCGGCGAACCATGCCGACTCGGTCGTCACCTTGAGCCCGCCGATCGCGGCACCGTTACCGGGCGCCTCGGAGAGCTTCGCCGTGATCGGCTCTCCGGCCAGCTCGGTGGCAGCCACGGCGTCAGCCGACAGCTTCGCGAGCGCCGCCTTCTCCTCGCGCGTGGCGGCCGCGTCGATCCGCTCGTACGCCGGCTCGCCGAACTGCTCGACGAGCTCGGCGTAGTGCTGCGACGGCGTCTTCCCGGTCGTCGCCAGGATCTCCGAGGCGAGCAGGCACATGACCAGGCCGTCCTTGTCAGTGGTCCATGTCGACGCGTCGCGGCGCAGGAACGACGCCCCGGCGCTCTCCTCGCCACCGAACCCGAACGACCCGTCGATCAGGCCGGGCACGAACCACTTGAACCCGACCGGCACCTCGACGAGCTCCCGCCCGATCGACGCCGCCACCTTGTCGATCATCGAGCTGCTCACCAGCGTCTTGCCGATCCGAGCCGTGGGGGCCCAGCTGCGCCCCCGGCCGAAGAGGTAGCCGATCGCGACCGCCAGGAAGTGGTTGGGGTTCATCAGTCCGGCGTCGGGGGTGACGATGCCGTGCCGGTCCGCGTCGGCGTCGTTCCCGGTGGCGAGGTCGTAGTCGCCTCGCCGCGCGATGAGGGACGCCATGGCGTACGGCGAGGAGCAGTCCATCCGGATCTTCGCGTCCCAGTCGAGCGTCATGAAGCGCCAGGTCGGGTCGACGCCCGGGTTCACGACGGTCAGGTCGAGCCGGTGCTGCTCGGCGATCCGGCCCCAGTAGTCGACGGACGCCCCTCCGAGCGGGTCCGCGCCGATCCGCACGCCCGCGAGTCGGATGCCCTCCAGGTCCACGACCGTGGGCAGCGCGTCGACGTACCCGCCCAGGAAGTCGTACTGACCGACCTTGCGCACGGCGCGCTCGTAGGGCGTCCGCAGCACCTTCTTCAGACCGCCGCGGATCAGCTTGTTGGCGCGCTTGGCGATGGCGGCCGTGGCGTCGGAGTCGGCCGGGCCGCCGTGGGGCGGGTTGTACTTGAAGCCGCCGTCGCCGGGCGGGTTGTGCGAGGGCGTGATGACGATGCCGTCGGCCAGGCCGGAGCCGGTCGTCCGGCCCTCGTTCGCGGTGATGATCGCCAGTGACACCGCCGGGGTCGGCTGGAAGCCCTCCTGCACCAGCACGGTGACGTCGTTGGCGATCAGCACCTCCAGGGCCGAGACGTACGCCGGCTCCGAGAGCGCGTGGGGGTCGCGACCGAGGAACAGCGGGCCGTCGTACCCCTGCTTCTTGCGGTAGTCGCAGATCGCCTGCGTCGTCGCGAGGATGTGGGTCTCGTTGAACGCCGTCCTCAGCGAGGAGCCGCGGTGCCCCGAGGTTCCGAACACGACCTGCTGGTCGGGGTCGTCAGGATCGGGCGTCCGGGAGAAGTACGCCGTCACGAGCTGCGGGACGTCGACGAGGTCCGCCTCCGTGGCGGGTGTTCCAGCGCGCGGGTCAACCATGCGAGGCATCGTGCCACGCCTCGGGTGGTCGCAACCGAAGTGAACAGGAGCATTCGCGCGCGAGGGCCGGATTTCCGACGTTTGCTACTCCCCAGTAGGTACGTCCCCACCGGCAGTAACTACCCTGCCCCCATGGCCCTCGTCACCTGCACGACCACCGACGGCATCGCCCAGGTCCGGCTCGCCCGTCCGGACAAGCTCAACGCGCTCACGCTCCCCCTTCTCGACGAGCTCGTCGCGACGGCGAGCGCGCTGCGCAGGGACAAGACCCTGCGCGCGGTCGTCATCGCCGGCGAGGGGGACTCGTTCTGCGCGGGCCTGGACTTCGCGACCGTGCTCAAGAAGCCGGGTCAGGTGGCGAAGGCGTTCACGCCGCGGCCGTGGCGCGGCACCAACACGTTCCAGGAGGCGTGCTGGGCCTGGCGCCGCGTCCCGGTCCCCGTGATCGCCGCCGTCCACGGACACTGCCTCGGCGGGGGCGTGCAGATCGCCCTGGCCGCTGACTTCCGGTTCGCGACCGCCGACTCGACCTGGTCCGTGCTCGAGGGCAAGTGGGGGATCATCCCGGACATGTCGGGTGTCCAGGCGCTCTCCGAGCTGGTGGGCATCGACACCGCCAAGCGGCTGACGATGACCGCCGAGATGCTCACCGGCGAGCAGGCGCGCGACCTCGGGTTGGTCACCGAGCTGGTCACCGGGCCCGACGCGGACCCGGTCGCAGCGGCCACGGCGTTCGCCCACGAGCTCGCGGAGCGCTCGCCCGACGCACTCGCGGCCGCCAAGCGGCTCTTCAACGACACCTGGCACCGCTCCCCGCGTCGTACCTTCGCCCGCGAGCGGATCGAGCAGGCCTTCCTGCTGTTCGGCGCCAACACCAAGATCGCCCGGGAGGCGGCCTTCAAGAGGATCGCGCCGGACTACCAGCCGCGCCAGCGCTGAGGCGGCTAGGGGTAGGTCAGCCCGACCGTCCGCTCGGAGAGCTCCCAGAGCGCACCCTGGTCGGCCGTGGAGTGCGAACGGCCCGTGCTGCGCACCACCTGCGCCGGGCCTGCCCACTCGCCGAGCCGGCTCGGGCCGGTGAACGTGCCGCCCGGGACGTCCGCGGTCGCGGCCATCAGCGTCGGCCACGCCCCGGCCGCGGGCGTCTGGAAGACCGCCCGCATCGCCGTCTCGACGACAGGTCGCCCGAGCGGGATCCGCTCCAGTGGGCCGTTGCGCATCAGCCGGGTCGTGGCGATGCCCGGGTGCGCGGCCAGCGCCGTCACGGGGGATCCGGCCGCGCGTAGTCGGCGATCGAGCTCGTAGGTGAAGAGCAGGTTGGCGAGCTTGGTCTGCGAGTAGACCTGCCAAGTGCCGACGGCGCCGTACGACGTGGGCGTGGTCCGCGCGTCGCCCAGCGGCGCCGAGCGTGCCATCCGGTGCATGAGCGACGACACCGTGACGACCCTCGCGTCGCCGGCCGCGGCCAGCTGGGGGAGCAGCAGGCCGGTGAGCAGGAACGGCCCGAAGTGGTTGGTGGCCAGCTGGACCTCGAGCCCGTCGACGGTGCGGGAGTACGCCGTCGCCATCACGCCGGCGTTGTTGACCAGCAGGTCGATCGCGCCGAGGTCGGCAGCCTGCGCTGCGGCCGCCCGGACCGCCGCGAGCGACGTCAGGTCGAGCACCAGCCGCTCGACCTTGCCGCCGGGCACCTCGCGTAGCAGTGCAACCGCCGCCTCGTCGAGCTTGTCCGCGGAGCGGCCGGCCAGCACGACACGTGCGCCGTGGCGCAGCAGCTCGAGGGCGGTGAAGTAGCCGAGACCTCCCGCGGTCGGACCGGTCACGACGGCCGTCCGGCCGGTCTGGTCGGGCATGTCATCGGGGGTCCAGGTCATGGAGTCAGGCTAGGAGGCAGGGCCAGAGGTCGGCCCGGCGCGCCGAGTCGGCGCGTCTTCGCACCCGTACGACGCCGAGTCGGCGCATCCTCGCGCGTGTGAGGGGCCGAGTCGGCGCATCTTCGCGCGTGTGAGGGTCCGAGTCGGCGCATCTTCGCGCGTGTGAGGGGCCGAGTCGGCGCATCTTCGCGTCGGCCTTCGCCGCACCGGGACAGGTGTTCGGGGCCGCGCCTTCGTTGGTCGCGCGCGAGTGCAGCCTCGCGATGACGTTCGCCGTCGATCCGGGGCGACTCGCCTCGAGCCGGCCGCGAGGATGCGCCGACTCGACGCAGTACGGGTGCGAGGATGCGCCGACTCGACGCAGTACGGGTGCGAGGATGCGCCGACTCGACGCCGTACGGCTGCGAGGATGCGCCGACTCGGCGTCGTACGGGTGCGAGGATGCGCCGACTCGACAGTGAGTGGTCACCGCCTGCGCTGGATCCAGGCCCCCGGAGCGGGGAGCTTCCGCTTCGTGAACCGCAGCGTCATCCCGTAGAGCGCACGCACCGGCCGGCGGTAGTCCTCCTGCCCGTCCCAGGCGTGGAACGGCTCCTTGCACGGCCGACCGCTGCCGCGGCAGACCCAGGCGTGGAAGTACAGCGAGACAGTGGCCGTCGTGCCGCGCCCGCTGACCAGGACGTCGGCGCCGCCGGGACCGCACAGCCCGGTGTTCGCCTTCGAGAGCAGCGTCCGGCCGGGGCCCGGCCAGGAGAGCATGTTGGGGGAGCGCCGGAAGACGGTCGTGTAGCTGCACCGGGTGTAGTCGCCGACCGAGTCGAACAGGTAGTAGAACCGCCCGCGCTTGAGCATGACCGGGTTCTCGACGACCCCGCTGCTCACCACCAGCGGGCGGCTCCTGCCGGCGACCTGCAGGCCGTTCGGCGCCAGCGGCACGATCCGGATCGAGGACGGCCGCCCGTCGGTCTTGTAGAGCAGCCACGTGCCGCTCGGACCCTGGAAGAGCGAGGGGTCGATGGCGCCCGTCGTGGGCAGGGTCGGCTCGGCGTGACCGGGATCGAGCACGGGGTCGGAGGCCGGCGGCGTGCGGGCGTCGGGAGGGCAGACCAGCGGCCCGGTGCCGATCGGCCGGAAGTGACCGGTCGGGTTGCCGGCCACGGCTACGCCGATGCAGCGGCCGGCGCTGGAGAGCCCTCGCACCGGCGCGGCGTAGTAGAGCACCCAACGTCCGCGCAGCCGGACGATGTCCGACGCCCAGACCGAGCCCGTCGTCCGGGCCCAGGTGGGGCGCGTGAGCAGCGCCGGGCTGGCCAGCCGCCACCGCCTGCCGTTCGTCGACGACATGCGGAGCACCTGGTCTCCGGTGCCGACCACGACGTAGTGCTTGTTCTTCGTCTGCGCGATGCTCGGGTCGGGGACGTCGCCGTTCACCAGGGGGCGGACCCGCGCCACCGCGCTGGGCATCGTCAGGGCGAGCACGCCGGCGAGCAGAGCCGTGCACAGTGCCGTACGTCGACCGGTGGACGTGCGTGGCGTTCGGACGTGCATGGGCTGCTCCCGGATCGACGGCGAGGCTGAGGTTAACCCGACCCTTTACCTCCGGCCAGGACCCGCGCCGCTCAGCGGCGGCGGTGCCTGCGGTGCTTGACGACGTGGTGGCGGGCGCGCGGATGCCGCTTCGCGTGGTGCCGGCGGACGCGGTGCGGGTGCCGCCCCACGTGGTGGCGCCTCACGTGGCGGCGCCTCACGTGGTGACGCTTCACGTGGTGCCCGGCGCGGTGCCGCCGGACCCGATGCCGCTTCGCGTGCGGCGCGTGCGGCCGGATCCACGACCCGACCCGCACCGACGCCCGGGAGAACCGCAGCCGGGCGCCGTAGAGGGCACGGACCCGCCGCGCCGCGTGGAGCGAGTCTGCGCACGGCCGGACTCCGCCGCCGCACGCCCACGCGTGGAAGTAGAGCCGCACCCGGCTCCGGTCGACCACGACGTCGGCCCCGCCGGGGCCGCACAGTCCAGTGCCCTGCCTGGCCAGCAGCGTCCGCTGCGGGCGGCCGCGCCAGCGCAGGATGCTCCTGCTCCGGCGCCACACGGTCGAGTAGCTGCACCGGCTGTAGTCGCCCGCCGACATGAAGAGGTAGAGCCACCGGCCGTGCCGGACCATGACGGGATTCTCGACGACGCCGCGGGCGGCGAGCAGCGGGCGGCTGCGGCCGCGGGCGTGCAGCCCGTTGACGCGCAGGCGCAGGAGGCGGATCGACGACGGCCTGCCGTCGGTCTTGTAGAGCAGGAACACCCGTCCGTGGTCGACGAACGCCGACGGGTCGATGGCGCCGATCGTCGGGAACGTCGGCCGTGCATGCCGCCGGTCGAGGATCCGGTCCTCGGCTCGCGGGGCGTGCGCGGCGGGCGGGCAGACCAGCGGGCGGCGGCTGACCGGTCGGAACCGGCCGGTCGCGTTGCGCGACACGGCGACGCCGATGCACCGGCTGGTCTCGCCCATGCCCCTGACCGGGGCGGCGAAGTAGAGCAGCCAGCGCGGACCGACGCGGACCAGGTCGGCCGCCCAGATCGTGTTGCCGGGGCGGGCCCAGGCCGGCCGGTAGGCCAGAGCGGGCCCGAGAGTGCGCCAGCGCACCCCGTTGGGGGAGACCAGGCGTGCGACGCGCGACCCGGTCGCCACGGCGACGTACTGCCGGGGGCCGGTCTTCACGACGCTCGGGTCGGCCATCGGCCGGCGGTGCTCGAGCGGGCCGGCGGCGGCGTCCGCGTCCGGCACGGCGAGTGCCAGCAGGGTCAGGACCGCGAGCAGCAGACGCCAATGGCGACGACCGGCGGCCGGGGTGAGGAGTGTTCGGTTGCGGGGGTTGTGCGCGTTGTGCAAGGGGGGTCCAGAGGGCCTCGTGGTTCAGGGGGCGCCAGAGGCTAACCCGGGACCATGGCCCCGCTTGCACGGACCCGTGCGTCCGCCGGAAGAAATGTCCGATCGGCCAGATCCGGGGTCGTCGTTCGAACTACCGAGGCCCGCCCGGCGGGTGCCGGACGGGCCTCGGAGTCGTGCAGGGCGAGTGCTCAGAACGCCGCTTCGTCGATCTCCATGATCGAGTTGTCGATCGCCTCGGCGATCGCGCGCTCAGCGGTCAGCTTCGGCAGGTTGTACGCCGCGAAGAACTTCGCCGCCGCGACCTTGCCCTCGTAGAACGCCTTGTCCTTGCCTGCGTCGCCGCCGAGCTTCTCGAGCGCGATCTCCGCCTGGCGCAGCATCAGCCAGGCGCAGACGACGTCGCCGAGCACCATGAGCAGGCGGGAGGTGTTCTGGGCGACCTTGTAGACGTTCTTGATGTCGCCGGTCTCCGCGCTCGGGTCGGAGGACAGCAGGTCGTTGAACATGTGGCTGACGATCGCCTCGGCGTCGGCCAGCGCCGTGGCGAGCAGGGCGCGGCTCTCCTTGAGCTCGCCGTGACCCTCGTCGGCCAGGAACGCCTTGATCTCGTTGGCGATGTGGCCGAGCGCGACGCCCTGGTTCTTCACGATCTTGCGGAAGAAGAAGTCCTGGCCCTGGATCGCGGTGGTGCCCTCGTACAGCGTGTCGATCTTGGCGTCGCGGACGTACTGCTCGATCGGGTAGTCCTGCAGGAAGCCCGAGCCGCCGAACGTCTGCAGCGACTCCGTGCCCAGCAGCACCCACGACCGCTCGGAGCCGTAGCCCTTCACGATCGGGAGCAGCAGGTCGTTGACGTCGACGGCGAGCTGGTTGGTCTCGCCGTTGTGCTTGGCGATCGACACGTCGTCCTGCCACGTGGAGGTGTAGACCACCAGAGCGCGCATGGCCTCCGCGAAGGACTTCTGCACCATCAGCGAGCGGCGTACGTCGGGGTGGTGCGTGATCGTCACCCGCGGGGCGTCCTTCGCCGCGTTCGTGAGGTCGGCGCCCTGGACGCGCGTCTTGGCGTACTCCAGTGCGTTGAGGTAGCCGGTCGACAGCGTGGCGATGGCCTTCGTGCCGACCATCATGCGGGCGTTCTCGATGACGTCGAACATCTGGCGGATGCCGTCGTGGACCTCGCCGAGCAGCCAGCCCTGCGCAGGCTCGCCGCCGCCGACCTGCGGGTCGCCGAAGGTGAGCTCGCAGGTGTTGGACACCTTGATGCCCATCTTGTGCTCGACGTTCGTGACGTAGACGCCGTTGCGCTCGCCGGTGAGCTCGCCGGTCTGGTGGTCGAAGTGGTGCTTCGGGACCAGGAACAGCGACAGGCCCTTGGTGCCCGGGCCGCCGACGCCCTCGACGCCGCGCGGACGCGCGAGGACGAGGTGCATGATGTTCTCCTGCAGGTCCGACTCGGCGCTGGTGATGAAGCGCTTGACGCCGGAGATGTTCCAGGTGCCGTCCTCGTTGGGGGTGGCGAACGTCTTGCCGGAGCCGACGTCGGAGCCGGCGTCGGGCTCGGTGAGCACCATGGTGGCGCCCCACAGACGCTCGACCATGATCTCGGCGATGCGCTTGTCGCGCTCGGTGCCGTTCTCGTAGACGACCTTGGAGAAGAACGGGCCGCAGCCGTACATCCAGACCGGCGCGTTGGCGCCGAGGATGAACTCGGCGGTGGACCACACCAGCGAGTGCGGCGCGGCGGTGCCGCCGATCTCGGCGGGGGCCTGGAGGCTCCAGAAGCCGGCCTCCATCCAGGCGTCGTACGACTTCTTGAACGCGGCCGGGACGGGCGCCGTGTTCGTGGTCGGGTCGAAGACCGGCGGGTTGACGTCGGACTCGACGAACGAGGCGGCCAGGTCCTCGCGGGAGATGCGCTCGACCTCGGCGAGGATCTCCTTCGCGGTGTCGACGTCCAGGTCCGCGTACGGGCCGGTGCCGAGGATCTTGTCGCGACCGAAGACCTCGAAGAGGTTGAACTCGACGTCGCGCAGGTTGCTCTTGTAGTGGCTCACTGCTCCACCTATCCAGATCGGGGAAGGATGCTTGCCTCGTATAGCAACGGGTCGTGCTACCGGCCGGTAACATAAGAGTAGACCGGGGTGTTTGCCGGTGCAAGCGCGGGGTCATCAGGCCCCCGATACGGTGTCCAGGGTGCGAAGGATCAGCGGGACGGTGGCGCGGGTGGCCGCCATCGTCATCCTCGTCCTCGCTCCCGTCGCCGGAGCCGTCGTCGCGGTCCGGTACGCACCGCCGGCGCACGCGACGATCGCCGGCCAGACGATCACGGTGAAGCCGGTGATCGGACGCGACACCACCGAGCTCCAGGGCGGCGCGATCGTCCGTCCCGAGCACGGGCACGTCGGCGTGCTGGGCGTGGGGACCGACATCGGGCTGGACCTCAGCCTCGACTGGAACCGGCTCATCCCGCAGGACAAGCAGACCCGCGCCTACGTGACGCAACTCTTCGACGACCCGCGGCCGGCCATGTCCGAGGTCCGCGAGGCGGCCCAGGCGTACGTCGTCCGCTGGGCCGCGCTCGGCGCCGCGGGCGTGGTCATCGTCGAGGTCGGCGTGGCCCTGCTGGTGCTGCAGCGTCGCCGCAAGCTCGCCGCCCTGCCCCCGGACCTCGCGGAGGCCGTCGCCGCCCACAACGCCCGGCTCCGGGGGGCGCTGGCGGCGGTCGCGGCTGTCGCGGTGCTCACCCTCCACGCGCTGGCGGTGCAGACGCTGTCGCACCACGACCGGCATGCCGTGATCGGGAGCCCGTTCTTCAACGGGACCGCGCTGGCGGGCACCCAGGTGAACGGCCTCGCGGGTGAGGTCGTGCCGTTCCTGTCGGTCCTCCAACCGCACAGCACGTTCTACGAAGATGTCTCCGACAACCTCGACGCCGCTCTCGCCAACACCGACCTGCGAGCGTCCCCGGACGACGTCCTCTTCATCGCCGCGGAGGACCTCGAGGACGTCAACGGGATGGCCAGGATCATCGGTCGGGCGGCGAAGCTCACCGGCGCGGACTTCCTCGCCTACACCGGCGACCTGACCTTCGCGGGGAAGTCGCTCGAGACCTACATCCTGGACACCATCGACTACTACTCCGGCGGCGTGAAGGTCGAGTTCGCCCCCGGCCTGCACGACACCCCGGCGATCGTGCGCGCGGCGTCGGCACGGGGGTGGAAGGTCGGCGACGGCCGCACCCACGACGTCTCGGGCATCTCGCTGCTCTCCCTGACCGATCCGCGCATCTCGACCGTCGGCGACTTCGGCACCGGTGCCGTCCTGCGCGACCCGTCCACCGACGTGACGACGTTCGTCGACGACGCGACCACGGAGGCCTGCGCGACCCACCCCGACATCGTCCTGCTCCACGACCACCTGCTCGGTGCCCGCATCGCCGCCGCCGGCTGCCAGAGGGTCGCTGTGATCGACGGGCGCTCGTTCAAGCCCCTCGGCGTGCAGGTGCACGCGGGCCCGACGGGCGAGCAGTCGCTGGAGTACACGGGCGGCAGCGCCGGCGGCCACGTCAGCACCGAGCCCAACCCGGGCGACATCCAGAACCCGGCCACCTTCGAGGCGTTCAGCCTCAATCCGAGCACGGGCGCGCTGAGCGTCAGCGTCTTCACGGTGAAGCCCGACGGCAGCGTCGACATCTCCGCCCCTGCCCCGATCCCCTGAGGTCGACTCCTCCACCGCCTCGCGTCATGGGGCGAGCGCCGCGGTGTCCTCCTGACATGAGCTCTGAACGCACGACCACCGCAGCCGACCTCGTCTCCGCGGTCCGCGACGCGGCGGCCGGGACGCCGTACGTCGTCCAGGAGACGGCACGCGGCTTCGACCTGACGATCGACGTCGCGAACGCGCGCTGGCTGGCCGTGCTGCGCGCGCACGGACTGAAGAAGGTCTTCACCCACGAGGTGACCCTGGACGTGCGGCGCCGCCGGCTGGTCATCGTCGACGTGTCCAACACGCTGTCCTGGTCGGCCGGGGCTCCTCGGCTGGCCACGGTCCAGAAGGAGGCGTCCCGCGGGCGGATCTACCAGAAGTCGTGGCGCAAGGACTTCGGGGTCGACCTCGACACCGGCCGCGTGGGCGAGGTGGTCGGCTACTCCTTCGACGCCGGCGTGGGTCGCGACATGATCCGCACGGTGGCCAAGGCCCACGGCTGGTCCGAGCGGATGGGCGGGGTCGAGAAGGGCGCCATCGTCATGGCCGCCATCGGCCTCGTCGGGGGTCTGGCCGGCGCCGTGGTCGCCGTCGTGCAGCGCTGAGCCGCGCTCAGGTCGCGAGCCGCTCCCGGCACCACTCGGTGAGCGGGCGCAGGCTGCGCCAGTCGTCGCGTACGACGTCCAGCAGCTCCGCCGTGTGGATGACCGGCTCGAAGCCCAGCGACCGGCCCGCCGTCAGCGACTTGTGCCGCAGCAGCCCGATGCGCGGATGGTCGGCGTCGAAGCCGCGCGGCGTCGTCTTGAGTGTCTCGCCGCCGATCTCGAAGCCGTCCTTCTCGATCTGCGCGAGCAGCCGCTCGAGCTCCGGGCCGAAGCGGTCGTGCACGATCGCGGCCCGGAAGGCCGCCAGCCGGTCCGAGGGGGCGTGGTAGAAGCCGCCGCCCGTCCGGATGCCGCGCGGCGAGAGCTCGACGTAGTAGCCGGTCGCCTCGGCCACCCCGACGAACGCGCCCTGGTGCGTCTTGTACGGCGTCTTGTCCTTGCTGAACCGCACGTCGCGGTAGGGCCGGAAGATCTTGGCCGTCCCGAACTCCGGCTCGAGTGCGGCCGTCAGGGCCTTGAAGGGGGCGAGCACCGACTCGGCGTACACGTGCTTGTGCGCCTCCCAGAACGACCTGGTGTTGTCGACCTCGAGGTCGTCGTAGAAGTCGAGCGCAGCGGCGGGGAAGCCTTCGAAACTCACGACGACGAGACTAGGCCGACCTCAGGCCGGTTGGCTCAGCACCGTCCGCGCGCGCCGCGTCCACGCCGTCATGCCGATGACGAAGAGGAGCGTCGAGAGGACGACCTGCGTGGCCCCGACCTCGGGGGAGACGATCCACGCCCAGCCCGCCAGGTCGGGCCGGTTGGCTGCTCCGAGCGTGGCGGCGGCCAGGAGGTGGGCGGTCATCGGGAGCCATCCGTAGCGGAGGCCTGCGACCGACGCCACGGCGAGACCTTCGCCGCAGAGCGCCATCGACGTCCGTGCGCTGAGTCCGGCGACGGCCAGGTCGCGGGTGCCCGTCGCCGCGGCTGCACCGACGGTGAAGGCCGCCAGGGTGAGCACGATCCTCGCGACGTTGACGGCGAACGCCCTCCTCGGCACCGTCGCGAAGACCTCGGGACACGGCTCGCTGGCTGCGGTGGTCGCCGTGAGGGCCGCGACCCAGGCGAGCAGCGCCGGGACGGGCGCCACGACCGTGTCCATAGCGCCGATCTGGGGAAGGCCGACGACGTCGGGGGCCGCGGCAGCGACGGCCGCTGTGGTGACCGCCGCGGCGGTGGTGGCGAGCGTCCAGCCCGACACGTGGGGCGGCAGCCAGCGGTCGGGTGACGACCTCACCGGCAGCTCGCGCGAACCGCGCTCAGGCGCTGCACGACCCACCCCGCGGACGTAGCCGCGGACGCGCTGTGTCCGAGCTCCCTGGATGACTCGACCACCAGCCATCGGACGAGCTCGCCATAGGCTCGGGTGACCGCGAGGCGCGAGCACGTCGGGACCGGGATGAGTGCCATGGCCTCCTCGGTGCCGTCCTGCACGAGATCATCGTGACGGGGCATGTCGTAGGCCGCAGCGCGCTCCGGAGACACCAAGCCCACTTCGAAGAAGTCGGTCGGAGCTGCGTCGTCGTACATCGCGAGAACGCGGTGCATCCGATCGAGTCGAGACAGGCTCTGCTCGAGCGATCGGGACGGGAAGGGCCACGTGCACAACCTGACGTCGTGCTTCCGGTAACAGGTGGCGGAGTGCGGCGGACGCCGTACGGCGACCGGTCGTTCGTCGGTGTGGATTCGTGTCACCACGGAGCTGGCGAGAAGAGCGCCGGCGATGACGAAGCCCAGCGCGCGGAGCCTGCTCCGCCGCACGGCCAGGCCGGTCCAGGCCACGACCGTCGCGAACGCGAGACCGAGGGCCGTGCTGGACAGCAGGCCCGGGTTGGGCTCGAGGTAGATCTGGTAGTGGATCTCTGGGTAGATGACCCGCAGCCGATCGGCAGGGTCCGAGGTGAGATACAGGATCGCGAACAGCGCCACGGCCACGGCCGGCGCCGCTAGGTGGTGCTGCCAGAGCCTCGCCACCGCCACCCCGGCCGCAGTGCAGGCGCTCACCAGTAGCGCTGCCTGGAGGGGAAGCAGGAGCATCGCGGGCGAGAACCCGCCCGAAAGGTCAGATCGCACGAGGATCAGCGCGCACAGGACCAGGAGGGCGAGCGACTGCCAGCTGGCGATCGCCAGCCAGCCCAAGCGGATCGCGGACGCCTTTCCCCGAGGGGTCGTCCCAGCGAGCTCGAGTATCCCGCTCGCTTGCTGGAGCGATACCTGCAGTGCGGCCGCGCCAGCCGCGAGCGGTCCCAGGTAGAGGCACGCCGTGAGGACCAGGTTCAACGGATCCGCCCAGCCCGGCAGCTGTCCATCGGTCGAGGTGAACACGCCACCGAGCACCAGGGCTGCGCCGACGGCGGCGGACCCCGAGATCAGCGGCGCCCCGGTCCCGAGCTCGACCACCAGGGGCGCACGGCTCGTGGCGGGCATCAGCCATCCGCTCCGGTCTCGATGATCCGCTGATAGGCGGCCGAGATCGCGGCACCCGGAACGGGCTGGCCGTCGGCCGTTTCGGCGAACGACGCCAGCCTGCCGGCATACGCGCACCGCCCCTCGTTCAGCACCACGACCTCGTGCGCGAAGACCGCGACGTCCTCGACCAGGTGGGTCGCGAGTAGCGTGGTCGTTCCACGGCGGCGGACCTCGCCCAAGTTGGCGAGGAAGGACTCGCGCTGTGCCGGGTCCAGGCCGACGGTCGGCTCGTCGAGCAGCAGGAGACGCGGGCGCGAGACCAGGGCTTGGGCGAGCGCCACGCGCTGGAGAGTGCCGCCCGAGAGGGTGCCGATCTTGCGCTCTCCGTACTCAGCGAGGCCGGTCAGGACGAGGGCCTCCGCGATGTTGTCCGCAACGGCCGCTCGCGGGACCTGGCGGAGCCAGGCGACGTACGCGAGCACCTCCCGGCACGTATACCCGTGCGGGGCCCGGAACCTCTGCGGCACGACACCGATCCGTCTGCGGTACTCCGCGAGGCTGCCGGCCGAGCCCGCCGAGTCGTAGCCCGCCACGGCGAACGACCCGCCCGACGCCGAGGTGGACGTCGACAGGATCCTGAACAGCGTCGACTTCCCCGCGCCGTTCGGCCCGAGCAGCGCCACCGCGCTGGAGGACGCCCGGGCCGACACCCCGCCCAGTGCCGGCCGGCCCCGCCTGCGCGGGGCGCGCAGGCGTCGGTAGTCGTAGGTCAGGTCCCGAAGCACGAACCCCTGCTCGGCGTCGTCGACCGGCTTCGAGACGGCCGGAGTGGTCAGCACGGGCTCGGCGCATTGAAGCCATCACGGGCAAAGCCACTCACGCTGTTCGCTGCTGCGGGGACGGCGCTCCAGCTGACGTACGTGTGGTATCTCGTGTAGCTGTCGGTGTCGATACCGGCGCTGCGGTACACCCCCTGGTTGTACAAGCGCGAGATCTTCTTGAGCGTGACGTCTGGCGCCAGGGACTTGTTCCGGATGAACGCCGCGTTGTACGAGTTGTTGCCGCCGGCGTTGTTCGCGTCGGAGCACAACCATGCGATCGTGCTGCCGGCCGGTCCATAGCCCGTGAAGTTGTCGCTGTCTCCGTGGCCGGCCGTCTGCCCGAAGTAGAACCGGACCCCGCGCGACAGCTGTGCGGTGCCGGTGGTGGCGTACGCGGTTGCGGTGGTCGCCAGCAGTGTGCCCAGCACGATGGCGAGGACTCGTGGCCCCCGGGAGCGGCGCAGCCATCCTGCCAGCGGGTTCGTGTTCGTGATCATGGTTCGTCCTCCGTCTGCCCGAGACCGACGTGGACCCGCCAACGTGTCGCGGGTCCACACTCGGAAGACACATGGCGGCCCCGTTCATGACGCGCCGCGGCGAACTTGTGGAAACGACAGCGCCCCGCGCGGACTGTCGTGCAGTCTCGCGCGGGGCGCCTTCTCGGAGCGGATGACGAGGCTCGAACTCGCGACATTCAGCTTGGGAAGCTGACGCTCTACCAACTGAGCTACATCCGCAGTGCCTGCCGGAGCAGGCGGTGAGGATGCTACCTCACACCTCCGCGGTGGGGGGAAGGGGTGTGAGCGCTGGATACCGCGGGTCCAGGCCATCGCCCGACGAGCGTCCGGTCAGCCGGCGCCGGACCCACGGGCCGAGGTGCTGGCGGGTCCACTCCCAGTTCGCAGCGCGCAGCTCGCGCGCGGTGAGCTCGGGGCGGGTGAGGGGGACCGGCTGTGGCAGCGAGTGCGCGACGCCGAGGAGGTCGAGCACCTTGACGGCCATGAGCTCGTGGCCCGGCGTCGCCATGTGCAGGCGGTCGACGTCCCAGTAGCCCCAGTCGTCGTACTCGCCCATCCGCCAGTAGTCGACGATGCGCGCGCCGTGCTCGTCGGCGATCTCCCGGACGAGCTCGTTGTAGTACGCGAACCGGCCCCTCATCGGCTTCCAGAAGGCCGACCGGCGGGCGCCGAACGCCGTCCAGACCAGGACGGTCGCCCCGGTGGCCGCGAGCCGGCCGATCGCGTCGTCGTACGCCGCCATGAGCGCGTCGACGTCGACCGACGGACGCAGCAGGTCGTTGGCGCCCGCGTAGACGGTGACGAGGTCGGGCTCGAGCGCGACGGCCCGGTCGAGCTGCTCGTCGAGGATGCCGGCGAGCTTGCGTCCGCGGATGGCGAGGTTGGCATACCCGAAGTCGGGATCCGCGGTGGCCAGCACCTCGGCGACCCGGTCGGCCCAGCCCCGTACGCCGTTCGGCCGACCGGGGTCCGGATCGCCCACTCCCTCCGTGAAGGAGTCCCCGATCGCGACATACCTCTTGAAGCTCTCTCGCACGGTGAGCATTGTGCGCCCGGCGTCGGCCGCGCCGATCGGTAGGGTGACCCCCGTGCTGCTGAGCGACAAGGACATCCTCGCCGAGATCGAGGCCGGCCGGATCGTCATGGACCCCTGGCAGGAGGCCATGCTCCAGCCGTCGAGCATTGACGTCCGGCTGGACCGCTTCTTCCGGGTCTTCGACAACCACAAGTACGCCACGATCGACCCCGCCGTCGACCAGTCGGAGCTGACCCGGCAGGTGGAGACCGAGGGCGAGGAGCCGTTCATCCTGCACCCGGGGGAGTTCGTGCTCGGGTCGACGTACGAGACCGTGACGCTGCCCGACGACATCGCCGCGCGCGTCGAGGGGAAGTCCTCGCTCGGCCGGCTCGGCCTGCTGACGCATGCGACCGCGGGCTTCGTCGACCCCGGCTTCTCCGGACACGTCACGCTCGAGCTCGCCAACGTCGCCACGCTGCCGATCAAGCTCTACCCGGGCATGAAGATCGGGCAGTTCTGCTTCTTCCGGCTCACCTCTCCGAGCGCGCACCCCTACGGCTCGGAGAAGTACGGAAGCCGCTACCAGGGCCAGCGGGGTCCCACGCCGTCACGCAGCTTCCAGAACTTCCACCGCACCGCGATCTGAAGCACGGGACCGCGAGCGGCGCCAGAGCGCGTCGCCCCAGAGCCCGATCCCGAGCAGCGCCAGTGCGACGATGCCGTCGAGCCACCAGTGGTGGCCGGTCGCCGCGACCACGAACATCGTGATCGGCAGGTGCAGGACGATGAGCGAGCGCCACGGGCTGCGGGCGACGCAGAGCACGCCGAGCCCGACCACGGCCGCCCAGGCGACGTGGATCGAGGGCATCGCGGCGTACTGGTCGCTGATGCCGGTCCCCGGGTCGCCGTACACCTGGAAGCCGAGGCGCTGCGACAGGTCGACGAACCCGAGCTCGGGGATGAAGCGCGGAGGTGCCACCCGGACGAACCGGATGATGAGGCACCCGAGGGTGACGTAGACGAGCCCGTTGCGCCAGTGCGGGTAGGCGTCCCGGTGCCGGATCCACAACCAGACCAGGAAGGCCAGGAGCGCCGGCACGTGAAGTGTCGCGTAGTAGGCGTTGACCAGCCGCGCGAGCGAGTCGTGGTGCACCACGAAGTGCTGGAGCCCGATCTCGCTCGGCAGGTGCAGGCGGAGCTGGAGACGGTCGATCGCGCGGCCCCGGTCGATCGCTCCCGCCTCGTGGGTGAACGGGAGCTGCCGCGCCAGCCGCCAGATCGAGTACAGGCCGCTGACCAACGCGAACTCGCGGAGCGTCGGAACCGATGCGGTGCGCAGGCGTCCGTCGGGAAGCCGGAGACCGATCACCGAGAGCAGCAGTGCCGCGATGCAGGCGAGCGCTGCTTGATCCCAGGACGGCCACGGCACGTGCACAGTCTGCCTCTTGGCGAACCCGGTGCAACCCCGCCCTGCCCCTCGATGGTCAGGTCTGGTGGTCTACGCCTGGGTCGCGGGCGAGTCCAGGCTCGTGACCGGGCTCAGGCGGGCGCTGGTGTCCGACCTGGGGCTGAATCGGTCAGAGGTCGCCTTCATGGGCGACTGGCGCGATGGCGTCGCCATGAGGGGCTGACCCCCGCGTGGCCACACGAGTCGGGCGATCATCGTTCGTCTCCGTTCGTTCGCTGTGCCTCGGCAGCGGCCGGTCGGTGGACCGGCTCGGAGCCACCGCCGTCCCGCCGAGGAAGGAGTAGACGCTCATAGCGACACCAGGGTGATGTCACCGCTGCCGCTGTGGACGCGCACCTCGACGTGGTCCTGGCCGGGCTCGGGCTCGCCCAGGCGGGGGAGCGTGGAGCTGATCCGGCCGCTGACGGTCGACACGTCGGTCCACACGGGTACGCCGGCGGGGACGCCGACCCGGATGTCGCCGGAGCCGCCCTTGCCGTTGATGCGGCCGCGCGTGATCGCGTCGACCTCGAGGTCGCCGCTGCCGGTGGTGAGCGAGATGTCGCCGCTCGCCCGGTGCACCCGGAGGGCGCCGGAGCCGCTCTTCACGCGCACCGTCCCGCCGACGGATCCGAGCTCGACGTCGCCGGAGCCGATCGACGCGACGACGGTGCGGGTCGCTGCCCCCACCGAGACGTTGCCGGAGCCCGACTTGATGCGCACGTCCCCGTCGGTGTCGCCGAGCTGGATGCGGCCTGAGCCGGTCTCCAGGACGGTGGAGCCGGAGGAGTGCTCGACGTCGATCCCGGCCGAGCCGGTCTGCACGACCACCGAGCCGTTGTCGCCGGTGAGGGTGACCTCGGCGGAGCCCGTCCTGATCTTCAGGTCGCTGCCCGACGGCAGGTCGACGGTGACATCGATGCCGCCGCGTCCGAACAGTCCGCGCTGTCGCGGCGCGACGATCAGGATGCCGCCGCCGCGCTCCTCGACGCGGGTCTGGTCCGCGTCCTGACCGGTGACGACGACGTCGGTGGTGTCCCGGTCACTGGCGCGTACGTCGATGCGGCCGGCGCCGAGCATGGCGTGCAGCCGGGTCGGGCCGGGGGTGTCGAAGTGGTGTTCCATGGTGTGTCTCCTCCTCGGGAGCTGTCAGGCCCAGCCGGTCATCCGGCGGGGGCCGCGTCCTTGTGTTCCGGGCGTCGGGCCGCCCAGGAACGGGACGCTGGAGAGGTCGATGTCGACGTTGATGCCGCCCTCCCGGGTCGCGTTGCGGACCAGGTTGACGAGCCACGTGTTGAGCGAGGCGCCGCTGCGGGCGGCGTACTCCTCGGCACGGGTCTTGACCGACTCCGGGATGCGGAGTGTGATGCGGGCCAGGGAGCCCTCGTCCTCCGGGTCTCCGGGCTCGGCGTCGACGGTCGCGGCGGCCGGGGGGACCTCGACCCGGAAGTCCAGGTCGCGTCCGGCGAGCCGGACCTCGACGCTGCCGGCGGGAAGCTCGGCGGTGATCTCGGCGGCAGCCTGGCTGACCGCCTCCATCAGTGCGAGCCGAGCGGCGGGGTCGAGCGCATAGGAGAGTCGCTCGGCGGTGTCACGGGCCTCGGGCCCGGCCGCCTCGGCCGCGGCCAGGAGGTCGCGGCGGAGGCCTTCGACGTACGGCGTGATGTCCATGCGCACCACTATGACATCACGAAGACGTCAGCGCAATGTCACGACGACGTCAATCGTGACATCAGGTGTGTCTTGCCCCATTTCGGGGCATGAGGAGGGCCTGGCACTCGACGTGTCAGGGCTACATCTGAATCGAGAAGAGAAAGGTCGTGGACCTATGGCCGCGGCTCCCGTGGTGGCGCTCGCGAGTAACACGCTCATCGATGCGAGCGCCGTTGACTACCTGCTGATCGCGATCTACTTCGCGTTCGTCATCGGGATCGGGGTGATGGCGAGTCGTCGGGTCTCCGACTCCGTCGACTTCTTCCTCTCCGGTCGCTCCCTTCCCGCGTGGGTGACCGGTCTGGCCTTCATCTCGGCCAACCTGGGCGCCGTCGAGATCATGGGCATGTCCGCGAACGGCGCCCAGTTCGGGCTCCCGTCCGTGCACTACTTCTGGGTCGGCGCGATCCCGGCCATGCTGTTCCTCGGCGTCGTGATGATGCCGTTCTACTACGGCTCCAAGGTGCGCTCGGTCCCCGAGTTCATGCGGCGCCGCTTCGGTCCGGGCGCCCACCTCGTCAACGCGCTGTCGTTCGCGATCGCGCAGCTGCTCATCGCGGGCATCAACCTGTACCTGCTCGGCTCGATCCTGCACGCCCTGCTCGGCTGGCCGCTGTGGATCGCGCTCATCGTCGCCGCGGCGATCGTGCTCTCGTACATCACCCTCGGTGGTCTGCGTGCCGCGATCTACAACGAGGTCCTCCAGTTCTTCGTCATCGTCGCCTCGCTGGCTCCGCTGACCCTCCTCGGCC
Source organism: Nocardioides panacihumi (assembly GCF_039530925.1). Lineage (NCBI taxonomy): Bacteria > Bacillati > Actinomycetota > Actinomycetes > Propionibacteriales > Nocardioidaceae > Nocardioides > Nocardioides panacihumi. The sequence goes on along the minus strand of NZ_BAAAPB010000001.1, from coordinate 291,544 downwards.
TGCACCGCATCGGCGGCTGGAGTGGCCTGAAGGACAAGGTCACCCCCGGGGTGGACCCGAAGACGCACGACGTCACGGCGTCCGTGCACGACCAGCTGCACTCGTGGCCGGGCAACGCGCTCACGGGCTTCGACTCGTCGTTCCTCTCGGTCATCGGCATCGTCTTCGGCCTCGGCTTCGTGCTGTCCTTCGGCTACTGGACGACGAACTTCGTCGAGGTGCAGCGCGCGATGGCCTCCGACTCGATGGCCTCGGCCCGGAAGACGCCGATCATCGGCTCCTTCCCGAAGATGTTCATCCCGTTCATCACGATCATCCCGGGCATGATCGCCGCGGTGCTCGTGAGCGAGATCGCCAAGGTGAAGAACGGGCAGGCGGTGCCGGGCGGTGCGTCCGGCGACGGCGTCCAGTTCAACGACGCGCTGCTCTACCTGATGCGCGACGTGCTGCCCAACGGCCTCCTGGGGCTCGCGATCACCGGTCTGCTGGCCGCGTTCATGGCGGGCATGGCGGCCAACATCTCGGCCTTCAACACGGTGTTCTCCTACGACCTCGTGCAGACCTACATCATCAAGGACCGCGAGGACCACTGGTACCTCGGGATCGGTCGCTGGGCCACCGTCGGCGCGACGGTCATCGCCATCTTCACGGCGGGACTGGCGTCCAACTTCTCGAACATCATGAACTACCTGCAGACGCTGTTCGGGTTCTTCAACGCCCCGCTCTTCGCGACGTTCATCCTCGGGATGTTCTGGAAGCGGATGACGGCGACGGCCGGCTGGGTCGGCCTGGTCGCCGGCACACTCTCGGCGGTCACGGTCGCGTTCCTCTCCGAGGACGCCTTCGGCTCGTTGTCGACCGGCGCGCTGCCGTTGTCGGGACAGGGCGCGTCGTTCGTCGCGGCGTCCACCGCGTTCGTCGTCGACGTGGCGCTGTCGATCATCGTGTCGTACATGACCGTGCCGAAGACCCACGACGAGCTGGTCGGGCTCGTCTACTCCGAGACGCCGCGCGAGGACCTGATCGACGAGAAGGAGGCGACGTACCCCTGGTATCGCCGTACCGTCCCCCTCGCGACCGTGTCGCTCGTCCTCGTGATCATCCTCAACCTGCTCTTCTGATCGGAGACCGACATGGCAGTGAACAAGACAGCTGGCCTCTTCGACATCCGCAACGTGATCGGCTCGCTGCTCGGCATCTACGGCGTGATCCTGGTGCTGATGGGGATCTTCGGCGACGAGGAGGGCAAGAAGACGGGCAACGTCAACGCCAACCTGTGGTCCGGCCTGATCCTGCTCGTGGTGGGCCTCATCTTCATCTTCTGGGCGTGGAAGCGTCCGGTCGTGGTCGACGAGGAGGCCGTCGCCGAGGTGCGCCGAGAGGAGCCGTGACGGCCACCGACCCGGTCGACGTGCTCCGCCGATGGGAGGCCGCGGGCGGCGTGTGGGAGGTCGTCTCCCGCTCCTCCGGCGGCCTCACCGTCCGGCTGTGCACCTGCACCGGCGGTGAGGAGGTCGACAGGCTCGAGTCCTCCTCGCCCGCCCTCGTCGCGTACGTCGGCGAACGCGCGCGCAGCGACGACTGACCCGCTGGTGCCGTGGTCCCGAGTCATCCGGTGACTCGGGGCCACGGCGCTGTCTGCGCTGTCTGCGCTGTCTGCGCGCAACGCGCGCAGGGCCGGTGGGCTCCCTGCCAGCCGTGACGCTGCAACAGCTGCGCGACCTTGACCGCCGTGCTGCAGGGTCGGTCGAAGACCTGGCCCCAACCGAGCCTGACCGTGACGCGACCGGCGGCGACCCTGGCATCGAGGTCGCGCTCGAGGTCGCGATCCCGGGCGGCTGAGCCGTCATGCCCGAGTCGGCCGTCGAGCTCCACGACGATGCCCAGCTCGGGGTAGTCGATGTCGCGGAACCCCGGCCGGCCGACCCCGGTCGGCGCCTGACGCCGGGGTCGCGGCGGCCCGTGGGCGCGCTCGACGCCGACCAGGTATCCGTGCTCGAGCACCGAGCAGGTGCCGTCGCGCACGTCCGCGAGCGTGTTGGCCAGGAACCGGCGACGTGGGATGCGCGGGCGGGAGGCGAGCGTGTCGAGCAGCCGGGCCGGGGTGGTGAGCCTCGCGTTGACCGCGTCCGCGAGCCGGCCGATCGCGGCCAGCTCCGTGGCGGAGCCCGCCGCGAGGTCGAGCAGCGCCTCCTCGGTCCGGAGCCGGGGCGGGCTGGTGCTCCACTGCACCCGGGCGGCCAGACGGCTCAGCCGCTGGATGACGATGCCCTCGCGCCGTACGACGCTGCGCTTGCGGTCGACCGCGACCCGGATCGGAGCGCCGTCGTCACGGTCGCGTCGACCGGGCCCCTCGACCGCCCGGAGTGCGGACTCCCCGGCCAGCGCGGCAGGCCACGCGTGGAGGACAGCCGCCCAGGCCCGTTGCCGCCACGTCATCGGACCGGTGTGGTCGACGAAGATCGCCGGATGCCCGGCGGGCGCCCACTCCCGGCGTCGGACCAGGCGGCGGATGTCGTTGACGGTGAAGCCGCACTCCAGCACCTGGCGCCGCGCGACCACGCCGTGCTGGGCCTGGAGGAGCTCGTCGAGGCGCGCCTGGTCCGGTTCACGGTCGGCATCGGGCGCGAGGGACATGCGGCCGAGCCTGGCCGACCACGCGGCCCGGCGGTAGCGCTGCGCGGCGATCTGTGGAGAGCCGCGGAAGCGACTGTGCCGCGGATCCGAGTCATCCAGTGACTCGGATCCGCGGCACTGAGGCGTTGCCGACCTGGGGAGGTGGTCGGACGGTCGGCGCCGAGGATCCGTGCGGGCTCAGCAACGCCGCCGACGGATCTCTGGCGAGGCCCGGAAGCGACTGTGCCGCGGATCCGAGTCATCCAGTGACTCGGATCCGCGGCACAGTCGGATCTGTCCGACTCAGAGGTCGAAGAGCGACTCCGTGGAGCTGATGTCGACGTCGGTGCGCGGGCTGTGCGCCTCGCCCGAGGAAGCCGCCGGTGCAGGCCGCGACGCCTCGGTCGGCTCCTCGGTCGGCTCCTCGGGCTTCTCTCCGGCCGGCTCGACCGTCGTCTCCACCGGCGCCTCGACGGGCTCATCGGCGGCCTCATCGGCGGGCTCGGCGTCGACCGGCTCGGCGGCGACCGGCTCGGTGACCGGCTCCGCGGCCGTGGAGGCACCGGTCGGTGCCGCCCCTGCGACGGCGCCCGCAGGTGCCTCGATGTCGAAGAGGGACCCGATCGACTCGATCTCGACGTCGGTCCGCGGCGTGGACGCCGTTCCCGAGGAGGCAACCGGTGCGGTCGCGGGTGCAGCCGCCTGTACGGTCGCCGGTGCTTCGCGGACGGGCGCGGGCGCGTCGGCGGGCTGCTCGTCCACCGCGCTCGCGGCCTCCGCCGCCGGCGCTTCGACCGGCGCTTCGACCGGTGCTTCGGCAGGGGTGTCGACCGGGGTCTCGACCGGAGCGGCGACGGCGTGAGCCGCCGGGGCGCTCGTGACGGCGCCCCCCGGAGCCTCGATGTCGAACAGTGACGCCATGCTGTCGATGTCCACCTCGGTCCGCGGCGCCGATGCGACTACAGGCCCCGATGCGGCCACAGGCGCGGCCTCGACGGGCGCCGCCGGTGCTTCCTCGGCAGCCGGTGCGGTGGCCTCGGGTGCCTGCTCGGCGCTCGGGGTCGCGGGTGCCTCGGTCGGGGCGGGGATGTCGAACAGGGAGCCGCCGGCACCGAGGTCGGGCTCGGCCTGCGCCGGCGCCTCGGCCTTCGCGGCCGGCGGTGCTTCCTCGGCAGCCGGTGCGGTGGCCTCGGGTGCCTGCTCGGCGCTCGGGGTCGCGGGTGCCTCGGTCTGGGCGGGGATGTCGAACAGCGACCCGCCGGCACCGAGGTCGGGCTCGGCCTGCGCCGGCGTCTCGGCCTTCGCGGCCGCCGGTGCTTCCTCGGCAGCCGGTGCGGTGGCCTCGGGTGCCTCGGTCTCGGCAGGGATGTCGAAGAGGGACCCGCCGGTCGCAGGGGCTGCCTCGTCCTCGGTCGGCGCGGCCGGAGCCGGCGTCGAGGGCGTGTCGAAGAGCGACCCGCCCTCGTCGAAGAGCGAGCCGCCTGACGTGCTCTCGGGCGCGCTCGGCTCGGACGGGGCAGGGGTGTCGAAGAGCGACGATGCGTCGTCCGGCGCCGACTCGGGCGCCGACTCCGGCGCCGGTGTGTCGAACAGCGACGATCCGCCCGATGCCTTCGCGGCAGGGCCGGCGTCGGCGGTCGACCTGACGGTGTCGGGTGTGTCGGTCGCGTCGCCGGCGGACGGCTCGGCGGCCAGTGCTGTCGACGCGGCAGCAGCCGCGGGAGCGGCCGACGTACCGCCACCGGGCGCGACCTTCGTCGCCATCTCGCCCTTGACCGAGGCGAGCAGCATCTGGGCGACGTCGAGGACCTCGACCGACTCCCGCGCGCTGCCGTCGGCCTGCGCGGCGGTGAGCCCGTCGGAGAGCATGACGCGGCAGAACGGGCAGCCGACCGCGATCTGGTCCGCCCCGGTCTCGACGGCCTCATCGGTGCGGTTGCGGTTGATCCGCGAGCCGAGGTTCTCCTCCATCCACATCCGGGCGCCGCCGGCGCCGCAGCAGAACGAGCGCTCGGCGTTGCGGGGCATCTCCTTGAACTCCGCGCCCGGGAGCACCTGGAGCAGCTCGCGCGGCGGGCTGTAGACGCCGTTGTGGCGGCCGATGTAGCACGGGTCGTGGTAGGTGATGGAGCGCTGGTGGGCGCCGGCGCCTTCGGTGACCGGGGTCAGCTTGCCCTCGCGGACGAGCCGGTTCAGCAGCTGGGTGTGGTGGACGACCTCGAGCTCGACGCCGAAGTCCTTGTACTCGTTCTTGAGCGTGTTGAAGCAGTGCGCGCAGGTCGAGACGACCTTCTTCACCTTGTACTCGTTGAAGGTCTCGGCGTTCTGCTGGGCCAGGCCCTGGAAGACGAACTCGTTGCCGGCTCGTCGGGCGGGGTCGCCGGTGCAGGTCTCGCCGTTGCCGAGCACTCCGAAGGACACGCCGGCCATGTCGAGCAGCTCGGCGACCGCACGGGTCGTCTTCTTCGCGCGGTCCTCGTAGGCGCCGGCGCAGCCGACCCAGAACAGCCAGTCGACCTCGTCGAGCGACTCGATGCCGCCTTGGTCAGACGGAGCGCCGACGACCTTGACCTCGAAGGGCAGGTCCTTGGCCCAGTCCAGGCGGGCGGAGGGCGACATGTTCCAGGGGTTGCCCTTGTTCTCCAGGCCCTTGAACAGCCCGTTGAGCTCGGAGGGGAAGTTGGACTCCACGAGCACCTGGTAGCGGCGCATGTCCATGATGTGGTCGACGTGCTCGATGTCGACGGGGCACTGCTGGACGCAGGCGCCGCACGACGTGCACGACCAGAGCACGTCCTCGTCGATCACGAAGCCGCCGTCGGCCGGGTTGTAGAACCACTCGAGCACGTCGTCGCCCGCACCCACCGAGCCGTCCTGGTCGGTGTGGCCGATGAGCGGCTTCTGGGCGACCTCGGCCCCGGCGCCGTCGGTCTCGCCGGCCTGGAGGTACGGCGCGGCGGCGTACGCGTGGTCGCGCAGGCTGAGGACGAGGTGCTTGGGGGAGAGCGGCTTCTGCGTGTTCCAGGCCGGGCACTGCGACTGGCAGCGACCGCACTCGGTGCAGGTCGTGAAGTCGAGGATGCCCTTCCAGGAGAAGTCCTCGATCGAGCCGACGCCGAGCTTGGCGTCCTCGTCGAGGTCGTCGATGTCGTCGAGGGTGACCGGCTTCCCGGCGGAGACGAGCGGCTTCATGGCGCCCAGCGCCGTGCGACCCGAGTCCTCGCGCTTGAACCAGATGTTGAACCAGGCGGTGAAGCGGTGCCAGGCGATGCCCATGGTGAGGTTGCGCGCGATGACGATGAGCCAGACCATCGCGAGCGCGATCTTGAAGACGGCGATCGCGTAGATGATGTTCTGCAGCGCGGCCTCGGAGCCCTGCGAGCTGGGGTAGAGCGCGTCACCGAACCACGACGCGATCGGGAAGTGCGCGCGGGTCGCCTCGTCCTCGTGGCCGGTGATCTTGGCGAGGTTGTACTCGGCGCCGCGGATGAACAGGATCGCTGCGCCCTCGAGCAGCGCCATGATCTCGACGAAGTACGCCTGCCAGAAGGTCGAGCCGAAGAAGCGCGAGTCACGGCCGAGCGAGCGAGGGTGGTTCCGCTGGCGGTAGATGATCAGGTAGACGATGCCGACCGTGCTCAGCACGCCGATGAGCTCGCTGAACCACTCGTACGGGTAGAAGTGGCCGATGATCGGCCACGCGAACTCCGGCGAGAAGAGCTGGAAGTAGGCGCTCAGCACCGCGAACGACAGGAAGATGAACGCCGCGAACACGAACCAGTGCATGACGCCGACGACCGTCCACTGGAGCATGCGCGTGTGGAGCACCGTCTCCTTGAGCATGGTGACGGTACGTCGGCCCGGGTTGCCCGTGCGTCCGGGCGCCGGCTGACCGGTCCGGATGACGCCGAGCATGCTGCGCACCGCGCCCACGAGCAGCGCGACCGCGGCGACCGTGAGCACGAGCGAGACAACGATGGCAAAGGCTTGCATGCGGGAACTTCGCTCCTCGTCGATAACGAGCCCGCCGCGTCCGACGAGCGATCCACCACCCTAGGGCGGGCGTGCCGCGAGTGGCAGCCCGTCCAGGAGTGACACACATCCTACCCGTCGGTAACTTCGCCGCCTTCGGACGGCTTCCCGAAGCCGGTCGTTCCGAGGGGCTCGTCGATGCTGGTTACCGGCCGGTCGAGCGGCATGATGCGCGCGAGCTGTGAGCCCCCTCACAAGGGGGCCACGGCTCATTCACCGACAGGCTGATCACACCCCACAGGGAGGATTGGATGAGCGAACCGCTCGTCGATGCCCGCCGCCAGCTCGCAGATGCCGTGAAGATCCTCGGCTACGACGACGGCGTCTACGCGAACCTGGCCGCGCCCCGGCGCGAGCTGGCCGTGAGCATCCCGCTCCGGCGCGACGACGGCACCACCGAGGTGCTGACCGGATACCGCGTCCAGCACAACTACTCGCGCGGCCCCGCCAAGGGCGGACTGCGCTACGCCCCGAACGTCGACCTCGACGAGGTCCGCGCGCTCGCCATGTGGATGACGTGGAAGTGCGCGCTGCTCGGGGTGCCGTACGGCGGCGCCAAGGGCGGCGTGACGATCGACCCGCGCAAGTACTCGGTCGCCGAGCTCGAGCGCGTCACCCGCCGCTACACCTCGGAGATCCTGCCGCTCATCGGCCCGATGCAGGACATCCCGGCCCCCGACATCGGCACCGACGAGCAGACGATGGCCTGGATGATGGACACCTACTCCGTCAACAGCGGCCACACGGTCCTGGGCGTCGTGACCGGCAAGCCGATCAGCCTGGGTGGCTCGCAGGGTCGCGCCTCCGCGACCTCGCGCGGCGTCGTCCACATCGCGCTCCAGGCGATGTCGCACCTGCACCTCTCGCCGTCCGAGTCGACGGCGGCGGTCCAGGGCTTCGGCAAGGTCGGTCGCGGCAGCGCGCGCTTCCTCGCCGAGGCGGGCGTGAAGGTGCTGGCCGTCAGCGACCAGTACGGCGGCGTCCGCTCGGATGCCGGCCTCGACATCCCGGCGGTGGAGCGTCACGTCGACGAGACCGGCTCGGTGGTCGGCTTCCCCGGCAGCGTGCCGATCGACAACGACGCGCTGCTCGAGCTCGAGGTCGACCTGCTCGTCCCGGCCGCAGTCGAGGGCGTGATCCACGCCGGCAACGCCTCGCGGATCCACGCGAGGCTCGTCGTCGAGGGCGCGAACGGACCGACCACGGCCGAGGCCGACGAGATCCTCGCCGGGCGCGGCATCACGGTCGCCCCCGACATCCTCGCGAACGCGGGCGGCGTGATCGTGTCCTACTTCGAGTGGGTCCAGGCCAACCAGGCCTACTGGTGGAGCGAGGAGGAGGTCGAGGGGCGTCTCGCGGAGCGGATGAACAACGCGTGGCGCGACGTCCTCGCCTACGCGCAGCGACAGGGGCTGACCCTGCGTACGGCCGCGACCTGCCTCGCCGTCGAGCGCGTCGCCAGTGCCCACGACATGCGGGGCCTCTACCCGTAAGCGGCAGCGCGTCAGACGGCGAGACCCTCGGAGGCGTACGTCTCCTTGACCACCCGCAGGTGCGTCCAGCACTCGGTCTCGTTGACGCCCGGGACCTCGCGGATCTGCTCGAGACCCTCGAGCAGGTCCGCGGGGTCGTACGCACGCAGCGTGACCAGCACGTCGAACCGGCCGAGGGTCCGTGCGAGGAAGCTCACCTGCGGGACCGCCAGGACCCGCTCGAGCGCATCGCTCGAGTCGCCGCCCAGCCGCAGCCCCATCCCCAGCGCCGCCTGGCCGTCGAGACCGGGCTGGCGCACCAGTGCGCCGATGTGGACGACCTGGGACTCCAGCAGCCGGATGACCCGCCGCCGTACGCCGGCCGGCGTGAGCCGCACGTGCCGGGCCAGGTCGACGTACGACGCGCGGCCGTCGCGCTGCAGGACGCCGAGGAGCGCGACGTCCACGGCGTCGATCTGGTGCACGACGTCGCCCACCGGCCCCGCGACGTCGCGCATGACCTCCACGTAGGAGAGTGTGTCGACGCCCTGCACGCCCGGCAGCGAGCGCAGCTCCGCGATCGCCCGGTCGACGGCCAGGGGCGACGAGGTCCGCACCTCGGCGAGCACGCCGTGGCGCCCCGAGGCCAGGGACACGAACGGGGTGTCGTCACGCTCGGCGACCTCGGCCGCGACGGCCACGGCGGAACCGCGGACGACCAGGCCCACGTGGGCGAGCGAGCCGCGGCCGAGGACCGCCGGATGCACGACGCCTCGTACGACGACCTGCCCGGTCTCGATCAGCCGCTGGACGCGTCCCGCTGCCGCCGACCGGGAGAGCCCGACGGCCTCGGCGATCTCGCGGTGGCCGAGCCGTCCGTCGCGCTGCAGGAGCCGCACGATCGCCTGATCGGTCTCGTCCACGCCGCCCACCCCCGAAATTCCTGCGATGAATTTTCGCCCGGGATCGCGGTCGCACGGTGACGTGACGCCCACCACGTCGCACCCGAATCGACGGCCCGGAAACCAAGTGTAGGCAGATCGTGATTCGACGCTCCCGCACGATGCAGGAACTGCTTGCGCGGCGGCGTAGATCTTCTTAGATTCCCGCTGCAAGAACGCGGAAAGGAGCCGGGATGCCGGATCTGACGACCGAGCACGTGCTCGAGGCCACCGACCGGTTGGTCGCGGCCTTCGCGGCGACCGACACGGACGCCTACTTCGCCTGCTTCGCCGAGTCGGCGAGCTTCGTCTTCCACCCCGAGCCGCAGCGGCTCGACGGCCGGGCGGCGTACGAGTCGCTGTGGGCGGAGTGGGTCGCGTCGGGCTGGCGCGTGGAGGAGTGCCTGAGCAGCGACCGGCTCGTCCAGGTCCACGGGGATACAGCCGTGCTCAGCCACAGCGTCCGCACGGTCACCTCCGTCGGCGGCGAGCGCACCACGACTTTCGAGCGCGAGTCGATCGTCTTCGTCCGCGATGGCGACGACCTCGTCGCGGTCCACGAGCACCTCTCCCCGGCCCCGCCGGCGAGCTGAGTCGAAGGAGTTCCATGTCCGTCCACGAGTTGTCGGTCGACGAGGTCGCCCTGCCGCCGCGGATCACCGACGTCGAGCCGCACGGTGTCGAGCCGATCCCGGCGGAGGAGCGCAGCGCCACGCCGCTGGACCTGTTCCGCCTCGTCTTCGGCGGTGCGAACACGTTCGCGACGGTGGTGCTCGGCAGCTTCCCGATCCTGTTCGGCCTCAGCTTCCGTGACGGCCTCGTCGCCACGGTCCTTGGCCTGCTGGCCGGCGCCCTGATCCTGGCGCCGATGGCGGTCTTCGGGCCCCGCAACGGCACCAACAACGCCGTCTCGTCCTCGGCGCACCTCGGTGTGCACGGCCGGGTCGTCGGGTCGTTCCTGTCGCTGCTCACCGCGTTCGCGTTCTTCTCGATCTCGGTGTGGTCCTCCGGTGACGTGCTCGTCGGCGCGGCGCACAAGGCGGTCGGGCTGCCTGAGAGCGACGTCATGCTCGGCGTCGCGTACGGCGTCTTCGCGGTCCTCGTCCTGACCGTCTGCATCTACGGCTTCCGGTTCATGCTCTTCGTCAACAAGATCGCCGTCGTGGCGGCGACGCTCCTGTTCGTGCTCGGCGTCTTCGCCTTCGCCGGCACCTTCGACGCCGGGTACGCCGGCAGCCTCGCGCCCGGCGACGCGGCGTACTGGCCGTCCTTCGTGGGCGCGATGCTGATCGTGATGTCGAACCCGGTCTCCTTCGGGGCGTTCCTCGGCGACTGGTCGCGCTACATCCCCGCCGAGACGCCCCGCAGCCGAGTGATGGCCGCCGCGTTCCTCGCCCAGGTGGCGACGCTGGTGCCGTTCCTCTTCGGCCTGGTGACCGCGACGATCATCGCGACGGAGGCGACCGACTACTTCGCGGACGGCAACTACGCCGGTGGGCTGCTCGCGGTCTCCCCGAACTGGTACTTCCTCCCGGTCTGCCTCATCGCCCTGATCGGTGGCATGTCGACCGGCACGACCGCCCTCTACGGCACCGGGCTGGACTTCTCGAGCGTCTTCCCGCGCTTCAACCGGGTGCAGGCGACCCTGTTCATCGGAGCGATCGCGATCGCGTTCATCTTCGTGGGCCGCTTCGCCTTCGATGTCGTGCAGAGCATCTCGACCTTCGCGGTGCTGATCGTGACGTGCACGGCCCCGTGGATGGTCGTGATGATGATCGGCTGGGTCGTGCGTCGCGGCTGGTACGACTCCGACTCCCTGCAGGTCTTCAACCGGCGCCAGACCGGCGGGCGCTACTGGTTCGCCCACGGGTGGAACTGGCGCGGCCTGGTCGGGTGGATCGTGCCGGCGGCCCTCAGCATCTGCTTCGTCAACCTGCCCGGCCAGTTCGTCGGCCCGCTGGGCGACCTCGCGAACGGCGTCGACCTCAGCATCCCGGTCGGGCTCGGCCTGGCCGCGGTGCTCTACCCGGCCCTGCTCGCGCTCCTCCCCGAGCCGGCCGACGCGTTCGGCCCCGAGGGCCCTCGCTTCGTCCCGGCCGGACCGGCCGCCGACAGCCCCATCGTCACGAACGGATGAACCGCCCCATGCCGCATCTCGGACCCACCGACAGCTCCCGCACCCCCCGCTTCGCGGGCCCCGCCTCGTTCGCCCGGCTGCCGAGGCTCGACGAGGTCGGCACGGCCGACATCGTGGTCGCGGGCGTGCCGTTCGACGCCGGCGTCTCCTACCGGCCGGGCGCCCGGTTCGGCCCCGCGCACGTGCGGGAGTCCTCGCGGTTGCTGCGGCCCTACCACCCGGCACTCGACGTCTCCCCGTTCGAGGTCGCCCAGGTCGCCGATGCCGGCGACGTCGCGGTCAACCCGTTCAACATCGAGGAGGCCCTCGAGACGGTCGAGGAGTCGGCCCTGGCGCTGACGGCGAGCGGCGCCCGCCTGCTCACCATCGGGGGCGACCACACCATCTCGCTGCCGCTGCTGCGGGCGGCCAAGCAGCGACACGGCGAGATCGCCCTGCTGCACTTCGACGCCCACCTCGACACGTGGGACACCTACTTCGGCGCCGACTACACGCACGGCACGCCCTTCCGGCGCGCGGTCGAGGAGGGCCTGCTCGACACCGAAGCGCTCTGCCACCTCGGCACCCGCGGGCCGCTCTACTCGAAGAAGGACCTCGAGGACGACCGGCGGTTCGGCTTCGGCATCGTCACGGCCGCCGACATCTACCACCAGGGGGTCGTGGAGGTCGTCGACCGGGTGCGCCAGCGCATCGGCGACCGGCCGCTCTACGTCTCCATCGACATCGACGTGCTCGACCCGGCACACGCTCCGGGGACGGGCACTCCGGAGGCCGGCGGCATGACGTCGCGCGAGCTGCTGGAGATCCTGCGAGGACTTCAGGGGCTCAACCTGGTCGGTGCTGATGTGGTCGAGGTCTCGCCGCCGTACGATCACGCAGAGATCACGGGGATCGCCGCCTCACACGTTGCCTACGACCTGGTCGCGCTGCTCGCGCTGCGCCACGAGGCCGAGGCGTCGATCGCCACCGACCCGGAAGGACCGCCAGCATGAGCTTGTACGCCGTCACCGACCCCGCAACGGGCGAGGTCGTGCAGGAGTACCCCACCGCCACCGACGCCGAGGTCGAGGCCGCCGTCGCGTCGGCGACGACCGCCAGCAAGGGCTGGGCGCGCACCACCACCGTCGCCGAGCGCGCCGCGCTGGTCCGTCGGGTCGCCGAGCTGCACAACGAGCGCAAGGACGAGCTCGCCGCCATCATCGTCCGCGAGATGGGCAAGCCGCTCGCCGACGCCGTCGGGGAGGTCGAGTTCAGCGCGGCGATCTACGAGTACTACGCCGACAACGCCGAGAAGATGCTCGCCGACGAGCCGGTCGAGCTCCTCGACGGTGACGGCTCCGCGGTGATCCGACGGTCGCCGTACGGCGTGCTGCTCGGGATCATGCCGTGGAACTTCCCGTACTACCAGGTCGCCAGGTTCGCGGGGCCCAACCTGTGCATCGGCAACACGATCATCCTCAAGCACGCGCCGCAGTGCCCTGAGTCCGCCGCGGCGATCCTGCGGATCTACGACGAGGCCGGCTTCCCGCAGGGTGCCTACGTCAACGTCTACGCCACCAACGAGCAGGTCGCCACCGTCATCGCCGACCCGCGCGTCGCCGGCGTCTCGCTGACCGGCTCGGAGCGGGCAGGTGCGGCGGTCGCCGAGATCGCGGGGCGCAACCTCAAGAAGGTCGTCCTCGAGCTGGGCGGCTCCGACCCGTTCATCCTGCTGTCCACCGACGACCTCGACGCCACCGTCGAGGCGGCGGTCAGCGCCCGGCTCGACAACACCGGCCAGTCCTGCAACGCGGCCAAGCGGTTCGTCGTCGCCGAGGACCTCTACGACCCGTTCGTCGAGAAGTTCACCGCGGCCATCAAGGCCGGCGCCGACGGCATCACGCCGCTCTCCTCGGTCGCCGCGGCCGACCGGCTCCAGTCGCAGGTCGACTCGGCCGTCGAGCAGGGCGCCCACCTGGAGTCCGCCGGCGAGCGCAAGGGCGCGTTCTTCCCGACCGGTGTCCTGACGGGCGTCACGCCGGAGAACGACGTCTACCACCAGGAGCTGTTCGGCCCGGTCGCGATGGTCTTCAAGGTGTCCTCGGAGGAGGAGGCCGTGGCGATCGCCAACGACATCCCGTTCGGTCTGGGCTCCTACGTGTTCACCACCGACGCCGAGCAGGCCGAGCGGGTCGCCGACAAGATCGAGGCCGGCATGGTCTTCGTCAACGGCGTCCTGGCAGACGGCGTCGAGCTGCCGTTCGGTGGCATCAAGCGCTCCGGCTTCGGCCGTGAGCTCGGTCGGTACGGCATCGACGAGTTCGTCAACAAGAAGCTGATCCGCACGATCTCCTGACGTGCGGTGAGCGGTAGCTGACGCCCACGGGGGCAGGTCCATCGCGACCTGCCCCCGTGGGCGTCTTCGTTCCTCCTGCACCTGACGTCATACGTCTCTCCCGAAAAGATCCGCATCGGCGCGTAATGAGTTGGGCGTCTGTGGGTCCTCATGTCGGGGCGCTCGTACGCCCCGCTCGTGGCGAGCCGGTTCGCACAGCCCCGGCTCGCCACGCCTGAGGCGCCACGAACGGTTCGTCGCGTCGCATGAATCAAGGGGGAGTGGACGTGAAGAGATCGGGTCTCGGGAGCCTCGGCGCCGTGGGAGTCGCGGTGACGTTGCTGTTGATGGTGGCCACGCTGGGCCAGTGGCCGAGGGCGGACGCCGCGCAGATATCCGGCGCGATCACGGGGATCACGATCGCGCAGTCCCAGGCCACCCAGTGGAAGCAGGTCGACGTCGACTGCACCTGGGCGGTTCCGGACGGCTCGTCTCCGGGTGACACGTTCACGCTCCAGCTCCCCGACCAGCTCCGGTGGTCCGGGGCGACCGACTTCCCGCTCAAGGACGACGCCGGCAACACCGTCGCTCAGGCTCACGCGGACTCCTCCGGGCTCGTCACCTTCACGTTGACCGACTACGTCGCGACGCACCCGCTCGGCGTCAACGGCACGTGTCACTTCGCGACGCAGTACACCGCGGCGACCGACGGCTCCCAGGTCGACCTCGAGTTCCAGGTGGGCTCGACGGTGCTCACGGTGCCGGTCGGGACGGCGCCGGCGTGCCAGACCAACTGCACCGCGCCGGCCCGCACGAAGGCGGTCAAGTGGATGTGGTGGGCCGACGCCTCGCAGCAGCGGACCGCCTCGCTGATCGCGGTGCCGGCAGCGACCGCCGACTCGACCGACGTCGTCGTGACGGACACGCCCGGGCCCGGGCTCGAGCTCGACTGTGCGAGCGTCGTCACGCACACGGGCACCACGCTGGACTCGCAGGGTCACCTGACCTCGCCGTACGACGACAGCAGCCACCGCCCGGTCGTCGACTGCACGCCGACCGCGCTGACGGTGACCTGGCACGGGCTCCCCGCCGGAGAGATGGCGGACGTGGCCGTCGACTCGAAGGTGACCGACCCCGCCCTGGCGACGTACACGAACAGTGGCACGGTCGACCTCGACGGCACCGTCACTCCGGTCAGCGACGACGCCGTCCGCAGCGATGCCAATGGGACTGGCACCGGCACCACGCCGACTCCGACGCCGACTCCGACACCTACGCCGACTCCGACGCCTACGCCTACGCCGACGCCGACGCCGACGCCTACGCCTACGCCGACGCCGACGCCGACGCCGACGCCGACGCCGACGCCGACTCCGACGCCGACGCCGACGCCGACTCCGACGCCGACGCCGACGCCGACACCGACTCCGACGCCGACGCCGACGCCGACACCGACACCGACACCTACGCCGACTCCGACGCCGACTCCTACGCCGACGCCGACTCCGACACCTACGCCGACGTCGCCCGCGTACCCGCTTCCGGCCGGAAGCGCGACGCCGACGCCGACGCCAGCGCCGACGCCAGCGCCGACGTACCAGCTGTCGGACTCGACCGGCGGCTACGTCCTCGCTGACACCGGCATGCCGGTCGCCATCGGCCTGGTGGCGGCGGCGGTCGCCCTGCTCGGCGCCGGAACGGCGCTGGTGCTGACGACCCGACGCCGGCGCACGAGCTGACGACGACCCGGAGCGCCGCCGCGACTACACGTCTTCGCGGCGGTGCTTCCGGTCGGGGTCGTCGACCGTGTCCGTCCGGGTCTCGTCGACGGTGTCCGTCCGGGTCTCGTCGACCATGTCGGTCCGGGTCCCCTCGACGGTGTCCGTGCGAGTCCCGTCGAAGGTGTCCGTCCGCGTCCCATCGACGTGGGGATCGATGCGGTCGGCCTCGCGGAGGGTGTCCTCCTGTCGTGCCTCCTCGAACATCGACGAGTGCCGCGCCGCCTCGGCGCGCTCCTCAGCGCGTTCTGCCTCGGCGCGGGCGATCTGTGCCTGGGCCTCGGCCTCCGCGGCGCGACGACGCTCCTCGGCCACGTCCGGGTCGCGCTCGGCGGCATGGGTGCGGAGCTCAGCCGCACGCTCGGCGAGCTGCGCCTGGCGCTTGCGTCGGACGGCCATCACGGCCGCCACGATGATCGCGACGACGATGATCGCGATGATGATCCAGATGATGGTCTGCATGGTCATCCCTTCCCTTTCATCGGGTGAGGTACCCGTCCGCGGGCCGAATGCTCATTCCTCGCGTCGATGAACCTCGGCGGCGCGTGCCTCGGCGGCGTGACGAGGCGATTCGAGGACGTCCACGACCGGTCCTGCGACGCTGACGGTCGCCGGGACGGTCTGGACGTAGGTCGGGCGGCCGCGCCGTACGGCCCGGACGACGCCGATGACGAGAGCCGCGACAGCGAGCGCGGCGATGATCCAGATGGTGGCTTGCATGGTGGTCCCTCCCTTTGCGGGAGGCGGTACCCAACGGCGGACTGTGACGCACGTCTCAGTTCATCGGGTCTCGGTCTACGCCAGCTCCCGCTCACCGGCCACGGGGACGAGCGGCGCCGCGAGGATCGGGAAGAGCGCTGCGAGGGCGAACGCCCACGAGAACCCGGCAGCCGCGACCGCCAGCCCGCCGAGCGGCGGGACGAGCGAGCTGGTGAGGAACTGCGCGGTGTTCTGGATGCCGAGCGCGCGGCCGCTCCAGAACGGTCCGGCCCGCTCGGCGACCGCGGTGAACGCGAGCCCGTTGTCAGCGACGGTGAGCATGGTGGCGACGACCATGAGCGGTACGGCGACCCACCAGCCGGTCCCGGCGGTCACGCCCAGCAGCAGCATCACTGCCGCGGCCGCGACCGCGACCCAGCGCAGCGGCCGCATCCGGCTGCCGACGACGTCCGAGAGCTGGCCGGCGGCGATCCTGCCGAGCGCGCCGAAGATCTGCGCGACCGCCACGACCGCGCCGGCCGCGGCCGCCGACCAGTCGCGGTCCTGCACGAGCCAGACGAGCGCGAAGGTCCACACGACGAACTGGGGGACGACCAGCAGCACGCTCACCCCGTGGATGCGGGCGAGGTAGCCGTCGCCGCGGTAGGGGTTGCCGTGACTGCGCGAGGTGCCGGCCGGTCGCGTGGGTCGCGGCGGGTCGATCACGACCAGCGCGACGACGACGGCGGCGACGGCGGCCGCCACGGTCGGAACCGCGATGGCGGCGTGGATGCCACGGTGCTGGGCGACCACCGCGATGGAGATCGCGGCGATCCCGACACCCGCAGGCTGTGCCATCTGCCGGATGCCCATCGCCAGGCCGCGCCGCTCGGGCGGGAACCAGCCGACGACCACCCGGCCGCTGGCGGAGTTCGCGCTCGCGGCGCTCGCGCCTGCCAGCCCGATCAGGACGGCGAAGAGCACGAGATCGCCGGCCAGGACGGCACCCAGGCCGAGCACCGCGGTGCCGGCCAGCCCTGTGATCAGCACGATGCGCTCGCCGTACGCGTCCGTCACCGCGCCCCACGCGACCAGCGCGACCATCACGCCGACCGTCGGTGCCGCTGCCACCAGCCCGGCCTGCGCCAGGGACAGCCCGAGACGCTGGTGGAGGACGGGGATCAGGAAGGCCGGCCCGTGCATCATGATCGCCGCGCAGGCCTGCGCCAGCGTGCTCGCCCCGAGCATCGCCCAACGCCGGGTCGAGCTGATCGTGGGCGGGGCGACGGCGGCGGTGGACACCTGACGATTCAACGACCGATCACGCGTGGGCGAGACGGGTTTCTCGGCTGGTGGGCTGTGAGAAATCAGTCGCCATGCACGGTGAGCGACACGATCGGCGTCTCCGACGGGCAGTGCGTGGCGCTGCCGGCGTACGCGACGTAGACCCGGTGCGACCCCGGGGCGAGGGTCGGCGGAAGCTCGATCGTGCCGACGCCGTCCACCACGTCGCCGGTCGCGAGCAGGCGCGCCCGCTCGTACAGCGCGACCGTGCCCGAGGCGTACGACGTCGCATCGGTCGTCCGCACGGTCACACCGAGGCGCCCGCCGGCGGCGACGCCCGTCAGCGGCACCAGCACGTCGATGACCGTCTCTGCCGGGAGCACCAGCACCGTGAACGGCGCCGAGGAGGCACACCGGTAGCGCGACCCGCCGGTGTAGGAGGCCGTCAGGGTGTGCCAGCCGGGCGTGAGCCGGCCGAGGTCGAGCGCCGCGCTGCCGAAGTCGTGCAGCTGCGCCGTGAGCCCGGGGACGACCCAGCCGTCCTCGTAGACGCGCAGTGCGCCGTCGATCGGCCCGACCGACTGCTCCGGGAGGACCGTGACCGTCGCACGGCAGTCACCTGCATGGACGGCGGCGACCGGCGCGTCGACCAGCAGGTCGATGACGGCGGGGACTGTCGGAGTCATGACGTTTCCTCCCTGGGGCGGACTCTAGGCCTCCGCCCGGCGTTGCTGTGATGGATTTCTGAGGCCCGGGGCCCGCGGTGGCGGGCCCCGGGCGGTGGATCAGCGGATCCGGACGGTCCAGCGGTGCTGGGCGCCGAGAAGCGTCGCGGAGCCGAGGTACGTCGCCGTGAGGGTGTGGCGACCCTTCGTCAGGCGCTTGAGCTGCACCGTCCCGTGGCCGCCGGAGAGGCTGACCGTGGCGACGAGCCGCTTCCCGTCGCGGATCTGCACCTTGCCGGTCGGCGTCGACCGGCCGCTGACGACGATGGCCAGCCGCACGCTGCGCGCCTTGACTCGCGCGGTGCCGCCGAGTGTCGCCGGCGTCCTCACCGGCGTCGCCGCACGGACGTCGACACTCACCGGGGCCGACGTCGAGGGCAGGTGGTCGGTGCTGCCGGCGTACTCGACGTGCAGGGTGTGCCGACCCGTGGGCAGCGCCGCCGGAAGGGTGAGCCGGACCGTGCCGTCCGCGGTCAGCTGACCGGTCGCGAGGAGCGTCGTGGCGCCGAACAGCCTGACCGTCCCGGTCACCGGGCCGGTCGGCTCCGTGCTCGTCACCCGGGCCGTCACCTGCGTCCCGCGGGTCGCGACGGCGGGAGCCGACAGCTCCGCGAGCGTGACCATGCGGGCCTTGGCGACCGTCAGCTGCGCGAGGGAGAGGTTGCTCGAGCCGTTGAGCCACACGTTGCCGTCGTAGACGTAGCCGAGGGTCCACGACCCGACGTGGGTGCGCGCCCACTCGGTGAGGTCGAGGTCGAACGGCGATCCGTCCGAGCTGCCCTCGGCCACCACGACGCGATCGCCGCCGGCCGCGGGGACCGCGCTGAGGTGCCAGGGGCCGCTCGGCGGATGCGCGGCGTTGCCGCCCACGGGTGCGACGTGCAGCGACAGCGGCTCGCCCTGGGTGAGCGAGGTCGTGGACAGCTGCGTCTCGAAGCCGGACGGCAGCGGCCACACCTGGAGCGTCGCGGACCCGGTGCCGGCGCTGAAGGCGCCGTCGCCGCCGTACGTCGCCACCGTGCTGTAGGTGCCCGGCGCGATGTCGGTGAACGAGGCGACGCCCTGAGCGTCGAGTGCGGCGATCCCGAGCGTGCCGCCGCCGGCGGACAGGGTGATCGTCCCCGTCGGTACGACGCTGGTCGCGGTCGTGGCGTTGACGCGCACCTTGAAGGCGCCGGTGGCCATGGTCGTGAGGTTGACGAACTGGAGCGCCGACGTGATCGGGTCGACGCTGAACGCGAGTCGGGCCGATGCGCCGCTGCTGCCGTCCTCCTTGCTCGCGCTGGCGCGCAGGAAGTAGGTCTGGCCGGGCGCGAACCGGGGCGCCGTCGCGATGTCGAAGTCGCCCTCGGGACCGTTCGCGACGACGACGTCGCTGAGCCCGGTGCGCTCCCAGGCGATCGAGACCCCGCCGTCCATCTCGGGCTTGTCGGTCGAGACGGTCGCGTGCAGGGCCTGGCCGTAGATCGGCGTGGCGCCGAGCGACAGGGTGACCGACAGGGCCGGCGTGCCGGGATCGCCGCCTCCGCCGCAGTCGAGACACTGCGCGGCCCCAGCGGGCGCGGCGAGCAGCCCCGCCGAGGCGAGTGTGCTGAGCAGGACGAGGACGATGCCGTGGCGCATCAGTCGCGTCATGGTGGTTCCTTCCATCGGTGACAGGGGCGACCCCCTGGGTGTGTGCTCAGGGTGGAAGGCGTCACTTGGACCCGGCTTCGGGCCGACTTGGACGAGCGGCTGTGGTCTAGACCGCGGCTCTGTGGAGAACGCTGGGCGGATGTCGTCGCCAGCGGGCAGACTCCACGCATGGCGAACACTCCGGCCCGGACGCGGGTCACCCTCTCGGGCATCAGCTCGCGGACCTGGGAGCACCCGGCCGACCGCGGCGCGCTGGTCGCGCTGCGCAAGCTGAAGGGATTCGACACGCTGCTCAAGGCGATGTCGGGCCTGGTCAACGAGCGGGCGGTGCGGCTCGCCGTGCTCGGCTCGTCCGTGCGCGTCGACGAGCGCCAGTTCGCACGTGTGCACCGGTTGCTGGTCGACGTCGCGACCGTCCTCGACGTCCCCGTGCTGCCGGAGGTCTACGTCGCCAACAACCCGATCACGAACGCGATCACGATCGGCATGGACAAGCCGATCATCGTGATCAACTCCGGCCTGGTGGACCTGCTCGACGACGAGGAGCTCGCGTTCGTCCTGGCGCACGAGCTCGGGCACGTGCTGTCCGGGCACGCCGTCTACCAGACGCTGCTCCAGCGGCTGCTCATCCTGAGCATCACCTTGACGTCGATCCCCATCGGCGGCCTCGGGATCCGGGTCATCATCGCCGGGCTCATGGAGTGGTCACGGAAGGCGGAGCTCTCCGCCGACCGCGCCGGGCTGCTCGGCGTCCAGGATCCCGCCGTCGCGCTGCGGGTCCACATGCAGCTCGCCAGCGGCGGCCACGTCGGCGACCTCGACCCGACCTCGTTCCTGGCCCAAGGTGCGGAGTACGTCGGCGCCGGCGACCTGCGCGACTCGGTGCTCAAGCTGCTGCTGCTCGAGAGCCGCACCCATCCGTTCGCGGTCGTCCGGGCGGCCGAGCTGCGTGGCTGGGTCGACAGCGGGGACTACACCCGCGTGCTGAGCGGCACCTACCCGCGCCGGGCCGATGACGCGACGGCCACGGTCAGCGAGGCGGCGAAGGAGGCGGCGCAGAGCTACACCGAGGCGTTCAAGCAGACCCAGGACACGCTCGGCCGGCTCGTCCACGACGCCGCCGGCTGGCTCGGCAGCGCGAAGCTGTGGTGGGACGAGCGGTTCGGCCGTCCGGGGGAGTGATCCGTCCCCACGGCTCACTCTGATCCACCGGGCCCCGCCGACCTCAGCCGAGCCCGGCGATCGCCTCCGCGATGCTCAGCGTCCGCCGTGCCGACTCGACGTGCAGGCTCTCGACCATCTTGCCGTTGTAGGTCACCACACCCTTGCCCGCGCCGTCCTCCCAGGCCCCGATGAGGCCACGTGCCTCCTCGATCGCCTGGTCGCTGGGGGCGAATCCGGCGTTCGCCCCCTCGATCTGACCGGGGTGGATGATCGTCTTGCCGTCGAAGCCGAACTGACGGCCCTGCTCCACCTCGGCCAGGTAGCCCTCCACGTCCTTCACGTCGTTGTAGACGCCGTCGAGCACGACCTTGCCGGTCGCCCGGGCCGCGAGCACAGCGAGCTGCAGGCTCGTCACGAGCGGCCCACGGCCGGCCACGTGGTCGATGAACAGCTCCTTGACGAGGTCGTTGGTGCCGAGCACCAGCACCGCGAGCCGGTCGGAGGCGGCCGCGATCTCCTCGGCGTGCAGGATCGCGTACGGCGACTCGATCATCGCCCACAGCCTCGTCTTCTCCGGCGCCCCGGCCGCCTCGATGGCGTCGACCAGGCCGAGCACCGCCTCCGGGCTGTTCACCTTCGGCACCACGATGGCATCCGGCCCGACGGCGGCCGCGGCGCGCAGGTCGTCGGCGTGCCACTCGGTGTCGGCACCGTTGATGCGGATGGTGAGCTCGCGGCGGCCGTACTCACCCGAGGCGACCGCGGTGACGACGTTCTCCCGGGCGACCGCCTTCGCGTCAGGCGCGACCGAGTCCTCGAGGTCGAGGATCAGCGCGTCGACGGGGAGCGTCTTGGCCTTCTCGAGGGCGCGCTCGTTCGCGCCGGGCATGTAGAGGACCGAGCGGCGCGGGCGGAAGGCGGTCGTCACAGCTCGATCCCGTCGTACAGGGCCTTGAGGCTCGGGTCGATCGCGGCCAGCTCCTCGGCGAGCTCGACGAGGACGAGGCACTGCTTGAGCGAGGCGTCGTCCTCCATCTTCCCGTCCAGCATGACCGCGCCGGTGCCGTCGCCCATCGCGGCGACGACGCGGCGGGCGTGCCGGATGTCCTCGACGCTCGGGGAGAAGACGCGGTTGGCGATCTCGATCTGCTTGGGGTGCAGGCTCCAGGTGCCGACGCAACCGAGCAGGAACGCGTTGCGGAACTGGTCCTCGGCCGCGACGACGTCGGCGATGTCGCCGAACGGGCCGTAGTAGGGGTAGATCCCGTGGGTCGCGCAGGCGTCGACCATCTTCGCGATCGTGTAGTGCCACAGGTCCTGCTGGAAGATCGCCCGCGGGCCGGTGACGTCGCCGTCGCGCGGGTCCTCGCGGACGAGGTAGCCGGGGTGACCGCCTCCGACACGGGTGGTCTTCATCTTGCGGTCGGCGGCGAGGTCGGCGGGGCCGAGCGAGAGACCCTGCATGCGCGGGGAGGCCCCGCAGATCTCCTCGACGTTGGCGACGCCGCGGGCGGTCTCGAGGATCGCGTGGACGAGGATCGGCCGGGTCAGCCCGGCCTTCGCCTCGAGCTGGGCGAGCAGCCGGTCGACGTAGTGGATGTCCTCGGCGCCCTGCACCTTCGGGACCATGATGACGTCGAGCCTGTCGCCGATCGCGGGCACCAGCGTCGTGAGGTCGTCGAGCACCCACGGGCTGTCGAGGCTGTTGATGCGGGTCCACAGCTGGGTCGTCCCGCTCGCGCCGCCGAGCCCGGGCGTCTCCTGGGCGATCCTCACCAGCCCCTCGCGTGCGGCCACCTTGTTGTCGGCCTTGATCGCGTCCTCGAGGTTGCCGAGGAGGACGTCGACGGTGCCGACCATCTGCGGGATCTTGTCGACCATCTTCGGGTTGCTCGGGTCGAAGAAGTGGATCGCCCGGCTCGGACGGGCCGGGATCTCCCGCAGGGGCGCCGGCGCGCCCACGGCCAGCGGCGCGAAGAAGTCCTTCGGTGACTTGTGGCTCATGGGCCCGGAACGTAGCAGCGGTTGCCTACTCGCCGGTATGACGGATCTGACACGCCGAGAGGTCAATCCATGCGCGGGCCGAGTCGGCGCATCCTCGCGGCTCGCCGGCGCTCGCGTGCGAGGATCCGCCGACTCGGCCTTCGACGGATCGACCTCTCGGCGGTCGAGGGGGTCAGCGGCGGCGCCACCAGCGACGACGTCGCGGCTCCGCCGCCTCCGACGTACGCCGGGCCGCCAGTCTGGCCTCACGCCGGGCCGCCCACCCGGCCACCGTGGCGTCCACCTCCCGCGGCATCGTGATGAGCGGTGGGCCCTCGGGCAGCGCGTAGCGGGCCTTGACGACGCGCTCGTTGAAGTCCTCGACCCGGGCCCGGACCGCCTTCTCCGTCGTGAGCCGATCGAGCTCGTCGTCGAGGTCGGCGTCCTCCTTGCGCAGCTGGACCGACAGCGGCAGCACGACGAGCCGCTCGCGCTCGACGAGCTTCTTCAGCCACCACTCGGGGTCGTGCTCGGTGCCGAGGTCGGCGATCGGCTTGCCGGCACCCGGCAGGTCGTCGAAGTCGCCCCGCTCCATCGCCGCGCGGATCTGCAGGTCGACCCATGTCTGCTGCTGCCGGATCCGTGCGGCGGCCTCGGCGGACCCCGTCCGCTTCGGCGGGCCGCTCCCCGCGGGCCGGTCCTCGGTCTCGGGCATGCGACCAGGGTAATGACGACCGAGGTGGAGCGGAACGGTCGTGACTACTCCGCGGGCCGACGGTGCTGGGACGCGAGCACGATCCCGGCGACCAGGGCGGCGAGGGCGCAGACCGACCAGACGACGTAGTAGCCGGACAGCGGCGCGTGGCCGTAGCTCGGGTCCGCGATCGAGCCGGCCGACGCGAGCGCGATGGCGAAGACCGCCGAGGCGACCGCGCCACCGATCGTCTTGGTCGCGTTGGTCATCCCGGTCGCGAAGCTCGTCCGCGTCGGAGGTGCGGCGCCGGCCGCCGCGGCAGGGAGTGCGGCGACGAGGGCGCCGGAGCCGATGCCGACCACCGCCATGTTGATGAGCGCCTGCCACGTGTGGTCGTGGAACGGCAGCCACAGCGCGTAGCCGATCGCCACCAGGAACGACGCGGCCGCCAACGCTCGGCGGTCACCGAGGAGCCGCGCCCACAGCGGCAGTGTGAACGCGCCGATCGCCAGGAAGATGACGTAGACCCCGATCAGCGTCGACACGAAGGACGCCGTGGCGCCGAGGCCGTAGCCCGCGACGTCCGGATCCGTCCGGGAGAACGTCGAGAGCGGGATCTGCGCCCCCAGCACGGACATGCCGAACAGGAACGCGGTCAGCTGGAGCGGCCACTGGCCGGGCGACGACATCAGGCGTACGTCGACCAGCGGCTCGTCGAGCCGACCCTCGATGCGCGCGAACGGCACCAGCGCGAGCAGCCCCAGCGCGATGAGCACCCAGGCGAGCACCGACGACGGCCCCGCGACCCGGATCGTGATGAGGCCGCCCATCACCAGGCCGAGCACGACCGTGAGCAGACCCAGGCCGACCCAGTCGAAGCCGCCCGAGCCGGCGCCGGGCACGTCCTCGACGCCGATCCAGATGAGCAGGAGGCAGATCGTGACGACGATCGCCGGCAGCATCAGCAGGGTGCGCATGCCGACGGACTCGACGAGCGCGCCCGACGTCAGCGCGGCCACGATGACCGACAGCTCGAGCGCCCCGACGAGGATCGCGGCGGCACGTCGGGTGAGCAGCGCCTGCCGGCCGGTGTCGGCCGTGCGGCGATGGATGATCGCGATCTCGAGGGGCAGCCAGACGACGTACGCACCCTGGATGGCCCAGCCGACGAGGAACGTGCCGAACGACGGGGCGAAGGCGAGGGCCCACGAGCCGAGCGCCGTCACCGCCGTCGAGAGGAGCAGCACCCTCTTGTGGCCGACGAGGTCACCGAGCCGCGCGAGCGGCGCCACGACGAGCGCGGACAGCACCAGCTGGGCCGCCTCGAACCAGTTGACGTCGGCGTCCTTGATCGAGAGGTGGTTCGCGATGTCGCTGAAGATCGGCGTGTAGTAGCCCTGCAGCACGCCGCTGGCGATCTCGACGCAGACGAGGAAGCCGACGATGGCGGCGAGGCTGCGGGCGTGCGGCGCGACTGCTGTCCGGAGGTCGGTCACGGGAGCCTTTCGATGAGTCGGCGGTACCACTGGACCCCGTCGAGGTAGGCGTCGGTCCCGAGCCGCTCGTCCGCCGCGTGGATCGTCGCGCGCTGCGCTCTCGTCATCCGGAACGGGGCGAACCGGTAGACCCTCTCGCAGATCGCCGTGAAGAACCGGGAGTCGGTGGCGGCCATCATGACGTACGGCGCAGGCACCGCGTCGGGAAACACCTCGCCGATCACGGACTCGAGCAGGTCGAAGGCCTCGTCGGCCTCGTCGGGAGTCGAGTACGGCGACACCGGGCTCGGCTCGGTCGCCTCGACGACCTCGACGGCGACCGTGTCGTCGCGCACCGCCGAACGGATGTGGTCGAGCACGCCGGCGACCGTGTCGCCGACCATGACACGGACGTTGACGCCCGCGCTCGCGGACGCGGCGATGACGTTGAGCGCCGGCGACCCCGCCAGCGTCGTGATCGCGAACGTCGTCCGGACCATCGCCGCCGGCTCGGCGCCCGCGAGCGTCAGCGCCCGGGAGACCACGGGGGCCAGCCGGTGCGCGCTGCCGAACAGGGCCCTCAGCGGCAGAGGTGAATGCGGCGCGAGTCGGCGGAACAGCTCGATCGTGGGCGCCGGCAGCCGGGGGGACATGGGTGCCGCGTCCAGCCGGGTCAGGGCCTTCGCGAGCCTGACCGTCGGCCCGTTGCGGACGGGGGTCGAGGCGTGGCCGCCGTCGCCCGTCACGGTCAGGGTGACCGAGGTGACGCCCTTCTCGGTGACGCCCACCACGCCGACCGGGGCGGCGATGCCGGGGAACGCCTCGTGCGCGATGGCGCCGCCCTCGTCGAGGACGAACCACGGCGCGACCCCGCGCTCGCGGAGCACGTCCACGGCCGCCTCGGCCGCACCGCCGGAGACCTCCTCGTCGCAGCCGAAGGACAGCCACACGTCCTGGGCAGGCACGTGGCCGTCGCCCAGGAGCGTCTCGACGGCCTCGCAGATCGCCGCCACGCACCCCTTGTCGTCGAGCGTCCCGCGGCCCCAGATCTCGGCGCCGTGCTCCCCGTCGACGACGTCGCCGCAGAACGGGTCGCGGCTCCAGTCCGCCGCGACGACGGGGACGACGTCGAGGTGTGCCATCAGCACCACCGGCCGGTCGGCGGAGCGGCCGGGCCAGTGGACGAGCATCCCGTGGCCGCCGACCCGCGTCACGTCGAGGTCGTGCAGCAGCGGCCACTGGTCACGCATCGTGTCGAGGAGCCTGTCGAACGCCTCGGCGTCGACGAGCGAGGCGTCGCGGTGCGAGACGGTGGGGATGCGCACGAGCGCGGCGAGCCGTTCGACGGCGGGGTCGGTCACCCCCGCAGGATAGAGCGGCGCACGCCGGTGCCGACGCGGTGCCGACGGGGGTGCCGTCCCCCCGCCGATGGGGGGTGCCGACCCGGCGCGCGGAGCCCTACGGTGGCACTCGACGCGACGACGAGAAGAGGACGCATGTCGGCAACGAGGGTGCACAACCTGGCGGTCTCCCTCGACGGGTTCGCAACGGGCGAGGGGCAGAGCCTCGAGAGCCCGTTCGGCCATGCGGGCATGCGGCTGATGGGGTGGTTCTTCCCGACCGCGACGTTCCAGTCGATGGACGGCGATCGTGAGCGCCTGGAGGTCGACCCGGCCACGGCACCGGACGACGCGTTCGCCTCCCGGTGGGGCGACCGGATCGGCGCGGAGATCATGGGGGCGAACAAGTTCGGCCCTCCCGGGTGGCAGGACGACCCGGACTGGCGCGGGTGGTGGGGTGAGGAGCCGCCGTTCCACACCCCGGTCTTCGTGCTGACCCACCGACCCCGCGGGAGGCTCGAGATGGACGGCGGGACCACCTTCGATTTCCTCGACGCCTCGCCGGCCGAGGCGCTCGGCGTGGCGCGTGAGGCCGCGAACGGCCTCGACGTCCGCATCGGCGGCGGCCCGACCGTCGTCCGCGACTATCTCGCGGCCGGCCTGGTGGACCACCTGCACGTGGCCGTCGTGCCGATCCTGCTCGGTCGGGGCGTCCGGCTCTGGGACGGCCTCGAGGGGCTCGAGACGGCGTACGACGTCGCGTCGGTGACCACGCCGAGCGGCGTCACGCACCTGACCTTCGACCGGCGGGTGCCGTGACACCACGACGGTGACCCGGGCTCACCACGAGCCGCGGTGCACGACCTCGTCGAGCGGCTTGCGCACCCGGCGCGTGGGCGAGCCCTTGGCGCCTCCGGTCGGCGCGGGGTGGCCGAGCGCGACCACGCCGATCGGGTCCCAGCCGGCGGGGATGCCGAACGCCGTACGGACCTCGGCGTCGTGGCGCGGCGGGATGCCGAAGTAGCAGGCGCCCAGCCCCTGGTCGACGACCGTCTGCAGGATCAGCATCACGGCCATGGCGGTGTCCATGTACCAGAACGGCATGGGCCAGCGGGCCTCGTCCTCGTCCGTCCAGCCCTTGTCCGGCTCGGCGTAGCGGGAGAGGTACGCGGCCTTCGAGGCGCACGGGAGGATGAGGACCGGAGCTGTGCGCATCCCGCGCAGCCAGCCGTCGGCCTCCCACTCGTCGTCGCCGACGAAGAGGTCCCAGTAGCGGTCGACGTCCTCCGGCGTGTCCAGCACGAGGAACGACCAGCCCTGCGTGAAGCCCGCCGACGGTGCCCGCGTGGCGTTGCGCAGCGCGAGGTCGACCACCGCCGGGTCGACGGGGTCGGCGGTGTAGCGGCGGACCATCTTGCGGCGTCGTACGACGTCCGAGAACTCCATGGCCGCAGCATGCCGCAGACGGTCGTCTAGGGGGGTGCGGGGGCCGATCTGAGGTAGCCGCACCCCGGAAGTACGGGAGCGTTCCCGATGTCCGCCCCTACCTCAGAGAGCGACCGTAGGTGTCAACGGTCCACCAGGGGCCGGGTAACCGAGGAGATGTCATGAGCAACTACGACACCGGGTACGTGCGGGCCGAGTCCGCCTACCGTGCCGAGCAGATCCGCGCCGGGATCGTCGGCCGTCGCCAGAAGAGCCGGCTGCGCAGGTCGCGGCCGAGTCGGAGGGGGATCTCGATCGAGGTCCTGTGATGGTCGCCGAGTTGAGCACCGCATTGTCGGTGCCACCTGGGATCATGAGCAACGTGGCCCACGCGGAGCGGATCCTGATCGGACGCGACGCCGAGCTGGAGGAGATGTCCTCCCTGCTCGGCGTCGACGTCGTTGCCGAGGGCGTGCCCGGCGTCGATGCGACCATCCGCCAGCACGTCCTCCTCGCCGGCGACGCGGGAGTCGGGAAGACGCGACTGCTGCAGGAGCTGGCCGCGCTCGCCGCGACGCGCGGCTGGCAGGCGTACGCCGGCCACTGCCTCGACTTCGGCGACAGCGCGCTGCCCTACCTCCCGTTCTCCGAGATCCTCGACAGTGTCTCGACGCAGCTCCCCGATGTGGTCGAGCGCGTCGCCCACAGCCACCCCGCGCTGTCCCGCCTCCTGCCCGCCGGCCGTGAGACCACCGCCGACGCGCGCACCGAGGCGGTCGACCGCGGCCAGCTGTTCGCCGCCGTCCACGCCCTGCTCGAGGCCCTGGCCGACAAGGCGCCCGCCCTCGTCGTCGTCGAGGACGCCCACTGGGCGGACCAGTCGACCCGCGACCTGCTCACCTACCTGTTCAGCCGCCCCTTCGCAGGCCCTGTCGCGATCGTCGCGTCCTACCGCGCCGACGACCTGCACCGGCGCCACCCGCTGCGCCGCCAGGTCGCCGAGTGGGCCCGTCTCGGGGCCGTCGGCCGCGTCTCCCTCGACCGGCTCGGCGACGACGACGTCAGGGCACTGGTCGCGACCATCGACCCGGCCGTGCGCGGCCGCGAGCGGGAGGACATCGTCGCCCGCGCTGAGGGCAACGCCTTCTTCGTGGAGGAGCTCGTCGGCGCCGCCGGCGGACCCGACCACTGGATCCCCGACGAGCTCGCCGACGTGCTCCTCGTCCGCCTGGACCGGCTCGACGAGACGACCCGGTCCGTCGTACGCACCGCGTCCGCCGCCGGGCGTCGCGTCGGTCACGACCTCCTCGCGGCCGTCGCCGCGCTCCCGGCGCCGACCCTCGACGACGCGCTGCGGCACGCGGTCGAGTCCCACGTCCTGGTCGCCGGCCAGGGCGCCTACTGGTTCCGCCACGCGCTGCTCGGCGAGGCGGTGTACGACGACCTGCTGCCGGGTGAGCGCGTCCGACTGCACGGGCAGTACGCCGCCGCGCTGACCGACACCGACCTCGGTTCCGCCGCTGAGCTGGCCCGGCACGCCCGCCTCGCGCTCGACTTCGAGACCGCGCTCGTCGCGAGCGTGCGCGCCGGCGACGAGGCGGCGGCCGTCGGTGGTCCCGACGAGGCGGCCCAGCACTACGAGCGTGCGCTCACGCTTCTCTGCGACCGGCCCGCGCCGGACGGCGTCTCGCCGGGCCGCGTGGTCGAGGCGTGCGTCGTGGCGCTGACCGCAGCCGGGCGCTTCGAGCGCGCGGCCAGGATCGCCGAGGAGCAGCTCGAGCGACTGCCGGCGGACACCTCGCCGGGCGACCGGGCCCGGATCCTCACCGCCGCCGCGATGGCGGTCGGCGTCATCGACAACGCCCAGCTCGACCCCCTCGTCCCGTCGGACCGGGCGCTCGAGCTCGTGCCGGACGACGACCACGCGCTGCGCGCGCGGGTGCTCGCCGACCGCGCCCTGCTGCTGCACTGGCGCGGCCGGACAGAGCTCGCCCAGGCGGCCGGGACCGAGGCGCTCGCGCTCGCCGAGCGCCACGACCTGCCGGCGATCGCCTCCGCCGCCGCGACCACGCTGACGGCCCTCGGCAGGGTCGGGGACCCCACGCAGCTGCGCGCTTCGGTGCAGGCCGTGATCGACCGGGCCGTCGCGAGCGGTGCGCTGACCGCCGAGCTGCAGGGGCGCTACCTCCTGGCCCGCTCCTACGAGGACTGGGGCGAGTGGCCGGCCGCAGAGGCGGCGTTCCGGGCCGGAGTCGAGCGGGCGGAGGCGGCGGGGCAGCCGTGGGCGCCGTACGGCTTCGAGCCGCGCCACCAGCTCGCGTGGGTGCTCTACGTCGTCGGGCGGTGGGACGAGGCGCTCGAGCTCGTCGCGATCGCGCGGCCCGGCACGCCGCCCGTGCCGTTGGCCGCGCTCGACGGGATCCGGCAGTCGATCCGGCAGGGCCGCGGGGAGCCGGTGCCGCGCCGGCTGCACCGTGACGCGTGGGAGAGCGACGGCATCGTGCCGGTCTTCAACGCAGCGACCGAGATGATCGCGGCCGGCCGGGCAGGCGCGCCCCGGGAGACCGTCGCGCTCTATGACGAGGTCGTCGCGCTGCTGACGCGCGTCTGGCATCCCTGGTTCGTCGCGCGGCTGCGCCTCGCCGCGGTGGCGCTCGGCGTGCTCGCCGACGCGATGCCGGGGATGGCCGCCGCCGAGCGGGCAGCGGTGCTGCCCGACGTCGAGCGGCTCGCATCGGACGGTGCGACCGTCGTCGCGAAGTACGACCACACGCGTGGCTGGGGCCCCGAGGGCCAGGCGTGGGAGGCCCGGCTCACGGCCGAGGCGTTGCGGGCGCGCTGGCTCGCCGGGGCCGAGGTCGACGCGGCCGAGCTCGTCGGGGCATGGCGGGAGGCGGAGCGCCGCTTCGCCGACTTCGGACACGTGTGGGAGACGGCGACGGTGCGCGTGGCGCTCTCCGGGATCCTGCGGGCCACCGGCGACGTGGCCGGAGCGGAAGCGGTCGCCGAGCTCGCCCGAGCCGCCGCCCGCCAGCTGGGCGCCCGCCCGCTGCTCGACGCGCTCGGCTCGTCAGCAGTGCCGGTCGAGCCCGCCGGCACCGAGTCGCTCACCCGGCGTGAGGCCGAGATCCTGGCGCTCGTGGCCGACGGTCGGACGAACGGCGAGATCGGGAAGCGCCTGTTCATCAGCACCAAGACGGTCTCGGTGCACGTCTCGAACATCCTCGCCAAGCTCGGCGCCTCCGGCCGGACCGAGGCCGCCGCCATCGCTCGTCGGCGCGGGTTGGTCTGAGCCTCTGCCGAGACGTCGATCCAGACGGTCCGAGACGTCAATCCGTCGACCCGCGCGGACGGGTACGTCCGCACTGGTCGACGGATTGACGTCTCGGACCGTCTGGATTGACGTCTCGGCGGGTCAGGTTGCGCCGACTCGGCGAGGTCAGGACCCGTGGCTGGCCGTCGCGAGCGTCGCGCCCAGGCCGATCATCATCACGCCCCCGGTCGCTCCGAGGTGGTCGAGCCGCTTCGGCTTCCGGGCGAACCAGTCCCGCGCCTTGCCGGCCGCCAACGCCCAGCAGGAGTCCGATGCGCAGGCGAGCGCGCCGAAGACGAGTCCGAGCTCCAGCAGCTGCGGGCCCGCCGGCGCGTGGTCGTTGACGAACTGCGGCAGGAAGGCCGCGAAGAAGACGATCGTCTTCGGGTTCGTGGCGCCGACCACCAGGCCGGTGCGGACGGACTCCCAGGCCGTCGTACGACGTGCCGTGGTGCGCGCCTCGAGGGCCAGCCTGGCCGCGCTGCGGTGGCGGATGGCCTGCACGCCGAGATAGACGACGTACGCCGCCCCGGCGAGCTTGAGGACCGTGAACGCCTCCGCCGACGCGGCCACCAGCGCACCCAGCCCGACCGAGACGCCGACGACCTGCAACGTGAGGCCGAGCGCGTTCCCGACCACCGAGAGCAGGGCATCGCGGCGGCCGACGGTCAACGCGCGGCCGAGCGTGAAGAGCAGGCTCGGGCCCGGCACCTGGATGAAGAGGATCGAGGCGACCAGGAACGCGACGAACTGGCTGAGCGAGGGCACGACCTGATTGTCGCGCGTCCTCACGCTCGGGGCATCCGGATTAGCGCCGCCCTTGATGCGTCTGCACACAATGGGTTCAACACCGCGCCGGACTCGGAAGGACGACAGGTGGCCTCGGACGAGAAGCACCCCATCGCTGCCGGGTTCGTTGCGCTCGTCGGGGTGGGCCTGGCCGTCGGCCTCCTGCTGGGGGTGTTCACGCTGGTCGTGGCGCGGGTGGCGGGTCTGGGTGGAGACGACGGCTCGACGGCCGCCAACGCCGGTCCGTCGCTCTACCTGCCCAGCCCGGTGCCGACCGAGAGCGCGTCCGGCCAGCCCGACTCGGCCGCGAGTCAGCCGGCCGCGCCGCCACCCTCGACCAAGGCCGCGCCCGCCAAGCGGATCACGCTGCAGGCCGGCGAGGCGGCGGTCGCCGCGATGCAGCGCATCGACCTCTCGGGCGTCTACACAGGCGGCGAGGGCGCGGTCCTGCAGGTGCAGCGCATCGGCGACGGTGGCACCTGGGAGGACTTCCCGGTCACGGCAGCGGTGTCGGGGCAGACGTTCTCGACGTTCGTCCAGACCGGCCGCGCGGGCGTGCAGAAGTTCCGGGTGCGCGACTCGGACTCCCGGCTGGTCTCCAACGTCGTCTCCGTCACCGTGCGCTGACTGCCGGACGTCATACGAGCCGGCCGCTCTGGGTCACGGTCCGTATGACGTCCGGGGCGTCAGCGCGATGTCAGTGCGAGGTCAGTCGCGCGGGATCCAGTCGAAGACGTCCGGGTTCGGGCCGGTGCGTCCGGCCTCGCCCTTGTCGAGCGCACTGATGGCGGCGACCTGCTCGGGCGTGAGCGCGAAGTCGAAGACCTCGAAGTTCTGCTGCAGCCGGTCGCGGTGGGTCGACTTCGGGAAGACGATGTCGCCGCGGTCGAGGTGCCAGCGCAGGACCACCTGGGCGGGGCTCTTGCCGTGCTCGACGGCGATCCCGGTGATCACCGGGTCGGTCAGCTCGCCGCCACCCTGGCCGAGCGGGGACCAGCCCTCGACGAGCGCGCCGTGCCGATGCGTGGCGGCCCGCGCGTCCTCGTTGCCGAAGTAGGGGTGCACCTCGATCTGGTTCACCACCGGCGCGACGCCCGTCTCGGCCACGATCCGGTCGAGGTGGGCCGGCTGGAAGTTCGAGACGCCGACGGACGTGGTCAGACCCTCGGCCTGCAGGTCGACGAGCGCCTGCCAGGTCGAGACGAAGTCGCCGTCGTACTGCGTCGGGAGCGGCCAGTGGATGAGGAAAAGGTCGACCTTGTCCAGGCCCAGCCGCCTCAGCGACTCGTGCAGGGTGCGCTTGGCGTCGTCGGGCCGGTGGAAGCCGTTGTTGAGCTTCGTGGTCACGTAGTAGTCGCCCCGGGCGAGCCCGGAGGCCTTGAGTGCGGCTCCGACACCGCTCTCGTTGCCGTACATCTGAGCGGTGTCGACGTGCCGGTAGCCGATCTCGAGCGCGTCGCTCACGACGCGCTCGGTGTCTTCCGCGGGCACCTGCCACACGCCGACGCCGAGCTGGGGGATGGTCGTCGAGTCGTTCAGAGTCAGGGAGGGAACGGTCATGACAGTCGTTAACCCGCACCGCCCGCATCTATTCCGCGACCGCGCGGGCGGCAGGATGGCCCGGTGAGCGCCATCGACCCCACCGCCCCGCTCGAGCGGCCGCACTACACCGACTACGACACCCGCCTCGCGGCGTACGTCGTGGTGGTGCGCGGCGACCAGCTGCTGCTCGCCCTGTGGCACGACGACGAGCGCCGTCGCTGGACGCTCCCCGGCGGCGGGGTCGAGCTGCGCGAGACCCCGGAGGAGGGCGCGGTCCGCGAGGCGCGCGAGGAGACCGGGTACGACGTCGAGCTGACCGGCCTCCTCGGGATCGAGACCGACGTGTTCACGGCGGAGCAGCGGACTCGCGGCGCCGGACGCGACAGCGGTCGCCCGCTCAAGGCCGTCCGCGTGTTCTACACGGCCAGGGTCGTCGGCGGGGAGCTCACCGACGAGGCCGACGGGACCACGGACGAGGCGCGCTGGATCCCGCTCCCGGAGGTCGCGGACCTGCCTCGCGTGTCGATGGTCGACACCGGGCTGGGACTTTTCGCCGAACGGGAATGATCCCCGCTCACCCTTCGTTGGCCCGTGTGAACGAAGTTGAGTTGATTCGACTCAACTATTTTGGAAGACTCGCCGCGGCGGTCAAGATGGCCAGCACAACATCTCTTGGCAAGCAGTCACGGCACCACAACGAAGGAGCATCACCATGGCACGTGCGGTCGGTATCGACCTCGGCACGACGAACAGCGTCGTCGCCGTCCTCGAGGGCGGCGAGCCCACCGTCATCGCGAACGCGGAGGGCGCGCGCACGACGCCGTCGGTCGTCGCGTTCGCCAAGTCCGGCGAGGTGCTCGTGGGCGAGGTCGCCAAGCGCCAGGCCGTGACCAACGTCGACCGGACCATCAAGTCGGTCAAGCGCCACATGGGCACCGACTGGTCGGTCAAGATCGACGACAAGTCCTTCACCCCGCAGCAGATCAGCGCGTTCATCCTCCAGAAGCTCAAGCGCGACGCCGAGGCCTACCTCGGCGAGACGGTGACCGACGCGGTCATCACCGTCCCCGCGTACTTCTCCGACGCGCAGCGCCAGGCGACCAAGGAGGCCGGCGAGATCGCGGGCCTCAACGTCCAGCGCATCGTCAACGAGCCCACCGCGGCCGCGCTGGCCTACGGCCTGGACAAGGGCGACGACCAGACCATCCTCGTCTTCGACCTCGGCGGCGGCACGTTCGACGTGTCCCTCCTCGAGATCGGCGAGGGCGTCGTCGAGGTGAAGGCCACCAGCGGCGACAACCACCTCGGCGGCGACGACTGGGACAACCGGATCGTCGAGTGGATGGTCAAGAAGTTCAAGGACAACAACGGCGTCGACCTGGCCGCCGACAAGATCGCCGCGCAGCGCCTCCAGGAGGCCGCCGAGAAGGCGAAGATCGAGCTGTCCTCCTCGAGCGAGACCACGATCCACCTGCCCTACATCACGCACGGCGAGTCCGGCCCGCTGCACTTCGAGGAGAAGCTGAGCCGCAGCGAGTTCCAGCGGATCACCGCCGACCTGCTCGAGCGCACCAAGGTGCCGTTCCAGAACGTCCTCAAGGACGGTGGCGTCGCGATCGCCAACATCGACCATGTCGTGCTCGTCGGCGGCTCGACCCGCATGCCGGCCGTGACCGACCTGGTCAAGGAGCTGCTCGGCGGCAAGGAGCCCAACAAGGGCGTCAACCCGGACGAGGTCGTCGCCGTCGGCGCCGCGCTGCAGGCCGGTGTCCTCAAGGGCGAGGTCAAGGACGTCCTGCTCCTCGACGTCACGCCGCTCAGCCTCGGCATCGAGACCAAGGGCGGTGTCTTCACCACCCTGATCGACCGCAACACCACGATCCCGACCAAGCGGTCCGAGATCTTCACGACCGCCGACGACAACCAGCCGTCGGTCGAGATCAAGGTCGCCCAGGGCGAGCGCTCGATCTGGGCGGAGAACCAGCCGCTCGGCAACTTCGAGCTGACCGGCCTCCCGCCGGCGCCGCGCGGCGTGCCGAAGATCGAGGTCACCTTCGACATCGACGCCAACGGCATCGTGCACGTCTCCGCGAAGGACCAGGCGTCCGGTCGCGAGCAGTCGATGACGATCTCGGGCGGCTCGGCGCTGTCGAAGGACGACATCGACCGGATGGTCAAGGAGGCGGAGCAGTACGCCGAGGAGGACGCGCGTCGCCGCGAGGCCGTCGAGGTCCGCAACCAGGGCGACCAGCTCGTCTATACGACCGAGAAGTTCGTCGCCGACAACGGCGAGAAGATCCCGGACGACATCAAGACCGAGGTGAACGCCGACGTCGAGGCCCTCAAGGCCGTCCTCGCCGAGGAGAACGCCGACAAGGACTCCATCCAGTCCGCGATCACCAAGCTCGGTGAGTCGTCGCAGAAGATGGGCGCCGCGATGTACGCCGCCGCCGAGGCCGACTCCGCCGCGGCCGGTGGCACCACCGGCGCCACGGGTGAGGCCGACGAGGACGTCGTCGACGCCGAGATCGTCGACGAGGACGCTGAGGGCGACAAGTGACCGACCAGCGCGACCCCGGGGCCGAGGCCCAGGCGTCGACCGAGCCC
>NZ_BAAAPB010000001.1:246238-255545 GCF_039530925.1 Nocardioides panacihumi | reverse complement strand
CGACGGGGCCGAGGTCACGGAGTCGCTCGACGAGGTCGCGGAGGCCGCGGACAACGTCGACAGCGAGCTCGCCGATGAGGACCCGCAGGCGAAGTTCCAGCTGCGGATCGACGAGCTGACCGGCGACCTGCAGCGGCTCCAGGCGGAGTACCTCAACTACAAGCGCCGGGTGGACCGCGACCGCGAGCTGGTCAGGGAGAACGCGACGTACGTCGCGCTCGCCCCGATCGTCGACGTGCTCGACACGATCGACCGGGCCCGTGAGCACGCGCCGCTCGAGGGCGGCTTCAAGGCGGTCGCCGACCAGCTGGAGCGGATCGTCGCCGGGCTGGGGCTCACCAAGTTCGGCGAGCCGGGCGAGGTGTTCGACCCGACGCTGCACGAGGCGCTCTCGCACCTCGGCACCGACGCCGACGTCACGGAGACGACTGTGAAGGTGATCGCGAAGGCCGGCTACCGGATCGGCGAGCGCGTCGTACGTGCCGCGCAGGTCCTGGTCGTCGACCCTGAGTGACATCGAACCCGGGGTTGTGGTCCCCCGAACCCGGGGTTGTGGCCACCGCGGGGGCCACAACCCCGGGCTCGACAGGCAACAATCCCGGGTTCGGCGGACCACAACCCCGGGTTCGATGAAAGAGAGGAGGAGGGATGGCTGACGAGACCAACGGCTTCCGGGCCGACTGGGCGAACAAGGACTTCTACGCCGAGCTCGGCGTCAAGAAGGACGCGAGCGCGGACGAGATCAAGAAGTCCTACCGCAAGCTCGCGCGGGCGAACCACCCCGACTCCAACCCGGGCGACACCGCGAAGCACGAGAAGTTCAAGAAGGTCGCCGAGGCCTACGACGTCGTCGGCGACCCTGACAAGCGCAAGAAGTACGACGAGATGCGCTCGCTGTACGCCGGCGGCAACCCGTTCGGCTTCGGCGGCCAGTCGACGTACGCCGGCGGTCGGACCTACAACTTCGAGGACCTGTTCGGCAACGCGGGCGGCACGGGTGGGACCGCCGGCGGTGGCTTCGGCGACATGTTCGGCGACCTCTTCGGGCGTGGCCAGCGACGTACGTCGCGGCCGCGCGCCACGAAGGGCGCCGACATCGAGACGACCGCCACGATCGGCTTCGTCGAGTCGCTCGAGGGCGTCACGATCCAGCTGCGGCTGACCTCCGACGCGCCGTGCCCCGACTGCAACGGGACGGGCGGCAAGCCGGGGACCCGACCGCACGTCTGCCCCGACTGCGAGGGCGCCGGCTTCATCGTCAACGACATGGGTGGCTTCTCGGTCAACGAGACCTGCCCGCGCTGCGGCGGACGCCAGCTCATCTACGACGAGCCGTGCCCGACCTGCAAGGGCTCGGGGCGCGGGCTGTCCGGTCGCACCATCTCGGCCCGCATCCCCGCCGGCGTGAAGGACGGCCAGCGGATCCGGCTGCGCGGCAAGGGCGCGGCCGGCGAGTCGGGCGGCCCGAACGGCGACCTCTACGTCACGGTCAAGGTCACCCCGCACCGCATCTTCAAGCGCTCGGGCGACAACCTCGCCGTCGAGGTGCCGATCGCGTTCGACGAGGCGGCGCTGGGCGCGGAGATCAAGGTGCCCACGCTCTCCGGCACCCCGGTGACGCTCAAGATCCCCGCCGGCACGCCGACGGGTCGCACCTTCCGCGTCCGCGGCAAGGGCGCCCAGAAGAGTGACGGCACCAAGGGCGACCTGCTCGCCACCGTCGAGGTGCAGGTGCCCGCGGTGCTCGACGCCGAGGCACGTGCGGCCGTCGAGGCCTACCGTGCCGCGACGTCCAGCAAGCCGCTGCGAGCCAACCTCTTCGAGCAGGCCGGAGCCTGAGCCGTGCCTCCCCTGACCCCGGATCCCGGAGCCGCGGTCTACGTCATCTCGGTGGCGGCCGAGCTGACCGGGCTGCACCCGCAGACGCTGCGCACCTACGAGCGGATGGGGCTCATCACGCCGGGCCGCACCGGCGGCGGCGGGCGACGCTACTCCCACCACGACATCGAGCTGCTGCGCCAGATCGCGCAGCTGACCTCGGCCGGGATCGGCATCGAGGGGGTGCGCCGCATCCTGGAGCTCGAGGACCGGATCGAGGCCCTGGCGGCACGCAACGCCGAGCTCGTCGTCGAGCTCGAGGCGACGCGGGAGGCGTTGCGCCAGGTCGCCACCGGCCGGCGTACGCCGGAGAGCCCGATCGTGAAGCCCGCCAACAAGCTCCCCGTCCTGCGCCGTCCGGATCCCGACATGTCGGTCGTGGTCTGGCGGCGCGGCCGGTGACCGATCCCCGGGCCGGCCGCTAACCTCGTTCGGGTCCGGGGGAGGGCTGACCGACGAAGGGGTGAGCTTGGACTGGCTGCGCGAGTGGGCGTCCGACGTCCACTGGGTGGAGTTCGCGACCATCCCCGTGTTCACCGGCGTCGTCGGCTGGCTGATCAACTGGAGCGGCCTGTGGATGCTGTTCAACCCCCTCCGCTTCAAGGGCGTCCGGGTCCCGGGGATGCGCGAGTTCGCCTCCCTGCTGCCGCGCAAGGTGCAGGAGGTGCCGGGCATCCTGCAAGGTGGCGTCGGCTGGCAGGGCATCATCCCCGCACGCGCCGCCAAGATGGGGTCGATCGCGGTGGACAAGGCGATCGCCAAGCTCGGCACGCCGCGGGACTTCTACCAGCAGCTCGAGCCCGAGCGGATCGCCGAGCACATCGTCGATACGTTCACGCCCGAGGTGCCGCAGCTCGTCGACCAGGTGATGCGCGCCGAGCACCCGCGGCTGTGGCGCGACCTGCCGCAGCCGGTCCGTGACGGCATCGTCGTGCGCGTCCAGGCGCAGCTCCCGACCATCGTGGGACGCGTCACCGACGAGATCGGCGTCCACATCGACCAGCTCCTCGACCCGAAGTACATGGTCATCGAGCACTTCCGGAAGACTCCCGAGCTCGTCGTACGGATCTTCCGCGACTTCGGGCAGCGCGAGCTCAACCTGATGGTCGCGTTCGGCTTCGTCTTCGGCTTCCTGCTCGGCATCCCGGTTGCGGTGATCGACACGTTCTGGCACTCCTGGTGGACGCTGGCCGTCATGGGCGTGGTCGTCGGGTGGGCGACCAACGCCCTCGGCATGTGGCTGATCTTCGAGCCGCCGGAGCCGAGGCGGGTCCTCGGTGTGAAGGTGCAGGGGCTGTTCCCGCGGCGGCAGAGCGCGGCGGCGGAGGTCTACGCCCGCATCATCTCCGAGGACGTCATCACGCTGGAGCGGATCGGCGACTACCTGCTCGACGGCCCCTCGGGCGACCGCACCCGCGCGATGCTGGCCGCCGCCCTGCGGCCGGCGATCGACCAGGCGGCGGGCCCGGCCCGCGGGGCCGTCCGCGTCGCGGTCGGGACGCGACGTTTCGACACCATCCGCGACTCGGTCGCCCGCGAGGCGGTCGGCCGCACGCTGACGCCGTTCCAGGACGCCGCCTTCAGCCGCCAGCAGGCGGCACGGATCCAGTCACTCGTCGCGATGCGCACCAAAGAGCTGCCGCCGAAGGACTTCGTCGAGATGATGCGCGCCGCGATCAAGGAGGATGAGTGGATGCTGTACGCCCATGGCGCGATCATGGGCCTGGCCGGTGGCTTCCTCCACTACTTCCTCTTCAGGATGGTCCTATGAGTGACCTCGTCCCGCACCGCCGCTCACGGCTCGGCACCGTCGTCCCCGTCGTCGCGGCCCTCCCAGGGCTCACCCGGGTGGCGGCGACGGCGTCCGTCAACGCGGCCGAGTGGGGGGTGCGTACGTCGCTGCGGACCGGCTGGCGCGTCGTTCGCTCCGTCCGCGACCCCGCCGAGGCCGCCGAGCTCGTCCGGGAGGTCACCGCCGCAGCCGCGGCCGTCGGCGAGCTCGCCCACTCGGTCGCCTCGGGCGTGCCGGTGGGCCGGGCGCTGGTGGTCGCCGGTGAGTCGCTCGCGGACGCGTTCGAGCAGCCGCCGCCTCCGCCTCCGCTCTCTCCGCGCAGCCTGCGTGAGCGCGGCGCCGACCTGCTCGAGCGGTCGCGCGACGTCTGGTCGAACGAGCAGGGCCACCCGGCGTACGTCCGGATCCTCGAGGAGCTCGCCCCCGACGAGGGTCGGATCCTCCTGCTCCTGCTGCAGGGCGGCCCGCAGCCGTCGGTGGACGTGCGCACCGGCGGGGCCGTGCGGATGGGGAACAGCCACCTGATCGCGCCCGGCCTGTCGATGATCGGCATGCGTTCCGGGGTCCGGTACGCCGACCAGGTGCCGGCCTACCTCAACAACCTGTTCCGGCTCGGACTCGTGTGGTTCTCCAAGGAGGCGCTCAAGGACCCGCAGGAGTACCAGGTGCTCGAGGCCCAGCCCGACGTGCTCGGCGCCGTCCACTCGGTGAAGTTCGCCAGGGTGGTGCGGCGGTCGATCCACCTGACGCCCTTCGGCGAGGGCTTCTGCCGCACGTGCCTGGTGTCGGAGGTGGAGGCGGCCACGGAGGTGTTCCCCGAGCACGCGGACCCGGGCGAGGCCGAGGCAGCGGTGCCGCCGACGGTCTGAGAGGTGCCCGACCGGTCAGGGAGCGCCCGCCGCCCTCAAGGGGGCGTCAGGGAGTGGTGCTGCCGGGCACCAGGCCGCCGACGAGGCCGTTCACGGTGGTCGCGACGGTGCCGACGACCGAGTCGACGACGCTACCGGAGCCGCCAGTGGAGCCGGACCCGGAGTTGGAGCCCGAGCCCGAGCCGGAGGCGCTGCCCGAGCCACTGCCGGACGGCGTCGGCGCCGGGGCGGCATGGGTCGCGGGTGCGGAGTGCCCCGTCGGCGACGCGTGTGCGACGTCCGCGCGGTGCCGCCCGCCCGTGTTCGCACGCGGGGCGGTGCCGGTGGTCGCGGCCGGTGTCGTGGCCGCATCGGGGCGCGAGGCGGCAGCGGGCTTGCCGCGGTGCCGACCTGCGGACGGTGTGACGAACGCGGCCGGAGCCACGCGCGTGCCGTGCGCGACGACCTGTGGCGCCGGCGGGGTCCAGGTCTCGCGCGCGGAGGTCGTCGACCTCGTCGCGGGAGCGTCGGAGTCCCCCGGCAGGGCGACGGCGGCGACCGCACCGGTGGTCGCGACGAGGAGCGCGCCCAGCGGGACCGCTCGCGTCAGCGGGGGGCGTTTGATCGCGCGGCGTCTGACTGCCAGGTGCTTTCCGGGGTTCTGCTGCGTCACGTCGGGCTTCCTCCACCGAGATCAGGGGGTTGGTCTCGACCGTCCAATCAACCAGACAGGTGGTCGTCGGGCCAATCCGCCTAGTGCCCGGTCGACGCCGGAATCATTCGAAAAATGTTCAAAGTTGAGTGGAATGCACTCAACTCCTGGCGTGTTGCCACGGTGAGCAGCACACTTCGGATGCTGACCACCGAGTGACACGACACACAGGAGCAACCACCACGATGAGCCAGTTCGGCGTCGAGAAGTTCACCAACCGCAGCCGCGAGGCGATCGAGGCTGCCCAGCTCTCCGCCACGACTGCGGGGAACACCTCCACCGAGCCCATCCACCTCCTGGTCGCCCTGCTGCTGCAGCCGGACGGCACGGCCGCCAACCTTGTCGCGAAGTCGGGGGCCGATGCCGCCTCGCTCGTGCACGCCGCCAGCGTCGAGCGCGACAAGCTGCCGCGCGCGAGCGGCAGCACCGTGCAGCAGCCCGGCGCCTCGGCCGCACTGACGCGTGTCCTCGCGACGGCGCTCGACCTGGCGCCGTCGATGAAGGACGACTACGTC
Source organism: Nocardioides panacihumi (assembly GCF_039530925.1). Classification (NCBI taxonomy): domain Bacteria; kingdom Bacillati; phylum Actinomycetota; class Actinomycetes; order Propionibacteriales; family Nocardioidaceae; genus Nocardioides; species Nocardioides panacihumi. Next base: position 249,800 of record NZ_BAAAPB010000001.1, on the reverse strand, counting down.
GCGACCGAGCACCTCCTCATCGCGCTCGCGACGGTCGACTCGACCGCCAAGCGGGTGCTGACCGACGCGGGCCTGAGCGCCGACGGGCTGCGGGACTCGCTGACGGCCGTGCGGGGCAACCGCCACGTCACGAGCCAGGACGCCGAGTCGACGTACGACGCTCTGGAGAAGTACTCCGTCGACCTGACCCGGGCCGCCGAGGAGGGTCGGCTCGACCCCGTCATCGGCCGTGATGCCGAGATCCGGCGGGTCATCCAGGTGCTGAGCCGGCGCACCAAGAACAACCCCGTGCTCATCGGCGAGCCCGGCGTCGGCAAGACCGCGGTGGTCGAGGGCCTCGCGCAGCGAGTGGTCGCCGGCGACGTGCCGGACAGCCTCAAGGGGCGTCGCGTGCTCAGCCTGGACCTGGCGGCGATGGTCGCGGGCGCGAAGTATCGCGGCGAGTTCGAGGAGCGGCTCAAGGCCGTCCTCGACGAGATCAAGCAGGCCGAGGGCCGTGTCATCACGTTCATCGACGAGCTTCACACGGTCGTCGGAGCGGGCGCGGGCGGCGACAGCCAGATGGACGCCGGCAACATGCTCAAGCCGATGCTCGCCCGCGGCGAGCTGCACATGATCGGCGCGACCACGCTCGACGAGTACCGCGAGTCCATCGAGAAGGACCCGGCCCTGGAGCGCCGCTTCCAGCAGGTGTACGTCGGCGAGCCGAGCGTCGAGGACACCATCCAGATCCTGCGCGGGATCCAGGAGAAGTACGAGGCACACCACGGCGTCCGGATCACCGACGCCGCGCTGGTCGCCGCCGCGTCGCTCTCCGACCGCTACATCAGCGGCCGTCAGCTGCCCGACAAGGCGATCGACCTCATCGACGAGGCGGCGTCCCGCCTGCGGATGGAGATCGAGAGCAGCCCGGAGGAGCTCGACCAGCTCCGGCGCCAGGTCGACCGGCTCAAGATGGAGGAGTTCGCGCTCGCGAAGGAGACCGACGAGGCATCCGTCGAGCGCCTCGTCGCCCTGCGCAAGGACCTCGCCGACAAGTCCGAGGAGCTGCGTGCCCTCGAGGCCCGCTGGGAGCGCGAGAAGGCATCCCTGGAGGGCGAGGGCGAGCTGCGCCGCCAGGTCGACGGGCTGCGCGTCGAGCTCGACCGGCTCACCCGTGAGTCGCTCATCGCCCCCGAGGGGCCCGAGCGGTACGCGCTGCTCGAGCAGCGCTACCAGACCGAGACCCGCATCAAGGAGCTCGAGCACCGCATCGAGGAGGCCGCCAACGCTCCCGACGAGCCGCTCGCGGGCACGGACAAGCTGGTCGGCGAGGAGGTCGGCGCCGAGCAGGTGGCCGAGGTCGTCGAGGCGTGGACCGGCATCCCGACCGGTCGCATGCTCGAGGGCGAGACCGCGAAGCTGCTCCGGATGGAGGAGGTCATCGGGGAGCGCCTGATCGGGCAGCGGACCGCCGTCCAGGCGGTGTCGGACGCCGTACGGCGCTCGCGGGCCGGGATCTCCGACCCCAACCGCCCGGCCGGCTCGTTCCTCTTCCTCGGCCCGACAGGCACCGGCAAGACCGAGCTCGCCAAGTCGCTGGCGGACTTCCTGTTCGACGACGAGCGGGCGATCGTCCGCATCGACATGTCGGAGTACTCCGAGAAGCACTCGGTCGCCCGGCTGGTCGGGGCGCCTCCGGGCTACGTCGGCTACGAGGAGGGTGGCCAGCTGACCGAGGCGGTCCGCCGCCGGCCGTACTCGGTGGTGCTGCTCGACGAGGTCGAGAAGGCGCACCCGGAGGTCTTCGACATCCTGCTGCAGGTGCTCGACGACGGGCGGCTGACGGACGGTCAGGGCCGGACGGTCGACTTCCGCAACACGCTGCTCGTCCTGACCTCGAACCTCGGCTCGCAGTTCCTCGTCGACCCGCTGATGGACGAGGACGTCAAGCGCGAGAACGTGATGGCCGTCGTGCGGGCCTCCTTCAAGCCGGAGTTCCTCAACCGGCTGGACGAGGTCGTCCTGTTCGACGCCCTCACCAAGGAGGAGCTGACCCGGATCGTCGACATCCAGCTCGGGGCGCTCGAGCGCCGGCTGGCGGTGCGCCGGATCACGGTCTCGGTGACCGACGCCGCCAAGGAGTGGCTGGCCGAGAGCGGCTACGACCCGGCGTACGGCGCCCGGCCGCTGCGCCGGCTCATCCAGACCGCCATCGGCGACCCGCTGGCGAAGCTGCTCATCGGCGGCGAGGTGTCGGACGGAGGCACGGTGACCGTCGACACGGGCGACTCGGGCCTGGTCCTGACGGTCTGACGGTCACGCCGCGACCGACCGACCCGCGGCGGGGTAACTCAGTGTTCCCCCAGGTGGACGACCGCTCCGACGGACGTCCACCTGGGCGAACGCTGAGTTACCCCCTTAGTGGTGGTGGTGGTGGTGGCGGTGGTGGTGGTGCCCGACCGGCTGGAGGGCGTGGCTCGCGACGTACGTGGCGGCGCTGGTGCCGAGCGCCCTGCCCTGGAGGTCGGCGTTGCGGTAGTGCAGCCCCGCCCAGATCCGGGCCTCGACGATCTCGTCGAGCACCTGCGAGAAGCTGGTGAACGTGCGGACGGCGGGGTCGCCGGGCTGCAGGAACGTCGACACGCTCGTGATCGAGAAGCCACCCACCGGCGCGTCACCGAAGAACATCCGCAGGATGCGCGTGTGGGAGCCGTCGAGGCACATGTGGCCGGACGGGTGCTCCGGGTACGGCGCCGAGATCAGCGGCAGCCAGGCCGGGTCCGGCTCCGTGCCGGGGTTGCCGTCCTCGGCCGCGCGCGGGATGGCGTTCCACGGCCGCCAGAAGTCCCAGTAGTACTTGTCGTTCCAGCAGTTGATCGACGCGTCGGCGCCGCTGAAGTCCTGCAGTGCCAGCAGTCGCGCGGTGTCGAGCGCGCTCAGGCCGTACCTCTCCGAGAGGGTGCGACCCACCTCGTTCCAGCTCCTCGACGGCGTGCTCTGCCACCAGCGGGCGATGTAGGTCTGGGTGGCGCTGCGGGCTGGGCTGTTGATCGCTCCGAGCGTCTTCACCTCGTTGACCTCGGCGGCGTACTGGGCGCTCGTGAGGCTCAGCGGACCCTGCGTGCGGAACTGCGAGGAGGACCGCGCGACGAACGGGTCCACCCCGCCCACCCAGGGCGTCGGGTCGAGGATGGGCTGACCGGCGGCGTTCAGCTGCGGCGCCCAGTGCCCGGGAGCGGTGCTCGGCACCCACGGTGACGGCCCGAACCGGCCGTCGTCCTCGCGGGCGGCGATCATCGCCGCGGCGGCAGCCTGGCCGGCGGCGACGCCCTTCGTCTCGGCCCGGCCGTCCGGTACGGCGGCCAGCGCGGCGGCGTACTGCGTGTCCAGCGTGGCGAGCATGGTCGTGCGAGTGGCGTCCGGGACGTTCGGGACCGTGGACAGGATGTCGTGGAGCACCCCGTACGACGCGGCCGCCACGGCGGCGTCCACCGAGGAGCGCGCGGAGAAGCGCCTCTTCAGCAGGTAGGGACGGTAGTGCTTCGGCCCGATGGCGTTGACCGCGTCGTAGACCGCTCCC
>NZ_BAAAPB010000001.1:243977-246169 GCF_039530925.1 Nocardioides panacihumi | reverse complement strand
GTTCACCGTGATCTCGTTCCAGGCCCTGACGGCGGTGCCGTCGGCAGCCTGCGTGCCCTGGTGGACGCGGTGGGCATGGCCGGCGTGGGCGTCGCTGGGCGGTGCCGTCACGGCGCCGAGGGCGAGCGCGAGCACGACGGTGACGACGCGGGCACGGGGCCAGGCGCGGCCTCGGTGAGTCGATCCTGATCTGACACTGCTTCCGGACATCTTCCGCACCTTCCGCTGCACGACGGCCGCGGTGCCGATCGAGGCATCGCCAAGTCTCGGTATAGCCAGCGCGGGCGGGGTGCGTGAATACGACGTCCGTCGTACGTTGAGGCGTGGTCGGTTTCAGCCACCGTGAGTTCGCCGATGCGCTCGCACTGGTGAACACGGGGGCGATGCTCGTGGACCGCTCGACGCCGTTCGGACGTCGCTTCCTCGACCTGCTCGCACGGCTGGTCCCGGGATCGGTGCTCGGCTACCGCGAGCGGGAGGTCGGCAGCCATCGGTTGCTGATCGGTTGCGACACGTCGGCATGCGGCCCACCCGAGTCCGTCACGGTCGCCGCCATGAGACTGTGCGGCGAGCATCCGCTCAGCATCCGGAGATGTGCGCACGAGCAACGGGCGCTCAGGCTCTCGGACGTCGTTGCGGGACCACAGCTGCATCGGCTGGACTACTTCCGCCAGGTCCTGGCGCCGATGGGGGTCGAGCACCAGATCAGGCTGTGGCTCCCGGCGCCGCGCGGCGTCGCGCGTTACCTCTACATCAACCGCAGCAGCTCCGACGGCGACTTCGGCGACCACGACCGCGAGCTGCTCGAGGTGCTCAGGCCGTCGCTCGCAGCCGGTCGCGAGCGCTGGGCCGGGGCCGACGTACGCATGGTCGACAGGCTGACCCGACGTGAGAGCGAGATCCTCTCCTGGGTCGCTCGGGGCAAGACCAACCAGGAGATCGCCGATCGGCTGGTCGTCTCACCGAACACGGTGCGCAAGCACCTGGAGAACTCCTTCGAGAAGCTCGGCGTGCACACCCGGGCCGAGGCGGTCGCGCACCTGTTGACGCAGCCGGACCCGTGACGCTCGCTGGGCCGTCTGCGCGGAGTAGTGTCGGAAGCCGGAGCCATTCAGGCTTCCTCTCAGAGAGAATCCGCCATGAGCGACAAGTCGCCGCGCCAGAACCTGACCAAGAAGACCGGGAAGTCCATCAAGGAGAAGCGCGCCGACAAGCGCCACAAGGAGTCCGAGGCGACCTTCTCCGACCAGATCCATCCTGGCAAGAAGAAGTGACTCCGTCCTCCATCTGACGGCCCGCTAACGTCGAGGCCATGAGCGTCCCGACGTACACACTGAACGACGGCACCACCCTCCCGGCCATCGGCTTCGGCACCTACCCGATGCGCGGGGAGGACGGCGTCGCGGCCATCGTCAGCGCACTGGAGGGCGGCTACCGGCTGCTCGACACGGCCGTGAACTACGAGAACGAGACCGAGGTCGGCGAGGCGCTGCGCCGGTCCGGGCTGCCGCGCGACGAGGTGCGGGTGACGAGCAAGATCCCGGGGCGCCACCACGCGTACGACCTGGCGACCTCGTCGACGAAGGAGTCGTTGCAACGGCTCGGGCTCGACCACCTCGACCTGCACCTCATCCACTGGCCGAACCCCAGTCAGGGTCTCTTCGTCGAGGCGTGGCAGGCGCTCGTCGACCTGCGCGCGCAGGGCCTCGTCACGACGATCGGCGTCTCGAACTTCACCGAGGCGCACCTGCGCCGGATCGTCGAGGAGACCGGCGTGACGCCGGCGGTCAACCAGATCGAGCTGCACCCGCTCTTCCCGCAGGCCGAGATGCGGGCCGTCCACGCCGAGCTCGGCATCCGGACCGAGGCGTGGAGCCCGATGGGCAAGCGGCAGGCGCAGTACGACGCCCCGCCGGTGCGCGCCGCCGCCGAGCGCCTGGGGGTGACGGCCGGTCAGGTGATCCTGCGCTGGCACGTCCAGCTCGGCTCGGTGCCGATCCCGAAGTCGGCGACGCCGTCGCGACAGGCCGAGAACCTCGACGTCTTCGGCTTCGAGCTGTCGGCCGACGAGGTGGACGCGATCACCGCCCTCGGCCGCGCGGACGGCCGCCTCTTCGGCGGTGACCCGGAGACCCACGAGGAGATGTGACCCTCGTTCGGTCCCGCAATGGCGAGTCGGCGCGTCCTCGCAG
>NZ_BAAAPB010000001.1:199166-243967 GCF_039530925.1 Nocardioides panacihumi | reverse complement strand
ACTCGGCGCCTCCTGACTGCGAGGATGCGCCGACTCGGCGTCAGCCTGTGACCGGCACAATGGCCCCCATGGAATCAGCGCTTCCCCGACCCCGCCAGGTCACGATCGCCGGCTGGATGATCGTGGCCGGGTCGGTGACTGTCGTGCTCACCGTGTTCCAGCAGATCGCGGGGCTGCACAGCATCGACACGCGGGAGACGGTGGAGCGCGTGCTCGCACAGCCACCGTTCGACGGCATCGGGATGAGCGTCGACCAGGTGCTCGAGGTCGTCCGTGTGCTGTCCATGATCGCGGCGGCCTGCGCCACGGCGACCGCGATCCTGGGCTGGCACGTGCTCCAGCGCTCGAAGTCCGCCCGGGTCGCGCTCAGCATCCTGGGCGTCCCGCTCCTCGTCACGGGGATCGGCATCGGCGGCGTCATGTCCACGACCGTCGCCGTCGCCATCGTGCTGCTGTGGCTGCAGCCGGCGCGGGACTGGTTCGACGGCCGCTGGAAGCCGGCGCCCGAGCAGCCGCGCACGCCGATCGCAGGCCGCGCGTCACCTCCGCACGAACCCACGCGCCAGCCGCAACCGCAGCAGCAGCCGCCACCGCGGCAGCAGCCTCAGCAGCCCCCGCCGTACGCCGGCTGGCCGCCGCCGGAGGGCGTCTGGCCGCCGCCCCAGAGCGCGTGGCCGCCGCCCACCACGCAGGCGACCCCGGTCCGTGTCGTGACGCGCAGGCCGCCGGCCGTCCTCGCCGCCTCGGTGCTGACCTGGGTCTGCTCGGTGCTCCTCGGCGGCCTCTTCGTCGTCGGCGCCGTCTGGCTCATCGCCTCGCCCGGCGCCCTCATGGACCAGATGACCCGGCAGAATCCCGAGCTCGTCCGCAACGGCACGATCACCGTCGGGCTGCTGCGCGCGATGCTCGGCGTGATGGCCGGCATGATCGTCCTGTGGGTCGCGGCGGCGTGCGTCCTGGCCTTCTTCGTGCTGCGCGGCGCCCGGTGGGCGCGGACCCTGCTGCTGGTCTCGAGCGGAGCCGCCGGACTGGGCCTGCTGCTGTGCACGCTGGTCAACCCCACGATGCTGGTGCCGCTGATCGGCGCGGTCGCGGTCTTCGCGCTGCTCATGCGCCGCGACGTGGGCGCCTGGTTCCTCAGCCGCGCCGTCAGCGGGCGAGACGGGCGGCGCTGAGCCGCTCGACGGCCTCGGTGAGCACCTCCGGCCGCTTGCAGAAGGTCCACCGCACCAGCTGTCGCCCCGCGTCCGGATGGTCGGCGTAGAACCCCTGCACGGGGATGGCGACGACTCCCGCCCGCTCGGGGAGCGCGAGGCAGAACGCCGTCGCGTCCTCCCAGCCCAGGTGCGTGATGTCGCTGATCGCGAAGTAGGTGCCGTCCGGCGTGCGCGCGGGCAGGCCCGCGTCGGCCAGCCCGGTGAGGAGCAGGTCGCGTCGCGCCTGCAGCGACGCGGCGAGCTCCTTCGGGTAGTCGGCGGCCGAGGTCAGGGCGTACGCCGCCGCCGGCTGCAGCGGTGCCCCCGACGTGAACGTCAGCCACTGCTTGGCCGACAGGAGGGCGCCGACGAGGGCGGCGGGGCCGGTCGCCCAGCCGACCTTCCAGCCGGTGAAGGAGTACGACTTGCCGATCGACGAGATGGTCAGCGTGCGCCCGGCCATCCCGGGCAGCGTCGCCACCGGTGTGTGCTCCACGCCGTAGGTCAGGTGCTCGTACACCTCGTCGGTGATCACCGTCAGGTCGTGCTCGATCGCGACGGCGGCGACGCCGCGCAGCTCGTCGGGGGAGAGCACGGTGCCGGTGGGGTTGTGCGGCGAGTTCAGCAGCACGAACCGGGTGCGCGGCGTGACCGCGGCACGCAGCTCGTCGAGGTCGAGGCGGAAGTCGGGCGCGCGCAGGGTCACCGGTCGTCGTACGGCGCCTGCCATCTGCAGCATCGCGACGTAGGAGTCGTAGTAGGGCTCGAGCACGACGACCTCGTCGCCGGGCTCGACGAGCCCGAGGATCGACGCGGCGATCGCCTCGGTGGCACCGGTCGTCACGACGACCTCGGTGTCCGGGTCCCACGCGAGCCCGTAGTGACGCCGCTGGTGCTCGGCGACCGCCTGGCGCAGAGCTGGTACGCCGGGCCCGGGGGCGTACTGGTTCGCGCCGCCCTGCAGCGCCGCGACCGCCTCGGCGATGACCTCCGGCGGCCCGTCCACGTCGGGGAAGCCCTGGCCGAGGTTGACCGACCCGGTCCTGGCCGCGAGGGCGGACATCGTCGTGAAGATGGTCGGCGGGATGCCCTGCAGGCGCGACACGGTCACGTCGCTAGGTTAGGGCCGTGACCACGGATGCCACGCTCGCTGCCGACATCGACGCCACCTGCCGCCTGCACGGGGAGTTCACGCTCCGCTCGGGCCAGGTCTCCGACACCTACTTCGACAAGTACCTCTTCGAGGCCCAGCCCGCGCTCCTGGACCGCGTCGCCGCGCGGATGGTCGACCTGCTCCCGGAGGGCACCGAGCTGCTCGGCGGCCTGGAGATGGGCGGCATCCCGATCGCCACGATGGTCAGCGCCAGGACCGGCATCCCGGTGATCTTCATCCGCAAGAAGGCCAAGGAGTACGGCACCGCCAAGCTCGCGGAGGGCCCCGACTTCGCCGGCAGGCGCGTGACCCTCATCGAGGACGTCATCACCTCCGGCGGCGCGGTGCGCGACGCCGTCAACGCGCTGCGGCCCGCGGGCGCGATCGTGGACACCGTGGTCTGCGCGATCGACCGGTCGCCGGCGCCGGGCGAGTCGCTGCGCGACGTCGACCTCGAGATCCGCTCGGTGCTCACCCGCGCCGAGCTGGACGCGGTCGGCTCCTGAGGGCGGTCAGCCGACCTGCTGCGGCGCCCGCTCCTTCTTCTTCTTGCGGCGCAGCTCGATGATGATCGGCAGGACCGTGATGAGCAGCAGTCCGATCGTCACGTAGTCGATGTTGTCGCCGAGCCACGGGAACGACCGGCCCAGGTAGAAGCCGAGCAGCGTGATGCTGGAGACCCACATGATGGCGCCCACGGCGCTCCAGACCATGAACTTCGCGCGGTTCATCTGCGTGACGCCGGCGACCAGCGTGATGAACGTGCGGACGAACGGCACGAAGCGGCCGATCACCAGCGCCTTGGACCCGTGCACCTCGAAGAAGTGGGACGTCTGCTCGAGGTACTCGCGCTTGAGCAGCCTGCCGTCGCGCTCGTAGATCCGCGGCCCGAGCTTGCGGCCGATCTCGTAGCCGGCGACGTTGCCCGCGAACGCGGCCACCGTGAACAGGATCACCGCGACCACCAGGTCGACGCCGTGTGCACCGGGGACGATGTCCACCCGGTCGGTGCCGATGAAGAGACCCATCGCGAAGAGCAGGGTGTCTCCGGGCAGGAACGGGAAGAACAGGCCGCACTCGACGAAGACGATCACGAGGCTGAGCCAGAACAGCGCGGAGCCGAACGTGCTGAGCAGCCAGGTGGGGTCCATCCACTTCATGCCGAGCAGGAGCGGCTGGATAAGGTCGAGATGCACGTGCTCACGGTACCTGGCCTACCCTCGTGCGCGTGCGTGAGTACGACGACACGGCGACGGCGGCCGACCCGGGGGCCGTGCGGGCGCCGTACGACCCCATGCCGCACGGGCCAGCCGAGGTCGGCGTCGGACCGTGGCAGGGGGAGTGGCCGGACGACCCGCGCTACGACTCCGAGCTGCTGGCCAACGGCGATCGGCGCAACGTCGTCGACCGCTACCGCTACTGGTCGATGGACGCGATCGTCGCCGATCTCGACGCCCGCAGGCACGGCTTCCACGTCGCCATCGAGAACTGGCAGCACGACTTCAACATCGGCACGATCGTGCGTACGGCGAACGCGTTCCTCGCCGCCGAGGTCCACATCGTCGGCAACCGCCGGTGGAACCGTCGCGGGGCCATGGTCACCGACCGCTACCAGCACGTCCGTCACCACGCGTCGGTGCCGGAGCTCGCCGCCTACCTGCACGAGCGGCCGGGTGGTCCGGTGCGGTTGCTCGGCATCGACAACCTGCCGGGCTCGCTGCACCTGGAGACGACCGAGGTGCCGCGCGACGTCTGCTTCCTGTTCGGGCAGGAGGGGCCGGGGCTCTCCGACGCCGCTCGTGAGGCGTGCGACGGCACGTTCTCCATCGCACAGTTCGGATCGACGCGGTCGATCAACGCCTCCTCGGCCGCCGCGATCGCGATGCACACGTGGATCCGGGAGCACGCCGACCTGTCGTCGGGGGAGGCCTGGCGCGGGTAGGTCGTGGGCGACCCATCGTCCACAGGTGTCCGCGGGGGCCTGGCGCGGGCGGTGCTGTCCCGCCGTGCTGGTCGCTACAGCGGTAGGAACGAGGTAGCATATGGGTATGAAGCTCAGTGTGAGCATCCCCGACGAGGACATCGAGTTCCTCGACGAGTACGGCCGACGTGGCGGCTTTCCTTCGCGATCGGCCGTGCTACAGCGCGCCGTACACCTGCTGCGCAACGAGGGCCTCGCGGACGACTACGCGGCGGCGATCGTCGAGTGGTCGGACTCGGACGACGGGCGGGCCTGGGACTCGACGAGCGGCGACGGCGTCATCCGTGCGCCGCGGTGAGATCCGGATGGTCGGGCTCGACCCGGCCGTCGGCTCAGAGGCGTCGAAGCAACGTCCGGCCGTCATCGTCAGCAACGATCGCCTGAACACGACGGCAGCCCGCCTCGGCCGCGGCGTCGTGACGGTGGTGCCCGTGACGTCGAACGTGACCCGCGTCTTCGCGTTCCAGGTGCTGCTTCCCGCCGCGGACACGGGCCTCCCGGTCGACTCCAAAGCCCAGGCTGAACAGGTCCGCTCGGTCGACGTGGCGCGGATCGGACGCCTCGCGGGCGAGGTGCCCTGGAGCTCGATGCGCGAGCTCGACGCCGCACTCCGGCTCCACCTCGACCTGTAGGTCCCTAGCGGAGGGTCGCGGGCCGGACGACGACGTCGGCAGCGGCCCGGGTCGCCTCGACGAGCAGGGCGTTCGCCTCGTCGACCCGCTCGACCCAGGCCCGAGCCGCCTCGGGGCTCTTGCCGAACCGGACGTGCCGTTCGACGAGACGCTCGACCCGGCCCGGCGGTGACTCCACGAACCAGATCTCGTCGACGAGCCGCCGGACCCGCTCCCAGCCGCCGGTGTCGAGCAGGAGGTAGTTGCCCTCCGTGACGACGATGCGTGCGGCAGGGGTGACCGCCAGGGCGGCCGAGATCGGCTGCTCGAGGGTGCGCTCGAAGCCGGGGGCGTAGACGGTCCGTCCGGGCTCGTCGTGGAGCCGGGCGAGCGTGGCGGCGTACCCGTCGACGTCGAACGTCTCGGGCGCGCCCTTGCGGTCGAGAAGCCCGAGGCGAGCCAGCTGGACGTCGGCCAGGTGGAAGCCGTCCATCGGGACGTGCGCCACCCACGAGGCGTCGGCGCCCGCCGGGGGCTGCTCGCGGAGACGATCGAGGAGCGCGTCGGTGAGGGTGGACTTGCCGGCGCCCGGCGCGCCCGCGATGCCGAGCACCGTGCGGCCCCTGCCCGCGAGCGACATCGCCCGCTCGAACGCGGCGTCCAGGCCCGACACGACCGCGGGCTGGTCTGGCTGGGCTGGCTGGGCTGGCTGGCGCATGGAGCGACATCCTGCCGTGCTCGAAGTGGTGTGAGTCACCGCATCGGGGGTACGTAGCCGGTGAAGGCCAGGTCAGCGTGGCCGGCCGGGGAGGTCTCGGGATGCACTCCACAGCACAACGCCTGCTCGTGGCGGGCGCGGCCCTGGCGACGGCGACCGCACTGGCCACCACGACGCCGACTGGCGCGGCGAGCGGGTCGCCCGCGCACGGGCGACCGTCCGGCTCGGTCTCGGTCTGGGTGACGACGCCCGACGGCGTCCAGCGGCTGGCACCCCAGGCGCCGGTGCGCTTCACCGACGGCGGCTCGACGCGCACGACGATCACGGTCGATCCGAGCCAGACCTACCAGCGCATGATCGGGTTCGGCGGCGCGCTCACGGACTCCTCGGCGTCGGTGCTCTACGAGCTCACTCCTGCCGCCCGCGAGCAGGCCATGCGGTCGCTGTTCGGCCGCGACGACGGCATCGGCGTCAGCTTCCTGCGACAGCCGATCGGGTCGTCGGACTTCACGGCGGCGAGCCAGCACTACACGTTCGACGACGTACCGGCCGGCGCGACCGACTTCGGCCTGAGGCACTTCAGCATCGCGCACGACCGGGCGCAGATCCTGCCGTTGCTGCGCGAGGCGAAGCGACTCAACCCGACGCTCGAGGTCGTGGCCTCGCCGTGGAGCCCGCCCGCCTGGATGAAGACGGGCGACTCCCTGGTCGGCGGTCGGCTGATCGACGACCTCCGTGTGTACGACGCCTATGCCCGCTACCTCGCCCGGTTCGTGCAGGCCTACACGCGGGCCGGCGTGCCGATCGACTACCTCACCGTGCAGAACGAGCCCCAGAACCGCGCGCCGAGCGGCTACCCCGGCACCGACATGCCGGTGCGCCAGGAGGCCGCCGTCATCGAGCGCCTCGGGCCGCTCCTGCAGCGGGTCAGCCCGCACACGAAGATCCTCGGCTTCGACCACAACTGGTCCGAGCACCCGAACGACGTCGCCAACACGCCGCCGGGGGAGGACCCGGAGACCGACTACCCCTATCGGCTGCTCCGGACGCCAGCTGCCCGCTGGGTGGCCGGCACGGCGTACCACTGCTACTCGGGCGACCCCAGCGCGCAGACCGCGCTGCACGACGCGTTCCCCCGCAAGGACATCTTCTTCACCGAGTGCTCCGGCTCGCACGGCGCGACCGACACCCCGGAGCAGTACTTCCGCGGGACCCTGACCTGGCACGCCCGCACCATCACGCTCGGCGTCACCCGCAACTGGGCGCGCACGATCAGCGACTGGAACCTCGTCCTCCACCACGACGGCGGCCCGCACCTCGGCGGCTGCGACACCTGCACCGGACTGCTCGACGTGCACCCGGACGGCACGGTCACGCGGAACGCCGAGTTCTACACCATCGGGCACCTGTCGAAGTTCGTCGACAAGGGCGCGGTCCGGATCGGCTCGACCTCGTTCGGCACGACGGGCTGGAACGGCCAGATCATGGACGTGGCGTTCCGCAACCCCGACGGCACGACCGTGCTGGTGGTGCACAACGAGAACGACGACCCGCGCTCGTTCGCGGTCGCGGTCGGCGACCGGACCTTCGAGTACACGCTGCCCGGTGGCGCTCTCGCCACCTTCACGTGGCCGCGGTCGGCGGTCGGTGACGGCTCGACGCTCCGGTCGGTGCCGCTCGCCGGAGCGACGGCGACGGCGACGTCGAACCCCGGCGACGCGGGCCTGGCGATCGACGCCGACGCCTCGACCCGCTGGTCCAGCGGGACGGCGCAGGCGCCCGGGCAGTCCGTCACGGTCGACCTGGGCCGGCGTACGACGTTGCGCCGCGTGGCGATCGACGCCGGCGACAACCTCGGCGACTATCCACGTGGCTGGACGGTGTCGGCGAGCGACGACGGCGCCACCTGGCGCGACCTCGCGAGCGGCACGGGCAGCGGTCAGCTGATCAACGCCGACGTGCCGCGCACCTCCGCGCGGTTCGTCAGGGTCACCCAGACCGGGTCGTCCGGGAGCTGGTGGAGTCTCGCGGATCTGCGCCTCTACCGCTGAGCATCAGCGGATCAGGGAGTACGCCGCCTGCTCGACGCGCCAGCGACGGGCGCGGTGCGGACCGGTGAGCTCGCCGTCGACGCTGCACCAGAACCGCTCACCCGTGACCTCGACGACGTCGCCGCGGAACGTGTGGACGTCCTCGCGCAGGTGGTGGCGGCCGACCAGCAGGCCGGCGGCGTAGGCGAAGCGTGCCCAGCCGGTCGCGGGCCGCGCGATCAGCACGTCGGCGTCGCCGTCGGTCGGGTCGGCGTCCGGCGTCAGCGCGGTGCCGCCGCCGACGTACACGCCGTTGCCGACGGCGACCTGGAGGACCCGGCCGTCGTGGACCTCGCGGCCGTCGACGACGACCTTCACGCGGACCGTCGGCGGGTTGAACGCGGTGATGAGCGCGCCGACGGCGTATCCGGCGCGTCCGAGCCGCTCCTTCCACCGCTCGGCGGCGCGGGCGGCGGCTGCCCCGGCGCCGGCGTGGACGCTGTTGACGACCACGCCGTCCTCGTCGTCCACGAGCAGGTCGAGCGGCTGCGGGCGGCCGGCGAGGATCGCGGCGGCGGCCTTCGTGGGCTCCAGCGGCACCTCGAGCACGCGCGCGAAGTCGTTGCCGGTGCCCAGCGGGACCAGTCCGAGTGTCGTGGACGCCAGCTCCCCCCGGGTGTGGAGCGCGTGGAGGACGGCGTGCAGGCTGCCGTCGCCGCCGGCCACGACGAGCACGCGACCGTCGAGCCGGTCGAGGATCGCGTCCAGGTCCTCGGGCGACCCGCTCTCGGCCGACTCGACGTCAGCGCCGCCGCTGCGGAGCTCGTCGAGGACTCGATCGAGGGTGGAGCCGTCCGTGTTCCCCGCCGCGGGCGAGGCCACCATCAGGTAGCGCATGCCGCGACAGTAACCAGGTGGACCCCGGATCAGGCCCGGTCGGCCGCCTCGAGTGCGGTCCGGAGGGTCGTGAGCCCGCGTGAGGAGTGGCTCTTCACGGTGCCCTCGCCGATGCCGAGCTCGCGGGCGGTCTCGGCCACCGACAGCTGCAGCCAGTGGCGCAGGACGATGACCTTCCGCTGCATCTCGGGGAGCCGCTGCAACGCCTCGAAGAGGGCGGCGCGCTCCCCGACCTCGCCGACGGACGCCTGTTCGGGCACGCGGACGGCCCTCTCGCGACGCCAGGGTCGCCGGGTCTCGTCGATCTGTGCCCGGACGAGGATCGTCCGGACGTAGGCGTCGAGGTCGACCGCCTCGCGCCGCACCCGGGGCCAGGCGACGTACAGCTTCACGAGAGCGGTCTGCAGGAGATCGTCGGCACGCGTCGGGTCGCCGCAGATCGCGTAGGCGACGCGCCGCAGGTGCGCTGAGCGCGCGGCCACGAACTCGGTGAACCCGGCGTCACGCTCGGCGACCTTCACAGCAGCCCCTCGCCGCTGCGGTACTTCGCCTGCGCCCACGAGATGAACTGGTCCAGTGACGTCCACTGGGCCGAGTCCGCCACGTTGATGAGCTGCGGGTCGCCCTGCTCGCGCGCCACGACGTACCAGATCGTGCCGTCGGCGGCACGCACCCGCGCGGCCGCCGTGCGCACACCCGGCCCGGCGAAGCGGGCGAACGTGACGTGCGCGCGCTGGCCCAGGATCTTGGCGCCGTGAGTGGCGACGAGCCCGTCGGGGCCCCAGGTCGCATATCTCGGTCCCACCACGACCTGGTCGGCGCCCTGCGGCGTCACGACCGCGGTGACCGGCGGTGTGGCGGTCGGCGGGGGTGGAGCCGATGCCGTGCTGGTGGGCTCAGCGGCGTACGGCGCGCCGGTCTGGCCGCTGCTGCCGGGACGGAGCGCGATCGTCAGGCCGACCACCGCGACGATCGCGACGGCCGCACCGGCGCCGGTGGCGACCTGCCGACGTCGCACCGCCCGGTGGCCCGCCGCGATGACGGCATCGGGCCGGGGGCCGCCGGGCGGTGCGCCGATGGCCCGCTCGAGCAGGTCCGCCCACGAGTCTTCCGTGATGTCCGGCATGGTGCCTCCTGGTGTCATGTCGCGGTGTCGACGACCTCGACGACACCGTCACCCCCCAGGACGAACCGCAGCCGGCATCGGTTGTCCCGCGACCCCTACTTCCGCGTCTTGTCGTAGCAGACGACGGCCCGGTCGCCGGCCGACCAGGAGATCGGCCCGGGCCACGTGGCGTAGCGCCAGCTCGACGGGCAGCGCCGGGACGCGAGGCGGAGGAACTGGTCGTCCGTCGGGTAGGCAGTGCTCGTCGGCGCGAGGAACGCGGAGATCGAGCGGAAGGCGTGCGCGCGCGAGCACGTCGTGGTGAGTCCGGCGCCCGTCAGGCAGCGGCGGACGCCGTCGGTCAGTCGTTGCGGGACGACCGGTCGGGCCAGCTTCTTCGGCAGCGGGACCAGGCGGCGACCGGCCTCCAGGCCGACGTCGCAGCGGATCCAGCGCGCACCGGCGGCGATCTGCTGCGGGGTCGGGGCGAAGAAGAAGAGGCCGTAGGCCGTCATCGCACGCTTGGTCGCGGTGCGACCGAGGGCCTTGTTGAAGGCGGGGTTGCACAGTCGGACGCCGAGCTCGGTGTGCTCCGCGTCGGAGAGGCCAGCCAGGCTCGTCGGCGACGTCTTGACGGCGATCGTGACCAGGTTGTGGCGCGCGCCGCAGCGCACCGGCTTCGTCGGGTCGGCCACGGCGGCCAGCTGCCCGGACGTCAGCTGGTGGCACTGCCCGACCTTGGGCGTGCCTGACGTCGCCGCATGCGCGGTCGAGGGGAGGCCGATCGTGACCGAGAGGACGGCGGCCAGCGTGGCGGCGAGGGCGACCAGGGCGGTGCGAGCCCGAGACAGCATGTTTTTACCTTTCGACGGGAGCTGGCACGGAGTGTCACACCTGTGCGCCTCCTGTGTCACCGACTTTCGCGAAGGAAGGGACCATCGGCCCCTGCGTGGCCGTTCTCACGAGCCTTGGATCGTGCCAATCGAGATGGGCGGTTACCGAGCGCTCGGCGCGGCCCTAGATTGGCCGGAGCCGACCTGCAGTCCCGCGTCAGGAGATCCCTCGCATGCCCATCGCCACCCCTGAGAAGTACGCCGAGATGCTGGCCACCGCCAAGCAGAGTGGCTTCGCCTTCCCTGCCATCAACGTGACCTCCTCGCAGACGCTCAACGCCGCGCTGGCCGGCTTCGCCGAGGCCGGCTCCGACGGCATCGTGCAGATCTCGACGGGCGGCGCGGAGTACCTCTCCGGCCCGACCATCAAGAACATGGTCGCCGGCTCGGTCGCGTTCGCGGCGTACGCCGCCGAGGTCGCCAAGTCGTACCCCGTCAACATCGCCCTCCACACCGACCACTGCCCCCAGGACAAGCTCGACGGCTTCGTACGTCCGCTCCTCGACCTGTCGGTGGAGCGCGTGGCTCGTGGTGAGGCGCCGCTCTTCCAGTCCCACATGTGGGACGGCTCGGCCGTGCCGCTCGACGAGAACCTCCGGATCGCCGAGGAGCTGCTCGCCAAGGCCGCTCAGGGCAAGGTCGTCCTCGAGATCGAGGTCGGCGTCGTCGGCGGTGAGGAGGACGGCATCGTCGGCGCGATCGACGAGAAGCTCTACTCGACGCCCGAGGACGCGATCGCCACGGCCGAGGCGCTCGGCCTCGGGGAGAAGGGCGTCTACCTGACCGCGCTCACGTTCGGCAACGTGCACGGCGTCTACAAGCCGGGCAACGTGAAGCTGCGCCCGGAGATCCTCCGCGAGGCGCAGGCCGCGGTCGCCGCCAAGCTCGGGCTGCCCGAGGGCGCGAAGCCGTTCAACCTGGTCTTCCACGGCGGCTCGGGCTCGTCCGCCGAGGAGATCGCCGCGGCGGTGTCGTACGGCGTCGTGAAGATGAACATCGACACCGACACGCAGTACGCCTTCACCCGCCCCGTGGCCGACCACATGCTCCGCAACTACGACGGTGTCCTCAAGGTCGACGGCGAGGTCGGCGACAAGAAGTCCTTCGACCCGCGCGCGTGGGGCAAGGCGGCCGAGGCCGGCATGGCCGCACGCGTCATCGAGGGCGCCCAGCACCTGGGCTCGGCCGGCAAGTCCATCGGCTGACCTCTCTCCGCAACGTCATACGCCCTGGCTGCCTCGGCAGCCAGGGCGTATGACGTCCCGGGGTCAGTGCTCGGAAGGGGCCGCTGACGCCGCCGGGGCGGGGGCGGGCGCTCCGCCGTAGCCGGCGTGCTTCGGTGCCTCGTAGAAGAGCACCGCGATGAAGCCGATGACGTAGAGGAACGTCGGCAGCAGCATCGACTCGCTCATCGCCTGGGAGAACAGCGAGGCGACGTGCTCGTCGGGGATCTGGGACGCGCCGGCGTCGCCGTGCACGCTCGCGCCGGGGAGAAGCGCCGCGAGCCGCGCCGACATCAGGACGGCGATGGCTGCCGAGCCGATCACCGAGCCGACCTGGCGGGTGGCGTTGTAGACGCCGGCGCCGGCGCCGGCGAACTGCATCGGCAGGTTGCGCGTGGCCGTCGCGGCGGTCGGAGCCCAGATGAAGGCGTTGCCGACACCGACGATCACCATCGCGATCGCGATCTCCCAGACGTGGGCGCTCGGGTCGAGCAGCAGCGCCAGCATCAGCATGCCGACGAAGCTGGCACCGAACCCGAAGCCCATGATGATGCGCGGGTGCACCCGGTCGGTCAGGTTGCCGACGAGCCTGGCCAGGACGATCGACATGATCGCCATCGGGAAGAGCAGCAGCGCGGCCTGGGTCGGGCTGTCGCCGCGCACGGCCTGGGCGTAGAGCATCAGCGGGTAGCCGAAGGACGCGGCGACGCCGCCCATCACCGAGATGGCGACGTTGGACACGGAGAAGTTGCGGTCCTTGAACAGGCCGAGCGGCACCAGCGGCTCGCGCTTGTTGCGCGCCTGCCACAGCACGAACAGCGCGAGCACGGCGATGCCGCCGACGATCATCGCGATGATCCAGGGCGCCCAGTGCTTGTCGTGGCCCTCCTGGATGCCGAAGGCGAGCAGGAACAGCCCGATGCCCGAGAGCGCGACGCCGAGCCAGTCGAAGGAGTGCTCGTGCGTCGGCAGGGCAGGCACCAGGCGCCAGGCCAGCACGAAGCCGAGGATGCCGACCGGGATGTTGATGAAGAAGATCCACTCCCAGCCGAGGCCGTCGGTGAGGACGCCGCCGAGGATCGGGCCGACGACCATCGCGACGCCGGCCGTCGCGCCCCACACCGCCATCGCCTTCCCGCGCTCGGCGGCGGGGAAGATCCGGGTGATGATCGCCATGGTCTGCGGCGTCATCATCGAGGCGCCGAGGCCCTGCACGACGCGGGCCACGATCAGCATCTCGATGGTGCCGGTCAGGCCGCACCAGAGCGAGGCGAGGGTGAAGACGCTGAGGCCCGCGAGGTAGAGGTACTTCGAGCCGAACCGGTCGCCGAGTCGGCCGGTGATCAGCACGGGCACCGCGTAGGCGAGCATGTAGGCGCTGGACACCCAGACGACCTGGTTGACGCTCGCGTTGAGCTTCTCGATGATGGTCGGCGTCGCGACCGTGACGATGGTCAGGTCGACCAGGATCATGAAGAAGCCGAGCACCAGCGCGAACAGCGCCGGCCACGGGCGCACGTCGGTCTGCGCCTGCTGCGGGGTGGTTGTCGAGGTCACCGGTTCAGTCAACACCAAGCCGGGGACAATGGCGCCATGACTATCCACCAGGACCTGATGGCCGGCCCGCCTCCCACGCTGCTCCCCGAGGACCCGGCTGCCGCGGAGCTGACCCCGGACGCGGACGTCAAGGCCGTCGTACGCCGCCATCCCGCCTCGCCGATCGCGTGGGGCACCCTCGCGTCGCTGGCCGCCTCGCACGGTGAGGACCCCGTGACGGTCTACGCCTACTCGCGGGTCGGCTACCACCGGTCGCTGGACATGCTGCGCCGCAACGGCTGGAAGGGGCACGGCCCGGTCCCGTGGGAGCACGAGCCCAACCGCGGCTTCCTCACCTGCCTGGCGATCCTCGCGGAGTCGGCGAAGGCGATCGGCGAGGACGAGGAGTACGAGCGCTGCGCGACCTTCCTGCGCGACAGCAGCCAGACCGCCTACGACACACTCCTGGGGTGAACCGCTACGGGCTGTAGTCGGTCCAGGTGATCGCCCACTCGACGCCGGGGTCGGCGACGACGTGGTACGCCGCGTGGCGCCCCTCTCCGACGTAGCGCATGCGCGAGGTGTAGCCGGTGCACGGAACGGGCGTCTCGGACCCGTCCGACGACACGACGGTCATCTCGGTGCCGCCCGCGCAGTCGGCGTAGAACATGAAGCTCCCGTCGGTCTCGAGCCGCTGGGGGCGCGACATGGTGCCGGAGCCCGAGTTCTTCGCGAGGACCGCGTTCGCGGGATCGATCTCGGGCGCAGCGAGCGTCGAGCCGGACGTGGTGGGGTCGGGCACCCCTGGCGATGGCGCCGCCGACGTCGGCGTCGGCCGCGTCGTGGGTGTCACGTCGGCCGGAGCCGGCTGCGACTCGGAGTCTGAGTCGCAGCCGGCGCCGACGAGCGCGATCACGGTCCCCAGCAGGAGGGCGACAGGGATCGAGGACTTCACGTGATCAGCCCTGCGCTTCCTAGATCGACTTCTGGCGGTACTGCCACATCACGGCGCTCGGCGCACGCACGGTGAAGCTCACCGGCGTGATCGCGTGCTGCCCGGACGAGCCGGTCTTGCGCACCGAGCCGACGTACGTGTAGACGCCGCGGTCGCAGTAGAGGACCGTGTGCGCGGGCACGGTCTTCTCGACCGTGGTGCCGCGCGTGACCGACACGCTGGCCGTGATCGACGCCGACACGGAGGCGTCCATGTGCGCGATCACCCACGCCTTGACGCCGGCGCTGACCGTGGTCGAGACCGTGGCCGAGTAGCCGACCGTCTGCGTGACCGTGCAGGTGAGCTTGGCAGGCTGGCCGGTCGGGTTCCGGACACCGTCGGTGAAGAGCGTCCGGAACGTCGACTGCTTGGTGGACAGCAGCTGGTAGCAGGTGGTGGTGGTGCCGCTGCTCCAGCACCTGGCCGTCGCCGCCTCCGCGGCTCCGGAGTGGGCGATGACGCCCATGGCGAGCAGAGGCGCGACGAGCGCGCACGTCAAGAACCTTCTGAACAACTCGTTCCCCCGAGATTCGTCGGCCGGGAGGGGTCCTCCCGGACAGCATCATTGGACGGCCCAATGAATTGGGGATCAAGGTAAACGACGTCCCCGATCGGGGCAAGAGGTGGCTCTTGCCTGACCGCTAGGCCGGCGTGAGCAGCGACCGGACGGTCTCAGGGCCCAGCGCCAGGAAGAGCGTGGGCAGCCGCGGGCCGCGGTCGGCGTCGACCAGCAGGTTGTAGAGCAGCTTGAAGAACGCCTTCTGGTCGGCCTTCACCTCGTCGGTCGGCGCGTCGTCGAGCGAGAGGCCGCGGGTCAGCTTGGGCACCCCGTAGATGAGCGAGGTGACCGGCTCGAGCTCGAAGGACGCCGGCAGCTCGGCGAGCAGCGTCCGGAGCCAGGCCGCCTCCTCCTCGGTCAGCGAGGACAGCCGCGACGACGGCGTCGTGCGCACGGTGGTGCGGTCCGCCTCGCCGACGTACTCGGTCATCCACGTCGCCGCCTTCGACAGCCGCGGCTCGAGGTCGGCCACGCCGTCGTGGGCGAAGCCCGACTCGGTGACGACCCGCGAGATCAGCTCGTGCGAGCCCGCGGTCACGTCGGCCACCGAGGACAGGAGGCGGAACGGCACCGTCACCTCGGGGCGCGGCAGCACGCCCGCGGTCGCCGTGGCGACGGCCCGCTCGTAGGCGAGAACCTGTGCGTCGCGCTTCGCCGGGTCGGCGGCCTTCTTGGTGAGCGCGTCCCACTCGTCGTAGAGCCGCACCACCTCCGGCCCGAAGTCGATGTTGAAGGCCTGCTTCGGCTGGCGGCGCACGTAGAGCCAGCGCAGCATCGGCGCCTCGAGGACGCGCAGCGCGTCGGCCGCGGTCGGCACGCCCCCGGCCGACGACGACATCTTCTGCATGCCGGCGAAGCCCACGAACGCGTAGGCGACGTACGACGGCGCGCGGCCGCCGAAGATCTCCTTCACCAGCTCCTTGCCGACCGTGTACGACGAGCCCGGCGTCGAGTGGTCCAGGCCGCCGGGCTCGAAGTCGACGCCCTCGAAGGCCCAGCGCATCGGCCAGTCGACCTTCCAGACGAGCTTGCCCTCGTCCTGGGTGGCCAGGTTGGTCACGCCGTCGAACGAGCAGGCGTTGCAGTGGTAGGCGAGGTCGGTCGTCTCGTCGTCGTACGCCGTGATGGTGGTCGTGTCGCGACCGCAGTCGCGGCAGTAGGGCTTGAACGGGAATCGCCCCAGGTCTCCCGCTGCGACGTCCTCGTCCTCCTCGGCGACGGAGTCGGCCAGCGCCTCCGCCTCCTGGGCCGACTCGACCACGGGCGCGGCGGCCTTCGTGCGGTAGCGCGCGAGCACCGCGTCGATGCGGTCGCGGTTGCGTACCGCGTGCAGCACCTGCTCGCGGTAGGCGCCGGCCCGGTACTGCTCGGTCTGGCTGATCTCGTCGATCTCGACGCCCATCGCGGCCAGCGCGTCCTGCAGCGGCGCCTTGTAGTGCGCGGCCCACGAGTCGTGGCACTCCCACGGGTCGGGGACGGCCGTCAGGGGCCGGCCGATGTGCGTCGCCCACTCAGCGGGTACGCCGGCCGGCACCTTGCGGAACCGGTCGTAGTCGTCCCAGCTGTGCAGGTGTCGCACCGGCACCCCGCGGCGGCGCAGCTCCTCCGCGACGAAGTGCGGGGTCAGGAACTCGCGCAGGTTGCCCAGGTGGATCGGCCCCGAGGGGCTGGCGCCGGAGGCGACCGTGACGGAGTTCCCGGGGCCGGCGTGGCGCACGGCGTCGTCCGCGGCGCGGGTCACCCAGTCGGTGGGTTCGGTGGACATGCTGCTCCTGCGCTCGTGGAGTCCGGGGATCGGCGTCCCACGCTAGCGGACGGCGTACCTGGCTCCGTCCCCGGCCGGAGAGCGCCAGTGGCACTAAAATGCCACCCATGCCCCATGAGGACTCGCTGATGAGCGCGCTGGGCCTCAGCCAGTCGTCGGGCCGGCTCTACGAGCGACTCGTGCACCAGTCGGGCGAGGGCCTCGTCGAGCTCGCCGAGGACTTCGAGCTGTCGGTCGACTCGCTGCTCGACAGGCTCCAGCCGCTCATCGACTACGGCGTCGTCACGATCGTCGGACAGCGGGTGGACGTCACGCCGCCCGCCGAGGCCGTGAGCCGCCTGATCAGCGACACGGCCCGCAGCGCGGCGCGGGCACACCAGCGGCTCCAGGAGATCGCGGCTGCCCTGCCCTTCATCGCGGGCTCGGGCGGCCGTGCCCCGGAGCGTGCCGACGGGGCCGAGCCGCTCGACGGCGAGCTGGTCCTGGGCAACCTCGGGCCCGAGGAGCTGCGGTCCCTCATCAGGCAGACCACGGGCGACATCCTGCTGCTGCGGCCCGACCAGTGGACGCTGCCCTACGAGGACGAGCTGTCCGAGCCGATCGCGGAGGCTGTGGCCGCGGGCCGCCGTTGCCGGGCCGTCTACCCGGTCCGGGTGCTGAGCGAGGCGCCGGGGGTGATCCGGCACCGCGCCGGCATCGGCGAGGAGATCCGCCTCCTGCCCGAGCTGCCCACGAGGTTGATCGTGCTCGCGACCACCCACGCGACGCTGCCCGAGCCGCTCGGGCTCACGTCCTCGCCGCGGGTCATGGTGCGCCAGCGCGGCATCGTCGAGCTCGCGACCCTCTACTTCGAGCACCTCTGGACCGAGGCCGCGCCCCTCGACGACCCCGGAGCATCCGCCGACCAGCGGCGCTTCCTGCTCGAGCAGCTCGCCACAGGCGCGCAGGACGAGCAGATCGCGCGCCGCCTCGGCCTGTCGCTGCGCACGGTGCGCCGCAGGGTCGCGGAGCTGATGGCCGAGCTCGGCGCGACCTCGCGATTCCAGGCCGGCGTCGAGGCCACCCGTCGGGGCTGGCTGTGAGCCGCGGTTGGCCCCGGACGGCCCGCTCCTCTAATCTTTGGGCGCAAGAGCCCCGGTGTCTTGCCGGGGCTTCTTGCATTCTGTTGTGACAACCAGGTGCGTTGAGCAGCCGCTGAGAGGCGGAGGGACTCCGTCCATCGCGAAGGAGTGAGAGATGCCCGCGATCGCCATCATCGGAGCCCAGTGGGGTGACGAGGGGAAGGGCAAGGCCACCGACCTGCTCGGCAGCTCGGTCGACTACGTCGTCAAGTTCAACGGCGGCAACAACGCCGGCCACACCGTCGTCATCGGCAGCGAGAAGTACGCCCTCCACCTGCTCCCGTCAGGCATCCTGACGCCGGGCTGCACGCCGGTCATCGGCAACGGCGTCGTCGTCGACCTGGCCGTCCTCTTCGAGGAGATCGACGGCCTCGAGGAGCGCGGCATCGACACCTCGGCCCTCAAGATCAGCGCCAGCGCCCACGTGATCGCCGAGTACAACCGGCAGATCGACAAGGTGACCGAGCGCTTCCTCGGCTCGCGGCGCATCGGCACGACCGGCCGGGGCATCGGGCCGACGTACGCCGACAAGATGAACCGGATCGGCATCCGCATCCAGGACCTCTTCGACGAGAAGATCCTGCGCAGCAAGGTCGAAGGCGCCCTCGAGCTGAAGAACCAGGTCCTCACCAAGGTCTACAACCGACGCGGGTTCACCGTCGACGCGATCGTCGAGGACCTCCTGCAGTACGCCGACCGCCTCGCGCCGTACGTCTGCGACACCGGGCTGCTGCTCCACGAGGCCCTCGAGCGCGGCGAGACGGTCCTGCTCGAGGCCGGTCAGGCCACGCTGCTCGACGTCGACCACGGCACCTACCCGTTCGTCACGTCCAGCAGCGCGACCGCCGGCGGCGCGTGCACCGGCTCGGGCATCGCACCGGCGCGGCTGACCCAGGTGATCGGCATCGTGAAGGCGTACACGACGCGCGTCGGGGAGGGTCCGTTCCCGACCGAGCTGGTCGACGACAACGGCGAGTTCCTCCGCAAGGCGGGCTGGGAGTTCGGCACCACCACCGGTCGCCCGCGCCGCTGCGGTTGGTTCGACGCGGTGATCGCGCGCTACGCCGCGCGGGTCAACGGCGTGACCGACTTCGTGCTCACCAAGCTCGACGTGCTGACCGGCCTCGAGCAGGTCCCGGTCTGCGTGGCGTACGACGTCGACGGCGTGCGTCACGACGAGATGCCGGTCAACCAGACCGACTTCCACCACGCCGTCCCGATCTACGAGCTCCTCCCCGGCTGGTCGGAGGACATCTCCGGGGCGCGGACGTTCGAGGACCTGCCGGCCAACGCGCAGGCCTACGTCAAGCGCGTCGAGGAGCTGTCCGGGGCGCGCATGTCCGTGGTCGGCGTCGGACCCGCGCGCGACGAGAGCGTGATCGTCCACGCGCTGGTGTGACGCATGAGTCAGGCGGGTCCTGGTTACCGGCGGAAGTTGTGACGGACACCAGCGGGGACGGCCGTGAGCTCGGTCGACGGCCGACCCTGGTGATCGTCGACGACTCCGACGAGGTCCGCTCCATCGTCCGCGCGGTGCTGGAGTCCTCGGGCCTCTTCGAGGTCGTCGGCGAGGGCGCGGACGGGGCCGAGGCGATCGCGCACGCCTACCGGCTGCAGCCCGACCTGCTGCTGCTCGACACCTCCATGCCGACCATGGACGGCCTGGAGGCGCTGCCCGCGATCCTGACCCTCTCGCCGCAGACCCGCGTCGTGATCTACACCGGCTTCGAGGAGCGCGGGCTGGCCGACCGGGCCCGCGAGTACGGCGCCGCCGACTTCATCGAGAAGTCGATCCCGATCCGTGACCTGCCCGACCGGCTGTGGCGGGTGGTCGGAGGCACCGAGCCGGCACCGTCGTCCCCGCCGTCGCGCTCGGCGCTCCGCGTCGTGGGGGACGCCGACCAGCACGCCCCCCACGTCGCCGCCGAGCAGCAGGTGCTCGACGAGCACCTCGAGCGCTTCCGCGAGGTCTTCGAGCAGGCGGCGATCGGCATGGCGACGCTGACGCTCAACGGCAGCGTCGTACGGGCCAACAACGCGCTCGCCGCGATGATGGACTGCGACGCCGTGGAGCTCGTCGGTGTGGACTACGGCGTGCTGATGCGAGGTCACGGCGACCTGCTCGACGACGGGCTCGCCTCGGTCGTCGAGCTCGGCCGTGACCTGGTCAGCTTCGAGCACCCGCTGCCGGTCGGCAGCGACCCGGGCACGGTCAGGGTGACTCTGGCGCCGGTGAGGGACTCCAAGGCCCAGCCGCTCTACGTCTTCGCGCAGGTCGAGGACATCAGCGCCCAGCGCCGTGCCGAGGACGAGCTGCGGCGCAGCGAGGAGCGGTTCCGCCTGCTCGTGACCGCGGTCCGCGACTACGCCATCTTCATGCTCGACCCGTCGGGCCACGTGATGAGCTGGAACGCGGGGGCCCGCCGGATCAAGCAGTACACCGCCCGCGACATCATCGGCCAGCACTTCCGGGTCTTCTACCCGCCCGAGGACCAGGCCGCCCTGCACCCCGAGCACAACCTCGAGGTCGCGCTGCGCGAGGGCTCGTACGCCGAGGAGGGCTGGCGGGTACGCCGCGACGGCACCCGGTTCTGGGCGAGCGTCGTCATCACGGCGGTGCACGACGCGACGGGTCGTCACATCGGCTTCACGAAGGTGACCCGCGACCAGACCGAGCAGCAGCAGGCGACGGAGCAGCGCGCCCACCTGCTCGCGGTGACCGCCCACGAGCTCCGCTCTCCGGCGGCCGCGATCGATGGGGCGGCCTCGCTCCTCGCCGAGGGGTGGGACCGGCTCGACGACGCCCGGCGTACCCGTCTGCTGGGCGCCATCTCCGCCAGCGCGCACCGGCTGCACCGGCTGGCCACGGACCTGAGCACGGCCGCCCGTCTGCAGTCGGACACGCTCGCCCTGGAGCGCGAGGACGTGTCGCTGGCGCGGCTCCTGTCCTCGGCCGTCGAGCGGGCCCAGGCCGCCGACCCGAGCGTCGATGTCGACGTCGCGGCCGACGACGTGACGTTCAGCGGTGACCCGGCACGTCTGGGCCAGGCGATCGACAACCTGCTCGACAACGCCGTGCGGCACGGGCGGACGCCGGTCGCGGTGTCGGGGACGGCGACCGACGGCAGGGTGCGCATCTCGGTCCACGACGCGGGCGGCGGGGTCACCGACGAGCTGGCTCGACGGCTGTTCGAGCGCTTCGCCGCCGGGTCCGACGGGGGGACGGGGCTCGGCCTCTACCTCGTGCGCGAGATCGCCCGGCGCCACGGTGGCGAGGCGTCGTACGAGGATCCCGCGACGTTCGTCATCGACCTCCCGAGCTGACGTGCGGGCTGCCTTCCGGGCGCGCCACGTTTTACCTGTCCCCGCCTTGGGCAACTGAAGAGTGCCGTGCGTCCTGCCCCGCGGTGGGGCGTGGGTCGGGGCGCACGGTGCATCTCCGGGTTGCTCCCGGGGTCCTCTAGGGTGATCGCCCGTGAGGATCCTCGTCATCGGCTCCGGCGGGCGCGAGCACGCGCTCGCCCTCGCGCTCGCGCAGGACAGCGAGGTGTACGCCGCGCCCGGCAACCCCGGCATCGGCGCGGTCGCGACCCTCCGCGACGTCGACGTCCTCGACGGTCGGGCGGTCGCTGCGCTCGCGAGCGAGCTCGCCGTCGACCTGGTCGTGGTCGGCCCCGAGGCGCCGCTCGTCGCGGGCGTCGCGGACCCGGTGCGGGCGGCCGGGATCCCGGTCTTCGGGCCGTCGGCGGACGCGGCCCGGCTCGAGGGGAGCAAGGCCTTCTCCAAGGACGTCATGCTCGCGGCGGGGGTGCCGACGGCGGGGTCGCGCACGTGCGCCACCACCGACGCGGTCGCGTCGGCGCTGGACGAGTTCGGGGCGCCGTACGTCGTGAAGGACGACGCGCTCGCCGCCGGCAAGGGCGTGGTCGTCACCAACGACCGCGCCGAGGCGCTCGCGCACGCGGACCTCTGCCTGACGCAGGGGAGCGCGCAGGTCGTGGTCGAGGAGTTCCTCGCCGGCCCCGAGGTCTCGCTCTTCGCCGTGTGCGACGGCACCACGGCGTACCCGCTGCAGCCCGCCCAGGACTTCAAGCGGATCTTCGACGGCGGCCGCGGACCCAACACCGGCGGGATGGGCTCCTACAGCCCGCTGCCGTGGGCACCCGCCGACCTCGCCGCCACGGTCATGGCGTCGGTCGTGCAGCCGACCCTCGACGAGATGGGCCGCCGCGGGGCGCCGTTCGTCGGCTGCCTCTACGTCGGCCTCGCGCTGACGGCCGCCGGGCCCCGGGTGATCGAGTTCAACTGCCGCTTCGGCGACCCCGACATCCAGCCCGTGCTGGCGCTGCTCGACTCCTCGCTGGCCGAGCTCCTGCACGCCGCGGCGACCGGCTCGCTCGCGACCGTGCCGGCGCCTGTCTTCGCGGACGGGGCGGCCGTGACGGTGGTGCTCGCGTCCGCGGGCTACCCCGAGTCCTCGTCGAGGGGCGACGTCATCCGTGGCGCCGGGGCGGCCGACGGCGTCAACGACGTCGACGTCATCCACGCGGGCACGGCGATCGTCGACGCGCCCGAGCCGGGCGATCCGGGGCACCGGCACCTGGTCACCGCCGGCGGCCGGGTGCTCGCCGTACGCGCCCGCGGCTACGACATCGAGGACGCCCGGTCCCGGGCCTACGCGGCCGCGGACCTGATCTCCTTCGACGGTCTGCAGCGTCGCTCCGACATCGCCGCTGAGCCGCTCGGTGTCGTGGAAGGTGCTGCGGTCCTCGAGGACTGAGCCGGCGCCCTTCAGGGGTAACCGTCTGTTCGGTACAGGATCCGACAGGTAGCCGTCTGTTCGATACGCCACCTGACCCTTTCAACGGTCATCTGGCGTGTCGAACAGACGGTTACCCCCGTATCGAACAGACGGTTACCCCCGCTGGGACCCCCCATGGGATGATCGGGCACCGTGACGGTCCCCAATGTCCTCGCCACCCGCTACGCCTCCGCCGAGCTCGCCCGGATCTGGTCCCCGGAGCACAAGATCGTGCTCGAACGGCAGCTGTGGATCGCCGTCCTGCGTGCCCAGAAGGACCTGGGCATCGACGTGCCCGACGGCGTTGTCGAGGCCTACGAGAAGGTCGTCGACAGCGTCGACCTGGGGTCGATCGCGGCGCGCGAGAGGGTCACCCGTCACGACGTGAAGGCCCGCATCGAGGAGTTCTCGGCCCTGGCCGGGCACGAGCACGTCCACAAGGGGATGACCTCCCGCGACCTCACCGAGAACGTCGAGCAGCTGCAGATCCTGTCCTCCCTGCGGCTGGTCCGCGACCGCGCCGTCGCCGCGCTCGCCAGGCTGGGCCGGCTCGCCGCCGAGCACGAGACGACGGTCATGGCGGGCCGGTCGCACAACGTCGCCGCGCAGGCGACCACGCTCGGCAAGCGGTTCGCGACCGTCGCGGACGAGATGCTGGTCGCGCTCGACCGCATCGAGAGCCTGCTGGCCCGCTACCCGCTGCGCGGCATCAAGGGCCCCATGGGCACGGCCCAGGACATGCTGGACCTGCTCGACGGCGACGCCGAGAAGCTCGCCCGGCTCGAGGAGCGCGTGGCGCAGCACCTGGGCTTCGAGCACGTCTTCACCAGCGTCGGCCAGGTCTACCCGCGCTCGCTCGACTTCGACGTGGTCAGCTCGCTGGTCCAGCTGGTCGCCGGCCCCTCCAACCTGGCCACGACGATCAGGCTGATGGCCGGCAACGAGCTGGTCACCGAGGGCTTCAAGGAGGGCCAGGTCGGCTCCTCGGCCATGCCCCACAAGATGAACTCCCGCTCCGCCGAGCGCGTCAACGGGCTCTCCGTGGTCCTGCGCGGCCACCTGTCGATGGTGGGCGAGCTCGCCGGCGACCAGTGGAACGAGGGCGACGTCTCCGACTCCGTCGTGCGGCGCGTCGCGCTGCCGGACGCGTTCTTCGCCGCGGACGGCCTGTTCGAGACGTTCCTGACGATCCTCGACGAGTTCGGCGCCTTCCCGGCCGTGATCCAGCGCGAGCTCGACCGCTACCTGCCGTTCCTCGCGACGACGAAGGTGCTGATGGCAGCGGTCCGCAACGGCGTGGGCCGGGAGTCGGCGCACGAGGCGATCAAGGAGGCCGCGGTCGGGACCGCGCTGGCGATGCGCAAGGGCCAGGGCGAGAACGACGTCTTCGCCAAGCTGGCCGCCGACCCGCGGCTGGGGCTGACCGAGGACCAGCTCGGCAGTCTCGTCGCCGAGCCGATCGCGTTCACGGGTGCGGCCGTCGCGCAGGTGCAGGCCGTCGTACGCCGGATCGAGGCCGTGGCGGCGGAGCACCCCGAGGCTGCGGCGTACACCCCCGGCGCCATCCTCTGATGCCTCGGACGTCATACGAGGTGGTCGCGGCAGCCGCCAACTCGTATGACGTCCCGCCGGGGACGCAGGATGTGACACATGACTGAGCCGATCACCGTGACGATCGCCCGACGCGTGTCGACCGACCGCTCCCAGGAGATGGTCGCCTGGATGCAGGCCGGGATGCGTCTGGCGAGCGACTTCCCGGGCTTCCTCGGCTCCGGGTGGGTGCGTCCGGCGGCCGACTCCGACGAGTGGCACCTGCTCTACCGCTTCGACGACGCGGCCACGTTGCACGACTGGGACAGCAGTCAGCAGCGCGCGTGGTGGCTCGGCGCCGGTGAGCCCTTCGTCGAGGAGACCCGCGTCGAGCGGCGTACCGGCATCGAGGGCTGGTTCGACCCGCCGCACACCTACGACGTCGAGGCGGTCAGCGGTGTTGCGTCGGCGCCGGCGCGGTGGCGCCAGACGGTGACGATCTTCTGCGTCTTCTTCCCGGTCAGCCTGCTCGCGCGAACTGGCTGCTCGGCCCGCTCTTCGCCGGCTGGCCGCTGCCGCTGCGCGTGCTCGGGACGATGGTCTTCACGCTGCCCTTCATGACGTACGTCGGGCTGCCGTGGATCACCCGCAACCTCGAGTGGTTCCTGCAGGGGAGGCCGGCGCCGTGGAGCCGGTCCGCGTCCCCGGATCGGTGACGCGGCCTCACTGACGCAGCAGCGCGTCCAGCTTGGCCTCGAGCCGCTCGATGTCGGCCCTCGTCGCCGACTGCGCCTCCGGACGCAGCTTCGCGACCATCGAGCCGCCCGGCTCGATGGAGAGCGACTCGAGGTCCTTGACGCTGGTGGCGTTCTGCCGGCGCATGGCCGACTCCGCGTCGGCGCGGCGCAGCCCCTCGGCCCGGAGGGCGCCGGCGTCCCACTCCCCGTCGCGGGCGATGACGGTCGGGGTCCCCTCGACGAGCCGAGCGAGCCGGTCGCTGCGGCGGATCGTGCGGACGACGGCCGAGTCGGTGACCACCAGCGTGACGGCGCCGATCGCGCCGCCGATGAGCGAGTCGTCGTTGCCGATGATCGCGTTCTGCACCACGTTGGACAGCAGCAGCATCACGACGAGGTCGAGGGAGTTGAGCTGCGCGAGGTCACGCTTGCCGGCGACCCGCAGGATGACCGCGATGAGCGCGTAGACCGCGACCGTCCGGATCAGCTTCTCGGCGAACGGGATCTGCAGCTGCATGAGGTCGTTCCACATGCGCACAGTGTGTCGGCCGGGGCGCGCGGGGCCTCGCATTTCAATGTCGAGCATCGCACTCGACTATCCTGGTCGTATGACGGTCACGCTGCTGCCCCACCTCCCGTCGTACGACGGCGCCGAGCTCGTCGTCCCGGCGCCGGGCGACGGCCCGGGCAACTGGGCGGGCGCGGCCAGCGCGGTGCTGCACGAGGGCGTCTTCTGGCTGACCTGGCGCAACCGCCGCCCGCTGGCCGAGGGCCGCGGAGTCACCGTCGATGTCGCCCGGTCGACCGACGGCGTGCACTTCGAGACCGTGGCCGAGGTCCACCGCGACACCTTCGGCTGCGAGTCGCTGGAACGGCCGGTGCTGCTGCCGCTGCCCGACGGCTCCGGCTGGCGCCTCTACCTCTCGTGTGCGACCTGGGACTCGAAGCACTGGTGGGTCGACAGCCTCACCGCGGCGACCCCCGACGAGCTCGGCTCGGGTCACCGCCAGGTCGTCCTCGCCGGGGACGACACGGTCGCCGTCAAGGACCCGGTCATCACCATCGGGCCCGACGGCTGGGAGATGTGGCTGTGCTGCCACCCACTGACCGAGCCGGGCCACGAGGACCGGATGACCACCCGCCGGCTGGTCAGCCCCGACGGGCTCGTGTGGACCGACCTCGGCGAGGTGCTCGCCGGCCGTCCCGGCGAGTGGGACGCGCGCGGGGCCCGGGTCACCGCCCGGCTCGCCGACGGCTCGTTCCTCTACGACGGCCGCGCCGACGCCGCGTCCAACTGGTTCGAGACGACCGGCCTCGCCCGGTGGGACGGCTCCCGGCTGGTCGCCGACGCGACGGTGCCGCCGATCTCGTCGCCGTACGCCGACGGCGCGTTCCGCTACGCCACCGCGGTCGCCCTCCCCGATGGCCGCACGCGGTTCTACGTGGAGGCCGCCCGGCCCGACGGCGCCCACGACCTGGTCACGGTCCTCAGGTAGCGGCGCGCTGCGCGAACGACCCGCGGCTGGCCGGCGAGAGCCAGGCGGAGTAGTCGTCGCCGGTCAGCGACGACAGCAGGGCGATGTCGTCGGCGAACACCGACAGCAGCTCCTCCCGCTCGTCGGCCGTCAGGTGCGGCCGGACCGCCTCGTGGTGGCGAACGAGGTGCCGGGTGACGGACGGTGACACCGACCGCCACACCTCGGGGCGCGCGAACTGCCCCGCCCATGCGCCGGCCCGCACGACCGGCCCGAGGACGCGGGGGCGCCAGCCCGGGGAGACGTACGCGCGCGAGTTGTCCTTCGGGATCGACGGGACGGCGCCGGTCGCGACGCCGAGGAAGGCGCACGCACGGTCGACCGCCTCGGTCGGGGTGTCGACCAGCTCGCGGTAGCGCATCACCAGCACCCGCTCGGGGTCGACGTGCCGGTAGAGGTGGTCCAGCTGCGCGCCGTACAGCCCGAGATCGCGGTAGCGCCAGAACGGCGCGTAGCCGCGCGCGATCCGCTCCTGCTCGAGCCCGAAGGCGGTCGGGAAGTCGGAGACCGGCTCGAGCCCGTCGCACCACAGGTGCATCCAGTTGGAGTACGCGCGGTCGATCGGGTCGCGGATGATCGCGATGACCCGCACCTCGGGCAGCGCCTCGCCGATCCGCCGGTGCGCGCCACGGCTCCACAGGTAGAACGGCGTCGACTCGCCACGGACCTGGTCGTCGCGGGCGCCGGCCCACAGGGCGTCGTACTCCGCGCGCCGCCAGATCCACTCCTGCTGCGAGTGCCGGTCGCCCGGGCCGGTGTAGTGCGGCGGGGGAGCGTCGTCGCAGAGCCAGTACTTCGCCTCCTTCGGCGTGGAGACGAAGATCTGCGGATGGCTCGCCAGCGCGGCGTGCAGCGCCGTGGTGCCGGCCTTGGGCGCGCCCGCGATGAGGAAGTCGGGTCGTGGTGAGCGGGCCATGTCTCCCCTTCTCGGCGGCTACATCTAGTGCGTCAGTCTACTTAGGCGAGAAATCGGTGGGAAGCCGATCTCATAGGCTGTGCCCGTGCCCGAGCTGAACATCCCCCAGGCCCCTGCGATCGACGGTGCGCGGCACGTCCATTCCGGCAAGGTCCGTGAGCTCTACGAGCTCGAGTCCGGCCCGTACGCCGGCGAGCTGCTGATGGTCGCCAGCGACCGCATCTCCGCGTTCGACCACGTGCTGGACTCCACGATCCCCGACAAGGGCGAGATCCTGACCCGGATGAGCCAGTGGTGGTTCGAGCAGCTCTCCGACCTGGTGCCCAACCACGTGCTCTCCACCGACGTGCCGGAGGCCGTCAGGGGCCGTGCGGTGATCGTCCAGCGGCTGCACATGTTCCCCGTCGAGTGCGTCGCCCGCGGCTACCTGACCGGGTCCGGGCTGCTCGACTACCAGGCGACCGGACACGTGTGCGGCGTCGCGCTGCCTCCCGGCCTGATCGACGGGAGCAGGCTGCCGAGCGCGATCTTCACGCCCGCGACCAAGGCGGAGCTCGGCGACCACGACGAGAACGTCAGCTACGAGGCCGTCTCCCACCGCATCGGGGCCGACGACGCCGCGGAGCTGCGCCGGCTCACCCTCGCCGTCTACCACCGCGCCGACGAGATCGCCCGCGGCGTCGGGCTGATCCTGGCCGACACGAAGTTCGAGTTCGGCGCGCGGCAGAGCGATCTCGGCGTGCGTGCGATCGTGCTCGCCGACGAGGTCCTCACGCCCGACTCCAGCCGGTTCTGGGCGGCCGACGAGTGGCACCCCGGGCGGTCGCAGCCGTCGTACGACAAGCAGATCGTGCGCGACTGGCTGCTCTCGCCGGAGTCCGGGTGGGACCGTCACGGCGACGAGGCTCCGCCGGCGCTGCCGGCCCGGATCGTCGAGCGCACCCGGGCGCGCTACATCGAGGCCTACGAGCTGCTCACCGGCCAGAGGTTCTGACCCGCGAACGGCTCGCGCGGTCATGGTGTCGCGGCTAGGTTGACGCCAACCCGACCGTGATGGAGGCCACCACATGCCGTCGTACAACCTGGCTGCGTTGCTCGAGGGCAGCGCGTCGACGTACCCCGAGCGCACCGCGATCGTCTTCGGCAACGCACGGCTCAGCTATGCGCAGGTCGACGGCGCGGCCAGCCAGATCGCGAACCTGCTGGTCTCCCGCGGCATCCGGCCGGGCGACAAGGTCGCGCTCATGTGCCCGAACCTGCCGTACTTCTCGCTCGTCTACTGGGGGATCCTCAAGGCCGGCGCGACGGTCGTCCCGCTGAACGTGCTGCTCAAGGGCCGCGAGGTCGCCTACCACCTCGCCGACTCCGACGCGAAGGCGCTGTTCGCGTTCGAGGGCACGCCGGAGCTGCCGATCGGCAAGGCGGCGTACGACGGCTTCTCGGTCACCGACGCCACCGAGCACTTCTTCGTGATCACCGCCGACCCGGCGGCGCCGAGCCCGATCGAGGGGACCGGGACCCTCGGCCAGGGGATGAGCGGTCAGCCGCCGACGTTCGAGACGGTGCGATGCGACGAGGACGACACCGCGGTCATCCTCTACACCTCCGGCACGACCGGTCAGCCCAAGGGTGCCGAGCTGCGGCACCGCAACATGCGCGACAACGCGCTCGCGGGTGATGTCCTCTTCGGTGCCGACGCGAGTCGTCCGGACACCTACCTCTGCGTCCTGCCGCTCTTCCACTCCTTCGGCCAGACCGTCATCCAGAACGGCG
This sequence comes from Nocardioides panacihumi, assembly GCF_039530925.1. NCBI lineage: Bacteria > Bacillati > Actinomycetota > Actinomycetes > Propionibacteriales > Nocardioidaceae > Nocardioides > Nocardioides panacihumi. Next base: position 214,893 of record NZ_BAAAPB010000001.1, on the reverse strand, counting down.
CCGCGGCGTACGGCGGCACGGTCGTCATGCTGCCGCGATTCGAGGCCGGACCTGCGTTGCAGCTGATGCTGCGCGAGGGCGTGACGTTCTTCGCGGGCGTTCCGACGATGTACTGGGGGCTGCTCGGGGCGCTGGACACCGCCGAGGCCTCAGCCCAGGACGCCGGGGGCGTCGACGTCTCGACCATCGCCCGCAACCTCCGCGTGGCAGCGGCCGGTGGCTCGGCGCTCCCCGTCGAGGTGCACCACGAGTTCGAGAAGCGGTTCGGCGTGACGATCCTGGAGGGCTACGGCCTGTCCGAGACCAGCCCCGTCGCCAGCTTCTCCCCCTTCGGGCAGGGGGTGAGGGTGGGCTCGATCGGCATCCCGATCCCGGGCGTCGAGATGGAGCTCATCAAGCCCGGCACCTGGGAGCCCGTCGACTGGACCCCGGACGCCGTCGGCGAGATCGCGATCAAGGGGCACAACGTCTTCAAGGGCTACTACGGCAGGCCGGACGCGACGGCCGAGGCGATCAACGAGTACGGCTGGTTCCGCTCGGGCGACCTCGCGCGTCGGGACGAGGACGGGTGGTACTACATCGTCGACCGGGCCAAGGAGATGATCATCCGCGGCGGCTTCAACGTCTACCCGCGCGAGATCGAGGAGGTCCTCCTCACCCACCCGGCGATCTCGCTGGCCGCGGTGATCGGCATCCCGCACCCCAGTCACGGCGAGGAGATCAAGGCGTTCGTCATCCTCAAGCCCGGCGCGAGCGCGAGCCCGGACGAGATCGTGGCGTGGAGCAAGGAGCAGATGGCGGCGTACAAGTATCCGCGCTTCGTCGAGGTCGTCGACTCGCTGCCGATGACCGCCACCGGCAAGATCCTCAAGCGCGAGCTCTCCTGACCGTCGCCGAGATCCGGGTTGTGGCTCGTCGAGATCCGGCTTCGGGCGCGGCCGCGCGCCCGAAGCCGGATCTCGACGAGCCACAACCCGGATCTCGGCAAGGGGGAGGTCAGGCGAACGGGTTCGGCAGCGCCCCCGGCAGCCCCGCCAGGAGCTCGCGTGCCCGGGCGGCGACCTTGTGCTCGACGAGCACCTCGTACTTCGTGGCGACGACCTGCGTCACCGACGAGAAGTCGCGCTGTCCACGGGTCGCCGCGTAGCCGACGAGAGCCCAGATCAGGCCGAACACCGCGCCGAACAGCATCGTCGACACGATCTGGCCGAGCGCGTTGCCGGTCGTGAAGAGCGTGAAGAGCACGCCGATCAGCAGTCCGAGCCACAGCCCCGTGAGGAGGCCGCCGAGGGCCACGCGCCCGGTGGTCAGCCGGCCGGTGATCCGCTCGACGCGCTTGAGGTCGGTGCCGACGATCATGCAGTTCTCGACGGGGAACTCGTTGTCGGACAGGTAGTCGACCGTGCGTTGGGCGGCCGCGTAGTCGTCGTACACGGCCAGCGACTGAGGGAACTCCAGCTTGAGCGGGCTGGCGCCCGGGCGCGGCGCACCGAAAGGTGTGGTCATGGGGCCAGTGTGGCGCGGTGTGCCCACGGGCGACTACTGCGGATGCGGGCGGCCCGCCGGGAGGACCCTAGAATGCCGCCATGCCTCGAGTCGTCGTCGACGTCATGCCCAAGCCCGAGATCCTCGACCCGCAGGGCAAGGCGGTGCTCGGCGCGCTGCCCCGGCTCGGCTTCACCGGCGTGACCGAGGTGCGCCAGGGCAAGCGGTTCGAGCTCGAGGTCCCCGAGGTCACCGACGCGGTGCTCGCCGACATCGAGAAGCTCGCCGACAGCTTCCTCGCCAACACGGTGATCGAGAACTACACGGTCCGGGTGGAGCAGTGAAGGTCGGGGTCGTCACCTTCCCGGGCACGCTCGACGACGTCGACGCCCAGCGCGCGGTGCGCATCGCCGGCCACGAGGTCGTCGCGCTCTGGCACGGCGACCACGACCTGCAGGGCGTGGACGCCGTCATCCTGCCGGGCGGTTTCTCCTACGGCGACTACCTCCGCTGCGGCGCCATCTCGCGCTTCGCGCCGATCATGACGGAGGTCGTCGCAGGCGCCGAGGCGGGTCTGCCGGTGCTCGGCATCTGCAACGGCTTCCAGATCCTCGTCGAGGCGCACCTGCTGCCCGGCGGCCTGCTGCGCAACGACCACCGCAAGTTCATCTGCCGCGACCAGCGCCTGCGCATCGAGAACGCCGCGACGCCCTGGACCAGCTCCTACGACGAGGGCCAGGAGATCGTCGTCCCGCTCAAGAACGGCGAGGGGCAGTACGTCGCCGACGCCGAGACCATCGCGCGTCTCGAGGGGGAGGGCCGCGTCGTCGCGCGCTACCTCGAGGTCAACCCCAACGGCTCGCTCAACGACATCGCCGGCATCACCAACGAGCGTGGCAACGTGGTCGGCCTGATGCCGCACCCCGAGCACGCGGTCGAGGCGCTCACCGGCTCCGGGACCGACGGGCTGGGCTTCTTCACGTCCCTGGCCGGCGTACTCGCCTGACGCCTGGCAACGCCGCCTGACGCCTGCAACGTCATACGAGTCGGTTGCCCCGGCAACCACCTCGTATGACGTCCGACCGGGTCAGAACCTGCCGGCCGCGAGCAGCCGCCACGCGCTCTGCGCAACGACGCCACCCGGCTTGAGGCCGACCCGCGCCTTCCAGAGCCGGAGGATCACCTGGGTGCGGGCGTCGAGAGTCCCGTTCACGGGGAGGTGTGCGGAGAGGTTCGCCGCGTTGAGGGCGCGCTGCACGTCGCGGACGTCCTTCGAGACGGCGCCCGGGCGCAGCGTCGGCCGCGCGCCCGAGGCGAGGAGCTCCATCCACATCGCCCGCGTCCAGACCGCGTTGACGCGCATGCCGCGGGCCTTGCGCCAGCTCTGGATCGCGGTGACGAGCGCGGGCCCGAAGCCGTTGCCGACGACCCCGCGGAAGCCGGCCCGCTCGCGCAGCAGGCACTTCAGCGCGAGCACCTGGTCCATCGGCGGGCGGTAGGTGGGGGTCGGCTTCTTGATCGCGACGTACGCCGGCAGGTCGACCTTCACGCCGCCGCAGTGCGACTCGACCGGAGCCGACGGAGGCGCAGGCGGCGTCGCGGCCGGCGTCGGGGTCGGTGTCGGGGTCGCCGGGGGTGCTGGCGGCTTCGGAGCCGTGCGGAGGTCGAGGTAGTTGCGGTCGATGTTGATCGTGACGCCACCCCACTTCTCGCTGTGGCCGCCCTGGAACTGCTTGACGCGGTTGCCCGCCCAGCCGGCGTCCGACAGGTATTCGGGTGAGGAGGTGTTGGCCTTGCCGTCGTAGCGCGCGAGCCAGAGCTGGTCGGGGAGCACCACGCTGGGGAGCGGGCTGAGCCGCTGGCGCTCGAGCATCTTCACGCCCGATCCGACGCTCGAGTAGACGCCGGAGCGGTAGCCGAGCTTGTGGATCTGCACGGTCCACGCCGACAGGAAGCGCAGGGCGGACTCACGGCAGCCGGCGTTGGTGTAGTCGAAGCCCTCGAGGTCGTAGAACATCGTGCTGCCCGGCACGATGCCCAGGGCCTTCGCGGCCGAGACGGTCTTGGAGGCCTCGGTGGCGCCCATCGACCGCGCCGCGGCGTAGTCGCCGGCCGGCTTGGCGCTGATGCGGTAGTCGTTGCCGTAGCGCGGGTAGCGCGGCTGGCAGGACGCCTGCGGGCCGAGCGTGATCGGCAGCAGGTGCCAGCCCGCGGCCAGCTGGGCGGCGACCCAGGTCGACGTGAGGTTGGGCTGACTGCGGCACGCGCGGGAGTAGCCGGCGATGTAGATGCCGACCGCTCGGAACGGGCTGGACCGGCGCCACGCCGTCATCGCCGCCTGGCTGGGCGCCAGGCACTGGTCGAACCCGAGGCCGGTGAAGACGCCGGGCGTGACCGGGTTGCTGCCGGACATCGTGCGCGCCTTGTCGTCGTGGTGGCTCGGCAGCGCCAGCAGTACGGCGGCCAGCAGGCCGACGACCGTCGTGATGACCACGGCGCGCAGTCCCAGATCGACTCTCGTCGGGTCGGTCGGGGTGGTGGCTGGCGCGGTCATGTCGGGTCTCCGGGTGTGCTCTCGGCGGCGTCTGGCATCGGCTCGGCCGAGTCACCATAACCTCAGTTTTCACACCAGTCACAGGTGTTACACGGAACTACAGGCGTGTACTTCTCGGCGCGCCGGCGCGAAAACGCAGGACAGCTCCCTGTTCGACACCGCGGGCCGCCCCCTGAGGGGTCTTCCGCGTGCAGAACAGGGAGCTGCCCTGGGTCAGGTCAGTCCAGCTGCGTGACCGGCACGACCCGTGGCCGGCGTACGGCGACCGTGAGCGCGCTGGCGAGCGCGATCGCCGTCAGGGTGGCCGCGGTGATGAACCCCGCGCGGGCACCTGACAGGAAGTCCGCGTCGACGGCGTTGGCGGCGAAGACCGACGCGACCACCGCCAGGCCGACCGACCCGCCGAGCTGCTGCATCGTCTGGAGCAGCCCCGACGCGGCGCCGGCGTGCTCCGGCTCGACGTCGCGCAGCGCCAGCGCGGTGATCGGCATGAAGCTCAGGCCGCCCGCGAGGCCGGCGACGAGGAGCGACGGGAATGCGCCCGTCCAGTAGCCGCTGCCGGCGTCCAGCTGGCTGAGCCGCAGGAACGCGAGCGTCATGGCGGAGGTGCCGACGATGACCAGCGGGAGAGGCCCGAAGCGACCGACCAGCCGCGGGCTGAACCGCGACATCGTGAAGACGCCGAGCGGCATGGGCAGGAAGGCCAGGCCGGTGGTCAGCGGGCCGAAGCCGAGCTGGTCCTCGAGGAACTGAACCATGAGGAAGAACATCGCCATCATGCCGCCGAACATCGCGGACATGCTCGCGAGCGCGCTCAGCCGGGAGTGGCTGCGCAGGAGCGCCGGCCGCAGCAGGGGGTGCGCGACCCGGGTCTCGGTGATCGCGAGGACGGCCACCAGCAGGAGGCCGACGGCGAGGCCGCCGATGGTGCGGACCGAGCCCCAGCCGTGGTCGGGTGCGCCGATCAGCGCCCAGACGATGCTGACGGCCGAGCCGGTCGCCGCGATGGCGCCGATGACGTCGAAGCGGCCGGGGCGGCGCGGGGTCTCCGCGACGAGGCGGCCGACGACGGCGAGGATGGCGAGCCCGATCGGGACGTTGATGAACAGCGTCCAGCGCCACGAGATGAGGTCGGTGAGGACCCCGCCGAGGATGAGGCCGAGCGCGCCGCCGCCGGAGGACACCGCCGAGAAGAGGGCGAGGGCCCGGTTGCGGGCGGCGTCGTCGGGGGCGCTCGTCGTCAGCAGGGCGAGGACGGACGGTGCGGCGAGAGCGGCGCCGACACCCTGGAACGCGCGGGCGGTGACGAGCATGCCGGGCGAGGTCGACAGACCGCCGATGAGCGAGAAGGCGATGAAGACGGCGAGGCCGATCTGGAAGAGGCGCAGCCGTCCGAAGACGTCGCCGAGCCGGCCGCCCAGGAGCAGCAGGCCGCCGAACGCGAGGGTGTAGCCGTTGAGGACCCACGAGAGCCCTGCCGGTCCGAATCCGAGGCCGGTGGCGATGTGGGGGAGCGCGACGTTCACGACCGTCGCGTCGAGGACGAGCATGAGCTGGGCCAGCAGCACCACGAAGATCCCGGCAGCCGCCTTGCCCGCGTGCGGCGGGAGCTCGGTCGGTGCCTGGTTCCGGATGTGCTCGGCCGGGGCGCGCGAGATCACGGTGGAAGACATGAGGGGTTTGTCCTGTTCTGGCCTGGTGGGCCGACGTAGACTGAATCGGAGGATGACTCCGGTTATGTCCTCTACGATACGGAGACAGTCTCCGGTTTGCAAGTAGTAAGTTCCTGCGAAGCCAGGAAGTAGGAGGATCGCCCCATGCGCGCCGACGCCAAGCGCAACTACGACAGGATCGTCGAGGTGGCCGGGCTGACCTTCCGCGAGAAGGGGTACGACGCTCCGCTCGACGAGATCGCCAAGCGGGCCGACGTCGGTCCCGGCACCCTCTACCGGCACTTCCCGACCCGTGAGGCCCTCATCGACGCGGTGATGCAGAACTGGATCGCCAGCGTCAACGAGTCGGCCGACAAGGCGCTGGCGCACGAGGGCGACGCGCGCGAGCGGCTGATGGCGTGGTTCGAGGAGTACGCCGCCCGGCTGACCGTCCACAAGGGCGTCGCCGCCAAGATCACCGCTGCGCTCGGTGACGAGACGTCCCCGATGAAGAACAAGTGCCAGACCTACGCGGCCGCCAACGCCAAGGTCGTCGAGGCCCTGCGCGCGGAGGGCGCCGTACGCGCCGGCGTCGAGCCCCTCGAGGTGCTGCGCCTCATCGGCGGCATCGCGACCGTCGCCGACCAGGGCAACCTCCCCGCCGAGGCCGTGCGGCCGATGCTCGCCGTCGTCGCCGACGGCGTCCTGCGCTGAGGCGTTCCACGGGTCGTCGCCGACTCGGGGATCACGGTGCCGCGCCGGTAGATTGACGCCGTGACCTCGGCCCCGATCAGCGCCCTCGACACCATCAGCGTCGCCGCCTCCGATCCGGACCGGGCACAGCCCTGGGCCGAGCTCGGGCTCAAGGAGGACGAGTACGACGCGATCAAGCAGATCCTCGGCCGTCGTCCGACCGGTGCCGAGCTCGCGATGTACTCCGTGATGTGGAGCGAGCACTGCTCCTACAAGTCCTCGAAGGTGCACCTGCGCCAGTTCGGCGAGATCCCGCAGGAGACGCCGGCCGGCCGGATGCTCGCCGGCATCGGTGAGAACGCCGGCGTGATCGACGTCGGCCAGGGCTACGCGGTCACGTTCAAGATCGAGTCGCACAACCACCCGTCGTACGTCGAGCCCTACCAGGGCGCCGCGACCGGCGTCGGCGGCATCGTCCGCGACATCCTCGCCATGGGCGCGCGCCCCGTCGCCGTGATGGACCCGCTCCGCTTCGGCCCGCTCGACGCCGAGGACACCCACCGGGTGCTGCCCGGGATCGTCGCCGGCGTCGGCGGCTACGGCAACTGCCTCGGGCTGCCCAACATCGGCGGCGAGGCGGTCTTCGACGAGACCTACCTCGGCAACCCGCTCGTCAACGCGCTGGCGATCGGCGTGCTCAAGCACGAGGACCTCCACCTCGCGAAGGCGTCCGGCGCGGGCAACCTCGTCATCATGTACGGCGCCCGCACCGGTGGCGACGGCATCGGCGGCGCCTCCATCCTGGCGTCGGTCGAGTTCGACGAGGACGGCCCCGCCAAGCGGCCGTCGGTCCAGGTCGGCGACCCGTTCATGGAGAAGCTGCTCATCGAGTGCACCCTCGAGCTGTTCGCCGCCGGCATCGTCCGCGGCATCCAGGACTTCGGCGCGGCCGGCATCTCGTGCGCCACCTCGGAGCTGGCCGCGGCCGGCGACGGCGGCATGCACGTCGAGCTGACCCGCGTCCCGCTCCGTGACTCCACGCTCGCTCCCGAGGAGATCCTCATGAGCGAGTCGCAGGAGCGGATGATGGCCGTCGTCGCGCCCGAGGACGAGGCGGCGTTCATGGCGATCTGCGCGAAGTGGGAAGTCGAGGCCGCGACGATCGGCACCGTCACCGGCGACGGCCGGCTCGTCATCGACTGGAACGGCGAGACCATCGTCGACGTCGACCCGCGCACCGTGGCCCACGAGGGCCCGGTCTACGAGCGCCCGCTCGCGCGCCCCGACTGGCAGGACGCGCTCCAGGCCGACGCCGCCGAGAAGCTCGCGCGCCCCTCGTCCGCCGACGAGCTGCGCGCGACCTGGCTGCGGCTCGTCGCGTCGCCGAACCTGTGCGACAAGTCCTGGATCACCCAGCAGTACGACAACTACGTGCGCGGCAACACCGTGCTCTCGTCCTCGGCAGACAGCGGCATGATCCGCGTCGACGAGTCGACGAACCTCGGCGTGGCCGTCTCCACGGACGGCAACGGCCGCTACGCCAAGCTCGACCCGTACGCCGGCGCGCAGCTCGCCCTCGCCGAGTCCTACCGCAACGTCGCGACCGTCGGGGCCACGCCGCTCGCGGTGTCCGACTGCCTCAACTTCGGCTCGCCGGAGGACCCGGCGGTGATGTGGCAGTTCGCCGAGGCCTGCCGCGGCCTCAAGGACGCCTGCCTCGAGCTCGGCATCCCGGTGACCGGGGGCAACGTGTCGCTCTACAACCAGACCGGCGACGTCGCCATCCTGCCGACGCCCGTCGTGGCGGTCCTCGGTGTGATCGACGACGTGACCCGGCGGACGCCCTCGCGCTTCGTGGCCCCCGGCGAGCGGATCTTCGTCCTCGGCGAGTCCGGCGAGGAGCTGTCCGGGTCCGAGTGGGCGCACGTCGTGCACGGCCACCTCGGCGGCCTGCCGCCGCGCGTCGACCTGGCCGCGGAGAAGTCGCTCGCCGCGCTCCTGCGAGCCGCGTCCGACGTCGTCACCTCCGCCCACGACCTGTCCGACGGGGGCCTCTCGCAGGCGCTCGCCGAGGCGGCGATCCAGTCGGGCATCGGTGCCCGGGTCGCGCTGGACGGCGACCCCTTCGTCGCGCTCTTCGCCGAGTCCGCCGGCCGCGTGCTCGTCACGACGCACCTGCACGACGGCGCAGCCCTCCTGCGACTGGCGTCCGAGCACGACGTCGTCGTGACGGAGATCGGCGTCACCGGCGGCGACGTCCTCGCGGTCGAGGGCCCCGCAGACGGCCGCGTCGAGATCCCCGTCGCCGAGCTGGCCGAGGCGTGGCGCGCCACCCTCCCCGCGGCCCTGAACGCGGAGTTCACCCCCGACGCCTGACGAGTCGGCGCGTCCTCGCACCTGAGAGGTGCCGAGTCGGCGCATCCTCGCACCTGAGAGGTGCCGAGTCGGCGCATCCTCGCACCTGAGAGGTGCCGAGTCGGCGCATCCTCGCAGTACGCCTGCGAAGATGCGCCGACTCGACCCCTGTGGAGTGCCAGGTTGCGCCGACTCGGCCGTCAGGCGGCGGCCACCGTTTCGGCGGGTACGCCCGGCGCTGACTCGAGCGTGACCCACTCGGAGGGGCGCGGGAGGGACCGTACGGAACGGGACAGCGTGGGGATCAGCGCGACGACCGCGGTGAGGACGCCGAGGGCGAGGATCGCGTCGCGTCCGCCGAGCCAGGCGAGCAGCGCGCCGGCGAGCACCGGCGCGAGCGGCATCGTCACCATCGAGGTGAACTGCATCGCGGACTGCACGCGTCCGATCAGCTCGGGCGGGGTGATCGCCATCCGGTAGGAGCCGGTGCCGGCGTTCCCAGCGGGGTTGAGCAGCAGGATGACGCCCAGCGCTGCGGCGATGACCAGGGGCGTGTTCCAGAACGCCATCGGGAGCATCACCGGCAGCATGCTCCACACCACCGCGAGGGTGAGCCGGCCCGTCGGCATCCGGTCGATCAGCCAGGGGGCGAAGATCGCCCCGACGATCCCGCACACGCCGCCGATGACCTCGACGAGGGCGATCGCGGTGGGCGCCGTGCCGGCCTGGATGAGCCGCAGGATCGCGACGAAGAACAGCGCGTTCATCGTCAGGTTGACCAGGGGCGACCAGACGAGGATCACCCGGAGGAACGGGTGCGACCAGGTGAAGCGCGCTCCCTCGGTCAGGTCCTGCAGGGGACGTCGGGCAGGGCCGGGCTTCGCCGAGAGGTCGGCGCGGATGCGGCCGAGGAACACCCAGGCTACGGCGTACGACAGCGCGTCGAAGACGAACGGCGCCCACCGCGTCAGCCCGAACAGGAGACCACCCAGGGGTGCTCCGAGGAGTCCGGCGACGTGCTGGCGCGCCTGCTGCTGCGACAGTGCCGTCGGCAGGTCGTCGGTCGCGACGACGGTCCTGATCGCCGACGTCTCGGCCGGGGAGAAGAGCCCGCCCACGACGCCCGTGGCCAGCGCGACGGCCAGCAGCTGGACGATCGTGAGCACGCCGAGCGCGCCCGCGACGACGAGCGACGCGTACAGCACCGCGCCGATCGCGGAGGAGAGCCGCATGATCCGGAGCCGGTCGTAGCGGTCGGCCAGCACGCCGGAGGGGAGCAGCATCCCGGCGAGCCCGAGGAGGTACGCCGCCTCGGCGGCCGCCGACCACATCGCCGACCCGGTCAGCGCGTAGGCCAGCAGCGGGAACACGAAGGTGCTGACGCGGGATCCCAGGTCGGAGATCGTCTGGCCGACCCAGAGGACCGTGAAGTCGTGGTTGCGGGAGAGCGAGCGGAAGCCTGTCATATCCGCACCATATGTTGCGCAACTCAAAGTGCGCAAGACATGTTGCGCAATAAATCGTGCGGGATTCGCTAGGATCACGACCATGGCGAAGTACGACGACCCGCGCATCCTCCGCGCGATCGCCCACCCGGCGCGCAACCGGATCCTCTCCGAGCTCTGGGCCAGCGGGTCGCTGCGCGCGGCCGACGTGGCGCGGATCCTCGACATCCCGGCCAACCAGGCGAGCTTCCACCTGCGCCAGCTGGCCAAGTACGGACTCGTGACCGAGGCACCGGAGGAGGCGCGCGACAAGCGGGACCGGGTCTGGAAGCTCGCCTCCGACGACGGCATCTCGTTCCGCAGCCAGGACATGCTCTCCCGGCCGGGCGGCGAGGCGGCGATGGAGGTCTACCAGCACAACGCCCGCGCCTGGGGGCATCGGCTCGTCGACCTCTCGCTCGCGACCGACGAGCCCGGGGCCGAGAAGTACATCAGCCAGGGCTCGCTCCGGTTCACCCAGGAGGAGGTCGCCGAGTTCGCCGAGGAGTTCCACGAGCTCCAGAACCGCTGGCGCGAGCGGACGCTCGGCCACGACGACGGCAGGACGACGTACTCCATCTACCAGCTGGTGCAGCCCTACCCCGACCTGCCGGAGCCGGGCGACGACACCGCGACCTAGGGTGTGGACGTGCCCGCCCGTCTCCGCACGGCCGACCCCGCCAGCGTCGCCGCCGCCCTCGCCGCCGTCCGCGACGGCAGCGCCACCAAGGACGACCTGCGGCTGCTGACGAAGCACTACCTCGCCCTGCTCGAGGCCAAGGCGCCGGGCCGCAGCGTCGAGGTGCGGGTGCCGCCGTACGCCGCCGTGCAGTGCGTCGAGGGCGTGCGCCACACCCGGGGCACCCCGCCGGCGGTGATCGAGACCGACGCGGCGACGTGGATCGCGCTGGCCGCCGGTGAGATCGCGTGGCACGAGGCCGTAGACCGGGGCAGCGTCAGCGCCAGCGGCGAGCGGACCGACCTGACGCCCTACCTCCCGCTCTGAGCCGTCGGCCTCACCCGGATCGACCCTGTTCGGCCTGGGGTCGCGGAGGGCAGAGTAGGCGCCATGGGAGCTCTGAGCGAAGCCGAGATCTCGTCGCTCGACGCCTGGTGGCGCGCGGCGAACTACCTGTCGGTCGGGCAGATCTACCTGCTCGACAACCCGCTCCTCGAGCGGGACCTCGAGCCGGATGACATCAAGCCACGACTGCTCGGCCACTGGGGCACCACCCCGGGCCTCAACCTCGTCTACACACACCTCAACCGGCTGATCCGCGAGCGCGACGTCAACGCGATCTTCCTCGCCGGTCCGGGCCACGGAGGCCCTGCGGTGGTCGCCCAGGCGTGGCTCGAGGGGACCTACTCCGAGCTCTACCCACGCATCTCCTACGACAAGCTGGGCATGCTCCGGCTCTTCTGCCAGTTCTCCTTCCCGGGCGGCATCCCGTCGCACGCGGCGCCCGAGACGCCGGGCTCGATCCACGAGGGCGGCGAGCTGGGCTACGTGCTCTCCCACGCGTACGGCGCCGCGCTGGACAACCCCGACCTGCTGGTCGCCGCGGTCGTCGGCGACGGCGAGTTCGAGACCGGGCCGTTGGCGGCGTCCTGGCACTCCAACAAGTTCCTCGACCCCGTCCACGACGGGGCCGTGCTGCCGATCCTGCACCTCAACGGCTACAAGATCGCCAACCCGACGGTGCCCGCGCGGATCCCCCGCGAGGAGCTGGTGAGCCTGCTGAACGGCTACGGCCACGAGGTGCTCACCGTGGAGGGGTCCGACCCGCACGACGTCCACCAGCAGCTCGCCGAGGCCATGGACACCGCGCACGACCGGATCCGTGAGATCCAGCGGGCAGCGCGCGACGGCGAGGAGTGGCAGTGGCGGCCGTGGCCGATGATCCTGCTGGTCACGCCGAAGGGGTGGACCGGCCCGCACGAGGTCGACGGCAAGCTGGTCGAGGGCACCTGGCGGTCCCACCAGGTGCCGCTGTCCGAGACGCGGAACAACGCCGCCCACCGCCGTCAGCTGCAGGAGTGGCTGGCGTCGTACGTGCCGGGGGAGCTGTTCGGGGACGACGGCGTCCCGGTCGAGTCGGTGCGCTCGCTCGCGCCGGCCGGCGTACGCCGGATGAGCGCCAACCCGCACGCCAACGGCGGCCTCCTGCGCAAGCCGCTCGTGCTCCCCGACTTCCGCGACCACGCGGTGGAGGTGACCGAGCCAGGCGCCTCCGTGCACGAGGCGACCAGGGTGTTCGGGCAATACCTCGTCGACGTCGTGCGGGACAACCCCGACACGTTCCGGATCTTCGGTCCCGACGAGACGGCCTCGAACCGGCTCGACCCGGTCTACGCGGTCACCGACAAGGTCTTCCAGGGCGCGATCTGGGACGTCGACGAGCACCTCGCCCGGTCCGGCCGGGTGATGGAGATCCTGTCCGAGCACACGTGCCAGGGCTGGTGCGAGGGCTACCTGCTCACCGGTCGGCACGGGATCTTCAGCTGTTACGAGGCGTTCATCCACCTCGTCGACTCGATGCTCAACCAGCACGCGAAGTGGCTCAAGACGACTCGCGGGATCGGCTGGCGCGCCGACATCTCCAGCCTCAACTACCTGCTCACCAGTCACGTCTGGCGCCAGGACCACAACGGGCTGAGCCACCAGGACCCCGGCTTCATCGACCACGTCGTGAACAAGAAGGCCGAGGTCGTCCGCGTCTACCTCCCCCCGGACACCAACACTCTGCTCTCGACGATGCAGCACTGCCTGGCCTCGACCCACTACGTCAACGTGGTGGTCAGCGGCAAGCAGCCGGCGTTCGACTGGCTCACCGCCGAGGAGGCCGACCTGCACTGCGCCCGCGGCGTGGGGATCTGGGACTGGGCCTCCAACGACGGCACCGAGTCGGGGGCCGAACCGGACGTCGTCATCGCCGCCGCCGGTGACGTGCCCACCCTCGAGGCGCTGGCGGCGGTCTCCCTGCTGCGCACCCACCTGCCCGAGGTCAAGGTCCGCTTCGTCAACGTCGTCGACCTGATGCGCCTGCAGGACGACACCGAGCACCCCCACGGCCTGCCGCACGCAGAGTTCGACGGCATCTTCACGGCCGACAAGCCGGTCATCTTCGCCTACCACGGCTACCCGTGGCTCATCCACCGGCTCACCTACCGCCGCTCCAACCACGCCAACCTGCACGTGCGCGGCTACAAGGAGGAGGGCACCACCACGACGCCGTTCGACATGGTGATGATGAACGACCTCGACCGCTACCACCTGGTCATGGACGTCATCGACCGGGTGCCGGGGCTGGGCCAGTCCGCGGCCGCCGTACGTCAGCTCATGGTCGACACCCGGCGCCGCGCCCGGCAGTGGACCCGCGACAACGGTGAGGACCTCCCCGAGGTCCGCGACTGGACCTGGACGGGCGACGTCGAGCCGGGCCGCTCACCGTCGGTGGACACCTCGGCCGACTTCTGACCCGAGACGTCAATCCAGACGGTCCGAGACGTCAATCCAGACGGTCCGAGACGTCAATCGGTATCCGCGCAGCGGATCGGATTGACGTCTCGGACCGTCTGGATTGACGTCTCGGCGAAAGTCAGGTGGGCGGTCAGAGGAGGGCGGTGACCTGGCGCGCGATCTCCAGCTCCTCGTCGGTGGGTACGACGAGCAGCTGGACGGCCGCGCCCGGGGGTGAGATCTCCCGCGGGCCGTCGGTGGCCAGCTCGTTCGCGGCCGCGTCGAGGGTGAGCCCGAGCGCGGAGAGCCCGGCGACCGCGGCCGCCCGGACCGCTGCGGCGTGCTCGCCGACGCCGCCGGTGAAGATCAGCTGGTCGGCGCCCCCGAGCACGGCGAGGTAGGCCCCGACGTACTTGCGGAGGCGGTGGGCGTAGACGTCGAGCGCGAGCCTCGCGGCGTCGTCGCCGTCCGCGATCGCGGCGAGCAGGTCGCGCATGTCGTGCCGACCGGCCAGGCCCTGCAATCCGGAGCGGTGCTGGAGCAGGTCGTCGAGCTCCTCGACGGAGAGCCCGGCCCGCAGCAGGTGCATGAGGACACCGGGGTCGACGTCTCCGGCGCGAGTGCCCATCACGAGCCCCTCCAGCGGGGTGAGCCCCATCGAGACGTCCAGGGGGCGGCCCGAGCGCAGCGCGGCCGCCGACGCGCCGTTGCCCAGGTGGAGCACGATCTGGCGCAGCCCGTCGAGCGAGCGCCCGGCGAAGGCGGCGGCGGCGACGGAGACGTAGCGATGGGAGGTGCCGTGGGCGCCGTACCGCTTGATGCCGTGCTCGGCCGCCACCGTCGCGTCGATCGCGTAGGTCGAGGACGCGGCGGGGAGGGCGGCGAAGAAGGCCGTGTCGAACACGGCGGCGTGGGGCAGGTCCGGGAACTCCTCGCGCGCGGCCCGGATGCCGGCCACGGCGGGCGGGTTGTGCAGAGGGGCGAACCGCGCGAGGTCCTCGACGGCGGCCACGACCGCGTCGGTGAGGAGCACCGGCTCGGTGAAGTCCGGTCCGCCGTGCACGACCCGATGGCCCACGGCGGACAGTGAAGCCGCCGTCAGCCCGGCCGCGTCTAGCTCGCGGGTCATCCGCTCGAGCGCAGCGGGGAAGCCGGTCTCGTCGACCCGCTCCACCAACCCCTTCACGTGGCGGGTGCCGTCGTGCTCGACGACTTGGTACTTGAGCGACGAGGACCCCGCGTTGAGCACCAGGACGGCCACCATGCGGACACGTTAGAGCGCGTCCTACGCTGATGCCCATGACCGTGAACCCCGCAGAGCTCGGCACCCGCGTCGATGCCGTCCTCCCCGCCCTCCTCGAGGACCTGAAGGACCTCGTCCGCATCGAGTCCGTCAGCGCCGACCCAGCGCGCCTGGGCGAGGTCGAGAAGAGCGCCGAGAAGACGCTCGAGCTCTTCGTCGCCGAAGGTGTCGACGCCCGCATCGTGCGGGCTTTCGAGGGCGCCCCGCCGGCGGTCATCGGTGAGAAGAAGGGGCCCGAGGGGGCGCCCACGGTCCTGCTCTACGCCCACCACGACGTGCAGCCTGAGAACGACCCGGCCGACTGGGACTCCGCGCCGTTCGAGCCGACGGAGCGGGGGATGCGCCTCTACGGGCGGGGCGCCGCCGACGACAAGGCCGGCATCGCCGCCCACCTCGGGGCCCTGCGCGCCCTCGGCGACGACCTGCCGGTGACGGTCCGCCTGTTCATCGAGGGCGAGGAGGAGGTCGCCTCGGCGACCCTCCCGCAGCTCCTCGAGCAGCACCAGGAGGACCTGCGCGCCGACGTCATCGTCATCGCCGACTCCGGCAACTGGGACATCGGCGTCCCGGCGCTCACCACCAGCCTGCGCGGCCTCATCCGCGTGGACGTCGAGCTGCGCACCCTCGACCACGCCGTCCACTCCGGCATGTGGGGCGGTCTCGCGCCCGACGCGATCATGGCCCTCATCCGCCTCCTCGACACCCTGTGGACCGAGGACGGCGGCCCGGCCGTGACCGGCC
>NZ_BAAAPB010000001.1:130883-199114 GCF_039530925.1 Nocardioides panacihumi | reverse complement strand
AGGCCGAGTCGGGCATCCTCGACGGCGTCGAGTGGGTCGGCGACGGCCCGATGGTCGAGCGGATGTGGACGAAGCCGGCCATCACCGTCACCGGCTTCGACGCGCCCAAGGTCGCCGGCGCCTCGAACACGCTGAGCCCGGTCGCGCGAGCCCGGGTCACGATCCGCATCGCCCCCGGCGACACCTCGGCGAACGCGGTCGCGCGGCTCGAGGAGCACCTGCGTGAGCACACCCCGTGGGGCGCCCAGGTCACCACCACGGTCGTCGACACGGGCGAGCCGATCGCGCTGGAGGCCACGGGCCCGGCGTACGACGCCGCGCGCGCCGCGTTCACCGAGGCGTGGGACGGCACCGCGCCGATCGACATGGGCGTCGGCGGGTCGATCCCCTTCATCGCCGAGTTCCTCGACGCGTTCCCGAGCGCGAGCGTGCTGGTGACCGGCGTCGAGGACCCCGACACGCGTGCGCACGGCGCGAACGAGGGCCTTCACCTCGCGGAGTTCGCCAAGGTCGTCCTCGCCGAGGCGCTGCTGCTCCGCAACCTGGGCGCCTGACCAGGGGCCCTCAGAAGGCCGGCAGGAACACCCGGAAGGTGCTGCCGCGTCCGACCTCCGACTCCACGTCGATGCGACCCCCGTGGTGGGCCACGATCCGGTCCACGATGGCGAGGCCGAGGCCCGTGCCGGGCTGACGCCTCGCCACCGGGTCGGCCGAGCGGAAGAACTCCGTGAAGATCCGCTCCTGGTCGGCCGCCGAGATGCCGATGCCCTCGTCGGTGACGATCAGCTCGGCGTGGTCGCCGCGGTCCCGGAGCGAGACCACGACGGTGCCCCCGGCCGGGGAGTACTTGAGCGCGTTGCCGACCAGGTTCACGACGATCCGCTCCAGACCCTGGGGGTCGGCCGGCACCACCACGGGCGCGTCGGGCAGGTCGGTCCTCACGTCGAGGACCTCCGGCCGGGCCGCCGACTCGGCGGCGAGCTGCACGCCGGAGACGACGTACGGCGCCATGTCGACCGGCTGCCGCGCGGGCAGGCGCGGGTCGCTGGCCGCGGCGAGCAGCAGCAGGTCGTCGACGATCCGCGCGATCCGGTCGACGCCACGGCCCATCGCGTCGAGCGAGGGCGCCGCGTGGGCGTCGTCCGCGACCAGCTCCGACGTCAGGTCGAGGTTGGCGCGGATGATGGCGATCGGCGTCTTGAGCTCGTGGGCGACCGTCGCGATCAGACGCCCCTTGTAGTCGTCGAGCGCACGCAGCTCCCCGACCGCCTCCCGCTCGAGCCGCAGCGCCCTCTGGACGCTGACCAGCCGGCCCAGGTCACGGCCGATCTCCTGGGCGGCCTGGCACTCGGCCTCGGTCCAGCGCGGGCCGTCCTGGGCGCGGTAGAACGCGATCGCGCCCAGGCACGTCTCGCCGGCCCCGAGCGGCACGAACAGGATCGAGTCGAAGCCGGCCTCGCGCAGCAGGGCCCGGATCAGCGCGAGCTCGTCGGCGGGTCCGTCGAAGTTCATGACCTGGTCGTGCGAGGCGAGGGCGACCAGCTGGTGGCGCCAGAGCGACTCGGCCGTGCGACGGGAGATCCGGTAGAGCTCCGGGTCGAACCGGCCGAGCAGCTCGGACGTCTCGGCCAGGATGCGCCGGTCGCCGCCCTCGAACACGCTGGCGCGCAGGCCCGCGAGGTCGAAGGCCGCGATCAGCTCGTCGGTCACCTCGGCCAGGATCCCCTCCGGCGAGTCGCCGTCCGCCGCGCGGCTGAGCAGCCGGCGCGCGGCCATCGCCAGCCGCTGCCGCTCTGCGAGCTCCTCGCGCTCGAGCGCGGTGAGGAGCATGCGGCTGGCCTGCGCGGCGTACCGCTCGAGGGACGCGCGGCGGTCGGGCGGTGGCAGCAGACCGTCGGTCGGCGCGTCCATCGAGACGAGGCCGCGCAGGCGCCCGGTCGCGTCGCGCACCGGCGCCAGGAGCAGGTCGTACGGGTGCCACTGGGTGCCGACGTACGGCGTCGCGACCCGCCAGCCGAGCTCCGGAATGCTCGACCGGTCGTGCGGGATGTAGCGCAGCTGGCCCCATTCCTCGGCGACCGGCAGCAGGGTGTCCTCGAGCAGCGAGACCGGGAACGGGCTGTCCAGGATCGCCGACGCGTCGCGCTGGTTGCCGTCGGCGTCGAGGAGGCTCTCGGCGCCCGCCACGGCGATCGGGACGACCTGGTCGTCGCGCACCACCGAGATGGCGACGGCGCCGAAGCCGCCGAAGGTGCACAGGCTCTCGGCGGCAAGGCGGAGCGACTCGCCCATGGCGGCCTCGGACCAGTCGCTGGCGCTCCAGGGCAGCGGTCCGGGGTGGGTGTGTTCCATCAGGCGTTCCGTGTCGGCGGCAGTGGAGCCCAAGAGTAAAGCCGCGGACGCGTCCGCGGACCGGAACGACCGACCAGCGGTCGCGGGATCACGTGGCTCCGGGCGCGCCCGGGAGGAGGACACGGAACGTCGTGCCCGTGCCGACGTACGACTCGACCTCGATCCGGCCGCGGTGCCGTCGCACGATGCGGTCGACGATCGCGAGTCCGAGGCCGGTGCCCGGCTGCGCGAGCGCCTGCGGGTCGGTCCCGCGCTGGAAGTCACCGAAGAGTCGTGCCCGGTCGTGGTCCGAGATGCCGATGCCCTCGTCGGCCACGACGAGCTCGACCTCGGTGCCCGACCGGACGACGCTGACGCTGACGGCGCCCCGGGGGCGGCTGTACTTCACGGCGTTGCTGACCAGGTTGCCGGCGACCGCGCTCAGCTCGACGGCGTCGCCGATCGTCGTCGCCGGCTCGCAGCTGACGTCGATCACGATGGAGCGCAGCTCGGCCACCGGTCGCTGCAGGTCGACGACCTCGCGCACGATCGCGGCCATGTCGACGTGCGCGGACGCCGGCTCCCGGCCGGGCTCGTCGAGCCGGGCGAGCAGGAGCAGCTCGTGGACCAGGCCCGACATCCGCCGGGCGCCGCGCTCCACCGCTGCCACACCGCGGCGCAGGTCGTCCTCGTCGTCGGTCATCCCGATCAGCTCGGCGTTGCTGAGGATGCTCGTGATCGGTGTCTTCAGCTCGTGGGAGATCGTGGCCATCAGCCCGCGCTTGAACGTGTCCAGCTCGCGCAGCTCGCGGACCAGCTGCTGCTCGGCGATCAGCCGGCCCAGGTCGCGCCCGACGTCCTGCGCGACGCGACGCTCCTCCGGGGACCACGCGGGCCCTCCCGCGGCCCGCGAGAACGCGAGCGAGCCCAGGCAGGTCTGCCCCGCGCCCATCGGCACGAGCAGCACCGACTCCAGGCTCTCCCGATCCAGGTACGCCCGCACGTGGGCGTGGTCATCCGGCGTGCCGTTGCGCCCCTGTGACGGCGAGCGCCCGATCACGGTGACCCGCTGCGTCCGCCACAGCTCGGGGGAGACCTCGCGATCGATGCGGGCGACGTGCGCGGAGAGCCCGTCGTCCGGCTCGGCGTCGGAGTCGAAGACCGTCGCCCGGAGGTCGGAGAGGCCGAACCCGGCCACCAGGCTGGGGGTGGCCTCGGCGAAGGCCTCCTTCGGCGACGACGTGGCGGCTGCCTGGCGCAGCGCCTCGCGAGCGACGTCGAGGAGCCGCAGCCGCTCCGCCAGCTCCTCGCGCTCGATCGCCGTCACCAGGATGCGCGCCGCCCGAGCGACGTACCGGTCCAGCAGCGGGCGACGGTCCGGCGGCGGCAGGCGGCCCCCCAGCGGGCCGTCGAGGGAGATCAGGCCGCGCAGCCGGCCGTTGTCGTCGTGCACGGGCGCGAGCAGCATGTCGTCGGGGTGCCACTCGGTGTCGACGTACTCCCGATCGACGCGCCAGCCCACGTGCGACACGTCGGTCCGGTCGTGCGGCAGGTGGTGCAGGAGGCCCCACGGGTCGGCGTTCGGCAGCAGCAGGTCCCTCAGGACGCTCACGGGCTGCGACTTGCCCAGCACGTCGCCGACGTCCATCGACCGGCCGCTGTGGTCCAGCACGCGCTCGGCCCCGGCGACGGCGACAGTGACGATCTGGTCGTCGCGCACGACGCTGATGGCGGCGGCCCCGAAGCCGCCGAAGGCGCACAGGCTCTCGGCAGCGAGCTGGAGGGACTCCGCCATGGTGGCGTCGTCCCAGTCGCTGGCGCTGCGCGAGGGCACGTCGCTGGGACGCTCGAGAGGGTCGTCAGGCATCGGAGGGAGCAGGTAGGGGAAAAGGACCTCCAGCGTACGTGGCGGTCGCGATCAGACGCTGGTCGTCGGCGTCACGCCCGTCGTCGGGAGGTGGACCAGGAAGGTGGTGCCTCCCCGAAGGGTCGACGTGACCTCGGCGCGGCCGCCGTGGCGGCGCAGGATGCGGTCGACGATCGCCAGCCCGAGGCCGCTTCCGGGTCGGGCCAGCGCGTCGGGGTCCTGGGAGCGGAAGAAGTCACTGAAGAGGCGCTCCTGGTCCTCCGCCGAGATGCCGATCCCGTGGTCGACGACGGCCACCTCGACGGCGTCCCGGCCGGTGGACACGGTCACCTCGACCGAGCTGCCGTCGTCGCTGAACTTGATGCCGTTCCCGATCATGTTCGCGAGCATCGTGCGCAGCTCCCCGGCATCGCCCCTGACCACGACCGGCTCCGCCGGCGTCGTGACGCGCAGGGTCACCCCGTGCTGGCCCATGTCGGCGCCGTACGCCGCCTCGACCTCGTCGAGCAGCAGGCGCAGGTCGACGTCGCGCTCGACGTGGGGCGTGTCCGGGTCGGCCAGCTTGGACAGCAGCAGCAGGTTGTCGACGACGCCACTCATCCGGCGGGCGTTCGCGTCGACGTCCGCCAGGTGGCCGAGCGCCGGGTCGTCCGCCTCGATCTCGGACTCGAGGAGGTCGCGGTTGGCCAGCAGGACGGTGAGCGGGTTCTTCAGCTCGTGCGAGATCGTCGCGATCAGGTGGCGCTTGCGCGCGTCCAGCTCGCGCAGCTCGCGGACGAGCTCCTGCATCCGCGAGTAGGTCCGGCCGTTGCGGATGATCCGGCCCAGGTCGCGACCCACCTCGGCCGCCTGGTCGAGCTCGGCGGCCGACCAGTCCGGCTGCCCGAGGTCGCGGCCCAGGATGAGCGAGCCGAGGCACTCGCTGCCGGCGCCGATGGGCGCGTGCAGCACCGAGCTGAGCTCGCCGTCGGTCAGCACCTGTCGTACGGCGTCTACCTGGGCCCGGTCGAGGACGGCGTTGCGTGCTCGCCCGTCGTCGTACACGATCGCCGCCTGCTGCCGCTGCCACAGCTCCCCGGCGGCCTCGGCCACCGCGAGCGCGATCGCCTCGGTCGGCACGCCGGGCGCCATCTGTGGGCGACTCCCCGTCAGGACGGTCTCCCCGGAGCCGTGGACCCGCAGCCACAGGCCGGAGGCGGCGAACGCCTCGAGGAACGCGGGCCCGGTCTCGTCGAGCAGTGCGTCGAGCGCGAGGTGGCGCGAGGCGGTGCGCACCAGCTGCCGGGTGCCCTCGGCGAGCTGCAGGCGTCGCTCGAGCGCCTCCCGCTCCAGCACCGACAGCACGACCTTGGCGGCCTCGTCGGCGTACTTGTCCATCACCCGCCGCTGGGCGGCGTCGGGGTAGCGGCCGGTGACCGGGTCGTCGACCGAGATGACGCCGACGAGCCTGCCGGCGGCGTCGTGGATCGGGGCGATCGCTCCGTCGTTGGGGTGCCAGGCGTCCTCGCCGCTGACGACCGCCGCCTCGCGCACCCAGATCCAGTTGGCCGCCGGCGCCCGGCCGTGCGGGACGAACTTGAACCGCCCCCAGTCCTCGGCGACGTCCAGCAGCCCCTGGAGCCAGGTGGCCGGCCAGCGCGCGCCGAGCATGTCGTCGCGCTGGTCCTCGGTGCCGTCGGGACGGTGCGCGAAGTCGGCGCCCGCGACGGCGACGACGACGAGGTCGTCGCCGCGCCGCACGCTGATCACCGCCATGCCGAACCCGACCAGCTCGGTGAGGCCCTCGGCGATGATCTGGAGGGCGTCCTGGAAGGCCTGCTCGGACCAGGTGGGCGTCGCGACGGTGCTCGTGGACATCGCTCAGCCCCCCGCGGGAAGCAGGACGCGGAAGGTGGTGCCGACACCGAGCTCGGAGGTGACCTCGATGCGTCCGCCGTGGCGGCGCACGATGCGGTCGACGATGGCCAGGCCCAGCCCGGTGCCGGGCCGGGCGAGCGCGACCGGGTTGGTCGACCGGAAGAACTCGGTGAACAGCTGCTGCTGGTCGTCGGCCGAGATGCCGATCCCGTCGTCAGCGACGATGAGCTCGACCATGTCCTTCTCCTCGGTCTGGCGCAGCGTGATGACGATGGTGCCGCCGGTGTGGGTGTACTTCACCGCATTGTTGACGAGGTTGACCGCCACGCGGTCGAGCTCGACGGCGTCCCCGAGCGCGATCACCGGCGTGAAGGCCGGGGTCCGCACCCGCATCGTCAGGTCGCGCTCGCGGGTGGCGACCTCGGTCAGCTCGCTGACGTCCCGGACGATCGGCAGCAGGTCGACGGGCCCGCGCGTGAGCTCGTGCTCGGGGTCGGCGACCCGGGAGAGCAGCATCAGGTCCTCGACGAGGCGCACCATGCGCTCCGACGTGCGCTCCATCCGGTCCAGGGCGCGCTCGGCGTGGACCGGGAGCGAGTCGCGGCCGATCAGGTCGACGTCGTGGACGATCGCCGAGAGCGGCCGGCGCAGCTCCTGCGTGACGGTCGTGATCAGCCGGTTCTTGTAGTCGTCGAGGGCGCGCAGCTCGTCGGCCAGCCGCTGCTCGCGGTCGTAGGCCCGCGCGTTGAGCAGCAGCTGCCCGAGGTCGCCGCCGAGGTCGAACGTGTACGCCATCTCGGCCGCCGTCCAGCGGGGCGCCGACCCGGGCCGCGACAGGGTGAGCGATCCCACGCACTCGTCCCCGACCCCGAGCGGCACGACCAGGAGCGACGCGATCGGCGAGTCCTGGATCAGCGACTGGATCGTGCGGTTGTCCTCGTTGTCGTCGAGGTTCACGAGCTCGTCGCGGTAGATCGCGCCGACCTGCTGGCGGCGCCAGAGCTCGCGGCTGCTGCGCTCCGCGATCGCGCCCGTGCGGGGCTGCCGCGGCAGGCGGGTCCCGTCCGTGCGGACGGCCACGATCGACCGCCCGTCGTCGGTGAAGGCTCGGAGGAACAGGCCGCTGCTCCCCGTGGAGGCGAGGAGGGCGTCCCCGGCCCGCTCGAGCACGAGTGAGACGTCCAGGTCGCTGGAGGCGCGGCGGATGATCTCGCGGGCGGACTCGGCGAGCCGGAGCTGGTCGGCGATCCGCGCCTTCTCGAGCGCGCTCACCACGGCGCGCTCGGCCTGCGCGGCGAACCGCTCGAGCACCGCGCGCCGCTCCGGCCCGGGGCGGCGTCCGTCGTCGGGCACGTCGATGGCGAGCGCGGCGCGGAGCCGCCCCGCGTCGTCGTGGAAGAGGGCGACCAGCAGGTCCTCGGGATGCCAGGCGTCCTCGACGTCGCGCACGTCGTAGGTGCCGACCCACCCCGGCAGGCGCTCCGTCAGCCGCTCGTGGGGCACGAACGTGAACCGTCCCCAGCGGTCGCCCAGCGCCAGCTCGGCGTGCAGCGCCTCGACCGGGGTCGTGTGGCCCGCGAGCTGCTCGCGGGCCTCGTCGTTCCCGAAGACCGCCGCGGTGTGCAGCAGGCCGTCGTCACGCACCACGCCGATCGCCGACACGCCGAAGCCGGCGAGCTCGACCAGCGCCTCCGCGATGAGCTGCAGCGCGGAGTACGTCAGGTCATCCAGCCAGGCGGCGTGCACAGCCGAGGGCTCGATGAGCTCAGCGGGATCGGGCATTCGGCTCCACCAACGCTTCGACGACGGACACTGACCACCCGAGAGGCGGCACAACTCCGAGGCGGTACTCCACCCACCGAGGGGCGGGGCGGCCGACCGAGGCGTTGGGGGCGCTGTGGAATCGGCGTACGTCGTGCTCCGCCCGTAGGATAGCCGTTGTGTGCGGCGTCTTCGGCGTTTGGGCCCCAGGTGAGGAAGTTTCGAAGCTCACCTACTTCGGCCTCTACTCTCTTCAGCACCGAGGACAGGAGTCCGCCGGCATCGCAGTGAGCAACGGCCGGCAGATCCTCGTCTACAAGGACATGGGCCTCGTCTCCCAGGTCTTCGACGAGACGACCCTCGACTCGCTGAAGGGTCACGTGGCCATCGGTCACTCCCGCTACTCGACCACCGGCGCGAGCACCTGGCAGAACGCCCAGCCCACCTTCCGGCCGTCGTCGGAGGGGTCGATCGCGCTCGGCCACAACGGCAACATCGTGAACACGCACGAGCTGCGCGACATGGTCGACCTGCTCCCGGGCCCCGTCGACGAGCTCGAGCTCCAGCACCGCACCGGCGCCCCGCTCTCCACCAACGACACCAGCCTGCTCACCGAGCTGCTCGCGCACCACCCCGACCAGAGCCTGGAGGAGCGCGCCATCGAGGTGCTGCCCTCCGTGCGCGGCGCGTTCTGCCTGGTCTGGATGGACGAGGACACGCTGTACGCCGCCCGCGACCCGCACGGCATCCGCCCGCTCGTCCTCGGCCGGCTCGACCGTGGCTGGGTCGTCGCGTCGGAGGACGCGGCCCTGGCCACCATCGGCGCCAGCGTCGTGCGCGAGATCGAGCCGGGCGAGCTGATCGTCATCAACTCCGACGGCCTGCGCTCGCGCCGGTTCGCCGAGCCCGAGCGCAAGGGCTGCGTCTTCGAGTACGTCTACCTGGCCCGACCCGACGCGGTCATCGCCGGCCGCGGCGTCCACGAGGCCCGCGTGGAGATGGGCCGCCAGCTCGCTCGCGAGTTCCCGGTCGACGCCGACCTCGTCATGCCGGTCCCGGAGTCGGGCACGCCCGCGGCCACCGGGTACGCCGAGGAGAGCGGCATCCCGTTCGGCCAGGGCTTCGTCAAGAACTCCTACGTGGGCCGCACCTTCATCCAGCCCTCGCAGACGCTGCGCCAGCTCGGGATCCGGCTCAAGCTCAACGCGCTCGAGCACATGATCCGCGGCAAGCGCATCGTCGTGGTCGACGACTCGATCGTGCGCGGCAACACCCAGCGTGCCCAGGTGCGGATGCTGCGTGAGGCCGGGGCGCTCGAGGTGCACGTCCGGATCTCCAGCCCGCCCGTGAAGTGGCCGTGCTTCTACGGCATCGACTTCGCGACCCGGGCCGAGCTCATCGCCAACGGCCTGGACGTCGACGAGATCGCCTCGTCGATCGGCGCCGACTCGCTCGGCTACATCTCGCTCGAGGGCATGGTCGAGGCGACGGGTCAGCCGATGACGTCGCTGTGCACCGCCTGCTTCACGGGCAGCTACCCGGTCGACCTGCCGGACGAGAGCCTGCTCGGCAAGCACCTGCTCGAGGTGTCGCTCCAGACACCCACCCTGGGCAAGGCGCTGCCCGTGCTCAACAACCCGTGACCCGCCGTACTCCCTGATCGGAGCTCCCTGAAGTGACGAACGCCCAGTCCGGCACGCCCGGCGCCTACGCCGCCGCAGGCGTCGACATCGAGGCCGCCGACCAGGCGATCGAGCTGATGAAGGAGTGGGTCGAGAAGGCCCGCCGGCCCGAGATGCTGGGCGGCCTCGGTGGCTTCGCCGGTCTCTTCGACGCCTCCGCGCTGCTGCGCTTCAAGCGCCCGCTCCTCGCGACGTCGACCGACGGCGTCGGCACGAAGGTCGAGATCGCCCGCCGCATGGACGTGCACGACACGATCGGCTACGACCTCGTCGGCATGGTCGTCGACGACCTGGTCGTCTGCGGGGCCGAGCCGCTCTTCATGACCGACTACATCGCGACCGGCAAGGTCGTACCCGAGAAGATCGCCGCGATCGTCAAGGGCATCGCGTCGGCCTGCGTCGACGCAGGCACCGCCCTCGTCGGCGGCGAGACCGCCGAGCACCCGGGCCTGCTCGCCCCGGACGAGTACGACGTCGCGGGCGCGACCACCGGTGTCGTCGAGGCCGACGACCTGCTCGGTGCACACCTGGTGGCCGAGGGCGACGTGGTGATCGCGATGGCGTCGTCGGGGCTGCACTCGAACGGCTACTCGCTGGTGCGCCACGTGCTGCTGAAGCAGGGTGGCCTCGACCTGGCCGAGCACGTCGACGAGCTCGGCCGGACGCTCGGCGAGGAGCTGCTCGAGCCGACCCGGATCTACGCCAAGGCGTGCCTGCGCGTCGCCCGCGAGACGGGCACCCACGCGATGTCGCACGTCACCGGCGGCGGCCTCGCGGCCAACCTCGAGCGGGTCATGCCCCGCGAGCTGACTGCGACGGTCGAGCGCGGCACCTGGACGCCCGCGCCGGTGTTCTCGCTGGTCAAGCGGGTGGGCGACGTGCCGCAGCCCGACATCGAGGCGACCCTCAACCAGGGTGTCGGCATGGTCGCGCTGACGCCCGCCGCCGACGTCGACCGGACGATCGCCCTCCTCGCCGAGGCGGGCGTCCCGGCCTGGGTCGCGGGGTCGGTCAGCAGGGCCGGCGAGGGCGACGAGGGCCGCGTCCGCCTCGTCGGGCAGCACCCCGGCTGGTAGGCCGACGGCCCGTCGCCGGGCCGTCCGCGAGCCCGGTGTGTGACGTTCGCAACCCGCGAACAAGTTTTCGACGTCGCCAGTGTGCGGGAACGACCTGGGAGCAGGTAGCGTTACCTTCACGAGAACTTTGTGAGACAGCCCGGGAGCCTTGGTGCCCCGGCCTAGTGCGAGGGGGCTGGACCCTATGGGGCGCGGCCGTGCGAAAGCCAAGCAGACTAAGGTCGCTCGCGACCTCAAGTACCGCACTCACGACACGGACTTGGGGGCACTCGCACGCGAGCTGCACGGCGAGTCCGGTGACAGTGAGCAGCCGGACGACCACGACGAGTGGTCGGACTACTCCGAGCGCGACACTCGTTGACGCGCCCGGGCTAAACCTCCTTCGCGATCACGACGGCGCCGTGGGTGCCGTAGCCCGGTAGTCGACCGCAGGTCGCCGTCCCGTCGAAGCCGACGAGCAGCATGCCCTGCGCCGTCGGCACGAGCGTGGGCCACGGCAGGTTCGTCGGGTAGGGCGCGTCGAGCGTCCCGAGCTGGTGCAGGTCCAGGTCGAACACCGGGTACGCCGCCCGGTGGCCGCGCCTGTTCTCCCGCCCGTCGCTCGCCACGACACGCCACGTGTCGCCGAGGCGCGTGATCGTCGTCCCCTCGGTCGCCCGGCGTCCTGGGAGGGCGGCGCGCACGGTCAGCTCCTCCAGCGACGGCCCGGTCGCGACGACCGGGTGGAAGAGGAAGTAGCGCCGCGCGCTCACGTAGCCGACCAGCCACTCGTCGCCGTCGCGCACGAGGTGCGGGTCCCAGACCCCGACGCTGTGCAGTCCGTCCGTCGGCAGGTGGAGCGGCTCGGTGTCGACGACGTGCCGCCCGCTGAGCAGGTCGGCCGAGGTCCGTCCGATCTCCACGTGGACGTGGTCCACAGCCGGGTCGACGAAGTCGCCCCAGGTGCTCGTCGCGACCAGCCAGGCGTCGCCGTCGCGCAGGAGATGGATCGCGTGGTCGCCGTACACCTGCTCGCCGCGCCGGAAGAAGATGTCGCTGCGGTGGGTCAGCTCGAGCCGGTCCGCGTCGAGCTCCCACACGCTCGCGTGCCCGGTGCCGAAGAAGCCCGGGCCGGCGCTCGTCGCGGTGAGCAGGATCCGCGCGTCAGGGGAGTACGGCGTCCCGTCGGCGTTGCTGACCAGGCGCAGGTCGCGCAGCCCGAGCTGGCCGAAGGCGCCCGCACGGACGCGGCCGACGGCACCGCTGGCCCGGACGCGCAGCTCGGCGCCCCACTCCGTGTCGGAGGTGTCCACGCGGTCCGTGAGCGCCACCTTCCCGCGTGCGGTCCAGGTGCCCGCGGAGCGGGTGAAGACCGTCGCCTGGGCGCCCGTCACCGCGAGCGCGAGCGCGTCGACCGGAATGCGGGAGCGTCCGTGGCGCCGGCTGCGGGCGTGCAGCCCGTCGACGCGCAGGGAGGCCCGCCCGTGATCGTCCAGGAGACCGGTGATCGCGCCGCGGACGGACTCCAGGGTCAGCTCGGCGGGCCCGTCCACCTCGGCCACCACGGCGACGTACGGCGCGGGTTGCGGCAGCGCTCCCTCGCCCGGACCGACCATCTCCAGACCCGGGAGACCCGGCGCCACGAGGTCGACCGGCCGCACCCGAGCGACCTCCTCGAAGCGGGGCAGACCGGTCACCCGTCGAGCGTACGGGCTGTCGTCCGGCAGGCGCTGCGCAGCCGCGCCGACACACGTTCGTCGCAGAACCTTCATGCCCCAGTCTCGAAATGAGCCGCCCGGCCTCTTCCGCCCGGGCGCTGGATTGGTAGTGTCTGGACTGCAACAGGTGCAAGTTCCAGCTGGTCTGACGCCTACGGAGTATGTGATCCAACGGCGTTTCTGCTCTGTGCTCGAACGAGGGTCTCGGCCCGCGCGAGGGACACCACAGGTCGGAGCGACGTGTCACCGCACCTGGTGTGTGGTCGCCGAAGTGGCGTCCGCTCGCCCCGACTAAGGAGTAGAAGAGCACATGGCTCAGGGCACCGTTAAGTGGTTCAACGCCGAGAAGGGCTTCGGTTTCATCGCTCAGGAGAACGGCGGCGACGACGTCTTCGTTCACTACTCGGCGATCCAGACCAACGGCTACAAGTCTCTCGACGAGAACCAGAAGGTCGAGTTCGACGTCACCCAGGGCCCGAAGGGCCCGCAGGCGGAGAACGTTCGCCCGATCTGATCTGACCTGACCCGCCGACCGAGGTCGGCCTCACGGTCTTCACGAGGCCCCGTCCCGCGTCCTGTGGGGCGGGGTCTCTGCCGTCCGGGGCGGCCTCCGCGTACTCCTCTTGAGGTAAAGCATCGGCACCCGGCGCCACAAAGGCCGGAATGCGACATGGTTTCGACCTAGTCTTGAACGGGTAGACGTACCGCGCCGGGAGCGATCGACGCGGAAGAGCGGGAGGGCGACATGTACGACCAGTTCGACGTGTCGCTCGAGGACGGCGAACTGCTGCGCGAGGTCGAGCTCACGACCAACCTCATCATCGCGGCGAGTGAGGCCGACGGGCGACTGAGCACCGAGGAGATCGACGAGATCCTCGGTGTGGTGCCGCGCGCCCGCAAGGGCGATTGACGACTCAGCAGGACGCGAACAGCACCGGCCCGGTCGACAGGTCGGAGAGGACGTACGCCCCCCGCACCGGGTGCAGCTGCATCGTGACGACGCCGCCGTCGGCCGCGACTCTGCCGAGCCGGAACCTGTCGGTGAAGCTGCCACCCTGCCCGGGTGCCGGGCCGCCCGCCAGCACGGCACGCGCGTCCGCGTCGTGCACGGCCTGGTCGTGGTTCTCGAAGCCCAGGGCGACCCTCACCTGGCGGTCGGCGTCGACCCCCATCGCGAAGGCCGTCAACGGGTCCACGCCACCGGCCTGCCGGATCAGCTCGGCCGCCTGCGCCTGGTCGACGTCGTCGGCCTGGCTCATCGCCAGGTGCCCGCACACGTAGTCGCCGGAGTAGACGATGGCCGAGACGGGGTCGCCGAGGTTGCCGGCGACCTGGGACACCGGGTCGGCCGGCGTGAAGCCCCCGCCGAGGACCTCGTCGAGGTAGTCGGCCGAGTCGCTCGCGTAGACGCGCCCGTCGTGGACGGCGATGTTGCCGAACTCCGGCGTGATGCCGAGTCGGGCCGCGGCATCGGCCCCACCCCAGATCCCGTGCGGACCTCGGGTGTAGCCGGCCCGCGCCAGCGCCGCCTCGACGCCGTCGGTCGAGGTTGGCTGCACCACCACCACGGCCCCGGAGTCGGACTGGGCGAACATCTCCCACGTCACCGTGGCGGGGGAGAAGCCGAGGTGCGACTGGAGCGCGTCGGCCGAGGTCACCATCGCCGACGCGGAGGTCAGGTCGGCGTCGAAGCCGCGGGAGAGGAACGCGTCCACGGCGGCGCCGGACGGGTCCTCGGCATCGGGCACGTGCAGTGCCCGACGTACGCCGGCCCAGTCGGTCCAGGAGTAGCGCTGGGCGTCGTCCGGCACGAGTGTGAGCGCGGTGGCGAACCCGTCGCGGTGGGCGCCTCGCCACCAGACCACTCCGACGACGGCGGCGACGACGAGCACCAGCGCGACCACCGTCGCCACTCCGGCCCTTGCCGCCCGCCTCATCACGAGCGCCTACCCTAAGCGCCATGGCCAGCGCGCGACCGGCAACGCCCGACCGCAGCCCCGGTGGGGGTCGCGGAGACATCGTCGCGGCCGGTGCCGTCGTGCTGCGTCCGGGTCGCGAGGTGCTCCTCGTGCACCGGCCGAAGTACGACGACTGGTCCTTCCCCAAGGGCAAGCTCGACAGGGGAGAGCACGTCACCGCCGCCGCCGTACGTGAGGTGGAGGAGGAGACCGGCCTGCGCGTCCGGCTCGGCCGGCCGCTGTCGAGCCAGCGCTACACGACGAGCAAGGGGCGCAAGACCGTCCACTACTGGATCGGCCGCGCGCTCGACAGTGACGACGTCAGCGGTTACGTCGCGAACGCGGAGATCGACGAGGTCGCGTGGGTGCCCGTCGACAAGGCCGCCCGCCTGCTCACCTATCCGCACGACCGGGAGACGCTCGCCGAGGCCCTGGAGGAGCCGAGACGCACCAGGACACTGATCGTGCTGCGCCACACCGACTCCCGTGCACGGAGGTCCTGGCACGGCGACGACAGGGTCCGCCCCCTGCTCGCGACCGGCCGCCGCCAGGCCGAGCGGCTGGTGCCGGTCCTCGCGGCGTACGACGTCCGGCGGGTGCTGACCAGCAGCAGCACGCGCTGCGCCGACAGCGTGGCGCCGTACTGCCTGGCGACCGGGGTCGAGCTCGAGCTGCTCGACGCGCTCAGCGAGGAGGACGCCCGGCCGCGCAAGGTGCGCAAGCTCGTGCGGGCGGTGATCGAGGAGCTGGGCGCGTCCGGTCCGGCCGTCGTCTGCAGCCACCGGCCGGTGCTGCCGGACGTGTTCGCCGCGGTCGGCCTGGACGACGCGGGGCTGGAGAAGGGCGAGCTGCTCGTCGCCCACCTGCGTGGTGACCGCGTGGTGTCCGTCGAGCGTCACTGACGGCCCTCCACCGCTCCGTCGAGCGCGCCGCGGGCCAGTTCACCTGCTGTCCGTGTGCTGGGTCACGCCGCGTCGCCAACCCGGCATTCCGAGTTCACGCCTCGTTCACCTTGTCACACCGTCAGGTCACTTCGGCTCCTTACCTTCGACGAGACACGTTCGAAGAACACAGGAGATCTCGAAGTGACGATCACTTCCATCCGCCGGGCCCTCGTGCCCGGCGCGGCCGCGCTGACGCTCGCCCTCTCGCTCGCCGCGTGCGGTGGCAACTCGGACAGCAACAGCGCCAGCAGCAGCGCCTCGGGCCTCAAGGGCAGCCTCGCTGCCGGTGGCTCGTCCGCACAGGAGAAGGCCCAGGAGGCCTGGCGTGCCGGCTTCGGCGCGGGCAACCCCGACGTGACCATCACCTACGACCCGGTCGGCTCGGGCACCGGGCGCGACAACTTCTACTCGGGCGCCTACAAGTTCGCCGGCTCCGACTCCGCGATCGCCGACACCGACATGTCGAAGGCCAAGCAGGCCTGCGGCGGCAGCGACCCGATCGAGGTGCCCGTCTTCATCTCCCCGATCGACATCGCCTTCAACCTCCCGGGCGTCGACAAGCTGAACCTCGACGCGACCACGGTCGCCAAGATCTTCGCCGGCTCGATCAAGACCTGGAACGACCCGGCGATCGCCCAGCAGAACACGGACGTCAAGCTGCCGTCGACCGCCATCTCGCCGGTCCACCGCTCCGACTCCTCGGGCACCACCGACAACTTCACCGACTGGCTCCACCAGGCCGGTGGCGGTGCGTGGAAGACCGAGCACAGCAGCGACTGGCCGGTCCAGGGCGGCGAGGCCGCCGAGGGCACCTCCGGCGTGGTCGGCGCCCTCCAGGACGGCCAGGGCACCATCGGCTACGCCGACGACAGCGCGGTCACGAGCACCAAGCTCGGGACGGTGTCGGTCAAGGTCGGCTCCGAGTACGTCGCCCCGTCCGCCGACGGCGCGGCCGCCGGTCTGGCCGCCTCGACGGTCAAGGACGGCGCCGCCGACACGCAGCTCGTCTACACGATCAACCGCACCGCGACCGACCCGAAGGTCTACCCGGTCTTCCTGGCGTCGTACTTCATCGCCTGCCCGACCTACAGCGACAAGGCCACGGCCGACATCGTCAAGGGCTTCGGTCAGTACATCGTCTCGGCGCCCGGTCAGCAGGCCGCCGCCGCGAACGCGAAGTCGGCCCCGCTCCCGACGGACGTCGCGGCCAAGGCCAAGGCGATCCTCGACAAGATCGCGGCCAAGTAACAGCATTGCGCCCGGTGGCGCAGCCCGCTGAACGGCGGCGGGGCCTCTTCGCGGAGGCTCCGCCGCTGTGGCACACAGAAACCTGAACCCGTCGGGTTCGTACAGGAGAACCGTGAGCACCACACCACCAGACCTGGAGCTGACCGAGCCCGTCATCCCCGGCCCGTACACCGGAGTAAGGTTCGGCCGCGGCGACCGCGTCTTCTCCGGCGTCGCCCTCGCCTCGGGTGTGACGATCCTCGTCACCCTGGCCGCCGTCTTCGTGTTCCTCTTCGTCAAGGGTCTGCCCGGCTTCACCGCGGACGCCTCGATCTTCGCGCCGTCGTCGAGCAGCTTCTGGACGTACGTCGGCCGGCTGCTGTTCGGCACGATCCTCGCCGCGGTCATCGCGCTGGTGATCGCCGTGCCGTTCTCCTTCGCGCTGGCGCTCTTCATCTCGCACTACGCGCCCCGCCGCATCGCGACCACCGTCGCCTACGTCATCGACCTGCTCGCCGCCGTCCCCTCGGTGGTCTTCGGCCTCTGGGGCGCCCGCTCGCTGGCCGTGGCGTTCCAGCCGACGCAGCGGTGGCTCGACCACAACGCCGGCTGGCTGCCGTTCTTCAAGGGCCCGGCGTCGGCGACCGGCCGCACCATCCTGGTCGCCGGCATCGTGCTGGCGATCATGTGCATCCCGATCATCACGGCCATCAGCCGCGAGGTGTTCAGCCAGACGCCGCGCCTGCACGAGGAGGCGGCGCTCGCGCTCGGGGCGACCCGCTGGGAGATGGTCCGCTACTCGGTCTTCCCGCACGCCCGCTCCGGCATGGTGGCGGCCGTGATGCTCGGCCTCGGCCGCGCGCTCGGCGAGACGATGGCCGTGGCGATGGTGCTGTCGGCGTCGCCGACCATCACGCTCAACCTGATCTCGTCGTCCAACCCGGCCACGATCGCGTCCAACATCGCGTCGAACTACAAGGCCGAGGACAACCGCATCCAGACGGTGCTCCTGGCGACCGGCCTGGTGCTGTTCCTGTTCACGTTCATGGTCAACTTCGCGGCGCGCTACATCGCCGGGCGGAGCGAGAGGGGCCAGAAGTGAGCGCCGTCGACATCTCCCGCAGCGAGCGGCTCTACAGCGGTCGCCTGCCGGCGTACGCGCCGTACCTGGTGCTGCTGACCGCGTTCGCCGCCTCGGGCCTGCTCGCCCTGCTGCTGGGCTGGGGCCTGGTCGCCTTCGCGATCGTCGGCGGCCTGATCGCCGTCGTCGCCCTGCCGGCCTGGTCGGCCGTCGTCGAGAACCGCCGCGCCGCGACCGACCGGCTCGTCACGTCCGTCATCTGGGCCGCCTTCGCGGTCACGCTGGTGCCACTGGTCTGGCTCGTCTGGGTCGTCATCAGCAAGGGCATCCCCGCCATCACCGCGGCCTTCCTCACCCACGACATGGTGCAGCGCCTCGACCCGGTCACCGGCAAGCTGGAGGCCGGCGGCGGCCTCGAGCACGCGCTCATCGGGACGCTGCTCGTGACGCTGGGCGCGATCGTCATCTCGGTGCCGATCGGGTTGTTCACGGCGATCTACCTCGTGGAGTACGGCAAGAACAACCGCGTCGGGCGGATCATCACCTTCCTGGTCGACGTCATGACCGGCATCCCGTCGATCGTGGCCGGCCTCTTCGCGCTCGCGCTCTTCACGCTGATCTTCGGAGTCGGCACCCGGATGGGTCTGATGGGATCGATCGCGCTCTCGCTGCTGATGATCCCGACGGTCGTCCGCTCGGCCGAGGAGATGATGCGGCTCGTCCCGAACGACCTGCGCGAGGCGTCGTACGCCCTGGGTGTGCCGAAGTGGCGCACCATCGTGAAGGTCGTCATCCCGACCGCGCTGGGCGGCATCATCACCGGCGTGGTGCTGGCGATCTCGCGGGTCATCGGCGAGACGGCCCCGCTGCTGGTCGCCGTCGGTGCGGCCGAGGCGGTCAACACCAACCTCGTCAACGGGCGCATGATGACGCTGCCCGTGTTCATCATGACGCAGTACCTCACCGCCACCCCGGAAGGCTTCGCCCGGGCGTGGGGCGGGGCCCTCATCCTCATCGCCATCGTGATGGTGCTCAACCTCGTGGCACGCGTCATCAGCATGATCTTCGCCCCCAAGACCGGGCGCTGAAAGGAACCAGGACACACAGTGGCCAAGAGCATCGACGTCAGCGACGTCAACATCTACTACGGCGACTTCAAGGCCGTCGAGGGCGTCAACATGACGATCAAGGCGAAGGCCGTGACGGCCTTCATCGGCCCCTCCGGCTGCGGCAAGTCGACCTTCCTGCGCACGCTCAACCGCATGCACGAGGTGATCCCCGGCGCCCGGGTCGAGGGCAAGATCACCGTCTCCGGCCAGGACCTGTACGACCCCGGTGTGGACCCGGTCGAGGTCCGGCGGATGGTGGGCATGGTCTTCCAGCGGCCCAACCCGTTCCCGACGATGTCGATCTACGACAACGTCCTCGCGGGCAACCGCCTCAACTCCAAGAAGCTCAAGCGGGCCGAGGCCGACGCGATCGTCGAGAAGTCGCTGCGCGGCGCGAACCTCTGGACCGAGGTCAAGGACCGCCTCAACAAGCCCGGCATGGGGCTCTCCGGCGGCCAGCAGCAGCGCCTCTGCATCGCTCGCGCCATCGCGGTCGAGCCTCAGGTGCTGCTCATGGACGAGCCGTGCTCGGCGCTCGACCCGATCTCGACGGCGGCGATCGAGGACCTCATCCACGAGCTCAAGGACAGCTACACGATCGTCATCGTGACGCACAACATGCAGCAGGCGGCCCGTGTCTCCGACGAGACGGGCTTCTTCAACCTCAAGGCCGCCGGCCAGCCGGGCCACCTGGTCGAGTTCAACCCGACCAAGAAGATGTTCACGAACCCCGACAACGAGTCCACCGAGGCCTACATCTCGGGCCGCTTCGGCTGAGGCCGAGTCGGCGCATCCTGGCGGCGTACGACGGTCGAGTCGGCGCATCCTGGCACCCGTACGGCGACCGAGTCGGCGCATCCTGGCGGCGTACGACGGTCGAGTCGGCGCATCCTCGCACGCAACGTGCGAAGACGCGCCGACTCGGCGCTTGTGTGGTGCGAGGACGCGCCGACTCGGCGCTTGTGTGGTGCGAAGACGCGCCGACTCGGCCTTTCTGAGGTGCGAAGACGCGCCGACTCGGCGCTGGTGAGCGCCGCCGGTTGCGCGCGCACGCGTCGGCTCCCCTAGATTGGGCCCGTTCGTCTCCGACTCCACAGGAGTTCTTCGTGCGTTTGCGCATCCGTCCGGTCGACACGACCTTCTACGACCTGTTCACCGAGTCGGCCAACCACTTGGTGACGGGCGCTGCCCTGCTGGCCGAGATGCTCGCCGTCGGCGCCCTCCACGAGGACGTCGCCCGACGCATGCGGGAGGCCGAGCACGCCGCCGACGAGACCACCCACGCGATCGTGCGGCGGGTCAACTCGGTGTTCGTGACCCCGTTCGACCGCGAGGACATCTACTCGCTGGGCTCCGGCCTCGACGACATCATGGACCTGATGGACGAGGTCGTCGACATGATCCTCGTCTACGAGGTGAAGGTGCTCCCGCCTGAGCTGTCCGACCAGGTCCAGGTGCTGCAGCGCTGCGCCGAGCTGACGGCGGCCGCGATGCCGAACCTGCAGTCGATGAAGTCGCTGGAGGAGTACTGGATCGAGGTCAACCGCCTCGAGAACGAGGGCGACCGCAACCACCGGCGGATCCTCGCGATGATCTTCTCGGGCGAGTTCAAGGCCGTCGAGGTGCTGAAGCTCAAGGACATCGTCGAGGCCCTCGAGGCGGCCATCGACGGCTTCGAGCGGGTCGCGAACACGATCGAGCAGATCGCCCTCAAGGAGTCCTGAGCTCTCCCATGGAACTCGCCATCGTCATCACGGTGGTGGTCGTCGCTCTCGTCTTCGACTACACCAACGGCTTCCACGACGCCGCCAACGCGATCGCGACCTCGGTCTCGACGCGGGCGCTGACGCCGCGGATCGCGCTCATCCTCGCGGCCGTCATGAACTTCGTCGGTGCGCTGCTCGGCCAGAAGGTCGCCCACACCGTCGCAGACACGCTGTCGATCGCGGGGGACGACGCGGAGCATGCCCTCACCATCGTGCTCGCGGCGCTGCTCGGCGCGATCGCGTGGAACCTCATCACGTGGTACTTCGGCCTGCCCTCGTCGTCCTCGCACGCCCTGATCGGCGGCCTGGTCGGCGCGGCCCTCGCGGCCGGCCCCGACCTGGCGACGGTGCACTGGCAGACGATCGTCGACAAGGTCCTGATCCCGATGGTGGCCTCGCCGATCGTCGGCTTCTGCCTGGCCTTCCTGGTGATGCTCTCGATCATGTGGATCTTCAAGAGCCGCCCCGCGGCGAAGGTCCACCGCAGCTTCCGCGGGATGCAGACGATCTCGGCCTCCGCGCTCGCGCTCGGCCACGGCCTGCAGGACGCCCAGAAGACGATGGGCGTCATCTTCCTGGCGCTGGTCGCCTCGGGTCACGCCGACCCGAACGACGACCTGCCCCTGTGGGTCATCGTCTGTGCGGCGAGCGCGATCTCGCTGGGCACCTACTCGGGTGGTTGGCGGATCATGCGGACGCTCGGCCGCAAGATCATCCACCTCGACCCGGCCCGCGGCTTCTCGGCAGAGTCGGTGGGCGCGGCGGTGCTCTACAGCACGGCGTACATCTGGCAGGCGCCGATCTCGACGACCCACACCATCACCAGCGCGATCATGGGCGCCGGCGCGACGAAGCGCTTCTCCGCCGTGCGCTGGGGCGTGGCGGGCAACATCGTCACCGCCTGGGTCCTCACGTTCCCGGCGGCGGGCCTCGCGGCCGCGACGGCGTACGAGCTCATCCGGCTGCTGCACGGCCTGTTCGTCAACGTGCTCGGTCTCTGACGCACTCCCGGGGCGAGTCGCAGGCTCAGGCGCCGACCGTACGACGGCGTCGCTGCTGCTCGATCAGCGTCTCCTGCAGGTCCACGTCGCCACCGTTGCGCGTCCACGACCCGTCCGAGTCGAGGACCCAGGCGCTCGTCGACGGCTCGAACGAGAGGTCGAAGAGCTCGCCGATCGCGAGGATGTGATCGGCCAGCGGCAGCCGGACGAGCACCTCGACGCGGCGGTCGAGGTTGCGGTGCATGAGGTCGGCCGAACCGATCCAGGCCGTCGGGTCGCCGCCGTTGGCGAACCAGAAGAGCCGTGAGTGCTCCAGGAAGCGGCCCAGGATGGACCGTACGGCGATGGTCTCCGAGAGGCCCGGCACGCCCGGTCGCAGCGCGCAGATGCCCCGCACCAGCAGCTCGACCGGCACCCCCGCCTGCGAGGCGAGGTAGAGCGCGTCGATCACGCCCTCGTCGACGACTGAGTTGGCCTTGATGCGGATCCGTGCGGGCCGGCCGGCCTGGTGGTGGGCGATCTCCGCATGGATCTGCTCCACGATGCCGGTTCGCACGGTGGCGGGGGCGACGAGCAGCTGCTCGTACGACGCGTCGCGCGACCACCCGGACAGGTTGTTGAACAGGTGGGCGACGTCCTCGCCGATCGCCTCATCGGTGGTGATCAGGCCGTAGTCCTCGTAGAGCCGCGAGGTCTTCGGGTTGTAGTTGCCGGTCCCGATGTGGGTGTAGCGGCGGATGCCGCCGCCGTACACGCCCTCGTCGCGCACGACCATCGCCAGCTTGCAGTGGGTCTTCAGCCCGATCAGGCCGTAGACCACGTGGCAGCCGGCCTGCTCCAGCTTGCGCGCCCAGCGGATGTTGGCCTGCTCGTCGAAGCGGGCCTTGATCTCGACGAGCACCAGCACCTGCTTGCCGGACTCCGCCGCGTCGATGAGGGCGTCGATGATGGGGGAGTCGCCGGAGGTGCGGTAGAGCGTCTGCTTGATGGCCAGCACGTGCGGGTCGGCCGCCGCCTGCTCGATGAACCGCTGCACCGACGTGGCGAAGGAGTCGTAGGGGTGGTGCAGCAGGATGTCGCGCCGCCGCGCCGCCTTGAAGACGTCGACCGGGGCGGCCGACTCGACGTCGGCCAGCCGGTGGTGGGTCGTCGGCAGGAACGTCGGGTACTTCAGCTCCTCGCGGTCGATGTCGGCGATCGCGTGCAGCCCGCGCAGGTCGAGCGGGCCGGGCAGGCGGAAGACCTCGGAGGGCGAGATGCCGAGCTCGGAGACGAGCAGCTCGAGCACCGAGTCCGAGATCGACTCCTCGACCTCGAGGCGCACCGGGGGGCCGAAGCGCCGGCGCAGGAGCTCCTTCTCGAGCGCGGCGAGCAGGTTCTCGGCGTCGTCCTCCTCGACCTCGACGTCCTCGTTGCGGGTCACCCGGAAGGTGTGCACCTCGAGGACGTCCATCCCGGGGAAGAGCCTCTTGAGGTGGACGCCGATGATGTCCTCGAGCGGCACGAACCGGTCGTTGCCGACGGGCACGAAGCGGGTGAGGTTGGGCGGCACCTTGACCCGCGCGAAGTGCTCCTTGCCGGTGCGCGGGTCGCGGATGAGGACGGCCAGGTTGAGCGAGAGCCCGGAGATGTAGGGGAACGGGTGCGCGGGGTCGACCGCCAGCGGCGTCAGGATCGGGAAGACCCGCTCCTTGAAGAGCTTCTTGCAGTGCTTCTGCTCGGTCGCGGTCAGGTCGTCCCACCGGACCAGCTCGATGCCTTCCTTCCACAGCGCCGGGACCACCTGGTCGGAGAAGACGGAGGCGTGTCGCTCCGACAGCTCCCGGGTGGTGCGCCAGATCAGCTCCAGCACCTCGCGCGGCATCAGCCCGGAGGCGGCGCGCACGGCGAGCCCGGCGGCGATGCGGCGCTTGAGGCCGGCAACCCGGACCATGAAGAACTCGTCGAGGTTGGACGTGAAGATCGCCAGGAACCGCACCCGCTCGAGCAGCGGCAGGGACGGGCTCTCGGCCAGCTCGAGCACGCGCTGGTTGAAGTGCAGCCAGGACAGCTCCCGGTCGAGGAAGCGCTCCTCGAACTCCTCGACGGCCGCCAGAGCCTCGTGGTCCGGGACGTACGGCGGGTCGACGTCGAACGTCTCCACCGTGCCGAGGTCGGGGTCGGCCGTGGGCTCAAGCGTCATGCGCTCGAGTCTCTCACTTCCGGGTGAACGGTAGGTGTCGCGAGGCGTGGACATCCCCTGGCAGGGCGATGTGACCCGCCGGTAGGTTCGGGCCCCGTGAGCCTGTTGTCGAAGCCGTCGTCGTACGCCATCTCCGCGCTCAGCTCCGCCGCAGCCGTGGCCGAGCGGGCCGCACTGACCACCGCGTTCCGGCTGCCCGAGGCCGTGCAGCGCCGTCTCGTGGGCAAGCCCGTCGCCGTGGACGGGCAGAGGCTCGCGACCGACACGCAGCTGATGCTGAGGCTCGCCAGGATCGCCGGGCCCGCCGTCGAGTCGCTGTCCGTCGAGAAGGGCCGCCCGGTGCTGCTGCACCAGTCACGGCTGGTGGGCGGCGAGCAGGCGGTGGGGCACGTGCGGACGCTGTCGGTGGCCGGCCGTGCCGCGCGGCTCTACACGCCCACGTCCGCGTCGACGGAGCCCGGGCCGCTGCTGGTGCTCTTCCACGGTGGCGGCTTCATCTACGGCGACCTCGACTCGCACGACGCCTCGGCGCGGTTCCTCGCCGAGCAGTCGGGGGTCCGGGTGCTGGCGGTGGAGTACCGCCTGGCTCCGGAGGAGCCATTCCCGGCGGCGTACGACGATGCGATCGAGACGTTCCGCTGGGTCGTCGAGCACGCAGCCGAGGTGTCGGCCGACCCAGGGCGGATCGGCGTCGGCGGGGACTCGGCCGGCGGCAACCTGGCCACCGGGGTCGCCCTCGCGGTGACCGAGGCGTGTGCGTTCCAGCTGCTGATCTACCCGGTGACGCAGTTCGACGAGGAGACCGAGAGCCGCCGGCGCTTCCGGGCCGGCTACTACCTCACGTCGGACTTCATCGACCTCGCCGGGTCGTCGTACGTCCCGGCCGGGACGGACCCGAGGGACCCGCGTCTCTCGCCGCTCTACGCCGACGTGCCCGACGGGGTCGCCCCGGCGTACATCGCGACCGCCGGTTTCGACCCGCTGCGCGACGAGGGCGAGGCGTACGCCGAGAAGCTCTCCGCCGCCGGCGTCAAGGTCGAGTCGTGGCGCTTCGCCGACCAGATCCACGGGTTCTTCAACGTGCTGCTCGCGCGCTCGTCCCGGGCGGCGACGGCCGACATCGCGGAGGCGCTCAGGCGGGGGCTCGGCGCGTAGGCCGCTGCCCGCCGCGCCCGGCCCGCGCCGCCTCACGTCGCGTCGCCAAACTGTCACGGTGACAGTTTGCGCGGTGGGTGACAGTTGCCAACTATCACCGGTGCCGCGAACTGTCACCGTGACAGTTGCCAACTATCACCGGTGCCGCGAACTGTCACCGTGACAGTTCGCGCGGTGGGTGACAGTTGCCAACTATCACCGGTGCCGCGAACTGTCACGGTGACAGTTTGCGCGGTGGGTGATCAGCGGCGGGCGGCCTCGGGGCGCCAGCGCACCAGCTCGCGGGTGAGCGCCTCGGCGTCGA
This sequence comes from Nocardioides panacihumi, assembly GCF_039530925.1. Classification (NCBI taxonomy): domain Bacteria; kingdom Bacillati; phylum Actinomycetota; class Actinomycetes; order Propionibacteriales; family Nocardioidaceae; genus Nocardioides; species Nocardioides panacihumi. The sequence goes on along the minus strand of NZ_BAAAPB010000001.1, from coordinate 174,116 downwards.
CCTGCTTGCCGTCGATGACGACAGGGGCCGCGCCCGGGCGGGACACCTCGACGCGCCAGCGCCGCTGTCCGGGCTTGCCGACGATCCGCAGGTCGGTCGCCCGGTCGTAGAGGTCGAACGTCTGCGACCGGTCGCCGCGGCGTACGTCGAGCACGCCGTCGTCGGTGACGGTCACGTCGTCCGCCACGCCCGCTGCCGCGAACGACCGTACGTCGGCCTGGCGGGCCGGCTCCGTCTCACGACGGTGCTCGCCCTCGGACCGGGCCCCGGCCTCATGCGCACCACCCGGCTGGTCCGCCTGGGCCTCGTCGGCCCGCCGCGCGTCCACCCGGGCCCACTCGTTGCGGATCCACGCGTGCTGGGTCTCGCCGACACCCGGGGGCGCCGCCTCGTCGTCGACTCGGGCCGGCTCGAAGACCGACGGGACCACCGGGATCGACCCCGTCTCGTCCAGTGCCCGGATCGCCTCCTGGTCGAGGGCCGTGTGGCTGTCCGCGGCCTCCTGCAGCGCGGCGAGGCTGCGCTTGGACCCCTTCTCGCGCAACGTGTTCGCGACCGCGCCCCGCAGCGTGGCCAGCTCGGCCGCGAGGTCGGCGAGCCGGCGCTCGGCCGCCAACCGCTCGGCGAGGGCAGTCTCGATGAGCTCGGTGTTGTGCCGGATGGAGGACTCGACGGCCTGACGGTCGATCGCCCGCTGGGCCGCAGCCTCCTCCGCCTCGGCGCGCAGGCGGTGCGCCTCGGCGGCCTCCGTGCGAGCGGCGGCGAGCTGGTCGAGCACGGCCTGGTTGCGGTGCTCGGCCTCCTCGAGCTGGCGCTGTGCGTCGCGGGTCCGCTCGGCCTGGGTCTTCGCCGCCTGCTCGGCCCCGTCGCGGGCGGCCTGAGCCAGGATGGCCGCCTCCTCCGCCTCGAGCCGGGCGTTGAGCGCCTCCATGACCTTGCCGGCCGCCCTGTGGGCGTCGGCGAGCGCCTCGGCACGCGCCTGGTGTGCCTGCTCGGCCGTCTCGTGCGCGACGCGTGCGACCTCGGCCTGCTCCTCGACCTTCGCCAGCGCTGCCTGCGCGGTCTCGGCGGACTGCTGCGCGAACAGGGCCTGCTGCTGGGCGGCCTCCTCGGCCTCGCCGCGGAGCACGTGCGCGGACTTGGCGGCGGCAGCCGCCGTGCGCGCCATCGTCTCGGCGCGGCCCCGCAGCTCGTGGGCGGCGTGGGCCGCGTTCGCCTGCTTGCGGGCCTGCTCCTCGGCCTCCTGGCGGGCGGCGGCGTGCTCGCTGGCGCTCTGTTCGGCCGCGATGCGGGCGGCGTTCGCCTCGGCCGCGGCGTGCTCGGCCGACTGGCGCAGCTCCTGGGCGCGCAGCACCTCCTCGGACCGCTCCCGGGCCACCTGCTCCGCCGCCTCGCGGTCGGCGTGCGCCTGCGCGGCGAGGTCGGCGTGCCGGCGGGCACCCTCCTCGGCGTGCAGCCGGGCGTTGTGGGCCGCGGTAGCGTCGTCGGCGCGGGCGGTGGCGGCCTGCTCAGCGGCGAGCCTTGCCTCGTGCGCTGCCAGGTTCTCGGCCAGCCGGGCGGCGGTCTTCTCCTCGAGGGCGGCGCGCGTGGTGGCGTGCTCGGTGACCTGGCGGTCGGCCTCCTCCCGGGCGGCGGTCGACGCGGCGAGAGCCTCCTCGCGGACCCGGTGCGCCTCGGCCGTGGCGGCCTCCCGCTCGGCGTCGGCCTGCGCGACGGCACGCTCCCGCTCGGTGGCGGCCTCGGCGGCCGTCGCCTCGGCGTGCGTGCGCGCCTCGTTGGCCGCGGCGGCAGCGGCGGCCAGAGCCGTGGCCGCCTCCTCCGCGGCGACCCGCGCCTGGTGCGCGGCGGACGCGGCGTCGGCCTGCTCGCGCAGCCTCTGCTCGGCCTCGGCAGCCTGCGCCCGCAGCTGCTCGGCCACCTCGGCCTGCGTGGTGGCGAGGGTCTGCTCGGCGGACATCCGGGCGTCGTGCGCGGCCGCGGCCTCCTCCGCCTTCGCGCGGGCCGTCGCCTCCGCCTCGTGGCGCGCCTCGTGCGCGGTGGTCGCCGCCTCGAGGTGCTGGGCGGCGAGCTCTTCGAGGTGCGCGCGGATCTGGGTGTGCTCGGCGACCAGGCGGTCGGCGTCGGCGTGGGCGGCCGACGAGCTCGCAGCCGCTGCCTCGGCGATCCGGCGCGCCTCGGCCAGCCCCTCCTCGGCGTGGGTGCGCGCGTCGGCCATCGCCTGTGCGGCCTCGTCCCGTGCCGCGGCCACGGCCGCGTCGGCCTCGGCCGTCGCTGCGGTGATCGACTCGAGGGCGCCCGCGCGTACGCCGGCGACCGCCTCGTCGGCCTGGGTGCGGGCGGCCGCCAGCGACTCCTCGGTCTGCTGCCGGGCGGCGTCGACCAGCGAGCGCGCCTGCTCGTGGGCGGCCGCGACGGCCTCCTCCGCCTCCCGGCGCGCCGCGGCGAGCTCGGCGTCCGCGGTCTGACGTGCCTCGACGAGGGCCTGCTCCGCAGCTGCCCGCGCCTCGTGCGCGGTCGCCGCCTCGGCGGCCCGCTCGGCAGCGACCTGCTCCGCGGCCACCCGTGCCTCGTGGGCCGCGGCGGCGGCCTCGTGCTGCTCGCGCAACCGCTCCCGGGCCTCGTCGGCCTGGGCACGCAGACGCTCCTCCGCCTCGGTGTGGGCGGCGGTGAGCGCCTTCTCGGCGTCCTGCCGGGCCTGGTGGGCGCCCGCGGCCTCGACGGCGCGCTGAGCGGCCTCCGCCTCGGCCTCCTTGCGGGCCTGCTGCCCGGCGGAGGCGACCCCGGCGAGCGCCCGCGCGGCGTCCTCGGCCTGGGTGCGGGCGGCGGTCAGCTCCGCGAGCTGCGCCTGCAGCTCCGTCTCGCGCTGGGAGGCTTGCTCGACGGCGGCCGCGTGGCGGCGTACCGCCTCCTCGGTCGCGGTGGCCTGCGCCAGGGCGCGCTCCTCGGCCTCACGCCGCGCGGTCTGGGCTGCCTCGGCCGACGCCTGCGCCTCGGCGTGCCTGCGGGCGGCCTCCTCGACGGCCGCCTCGGCCGCCGCACGCGCCTCGTGGGCGGCCGCGGCCGCGGTGGCGTGCTCGTGGGCGGCCCGGTCAGACTCCTCGGCGATCCGTCGGGCCGCTGCAGCGGCCTCGTCGGCCGAGTGTCGCTCGGCCGCCTGCGCAGCGGCTGCCTGCTCGGCGAGCGCCCGCAGTCGGGCGGCCGCCTCCGCGGCAGCCGTCTGCTCGCGGGCGCGGGCCTCCAGATCGGCGAGCGTGGCCGCGGACGGCGGCGCGGGCTCGGACCCCTGGGTCGGGTTCACGTCGGCGGGCGACGTCGGTGGCTTCTGCGCCTGTGAGGTCGGCTCGTTGCCCGAGCGGCGGAACCACCGGCGGTCGGAGGGGTTCTGGGGCTGGTCCATTTCCGGCTGATCCTATCGGCCCGAGGAGATCGTCCGCCGCGCTTCGGCGCAGGCCCGCGGAGGTGTCAGTAGACGATCGCCTGGACGCCGTCGCCGAGGATCTCCTCGGCGAACACGGCGGCGCCCTTGATCGTCGCACCGTCGACGAGATCGGACTGCGCCAACCCCCGACGCTTGGCGCACTGGCTGCACACGGTCACCTCTCCGGAGGCGAGCACGAGATCGAGCAGGTCACCGAGCGGCGTGGCGAGCTCGAGGTCGAGCGAGGCGCGCCCGGGCACCGCGAACCAGCTCGCCTCCCCTGTCAGCCACAGGCTCACCCGGGCGCCCGCGGCGGCGGCCGAGGCGGCCACGGTGAAGGCCTGGTTCGCCCGCTCCGGCTCCTCGGCACCCGCGGTGCACTTCACGACAAGGGTCCTCACGGGGCCTGACACTAGACTGACCGACCGTGGCTTTCGAGATCCCCGACAACCTGCACCCCGACTGTGGCCCGGTGGCCTGGATGCTCGGGACCTGGCGCGGCAACGGGCACGGGGACTACCCGACGATCGACGGGTTCCAGTTCGGTCAGGAGCTGATCTTCACCCACGACGGCCGGCCGTTCTTCCACTACTTCTCGCGGGCGTGGATCGTCGACGACCAGGGCGAGTTCGTCCGCGACGCCGCGCTCGAGACCGGCTTCCTGCGCTGCAAGCCGGGCGAGAACGCGGGCGAGGCCCGTGTCGAGCTCGTGCTCGCCCACAACACCGGCTTCGTGGAGATCTGGTATGGCGAGTCGGCCGCCGGCAAGCTCGAGATCGTCACCGACGCGGTGGCGCGCACGGAGACCGCCAAGGAGTACGTCGGCGGCAAGCGCCTCTACGGCAACGTCGAGGGCGACCTCCTCTACGCCTACGACATGGCGGCGATGGGCCAGGCCCTCCAGCCGCACCTCTGGGCGCGCCTTCAGCGGGCGTGAGGCGGCGATGGCGGCCGAGGCGGGGCACGGGCCCGCGGGCGCGCAGCCCGAGGGCGACGACTGGCGCAGCCGTCTGCGAGCGCAGGGCTACCGCCTGACGCCGCAGCGCGAGCTGATCCTCGCCGCCGTCGAGCGACTGCAGCACGCCACCCCGGACGAGATCTTCGCGGAGGTCTCGACGCAGTCGACGGCGATCAACATCTCGACGGTCTACCGGACCCTGGAGGTCCTCGAGCAGCTCGGGCTGGTGCGCCACCTGCACCTGAGCGACCGCGCACCGACGTACCACTCCGTGAGCGCGGGCCCGGTCCACTTCCACCTGACCTGCCGGAATTGCGGGCAGGTCATCTCGGTTGACGAGGTGAAGGCGGAGAAGTTCGTCGAGCGGCTGCGCGTGGAGCAGGGCTTCCTGGTCGACATCGCGCACCTGACGATCTTCGGCGAGCACACGCCCAGCTGCCCGGAGCCTCCCGGGGGAGCAGAAGGAGCGCACGATGAGCACCAGCACTAGCCCGCTGCCCAGCCCCCTGATGAGCCTGCCCGGCGCCGTCGCCGCCGACGGGGTCGACGCCCCGGTCGCGGCGCACTACGGGTCGTTCAACAACGAGCAGCGCGTCCTCGCCTCGGGTGAGGGCTTCGTCGACCTCTCGCACCGCGACGTCGTCGTGATCGCCGGCCCGGACCGGTTGACCTGGCTGCACTCGCTGACCTCGCAGGCCTTCGAGGGCCTGCAGCCGGGGACGTGGACCGCCGCCCTCGTGCTGTCCCCGCAGGGCCACGTCGAGCACCACTTCGCCGGCGTCGACGACGGCACCGCGTTCACCGCCTGGACCGAGCCCGGGTACGGCGATCCGCTGGCCGCCTACCTGGAGCGGATGAAGTTCTGGTCCGACGTCACGGTCTCGCTCGCCCCGGAGCTCGCGGTCGCCTGGCGCCCGTCGGGCTACCTGTTCGTGCCGCGCGACCAGCTCCCGGCCTTCGCCGAGGCAGCGGGTCCGGCGGCCGGGCTGTGGGCGTTCGACGCGCTGCGGATCGCACGGGGCGAGCCGCGGTTCGGTGTCGACACCGACCACCGGACCATCCCGAACGAGGTCGGCTGGCTGCCGGCCGACCAGGGCTTCCTGCCGGCGGTGCACCTGGACAAGGGCTGCTACCGCGGCCAGGAGACCGTCGCGCGCGTCCACACCCTCGGCCGTCCGCCGCGTCGCCTGACGCTGCTCCACCTCGACGGCTCGGAGAACAGGCTCCCGGCGGTGGGCTCGCCCATCTCCCACGGGGATCGCGAGATCGGCTTCGTCGGGTCGTCCGCGCGTCACTACGAGCTGGGGCCGATCGCGCTCGCGCTGGTGAAGCGCAACGTCCCCGTCGACGCGGAGCTCACCGTGGACGGCATGCCGGCCGGCCAGGAGGTCATCGTCGACCCGGAGGCAGGGCTGCACGTGCGGCCGCGCCTCTGACGGCCGCGCCTCTGAGGCCCGCGACGGGTCAGGGCCGCGTGAACTGCACGTGCGTGTCGACGGGCGCGTGCGTGAACCCGAGGCCGGAGTAGAGCCTGACGGCAGGGGTGTTGTCCGCCTCGACGTAGAGATGCACCTCCGCCACGTCGGTGAGGTGGTGCAGCCCCGCGAGGGTGAGCAGCCGGCCGAGGCCGCGGCCCTGGGCGGACGGGTCGATGCCGACGACGTACACCTCGCCGAGCGTGGGGGAGTGTCGTTTCGTCCAGTGGAAGCCGAGCAGCGTCGATCCCGACCACGCCTCGATCAGGCCGTCGGGCTCGAACCACGGCTCGGCCATCCGCTCCCGCAGGCCGTCCAGTGACAGGGACCCCTGCTCGGGGTGGTGGGCGAAGGCCGCGGCGTTGACCCGCAGCAGCTCGGCCTCGTCGCCGCTCGCGAATCCCCGCAGGTCCACCCCGGCGGGCGGAGCCGGCAGGGGCGGCAGCGGCTCCGACATCGGCCTCCGCATCACCCACAGCTCGCGGGTCGGCCGGAAGCCGTGCGATCCGGCGAGCGCGGCGGCGGCCGGCTGGTTGCCGTGCGACCACGCGGTGAGCGCGGCGGGGGTGTCCGCCGTCTCCGCCAGCACGGCGTCCAGCAGCCGTGTCGCCACCCCCCGACCGCGGGCGGCCGGCCTGACCACCAGCGACAGCTCGGACCCGATCAGCAGGGCGAACCCGTCGTCCTCGACCCAGGAGCGCACCGTGTCCGGCCGGTGGCGCAGCGTCAGGAGCGTGGCCTCGTCCAGCGGGGCCGCGCCGTCGACGGTGCGTGCTGCGTCGGCGATGGAGCGGACGGTCGAGAGCGCCTCGGTCACCGCCACACCCTAGTCGTCTGTGCGTCTGCCCACAGGCCGCGCAATTTCTTTGCGATCGGCGTCATGGCCAGCCAGATCACCTGTCCCATCCCTGGGTCGCCGGGCGCAGCACCCCCGGCGAGGACACAACTCAACATCATGGGGGGCCAGCCATGGGACGGCAGGCAATTGCTTTCTCGAGGGTCGCGGCGGGGGTCGCGGCGATCGTCACCGCACTGACGGGGTCGGTGTCGTGCGACACCGCGGCGGCCGCGACGTCGTCGGCGGGCTGGGTGCCGGACGGGAGCTCGGCCGAACGGGCCGCTGCCTCGTGCTGGGAGATCAAGCAGGTCGTGCCGACGGCGCCCGACGGGGTCTACTGGCTGGTGACGCCGACGTTGGTGGCGCCGCAGCAGTTCTACTGCGACATGTCGGTCGACGGCGGCGGCTGGGTGCTCGTCGGACGAGGCCGCGACGGGTGGCTGAGCGGTGGCGACGGTCAGGGCACCGTCGCACAGGTGCACGACCACGTCTGGGACCAGACCGGCTTCAAGCCCCGCCAGCTCTCGGACGACGTGATCAACGGCCTGCTCGACGGTCAGGCGCCGTCGGGGCTCGCCGACGGCGTACGGGTGGTGCGCGCGGCCGACAGGGCCGGCGTGACCGCGACCGACGTACGACTGAAGCTGACGAAGATGCCGCGCTGGTCGTGGGCGTTCTCAGCAGGGCAGCCCGCCGACGCCCGCCTGTACGCCGCGAGCTCGCAGCGCGACACGGCCGGGCGCTTGAGCGTGTCACGGACCGGGGTGACGACACGCGACCTCGACGGCGGGGGCAACGGCAACGGCAGCAGCAACGGCATGTCGCGGCTCTGGACGTACCTCTCGAGCACCAACGGCTGGGTGGCGGGCTTCAACTACGGCAGCTCGGTCGCCGGCACGACGGCGGCCGACACCTACCTCTACTCGATCACGGGCACCTACGCGACGCCGATGACGCAGGTCTGGCTGCGGCCGCAGCTGACGACCGGCCAGGTCGCCTACCCGAGCGTCCCTGACTCCGGAGCCGCGGCGCAGGAGCAGGCTCCGCTGGCCGAGTCGGGTGCGCTGCCCGGCACGTGGGGCGTGGCAGGCCTGGCGAACGGCCTCACCACCGAGCTCAACACCGAGGCGCACGCCTTCGCGCAGATCGGGAACGTGATGTACGTCGGCGGCAACTTCGCCCGCGTCGAGGAGCACGCCGGCCGCACGCCGACCGGTCCCGCGACACAGACGGTGCCGCAGAGCTACCTGGCGGCCTTCGACGCGACGACGGGCGACTGGATCCCCGGGTTCCGTCCGGTGCTCGACAACCAGGTCAACTCGCTGGCGGCCCTGCCGGACGGGAGGCTCGCGGTGGGAGGCCAGTTCGGCACCGTCAACGGCGTGTCCCAGCCCGGGCTCGTCGAGCTCGACCCGACGACCGGAGAGACCGTGACCGGCTGGCGCATCCGGATCGAGGACCGGATCGCCGGCGAGCGCGTCAACGTGCAGACGATGGACGTGCAGGACGGCTGGCTCTACCTGGGCGGCTCGTTCACGCACCTGACCGGCGGTGCCTCGACCTCCACCGTGTACGCCCGGAAGGCGGCACGGGTGAAGGTCGGCGACGCCACGCCGGACAAGGCCTGGAACCCCGACTTCAACGGCAAGGTGCAGTCGATCGACGCCAGCGCGGACGGGCGCCGGGTCTACGTGTCGGGATACTTCACCTCCTCCGGCAGCACCTCGACGATGCGGGTCGCGATCCTGTCGACCGACCCCGGCGCAGCCGTCGTGCCGTTCGCCCCGAGGTTCTCGGTGGCGACGTCGCCGTACCAGCAGGCCATCCACGAGGCCGGGCCGACGCTCTGGGTGGGCGGCAGCGAGCACTCCATGTTCGGCTACGACACCACCACGCTGGAGGCGACGAGCCTGAACGTCACCCGCAGCGGCGGCGACATCCAGGCGATCGCCGACAGCGCCGACACGGTGGTGTACGCCGGCTGCCACTGCGGCGACTGGGCCTTCTCCGGTCAGCAGGCCTACTCGTTCACCGTCGGTGATCCCAACCCGACCTGGGCCGAGGCCCACGCGATCGGCTACATCGGCGCGTGGGACGACGCGACCGGCGCCTCCATGCCGGCGTTCGACCCGATCTCCAAGGCACGTGGCGGATACGGCGCATGGGCGCTGGGCGTCGCCGCGGACGGCACTCTGTGGGCCGGCGGCAGCTACACCAGCGTGATCGCCCGTGACGGCCGGGACCAGTGGGCCGGAGGGTTCGTCAGGTTCGCCGCTCGCCCGCACACCGCGCCGGCGACCCCCGACGGCCTGACCGTCCGACTCACCGGGCAGGTCGCCGGCCTGTCCTGGACCGCCTCGACCGCGGACGCCGTCACCTACGAGGTGCTGCGAGGTGGGCGCGTGGTGGCCACGACGACACGCACCTCGGTCGACGTCCCCGACTCCGCCGCCGGCGACCGCTTCTTCGTGCGGGCCACAGACGGCCACGGCAACCGGTCGGCGACCACGACCGTCGCGGTCGCGCAGGCCGAGCCTGCGGTGGTCGACCTGGTGGCCGCCGGATCGACCTGGAGCTACCGCGCCGACGGCGCCGCGCCCGCCGCCGGCTGGCAGGACGCCACCTTCGACGACTCCACGTGGTCGACCGGCGCGGCGCCGCTCGGCTGGGGCAGCCCGTCGATCGCCACCAACGTCGACGTCGCCTCAGGTCAGCGCCCGATCTCGACCTACTACCGCCGCTCCTTCGACGTCGTCGACCCCTCCGCGCTGACCGGACTGACGCTGACGACCCGGGCCGACGACGGCGTCATCGTCTACCTCAACGGTCGTGAGGTGGCGCGCAGGAACCTCCGTGACGGTGCGATCGGGCCGTCGACGTTCGCGACGGCGGCGCCGAGGACGTCGGCGGCTGTGGCCGACCCGCTCGTCGTCCCGTTGGACGCCACGGCCCTCGTCGCCGGGCGCAACGAGGTGAGCGTCGAGGTGCACGTCAACTTCCGCTCGACCAAGGACGTGAGCATGGATCTGCGGCTGGCGGCGCAGTCGCCATGAGCGGCGTCGGGACGGGCGTCACGGAGCCGGGGCCCACTGTGACCCAACTCATTGGATCGAGTCGCGTCATGAATGGCGCCGAGGTGACTCCTTTGAGAGTTGTCGCACCGCGAGCAGGAGACCCCCGTGCCTGAGAAGACCCCCACGCCGATCTGGACCTTCGGCACCGCTTACAGGGTGCTGGCCGCCCGCCAGAAGGCGGGCGCCGGCGTCCCCTTCTACACGCGCGTCGTCAACCGGCGGCTCGGCCGCGTCGGCGCGGCTGCGGGTGCAGCGCTGGGGGTGACGCCCCATGCGGTGTCGCTGGTGGGTGGTGCGCTGTGGGCAGTGGCGCTCCTGTGGCTCTGTGTCGTGCCCGCGTCGTTCCCGGTGGTCCTCGGCGTGGTCGCGCTGCTCGTCGTCTCCTTCGGACTGGACTCGGCCGACGGCCAGCTCGCCCGCCTCACGGGGCGGACCGGGCGTGCCGGTGAGTGGCTCGACCACGTCCTCGACGCCGCTCGCCACATCGCGGTCCACCTGAGCGTCGCGGTCGCGCTCCACCGGGTCGCCGACCTCCCGGGGCCGGGGCGTTCGGCGCTGGTGCTTCCGCTGCTGTTCGCGCTCGTGTCCGTCACCCGCTTCGTCGCCCAGATCCTCGGTGAACAGCTGCGTGGCGGCAGCGGTCGACGCCCGGTCCAGGGCAGTGCCGCGTCGGGCGGCCGTACGCCGGGCGGGGCGAGCGCCCTCATCCAGCTCCCGGCCGACACCGGGGTCCTCAACGCGAGCCTGCTGCTGATGCCGCTCCCTGGTGTCTTCCTGGCCGTCTACGCCGTCCTGACAGTGGCCAACGCCGTCCTGCTGGTCGCCACGTTGCGGCGTCGGTTCGCCGAGCTGGCCGAGCTGGACCGCGTGGCAGCGCGCGAGGACCGGCTGTCGCGAGCCGGCGGGGTCGGTGTCCGATGAGCGCGCCGACCGTCTGGCCGTCGATCACTGTCGTCATCGCCACCGTCGACCGCCCCGAGCTGCTGCGCCGTGCGGTCTCCTCGGTCCTCGACCAGGACTACGACGGTGAGGTCGACGTCGTGGTCGTGCATGACGGGACGACCCCGCGCGCGATGGGCCTGGTCGCCGACGGACCCCGGCGGTCGGTCCGTGTGGTCGCCAACGACCGGACGCCCGGCTTGGCCGGCGCCCGGAACACAGGTCTGCTGGCCGCGGCCGGGGAGCTGGTCGCCTTCTGCGACGACGACGACGCCTGGGCGCCGACCAAGCTGCGCGAGCAGGTCCGCCTGTGGCGGGAGCACCCCGACGCCGCGGCTGTCTCCACGGGCATCGTCATCCGGACCGAGGACGGTTCCTTCGAGCGCGTGCCGCCGACCCGGACCGATCTCGCGCAGCTGCTGCGCTCCCGGGTGCTCGGCCTCCACCCTTCGGCGCTGCTGGTGCGTCGTGCGGACCTCCTCGGCGAGGTCGGCCTGGTCGACGAGCGGCTCCCGCAGTCCTACGGGGAGGACTACGACCTGCTGCTACGGCTGGCCGCGCGAGGCGACATCGTCACGGTGCCGCGGCCGCTGCTCATGGTCGACTGGGCGCGGACGTCGTACTTCGACGGCAGGTGGGACGCGATCAGCGACGGGCTGACCTACCTGCTGGAGAAGTTCCCCGCGTTCGGTGAGGACCGGCGGGGCTGGGCGCGGATCGCCGGACAGATCGCCTTCGCCCACGCCGCGCGCGGCCGCCGGCGTACGGCGCTGCGCTGGGCGCTCTCGGCGCTGCGGCGCGACCCGGCGCAGCTGCGCGCACACGCTTCGCTCGCGGTCGCCGCCGGGCTGCTGAGCCCGGGCCGGCTCGTCGAACAGGCACAGCGTCGTGGTCGTGGTCTCTGAGCCGGCGCCGGGTCGCGGCGTCCTCCCGGCCTGGCCGCTCCTCGTCGTGCTCGCGGGATTCCCGCTCGCGTGGCCACTCGGCCTGACCGCCTTCGCCCCGGCCGTGCTGGCGGTGGTCATGGCCGTCCTGCTCGCGCGAAGGGGCGGGTGCCGACTGCTGCCCGGCGTGGCGCCGCTGCTGTTGTTCGTCGCCTGGACGGTGCCGTGCGGGCTCATGGTCGACAGCGGCGCCCGGCTGGCCGGGTGGGGTCTGCGCCAGGTCACCCTGGCCGCCGTCGCGATCGTCGTCGTCTACGTCACCAACGCACCCGAGCGCGTCACGCGTGCCCGCGTGATCGGCGCCCTGACCGTGGTGTGGGCGACCGTCGTGGTCGGCGGCTGGCTCGGGGTCCTCGCGCCCGACCTGACCTTCACCACCCCGGTGGGACGGCTGGTGCCCTCCGGGCTGCTCGGCAACGACCTCGTCCACCGCATGTTCGTGCCGACGATGGCCGAGGTGCAGACCCCCTGGGGTGCGCCCGCGCCGTTCAACAGGCCGGCCGCGCCCTTCCTGTACGCGAACGGCTGGGGTGCTGCGCTCGTCCTCCTCACGCCCGTGACCATCGCGACGCTCGTCACGACGCGGAGGGCGTGGGTGAGATGGTCGGTCTCGATCCTGCTGCTGGCGTCGGTGGTGCCGGCCGTGGCCTCCTCCAACCGGGGCATGTTCCTCGGGCTGGGGGTCAGCACGGTGTACGTCGCGGTCCGGCTCGTGGCACGTGCGCGGGGGCGGACCCTCATGCTGCTCGCGGCGGGCGCCGTCGTCGCGACGGCTCTGGCGGTCCGGCTCGATGTGCTCGCGCGCATCGCCGACCGGCAGCAGTACTCGACCTCCACCGAGGGCCGCATGTCGCTGTACGCCGAGACCTGGCACCGCACCCTGCAGTCGCCGCTCCTCGGCTGGGGTGCGCCGCGCCCGTCGCTGCGGCACGAGGTCTCGGTCGGCACGCAGGGCTACGTCTGGTCCGTCATGTTCTCCTACGGCCTGGTCGGGCTGGTGCTCGTCGCGCTCTTCCTCGGCGGCGCGGTCGTGCGGACGTGGCGAGTCCTCGACGACACCGCCATCCTGTTGCACGCCAGCCTGGTCGGTGCGGTGGTGATCGTCGTCTTCTACGGGCTCGACGTCATGCAGTGGCTGACCATCGGCTCCCTGGCCGCGCTCCTGCTGCGCGAGAGCGCGGATCGCGCGGTGACGGCGCTCCGGCCTCCGGCCCGCGCCCCGGTGGTGACCGTCTCGTGAGCGGCTCCCGCACGATCGTGGCGCGTGCCGCCGCCGTGGGCCTCGTCGGTGGCGTGATCGGCGCGACGACGAACCTGGTCCTGGCCGTGCTGGTCGGGCACGCTCTCGGGGCGGCGGGCGCCGGTCCCTTCTTCCAGGTCATGGCCGTGGTGGCGATCGCCTCCAACGTCCTCGAGCTCGGCGCGGACACGGGTCTTGTCAGGCAGGTCTCGGCCGCGCTGGCGCTCGGTCGTGGCGACCACGTGTGCGGCCTCGTCCGCATCGCGGCGGTCCCGGTCGGCATCGCCGTCACGGCCGCCGTCGCGGCCGGCGCGCTCGCGGCCCCTCGGCTGGAGGACCTCGCAGGCGGTGGCCGCGGCTGGGTGGTGACCGTGGCCGCCGCCTCCGGCCTGACGGCGCTGCTGGGCGTGCTGCTGGGAGCGGTCCGTGCGATGAGCTCGGCCGTCGCGGTCACGCTGGTCCAGAACGTCGCCCTGCCGCTGGCCCGCCTCGGCCTGGTCGCACTGTGCGTGGCAACCGGGTCCTGGCGTCCGGTCGCGGTTGCCTGGCTGGCGCCGCTGCCGGCGGCACTGCTCGTCGCCGCTCTCCTCCTGGTCCGCGCGGAGCGCCGTCATCGCGGCCCGCGACCGACGGCCGCGCCCACGCCTGCCGAGCGACGCGAGTTCTGGGCGTTCAGCGCGCCCCGTGGCGTCGGCGCCGCAGCGGAGATCTGCCTCGAGTGGGCTGACGTGCTGATCGTGGGCGCGCTGTGCTCGCCCGCGGCCGCCGGCGTCTACGCCGTCGTCACCAGGGCGGCGCGATCGGCGGAGCTGGTCCAGCAGGCTTCTCGGCTCGCCGTCGGCCCCGTGATCAGCGCGGCGCTCGCCCAGGGCCGGCTGGCCGCGGTCCGGCGGCTCCACCACGACGTCGCGCTCGGCACGGCGCTGTTGTCCTGGCCGTTCTTCGTGATCGCCGCCTACTTCGCGCCCGCGTTGCTGGGCCTGTTCGGCCCGGACTTCACGGCGGGAGCGACCGCGCTGCGCATCCTGTGCCTCGGTCTGGCGCTCTCGTACGCCGCAGGAGGGGTGCAGAGCATCCTGCTGATGGGCGGGCGCAGCAGGGCTCAGCTCGGCAACAAGGTCGCCTGCCTGGTCGTGAACGTCGGCCTCAACCTGGCCCTGGATCCGCGGTTCGGCATCGTCGGTGCGGCGACTGCCTGGGCGGTCGTGCTGGTGCTCGACACGGCGATGGCCTGGCTGCAGATCCTCGTCGGGATGCGGCTGCGGCTCGCTCTGCGCCCGGCGTACGTCGCCGGCACCGGCGTGGCCGTGGCGACCACCGGGCTCTGCCTGGTGGCCGACACGTGGGCCGGCCCGGTCGTGGCGATGTTCGCCGCCGCGGTCGCCGTGCTGGTCCTGGGCGCTGCCGCAACGACCGCGGCCCTGCGGACCTCGGTGCCGCCGTACCGACGGCGCCGCCCCAGCTCGAGATCCGAGGCACGTCGCATCGGCGACGTGGGAAAGGCGCTGTGACGAAGTGAGACTGTCCATGCACGGGATGCCGAGAGTCCCGGACCCAGATCTGATCGTCCGTGCTCGGGCGGGTGACACGACGGCGTTCTCGACGCTGTACAAACGCCACCACGGGTCGGCGGAGCGCCTGGCACGCCAGCTCGCCCGCACCCAGAGCGACGCGGACGACCTGGTGGCCGAGGCGTTCGAACGAGTGCTGCGCCAGCTGCGGCAGGGGAAGGGTCCCGACGTGTCGTTCCGGGCCTACCTGCTGACGACGCTGCGGCATGCGCACTTCCGTCACCACAAGGCCGAGCGGGTGGCGGTCCCCACCGACGACGCCACGCTCCTCGACCAGTCGGTGGAGGACCCGGACAGCGTGGTCGCGGCGTTCGACCGCGGTGCCGCCGGTCGCGCCTTCGCCGCCCTGCCCGAGCGCTGGCAGATGATCCTGTGGCACCTCGAGGTCGAGGGGCAGCGCCCCGCCGAGGTCGCCGACCTGCTCGGGCTGAAGCCGAACGCGGTCTCCGCGCTGGCCTACCGGGCGCGGGAGGCGCTGCGGCAGTCCTTCCTCTTCCAGCACGTCGCGGAGGCGGGCGCCGACTCCCACGCCGCCGTGCTCACCCAGCTGCCCGCCCTCGCGCGAGGGAGGCTCGGCCGCCGCGAGACGGAGAAGATACGCCGGCACCTCGACACCTGCGAGACCTGCTCGACGGCGTACGCCGAGGTGACCGACATGAACGGGCGGCTCTCGGCGTTCATCGCACCCGTCGTCCTCGGCGCCGCCGCCGGCCCCTACCTCGCCGGGACGCCCGCCGGCACGCTGACGCTGCTCGGGCATCCGTGGGAGCTGCTGCAGCACCGGCTCAACGACGGCCCGGAGCCCCAGGTCGCGCTCCACAAGTCAGTCATGTCGCTGGCCCTCACCCTGGCGGTCGTCCTCGGTGCCGCGGGTCTGTGGATCGCCCGACCGGAGGCACCGGTCCGGATCGCTCCCTCCGCGGACTACCTGGCCAGCGCCGGCGCACCCACCTCGGCGGCGCCGATGCGCCCGTCGGCCCCGGCGGCGCGGGCGAGGTCCGCCCGACCCCACCCGGGTCCACGGTCGACGGGCCACGGCCCGTCCCGTGTGCCGACGCGGACACCGCCCCGGCAGACCACGACGGCTCGGCCGCTACCTCATCGGACGACCGGCACGAAGCCGCGGGTCGCTCCGATCGTGGCGAGCTTCGACGTCGCCCCCGACGGGCTGTCCGTCACCGTGCACGCCAGGGCCCGTGGCGGCAGAGGCGCGGGCCGCTACGGCTACTCGTGGCGGTTCGGGGACGGTGGCACGGCGAGAGGTGCGACCGCCTCGCACCGGTATGCCGAGGACGGCCACGTCACCATCGAGCTGACCGTCACCGACGCGGGCCGGTCGAAGACCGTGACGAGG
This sequence comes from Nocardioides panacihumi, assembly GCF_039530925.1. Lineage (NCBI taxonomy): Bacteria > Bacillati > Actinomycetota > Actinomycetes > Propionibacteriales > Nocardioidaceae > Nocardioides > Nocardioides panacihumi. Next base: position 158,305 of record NZ_BAAAPB010000001.1, on the reverse strand, counting down.
TCGCTCTCGGTCGCCGCGCCGAACCGTGCGCCGGTGGCATTCCTCTCGGCCCGCGTCCACGGGCCGTACGTGACCGTGGACGCCTCCGGCTCGTCGGACCCCGATGGCTCCGTCGCTGCCTACGAGTGGGCGTTCGGAGATGGCTCGACCGGTCTCGGAGCCCGCACCGGGCACCGGTACGCCGCCCCGGGCCGCTATCTCGTGCAGCTGACCGTCGTCGACGACCGCGGCGCCCGTGCCTCCCGGACGCTGACGGTCACCGCGGCATCGCGGGGAGGACACCCGGGCGGAGGACCGTCCGGGTCGCACACGTCCTCCGGTCATCGGCGGTGGTGATCGCGCAGGGACGCGAAGACGTCACCCAGCCGGCGCGCGCTGACGAAGCCGACTGACCGCCGGGCCGTCTCGTCGAGCAGGCGCCTGACCCGGGCGATCGTGTCGTCGATGGGTGGCACCCCGGCGCCGCTACGGAGGCGGCCCGGGTCGGCCAGCGCGGCGTCCAGGGTCGCGCGCAGCTGCTCCTCGGTCTCGACGAGCAGCGCGCGTCCGTCCGACGCCATCCGCCGGCAGAATGCGACCTGGTGGTCGTCGACGGCCTCGTCGTAGCGCGCCAGGCGGGGCACCACCACCGGCATCCGGTCGGCGACGGCCGCGTCCAGCACGGTGCCGGGGCCTCCCTGACCGAGCACGACGTCGGCGTCCCCCATGAGCGCGAGAAGCTCGGATCGGGAGACGATGCCCACGGGCTCCGCGCCGGCGGGAGGGCTGGTCGACCCTTGCTGCACGACGCACCGTACGTCGTCGTGGCCGGCGAGCCATCGTTCGAGCCAGCGCGCCAGCCGGTCGAAGCGGTGGTGGTCGGTGCCGAACGTCGCGACGACCGTGAAGGGGCGCCGGTGCACCGCGGTCGACGCGCTCACATCGTCCTCCCGACCACGACGCCGCGTGGGTAGCTGCGCCGCTGCTCCGACCACTGCAGCGCGAACGAGTCGGCGAGCGGATAGCACAGGCGCCCCGTAAGCGTGGGCTGCTCGATCCGGTCGAAGACCTCCAGGTAGAGGGTCCGGATCCGCATCAGGCGGGCGACGAGGAAGAACGGGAAGGCGACGCCCGCGCCCGTCGAGACGACCACGTCCGGCCGGTCACGTGTCAGGATCCGTCGGGCCAGCGCCAGGTTGCGCAGAGCGTTGGGGATGTTGCGCGTCGTCGGGTGGTGCGCCCAGGTCAGGCGCTCGCCGTCGAGCGAGCCCCGGGCGTCGGCCTTGTCGAAGGTGACCCAGTGGCGGTCGTGCTCGGCCCAGACGTCGCGTAGCGCCACGAGCTGGGCCAGGTGACCACCGGTCGATGCCACGAGCAGGACCTTCACACCAGGTCCTCGTGGTCGAGGCGTCGTCCGTGCCACTCGTCCTCGGTCGTGTCGTCGGCCTTCGCGCCGTCCCGCTCCCAGTCGTCCTGTCGGGTCTGCGACTGCCACGGCGCGGCCTCGAAGAAGGCGGACAGCGCGTGCTCGTGGTGGAGGAAGACCGCGCCGTCCACGTCGCGGCCGGCGGCGCGCAGGAGCGAGACGAAGGTGTCGACGGGCACCATCGAGGTGCCCTTGGTGACGGCCAGGATCACCAGGTCGCACCGGCTCGCGACCGTCGCGGCGAGCGGGCCGTCGATCTCACGGTTGAGGTCGACGACGAGCACCCGGTCGGTCGCGGTGCGCGGCCAGCCGCGGTCCACGTTGCGAGCGGCGATGCTGCGGGCGTCGGCCAGCCGGGTCCGCAGACCCTGTCGGCGCAGCTGGGTGGAGAGCGCACGGGCCAGCATGGGTGACGGCGCGCCGACGACGGCGATCGTGTGCGGCGCCGGGCGAGCCGCCAGGTCGAGGCGCAGCGCGAGGGTGCGGAGCACGTCGTCGGCCGACGAGGCGCGGGCCGCCGCGACAACGGGAGCGCCGATGCGGGAGCTGAGCAGGCACGGGTCGCTCGCTCGACGCGACAGCCTGTCGCGCAGCAGCGCGGCGGCGACCGCGCACGCCAGCCCCAGCACCAGGGCCCCGGCCAGGTAGGCGAGGGCGGGGGGCCCCGACTCCGACGTCGGGTCCGACGCGTGGCGGGTCACCTGCCCGCCGGTCGCATCGGCAGCCAGGGTCAGGTCGGCGAGTCGCGTCTGGAGGTCGGCGAGCTGCTGCCCGTCCGCCGTCGCGATGGGGCTGGACGCGGCCTTCCCCTTCGGCAGCTGGGTCCGCAGGTGCGTGATCCGCTGCTGCAGCGCGACCGCCTCGGCCTGGGCCTGGGTGCGGGCACCGGCGCGACGGACGTCCAGGTAGGCGGCGGCGACCGCGTCGGCTCCCCGGGCGGCCGCGGCGCCGGTCGCCCCGCGGTAGGTGATCGCCAGCACCCGCGACCGATCCGGGTTGGCCACGGAGACGGCGTGGTCGACGGCCGCCCTCGACACGTGCAGCTCGCGCGCGGCCCGCTCGAGGACCGCCGTGCTCGTGACGGCGTGCAGCTCGGTCGGCATGTCGGGCGACGTGGCCGTCGCCGCACGGGTCGCGACATCGGCGAAGGGCTCGACGGTGACCGCGGACGTCGCCTCGTATCTGGACGGTGCAAGGGCCGCGACCGCCGTCCCGACGGCCAACCAGGCGGTCAGCACGAGCAGGGCGGTCGGCCACCGACGCCGCAGCGCGGCCGCCATCTGGTCGAGCCGCAGCGAAACGGTCGGGGATGCCTCGGAATGCACGTCTACTCCTCGAGAAATTTCGGGCTTTCGCCACCTGTGAGTCCCTTTGAGGCCATTCATGACGCGGCTTGACCGATCCCGTTCGGGACGCCAGTCTCGGACCTCGCGGCGGGCCGGGATCGTCACTCCAGGCCCATCCGCACCAGTTGTTCTCGGGGAGATCGGGGTAGTGAAGATGAGGCGTGCGCTCTGGATCGCGGCTGCCACGCCGGTCGTCTGGCTGGCCGTCGGAGTCACCCTCGTCTCGGGCGACATGCCCGGGGCGGGTGGTCACGAGCTGAGTGCCTCCGGCGCGACCGGGCAGGAGCGGACGGCGGTCCCGATCCCGACGATGCGCGTGGTGACCGTGGCCCGCTTCCGGCACGGCGTCGATGGCTGGCGGGCGGGTGCCGGGTCGTCCGTACGCCACGTCGCACGCAGCGACGGCGCGCTCAGTGTGTCTCGTCGCCGTGGGCACGGTCGGGTCGGTGCGGTGGGGCCGAGGCTAGGTGCCCGGTCGGGTGAGGAGCTCGTCGCGAACGTCCGCCTGCGCGCGGTCGGCGGGCGCGAGCCGGTGACCGTCCAGCTCGTCGCGGACGGCCGCCGAGGGCGGCCGGTGCGGGCACAGGCGCGTGTCCAGGCCACCCGGGCCTGGCGCGAGGTCGCGGTGGTCACCTCGCCCGGGACGCAGGCCGTCCGGGTCCGGGTGCTCGCCGGCGGGCCCCGGCGTCCGGGGCACGTCCAGATCGACACCGCTCGCATCGTCGCGGTCACGCCTCAGGCGGCGACGACGGCGAGCACGGCGAGCACGGCGGATGCGGCGGATGCGGCCGGCGCGCCGACGGCGAGCCCGACCACCCCGGCCCCGACCAGTCCAGCGAGCACGACGACCCCGGGCACTCCGGCGGGCCCGGCCGCCCCGACCGCCCCGACCGACCCGGCGAGTGAGGCGACCACCCCGGGCTCCGCGACCTCGGGAGCGACCGGCGACTCCGTCCCGGCGGCCTGCCAGGGCCTGGACTACTCCCGACCGGACCAGGGCGAGCTGGACTGGGCCGACGAGTTCACCGGGACCACCGTGGACACGAGTCGCTGGCGGGTCCGAGACGGTGAGTCGCTGTCCTACGACCAGGCCCGCATCCGGGCGGGCAACGTCTCCGTCGCGGACGGCCTGCTCGACATCGAGGCGCGTCGCGAGGACGTCGCGGGCCGGCCGTACACCAGCGGCTACCTCGACACGATCGGCCTGTACGCGCGGCAGTGGGGGCGCTGGGAGGTGCGCGCGAAGCTGCCGACCGTGGTCGGTGCGTCGCGCGGCCTGTGGCCGGCGTTCTGGTTGCGTTCCGAGGGCTCGCCCGGTGAGATCGACGTCGCGGAGGCATGGGGCGAGCCGACCACCCGCCCCGGCTACCGCTCGGGCTCCTACCAGTGGACGGTGCACGAGGACACCAACTCGGCGCCGGGCACCGAACGTCGCTCCGGCTGGGGCACGCTGGTGGGTGCTCCGCCCGTCGCCGACGACTTCCACCTGTACGCCGTGGACTGGTCTCCGGACTGCCTGGTCTTCAGCATGGACCACCAGGTGGTCGGCACGGTGCGGCGATCCGACGCGCCCTGGATGACGGCGGCGCTGGCGGGCCCCGTGGACATCCGGCTCAACCTGCAGGTCGGTCAGGACTACTGGGGGTACGCCGACCCCACCGACGGCCTGCTGACGGCGCTGCCGGCGGGCCTCCTCGTCGACTACGTGCGGGTGTACCGGCCGCTCGGCGTGGACTGACCGCCGGAGCAGGCCGCGGGAAGTTGCGACCTCCCGCGTCATAGCCCGCACGTGCCCGGCTCTCCTGGCTGCCACGACCGTCGTGGCCCGGTCTCGCGACCGGTTCGGGACAGCGCGGGGGCACGACATGGCGGAGCATCGGCACGGAGGGGCGAGTCCGGAGGCCGGCCTCGGCACGGTCATGGTCACGGGCGGGGCGGGCTACATCGGCGCGCACGTCGTGGACCTGCTCCTCCGGGCGGGCGCCAGGGTCGTGGTGGTCGACGACATGAGCACCGGTAACGCCGATCGTCTGGCGAGCAGCGTGCCGGTGCTGGAGGTCGACCTGGCCGCGCCCGGCGCCACGGCGGCGCTCGTGAGCACCATGCGGCTGCACGGCGTCGAGGCGGCCGTCCACCTGGCCGGCCGCAAGCAGGTGGCCGAGTCGGTGGAGCGGCCGGCGTGGTACTACCGCCAGAACGTCGACGGCCTCCTGGCCCTGCACGACGCACTCTCGACGGCCGGCGTCGACCGACTGGTCTTCTCCTCCTCGGCAGCGGTCTACGGCGACGTCGCCACCGGGCCGGGCGGCGGGCGCGTGCGCGAGGACGCGGCCACGGTGCCGCTGTCGCCGTACGGGCAGACGAAGCTCGCGGGCGAGTGGCTCAACCGGGCGGCGTACGGCGCCTGGGGTCTGCGGGCCGTCAACCTGCGCTACTTCAACGTCGCCGGCGCCGCGCGCCCCGCGCTCGCCGACCACGGGGCCACGAACCTCATCCCGCTGGTCCTGACGGCCCTGGCACGGGGCGAGGAGCCACGGATCTTCGGCGACGACTACCCGACCCCCGACGGCACCTGCGTGCGCGACTTCATCGACGTGCGCGACCTCGCCGCGGCCCACGTCGCCGCCCTCGCCTACCTCGCGGGCGACAGGCGGCACGGCGAGGTGTTCAACGTCGGCACCGGGCGCGGCGCCTCGGTGGCCGAGGTGGTCGAGACCGTCGGCCGGGTGAGGGGCGTGGCGGCCGCGCCCGTCGTCGTCGGCCGACGTCCCGGCGATCCGGCCTGCGTGGTCGCGGACGTCACCCGGATCCACGACGCGATGGGCTGGCGGGCCGAGCGCTCCCTGCACGACATGGTCCGGTCGGCGTGGGCGGGCCACCGCTGATCCGATGAGCGACCTGACGACCCACCTGACCAGGAACCTGGCCGCGCACGGCGCGCCGCGCCGGTTCGCCGACCACGCACCCCACCGCAGCCGCCTGCTGATCGTGCCCGCGCGCGCCGGGCGCCGCCGCTCCCCGCTGCAGGAGGCGGTCAAGGCAGGCGCGGACCGTGCCCTGGCGAGCCTGCTGCTCCTCCTGCTCGCCGTGCCGATGCTGGCGGTGGCGCTGGCCGTCCGCCTCGACTCGGCGGGGCCGGTGATCTTCCGGCAGACGAGGGTCGGGCGGCACGGCCGCCACTTCTCCATCTACAAGTTCCGGTCGATGACGGTGGACGCCGAGGTCCGGCTGCACGGGCTACGCACCTTCAACGAGGCTGACGGGCCGATGTTCAAGATGCGCGAGGACCCGCGAGTGACGCGCGTCGGCCGCTTCATCCGGCGGACCTCCCTCGACGAGCTTCCCCAGCTGTGGAACGTGGTTCGCGGCGAGATGTCGCTCGTCGGCCCGCGTCCGGCACTGCCGGAGGAGGTCGCCAGCTACGACGCGCGGGAGCGGCGGCGGCTCGAGGTACGGCCCGGCATGACCGGGGCCTGGCAGGTCAGCGGTCGCTCACGGCTCGGGTGGGACGAGACGGTCGACCTGGACCTGGCCTACGTCGACGACTGGTCCCTGTGGGTCGACGTGGTGCTGCTGGCCCGCACGGTCGGCGCGGTGGTCAGCGGTGACGGTGCCGGCTGAGCGGCGCCTCACGACGTACGTCGTCAGGCGTCCGCGTCCACCCGGGGCGTGACGAGCCTGGCGTCGGACTCGGCCGACTTGCTCGGCAGCACGAACCGGTAGCCCACGTTGCGCACCGTGCCGATGAGCGTCTCGTTCTCGGGGCCGAGCTTCGCACGCAGGCGGCGGACGTGCACGTCGACCGTCCGGGTGCCGCCGAAGTAGTCGTAGCCCCAGACCTCCTGCAGCAGCTGCTGGCGGGAGAACACCCGGCCGGGGTGCTGGGCGAGGAACTTGAGGAGCTCGAACTCCTTGAACGTCAGGTCGAGGGGACGGCCGCTGATCTTGGCCGTGTACGTCGCGTCGTCGACGACGACCTCGCCGGACCGGATCACGTGCGACTCGGGGTCGGCCGCGTCGCGTTGGGCGCCGAGCCGACCGATCGAGAGCTTGATGCGCGCCTCGAGCTCGGCCGGGCCGCAGGTGTGCAGGACGACGTCGTCCATGCCCCAGTCGTGCGACACGACCGCGAGACCGCCCTCGGTCACGATGAGCAGGACGGGGACGTCGGTGCCGGTCGCCCGGATCAGGCGGCACAGGTCACGGGCGTGCGCGAGGTCCTGGCGACCGTCGACCAGCAGCAGGTCGGAGTCGGGCGCCTCGAGGAGCGCACTGCCCTCGGCGGGCAGGATCTTGACTGCGTGTCCGAGCAGCGAGAGGCCCGGCAGCACCTCGATCGAGGGCTGGAGTGCGCTGGTCAGGAGAAGAAGGGTGCTCATGACTCGACCTCCGGGTGGGACGGGAGCGGCGCGAGGAGCACCAAGACGCAACGCTGAGCCTCGGTGAGTTGATCGTCAGCGCATACTAGCGAAACCGACACGACACATGTCGGCGAACCGGACGGGATGAGATGGCGCAGATCCGCATCCGCTACTGGGCGGCGGCGAAGGCGGCCGCGGGCGCGGCCCAGGACCAGCTCGAGGTCGAGTCGTCGCTGCCGCTCGCCGAGGTGGTCCGCCGGGCGGTCGACCTGCACCCCGGCACCCGCCTGGCCGACGTGCTCCAGGTGTGCTCGGTGCTGGTCGACGACCGGCCCGTGAAACGGCTCGACCCGGCGACCGTGCTGGTCGAGCCGGGGCAGTCGGTGGAGTTCCTGCCGCCCTTCGCCGGCGGCTAGGTGACCTGCCGGTAACTTTTGCTTTCGGCCCCGTGTCCTGGGTGACGCAGGTCTCGTTGTGGTGCCTGGAAACGGGTCGTGATGGGAGCGACCCCGAGGCAGGGAGCAACAGGATGATCGTGTTTCGGAAGGCGGCGCTGAGCGTCGCCGGTCTCGCACTCACCATCGGCGGCCTGACGATGGTGACCGCGGTCGAGGCCCGTGCAGCCGCGCCGTGTGCCACGGAGAACCAGGCCGCCGGTGCGGCCCGCAACGAGGCCGCCCACCAGGCCGCGGCCTACGCCAAGGCGAAGCGGAAGCTCAAGAAGGCGAACCGGACCTACAACAAGCACCACACCCGGGCCAACCAGAAGAAGGTCCAGAAGGCACGGACGGCCAAGCGGCATGCCCAGGCTCACTACCGGGCGGCGCAGGCGCGCTACCGCTCGGCCGACGCCGCCGCGAGCCGCTGCAACGCCCGGGCCACCTCGCCCTCCCGGCCGGCCGGATCGGGCGACGTGACCAGCGCTCTCACCCAGGCCCTCGTCAAGCGGGGTGTCCCGCAGGCCGCGATCGATCAGCTCCAGCCCGCGCTCGGCCCGCTCGGTGACGCGATCGCCGGCACCCCGCTCGACCGGCTGCAGCCGGTGGTCGACCAGGTCGCCGCGGCCTTGGCGGGTGGCGTCGACCCGGGCCTGCTGGTCGGGGTGATCCACCAGGTCGCCGACGCGTTGACCCAGGCCGGCATCCCTGCCCGCACCGTGGCGGACGCGATCGAGCAGGCGGTGGCACAGATCCCGACAGACCCGTCGCAGATCCCGAGCGACCCGACCGGCCTGATCGACCAGGTCGTCGGCGCCGTGGAGAGCGCACTGGCCGGCACCCCGCTCGCCCAGCTCGACCCCGTGCTCGAGCAGATCCGCACGGGCCTCGACGGGCTTCTCGGCGGGGGTCTGCCGGGTCTGCCCGGTCTGCCCGGTCTGCCCGGTCTGCCCGGCCTGCCCGGCCTGCCCTCCTGACCGACCCGGCCCGATCCGCCGCACGTGAGGCGAGGCCGTCGCGCGATCCGCGCGGCGGCCTCGCTGCTTCCCGGGACGGGGCGGCGGTGCCGCAGGAATGCCGTCACGTGGGCACGACGTTGGGACCCACATGACCGGACTCTGGGTGGCCGTCGTCGCAGTCGCCGTCGCGCTGCTGTTCGGCACGTTCCGTGCCCTGACCGACGGACGGTTCCGTGGCACGCACACGGTCCGCGGTGTCGCGGCGCCCACGCCCGAGCGTCACGAGCCTCACGAGCCCGCGCCGGCCGAGGACCCGTCACCGGCGGGCGAGACAGCCTGGTCGCAGCTCGGTCCCGCCGCCGGGGCCCACGGGTTGGGGGAGCGGGCGACGCTGGTCCAGTTCTCGAGCGCGTTCTGCGCACCGTGCCGGGTCACCCGTCGCGTGCTGTCGGAGGTCGCGGACGTCGTGCCGGGCATCGTCCACGTGGAGATCGACGCGGAGCACCACCTCGACGTCGTACGTCGCCTGGGCATCCTGCGTACGCCGACCACGCTGGTGCTCGACGCCGCCGGCCGGGAGATCGCGCGGGCCGCCGGCGCGCCCCGCAAGGAGCAGGTCCTCACCGCTCTGCCGGTGTGACGCCCGCGTCCCAAAAAATGAGACGACCATCCGAAATATGAGACACCGAGTTGGGGCCTCCCGGCGTCGGTCCTAGGGTTGCCACATGTCCTCGACCATGCTGACCAAGCGCCGCGCAGTGGATCACTGCCGCGTGCGCTCGTCGCTGTGTCGAATGTCGGCCTGAGCTAGCAACCTGCCCCAGCCGATCACCCGGCCGCCGTCGTGCGGCCCGAGGAGAGCCATGTCCACCCAGCAGACCGCTGGTCCAGCCACGAGCGCCCACCCGGGCGTCGAGGGCGGCATCGACCCGCGCGGCCCGCAGTTCAACGCGGCCGTCACGGTGGTGGTGCTCGTCGTCATCCTCGCCACCGCGGGCGGTGTCGTCGGCACCGTCCTCACGGCCGTCCAGACCGCGCTCTTCGTCTGGGGTGCGGCGGCCGGCGTCACGAAGACCCCGCACGCGGAGGTCTTCCGGTCGCTCGTCCGGCCGCGGCTGTCGAGCCCCGACCACCTCGAGGACCCGGCGCCGCCGCGGTTCGCGCAGGCGGTCGGCGCTGTGTTCACCGGCGTCGCCCTGCTCGCCTTCCTGGCCGGCGCCACCACTGTCGGCGAGATCGCGATCGGTCTCGCGCTGGTGGCGGCCACGCTCAACGCGGTCTTCAGGTTCTGCCTGGGCTGCGAGATCTACCTGCTCATCAAGCGCTTCACCCACTGAAGAACTCCACACCCGCGATGCACCGCGCCACGGCGCACCGAGAAGACAGCGCCACGGCGCACACGAAAGGGAAAACACATGAGCCGCGAGAACTCCCTCGTCTCCGCCCAGTGGGTGGAGGAGCACCTGGATGACCCGAAGGTCGTCCTGGTCGAGGTCGACGAGGACACCTCGTCCTACGACAAGGGCCACATCAAGGGCGCCATCAAGCTCGACTGGACCACGGAGCTGCAGGACCAGGTCCGCCGCGACTTCGTCAACAAGCAGCAGTTTGAGGCACTGCTCTCGGGCAAGGGCGTCGCGAACGACGACACCGTCGTGCTCTACGGCGGCAACAACAACTGGTTCGCGGCCTACGCCTACTGGTACTTCAAGCTCTACGGCCACCAGGACGTCAAGCTCCTCGACGGCGGCCGCAAGAAGTGGGAGCTCGACAGCCGCGAGCTGACCGACGAGAAGCCGAGCCGCGCCGAGACGTCGTACACGGCTCAGGAGCAGGACCTCTCGATCCGCGCCTTCCGCGACGAGACGGTCGAGGCGATCGGCGTGAAGAACCTCGTCGACGTGCGCAGCCCCGACGAGTACGCCGGCCGGCTGCTCGCCCCGGCCCACCTGCCGCAGGAGCAGGCCCAGCGTGCGGGTCACATCCCGACCGCTGCGAACGTCCCGTGGAGCAAGGCGGCCAACGACGACGGCACCTTCAAGTCCGACGACGACCTGAAGCAGATCTACAGCGAGGCCGGTGTCGACTGGAGCAAGGACACCATCGCCTACTGCCGCATCGGCGAGCGCAGCTCGCACACCTGGTTCGTGCTCAAGGAGCTGCTGGGCCAGGAGAACGTCAAGAACTACGACGGCTCGTGGACCGAGTACGGCTCCCTCGTCGGCGTACCCGTCGCTCTCGGTGACGAGAGGGGTGAGGCCTGATGTGCGGCGCGACCGAGGGCGGCCTGAGCCTGGCCGGCGTCGACGTCGCCAAGGAGGCGATCATCCAGGGCCAGGTCGTGCGCGACGGCAGCCCGGTCGGCGGCGCATACGTCCGGCTGCTCGACCGCACCGGTGAGTTCACCGCGGAGGTCCCGACCAGCGCGACCGGCCACTTCCGGTTCTTCGCAGGTGACGGCCAGTGGACGCTGCGCACGCTCGCCCCGAAGGTCGACCCCGTCGACCGGCTGGTGCAGGCGTCCGTCGGCAACGTCGCCGAGGTCCAGATCGCTCTCTGACGTCGCCGACCCTTCGAAGCCCGCCCGGGATCCCGGGCGGGCTTCGTCGTCCCTCGGGGCCGACCGCAGCGGCAATCGAACACCAGTTCTAACATGGGAGCATGGCCACGCCGCTCCCGACCTTCGTGTGGACGGACGTGACCGGGTCGTGGGCGAACCCGCAGCCGGGGATCCTGCTCGCCTGGCGGCAGGTCCAGCGCGACGCGAGGTGGCACTGGGAGGGCTGGGTGATCTCCGCATGGTCCGGCGGTGCGCCGGCGCACGGCGAGAAGGTCTACGTGCACCAGGCGTGGACCGATGCCGCGCACATCCGCATCGCCGATGCGCCGCGGCCGCAACCCGATCTGTCGCGCCACCGGCCGGCCCACCACGGCCGCTCCGGGCTCGCCTGAGAGCAGCCGCTGGCCTAGACCAGCGAGCGTGACGAACACCACTCCGACGTCGTGGGCTGAGCGTGGGTTATCGGCAGTCCATCGAACGATCCAAGGAATTTCGCGCAAAGCCTGCGGGCCCCTGGGGGCCCATGGTTGGGTTTGCGCTTGGACGTGTCGCTCGCTCGGCGAGTCGCGGGACTAGAACCTAGAACAAGGGGACATGTGGGATGAAGAAGCTGATCGCGAGCGCGTTCATGGCGGTGCTCATGACGACCGGAGTGGTTGCTCAGGGGGGTCCGGCTGCCAACGCGGTCACGTCGGCGTCGTACGGGCCGGCCCGTCCGAACCCGAAGCCCATCATCGACCGGGTCAACCACCTCATCAAGATCCACAAGATGTCGCACGCACGCGGCACGAAGTACATCCAGAAGCTGCGTGAGTACAAGGCCGTCGGTGCGATCTCCCAGGCCCGTTTCGACCGGCTCAAGAAGCGCATCCGCACTGCGGAGAAGCACTACCGCCGCTGACGCGTGAACGGATGGGCCCCCGGTCTGCCGACCGGGGGCCTTTCTCGTCCCTGACCTCAGCTGTTCGATCCGCGGTGTGGAAGTGAGAAACGTGCGGGTTCACCACCCCCGGCGCCTGGCCCTGTGCTCGGTCGCCGCCATTGTCGTCGCGATCGTCGCGTACGCCGGCTGGCTGGTCTGGGACTCCGGCAGAGCCCTGGCCGCCGCCGCCGACGACGCCCGGGCCGCCAAGGCGGCCGTGTCCGCTGCCGACCCGGCGGCGGCGTCGCGCGCGCTCGACGACTTCAGCAGCCATGCCTCGACGGCGGCCCACCGGACCGACTCGCCGGTCTGGTCGCTCCTGACGAAGCTGCCGGCCATCGGCGACGACGCCGAGGGCGTCCGCGCGGTGAGCCAGGCGGCCGACGCGCTCGGTGCGGGTGGCCTCGACGGGCTGGCCCGCTCGGTCGGCGACATGGACGCGTTCGTGCCGCACGACGGCACCGTGGACGTCCAGGCGGTCGAGCGGCTGCAGCAGCCCGTGGCCGACGTGCACCGGGCGCTCGCGGCGGCGCGCGTCGCGCTGTCGCGGCAGGACCCGCGCGGGTTCGTCGGGCCGCTGCGCACGAAGTACCTGGACCTCCAGCGCCAGATCGCCTCCGCGGACGACGCCCTGACCGCGGCGGACCGCACCCTGCGCGTCCTGCCGGTGATGCTGGGCGCGGACGGCCCACGCAGCTACCTCCTCGTCATGCAGAACAACGCCGAGATCCGGGCCACCGGCGGCCTCCCGGGCTCGGTCTCGCTCATCCGTGCCGACAAGGGTCGGATCAGCATGGTGAAGCAGGCCACCGGCACCGCCCTCGGACACGCGCCGGCGCCGGTGCTGCCGCTCACGGCTGCGGAGCGGACGCTCTTCGGTGACAACCTCGGGCGCTACTTCCTCGACGGCAACCTCACGCCCGACTTCCCGCGCAGCGCCGCCCTCTGGAAGGCCCGCTGGCAGCAGGTCGAGGGCGGCGAGGTGGACGGTGTCGTCTCCGTCGACACGGTGACGCTGTCCTACCTCCTGCGCGCGCTCGGCCCGATCACCGTCGACGGGGTCCGGCTGACCGGTGACAACGTCGTCGACGAACTGCTCCACAACGCCTACGTGCGCATCGCCGCGCCGGCCGACCAGGACGTGTTCTTCCGTGACGTCGCGGTGGCCGTGTTCGACCGCCTCACGTCGTTCGGCGGATCGCGCAGCGACCTGGTCGACGCCCTGCGCCGCGGCGCGACCGAGCGGCGCGTCCTCGTCCACGACTTCGACCCCGCCGTCCAGGGCGAGCTCGCCGGCACCGCCGTCGCGGGCGAGCTGACGACGACCAGCACCCGCAGCCCGCAGGTCGGGATCTACTTCGCCGACGGCACGCTCGGGAAGATGTCCTACTACCTGCGCTACGGCGCCCGGGTGACGGCGACCTCGTGCCAGGGCGGCGTGCAGAGCATGTCGGGCCGCCTGACGGTGCGCTCGACCGCGCCGAAGGACGCGAAGGCGGCGCTGCCGGAGTACGTCCTCGGGTACGGCGTGCCGGCCGAGTCGCTGGGCAGCCAGCTGGTCGTCGTACAGATCTTCGCGCCGGAGGGTGGCAAGTTCGCCAACTTCGACACGAACGGCCTCGACTTCGACCAGACTGATGCCGACTTCGAGGGCCGCCCGGTCCGGACGCTGTGGGTGCTGCTCAAGCCGGGCGAGGTCAAGGACCTGAGCTGGACGATGACGTCCGGCCCGGGACAGACCGGTGCAGGACGCCTGTCCGTCACGCCCTCGATCGAGGCCGGCAGCAAGTCAATGAGCATGCCGTCGGCATGCTGAGGAAGTCGCTCGGAGCAGCGGATCCTCTCGGGAAGCCCGAGGTTCAAGGCCTCGGTAGGAACTGGAGCAACAGGTGGAACTGAGCGACTATCTCAAGGTCGTACGTCGGCGTTGGGTGTCGATCGTCGTGGTCGCTGTCGTGTGCACGGTCGCCTCGGTGGGACTCACGCTCGCGCAGGCGAAGGAGTATGCCTCCAGCGCGCGCCTCTTCGTCTCGACGTCGGACACCGACACGAGCGTCCTCAACCAGGGCGGCCAGTTCTCACTCGCGCGTGTGCAGTCGTACGCCGACCTCCTCTCCAGCCGTGAGCTCGCCTCCACCGTCATCGACGAGCTGGCGCTCGACCTCACCCCGGACGAGCTCGCCGACAAGGTCGCGTCCAAGGTCGCGACGAACACGGTCAACCTGACCCTGACCGTCACCGACCCTGACGCGCACCAGGCGCAGCGGATCGCCCAGGCCTACGCCGAGAACCTCTCCGACATGGTGCGCCAGCTCGAGACCCCGCCGGGTCAGTCCGTGGCGCCGATCAAGGCCACGATCGTCGACAACGCGTCCTTCTCCGATGCCCCCGTCTCGCCGAAGCCGATCCGCAACGTCGCGCTCGGGATCGTGCTCGGTCTGCTGGTCGGCTTCGGTGTCGCGCTCGTGCGACAGATGCTGGACACGCGGGTGCGCTCCGCCGAGGACGTCGAGCAGGTGGCGGACAAGCCGGTGCTCGGTGCGATCGGCCACGACGCGGCCGACAAGGCGTCGACCCTGCTCAGCGACCTGCCGCCCCACTCGCCACGCGCGGAGGCCTTCCGGGTCCTGCGGACGAACCTGCAGTTCGTCGACGTGGACAGCCCGAGCAAGATCTTCGTCTTCACGTCGGCCGTGCCCGAGGAGGGCAAGACGACGACGTCGCTCAACCTGGCGATCAGCCTCGCCCAGACGGGCATCCGGACGCTGCTCATCGAGGGCGACCTGCGCCGGCCGCGCGCCGCGAAGGCGCTCGGCTTCGACGGCGCCGTCGGCGTCACCAGCGTGCTCGTCGGCAAGGTGAAGCTCGAGGACGCGCTCCAGCACGACGAGCGGACCGCGCTCGACTTCCTCGCCGCCGGCCCCGTGCCGCCGAACCCGGCCGACCTGCTCCAGTCGAAGGCCATGAAGGACCTCCTTGCCGGCCTGCGCGAGGTGTACGACATCGTCATCATCGACGCGCCGCCCCTGCTCCCGGTCACGGACGCCGCCCTGCTCGCGACGCACGCCGACGGCGCGATCCTCGTGATCCGCCACGGCAAGGTGACCCGCGAGCAGCTGAAGCTGAGCACCCAGCGCCTCTCGCAGGTCGACGCACGGCTCGTGGGCGTCGTGCTCAACATGGTGCCCAGCAAGGACCAGAGCTACGGCTACGGGTACGGCTACGCGCCCGAGCAGGCGGATGTCGTGGACCAGAGCGGCGAGTCGGCTACTCGCCTCCCTGCAAGGGCCTGAGGGCTTCGCGGTGGACTTCGCCTACATAGCGCTCGGCCTCTGTGGCGGCGTTGTCCTCGTGATCTGGGCGTCGCTGCGTCGAACGCCATCGAAGGCGCCGAAGACATTCGTCGCGTTCGTCACCGCCCTCACGTTCAGCTCTCTGATGCCCGGCGCCCTCTCGCTTCCCATCCAAGCGATGGGAGTCGTCGGAGCTTTGGCCGCGTGGGCGTCTCAGGACCGTGAGGAGCGTCCTACGGGGTGCGTAGTGCCCATGGTCTTCCTGATCACGTGCTACTGGAGCGCGCTGCTCTTGCTGCCGAACGTGCCCGGTCTGAATGTCGGCATGCTCGGCATTCGGAAGTCGATGCTGGCCCTCTGGGGCATCGTCCTTGGCGCGTCGATAGCAAGGGCCAAGGTCCAGTCCGCGTGGCGCTGGACGTCAGGGCTGCTCGCGGCCGGCATGGTGATATCGATTGCGCTCCAATTGTTCCTGCCCGACCTAGCATCGCGCGTCGCAGGAAGTACACAAGCGGATCAATACACGGGCCAGATCGACGGCATCGTTCGGATGCACGGCATCTTCGCGGGTCCATTCCATGCCGCGCTGTGCGGAATCACGTTGGTCGGGATCGGTGTCGCCGTGTCCAGGGAAGCTCGAAGAACCGGCTTGCTCTTCATCGCGCTTGGCGCCACGGGCATCTACCTGACGCAAGTTCGCACCGCATACGTCGCAGTCGCGATGATCGTGCTTGCCTTTGTTCTGTTGTCGCAATCGTTCTCGAGCCTGGCCCGACGGATCCTTGTCTGCGGCGTGGCGGCGGTGGGCGCGCTGGTGTTGGCTTTCAAACTTGACGCAGGCTTTGTAGGAACCCTGGATTCGATCCGTCACTTCTCACAGGACAATCGCTTCGAAGGTCGGCTTCCTGGATGGCATGAGGGCCTACTCATGTTTCGCGAGTCACCGCTGTTCGGGTGGGGCCCAGGTGCCGCTGGCGATGTCATGGACTTGTACTTCCCGGCCCCGCTTAGGCACGTCACGTCGCACAACATCCTTCTTAAGTTCGTGGTCGAGGGCGGCGTCATTGGCTTGGCCATGTTCCTCATCGTGCTCGCGTTGGCATGGCGGCACCTGGAGTTCGGAACAACGCGGGGCTTGACAGGCGGCTTGGTCCTCGTTGGTCTCATGGGGCTCGGCTTGACCGGGTCTGCCATCGAGACGCTGCCCGTGTCTTACTTGCTGTTCGTGCTCGTTGGACTGGGTCTGACCCGTAGATCAGGCAGAGAAGCGCGCTCCGCGGCGCGGAAGATTCAGACCGATGTCAGTGACGGAACTGTGATGGCAAGGTGAGCTCAGAGATGCACGAGGTTCGGCAGAGTTCGAGCGGACGCGTCGAATTTCTTGACGGAATCCGGGGCCTCGCAGCCCTCCTAGTGGTGATCGGGCATGCGATTGAGGCTGGAAACTTTGCCAATCACGGGGGCCAGCAGTGGCTCAACTTCGGCCGGGTGGGCATCGTCGCGTTCTTCATGGTCAGCGGCTACGTCGTCGCCCTAAGTCTCGATAGGCAAACGGTTCGGGTGTTCTGGATCAGAAGATTCTGGCGCTTGTATCCAACCTACTGGATCTGCGTATGTATCTGGATCGCGTGCGATTGGAAGCAGTGGAGCGGCCGTTACGAGTTGGATCTTCCGACCATTGTCATCAACATAACCATGCTCCAAGGATTTGTTGGCCTGACGTCCATCCTCTTCCCGGCATGGACGCTCGGTAACGAGCTCGTCTTCTACGCCCAACAATCCTTGTCGCGGAGGTTCGTGCCTCTGTCAAAGGCCGTTCATTTTGGATGGTGCTGGCTTGCGTTCTTCGGTGTACTCGCGGTCATTACGAATCTGTCGAAGCATGACTTCGATGCGGTCGCGCCGCTCTGCATATTCACGGCTTCGATCGGGTATGCATTTTACCTTCGCGACTCACGCGGCAGCAGAGTCTGGATGCCATATCTCGCGGCCGGCCTGCTCTTGGTGCCGCTATTGGGTGCCGTCTTGCAGTGGCCGGGTGTGTTCGTCGACTCGCGAGGATGGAATGTGTGGTCGTTCGACTTCGCGTATGTGGTTGGTATCGGGCTGTTCGTACTGCTCTACAGCCTGAGGGCGCTGGCAATGCCTCGACTTGTTTCCTGGTTGGGCGATATCAGCTACGTGTTGTACCTAGTGCACGCGATTGTGTTCTTGCTGCTGGAGCGTGCAGGCGTCGGCGGCATCTGGTTGGCGCTGGTAGGAGTGCCGCTTGCCCTTGTTGTGGCTGCGTACGGGCGGCGATTGATCGACCGGCGTTTCCAGGACATCGGTCGTTCGCTTTCGATGCGCAGGCATGAGGGGGCAGCGCTTGCCGAGGCCGTAGCCCCGTGACACGCGGTCGCAGCGGGATCCGCCCCGATGGCCGACTTCGGCGCGCAGTAGCTTCTCCGGTCATTCTGCCGTTCTCAAAGATGGGCAGCATGATTCTCCCGTTCGTCGTCGCGCCGCTGATCGCGCGCGACCTCGGGCCCGCGGAGCGTGGGCTGTACGGATCCGCGATCGCAGGTCTCGCGCTCGCGCCGGTCCTGTTCGGGATGGGGCTGCCCCTCGCCGTGCGACGAGAAGCCGCGCGGGGCGATGGCGGGGCTGCGATTCGGACCGCGATGTGGATCTGTGCCGCCATGCTGCTGCCCGCTGTAGGCATCGGCTTCCTCGTGGCGCGCCATATGCTTCCGGGCCTGACATCGGTCGGGATCGCGGCCTTCGCGATCGCGTGCGGATCGGCGGTGCTCCAGACGTTCGGCCTCTGCTTGCAGGGCTGCCTCGTGATCGAGCATCGCTACGCCGCGATCGCCGTGGTGCAGATCGCGCAGTCGGCAACCATGTCGTTGGGTGCGGCAGGGCTCTGGTTCGCCGATCGAATGACCGTCGCATCACTCCTGGTCGTCTTCGTGGCAAGCATCCTCGCAACGGTCATCGCTGCTGCCGCAGCGGCTCGCGTCTCCCTGCGAGGGGCCCGTGCCAGGCCCCAACCATTGCTGGTCGAGAGCGTCTCCTATGCCGGCAGCCAGATCGCGGAGACAGGGAGCAACACGCTCATCCCGCTGCTCGCTGTGCTCGTCATCGGAGGCCGCGAGAGTGGCTACCTGGCGGTCGCCATGACCATCGCGTCGCTCGCAGCGGTCCTCGCCAACACGCTGGGCGTTCTCGGCTATCGCGACGCGGCGACCCGGACCGGCGTGGAGCTGGCCGAGTTCTGCGCCCTCATCGTGAGGATCTCGTTGGCCTCCGCAGGATTGTTCGCACTGGCGATGGCCTGCCTCACGCCCCTCCTCATCTCGACCCTGTTCGGGGAGGAGTACCGGCCGGCGATCGGTCCAGCGCTCGTCGCGGTCGCCGGCTCGATCCTCTACGTCCTGAACTTCGCGACGTCCCAGCTTCTCGCAGCCCAGGGACGGGGGTGGTCGATGACGGCAGCCCAGGTCGGCGGCCTCGTCGTCGGCGTCACGGTCTTCGCTGCTGGCGCAGGCTGGGCGGGGGCACTGTGGGGGGCGATCGCGGTCCTCATCTGCCGGGTCGTCACAGCGGTGGCTTGTCTGCGCAGCCTGCCTCGAGGTGCGAGCAGCTTCATCCCGAGACTGAATGACCTCCCCGTGGCCGCCCGCGCGTACGTGCGCGGCCTGCCCGCTGACGCATAAGGAGACAACCGTGCGAACGGCGCCCAACGCTGTGATGGCCTTTCCCATCCACGGACACAGGAAGTTCCGCTCCGAGGGATACCGCACGCGCGACGGCCACATGATCGAGTGGATGAGCAAGCTGCTCGATCCGTCCCAAGCGGTCGTCGAGGTGTTCAGTCGTCCTGAGCCCGTGGTCAAGACCGTTCTCGACCGCGTCCGCGCACGACCTCGCGCCAACGACCTGACCGGCGTGGAGTACGTCGATCCGGTGACGCTGCGTCTGCCGGCGCTGAACGACCGGTTCCGTTGGTGGGATGACTCCTTGCGTTGCTTCCCCGAGCGTGCGCGCGAGGCGGACGGCCGACCGGTGGTCGTCTGGAACCCGATGCTCGGGCGCTCATCGTGGTGGCCGCGACTGTCGGCGTCCGCTGCGCACGTCCACCTCGACCTTCTCGACGACTGGACGGTGCACTACGCGTTCCGGAACCTGCGGGCGGAAGTCGAGGAGTCCTACGGTCGGATGTTCGCCTCAGCGGCGACCATCACGGCCAACTCCGAGGGGACGCTGGCCCTCGCACAGCGCTTCGGCAGGTCGGACGCGCGATTGCTCCCGAACGGAGTCGACCCGGAGCGGTTCGATCTCCAGAGCCGGGCGAGCGGGCCTTTCACGGTCGGCTACGTCGGCAAGATCGGCGAGAGACTCGACCTGGAGCTGATCGCCGATGCTGCGCGCACGAATCCGGCCGTGAGGTTCGTCTTCGCAGGTCCCGTGCTCGACGGCGAGTTCCGGAGCTTCCACCAGACCTTCCCGAACATCGAGTGGCTCGGCGACGTCCACTACGAGGACATGCCGGACCTGCTCCGCAGCTTCGATGTGGGCTGGGTCCCGCACCGGGTCGGCGCCGGAGAGGTCGGCGGCGACGTCATCAAGACCTACGAGTACCGGGCGGCTGGTCTGCCTGTCCTCAGCACTCCGATCATCGGGATCGGCGACCGCGGCTTCTCCGCGGTCACGGTTCTCCCTTCGTCCGAGCACGCCGGATGGCTCAAGGACGCATCCCGTCTCGAGGACCGGGCTCAGCGTGTCCCGGAGGACTTCCCCCAGGACGTCACGTGGCGCTGGAAGACCGCTGAAGTGCTGCGCGCTGTCGGACTGCCTGTCTGAGTCGAGCCGTCACCGCCTGCGCCGCCCGTTCTGGCCGGTGAGCGTTCAGCGGAGCTGATCGACCAGCGCCTGCTCGTAACGCCCGCACACCAGATCCCACGTGAACGCCCCACGCGCGCGCGTCTCGGCGGCGAAGGACAGCTCGTCCTGCCGGGCGCGGTCGGTCATCAGGTCCTGGACGCCGTCAACGATCGCCTCGGGCGTCGGGGCGACGTACACGCCGGCTTCGCGCAGGACCTCCCGGTTGAAGACCGTGTCGCGCGCGACGGTCGGCGCTCCGAGCGCCATCGCCTGGACGAGCGCAGGGTTGGTGCCGCCGACGCTGTGGCCGTGGAAGTAGGCGCCGGCGTGCTGCCAGAGCGAGTGCAGGCGGTCGTCGTTCGCGACGTGGCCGAGCCACTGGATGTTCGGCCGGCGCGACGCCAGCTCGGCGGCCTGCTGGTCGAGCTCGCCGCCGTACCCGCTGGAGCCGACGATGACGACCGGCCACTCGGTGCTCAGCTTCTCGGCGGCCAGGAGGAACTCGGGGATCGTGTTCTCCGGCACGAAGCGCGCGACGGCGAGGACGTATCCGCGGTGCTCGAGGCCGGGCTCGACCGGGAGCTCGTCGCGGAAGCGGCCGCCGTACGGGATGTAGACCCCGTCGCGCCCGAACTCGTTGCGCCAGTAGTCGCCGATCCCGTGGGCGTCGTAGACGAGGGTGTCGGCGTGCCGGGCGGTGAGGAGGGCGCCTCGGTAGAAGACCTTGCGGGCCGTCGAGCCCCACTTGTCGCGGTCCCACTCGATGCCGTCGACGTTGACGACGGTCGGGATCCCGGCCCTCTTCAGGAGGGGCAGGAAGTAGCCGTTGGCGACGTTCATGACGAGCGCGACGTCGGGCCGCTTGATGCGCGCGTGCACGCTCGCGGTCAGTCCGTACGTGAGGGTGCTCAGCGACTTGTAGTCGAGGCCCGGCGTCGTCCGGCTCACGACCCCGGTGCCGTTCAGCGGGTCCTCGGGCTTGATGGCCTTCTTCCGGCCGTAGACGGTGACGTCCCACCCGTGCTCGACGAGGTATGGCGCCAGCTCGCGTACGGCGGTCTCGAAGCCTCCGTAGTAGCTCGGAAATCCTCGCGTGCCGATGATGGCGACCGACCGACCCACGAGTACCTCATCCCGACGTGAACATGCGCGCCGAGCGTAGGTCGGGTGAGGCCGCGAGGTAGGTGTTTCAGGTGAAATGTAGGCGTTCCGTGGCCCGCCGCTGCCTTTGTGTCACCGTCGGTGGAAGTCGTTGAGGCAGCCGCAGCGCACCTCGTCGCTGTCGTACACGACCTGGAGCCGCTCGGAGCAGCCGCGCCGGAGGCGGAGGCGGGGGCCGTGACCGCAGGCGGGACAGGCGTCGACCTCTCCGATCGCAGGGTCGCGGAGGGATGGCGTGTGACGACCCACCATCGCCTTGACCTCGGTCAGTGTCATGAGCCTGCCCTTCCCCTCGTCGCGATCATCGTCCTTCGACCGCGCCGGCTCTTCATGCCCCAATTGAGGTATGAGCGGACGAGCGCGGCCCGACGCGAGGGGATCAGGATGTCTGAGCCTGGCGGGTCGGGACGGGCAGCCCGCGGCTCCTCGCGTCGAGCACCTCCCAGGATCGCTCGAGGTCCCTGCGGAGATCAGGGGCGTCGACGGTGGCCGACAGGAGCAGCCCGGCCTCGTACTTCCGCGCGGAGTCCGCGGCCTGCGGGCTGTCGAGAATGCGGAACAGGTCGGTCGGGATCACGTCGCGCAGCGCGGCGACGAAGTCCTGTGAGCGGGCACGGGCCGCCCGGGTGCTGCCGCACTCGTAGGCGTATGCCGTCAGCGGCTGCTCGCCACGCTCGACGTCGGCGTCCGGTTCCGCGACCACGAGCCCCCATCGTGCCGAGTCGGCGGCGCCGATCGGTCCGGCCCACAGGATCCGATCGAGCGGCACGTGCGTCAGCGGTCCGTAGTACTTCTCCGAGATCGGGCTGAAGGAGCGGGCATAGATGCTCCGTCGGGTCAGGAACACGCCCTCGACCCGCTGCTCGTCGATGCGGTCGTACAGCTCGTGCCGGAGCAGACCGTCCTGCTCGGCTTGCGGGAACTCGCCCGCGGTGGCTTCGCGCCACACCTCCGTATCGACCGGCCGGATCCTCTCGGCGGACTTCGTCGTCAACCAGCTCACGGTCTGACCTCCCAGCCTCTACGACTACTGCGCAGCGGCCCGAAACGGGCACGGAGTGAACGTCGCACGGCCGCCGACCGCATCGAGCGGCGAGCGGAAGGAATCCCCGGAACGGGGGATCGACCAGTGAGCCGTGGGAAGCCCCAGTGCTGGCCTCGTGTGGCCGGTCGCCGCGTCCTAGCGCTGGTGGGCGGCGAGCTGCGCGGCGGTGGGCTGCGGGTTGCCGTACAGGAAGCTGCTGGAGGAGACCGCCCACCGCTGCCGGGTCCACGACGCGGCCGGGGCGCCGGCGTCGGTGGCGGGCGCCCAGTAGTCGTCGCGGTTGCAGTCCAACCTCAGGTGGCTGCGCGCGAGGTCGCTCGCGGTCGCCTTGGTGCCGCATCCGTTGCTGTAGGTCTGGCCGGCGGTGGCGGTGTCGTAGCAGAGCAGGTCCCAGCAGTCCGTGGGATGCAGCGGGTTCACGCTGCTGTCGTGCGGAGCGGACGCCGTCATCGCGCCGAGCGAGTGCGTCATCTCGTGGGCGATGAGCTGGGCGGGGTAGACCGTGTCGGCGACGTCGCGGCCGCCGAGGAAGACCCAGGAGGAGTCGACGTACGAGAAGGACGTGTAGTTGGCGAGGTTGTCGCGGGTCGGCGTCTCGTCCCCGCGGCCGTCCCCGGAGCCCGCGCCCGCGGCGAGATCCTCGCTGATCCCGGCCCACGACGGAGCGTACGACGGCGACGACTGCAGGATGACGAGGTACTTGCGGTTGGGCCGGTCGTAGCCGTGCGCCAGCAGCCAGTCGGTGACGGTGCCCGGCCCGAACGGAGTGGGGGAGGACGACCCCGGCCAGGTGCGGCCGGTGTCGTAGACCGACGCAGGCACCCTCACGGGCCGTACGTCGGGCTGGCAGCGCGACGTGGTGACGAATCGCGGCGCCAGCGACCGTGCGAACAGGTCGCGCTGGTTGCGGAGGTATCGCCCGGCGGAGGCCGCATACAC
This sequence comes from Nocardioides panacihumi, assembly GCF_039530925.1. NCBI lineage: Bacteria > Bacillati > Actinomycetota > Actinomycetes > Propionibacteriales > Nocardioidaceae > Nocardioides > Nocardioides panacihumi. The sequence continues at coordinate 135,011 of NZ_BAAAPB010000001.1, read as the reverse complement.
CGACTGCGCGCCCCGGACCGAGAGACGCACGGTCCGCAACCGGGTGGCGAGCCTGCTCGGCCGGTTGTCGGGGTAGACCCACAGCACCTGCCAGGCCGAGGCGGCGGTGCCGCCCGCGCGGGAGTCGGCCTGGTAGCAGGCCGCGGGGAAGTAGGGGTAGACCCACTCGGCGCCCTGCGCGCCGCTGGGACGGTTCCACCACGGGCGCCTGCCGTGCTGGCGGGTGAACGCACGGTAGGGCCTCTTGAAGAGCCTGTTGAGCCGGGCCTGCTGGCGCGGGCCGGTCCGCGCCGCCGTACGGGCTCCGGCGCGGGCTGTGCGTGGCAGGGCGGGCTCCGCGGCCAGGGCGGGGACGCCTTCGCCTGCGGCGCGAGCGGGCGCCGGGGCGGCTGGCGCCGCTGACACCCCGCCACCGACCTCGCTCGAACCCGCGACGACCGTCAGCGGCAGGGCGGCGAGCATCAGCGCCGTACGGCGACCGACGCGAATGCTCATGCACCTACAGTCGGAAGTCGCCCCCCGATGCTGAATGACCTCGATCGGGTAATTTCCCCGTGGCCGTGCGGCCAGGCCGGCCCCCCCGATCGCGTCCGGAGACGCAGATCGGGCCGTCCGAGCAGTGCTCGAACGACCCGATCGGTGCGTCGCAGTCAGCTCGCGGCGTTGATCATCCCCGCGCCGACGGTGACGCCCGTGGCCTCGTCGATGAGGATGAACGACCCGGTCGTGCGGTTCTTCGAGTACGGGTCGACCAGCAGCGGCACGGTCGTGCGCAGCTGGATCCGGCCGATCTCGTTGAGACCGAGCTCCTTGGTCTCGCTGTCGCGGTGCAGCGTGTTGACGTCGAGGCGGTACTGCACGTCCTTGACCAGCGCACGCGCCGACCGGGTGGTGTGCTTGATCGCCAGCTTCTGGCGCGGCCGCAGCGGCGTCGTGGTCATCCAGCAGACCATCGCGTCGATGTCCTGGCTCGGCCTGGGAGCGTTGTTGACACGGGCGAGCATGTCGCCACGGGAGACGTCGACGTCGTCCTCGAGCCGGACGGTCACCGCCATCGGCGGGAACGCCTCGGTGACCTCCTTGTCGAACAGGTCGATGCCGGCGATCCGCGACGTCATCCCGGACGGCAGTACGACGACCTCGTCGCCCGGCTTCAGGACGCCTCCGGCCACCAGGCCGGCGTACCCGCGGTAGTCGTGGTGCTCGTCGGACTTCGGCCGGATGACGTACTGCACCGGGAACCGCACGTCGACCAGGTCGCGGTCGGACGCCACGTGGACGTTCTCGAGGTGGTGCATGAGCGTGGGACCGGAGTACCACTTCATGTTCTCCGAGCGCTCGACGACGTTGTCGCCCTGCAGCGCGGAGATCGGGATGACCTCCAGGTCCGGCACGTTGAGCTTCGTCGCGAACTGGGTGAAGTCGGCCGCGATCTGGTCGTAGATCTCCTGGTCGTAGTCGACGAGGTCCATCTTGTTGATCGCCAGCACGAGGTGCGGCACGCGGAGCAGCGAGAGCAGCACCGCGTGACGACGCGACTGCTCGGTCATGCCGTGCCGCGCGTCGACCAGCACGAGGCCGAGGTCGGCGGTGGAGGCGCCGGTGACCATGTTGCGGGTGTACTGCACGTGGCCCGGGGTGTCGGCGATGATGAACTTGCGCTTCGGCGTGGCGAAGTAGCGGTAGGCGACGTCGATCGTGATGCCCTGCTCGCGCTCGCTGCGCAGGCCGTCGGTCAGCAGCGACAGGTCGGTGTAGTCGTGCCCCTTGGCCTCACTCGTGGCCTCCACGGCCGCGAGCTGGTCCTCGAAGATCGCCTTGGAGTCGAGCAGCAGACGCCCGATGAGCGTCGACTTGCCGTCGTCGACCGAGCCGGCGGTCGCGAATCGGAGCAGATCCATCTTGGTGGCCATCAGAAGTAGCCCTCCTTCTTCCGGTCCTCCATGGCCGCCTCGCTGAAGCGGTCGTCGCCACGAGTGGCACCGCGCTCGGTCACCCGGGCCACGGCCACCTCCTCGATGATCTCCTGCACCGTGCTCGCACCCGACTCGACGCAGCCGGTCAGGGTCAGGTCGCCGACGGTGCGGAACCTGACCGTGCGCTCCTCGGCGACCTCGCCGGGGCGGCAGGGGTTGAACTCGGACTCCGTCAGCAGCATGCCGTCGCGCTCGAACACGCGACGCCGGTGGGAGAAGTAGATGTCCGGGATCTCGATGCCCTCACGGCCGATGTAGTCCCAGATGTCGAGCTCGGTCCAGTTCGAGATCGGGAAGATCCGCATGTGCTCGCCCTCGTGCAGGCGGCCGTTGTAGAGCGACCACAGCTCCGGGCGCTGGTTCTTCGGGTCCCACTGGCCGAACTCGTCGCGGTGGGAGTAGACGCGCTCCTTGGCGCGGGCCTTCTCCTCGTCGCGTCGACCGCCGCCGAAGGCGGCCGTGAAGCCACCCTCCTCCAGCGCGTTGAGCAGCGTGCCGATCTGGAGGCGGTTGCGCGACGTCTTGCCGTCGTCGACGACGATGCCGTCCGCGATCGCCTGCTCGACGCTCGCGACGATCAGCCGCACGCCCAGCCGGTTGACCCAGTTGTCACGGGTCGTGATCACCTCGGGGAAGTCGTAACCGGTGTCGACCTGCAGCACGGGGAACGGGATCTTCGCGGGGTAGAACGCCTTCTCGGCCAGGCGCATCATCACGATGCTGTCCTTGCCGCCGGAGAACATCAGCACCGGCTTCTCGAACTCAGCGGCGACCTCACGGAAGATGTGGATCGATTCCGCCTCCAGCTGGTCCAGCTGGCTCAGCCGATAGTCGGGGTGGGTCTGGGTCATGGCTTCCCTTCAAATTGGACGCAGCACTGTGGGTCCAGCCCGCGAGGGCAGCCCTCATCGTAGACGGGGGTGCCGCGTCAGCCGAACCCGTGCCAGAGCGTGGGCGGTACGCCGACGGGTTCGTGTGGTGAGGGCTTGGCATCGCATTCGAACAGGTGTACGGTTGGCGTCGATCGTCAGTCACTCCGGTGGCTCCACCTCCACGTCGATCAGCAGACCGTTCTCCTCTGTCCGTGTCGTGCATCCGTGGAGTCCTGATGAGTGTTGTGAACCCCGAGCCACCTGGTCGGCCTGTGGCGTCGCGGGTGGCGGGGGTGCATCGGTTCCTGGGTCGGTTGCACGAGGTGCTGGACGGGGTGCTGGACGGGGGCGAGGTCGATCGGTTGTGGGCGCTGTCGCCGGAGCAGCTGGGTGAGTGCCTGCGTGAGGCCTATGCCGCGGTGGCGCGGCTGGAGCAGCTCGCCCTGGCTCTGGTGGCCCAGGCGGACCGGTGCGATCTGGCCGCCTACGACGGTGAGACCAGCCTGGTCGCCTGGCTCCGCGACCGGACCCGACTCGCACCTGGTGTCGCGAAACGGCAGATCACGCTGGCTCGGGGGTTGGAGGAGCATCCGTTGACCCGGACAGCGCTCGCGAGCGGCGCGTTCCCGGCCGCCTCCGCCACGGTCATCCTCGCCGCGGTCGAGGCCCTGCCCGACCAGGTCGACGGTGGCGTTCGGGCTCAGGCCGAGGAGTACCTGGCCGGGCAGGCCCACACCCACGACACCCACACCCTGCGCCGGCTGGCCGACCACCTCGAGGAGGTCATCGACCCCGACGGCGCCGACGCCCGCCTCGCCGACCAGCTGGCCCGCGCCGAGGCCCGCGCCGCCCGCACCACCTTCTTGAACCTCACTCATGACGAGGTCACCGCGACCACCACCGGCAGCTTCCGCATCCCCCTGCTCGACGGGGTCCGACTCCAACGCATGCTCGGGGCACTCCTCAACCCCGGCCGACCCGACCCCATCCCGGCCGACGACTCCGCCACCGGCGTCAGGTTGTCGGCCGAGGAACGACGTGGGCACGCCCTCATCGAGCTCCTCAACCGGATCCCCGCCGGCCGACTGCCCCAGACCGGCGGCTGCCAGCCCACCGTCGTGGTCACCATGGACCTGCAGACCCTGCTCGGCGACCTCCGGGCCGCCCACCTCGACACCGGCCAGGCCATCAGCCCCGGCCAGGCCCGCCGCCTCGCCGCCCGCCACGGACTCATCCCCGCCGTCCTCGGCACCCACAGCGAGGTCCTCGACCTGGGCCGC
>NZ_BAAAPB010000001.1:81924-130832 GCF_039530925.1 Nocardioides panacihumi | reverse complement strand
CGGCACCTGCGCCGTCCAAACCTGCGACCGACCCGCCGCCACCGCCCAAGCAGCCCACCTCATCGCCTGGCAACACGGCGGCCCCACCGACCTGACCCACGGCGCACTGCTCTGCAGCCGACACCACACCCTCGCCGACCACCCCGACTACCGCATCGAACACCTACGCCCCGGACGCATCCGCATCCACCGACGCTGCTGAGCCGATCTCTACGCAGAGGTTGGTCCGGGCGCGCTCGCGTCAGCCGGCAGGCCGGCATCGATCAGCTGCTCCCAGCACTCGAGGAAGTCCTCGTTGAGGTGCCGGTTGTCGTCCAGCGCTCCCGAGACGACGGCACCGGTCCGCGCCATCATGAGCTTCTCGGCGCCGCCGCGCGGGTCGCGGTGGTCGAGCCGGCGCAGCAGCTCCTCGAGCCGGCCGGTGACCCATCGGCGGATCTCCTTGGCCGCGACGCGCGATGCGTGGGCGCCGGTGAACTCGGCCGAGGCGTTGATGAAGGGGCAGCCACGTCGCATCGCGGCGAAGTCGTCGCGCGTCAGCACGGTGGCGAGCTCGGTCAGGGCGCGGCGCGGGTCGTCGGGATAGGCGTCGATGATCGCGTCGACCTGGGTGTGGTCGTACGAGGCCCGCCGTCCCAGGTACGCCGCGATCAGGTCGTCCTTGGACGGGAAGTGGCGGTAGAGGGTCACCCGGGTGACTCCCGACTCGGCGATGATGCGTTGGATGCCGACGGCGTGGATGCCCTCGTCGTAGAACAGCCTGTCCGCCGTCAGCAGGATGCGTTCCCTCGCCTTCGAGGTCTGCCCCGTGGCCGTCGGCGTCGGCGTCGACGGTCCGACGGATCCGCGTGCGGGGAGTGTCATGGCCGCTCTGCTCCTCTGGCTGAACTCGATCCAGTGCCGTTGCCGGGGCCCTTGCCAAGGTCTCGGTCGCGCCTCTACGTTAGCCCGCAGGTAGGTAGATCGATCGGTCTACCCGTGAAGCGGAGGATCCGAGATGCCCGAGCACGCCCCTGTCCTGTTCATCCACGGCCTGTGGCTGCACGCCAGCTCATGGGACGACTGGATCGGTCACTTCGCCGCCGCCGGCTACGACGGCTCCGCCCCGGGGTGGCCGGGAGACCCGGACACCGTGCTCGAGGCCCGTGCGCATCCTGAGGCCATCGCCGATCACGGCATCGACGATGTCGTCGCGCACTTCGCCGAAGTGATCGAGGCCCTGCCTGCCAAGCCCATCCTCGTCGGGCACTCCTTCGGCGGCATGATCGCCCAGCGGCTCCTCGGCGAGGACCTGGCGGCCGCGGCCATCGCGATCGACGCCGCACAGATCAAAGGGGTGCTCCCGCTTCCCCTCTCCGCACTCAAGGCGACGCTGCCGGTGTTCAAGAACCCGGCCAACAAGCATCGGGCGGTGTCGCTGACCGCCGAGCAGTTCCGGTTCGCCTTCGGCAACGCGATCCCGGCCGAGGAGTCGGACGCCCTCTTCGAGCGCTGGGCGATCCCGGCCCCCGGAAAGCCACTGTTCGAGGCGGCGGCCGCCAACTTCAACCCGCACTCGCCCGCCAAGGTGGACACGGCCAATGCGGGCCGCGGGCCGCTGCTGCTCATCATGGGCGGCCAGGACCACACGGTCCCCGAGGCGGTCACGAAGGCCACCCTCAAGCAGTACCGCCACAGCGAGGCCACCACCGACCTCCAGGAGTTCTCCGACCGCGCCCACTCGCTGACGATCGACCACGGCTGGCGCGAGGTCGCCGACGCGTGCCTGTCGTGGCTCAAGGACCAAGGGTTGTGAGCATGGACCTCGAGCTCGCCGGCCGGACCGCGCTGGTCACCGGTGCGAGCAAGGGCATCGGGCTGGCCATCGCCCGTGCGCTGGCGGCCGAGGGTGCCTCGGTCGTCGCCGGTGCCCTCACCGGGAGCAGCGAGCTCGACGAGCTGGCCGGGTCGGCCGACGTACGCGTCGTGTCGGTCGACCTCACCACCCCGGCAGGCCCCGGGGAGCTCGTCGACGTCGCGGCGGGGCTCGGAGGCATCGACATCCTGGTCAACAACGTCGGCGCCGTCCGCCCGCGGCTGCAGGGCTTCGCGGCGTTGACCGACGACGACTGGGACTGGGCGCTGACCATCAACTTCCTGGCCGCCGTGCGCACCATGCGCAGCGCGATCCCGCACATGGTCGACCGGCCGGGCGCCAACATCGTCACCATCAGCTCCGTCAACGCCTTCCTCCCGGATCCGGGGGTCATCGACTACAGCGCTGCGAAAGGTGCGCTGACGAACCTCTGCAAGTCGCTCTCGAAGGAGCTGGGGCCCGGGATCCGCGTGAACACGATCAGCCCGGGGCCGGTGCGGACCGACCTGTGGCTCGGCAGCAACGGCGTGGCGGCGACGGTCGCCCACGGGAACGAGGCCGACCCTGCCGAGATCGTCCGACGACAGGAGGCGCAGGCCGCCACCGGTCGCTTCACCTACCCCGGCGAGATCGCCGATCTCGTGCTCTTCCTGGCCAGTCCACGCGCGGCGAACATCACCGGCAGCGACTTCGTCATCGACGGCGGTCTGATCACCACGCTCTGACCTGCCCGCGACGGGCGGGGCCCGCCATGTCAGCCCGCCGTCAGCCCGCGGTGTCAGCCCGCGGTGTCAGCCCTCCACGTGGCGCGACCACGAGTACGGGCCGAAGCTCGTGCTGGTCGTGGGTCGGTGGCCACCCGGGGTGACGACCAGCTTGAGGTACTCCAGCGGCACCGTGCTCCCGTGCACGACGATCCGGTGGAAGTTCGAGACGTCGTACGACGGGTGGCTGTTCCAGGCGTCGTAGGAGCACACTCCCGCGTCGGCGGCGCACGGTGCGGCATGCTGGAGCGGGTTGTCCGAGCGGTAGACGTGCGAATCGCCCTCGAGAGCGAGCACCGGGCGGCCGAACGCCTCGGTGTGCTCGGCCAGGCTCTGCACGATCGGTTCGTACTGGCTGAGGTGGGCCGCCGTCTTGCCGTCGAGGTCCCACAAGTCGGCCTGCTCGACCAGCACGAGGCCCTGGGCGTCGTCAGCCGACGCGACGGCGAAGGCGCGGTCCAGCCAGCGCAGGTCGGCAGCCGTGCGCTGCCGGGTCTCCGCCGCCTGCTCGTCGCTCATCGCCGGCGCGCCGTACCAGGGGTCGGTGTCGTTGTTCGAGCCGCCCGGGATGTTGAGCGTGACGAACACGAACCCCTTCTGCTTCCAGATCACGTTCTCGACGTACGCCGCGTCCTCGGGGTGCGCCGGGTCGAACGCGGTGGCCTGCGAGGTCGTGTGCAGGGACCCGCTCCCGAGCGTGGCGCCCGGCTCCGGGAAGAAGGTCGAGCGGACCAGGTCGAGGTTCCGGACCGGGTTGCCGCCCGCGTAGTCCACCGGGTTGCCCTGCGCGTCCTTGACGACGTCGATCTGCCCGGTCGTCCTGTTGTAGGTGCCGCCGCCCTCGGCAGCCTTGTGGCAGTCGGTCCACTCGTTGTCACCGGGCGTGTACACCAGCGGATCCGCGAAGTGGCTCCACAGCCCCGCGATCTGCCGGTCGTACGCCTCGGTGCAGAACTGCTTGCCCGAGTGGATGTCTCCGACGTGGACCACGGTGCTGACCTCGGGGTCGGCGTTCACCGACTCGATGAACGCCGGCGTCGCGTCGGTCTCCGACGTGTCGGTCGGACCCACTCCGTAGGGCGCGTCGCCGTAGACGGCGTAGGTGAACGAGCCGTGGGTGCTCGTCTTGCCGACGGGCTCTGACTGCGCGGCATGGGCGGCGAGGGGGAGGACGATCAGGGCCGCGCCGGCGGCGACGGCCGGGATGAGTGAGGTTCGCATGGCTCTCCTGTGCTCGGGGGTCATCCTCACTCTGGACAGGGGGATCGCGGGGTGGTCGACAGTGACGTGAAGGTCCGGCGAACACCTGTCGTCGCGGGCGACGGGCGAAGGGCCCCGAACCAGAGGTCCGGGGCCCTTCGTCCAGGATCGAGCGATCAGAGGAACTGGTTCAGGAACGCACGCGAGTACGCCGTGTCGACCCGCTGGTAGCTGCCGTTGGCGTTGCAGGTCAGCGAGTTGACGTACGACGCGTCCCCGATCACGTACGGCCCGAGGAACGCACCTCCGCCGGAGTCGCCGAAGCACGATCCGCCACCGGCCTTCGAGTCGCGGTCGTTGATCTGGAAGACCACGACCTCGCTCTGGACGTTCTTGAGGAACGACGTGGTCGAGCGCCGCTCCCTGATGACGACCTGCGCCTTCTTGTCACCGATCTCCACGCCGTACCCGACGAGTGTGAAGGTCTGGTCCTTGAGCGCACCCTGGTTGGCGTCCAGGGTGCCGAGCGGGAGCAGCGGAGCCGGCGAGACGGCGGGCCACTTGCTCGTGGCCGGGGCGTCGAGCACGACCACGCCCTGGTCGTGCTGCTGCGAGATGCTCAGCTTGCCGGTCCACGCGGGGTCGGGGTGGGCCGTGCCGGTGATGTAGTGCGCGGCGCGGGCGGCACTCTCCGCCGGCGTGATGTTCGCCGCGAGCGGGTCGCCGGGCAGGTCCGTGTCGAAGGAGACGTAGACGTTCGTGGCCGGGTGCGCCGCGTCGACGCCGGTGCAATGGCCGGCCGTGAGCACGACGGTGGGCGAGATCAGCGTGCCCGAGCAGCGGAACCTGCCCTCGGACGTGGTGAAGCGAACGACGCCGACGTTGGTGTGCACCTCGTCGCGCTGGCCGTCGGTGATCGCCGAGGCCGGCTGGGCCTGCGCCACGAATCCGATGACGAGCAGGAGGCCTGTGAGCGCCGCGCCCACATGACCGAACCGAATCTTCTGCATCAGGAAGTCCCTCCCGTTGGTGGTCCTGCAGTCCACCACCGGGATCAGGCTCGGAGAATCGCCAGAACCGATGATGACTTCCCGCCGGTCGCGTTCGTGGGGCGCCGGCCTCAGCCGGGCTCGCGGCCCGGCCCGAGCCGGTCGAGCAGCCCGCGCACCGACGCGGGCACGGGAAGGTCCGACGCCCACGGTGCCGGGACCGGCGGGTCCGCGACCCATCGGCCGGGCACGAGTCCGCTCCAGACACCCGGGTCGGCGCCGGCCGTCTCGGGCGTGGCCGGCCAGTCGTCGGCGATCTTCAGCAGCCAGCCGCCGTCGGAGATCGGCAGCGACAGCACCAGGGTCGCGGCCAGCTCCTTGCGGTTCGGGGGTCGCACCTCCTCGGTGCGCCCGGGCAGCACCACGTCGCTGAACAGGTCGAGCGCGGCGGGGTGGTCGTCGACAGGGGTCAGCCGGCCGCGGACGGTGGCCGAGCGGTAGTTGACCGACGACTCGAAGGTCGTCGGCGCGACCACGAGCGCGTCGATCGCGAAGACCGTCAGCACGGCCGGCGCTCCTGCCGCGACCTGACGAAGCGCGCCGGCGCCGGTCGAGCCGTGCAGCAGGACGCGGTCGCGGTCGCGGGCGTACAGCATCGGGACGGCGAGCGGCTCGCCGTCCACCACGCACGAGAGCACGCCCGCCCACTGCGAGTCGAGCAGTGCGTCCAGGGCGGCACGATCCTGCACCCCCAGCTCCGGATAGCGGTTCAGGGCGGTCACGACTCGGCCCTCGCGGACGGGAGGACGGCACGGGGCATCACGACGTCATCGTGGCACTGGTGGCGGGTCGTCGGGGCGTTGCGGCGAGCCGCGTCACAGCGTGCGGACCCACGTGGCCACTCCTTCGTCCAGGGCGAGCGTCGCGTCGGTCTCGGCAGCCGCCTCGAGGTCGTGCGTGGCGAGGACGACCGACGCGCCCCGCGCGGCCTCCTCCCGCAGCGCTGCGATCATCCGCCCGCGGTTCTCTGCGTCCAGGTCGCTGGTCGACTCGTCGGCGAGCAGCACCGCCGGGCGCAGGGCGAAGGCCCGCGCCAGGGCCACCCGCTGCTGCTGGCCTCCCGAGAGCTGGTCGACGAGATGGCGACCGGACTCCGCCAGGCCGACCCGCGTGAGCGAGTCGTCGACGCGGGCCAGCGCCTCGCGTGCGGGCACCCCGAGTGCGAGCAGCGGGACCAGGACGCTCTCCTCGGCCGTGAGGGCACCGCCCAGGCCGTTGCCCTGGGGCACGAGGACGACGCCGGCCCGTGCGGCGCCCTCCCGATCCTCGAGCACGGAGCCGTCGACGCACACGGTGCCGCGCACGGTGGCGGCCGCTGGGCGGATCGCACCGGCCAGCGCCCACAGCAAGGACGACTTGCCGGCGCCTGAGGGGCCCGTCACCGACAGCAACCGCCCGCCGGGCACGCGCAGGTCCAGCGGGTGCACGGCGACGGTGTCGCCGTACGTGACGCTCAGTCCGACCGCCCGCAGCTCGCTCATGGCCGCTCCGGCCGCAGCTCGTAGTGGTCGCCCACCTCGTGGATCCGGACCAGCGTGCCCGGCGGCAGCCCTTCGCGCAGGTGGCCCAGGAGCGGGAGGAAGCCGTCGGCGGTCACCACGGCGTACTCCTCCCCGCTGCGGCCCTCGCCGCCGATCCGACCGTCGCGGATGGTCACGGTGCGCGGCAGCACCCGGGCCACGTCGGGATCGTGGGTGACCAGGACGACGGTCGTCCCGTACGTGCGGTTGACGTGCGCGAGCGCCGCCAGGACCTGGTCGCGGGCGGCGTGGTCGAGCTGGCTCGTGGGCTCGTCGCACAGGAGCAGGCCGGGGCGGGTGGAGATCGCGACGGCGACAGCTGCCAGCTGCAGCCCGCCGGGTGTCAGCTCGCTCAGCGGTCGGTCGGCGTGGTCGGCGAGCCCCACCTCCGCGAGGACCTCCCGCGGGTCGGTCAGCGGCCTTCCGGCCCGCCGTGCCGGGTGCTGGGCGAACCGGACGTTGTCGTCGGGGGTGGCGTGCGGGAGCAGGTTGCGCCCGGCGCCCTGCAGCATCAGCGCGATCTCGGTCGCGCGCAGGCGGTCGAGGTCGCGCGGCGGCGCGGCGGACAGCTCCGTGCCGCCCACGAAGACCTTGCCGGCGCTGGGCCGGAGCACGCCGGCCAGGAGGCTCATCAGGGTGGACTTGCCCGACCCGGACGGCCCCAGCAGCCCGACCATCTCGCCCGGGGTGACGTGCAGGTCGACGCCGGAGAGCGCGGCCACGTCGTGCCCGTCGGCGTGGTAGATGTGCACCAGGCCGCGGGTCCGGATCTCGAGTCCGGGCATCAGACGGTCTCCTTCACGCGCTCCAGGTGCGCCCGGCGGGCGACCCGGCGGCCCGCCAGAGCGGCCGCCAGCGGCAGCACCACCACGTAGACGGCGGCGGCGAGCAGGACGGCCGGCCACGAGGTGGCCAGGTCCACGACGGGAGTCTCCAGGGGCGCGCTGAAGAGCGGGACATCAGGCAGGGCCAGCGCCCCGCCCACCAGGCCGGAGACGACGCCGGCGGCGATGGCGAGCAGGATGGCCGGCTGCTGGGCCCAGACCGCCAGGCGCCGGGTCGTGCGCTTCGCGGCGCCGCTGAGTCGCAGCACGGCGAGGTCACGGGAGCGCTCGCGCCAACCCGTGATTGCAAGCACGAGCAGGACGAGCAGCGCGATGAGGATCGCGGCCGCGCCGACCACCGCCCCCAGGGCGAGGCTCCAGGTGGCGACGGTGTCCTGGTAGGACTGCCGGACCGCCGTGAAGCGGCGTACGCCGTTGACGGTGATCCCGTGCCCGCGCAGTGAGCTCCGCACGGCCGCCAGGAGCGCAGGGTCGTCGACGAGCCAGGCCTCCATCCGGGCCTCGTGGCCGATCTGTACGCCGCGGGAGAGTGAGTCGATGTCCACCAGCGCCGAGCGCCGGGGCATCGTCGGGACGAGGACGACGCGACCGACCGAATGCGCCGGCCGGTCCTTGCCGTCGAGCCCGGTCACCTCCACTCCGAGCGGATCGCGGCGGGCGGTGGGGAGCAGCGCTGGGACGGTGACCGGGACCCAGGCCGGCGTGACGTCGGCCGGGTAGATGCCCTGGGCGCTCACCGCGAGGTGCAGGACACCGTCGGACCCCGAGCCGCTCGGCCGGATGACGGAGTACTGGCCCTTGGTCGTGTTCCAGTCCGTGGCCGGGGAGCCCCAGTCGACCGGCCGCCCGTCGACCCGCAGGTCGCTGAGGTCGAGCTCGCCGTCGATCTGGACCCCGGGAGCCGCGGTGACCTGCACGGCCGCCAGCTGACAGCCGGCGGCGCAGGCCGGGTCACGGGCGACGAGCGTCGTGCGGCCGCCGGACCGTGCGATCGCGCCGAGCGGGATCGTCCGGAGCGCCCCGGTGGAGGTGGTCGCGACGAGGTCGATGTCGACCTCGGAGTCGGTGCCGAGCGCGTCCTTGGCGGTCGCCCCCTCGCCGGTCTGCACCGTCAGCGACATCCGCGTCCCCGTCAGCGTGACGGGCCTCTTGTCCGGGGGCGCGATCGCTCGCCACTGTGCGGCGGTCGGCGCGCCGCGCGGGAAGAAGGCGATCCGGCGGAAGCCGTCCGGCTCCACGGCGAGCGTGGTGCCGGCGACCAGCACCGGGGTCGCACGGCGGCCGGTGGCGTCGACCGACCGCAGCGCCTCGCGGACCCCGTCCACGTCGTGTCCCTCCAGCCGGAGCACCACCGGCGCGCCGGCGTCCTGCTCGCTGGCACTGGTGCGGTTGCGCGCGCCCACGGCGAGGGCGTCGACGGCGAAGACGGCGAGCGCGGTGGCCACGGTGATCACCGCGATCACCGCACGGGTGTCCCGCCGCCGGCCCGTCTCGAGCAGGGTCATGCCGGTGACGAGCCGCCCTCGGCGCAGCTGCGAACGCCCCGACGCGGACGCGGCGGGACCGGTGACGTGCGCGAGCAGCAGCCCGGCGAGCAGCGCCAGGAGCGCGGGGCCGGCCAGGGCGAAGGGCCCGCTGAGGCTCCCGGTGACGAATGCGAGGACGCCCGTGCCCACGGCGGCGATGAGGAAGGCGTCGAGCGCGCCGAGCGCCCAGCGTGTCGACGGGGCCTGCCCGCGGCGAACCAGGCCGTCCAGCGGCTCCCGGGCGACGCGTACGGCGGCCGCGACCGTGGTCAGCACCACGGCCGCCACGGCGAGGGTGATCGCCGTGACGAACCCCGGGCCGATCTCGAACGGTGTCGATCCGGGCAGCAGCGCCCGGGCCAGCGCGCCACCGAGCAGCGCGACCGCCGCCCCCGGTATGACGCCCACCAGGAGGACCGGCAGCAGCTCGATCAGCAGCAGGCCGACGGCCCCGGCGGGCCCACGGCCGCGGAGTCGGGCGACGGCTACCTCCCCGCGCCGCTGCTGGGTCGCGGCTCCGAGCACCAGCCAGAGGACGTACAGCGCCAGCACGGCCATCGGCGCCATCAGCATCGGCACGGTGCGATGGGCCTGGCGGGTCTGCGCGCGAACGTCCTTCGTGACGAGATCGAGGTCGGTGACGACGTACAGGCCCTCGCTCGCGATGCCGCGTGACACCTGGCTCACGCGATCGCCGAGCGTCAGCACCTCGTCGACGCCGATCGTCGCGGTGCGCACCGGAGCACCTGCCTGCGCGGTCTCCCCGGGCAGGATCGGACTGTCGACGAAGGTCTCCTCGGTCGTCAGCCACGCGTCGTGGGCGGCTGTCGGATCGGTGCCCTGGGAGACGCCCGAGATGCCCAGCAGGGTCTGTCCCTGCCACCACTCGGTGTCCCGAGGCTCGTAGGTGCCGACGACCTCGAGCGGCACGGCCTGCTGACCGTCGAGTGCCGTGCCCACCGTGGGGGTCGCGCCGATCGAGAGGCCGTAGCTCTTCGCGTCGACCTCGCTCACCAGGATCTGCCCCGGCCCGGTGGGACAGGTGCCGCTCAGCAGGCGGAGGTGTGCGCACTCGCCCTCCCGCCAGACGAGCGGGCCGGTCGGCGGGACGGATCCGAGCGGTGAGGTGACGCTGGCGGTGCGGCCGAGCACGGGCGGACCGAGGCGTGCAGCGACGTCGCCCGGAACCATCTCCTCGAGGCCGCGGGGGTCCTGCGCCTCCGTGGCACCGCCCGCGTTGACCTGCGCCTCCGACACGATCGTGACGGTCTTCTCGGCGAGGTCGGCATGGGCCAGCAGGGTGTCGACGAGCGCCTGCTGCATGGCCCGGTCGTAGACCGGCGCGAACGCGGTGCACGCGGTGATCAGCGCGGAGACGGCGACGAGCGCCAGGGTCTGTCCGCGCCGGTGGCCCAGGGCGGAGCGCCGCGCGAAGCGGATGGGCGACCAGCTCGGTCCGCGCCGGGATCGCCAGCCCCTCATCGCCACTTCCTGTCGTCGTATAGGTGCGGGGAGGGTATCCCGTCCTCGGCACGACGGTGTGGGGTTGAGCAGCGTCTCAGGATTCCAGCGTGGCGAGCAGCGCCCGGTCCTCCTCGGACAGCCAGGTCTCCTCGAGAAGGGTGGCCCCGGCCGACCGCAGCGCCGCGCTGAGGGGTCCGGCCCAGAGGTGCTCGATCAGGGCGACGACGGCGAGGCCCTGCTCCGGGACGACGTCGGCCAGCGACCAGGTCTCCGCAGCGCCCGGCTCCTCGGCAGCGACGCCGCCGAGGAGGGCGGCCGCCACCTCGCCGCGGCCCTCGAGGTGGGCCTCCACGATCTCGAGCGTCCCGTCGTCGGCACGGCTCACGACGAGCAGGTCGACGAGGCGTACGACGCCCGCCTCACCCAGGCGCGTCAGCTCGGCGAGCACCGACCCGTCGAAGTGCGGCTCGTCGAGACCGAGCACGAGCACCTGCACCGGCCCCGTGCTCACGGCCGCGCCCTCACGGCTGCTCGCTCACGGCTGGACCCTGGCGGAGATCGTCGTGAACTCCTCGTCGGTGATCACGCCCTTCTCGCGCATCCTGCGGAGCTGGCGCACGACCTTCGGCTCCCTCGCGGTGGTCGCGGACCGGCCCATCGGCGGGAGGGCCAGCGACGCAGGCACCGGCTCGTTCGGATGTTGCAGGGCGTGGATGTGCGCAGGGGTCAACCTGCCGCCGTAGTAGGGCACCTGCCCCGTCATCCCCGCCCGCTGCAGCTGCCTGGGCACCAGGATCATCGGAGACCTCCTTCGACAGTGTGAACGGTGTCGGCGGTGCGCCGGTGTCAGCCTGCGCCGGCGGCCTCGCCGGCGTCGTTCGCGAGGGCCTCCTGGTCGACCTTGAGCTCCTTCTGGGCGACCTCCTCGGCGCGTTGCATCGCCTCACGCACCCGCGACTCCATGTCGGCGACGGCGACGACCACCAGGCCTGCCTGGCCGGCGTCGAGCTGCTCGCCGAGCTCCTTCAGGTCGCTTCGGCTCATGCCCGCGGCAGCATGACCGGCCACGGCACCCAGGACGGCCCCACCGGCGGCGGTGCCGACGAGCAGCCCGCCACCGAGGGCGGCGAACGGGAAGAGCGCGACCACCAGGCCGGTGGCCAGGCCCACGCCGCCGCCCAGCACTCCGCCGGCCCGGGTCGGTGTCTCGTGCTTCCTGCCGAGCTTGACCTTGCCGTCCTCGCGCCGCTCGACGATCGCGGCGTCGTACGCGTCCACCAGCCCGGCCTTGCCGAAGAGGTCCTTGACGAGCTCGTAGTCGGCCTCTGCGGACTCCTTGTCCGGGTAGACCCCGGTGAACACGATGAAGGTGTCGAACGCCATGTGCTGCTCCTCGCTGGTCTGACCGACGCGCTGCCCGCGCCCAACGATCCGCACCGGCACCCGCGCGCGGCTTCCCCCGGGACGGGTGAAGCGCGAGGTCGGCCACGAGGACGGCCGGGGGCCGCCGCCCCCGTACGCTGCTGCCATGAAGATCGCCATCGTCGGCACGGGCTACGTCGGCCTCTCGAACGCTGTCATCCTCGCCCAGCACCACGAGGTCTGGGCGCTCGACCTCGACGCAGCGAAGGTCGACAAGGTCAACAGCCGGGTCTCCCCGATCGAGGACACGGAGATCGAGGACTACCTCGCCCACCGGCCGCTGAACCTCACCGCGACGCTCGACAAGCAGGCGGCGTACGACGGCGCCTCGTTCGTCGTGATCGCGACCCCGACCGACTACGACGAGCGCACCAACTACTTCAACACCCGCTCCGTCGAGAGCGTCATCGCCGACGTCCTGGCGATCAACCCGACCGCCGTCATGGTCATCAAGTCGACCGTCCCGGTGGGCTTCACCCAGCGGATGCGGGAGGAGCACCCGGACGCCTCGATCATGTTCAGCCCGGAGTTCCTCCGCGAGGGCCGGGCGCTGTACGACAACCTGCACCCGTCCCGCATCATCGTCGGCGACCGCACCGAGCGTGGGAAGGCCTTCGCCGAGCTGCTCCTCGAGGGCGCGATCGACAAGGACGCGCCGGTCCTGTTCACCGACTCGACCGAGGCGGAGGCGATCAAGCTGTTCGCCAACACCTACCTCGCCCTGCGCGTCGCCTACTTCAACGAGCTCGACACCTACGCCGTGATGCACGGCCTCGACAGCGCCCAGATCATCGAGGGGGTCGGCCTCGACCCGCGCATCGGCTCGCACTACAACAATCCGTCGTTCGGGTACGGCGGCTACTGCCTGCCCAAGGACACCAAGCAGCTGCAGGCCAACTACCGCGAGGTGCCGCAGAACCTGATCAGCGCCATCGTCGACGCGAACACCACCCGCAAGGACTTCATCGCGACCGACATCCTGCGCCGCGACCCGAAGGTGGTCGGCATCTACCGGCTGATCATGAAGGCCGGCTCCGACAACTTCCGGATGTCCTCGATCCAGGGCGTCATGAAGCGGATCAAGGCCAAGGGCGTGGAGGTCGTCGTCTACGAGCCGTCCCTGACGGAGGACACGTTCTTCCACTCCCGTGTCGTCCGCGACCTCGAGGAGTTCAAGGCCGTGTCCGACGTGATCGTCGCCAACCGGCGCACCGACACCCTCGACGACGTCGCGGCGAAGGTCTACACACGCGACATCTACGGCCGCGACTGAGGCCGTCGGTCGAGGAGGGGGCGTTCGCTGGTCGAGCAGCGAGCGCCAGCGAGCGTGTCGAGACCCCGCGGGTAGGGTGCCGCCCGTGACTGACGCTCCCACCGACGACCACGGTTTCGCGGCCTGGCTGGCCGAGCAGGCCGGAGCGCGCCTCCTCGAGGTGCGTGCGACCTCTGGCCTCGAGGGCGAGGAGCTGAAGGACGCCGGTGACGCCGCCGCGCAGGCCCTGCTCGCCGAGCTGCTCGCCCTCCATCGCCCGCACGACGCCGTCCTCTCCGAGGAGGCCGTCGAGACCCACGGCGACTCCGGTCGGCTGAACGCCGAGCGCGTCTGGATCATCGACCCGCTCGACGGCACCCGTGAGTTCTCCGAGCCGCCTCGGGACGACTGGGCGGTGCACGTCGCGCTCTGGTCGGGAGGCGCGCTGACCGTTGGCGCCGTGGCGCAGCCCGCGCTGGGGGAGACGTTCCACACCGGCGTACCGCCCGTGGTGCCGCCGTCCTCCTCCGAGCGTCCGCGGATCGCCGTGTCCCGCTCCCGGCCGCCGGCCTTCGTCTCCGCACTGGCGGAGGAGCTCGGTGCCGAGCTGGTCCCGATGGGCTCGGCCGGCGTGAAGATGATGAGCGTCGTGCGCGACGTCGCCGACGCCTACGTGCACGCCGGCGGGCAGTATGAGTGGGACTCCGCGGCTCCGGTCGCCGTGGCCGCCGCGGCCGGTCTCCACACCTCCCGGGTCGACGGCTCGCCGCTGGTCTACAACCGGCCCGACCCCTACCTTCCCGACGTGGTCGTCTGCCGCCCCGCCCTGGCCGACCCGATCCTCGACTTCATCCGGCGGCACGGGACGGACTGACCCTCACCGGCCCCCGGGCCCTCGGCCCCGGGTGGCGCCGGTCAGCTGGCCTGGCTCTCCCTGAGCCGATGCCGGGGCTGGGTGGTCGGCATCCGGTGGGCGGCGTTCGAGCAGCCGCACCGGGTGGCGTCCGCGCGCGTGCCGGAGACGACGGCGCGGCAGGAGTGCTGCGGGTGGCCGACCGGCGCCATCAGTGGCCGGTAGACCAGGTGTCCGCAGTCGGGGCACGGGATCGGCTCGACGGCGTTGGTCTGCATGCGTCGATCCTGGCGGCCGCGCCCACGTGCTCGGTGAAGATCGCGCAGTCCCATCCCCTATCTGGGGTATGGAACCCCCCGAGTGGGGCATCACCGGTCTAGGCCGGTCACTGCCGGTCGGACTCACGCACCTGCCACGCACCGGAGTTGCGGTCGAAGGCCGGCACGCCGGCGGTCTGGCGGATCAGGCCCCACAGCAACGGGCCCAGCAGGAGGAGCCCGGCGCCGATGATGCCGACCCAGTTCGGGGGGACGCCGAGCATCTTCAGCCCGGTCAGCGTCAGCACGATGACGATGCCGCGGCGGATCACCGACTGCCCCACCCACGCCGCGGCCCGCGCGCCCAGGAACGTGCCCGGCGTGCCGCCGATGATGAGCGGCACGAGCACGCCGACGTCGACGCCGGTGTTGGCGACGTGGCCGATCGCGGCCGCGAGCACCAGCGGGACCGCCTGGACCAGGTCCGTCCCGACGAGCTTGACCGCCGACAGTGTCGGGTAGAGCAGCAGCAGCGCCACCATGATCAGTGAGCCGGAGCCGACCGACGTGATGCCGACCAGCAGACCGCCGACGGCGCCGACGAGCATGGTGGGCAGGGGCCGTACGTCGATGTGCGTCGTCGTCTGGCGCCCGCTCGCGATGATCCGCAGCTGCAGATACATCCGCAGCGTGTACGACGCCGCTGCGAGGAGGAGGGCGACACCGATCGCGTACGTCAGGAACGTCTCCGCGTCGGCGCCGCCGATGTGCTTCACGATGAATCCGCCGGCGAAGGCGAACGGGACCGAGCCGATGATGAGGTAGAGCGCGAGTCGCAGGTTCGGGGAGCCCTGCCGCCAGTGCACGGCCGCGCCGACGGACTTGTTCACCGACGCCGCGACCAGGTCGTTCGCGACCGCTGCGGTGGGGTTGATCCCCAGGAAGATGAGCGCCGGCGTCATGAGGGCCCCGCCGCCCATGCCGGTGAGCCCGACGACGATGCCGACGCCGAAGCTGACGATGAGCACGGAGAGGGCGTCGGTCGTGAAGAGCTCGTGCACGGTGCGCCATCCTGCCAGACGGCCCGAGAAGGTTTAGTTCGTCCCGAATGAGGAAAATGGACTAGACCAGGGGCGAATTTCCTCGGATCGCCCGTCGACCGGCCGAAGGGGACGTCATGGGAGTGGTGACCACCATCGCGATCGTGCTCGTCGCGTGGTGCGCGTGCGCCCTCGTGGTCGGCGTCGTCGTCGGTCGCGCGATCTCCCTGAAGCCGCGCGGCGGGGTCCCGACCCCCGAGCCGCACCGAGGCCCGGCCCGCATGGCGCCGCTCTCGGTCTCCTACCGCGAGCGTCTCTAGGCCCGCTGGTCCCGCGCGAGAGCGGGGAGCACGACGGCCAGCAGCCGCTCGATCCGGGCCGCCGCCTCCGAGGCCGCTTCCGGTCCACGACGGTAGGGGTCGCTCACGTCGAGCGCAGGGTCGGCGCTCCCTCGCGACTGCGACAGCCGCGCCAGCAGCTCCTCGCGGGGCAGCCCGGGCTCCAGCCGTCCGATCGCCGCTGCGGCCTGCCCGAGGGTGAAGACCTTGCGGAACAGCCCCGGCTGCTCGTCGAGGATGAACGCTCGGTGGCTCGCCTCCGCGGTCAGCACCAGGTCGGCGCCCTCGAGCAGCTCGCGGGTCAGCGGCCTGCTCCGGAACGCCGCCGCCCCACCGTTCAGTCGTGACGCCATCTCCACGTCCATCTCGGCCGCGTCGAAGCCGCGCGTGCCGGCGCTCGAGAAGACGATGTCGCTCTCGTCGGGCACGATCCGCCGCGCGGTCAGCTCCATGTACGGCGACCGGCAGATGTTGGCCGTGCACACGAAGAGGACCCGCAGCGGCCGCGTCGCGGGCCCGGTGGTGGACGCGGTGCCCAGGTCGAGGAGTCCCTGCGCGCGCAGCCCGGCGAGCACGTCGCCGAGGGCGTCCTCGACGGTCCGCCCGGTCGTGTCGACGACGACGTCGGCGTCGCGCGGCGCCTCGTACGGCGAGGAGATGCCCGTGAACTCGGGGATCTCCCCGGCCCGGGCCTTGGCGTACATGCCCTTCCGGTCGCGGCGCTCGCACTCCTCGAGCGGTGTCGCCACGTGCACGAGGAAGAACGCACCGCCGGCGTCGGCGACGTAGCCCCGCACGTCCTGCCGGGTCGCGTCGAACGGTGCGATCGGGCTGCAGACGGCCACCCCGCCGTGGCGGGCGATCTCGGCGGCGACCCAGCCGATCCGGCGGATGTTGGTCTCGCGGTCCTCCTTCGAGAAGGACAGGCCGGCCGAGAGGTTGCGGCGCACCACGTCGCCGTCCAGGGAGGTCACGGTCCGCTCGCCCTGCTCGAGGACGAGGTCGACGAGCGCGCGGGCGAGCGTGGACTTCCCGCTGCCGGACAGGCCGGTGAAGAAGACGACCAGGCCGCGCTCCGACGGCGCGGGCTCGTCGAGCACGACCGGCGGGGCGACCGCCGGGTCGCCGTACGCCGCGAGGACCCGGGGCAACCGCGGGTCGCTCGCCGCGACCGGGATCGCGACGACGTCGCCGTGCTCGGCAAGGGCGGCACGCAGCACCGCCGGCCGGTCGGCGATGCCGCCGACCAGCACCGCGGTGAACCCGCCCGGGTGGCGCTCGAGGGCCTCGTCGGGCGTCAGGTAGAGCCGCCGGAACGGCCCGTGCGCCGGCCGGGCCAGCGCCGTCACCTCGCGTGACGGCCAGGTCGCCTCGGCCAGCGGGAGCCCTTCGGGGTCGACGAGCGCGACCGCGCCGGCCTCGCTCGCGAGGGCGGCGACGTCGGCCGGCAGGTCCAGCTCCAGCGGTCCGCCGAGCGCTCCGGAGACGATCAGCTCGAGGTCGTCGAGCTCGTGCGGGGTCGGGTGGAACTGCGGCGCTGGCACGCCTGTCATCCTTCCATCCCTGCATCGCTACCCTTGCGCCCATGTCCGTCCCCGTTGCCGAGATCGTCCGTTCGGGGTTCGTGGAGGGGCATCACCACGGCTCGGTCGTCGCGCTCGGTGCGGACGGCGCGGTCGCGTGGTCGGTCGGCGACGTGACGTCGCAGATCCTGCCGCGCTCGACGAACAAGCCCCTGCAGGCCGTCGGCATGGTGGGCCTCGGGCTGGACCTGCCGCCCCGCCTGCTCGCGCTGGCCGCGGCGTCGCACTCGGGTGAGGAGATCCACCTGGCCGGCGTACGCGAGATCCTCGGGTCCGCCGGCCTGACCGAGCAGGCGCTCGGCAACATCCCCGACCTGCCGTTGGACCCCGTGGTGCGCGACCGGTGGCTGCGCGAGGGCCGCGAGCCGAGCAAGCTCGTCCAGAACTGCTCCGGCAAGCACGCCGCCATGCTCGCCACCTGCGTCGTGCACGACTGGCAGCTCTCCGGCTACTTCGAGCCCGACCATCCGCTCCAGCTGCACCTCCAGCGCCGCTTCGAGCAGCTCACCGGCGAGCCGGCGGTCGTCGCCGTCGACGGTTGCGGCGCGCCACTCCTCTCGGCGTCGTTGACGGGCCTCGCCCGCGCGTTCCGCACGCTCGCGCTGGCGACCGAGGGCCCCGAGCGTCGCGTGGCCGACGCGATCCGAGACTTCCCCGAGTACGTGTCGGGCACGGGCCGCGACGAGGTCCGCCTGCTGCGCGCCCTGCCGGGCGCGATCGGCAAGCTCGGCGCCGAGGCGGTCTACGCGGTCGCGCTGCCGGACGGTCGCGCGGTCGCGCTCAAGATCGAGGACGGCGGCGACCGCGCCCGTCCCGTCGTCATGGCCGAGGCTCTGCGCCGCCTCGGTGTGGAGTCCGCCGAGGTCGACGCGGTCGGCACACACACGCTGTACGGCGGCGGGGTGCCCGTCGGGGAGATCCGAGCGACCCTCTGATGGGGCGGCGCTGATGGTCGAGCCGCTGCTGACCCACGACGTCTTCCCGGCGGTGTGGCCAGGTGTCGGCCTGGCGCTGCTGGTGCTCGCCTCGGCGATCGGGCCGCGCTTCGGGCGCCCCGGCGGGGTGGTGATCGCGCTGCTCTCGACGCTCTGGCTGCTCGGCAACAAGCCCCTGGAGGGTGGTGTGCTCGTGGTGCTCTGGCCGGGCACCGGGCTGACGGCCGCCGATCTCGCCGGCCTCGCCGGGCTGGCGGTCGCCGCTCGGTTGCTGGCGTGTGGACGACTGTGACCGGTGCACCACCGCCGAGCCGCTCCCGACTGTGACAGGTCCCACTCCCGTACTGCTTGCAACTGTTAGCATTTGCTAGCAAAATAGGAAGCATGGTGAGGAGCAAGGGCAAGGTCACGCAGAGAGCGCGTGCCCTGGGTGAGTACCTCAAGGAGCAGCGGGTCTCGGCCCAGCTGTCACTGCGCCAGCTCGCCGAGCAGGCGGGGGTCTCGAACCCCTACCTGAGCCAGATCGAGCGCGGGCTGCGCAAGCCGTCCGCCGAGGTGCTGCAGCAGATCGCCAAGGCGCTGCGGATCTCTGCCGAGCAGCTCTACGTCCGCGCGGGGATCCTCAACCCCGAGGACGGCGTCGGCGGGTCGGTCGAGCTGGCCGTGCTCGGCGACACCTCGCTCACCGAGCGTCAGAAGCAGTCGCTGCTCGATGTGTACGCCTCCTTCCTTGCTCTCAACTCACGCCAAGAAGACACGTCCGGATCACCGGACGAGTCCTGATGCCTCCCTCCCCTAAGGAGAAACTGATGCCCAAGTTCGAACTCCCCAAGCTCCCCAAGCTCCCCGCAGTCGAGGTCCCGAAGCCGGTCTACGCCGGTGCGGCTGTCGCCGGGATGGCCGTCGAGGCCGTCAAGGAGTACGTCGACACGCTCACCGCCCTCGCGCAGACCCGTCGCGCCGCCGTGACCGCCCGCGTCTACGGCTACCAGAAGCAGGTCGCTGGCTTCGAGCCCAAGTCCTTCGCCGACAGCGTCCAGGGCAAGGCCACTGCCCGCGTCGAGTCGCTCACCGCCGAGGCCAAGGCCCGTCGGGCCAAGGTCGAGGCCCGCGTCGGCGAGCTCCAGGTCGACGCCCTGGCACTGCCGGACAAGGTGACGTCCTTCTACAAGGAGACCGCCACCGAGGCCCTCGGGACCTACGAGGACCTGGCCAAGCGCGGCGAGGTGCTCGTCGCCCGGCTCCGCGGCGAGACGCCTGCTGCCCCGGCCGCCACGAAGGCGCCCGCCAAGAAGGCGCCGGCTGCGAAGAAGGCCACCGCCAAGAAGGCGACCGCCACGAAGGCGCCGGCTGCGAAGAAGGCCACCGCCAAGAAGGCCAGCGCCACGAAGGCGCCCGCGAAGAAGGCGCCGGCCAAGAAGGCGCCGGCCGAGAAGGCGCCGGCCGCCAAGCAGGCGCCTGCCGCGAAGACGGCGCCCGCCGCGAACACGGCGCCGGCCAGCACCACGACGCCGACGACCACGGCGCCCACCAGCAGCACGACGTCCGGCGACAACGCCTGACGGTCGATCCCGCTCCACCGAGGACCCGCCTCGTCCCCCCGGACGACGGCGGGTCCTCGCGCTTTCTCACGTAAGATCGTCGGCATGTCCCTGCTGAGCATCCCTTCCACCGTGATGCTCATCGTCGGCGTCGTGCTGCTGGCGGTGAAGCTGTTCGCCTTCGTCAGCGCGCTGACGTTCTCGGCGCAGCACTACGAGGCGGCGGGCAAGTGGACGAAGCCGGGCTGGACGATCCTGCTGGGCGTCGCGGTGATGGTGCAGGTGTTCCTGCCGGGCATCCTCTTCCTCAACCTGGCGATGACGATCGCGGCGTTCGTCTACCTCGCCGACGTGCGGCCCGCGTTGTCGGGCCTGCGCCGCCGCTGACTTCCCCTTGTCGTCCGTCGACCGCAGCCCTCGTCTAGGGTTTGCCGCGTGATCGGTGACAAGGACGCGCGCCCCTGGGGCACCTGGCAGGTGCTCGACGAGGGCGACGGCTTCAAGGTCAAGCGCATCACGGTGAACCCCGGCGCGCGACTGTCCTACCAGACCCACGAGCACCGCGCCGAGCACTGGGTCGTCGCCGCGGGCCGGGCCACCTGCGTCATCGACGGCCGCACGGTGGTCGCCGAGCTGGGTCAGTGCATCGACGTCGAGGTCGGAGTGCCGCACCGGATCGGCAACGCCGACGACACCGAGCTCGTCGTCATCGAGGTCATGCGTGGTCCCTATCTGGGCGAGGACGACATCGTCCGCCTCGACGACGACTTCGGGCGCGCCGACTCCTAGCCCGCGCTGCGGGTCCGGGTGTAGCGGCGGATCGCGGCGAACGCCGCCGGCAGGTCCCTGACCGCAGCCCGCAACCGCCACCACCGCGCGAGCCAGAGCGCCCTGCGCCCGGCCGGCAGCTGGGGGAATCGCTCGCGGAGTCGGTCCTCGCGACCGAGCAGCATCTCCGGCACGAGCGCCGGCCAGCGGACGACCGGGGCCGATCGCAGCCGCAGTAGCCAGGTCACGCCGGCGGTCGTGCCGCTCGTGCGGCGCAGCTCCCAGGCGGCGTACGCCTCGGAGTGGAGCGCGGGAGGATCAGCGGTCACCGCCCAGCCGAGCCGGTCGAAGAGGGGCGCGAGCGTGCGCAGGGCACCGGTCTCGCGAGCCAGTGCCTGGATGGGCTCGCGCATCTGCGGGCGCTCCTGGAGCCGGGCGACCAGGTGCTCGAACTCGTGGAAGTGCCGGCCGTGCTCGGGCTCGCGGAGCGCATGGAGCGCGGCGACGACGGCCGAGCCCACCGGTCCGGTGCAGGGCTGCGGGCTGTGGGCCAGCTCGATCGTCGAGCGCGTGCGCCAGAGGGCGTCGAAGACGACGTCGGGCTCCGCGAGGAAGCCCGGGAACCGGTCGTGGACGTCGAGCTCGCACGGCCAGAGCGGGTGCGTGAGCGTGACGGAGTGGTCGGCGTACCGGGGCTTCTGCTGCCACCCGAGCTCACCCAGACGGCTCAGCAGCGGCGCCAGTCCCGACGGCTCGACGAGCAGGTCCGCGTCGCTCGAGTGACGCGGGTTGCGCCAGCCGTGGTGCGCGCTGACCGGCCCCTTCATGGCGAGGGCGCGGACACCGCAGTCCCTGGCCAGCCGCGCGGTCAGGGCGTGGGCGAGCGCGATGCCCTCGGGTTGGCTGAGGGCTGTCGCACTCGGCCGGCCCGAGGGCGTCGTCATCTGCTCGTCAGAGCGAGAGGTTGACCGACGTCTGCGGTCCAGCCGTCGCGGTGGTGTTGTCGAACGCGTTCAGGCCGGTGGCCGCGACATTGAACAGGTACGCCTTCGCGGCCTTGTCCATCTTGCCGAGGTCGACCGTCACGGTCACCTGCTGCGGCGCGCCGACCATGACGTTCGTGAGGACGACGGAGGGGTTGGACATCGTGCCCGCCGACGTCGTCTTGACCGCGCCGAACCCGGCGCCGCTGAAGGTCAACGTCACCGTGCTCGCGGTGCTGTTGCCGTTGGCGGTCTTGATGCCGTTGTTGGACACCGTCAGGTTGATCGTGCCGACCTTGCCGCTCTTGCTGCTGCTGTTGACCGTCAGGTTGATCGTCGCGTGGTTCGACGCGCTGGCGAACGCCGGCACCGACGTCGCGATCTGTACGGCCGGCACCACCCAGGCGGCGTTCGCGGCGGTGCGCAGCACGGCGCGACGGCTCGGCGCTCGGCGCGGCGAAGTGGTGTCGAGGTCGTTCGTCATCTGGTGTCCCCTTGAGGCGGACAGCCCGAGTGCCCTGATCCTGCACAGGCCCCACGCCCGTGCTTCTCTGCGAGCCTAGGAAGGCGCATCCCCCACCTGAGGGAAAAGGGGGGAGCTGTTCCCGAACGTTTCCCGAGTAACAGCGGCGTCAGCCGCGTCGCAGCTCCACCAGCCCGACGTCGGAGAGGTCACTGACCAGCGAGAAGACCGCCTGGGCGCCCTCGTCCGGCAGGCCGAACCGTGCCTCGACGGCGTCCGTGAGCGACGCGAGGCTGGTCCAGACCTCCGACCCCAGGTGGTCTAGCGCACCGGAGGCGACCTCGCTGAGCACGAGCACGTCCTGGCCGCGCAGCACGACGAGCTCACCGTCGACGAGCAGCTCGTCGTCGACCGGCACCCGGCGTACCTCGACCGTGCCCGGCTCGACCGTGCCCGGCTCCATGACGCCCGGCTCCATCACGCCCGCTCCATCAGCTCGGCGACCAGCGGCTCGAGCTCGGCGGCCTCCCGGTAGCGGGCCAGCCGCACGCCGCCGGCCCGCTCGATGAGCGAGGCCATGAACGACAGGGGCCGCTCCATCCGGGCGACGTACGACGTCTGCTCGCCGAGCCTCGCGAGCGCGACCGCCGTGCGGACCGGCGTCGTCGCCACCGGGCTCGCCCCGTCGCGCTCGATGATGGCGATGCCGGCGAGCCAGGGCGCGGCCTCGGGCCGGACCAGTCCGGCGTCGGCGGGGGAGACCTGGGCCTTGACCGTGGTCGTCGGGCGCACGATCGACAGGGGCTTGGGGTGCGGGACGACGCGGCCGTCGGCAGCGATGCCGGCCGTCTCGTCGGTGACGTAGCCCCAGCGGCGGGCCAGGGTGCGTGCAGCGGTCGACTTGCCGGTGCCCGAGGGAGCCACCAGCACCACGGTCGCACCGCTCGCCGGGTCGGCCAGCGCGGCGGCGTGGAGCATCCACAGTCGGCCCGCCTGGCGCTCGATCACCCCGAGCGTGAGCGCGCTCGACAGGTGGTGGAGGGTCGTCTCGACGTCGTCGAGCAGCGGGACGTCGAGGTCCACCGGGTCGCCGGCCGAGGCGTCGACCGGGGGCTCGGTGAGCGCGTCGGTGAGCGCGTCGATGAGCGTCCAGGCCCAGGCTCGGCGTACGGCTTGCGCGAGCTCGTCGGCCTGCGCCGCCGTCGGTGCGGACAGGCGCAGCTGCACCGGGACACCGAGGGTCGTCAGGACGACCGCACGACGTACCCAATCTGTCGGACTCGCGGACGGGGGCATGCCCGGAGTGTAAGGATCACGGCGTTCGCAGCAGGCTGGAACTCGGGACGCGGCCGCTTCACACACGGAAGAGACCGTCATGGAACTCCAGGACTACTGGCGCGCCGTTCGCAACCACTGGGTGGGCGTGCTGGTCATCGTCCTCGTCACCCTGCTGGTGGCCGGCGCCTACACCGTCACCCGCCCGAAGGTGTACGGCGCGAACGCGTCCGGCTTCGTCGGCACCGGCGCCGCGGTCAACGGCGCGCTCGGCCAGCTCAACGACCAGCTCGCCAAGTCCCGCGCCACGTCGTACGTCGATGTCGCGAAGAGCCGCGCCACCGCGCAGGCCGTCATCGACGACCTCGGGCTCCACACGAGCCCGTCCGCGCTCGTGGGCTCGGTCGACGTGAGCCAGCCGACCGACACCGTCCTGGTCAAGATCACCGCCCGGGCGGGCAGCCCGCGCGAGGCCCAGCAGCTGGCCGACGCGTGGGTGGCCGCGCTCGCCGAGCGGGTGCAGGCGATCGAGTCCCCCAAGAGCGCCCCGGCCGACGGGACTCCGCGCATCGTGCCGGTCGAGGCCGCCGCACTCCCCTCCTCGCCGGTGTCGCCGCGACCGGAGCGCAACGGCGCCCTGGCGCTGGTGCTCGGCTGCCTGCTCGGTCTCGCGTACGCCGTGCTCCGCAGCAACCTCGACCGCCGTCTCCGCAGCGCCGAGGACGTGCGCAAGCGCCTCAACGTGCCGGTCGTCGCCTCCATCCCGGTCGCCGAGGTGCTGCGCCACGAGGTCGGGGAGCTCGCGCCGATCGCCGTCAACGAGGCGCCGGGCGCCGGGGCCGGGTTCGCTGCCGCCGAGGCGTTCCGCAAACTGCGCACCAACCTCATGTTCATGGACGTGGACAACCCGCCGCGCGCCCTGGTCATCACCAGTCCCCGTCCGGCGGACGGCAAGTCGACGGTGGCCGCCAACATCGCGGCCGCGATCGCCTCGAGCGGCCAGCAGGTCATCCTCATCGACGCCGACCTGCGTCGCCCGACGGTCGCGGAGTCGTTCGGCGTCGACGGGTCCGTCGGTCTCACCAACGTGCTCTCCGGCCAGGTGACCGCCGACGACGTGCTCCAGACGCCGGACGGCTACACCTCGATGCGTGTCATGGCGGCCGGCATCACGCCGCCGAACCCGAGCGAGCTGCTCGGCTCGCAGGCGATGCGTGCTCTCATCGAGACGCTCGGACGCGACGCCATCGTCATCCTCGACGCGCCGCCCATGCTGCCGGTGACCGACGCGGCGCTGCTCAGCACGTCGGCCGACGGCGTCCTCCTCGTCATCGCGTCGGGTCGCACGCTCGACACCGAGGTCGCGACCTGCCTCGACTCCCTGCGCGCCGTCAACGGCCGAGTGCTCGGCATCGTGCTCAACCGCGTGCAGCCGCGGCACACGCCGGGCGGCTACTACGGCTACTACGGCTACGACGGGTCCGAGCGATCCGCCCGGTCCGACCGGTCCGCGGCGCAGTCGCGGCCGACCAAGCAGCGTGCCTGACGCACCCCTGCGGCACCGGGCGGAGCTGGCCTTCACGGAGTCCGCCGACCGGGTCGCCGTACTCGACCTCGACCGACCCGGTGAGCCCGCGATCGTGCTGACCGGCCCCGGCAGCGCCATCTGGGCGGCCGTCGACGGCCGGCGCGGCATCGCGGAGATCGTCGCCGTCGTCGCGTCGTCGTACGACGTGGCGGAGTCGGACGTGGACGCCGACGTGCGCGCGTTCCTGCAGGACCTGGTCGCGCGGGGGCTGCTCGTCGGCTGACCTGGTCGCACGGGTGCCCTGGTCGCCCTGGTCGCCAAACTGTCACCGTGACCCTTTGAGCGGTCGGTGATAGATGCGAAGTGTCACCGACCGCGCGAACTATCACGGTGACAGTTTGGCGACCAGGGCGAACCACCGGGCGTCCGGTGATCCGGTGCTCCTCAGCCGCCAGGACGTACGCCGGCCGCCGCGAGCACCTGGGCGAGCCGGTCCCGCGACATGGCGACGTCCCATCCCCAACGGGCGGCTCGTGGTCGATGGCGGCGGATGCGGTCCTCGCGGATCTTCTCGTCCCACAGGACCTCCTCGGGAGTGCGGCTGCCCGTCATCTCCTCCCGGAAGTACTTCCCTCTCCCGTCGAACTCGCCGAACACGCCGAGCTCCGGCCAGTCGAAGTCGACGACGTCCTCACCCGGCACGTCGATGCGGGGGAACCGGACCTGGAGCTCAGGGCGCGGGATGTGGAGCAGCGCCATCTGGCCGCGGCTCAGCGCCTCGCCCGCCGATCCGGAGCGCGGGTCGGCCAGCCGCAGATGGGCCTCTGCGCGCGAACGCCGCTTCATCCCCCGAGGGATGAGGTCGAGGAGCATGGCGATGACCGCGGACCCGGTCGGATCACCGACCGGGTCGGTGTTGAGCAGTCGGGCGAGGTGATCGAGCGGCAGGAGCACGTTCGGAAGGGGCAGCTCCGCCGCGATCTGGATCGCCGTCCATGCCTTGCTGGTGATGGTCAGCCCACTCGGCAGCTCGACGACGTGCTCGTCGGGGAGCGACGTCCTGTGGATCTGCGTGCCGGCGGTCGTCTTCCTTGCCTTCCCTGGCTGCGTCGCGTGCACGAGCCGGGTGTCGGACCGCAGCAGAGGGCAGCCCCAGAGGTGGGCTGCCGACGCATGTGAGAACACGAGGGTGCCGCGGCGTGCGTCGGCGGTGGCGCGGAGGCGCAGCTCGTACTGCTGAGACCCGGTGAGGCCGTCCCCGACCGCACGGTAGTAGCCGCGCCGGACGCGTTCGAGGGTCGGATCGAGGTGCGGCGGCTCGGCGCCGTCTCGCCGACGGGCGCGGGCACTCACGAGCTGGTCGGCAAGGTCGAAGTCCAGGTCCAGGTCGGTCATGCACGGCAGCATGCTCACGGCGTACGCCGTCCACACCTGCCACGTGCCGCCCTGTGGAGGACGCGAACTGTCACCGTGACAGTTCGCGCGACCGGTGACAGTTACGAACTATCACCGACCGCCGGAACTATCACGGTGACACTTTGGCGGACTGTTGGGCGGGACACCTTGGCGGGACACCGTGGCGGACTGTCTGGCGGCCCGTTGGTCGCCAGGCGCGTGTCAGCCCAGGTAACGGCGCAGCGCGTCCAGCTGCGCCTCGGCCGTGAAGCCGGTCGCCGTGAGCTTGTCCAGCGACAGCACCGAGCCCAGCGGGCGGGGACTGATCGGCTTCCCGGCGGCGACGGCCGAGGCGAAGTACGCCTCCGTCGTCGTCGGCGACACGTCGGCCGCCGACCGGCCCACGAGCTCGAAGACGGCGGCGGCGATCTGCTGCCACGACGTCGGCTCGCCGCCGTTGGTCACGTTGTAGGTGCCGTACGGCGCCCCGCTGTCGACCAGGTGGACGATCGCCGCGGCGAGCGTGTCGGTGAACGTGAGCCGGCCGATCTGGTCGGCGACCACGGACGGCGAGATGCCGTCGGCGGCGAGCCGGGCCATGGTGCGGACGAAGTTGTTGCCCTCGCCGATCACCCAGGACGTCCGGACCACGTAGTGCCGCGGCGTCGCGGCCACGGCGATGTCTCCGGCGGCCTTCGACTGGCCGTAGGCCCCGAGCGGTGAGAGCGGCTCGTCCTCGGTGTGGCTCTGCTCGATCCCACGGCCGGCCGTGCCGTCGAAGACGTAGTCCGTCGAGACCTGCACCAGGGTCAGCCGGTGCTCGCTGGCCGCGCGGGCGAGCAGCGCCGGGGCGAGCGCGTTGGCGGCCCAGGCGGCGCGGCGGCCCTCGGGGGTCTCGGCGAGGTCGACCGCGGTGTAGCCGGCCGCGTTGAGCACGACGGCGTACTCGTTCCACGGCCAGGCGGCCACCGCGGCGGGGTCGGTGATGTCGAGCTCCGCCCGCGTGACCACGTCGGCCGACGGGAGGGCGGCCGCGAGGGCCTTCCCGAGCTGGCCGTTGCCGCCCAGGATCAGCGTCCTGCGGGGCTTCATCGGGGTCACCTCCGCGAGCGGGGGGTTGCGCTGGTCCTTCTCCGAGATCTCGGCCTCGTCGGAGGAGAGCGGGATCGGCCACGGGATCGCCGCATCGGCGTCGCCCAGGTGGAGTGCCGGGTAGGCGGGCCCGGGCTGCCAGTGGTCGTTGACCAGGTAGGAGTAGACGGTGCCGTCCTCCAGCGCCTGGTAGGAGTTGCCGACCCCCCGCGGCACGAACACGGCCACGTCGGGGCCGATCTCGGTCCAGTACGTCGTGCCGAACGAGTCGCCCTCGCGCATGTCCACCCAGGCGGCGAAGACCCGCCCGATCGCCACCGAGACGAACTTGTCCCACGGCTCGGTGTGGATGCCGCGGGTCGCGCCACGGACGGCGTTGAACGACATGTTGTTCTGCACCGGCCCGAAGTCCGGCAGGCCGAGCGCGGTCATCTTGGCGCGCTGCCAGTTCTCCTTGAACCAGCCGCGCGCGTCGCCGTGCACCGGCAGCCGGACGACCAGGAGGCCCGGGATCGAGGTCGACTCGACGGAGAGGTCGGTCACGGAGGCTACTGTCCCTTGGCGGCGTACGCCGCCTCGGTCGCGGCCTTCGCGGGACGCCACCAGGCCTCGTTGGCCTGGTACCACTCGATCGTGTCGGCCAGGCCGGCCTCGAAGTCCTGGAACTGCGGGGTCCAGCCGAGCTCGGTGCGCAGCTTGCCGGACTCGATGGCGTAGCGGCGGTCGTGGCCGGCGCGGTCGGTCACCCACTCGATGTCGTCGTCGTCACGGCCGAAGTGCCGCAGGATCGCACGGACGACGTCGATGTTCGACCGCTCGCCGTCGGCGCCGATCAGGTAGGTCTCGCCGATCCGCCCGCGATCGAGGATCGTCAGCACGGCCGAGGAGTGGTCGGAGGTGTGGATCCAGTCGCGCACGTTGAGGCCGTCGCCGTACACGCGCGGCCGGCGGCCGTCGATGACCTCGGTGACCTGGCGGGGGATGAACTTCTCGATGTGCTGCCACGGGCCGTAGTTGTTCGAGCAGTTCGAGATCGTCGCGCGCACGCCGAACGAGCGCACCCACGCGCGCACCAGGTGGTCCGAGCCCGCCTTCGAGGCGGAGTACGGCGACGACGGGTTGTACGCCGTGTCCTCGGTGAACCGCTTGGGCTCGCCGAGACTCTCCTCGACCAGCGGGAGGTCGCCGTACACCTCGTCGGTGGAGACGTGGTGGAAGCGCTTGTCGTAGCGCCGCGCGGCCTCGAGCAGCGTGAACGTGCCGACGATGTTGGTCCGGATGAACGGCCCCGGGTCGGAGAGCGAGTTGTCGTTGTGCGACTCCGCGGCGTAGTGCACGACCGCGTCCGCCTCCTCCACGAGCGGGTCGACGACGCTCGCGTCGGCGATGTCGCCGACGACCAGCCTGACCCGGTCCTCGGGCAGCCCCGCCAAGGACTCCTCGGTCGACGCATAGGTGAGCTTGTCGAGGACGGTCACCTGGGCGTCGGTGTTCCCCACCACGTGGTGGACGAAGTTCGAGCCGATGAAGCCGGCGCCGCCGGTCACGAGAATGCGATTCACGGGCCGAGTCTAGGTAGATTCACGCGAGTGAAGGGAATCATCCTCGCCGGTGGGACCGGCTCGCGCCTGCACCCGATCACCCTCGCAGTCAGCAAGCAGTTGATGCCGGTCTACGACAAGCCGATGATCTACTACCCGCTGTCGACCCTCATGCTGGCCGGGATCCGGGACGTCCTGGTCATCACGACGCCGCACGACGCCGAGGCCTTCGAGCGCCTGCTCGGCGACGGCTCGCAGCTCGGCGTGAACATCACCTACGCCCAGCAGCCCTCTCCCGACGGGCTCGCGCAGGCCTTCACGATCGGCGCCGACGCCGGGTTCCTCGACGGCAACGACCGCGTCGGCCTCGTGCTCGGCGACAACATCTTCTACGGTGCCGGCCTCGGCAACCGGCTGCGCCGCTTCGAGGACCTCGAGGGGGCCGCGGTCTTCGGCTACCGGGTGAGCGACCCGACGGCGTACGGCGTCGTCGAGTTCGACGACCAGTTCCGGGCCGTCTCGCTGGAGGAGAAGCCGGCGCAGCCCAAGAGCGCGTACGCCGTCCCCGGCCTGTACTTCTACGACGGCTCCGTCATCGGCCACGCCCGCGACCTGAAGCCGAGCGCACGCGGCGAGCTGGAGATCACCGACCTCAACCGGATCTACCTGGAGGCCGGCACGCTCCAGGTCGAGGTGCTCCCGCGCGGGTCCGCCTGGCTCGACACCGGGACGGTGCAGGACCTCAACGAGGCGGCCAACTACATCCGTGCCATCGAGCACCGCCAGGGCACCAAGATCGGCGCGCCCGAGGAGGTCGCCTGGCGGATGGGCTGGCTGAGCGACGAGGAGCTCGAGAAGCTCGCCCAGCCGCTGATGAAGTCCGGGTACGGCGCCTACCTCCTCGGCCTCCTCGACGAGGCCTGAGGCGCCGTCGCCGAGATCCGGGTTGTGGTCCTTCGAGATCCGGATTCTGGCGCACGCCAGAATCCGGATCTCGAAGGACCACAACCCGGATCTCGGCTTTCGTCAGTAGGCGCCGCGGCTGCTGAGCACGGCGCCGACGGTCTTCGACAGGATGCTGAGGTCCTGCATCATCGACCAGTTGTCGACGTAGTAGAGGTCCAGCCGGACTGCCTCCTCCCAGCTGAGGTCGGAGCGGCCCGAGACCTGCCAGAGCCCGGTGAGGCCGGGACGGACGTTGAGGCGTCGGGCGGTGTCGCCGTCGTACTGCGCGACCTCGGACGGGAGAGGCGGGCGTGGCCCCACGAGGCTCATGTCGCCGCGCAGCACGTTGATGAGCTGGGGCAGCTCGTCGAGTGAGAGGCGACGCATCCACCGGCCCGCGGCCGTGATCCGCGGGTCGTCCTTCATCTTGAAGAAGCCGTTGACGTGACCGGTCTCGGCGTGGAGCGCGGCGAGCCTCGCCTCGGCGTCGACGACCATCGTGCGGAACTTCAGGCAGGGGAACTCCTCGCCGTGACGACCGGTCCGCGTCTGACGGAACAGCACGGGGCCGCCGTCGCCGAGCTTGACGGCGAGCGCGAGGAACGCGAAGAGCGGCGCGATGACCAGCAGGAGGGCCGAGGTGGCGGCGATGTCGAAGGTGCGCTTGGCCCACCGCGACGCGAACGCCCAGCGGGGCGCCTGGAGGTGGATCAGCGGCAGTCCGCCGACCGGGCGGGTGCGGACGCGCTCGCTGGAGAAGTCGGTCATCGCCGGCGCCATGACGAGGTGCACCGAGCGCTGCTCGAGCTGCCAGACGATGCGTCGCAGGTCGGTGGCGGTGCGCTGCGTGCCACCGGTGAAGAAGATGACGTCGATGCCGTCGAGGGCGGTCAGGTCGTCGGCGTCGTCGGCGTCTCCGAGGACGGGGATGCCGGAGGCCGTCTCCGTGCCGGTCCGCCCGCCGGGGACGAGTGCCCCCACCAGCTGGTAGCCGAGCCACTTCTCGCGGCGCAGCACGCCGGCGACATCGTCGACCTGGGCCGACCCGCCGGCGATCACCACGCGCTGGAAGAGAGCGCCGTGGACACGTGCCGAGTGCAGTGCGCGGCGCAGCAGGAGGCGCGCCGAGAGGACGAGGACCGCGCCGATCACGAACACCAGCACGAAGAACCCGCGGGAGAGCTGGAACTTCATGAGGTAGCACCCGATGCCGACGAGCGCCGCGGCGGAGGCGCTGGCCCGGAAGGTCCTCTGCAGCTCGTCGGTCCCGGCTCCGAAGATGTCGCTGCGGTAGCCGCCGAACACGGCGATCGCTGCGAGCCATCCCACGGCGAGGAACGGCGCGACCACGGTCGCGGCGCCCCTGACGTTCGCCGCGTCGTCGAAGATGCCGAGGTGGCTACGGCCGAGCACGGCCGCGACGCACGCCAGCGCGATCGCGGTGAGGTCGAGCGCGAAGGCGGTGAGTGGCAGGTACTGCAGGGCCCGACTGGGCCCGACCGTCGTCCGGTTTCCCCATACCGACAGGGTCGTCAATGCAGCGCCTCTCTGAACCTGATGCCTCACGTGGAGCGCTGTGCCGGCGGGGGTCCGGCCTGCGCGCGTCGGCCAATCTAGGGGTGGCCTGAGACGTTTCCAGGAAAAGCGCCGATAACCACCCGGGCGGCCCATCGGCATAGCCCGGTCGGTGTCCTCGACCCGGGTAGAAGGTCCCCTCTCGATCCCTCTCGGTGCTGGGGTTGTGTCAGCCGAGCCGCGTCAGCCGGGGTAGGCGGCGCCGGCAGCCTGGCGCGCCTGCCACGCGCTGTCGACCATGTCGCGCAGGTCGTGGCGCATCGCCCAGTCGAGGTCGCGCGCGGCCAGCTCGCCGGTGGCGACGATGCGGGCCGGGTCTCCCGGGCGGCGGGGGCCGACCTCGGGAGTGAAGTCGACACCGGTCACCTCGCGGACGGCGTCCATGATCTGCCGGACGCTGACGCCCTCCCCGCTGCCGAGGTTGTAGACAGGCTCGAGCGTCTCACCGGCCGCGAGCCGGCGCGCCGCGACGACGTGCGAGTGGGCCAGGTCGGTGACGTGCACGTAGTCACGCACGCAGGTGCCGTCCGGGGTGGCGTAGTCGGATCCGTTGATCCGCGGCGTCCGGCCCTTGGCGAGGGCGTCGAAGACCAGCGGGAAGAGGTTGTGCGGGCTCGCGTCGAACAGGTCGGTGCTGCCCGAGCCGACGACGTTGAAGTAGCGCAGGCTGGTGTGCCGCAGGCCGTGGGCGGTCGCGACGTCGCGCAGCAGCCACTCGCCGATCAGCTTGCTCTCGCCGTACGGGCTCTCCGGGCTGGTCGGCGTCTCCTCGGTGACGAGATCGACGTCGGGAGTGCCGAAGGCCGCCGCGCTGGAGGAGAACACGATGCTCTCCACGCCGGTCTCGACCATCGCCTCGAGCAGGGTCGCGGTGCCCTGGACGTTCTGCGCGTAGGTGTGCAGGGGACGCTGCACGCTGACCCCGGCGTACTTGAACCCGGCGAGGTGGATCACGCCCTCGACGCCGTGGTCCTTGATCGTCGCCTCGAGGGCGCCGCGGTCGAGGATGGTCGCGTTGACGAACGGCACGCCCTCGGGCACGAACCTCGCGAAGCCGCTGGACAGGTCGTCCACGACCACCGGGGCCAGGCCGTCGGCCGCCAACGCTCGTACGACGTGCGCGCCGATGTAGCCCGCTCCACCCGTCACCAACCAGCTCATCGAGGCTCCTGTCGCATTTGGGATCGCCCAGGATACGGGTCGTACGATCGTCCGATGCTCGCGCGCCTGCTCACCCTGGGTGTCGCCGGCCTGGCGCTCCTGGTGCCGGCGGCGACCGACGCGGTGACCACCGACGCTCCCGGCGGCGATCCCGTCGGTCGAGCAGCGAGCGGAAGCGGGCCTGTCGAGACCCGCCCGGCGTCGGCGCGCCCGCTCACCGGGCGCACCGTCGTGCTGGACCCCGGCCACCAGCTCGGCAACGCGCGCCACCTCCGGCAGATCGACCGGCTCGTCACGGCCGGCCCGCACCGCAAGCCCTGCAACACGACGGGCACCTCGACGAACGACGGCTACCCCGAGGCGACGCTCACCTGGCAGGTGGCCCAGCTCGTCAGGCGGTCGCTCGAACGCGCCGGCGCCCGGGTCGTCCTGACGCGGTCGTCCAACTCGCTCTCGGCCTGGGGACCGTGCGTCGACGCGCGTGGCCGGCTCGGCGGGCGCGTGCACGCCGACCTGACCGTGTCGATCCACGCCGACGGCTCCTACGCGCGCGGCGCCCGGGGCTTCCACGTGATCGCGCCGGCGTCGCTGCGCGGCTGGACCGACGACATCGCTGCCCCGTCGAGGAGGCTGGCGCTCGCGCTGCGCGCCTCCCTCGGCCGCGCCCGCTTCCCGCGCGCCAACTACATCGCCGGGGGCGACGGTCTCGACGTCCGCTCCGACCTCGGCACCCTGAACCTCTCCGACGTGCCGATCGCGATGGTCGAGCTCGGCAACATGAGGAACGCCGGCGAGGCGCGCAGGATGCGGTCGAAGGCGGGCCGGGCGAGGTACGCGCAGGCGCTCATGGACGGGATCACGTCCTACATGGCGGCTCGCTAGGGTCTGGCCATGCTCAAGCTCGGCCACCGGGAGCTCGTCGACGGGCTCCCGCTCGTGATGGCCATCGTCAACCGCACCCCCGACTCGTTCTACGACCGGGGCGCCACGTTCGCCGAGGACGCCGCGTTCGCGCGGGTCGAGCAGGTGGTGGACGAGGGCGCCGACATCGTGGACATCGGCGGCGTCCGAGCGGGCTACGGCCCCGTGGTCGACGCCGACGAGGAGATCCGGCGGGTCGGCTCGTTCGTCGGGCGGGTGCGGTCGGCGTACCCGTCGCTGATCATCTCGGTGGACACCTGGCGCTCGGAGGTCGCGCGGGTCGTCTGCGGCGAGGGCGCCGACGTCGTCAACGACGCGTGGGGCGGCCACGACCCGCGGCTGGTCGACGTGGTCGCCGAGCACGACGCGGCCATCGTCTGCACCCACACCGGGGGACTGCGGCCGCGGACGGACCCGCACCGCCAGGAGTACGACGACGTGGTCGGTGCGGCCATCGCAGCGACGACCGCGTACGCCGAGCGGGCGCTCGCCGCCGGCGTGGCGAAGGAGTCGATCGTCATCGACCCGGCCCACGACTTCGGCAAGAACACGTTCCACTCGCTCGAGGTCACCCGCCGGATCGGCGAGATGGTCGACACCGGATGGCCGGTGCTGGTGTCGCTGTCCAACAAGGACTTCGTCGGCGAGACGCTCGGCCGCCCGGCCGGGGAGCGGCTGCTCGGCACGCTCGCCGCGACCGCGGTCTGCGCGCTCGGCGGGGCGCTGATCTACCGCGTCCACCAGGTGCGCGAGACGCGCGACGTGGTCGACATGACCTGGTCGATCGCCGGTCGCAGGCCGCCGTTGCGCGCGATCCGGGGGCTCGCGTGACCCGCGTGGCGCTGGTGCCCGGGGTGCCGGCGCTGCTGCCCGCCTACTCCTCCCTCGAGGACCCGGTCGCGCCGCTCCGCGCGGCCTGCCTCGACGCCGTCGCCTGGCTCGGGCCCGCACCGCGGGTGATCGCCTCCGCGCAGGGGTCGCGGGTCGCCGCCGCGCTGCTCGACGAGGTTGCGAGCGAGGCCGAGCGGCGAGCGGTCGACGACGTCGCTCACCATCCCGGCGTGCTCGTCGTCGGCAACGGCTCGGCACGGCGTACGGACGTCTCGCCCGGACCGTTCGACCCGCGCGCGCTGCCCTTCGACGACGCGCTGTTCGCCGCCCTGGGTGGCCCCGACCCCGCAGCCCTTCGTTCGCTGGACGCCGCGCTGGCCGAGGAGCTCTGGGCCGACGTGGGCTGCTTCGGCGAGCTCGCCGACCTGCTCGGGGGCGCGAGCCTGGTGGGCGTCGACTACGACGACGCGCCGTACGGCGTGC
Organism: Nocardioides panacihumi; assembly: GCF_039530925.1. Lineage (NCBI taxonomy): Bacteria > Bacillati > Actinomycetota > Actinomycetes > Propionibacteriales > Nocardioidaceae > Nocardioides > Nocardioides panacihumi. The sequence continues at coordinate 96,427 of NZ_BAAAPB010000001.1, read as the reverse complement.
AGTACTGGGTGATGAGGTGGCGGGCGTGAGGACGCTGGTCGGCGACGGTCCGATCGAGGAGCTCTACGCGTGGCCGGACCGGCCGTGGCTGCGGGTGAACATGGTCTCGACGGTCGACGGCGCCGCCCAGGGCCCCGACGGTCGCAGCGGCAGCATCAACAACGACGTCGACCAGGTGGTCTTCGACGCGCTCCGCGTCGACGCCGATGTCCTGCTGGTGGGCGCCGGCACCGTCCGCACGGAGGGCTACGGGCCGCTCGGCAAGCCGTTCGTGGTGGTCGGCTCGACGCTCCCACCTCAGCTGGAGGGTCACCCGGAGGTGCGGCTGCACCCCGGGGGCGACGCCGACGCGCTGCGGGTGCTGGTCGACGGGCTGCGCGCCGAGGGGCTGCTCCGGATCCTCTGCGAGGGCGGCCCGACGCTGCTCGGTGCGCTGCTGCGCGCCGGTGTGGTCGACGAGCTCTGCTGCACCATCACTCCGTCGATCGTCGGCGGGCCCGGCAGGCGGATCGTCGACGGGCCGCCGGTCGACGTGCCTCTGACGCTGGCGTCGCTGGTGGAGCAGGACGGGACGCTGCTCGCCCGGTGGCTGGTCTCGGGCCGGATGGATTGACCTCTCGCCGGGGCAGCTAGTGTCCGTGGGCGTGAGTGGCGACGTCAGCACCCCCGAGCTGAGGATCGAGCGGCGCCCCGGCGTCGTGGAGGTGACCTTCGACCGGCCGGAGCGGCACAACGCCTTCACACAGCAGATGTACGCCGCGATGCACGAGCTGTGCGACTCGCTGGCCGAGGACCCGTCGGTGAAGGTGCTCGTGCTGCGGGGCGCCGGCGGCCGGGCGTTCGCCGCCGGCAACGAGATCTCGGACTTCCTGTCGCAGGACGCTCCTGCCTACGAGGACTGGATCCGCGCGCTGCTCGCCAAGCTCTTCGCGCTGCCGCAGGTGACGATCGCGGCCGTCGACGGGGTCTGCGTGGGTGGCGGCCTGGCCGTCGCCACGCACTGCGACCTCCGCGTCGCCACCCCGCACTCGCGCTTCGGCTATCCGATCGCGCGCACGCTCGGCAACGCGCTCGCGGCGCCCATCGTCTACCGCTGCGCGGCGGTCTTCGGGGAGCCGCTGACACGCGAGATGCTGCTCGCCGCGCGCTTGGTGGACGCTCCGCGGGCCTACGCTGTCGGGGCTGTGACGGCAGTGGTGCCGTCGCTCGACGACGAGCTGGCGTCGCTGGTGCCCTCGATCCTGGCGCTCTCGTCGGTGACGCTGCGGGCGACCAAGTCGCAGCTGCTCGCACGCGCGACGGCGCTCGAGGTCGCCCCCGAGGGCGACGACTCGCTGCTGCGCGAGGTCTACACCGGGCCCGACTTCGCGGAGGGGGTCAGGGCGTTCCTGGCGAAGGAGAAGCCGGCCTTCGGGTGACGCCGTGACGTCCGGAGCGACCTCCGGGTCACCCGTCCCTTCACAGGTCGGCGGCCTCGACGAGGCTCGGGCCGTACCAGGTGATCAGCCGGCCGCTGACGAGCTCCGTGGGGAGCGTGAAGGCCTCCGGGCCGTCGGTCGCGGTGAAGACGTACGGCTCGTCCGGGAGCAGGACGACGTCGGGGCGCGCCGCCTCGATCTCGTCGACCGTGACGTGCGGGTAGCGCCCCGACGACCCGGCGAAGACGTTCTCCCAGCCGAGCCGCCGGAGCAGGTCGCCGGTGAACGTGTCACTCCCGACGACCATCCAGGGGTCGCGCCAGATGGGCACGGCGACCCGGCGGGTGACCGGCCGGACGGGACCGCACCACAGGTCGCGAGCGCGGGCCAGCCAGGTCGGACGGGCCCAGCCGAGGACGTCGTCGAAGAGGTGCTCGTAGGTCGTGATCGCGTCGGGGACGGTCCGGATGTCGGTGAGCTCGACGCGCACGCCGGACTCGCGGAGCCGGCGTACGTCGAGCTCGCGGTTCTCCTCCTTGTTGGCGATCACGACGTCGGGCCGCAAGGACCGGACGGCCTCGAGGTCGGGGTTCTTCGTGCCCCGCACGCGGGTGACCTCGAGGTCGGCCGGGTGCGTGCACCAGTCGGTCGCCCCGACCACCGAGGCGCGGTCGACGGACGCCAGCGCCTCGGTGATCGAGGGGACGAGGCTGACGACGCGGGTGACGCTCACACGTTGCGCCGGTAGGCGCCGCCGACCTCGAAGAACGCCTCGGTGATCTGGCCGAGCGTGCAGACCCGGGCGGCGTCCATGAGCACGGCGAAGACGTTCTCCTGCGAGGTCGCGACGGCCTTGAGCCGGGCGAGCGCGTCGGCCGCCTCGGTGCGGTGCGCGGCCTGGAACTCCCGCACCCGCTCCAGCTGCGACTCCTTCTCCGACTCGGTGGCGCGCGCCAGCTCGACGTGGTCGGGGGTGCCGTCGCCGGACTCCGGGCGGCGGAAGGTGTTGACCCCGATGATCGGCAGCGAGCCGTCGTGCTTGCGGTGCTCGTAGAGCATCGACTCGTCCTGGATCCGGCCACGCTGGTAGCCGGTCTCCATCGCGCCCAGCACGCCGCCGCGCTCGGAGATCCGGTCGAACTCGGTGAGGACGGCCTCCTCCACCAGGTCGGTCAGCTCGTCGACGATGAAGGAGCCCTGGAGCGGGTTCTCGTTCATCGCCAGGCCCCACTCGCGGTTGATGATCATCTGGATCGCGAGGGCCCGGCGTACCGACTCGGCCGACGGCGTGGTGACGGCCTCGTCGAAGGCGTTGGTGTGCAGCGACTGGGCGTTGTCGTAGATCGCGCAGAGGGCCTGCAGCGTGGTGCGGATGTCGTTGAAGTCCATCTCCTGCGCGTGCAGGGACCGGCCGGAGGTCTGGACGTGGTACTTGAGCTTCTGCGCGCGCTCGCCGGCGCCGTACTTGTCGCGCATCGCGACCGCCCAGATGCGCCGGGCGACGCGGCCGATGACGGTGTACTCCGGGTCCATGCCGTTGGAGAAGAAGAACGACAGGTTCGGCGCGAAGTCGTCGATGTGCATCCCGCGGGCGAGGTAGGCCTCGACGTAGGTGAAGCCGTTGGCGAGCGTGAACGCGAGCTGGCTGATGGGGTTAGCGCCGGCCTCCGCGATGTGGTAGCCGGAGATCGACACCGAGTAGAAGTTGCGCACCTGCTGGGCGATGAACCACTCCTGGATGTCGGCCATGCAGCGCAGCGAGAACTCGGTGGAGAACAGGCAGGTGTTCTGGCCCTGGTCCTCCTTGAGGATGTCGGCCTGCACGGTGCCGCGCACGGTCCTCAGCGCCTCGGCCGGGTCGACGCCGCGCTCGCGGGCCTGGTCGATGACCGTGTTGAGGAAGAACGCCAGCACGGTGGGGGCGGGCCCGTTGATCGTCATCGAGACCGACGTGGTCGGGGCGAGCAGGTCGAAGCCGTCGTAGAGCGTCTTCATGTCGTCGAGCGTCGCCACGCTGACGCCCGAGGTGCCGACCTTGCCGTAGATGTCGGGCCGCTCGTCGGGGTCGCGGCCGTAGAGCGTCACCGAGTCGAACGCGGTCGAGAGCCGGGTCGCCCGCTGCCCCTCGGACAGGAGCTTGAAGCGGCGGTTGGTGCGGAACGGGTCGCCCTCGCCGGCGAACATCCGCGCCGGGTCCTCGTTGGTCCGCTTGAACGGGAAGACGCCGGCGGTGAACGGGAACAGGCCCGGCAGGTTCTCGCGCCGCATGAACGACACCAGCTCGCCGTGGTCGGTGAAGCGGGGGGTCGCCACGCGGGGCACGCGGTTGCCGCTGAGGGAGAGCCGTCCCTCGTCGGAGGAGTACGCCGCGACCGTCTCCGGCCACGTCTCGAGCTGCTTGCGCAGCGACTCGGGCACGTCCGCCGCCGCCTTCGCCGCGGCGTCCGCGACCTCGACGACCTCGCCGGCGACCAGCTCGAAGGCCTGGGCCCGGCGGGCCTTCCCGACGAGCTCCGCGGTCTCGGCGTGGTAGCCGCGGACCGTGTCGGTGATCTCGGCCAGGTAGCGGGTCCGCTCCGGCGGGACCACGGCGTGCAGCCCCGTCGACGTCTTCGTGGTGACGGGTGCCAGGGTCCCCTCACCGACCGGCAGCCCGCGCTCGGCGAGCAGGCCGCGCACGTGCTGGTAGAGCGCGGTCACGCCGTCGTCGTCGAAGTGCGCGGCACTGGTGCCGAAGACCGGCATCTCCTCGGGCGGCGTGCCGAACGCCTCGCGGTTGCGGACCAGCTGGCGCGAGACGTCGCGCAGCGCGTCCTCGGCGCCGCGTCGCTCGAACTTGTTGATCGCGACGACGTCCGCGTAGTCGAGCATGTCGATCTTCTCGAGCTGCGAGGCCGCGCCGAACTCCGGCGTCATCACGTAGAGGCTCGCGTCGACGAACGGCAGGATGCCCGCGTCACCCTGGCCGATGCCCGGGGTCTCCACGATCACGAGGTCGAAGCCGGCCGCCTTGACGACGTCGATCACGTCGGACAGGTGCTCGGGCACCTCGTGGGCGCCGCGGGTCGCCATGCTGCGGAAGAAGACCTGGTCGCTCAGGTCGTGGCTCAGCGAGTTCATCCGGATCCGGTCGCCCAGCAGGGCGCCACCGCCCTTGCGACGGGTCGGGTCCACCGCGATCACCGCGATGCGCAGCTTGTCCTGCTGGTCGACGCGGAAGCGTCGTACGAGCTCGTCGGTGAGGGAGGACTTGCCCGAGCCGCCGGTGCCGGTGATGCCGAGGACGGGCGGGTTGTGACGTCCCGCGAGCCCGGCGCGTACGTCGGCCGGCAGCCGTCCCTGCTCGGCGCCGGTGATCGCCCGCGCGACCGCCACCCGGTCGCCGGTCAGCAGCTCCTCGAGCCCGACCGCACGCTGCGCCCACAGGTCGGCGTCAATGTCGCGGACGACCGAGTTGATCATCCCGACGAGGCCCATCCGCTGGCCGTCCTCGGGGGAGAAGATGGTCACGCCGCTGGCGCGGAGCCGGGTGATCTCGTCGTGGACGATGACACCGCCTCCGCCGCCGACGACCTTGACGTGGCCGGCGCCGCGCTCGCGCAGCGAGCTGACCAGGTACTCGAAGTACTCGACGTGGCCGCCCTGGTAGCTGCTCACCGCGACCGCGTGGGCGTCCTCCTCGACGGCGGCGTCGACGACCTCCTGCACGGAGCGGTTGTGACCGAGGTGGACGACCTCGCAGCCCTGGGACTGGAAGATCCGCCGCATGATGTTGATGGATGCGTCGTGGCCGTCGAACAGGCTCGACGCGGTCACGAGGCGGACGTGGTGGCGGGGGGTGTACAGCTCGGGCACGACGACTCCGGGGAAAAGGTTGGATGTCCTAGCAATTCAATAGTAGGACGCCCAGGTAGTTCTCGCCATGTCGGCGGCTCGGTCGACGCTGGATCAGTCGACGACGCGGTCGCCGTGACCGGCACGCAGCCGGCCGAGCAGCGCGGTCAGGTCGGTGACGTCGCCATTGCCGAGGCCAGGGTCGGCGAAGACCCCCTGGTTGAGCTGGCGGGTCGCCTCCTCGACGACCGAGCGGCCGGCGTCGGTGATCGCGCAGAGGACGACCCGCTTGTCGGCGGCGCCGCGCGAGCGTCGTACGAAGCCCTGCTTCTCCAGCCGGTCGACCGCCGACGTCACCGAGGTCGGGTGCACCTGGAGCAGCGACCCGAGCCGCGTCATCGGGAGCGCGCCGGTCCGGGTGAACGCCAGCAGCCGCAGGATCTCGTAGCGCGCGAAGGTGAGGTCGTGCGGCCGCAGCACCGCATCGATCCGCTCCATGAGCAGCTGGTGGACGCGCACGACGGAGGTGACCATGGCCATCCCGGGCGCGGCCTCGTCCCAGCCGTGGCCGACCCACTGCCGGCGGGCCTCACGGATCGGGTCGAGGCGGCTCGGGTCGGGGTCGGGCATGGGCCACACCCTAGGGCGCACGGGTCCGGAGCGAGGCGACGCGTCCATGACGCGGCGTCGGCGATCGGACGCGCACCGTCGAACGCGCCGTCGGACGCGTCGTCGAACGCGCCGACGAACGCGTCGTCGAACGCGCCGTCGGACGCGCCGTTGAACTCTGGGCCATGCTGTTTCGTGTCATGGAGGTGGTGATGGCGGACCCGGATGCGATCCAGCAGCTGCACCGCGCGCATGCTGCGGCGCTGTGGGGCTACGTGCTGCGCCTCACGGGCGATCGGGCGCAGGCGGAGGACGTGGTGCAGGAGACGCTGCTGCGCGCCTGGCGCAACGACGTGACCGACGACGAGCAGGGCTCGGCGCGCGCGTGGCTGTTCACCGTGGCCCGCAACCTCGTCGTCGACGAGGCCCGCAGCGCCCGGCACCGCCACGAGGCGGCGACCGACGAGGTCCCCGAGCGCCCCGAGGCGGACAGGATCGACCGCCTCTTCGACTCCCTCGTCGTCACCGACGCACTGCGCTCGATCGGCGAGGACCACCGCGCCGTCGTCGTCAAGGCCTACTTCGGCCGGCTCACGACCGCCGAGATCGCCGCCGAGCTCGGCATCCCGGCCGGCACGGTGAAGTCACGGCTGCACTACGGGTTGAGGGCCTTGCGGCTCGCGCTGCAGGAGAGAGGGGTGACGCGATGATCCTCGACCACGAGAGGTACGCCGACTGGGACGGCGCCTACGTCATCGGCGCCCTGACGCCCGCCGAGCGCGAGGAGTACGAGCGGCACCTCGCCGTCTGCCCCGACTGCGCCCGGGAGGTGGCCGAGCTGCTGCCACTGCCCGGCCTGCTCGGCCGCGTCGACGAGGCCGACCGCGCGGCGCTGCTCGCCGGGGCCGCCCCGGCCGAGCCGCCGGCCGATCTGGAGAAGCGGCTGCTGGACGCCGCACACGCCGAGGCGCCGGCAGCGACCGTGCTGCCGTGGTGGCGCCGGACGCGCACGCGCGTCGCCGTCGGCCTCGCGGCCGCAGCCGCCGTCGCGGCAGTGGTCGTCGTACCCCTGACGCAGCGGGACCAGCCCGCTCCGCCGCCGACCGCGAGCGTCACGCTGCGGCAGACGGTCCCCAGCCCGCTGTCCGCCGATGTCGCGCTGACGAGCACCGCCTGGGGCACGCGGATCGACATGACCTGTGAGTACGCCGAGTGGGCCGGCGGGTCCGAGGAGCGGCGGGCCTACGGGCTGTACGTCGTCGACAAGACCGGCCAGGACCACCTGGTCTCGACCTGGCTGGCCGGTCCGGGCGAGACGGCGCGCACGACCGGATCGATCGACCTCGGGGTCGACAAGCTCCGCTCGGTCGAGGTGCGCGCGGCGGACGGGAAGACCGTGCTGCTGTCGGCGAACGTCTGAGGCTCGGTCGTCCTGCCCCGCGGCTCCGGGGCGCGTCCGTCGCGGAGGTCCGACTGAGGGCCCCTACGCTGCGCGGGTGACCGATCTGTCAGCGATCCAGGCCGAGCTCGAGGCCGCCGAGGCAGCCGTCGCCGAGGCTGAGGCCGTCCAGCGCCGGCTCGACAGCGCGCTCACCCTCAAGGAGGCTGCGTCGAAGCTGCTTCTGGAGGCGCGGGTCAGCCTCGGCGACGAGCGCCAGGACGTCGCCGCGCTCGAGTCGTTCAGCCCCACCCGGATCTGGGCGGCGCTGCGCGGCACCCGCCTGGAGGACCTCGACCGGGAGCAGGCGGAGGTCCGCGCCGGGGAGTACGCCGTCGCGGAGCTCGAGACCCGGTTGCGGGCGATCGAGGTCGGCGAGGCGAGCCTGTCGGCGCGCGCGGCCGAGCTGGCCGGAGCCGCGGAGCGGCGCAGGCTCGCACTCGCCGCGAAGGAGGAGCTCCTGCTCGCGTCCGGTGGCGACGCGGCCGTGGAGCTCACCCGGATCGCGGCGGAGATGGGCGCCGCTGAGACCGAGCTGAAGGAGGTCTCCGAAGCGTTCGAGGCCGCGACAGACGCGGCGAGCGTGCTCGAGGACGCCGCCACGATGCTCGGCAAGGCGAGCGACTGGGCGGGCGTCGACACCTGGCTCGGCGGCGGGCTGCTCACCGACTCCATCAAGTACGACCGCATGGATCAGGCCACCACGCTGCTCCGCAGGGCGGACGCCGCCATCGGGCGGCTGGCCAAGGAGCTGGGTGACCTCGGGCGCGAAGGAGTGGCCGGGCCGCAGGTCACCAACCTCACCCAGGCTTTCGACGTGTGGTTCGACAACATCTTCAGCGACATGGCGGTCAGTCGTCGGATCCACGAGGCCGATGAGCGCGCCCGGCGCGCGTTCCACGAGGTCGCCGGCGTCAGGCGGGGGCTGTTCGCGCGCCGCGAGGAGCTCACGGCGGCGGTGGTGGCACTGCGCACCCGGCGCGAGGAGCTACTCCGCGGTTGACGCCAGGCCGGCGTGCTCCTCGCGCAGCTGCCGCTTGAGGATCTTGCCGGACGGGTTCTTCGGCAGCGCGTCGGCGATGACGACGTACTTCGGCGCCTTGAAGCCCGCGAGCACCGCGCGCGCGTGCGTCATCACCGCGTCCGCGGTCAGCGTGACTCCGGGCTTGGGGACCACGACCGCCGCGACGGCCTCGACCCAGTGCGGGTGGCTGACGCCGAAGACCGCCACCTCGGCCACCCCTTCGAGACGGAAGATCGCCTCCTCGACCTCGCGGGAGGCGACGTTCTCGCCGCCGGTCTTGATCATGTCCTTCTTGCGGTCCACGACGTAGAGGTGGCCGTCGTCCGTCAGGTAGCCGAGGTCCCCGGAGTGGAACCAGCCGTGCCGGAAGGCGTCGGCCGTCTTGTCCGGCTGGTCGTGGTAGCCGAGGGTCGCGTGCGGCGAGCGGTGCACGATCTCGCCGACGACGCCGGGCGCCACCGGCCGGTCCTCGTCGTCCACGATCATCGTCTCGACGTTGAGCGCCGCCCGGCCCGCCGACCCGGCGTGCGAGAGCTGCTCGTCCGGGCCGAGGATCGTGGCGAGCGGAGCCATCTCGGTCTGGCCGTAGAAGTTCCACAGGTCGACACCGGGCAGCCGCGTGCGCAGCTCCTCGAGCACCGCGACCGGCATCGGCGAGGCGCCGTAGTAGCCCTTCCGGAGCGTGGCGAGGTCGGCGTTGTCGAGGTCGGGGGAGCGCAGCAGCCCGATCCAGACCGTCGGCGGCGCGAAGAACTTGGTCACGCCGTGCTCACCGATCGCCCTCAGCACGGCCGTCGGCTCCGGGCCGCGCAGGATGACGCTCGTGGCGCCGAGGTAGACGTCGACGCCGAGGAAGCAGTCGAGCTGTGCGCAGTGGTAGAGCGGCAGCGTGTGCAGCTCGACGTCGTCGGCACTCATGTTGCCGTCGACGATGCAGGAGACGTACTGCCACATCAGCGAGCGGCTCGACAGCAGCGCGCCCTTCGCCCGTGACTCGGTGCCGGAGGTGAACATCATCCGGACCGGGTCGTCGTCGGCCACGGGGACGTACGGCGCCGGGCCGGAGTGGTCGAACCAGGTCTGCGCGTCCTGCCAGCCGGCGGGCACGGGCTCGCCGGCCAGGCCGACGGCCAGCCGCCTCGTCACCGTGCCGGCCGAGGCCGCCAGCGCCTTCTCCGCCACCGGGACCAGCGCGTCCTCGGCGACGAACGCCTTCGCGGAGGAGTGGTCGAGGATGAACGCGATCTCCTCGGCGCCGAGCATGAAGTTGATCGGCACCAGCACGACGCCGACCCGGGCGGCCGCGAAGTCGAGGACGGCGAACTGCCAGCAGTTGTGGCACAACAGCGCGAGCCGGTCGCCCTTCGCCAGACCGGCCTCCGCGATGGCCGCGGCGGTCCCGTCGACGACCGCCTCGAGCTCCGCGAACGTCAGCCGCTTCTCGCCGTCGATGATCGCCGTCTTGCCCGGCACCCGTTGCGCTGTCCGCCGGGGCAGGTCGCCGAGCGCGTGCTGGCGGGCGGTGTCGAGGTCGGCGGGGCTCATCGTCGCTCCTGGGTCGTGTGCGCTGGGTCACATGCATGCTAGGGCCCGGGGGTAACCGTCAGTTCGCCACGCCTCCTGAGCGTTGCAAGGGTCATCCAGCGTGTCGGACGGACGGTTACCCCTCGGACCGGGTGGACGTCTGCTCAGCGGGTCAGACCAGCGTCGCGGGCGACGACGACCGCTTGCGCCCGGTCGCGCAGGTCGAGCTTGGCGAAGATGTGGCGTACGTGCGTCTTCACCGTTGCCATGCTGATGACCAGCTCGGCCGCGATCTCGGTGTTGGAGCGTCCGGCGCCGATGCAGGCGAGCACCTCCCGTTCCCGCTCGCTGAGCTCGGCGAGCGCGGGTGGGAGCTGTGCCGGAAGAGGCGGGCTGGCGGCGAAGTGACCCATCATGCGGGTCAGCACGGCCGGTGCGACGACCGGCTCTCCAGCGGCTGCCCGCTCGACGGCCTCCACGAGGCCCTCCGACGTGACGTCCTTCAGCAGGAAGCCGACAGCGCCGGCGCGCAGCACCTCCGCGACGTTCTCGTCGGTGTCGAAGGTGGTCAGGGCCAGCACGCGGGTCACCGCGGCGACGCGGCGGGTGGCCTCGACCCCGCCCATGCCGGGCATGCGCAGGTCCATGAGCACCACGTCGGGGCGCAGGTCGGCGACGAGGTCGACCGCAGACTCCCCGTCGACAGCCTCGCCGACGACCTCGACTCCACCGAGCTCGAGCAGCAAGCGGAGACCCTGTCGCACGAGTGGCTGGTCGTCGGCGAGCAGCACCCGTGTCATCGGAGCACCCGAACCGGCTCGGCGGGCAGCGTGACCCGGACCGTGAACCTGCCGTCGGCGACGCCCGCCGCGAAGTCGCCACCGAGCAGCTCCGCCCGATGCCGCATGCCGGTCAGGCCACGGCCCGGAGCCGGGCGCGAGCGACCGGGTGCGGGATTGGAGGCGACCACCCTGACGCGGTCCTCGGCCCAGTCGACCTCCAGGTCGACCGGGGCGCCGGGCGCGTGTCGGCCCGCGTTGGTCAGGCACTCGCCCACGATGCGGGAGACTGCCAACCAGACCGCGGCCTGGCCCGTCCACGGCGCGCCCGAGACGACCAGCGAGCTGTCGATGCCGCTCTCGGCGGCCCGGCGGACCACCTCGTCGAGACCGTCGTACGACGGCTGGACCGTGTCCAGCGGGGCGAGGACGTCGAGCGTGCGGCGGATCGACGCGAGCGTGCGGTGCGCGGTCTCGCGGATCGTGTCCACCGGGCCCACGGCCAGCTCGGGGGCCGATCGCAGCGCCGTCGCCGCCGCCTCCGCCTGGATGGCGATCAGGGTGAGCTCGTGCCCGACCACGTCGTGGAGCTCCTGTGCGATCCGCGCCCGCTCCGCTCCGACCGCCGCCTCCTGCACACGCCGACGCTCCTCCTCCAGCTGTGCCGTCACCTCGGCCAGGGCGGCGTTGCGCGCCCGCTCCCACGCCACGACCCGGCCGGCCAGCAGCGGAGCAACGACGACCAGCACCGCCCCGATGGCCGCCACCGGAGCCTCCGGCCCGAGCAGGGTGCCGACGACCGCGCACGCGGACGCGAAGGCGGCCACCGCCACGACCGCGGCGGTCGGCCGGCCCCACGCGCCGAGTGCGTAGAAGATGAGGAGCGCGGTCACGAATCCGAGCAGCGGGAAACCGTCCAGGGGGATCACCCAGAACGCCGACGAGATGGCGGCGACCTCGACCGGCCGGGTCCGGCGCCACGCCAGGGGGAGCGTCGTGCCGACGACGTACACCGCCGCGACCAGCAGCGGGGCGAACGGGCTGACGACCGCCTGCACGAGCCCGGCGGCCATCAGCACACCCGCCAGCGCGGCCTCGCCGCGTGGCGCTCGCAGCCGGTCCCAGACGGTGCTCACGGGACCGAGGGTAGGGCCGCCAGGCCTCCGCGCGGATCAGCCCAGGGGCTGATCGAGGTGCAGCCCTCGGGTCGATGTGGCCTCGGACGGCCCGCTCCTAGCGTCGGCGGACATCCGAACCATCCCTGACGAGAGGAACACCCGATGTCCACCACCCTCAGCAACCAGCCGGCGCTCAGCTCCCCCCGGACCTATGACGCGAGCCGCCTGAGCACCCGCTTCGGCCTCGCCTTCGCGATCTGCCAGCTCGGCGTCATGGTCTGCATGTCGATCTTCGTGCTGCCCCACGGCGGCTCGCCGCACGACTCCGCGCTCGTGCGTGGCAACAGCGTGCACGACGCCGACACGTACTACCGGGTCGGCAACTACGTCTTCATGATCTCCGGGATCCTGCTGCTCGGCTTCCTCGGTGCCGTCGGCACGCGGTTGCGTCGCGTCGACCCTTCGGGTGCGCTCGCCGGGGTCGCGGTCGCCGCGGGGACGCTGGTCGCACTGGTCTGGCCGATGGCCGCGATGTTGCACGACGTCGCCCTCGACACGGCCGCGGCTGGCACGGACCCGCGGATCCTCGGCGCCTGGGACGCGGTGGCGCCGTACTCCCTGGCCTTCTCCGCGCTTCCACGGCTGTTCCTGGTCGGCGCCCTGGTGCTCGGCATGCGGGCGGTCGGGGCGACGCCCTGGCTGACGCGAGCCGGCGTCGGCATCCTCGTCCTGAGCGCCGTCGGCTCGGCCACCTTGCTGACCGGTGACATGTTCCCCGTGCTGGCGCTGAGCACCCTGGCCTTCGAGGTCTGGGTCGGGGCTGTGGCGTTCGCGTGGCTGCGCGATCGCACCGCCCCGAGCGCGTCCGAGGTCCGTCGCTAGGCTGGCCGAGGCGTGTGTCGACCCGAGGAGAGACGTTGAAGATCGGCTACAAGGCATCGGCTGAGCAGTTCGGCCCGCGTGACCTGGTGGAGTACTCCGTCCTGGCCGAGGAGGTCGGCCTGGACAGCGTCTGGGTCAGTGACCACTACCAGCCGTGGCGCCACGTCGGCGGCCACGCGCCGTACTCGCTGGCCTGGATGGCCGCGGTCGGCGAGCGCACCGAGCGGATCACGCTGGGCACCAGCGTGCTGACCCCGACGTACCGCAACAGCCCGGCGATGATGGCGCAGGCGTTCGGCACCCTCGGCTCGCTCTACCCGGGCCGGGTCGTGCTCGGTGTGGGCAGCGGCGAGGCGCTCAACGAGATGGCGGTGGCGGGCGAGTTCGAGTGGCCGGAGTTCAAGGAGCGCTTCGCGCGGCTGCGTGAGGCCGTCCGGCTGATGCGGCTGCTGTGGACCGAGGAGCGGGTCACGTTCGAGGGTGACTACTACCGGACGAAGGATGCGACGGTCTACGACCGGCCGGACGGGGGCGTGCCGATCTACGTCGCCGCGGGCGGTCCGCTCGTCGCGAAGTACGCCGGCCGCGGCGGCGACGGCTTCATCTGCACCTCGGGCAAGGGGATGGACCTCTACACCGAGAAGCTGCTCCCCGCGGTCGCCGAGGGCGAGGAGGCGGCCGGCAAGCCGGTCGGCTCCGGCGAGCGGATGATCGAGATCAAGCTGTCCTACGCCCACACCCGCGATGAGGCGCTGGAGAACACCCGGTTCTGGGCGCCGCTGTCCCTCACCCCCGAGCAGAAGCACGGCACCGAGGACCCCGCGGAGATGGCCAGGCTGGCCGACGCGCTGCCGATCGAGCAGGTCGCGCAGCGGTGGATCGTCGCGACCACGCCCGAGGAGGTCGTCGAGGACTGCCGGGCCTACGTCGACGCCGGCTTCGACCACCTCGTCTTCCACCCACCCGGCCACGACCAGGCGGGCTTCCTGCGCACCTTCGCCGCCGAGGTGCTCCCGGGCCTGCGGGGGCTCGGAGCGTGATCGACTACGAGCTGCGCGACGGCGCCGCGTGGATCACCCTGGCCGACGGCGACCGGGGCAACACCTTGACCCTGGACTCCGGCGCCGAGCTGATGGACGCGGTACGCCGTGCCCGGGCCGACTTCGCGCGCGTGATCGTGCTGCGGGCGACCGGGCGGTTCTTCTCGGCCGGCGGGGACATCGGCGGGTTCGCCTCGCTCACCGACGTCACGGCCGGCGTCGACGACCTCGCCGAGTCGCTGCACCGGATCATCAGCGAGCTCGTCCGCTCCGAGGCCGTGGTGGTCTCGGCCGTGCACGCGATGGCGGCCGGAGCGGGCTTCCCGCTGGCCGCGGCGGCCGACATCGTGCTCGCCGGGGAGTCGGCGAGGTTCACCCTCGGCTACACCCGGATCGGGTTCTCCGTCGACGGCGGCAGCTCGCAGCTCGTCCACACGCTCGGGCTGCACCGCGCGCTGCGGCTGGCGCTGCTCAACGACGTACTCACCGCGCCGGAGGCGCACGCAGCCGGCCTGGTCGCGCGCGTCGTGCCCGACGCGGACCTGGCCGCGACGACCGAGCAGGTCGTCGCCGGCCTGCTCGCCGGGCCGGCCGCGGCGCAGGCCGACGTCAAGCGCCTGCTGCGCGACGCGGTCGAGCCGTCTCCCGAGGCTGCGCTGCGGCGTGAGACCCTCGCGATCCGGCGCAACGCCGCCGGCCCGGACGGCCGCGAGGGCGTTGCGGCGTTCCTCGACAAGCGCCCGCCCCGGTTCACGCACTGACGCCGAGTCGGCGCATCCTCGCACTCCAGAAACGCCGAGTCGGCGCATCCTCGCACTCCAGAAACGCCGAGTCGGC
>NZ_BAAAPB010000001.1:51512-81860 GCF_039530925.1 Nocardioides panacihumi | reverse complement strand
GCGCCGACTCGGCGTTTCTCAGGCGTCAGGATGCGCCGACTCGGTCCTACTTGTTGGCCTTGCGGTGCCTCGAGGCGATCTTCGCGCGCTCGTTGGCGTCGAGGATCACCTTGCGGATGCGCACCATCTCGGGCGTCACCTCCACACACTCGTCGTCCCGGCAGAACTCCAGGCACTGCTCGAGCGAGAGCTTCCGCGGCGGGATGAGCTTCTCGAAGTTGTCCGACGTCGCCGACCGGATGTTGGTCTGCTGCTTCTCGCGGGTGATGTTGACGTCCATGTCGTCGGCGCGGGAGTTCTCGCCGACGATCATGCCCTCGTAGACCTCGGTGGAGGGCTCCACGAAGAGGGTGCCGCGCTCCTGGATCGAGGTCATGGCGTACGCCGTCGCCGCACCCGCGCGGTCGGCAACCAGCGAACCGTTGTTGCGCGCACGGATCTCGCCCGCCCACGGCATGTAGCCGTCGGAGATCGAGGACGACATGCCGGTGCCGCGGGTCAGCGTGAGGAAGTCGGTCCGGAAGCCGATCAGGCCGCGGGCCGGGACGACGAACTCCATCCGCACCCAGCCGGTGCCGTGGTTCGTCATGTTCTCCATGCGGCCCTTGCGGGTGGCCATCAGCTCGGTGATCGAGCCGAGGAACTCCTCGGGCGCGTCGATGGTCAGCCGCTCGACGGGCTCGTGCACCTTGCCGTCGATCTCGCGGGTGACGACCTGCGGCTTGCCGACGGTCAGCTCGTAGCCCTCGCGACGCATCTGCTCGACGAGGATCGCCAGCGCGAGCTCGCCTCGGCCCTGGACCTCCCAGGCGTCGGGACGCTCGGTGGGGAGCACGCGCAGCGACACGTTGCCGATGAGCTCGGTGTCGAGGCGGTCCTTGACCATGCGCGCGGTGACCTTGCTGCCCTTCACCTTGCCGACCAGCGGCGAGGTGTTGGTGCCGATGGTCATGGAGATCGCCGGCTCGTCGACCGTGATGAGCGGCAGAGCGATCGGGTTCTCGGGGTCGGCGAGCGTCTCGCCGATCATGATGTCGGGGATGCCGGCGATCGCGACGATGTCGCCCGGGCCGGCGTAGTCGCCGGGCACCCGGTCGAGGCCCTCGGTGATGAGGAGCTCGGTGATCTTGACGTTCTTGACGGTGCCGTCGGCCTTCATCCAGGCGACGGTCTCGCCCTTGCGCAGCTCACCGGCGTGGATGCGGATCAGCGCGAGCCGGCCGAGGAACGGAGAGGCGTCGAGGTTGGTGACGTGGGCCTGCAGGGGCGCACCCTCGCGGTAGGTCGGGGCGGGGATGGTGTCGAGGATCGTCTGGAAGAGCGGCTCGAGGTTGTCGCCGGCCGGGAGGGAGCCGTTGTCGGGCTTCTCCAGGGCTGCGATGCCGGCCTTGCCCGAGGCGTAGACGACCGGGAAGTCGAGCGCGTCGTGGGAGTGGCTGTCGTCGAGCAGGTCCATGAACAGCTCGTAGGTCTCGTCGACGACCTCGTCGATCCGCGCGTCGGGGCGGTCGACCTTGTTGACGACCAGCACGACGGGCATGTTGGCGTTGAGCGCCTTGCGGAGCACGAACCGGGTCTGCGGGAGCGGGCCCTCGGAGGCGTCGACGAGGAGGACGATGCCGTCGACCATCGACAGGCCGCGCTCGACCTCGCCGCCGAAGTCGGCGTGGCCGGGGGTGTCGATGATGTTGATCGTCATGCCCTCGGGGGCGGCAGCACCGTTGTAGTGGATCGCGGTGTTCTTCGCGAGGATCGTGATGCCCTTCTCGCGCTCGAGGTCACCGGAGTCCATGACGCGGTCGGCGACGGACTCGGCCTGGTGCGCGCTGAAGGCACCGCCCTGGCGCAGCATGGCGTCGACCAGCGTGGTCTTGCCGTGGTCGACGTGCGCCACGATGGCGACGTTGCGCAGGTTGGCCTGCTGGGTCTCGGACATGCGGAAGCCACTCGTCTCTCGTCAGGGGATACCAACGGATCCTATCGGCGCGACGGCAGGCGGCCCGCATCCTCGGAGCGGCCGAGCGACGTAGGATGGACCATGCCGAGGATCGCGACCACGACCCGCGTCACCCGCGACGAGCTGCTCGACTTCGTGCGCGGCCGGCACAGCTGGGTGCTCGTCACGACCCGGGCCGACGGGCGGCCGCAGCTCTCGCCGGTCACAGGCGGCGTCGACGGGTCCGGCCGGCTCGTCGTGTCGACGTACCCGGATCGGGCCAAGGCGGTCAACCTGCGCCGTCACCCGGAGGCCTCGGTGCTGGTGATCTCCGACGGGTTCGAGGACCCGTGGGTGCAGGTCGACGGGGTGGCCGAGGTCCTCGACATGCCGGAGGCCGAGGACGCGCTCGTGGACTACTTCCGCTGCATCTCCGGGGAGCATCCCGACTGGGACGAGTACCGAGCCGCGATGCGCCAGCAGGGCAAGTCGCTGATCCGGATCACGATCGACCGGTGGGGCCCCGTCGCGACCGGCGGCTTCCCGGCGGACCGGATGCCGGACTGACCCTCACTCCCGTCGGCCGCTTATCCACAGCTCGTACGTCGGGCCGAGCCGACTGTCGGCGTCCCGGGGCATGCTGGGCCCATGACCTCTCGGGACCATCACCAGCACTGTCAGTTCATCCCGCCCTACCTGATCGAGCGGATCCAGCCACCGGAGCTCGTCGCACGTGACCGCGCGCTGCGCGCCGCTCGGGCCGCCGGCCCGCGCCCGGCGCCGATGCCGGCCGTCGGCGCAGCCGCCTGGGTCGTCCACACCTCCCACAACACCAGCGCCCTGCCCGGCGACGTGGTCCGGTCGGCGGGCGACCCGGAGTCGGGTGACGCGGCGGTCGACGAGGCGGCGTACGGCATCACGGGGTCGCTCGCGCTGTACGCCGAGGTCTACGGACGCAGCTCCTACGACGGCAAGGGTGCGGGCGTGAGCCTGAGCGTCCACTACGAGCAGGGCTACGACAACGCCTACTGGGACGGCACCCAACTCGTGTTCGGCGATGGTGACGGCGAGATCTTCGGGCGCTTCACGATGCCGGTCGACGTGCTCGGCCACGAGTTCACGCACGCGGTCACCGAGCACAGCGCGGGGCTGACCTACCACGGACAGTCGGGTGCGCTCAACGAGTCGCTGTCGGACGTCTTCGGCTCCTGCCTGAAGCAGCGTCTGCTCGGCCAGCGGGTCGAGGAGGCCGACTGGCTGATCGGCCAGGGTCTCTTCCTGCCCGGCGTGCAGGCGCGGGCCCTACGCGACATGGCGCACCCGGGCACGGCGTACGACGACCCTCGTCTCGGCAAGGACCCTCAGGTCGGGCACATGGACGACTACGTCGACACCGCCGACGACAACGGCGGGGTGCACACCAACTCCGGCATCCCCAACCGCGCCTTCCAGCTAGCGGCGACCGCCGTCGGCGGCACCTCCTGGGACGGCGCGGGCCGGATCTGGTACGCCGCCCTGACCGGCGGCCAGGTCGGCCCCGACACCGACTTCGCCGCCTTCGCGGCCGCGACCGTGGCGGCGGCCGGGGAGCACGCCGACGTTGTCTCCCACGCCTGGGAGTCGGTCGGAGTCGGTGGGAGCATCCCGTCCGGGGCGAGCCCCGCGCAGTCCTCCAACAGCACGACGGTCGCCGTGCGGCGTACGGGCGGCTTCGCCGGACTGAGCAGTGAGGGTGCGGTCGACCTCGACGGCGACGACGACCGCGCTGAGGAGCTTCGCCTCCTGGTGACACGCGTCGACGTCGCGAGCGTGCCGGGAGGTTCGGCGGGCGCGGACCGGTTCGTCTACGACTTCGACCTGTGTGGCGACCGGTGCCGGGTGCCGGAGCAGCACCTCACCGCCGACCTGCGCCGGATCGCGGAGCTCATCTTGCGGTGAGACGGCGCGGGCGGCACGCCGACTCGGCGGCGAGGCGTCGACCCGTCAGGCGAGGGCGCGGTCGAGCGCCGCCTCGACGTGCACGGTGATGACGTCGAGCACCGGCACGTCGACATCCTGCGGGCGCACGAGCAGGGAGAGCTCCGACGCACCGAGGAGCACCGCGCTGACGCCGCTGTCCCACAGCTCGTCGACGATGGTCAGCAGCCGCTTGCGCGAGCTCGGGTTGACCTTCCGGAACACCAGCTCGTCGTAGATGATCGAGTCGACGGTGTCGATGTGCAGCGGGTCCGGCAGGTTCACGTCGAGACCGTGGTCGGCGATCCGCTCGGCGAAGAACGTGTTCTCCATCGTGTACTTCGTGCCGATGAAGCCGACGGTGCCGACGCCCATCGCGCGGCACTTGTCGGCCAGGATGTCGGCGAGGTGCAGCACGGGCACGTCGACCGCGGCCGCGACCTTGTCGTAGACGATGTGGAACGTCGTGCTGCAGAGCAGGACGAAGTCGGCACCAGCCGCGACGACACCGCGCGCGGCCTCGGCCAGGATCGCGGCGACGGCGTCCCAGTCGCCCTTGTCCTGGAGGTCGGTGAGCTCGGCCAGGTCGACCGACGACATGGCGAGCTTGGCGGAGTGGAGACCCCCGAGCCGCTCCTGCACTCCCTTGTTGAGACCCTCGTAGTAGGCGGCGCTGCTCTCCCAGCTCATCCCGCCGACGAGTCCGATCGTCTGCATGCCCGGCAGTCTGGCACCGGATCCGGCGCCCGGAGGAATCCTCGACGGCGCTCGCAGCTCAGTCGGTGACCCGGTGCACCTTGTGCTGGGCGGCCTGCGCGCGCGGCTTGATCACCAACGAGTCGATGTTGACGTGCGCGGGCCGGGTCACCATCCAGGCGATCGCGTCGGCGATGTCGTCCGCGACGAGCGGCTCCTCGACGCCCTGGTAGACCGCCGCCGCCTTGTCGGCATCGCCGCCGAAACGGACCAGCGCGAACTCGTCGGTCTTCACCATGCCCGGCGCGATCTCCATGACCCGCACCGGCTGGTCCCACAGCTCCAGACGCAGCGTCTCGGTGACGACCTGGGTGCCGTGCTTCGCGGCGGTGTAGCCGGCCCCGCCCTCGTACGCGATCCGGCCGGCGGTCGAGCCGACGTTCACGATCGCGCCCGCCCCTGAGGCGAGCAGCGCCGGGAGCAGCGCGCGGGTGACCTGCATGAGGCCGATGACGTTGACCTCGTACATCTGGCGCCAGTCCTCGGCTTCCGCCTCCGCGACCGACGAGGAGCCGAAGGCGCCGCCGGCGTTGTTGACGAGTACGTCGAGCCGGGGTCCGACCGCCGCTGCCAGGGCGGCGACCGAGTCGGTGGAGGTCACGTCCGTGGCGACCGCCGTGCCGCCGATCTCGGAGGCCAGCGCCTCGATCCGGTCGACGCGACGCGCAGCGAGGAAGACGTGGAAGCCGGCCTCCGCGAGCCGTCGCGCGGTCGCCGCACCGATACCGCTGCTCGCACCCGTCACCACCGCAGTCCTCATGGCGGTCATTCTTCACCAACCACCACCTGCCGCCGACCGCGGGCTCGCCGACCGGGGAATGCCCTCGCGAATGCCTCAGGGAATGCATCGGGTACCGGCGCGGTTGTGCGTCCCGGAGTGGTCCGAGCAGGAGGAGGTCGCAGCGTGGAGACGATCAGGCGTCTGGCGATGATCAGTCTGCACACGTCCCCGCTCGACCAGCCAGGCACCGGCGACGCAGGCGGCATGAACGTCTACGTGCTCGAGCTCGCCAAGCAGCTGGTCGGCCAGGGTGTCGAGGTCGACGTCTTCACCCGCGCCACGTCGTCGCGGTTGCCGCAGGTCGTCGATGCCCAGGACGGCGTACGGGTGCATCACGTCCACGCCGGTCCGTTCGAGGGCCTGACGAAGGGCGAGCTGCCCGGCCAGCTGTGCACGTTCGCGCGTGAGGTGCTGCGCGCCGAGGCCGCCCACCCGCTCGGCTACTACGACGTGGTCCACAGTCACTACTGGCTCTCCGGGCAGGTCGGTGCGCTGGCCCGCGACCGCTGGGGCGTCCCGCTGGTGCACTCGATGCACACGATGGCGAAGGTCAAGAACGACGCGCTCGCCGAGGGTGACACCCCGGAGCCGGTCGCGCGCGTCATCGGCGAGGAGCAGGTGGTCGAGGCGGCCGACGTGCTGGTCGCGAACACCGACCTCGAGGCGCGCCAGCTCATCGACCTCTACGACGCCGCGCCGAGCCGGGTCCAGGTCGTCCATCCGGGCGTCGACCTCTCGCTCTTCCGCCCGCTCGACAAGCACAGCGCCCGCGCCGCACTCGGGCTGCCGCAGGACGCCGCGGTGCTGCTGTTCGCCGGTCGCATCCAGCCGCTCAAGGCGCCCGACGTGCTCCTGCGCGCGGTCGCGGTGCTGCTGCACCGGCTCCCGGCACTGCGGGGACGTCTCGTCGTCCCGGTCGTCGGCGGTCCGTCTGGCTCCGGCCTCGACCGGCCCGAGTCGCTCGCCGCGCTGGCCGCCGAGCTCGACATCTCGGACGTGGTGCGGTTCGTGCCTCCGGTGTCCCAGGCCGAGCTCGCGCAGTGGTACGCCGCCGCGACGCTGGTCGCCGTGCCCTCGTACAACGAGTCGTTCGGGCTGGTGGCGATCGAGGCCCAGGCCACCGGCACGCCCGTCGTCGCCGCCGCGGTCGGCGGGCTCACCACCGCCGTCCGGCACGGCGAGAGCGGGCTGCTGGTCGACGGTCACGACCCGGAGCGCTGGGCCGAGGCGCTCGCACGCGTGGTGCTCGACGAGCAGCTCCGCATCACCCTGGAGGCCGGCGCCCTCGAGCAGGCCCGGTCGTTCTCCTGGGAGATGACCGCGGCCCGGACCCTGGAGGTCTACGAGAACGCCCGCTCGATCATGCGCGAGGGAGTGGCATGAGCACGGTGCCGGCTCCGGGTGGCAGCCCGGCGGAGGCCGTACGCGATCACCTGACCGAGAGCGGCATCGAGTTCACCGAGGCCGCCTCGGAGACGGGGGAGACCACCTTCTCGTTCTCGCTGCCCGGGGAGCGCAAGCTGCAGACCGCGGTGCGCGTCGACGTCGGCCGGCACGCGCTGGGGGTGCACGCGTTCGTCTGCCGTCGGCCTGACGAGAACTTCGAGGCCGTCTACCGCTGGCTCCTCGAGAAGAACCTGCGTCTCTACGGCGTGGCCTTCGCGCTCGACCACCACGGAGACATCTACCTCGACGGGCGACTCCCGCTGAGTGCGGTCACTCCACACGAGCTCGACCGGCTCCTCGGCTCGGTGCTCACCTACGCCGACGAGTCCTTCAACACGATCCTGGAGCTCGGTTTCGCCACCTCGATCCGCAAGGAGTGGGAGTGGCGCAACCTGCGCGGGGAGTCGACGAAGAACCTCGAGGCCTTCCGCGGCTGGCTCGAGCGCTGACGCGGCCCTGGCCCGCCGGCCTTTGGCGGGATGTCTCGGTGCTGTGTCCGATACCCGCGCGACCGACGCCCCCTCGTCTCCCTAGGCTTGCGTCGTGACGAGTACGACGACCGACGGCCCACCGCTCACCCGGACGTGGCTACCCGTCGCGGCCGTGTCCACGACCCTCGTGCTCTGGGCCTCGGCGTTCGTCGCCATCCGGCACCTCGCCGACGCGTTCCACCCGGGCGCGATGGCGCTCGGCCGCATGCTGGTCGGCGCCGCGTGCCTCTCCGTGGTCGCGCTGCGGCGTCGGCCGCTGCCGCGCCCGTCCGCCGCGGACTGGCGGGTGATCGTGGCGATCGGCGTGCTCTGGTACGCCGTCTACATGCTGGCCCTCAACGCCGGTGAGCGCACCGTCGACGCCGGCACCGCGTCGATGATCCTGCAGCTCTCGCCGATCGTGATCGCGGTCCTCGCCGCGGTCTTCCTGAGCGAGAGCTTCACCCCGCAGCTCGGCATCGGGCTGGGGCTCGCCTTCGCCGGCGTCGCGATCATCGGGTTCGCCTCGGGCGACTCCTCGGGCGACCGCTCGATCGTCGGCGTCCTGCTCTGCCTCATCCCGGTGGCGGCGTACTCGGCGTCCCTGGTGCTGCAGAAGCCCCTCGCCTCCCGCTACGCGGCCGTCCACCTCACCTGGCTCGCCTGCGGCATCGGCGCGATCGTGATGCTGCCGTGGATCGGCCAGCTCGTCGGCGACCTGCGTGCTGCCTCGACCTCCGAGATCCTGTGGCTCGTCTACCTCGGCGTGTTCCCGACCGCCATCGCGTTCACGACCTACGGCTACGCGCTGCAGCACATCTCGGCGTCGCGGCTCGGCATCTCGACGTACGTCGTCCCCGTCATCTCCATCGCGCTCGCCTGGGCGCTGCTCGGCGAGACGCCGCCGACCCTCGCCTACCTCGGCGGGGCCGTCGCCCTGGTCGGTGTCGCGATCGCCCGCCGCCGCCGAGCCGTCAATCCAAACGGCCCGAGACGTCAATCCGATCGGTCCGAGACGTCAATCGGGACCCGTTCATAGGATCGGATCGACGTCTCGGACCGTGGGGATTGACGTCTCGGCGAGTGGTCAGAGGTCGAGCTTGTAGCCCAGGCCGCGGACGGTGACGAGGTACTTCGGCTCGCCCGGGTCCGGCTCGAGCTTGGCGCGCAGCCGCTTGACGTGGACGTCGAGCGTCTTGGTGTCACCGACGTAGTCGCTGCCCCACACCCGGTCGATGAGCTGGCCGCGGGTCAGCACCCGGCCGGGGTTGCGCAGGAACATCTCGAGCAGCTCGAACTCCTTGAGCGGGAGTCGCTGCTCGTTGCCGTCGACCGTGACGACGTGCCGCTCGACGTCCATCCGCACCGGGCCGGCCTCGAGTGTCGCGGGTGCCAGGTCGGGCTCGGTCCCGCGCCGCAGGACCGCGCGGATGCGCGCGACGAGCTCGCGGGGGGAGTAGGGCTTCGTGACGTAGTCGTCGGCGCCGAGCTCGAGGCCGACGACCTTGTCGACCTCGTCGTCCTTGGCGCTGACCATGATGACCGGCACCGACGAGGTGGAGCGGATCTGGCGGCACACCTCGGTGCCGGGGATCCCCGGGAGCATGAGGTCGAGCAGCACGATGTCGGCGCCGTTGCGGTCGAACTCCTTGAGCGCGTCATCGCCGTTCTCGGCGATGGCGACCTCGAAGCCTTCCTTGCGGAGCATGTAGGAGAGCGCCTCGCTGTAGCTCTCCTCATCCTCGACGACGAGTACCCGGGTCACGGGCGGTCCTCCTTGTTGGGTGATGCCGCGTCCACGGAGCCGTGGGCCGGCACGAGCCGTGCGTTCTCCGGCGACAGGTGTTGCGGGAGTGTGAGGGTGAACGTGGAGCCCTGGCCCTCGACGGACCAGACCCGCACCTCGCCACCATGGGTGGCGGCGACGTGCTTCACGATGGACAGACCCAGGCCGGTGCCGCCGGTGGAGCGGTGGCGGGCAGGGTCGACGCGGTAGAAGCGCTCGAAGATCCGGTCGAGCTCGTCCTGCGGGATGCCGATGCCCTGGTCGACGACCGAGATCTCGACAGCGCCACCGTCGGCCTTGGCGGTGACCGACACGCTCGAGCCCGGGTCGGAGTAGCCGACGGCGTTCGAGACCAGGTTGGTGACCGCGGCGGCGACCTGGTCCTCGTTGCCGAAGACGAAGAGACCCTTCGTGCCGCCCGTGACGACCGAGATGTGCTTGCCCGCCGCGTCGACCTCGACCGTGTCGACCGCGGCCGAGATGACCTCGTCGACGTCGACGGCGACGGGCGCCTCGAGCGGCTCGTCACCCTGCAGGCGGGACAGCTCGATGATCTGCTGCACGAGCTGGGTCAGCCGGTCGCTCTCGATGAGCATGCGGCCGGCGAAGCGCTTGACGGCGACGGGGTCCTCGGCGGCCTCGGCGACCGCGTCGGCGAGCACGCGGATGGCGCCGACGGGTGTCTTGAGCTCGTGGCTGACGTTGGCCACGAAGTCGCGGCGGACGGCCTCGACCCGGCGCTCGCGGGTGCGGTCCTCGACGAGCGCCAGCACGAGGCGGGAGCCGAGGGGGGCGATGCGGGCGGTCACGTGACGAGCGGGTACGCCGGACCGCCGCATGACCAGCTCGGTCTCACGGATCTGCCCGTCCCGTCGTACGAGCCTGACCAGGTCGGCGAGCTCGGCGGAGAGCAGCGAGCTGCCTCGGACAAGCCCCAGCGCGTACGCCGGTGCGCTCGCCTTCACCACGACGTCCTCGTCGTCGACGATGACCGCACTGCTGCGCAGCACGGAGAGCACCGTGGCGACCTCTGGCGGCACTGCCGGGGCCGCGGTGAGCGGCACATGGTGCTGCTGGCGGTCGCTGATGTGCCATGCGAGCATGGCCGCACCGGCGACGACGGCCCCGAGCAGCGCGGCGAGGAACGCCTGCGTCGTCGGGTTCACACTGACAAGACTAGGCCCCCGCCTCACCCCGACTTCGCCGTCTGGACGATGAGAACCGGATCGTTCATGTCGAGTTCACCCATCGGCCCCGGCTGGTCATCTAGCCTGCCTACCTTTACCTCATGCGCAACGTCTTCCACGACCAGCTCGACGGCATCTTCGAGGATCTCGCCTCCATCTGCGGCCAGGTGGAGGTGGCCGTCGCCCAGGCGACCGAGGCCCTCCTCGGCGCCGACGCCACGCTCGCCGAGGAGGTCATCAGCAAGGACAGCAGCATCGACCAGGCGCGCGAGAAGGTCGAGGACAGCGCCTTCGCGCTCCTCTCGCTGCAGGCCCCGGTCGCCGGCGACCTGCGCGTCGTCGTCGCCGCGCTCCGGATGGTGAGCGACCTCGAGCGGATGGGTGACCTGTCGGTGCACGTCGCCAAGATCGCCCGTCTGCGGATGCCGAGGAACGCGGTGCCCGAGGCAGTCCGCCCGACGATCGCCCGGATGGCCGAGGTCGCCGAGGACATGGTGCGTCGGACCGCCGAGATCATCCGCACCCGCGACGTGGACGCCGCCGACATGCTCCGCGCCGACGACGACGAGATGGACAAGCTGCGTCGCGGCAGCTTCACCGAGCTGCTGTCGAAGGACTGGGCGCACGGCGTGGAGGCCGCAGTCGACCTGGCGCTGCTCGGCCGCTACTACGAGCGCATCGCCGACCACTCGGTGTCGGTTGCGAACCGGGTGGTCTTCGTCGTCACGGGCGAGTCGCCCCTCTGATCAACGCCGAGTCGGCGCATCCTCGCAGCTCACGAAGGCCGAGTCGGCGCGTCCTCGCAGCTCGCTGGCGCTCGCGTGCGAGGTTGCGCCGACTCGGCCTTGCTCGCGTGCGAGGTTGCGCCGACTCGGCCCTGCTCGCGTGCGAGGTTGCGCCGACTCGGCGTACTGGCGTCAGCGACCCTGGTTGGCGACGGCGGCGGCAGCGGCGGCAGCGGCCTCGGGGTCGAGGTACTCGCCGCCGGCGACGGTCGGCCGCAGCGACTCGTCGAGCCGGTAGACCAGCGGCTGGCCGGTCGGGATGTTCAGGCCCGCGATGTCCTCGTCGCTGATCCCGTCGAGGTGCTTCACGATCGCGCGGAGGCTGTTGCCGTGGGCGGCGATGAGGACGACCTTGCCGTCCCGCAGGTCCGGGACGATCGACGACTCCCAGTAGGGGAGCAGTCGCTCGATCACGTCCTTGAGGCACTCGGTGCGCGGCAGCTCGGCGTCGGGGATGTCGGCGTACGGAGCGTCGCCGACCTGCGAGAACTCGTCGTCGTCCGCGAGCACCGGCGGCGGCACGTCGAAGGAGCGGCGCCAGAGCATGAACTGCTCCTCGCCGTACGCCTCCAGCGTCTGCTTCTTGTCCTTGCCCTGCAGGGCGCCGTAGTGGCGCTCGTTGAGTCGCCAGCTGCGACGGACGGGGATCCAGTGGCGGTCGGCGGTGTCGAGCGCGGATGCGGCGGTGTTGATCGCGCGGCGCAGCAGGGAGGTGTGCACGACGTCGGGGAGTACGCCGGCCTCCTTGATCATCGTGCCGGCGCGGACCGCCTCCTCGCGGCCACGGTCCGTGAGCGCGACGTCGACCCAGCCGGTGAACAGGTTGAGCGCGTTCCACTCGCTCTCTCCGTGGCGGAGCAGGACGAGCGTGTAGGGCATCAGTGAGCCTCGGCCGACGGCGCGGCGCTGGGGTATTCGCAGGTGTAGGGCTCGGCGGTCGTCGACGCCTGGGCCTTGCCGGACTGCTTCGAGGGCAGGGTCTGGACGTCGGAGTACTCGTGGCACTGCTTGACCACGACGGCGCCGACCTCGATCGAGCTGCCGTTGTCGAAGGTCAGCGTGACCGGCTTGTCGTCGCCCGCCTTGAAGTCGCCGGTGACCGGGATGCCGCCGTCGGTGAAGAGGTTCGCCGAGCCGCCGCTCTTGACCTCGATCGGCGTGAACGTGCCGGCCGTGACGCCGTCACCGCTGAGGCCGGTCAGCTTCGTGTCCGCCGCGCTCGGGTCGACCGTGATGGTCGCGACGAACGTGCCGGTGCCGTCCGAGGGCGCCACGATGCGTGCCGCGAGCACGTGGATGTCCCCCTCGATGTGATAGCCGCCGTTGGCGATCACGTTCGGTCGGTCGGTGGCGTAGTTGAAGCCGCAGGAGCTCAGCAGCGGCGCCGCGACAGCCACCAGGCCGGCGACGGCGAGGGCACGCTGGGTGCGAAGGCGGCGGAGAGACGTCATCACGGCCGACACCCTACCGTTCTCGGACGCCCGCCTCTCAGGCGGTCGGGTGTGATCTCAGCGGGACAGTCCGACCTGGTGCGCCACGACCGCGAACGCCGCGCCGACGGCCACCAGGAAGGCAACGGTGAGCACGAGCAGGCGGGTGGCGCCGAGGCGCCGGCCGAGCCGGAGCGGCAGGTAGGTCCAGCCGTCCTCGTCGTCGGCGACCAGACCCCACAGCGCCGTCAGGAAGTGGACGCCGACGCCGAGCAGGGCCGCGAGCGCGAGGAGCACCGGCTGCGGCGGGTCGCCCTCGGCCTGGCCGCCCCAGCCGCCGTACGACAGGAAGGCGGGGTAGAGGCTGAACGCGACCGCCCACGGCAGCCACGAGAGCAGGCCACGACGTACGAGCGCGTTGTCGAGGTTGGCGAGGAGCCCGACCGCGACGGACGCGAGGTAGCAGCAGCCGGCCGCCACGCCGTTGTTGACGGCGACCGGCACGAGGAGCAGGACACCGCAGCACCAGGCGAACCACGCTGCCCCGGGCTCGAGGCGGCCGTCCGCGATCGGCTTGCCCGTGCGCTCGTGCGCGCGGTCGCGCGCCCGGTCGAGGAGGTCGTTGTGCCAGCCCAGCAGGACCTGGCCGACCAGCACGGTGGCCGCCGCCAGAGCGATCTCGCGGCCCGGTCGTGCGTCGAGGGCGGCGACCGCCGCGAGGGCGGCGGCGGTGAGCAGTGCCTGCCGCGGGTGCGCCGCGCGGACGAGCAGCACGGGAAGGGAGTCGAGGACGAGCCGGCGGCGCGGTGCGGGCGCGAGCGCGTGCTCCGACGTCGACGGCGTCGATGCGTTCTCCCGGGCCTCCTCGGACATGGGCCCGAGTATCGGGCATCGGCGTCGGCCATGTCGGAGTGGACGCGTCTCGGACGGAAATTCTGCGGCCGGACGGGCGTGTCGCCGTACGGCAGGATCCGGGTCCAACACACGGACTGCGGTTCTGTCAAGCCCTGGGGATAGGGCCATTGCGCCTCTGACCTGGGAAAACGGAATCGGTTGTACTGCAGGAGCGTGGTAGACTTCGCTGTCTAGGAAGGGGTACCTGACATATGACTTTCACCGTCGGCGAGACCGTCGTCTATCCGAACCACGGGGCCGCCATCATCGAGGACATCGAGATGCGGACCATCAAGGGGGAGGAGCGCCAGTACCTCGTCCTTCGGATCATCGCCCAGCAGGACCTGGTCGTTCGGGTCCCCGCCAACAACCTGGATCTGGTCGGTGTCCGTGACGTCGTCGACAAGGAGGGCCTCGACCGGGTCTTCGAGATCCTGCGTGCCGCGCACGTCGAGGAGCCGACCAACTGGTCGCGTCGCTACAAGGCGAACCTCGAGAAGCTGCACAGCGGCGACGTCATGAAGGTCGCCGAGGTGGTCCGCGACCTGTGGCGCCGCGAGCGCGACCGCGGCCTGTCGGCCGGCGAGAAGCGGATGCTCGCGAAGGCTCGCCAGATCCTGGTCTCCGAGCTCGCCCTGTGCGAGCGCACCAACGAGGACAAGGCCGAGGCGCTGCTGGACGAGGTCCTCGCCAGCTGAACCCGACGTACGGGCCCCGGGGTTGATCCCCCGGGGCCCGTTGTCGTTCTCGAGGTCCGCGCAGTGTCATACGGTGGGGTCGCCATGACCACCGATCCGTATGACATCGCCTCGATCCCGCCGACCCTGGGAGCCGTGGTCGAGGCCGAGCGCGGCTCCTTGCCGTTCGCGCTCATCCACGGGGAGGGCCTCGTGGCCTGTGCCGCCTGGGCTCTGGGGGAGGCCGGCATCACGCCCATCGACCACGGCACGAGCTGGGCCGCCCTCATCGAGTCGGGCGAGCCGCTGGTGCTGCACGACGCGCTCTGCCCGATGACACCCGCGGCGTTCCTCGCCGACTGCGTCCGGGTGAGCGAGGAGCGGTCAGCCGTCGTCGTCGCGGTCCGGCCGGTGACGGACACCGTCAAGCAGGTCGAGGACGGGTACGTCGGCGCGACGATCGACCGTGACGCGCTGGTCGTCGTCACCTCGCCGATCGTCCTCCCGGCCGTGGTGGTGGCGTCGCTGGACGGGCTGTCGTCCTACGACTTCGCGACGCTCGCCGGCCAGCTCGCCGCGCGGTTCCCGGTCGTGACGCTCGAGGCGCCCCCTGCGGGTCGCCGGGTCGCATCTCTGGACGACGTACGCCTCCTCGAGGCGCTGACTCGCCCCGCCTGACCCCGAGACGTCAATCCCCACGGTCCGAGACGTCAATCCATGCGGTCCGGGTCGGGACGGATTGCCGTCTCGGACCGTGGGGATTGACGTCTCGGCGACTGGAGGAGGGTCGCGACGGCGGCCACGTCCTCGGCGAAGGTCACCTTGAGGTTGAGCGAGGAGCTGGGCACGCCGGCGACCCGTACGTCGCTGTAGGCGGCCAGGCATGCCGCCGTGTCGGTGGCCTCGAAGCCGTCCGCGTTCGCCGCCGTATGGGCGGCGAGGAGGTCCGCGGCGCGGAACGCCTGCGGGGTCTGGACGCCCACCACGCCGGGATGCGGCCGCAGCCCCGCCCTATCCGCGACACCCGACAGCGGGACGACGGGGATCGCGCCACCGACCTCGCGGGCGACCTCGATCGTGGTCGCGAACAGCTCGGACGACGCCAGCGGCCGTGCGCCGTCGTGGATGGCGACGACGTCGACCTCTCCGGCCTCGATGTCGGCCCGCAACGCGTTCAGGGCAGCCCACTCGGACGCGTGCCGCGTCGCACCGCCCTCCACCACGCGCACCTCGCCCGCGCCGAGCACCGGCAGGACCGCCCGGGCGACGTCGTCCTGCTCGCCGGGGCGCACGACCAGCACGATGCGGCGTACGTCGTCGACCTCGAGCGCGGCCCTCAGCGACAGCCCGAGCACCGTGGTGTCCGCCAGCGGGAGCAGCACCTTGTTGACCCCGGCGCCGACACGGGTGCCGCTGCCGGCGGCGAGCACGACGAGAGCGCTGGACACGGCGTGGAGGTTACCCGGCCCGGGCCGGATCGTTTTCACGCCCGTTACACGGCGAAACGTCGCGAGAACACGCCCGCCCTACGTTCGACCGCGGAAGGAGGCGACGATGACGGGCGCCGAGGAGTGGCAAGCGGTCTG
Source organism: Nocardioides panacihumi (assembly GCF_039530925.1). NCBI lineage: Bacteria > Bacillati > Actinomycetota > Actinomycetes > Propionibacteriales > Nocardioidaceae > Nocardioides > Nocardioides panacihumi. The sequence goes on along the minus strand of NZ_BAAAPB010000001.1, from coordinate 66,170 downwards.
CGCGGTCGACGACCTCGAGGTCGACCGGGGCGCCACCGCGCTCGTCCACGGACAGGCCGTCGCGCTCTTCCGCACCGCCGACGACAGCGTCTACGCGCTCGGCAACCACGACCCGTTCGCGCGGGCGTCGGTCATCGCGAAGGGCATCGTCGGGCAGCGCGAGGACGTGCCGTTCGTCGCCTCTCCGGTGCACCGGCACGCGTTCGACCTGCGGACGGGCCGGTGCCTCGACGAGGCGGGCGTCTCCGTGCCGGCGTACGACATCAGGGTGGTCGACGGCGTCGTCCACGTCGGGCATCGCAAGCCGCAGTCGGTGGCCTAGCGGGACTCGGCCCACACGATGGCGGTCGCGATGGCCGCCACGCCCTCGCCGCGGCCGGTGAGGCCGAGCCCGTCGGTCGTCGTGGCGGACACCGAGACCGGGGCGCCCACGGCCTCGGAGAGAGCGTGCTCCGCCTCCGTGCGCCGCGGGCCGAGCTTCGGGCGGTTGCCGACGACCTGGATCGCGACGTTGCCGATCTCGAAGCCGGCGGCGCGCACGAGCGAGGCCGCCTCGCCGAGGAGCCGCGCGCCGGACGCGCCGGCGAGCTCGGGGCGGTCGGTGCCGAAGTTCGAGCCGAGGTCGCCCAGGCCGGCGGCGGAGAACAGCGCGTCGCAGGCCGCGTGGGCGGCGACGTCCGCGTCGGAGTGACCCTCCAGGCCGACGTCGGAGTCCGGCCAGGCGAGCCCCGCCAGGTGCAGGGGTACGCCGGGCACGAGCCGGTGCACGTCGGTGCCGATTCCGATGCGAGGGACCGCCTGGTGAGTCACACCGAGGATCATGCCGGACGGGCTCCGCCATGGTCGGCGCGCCACAATGGACGACGTGACGGAGCAGCGGGGCGGCTGGGCCCTGGCAGGTGCGTTGTCCGGACTCGCCGGGCTGGCCGTGAGCTATCTGGTCACCCACATCGTCGGCGGTGACGAGGCGCCCGTGGCGGCGGTCGCCGAGCAGGTCATCCGTCTCACCCCGGGCGGGGTCGCGGAACGGGCGATCCGCACCGTCGGCCACGCCGACAAGCCGCTGCTCGTGACCGGTGTCGTCGTGGCGGTCACCGTGCTGAGCGCAGTGATCGGGTACGTGGCGCGCCGCATCTCGGCGGAGCCCTGGGTGCCCGCGGCGGCGTACGCCGTCCTCGCCGCGCTCGGGCTCGCCGCCGTGCTCGTGCAGCCGCCGCCGCGGGTGCCGGGCGTGATCGGCGTCGTGTGCGGCTACGGCGCGTGGGTGCTCGTCTTCCTGCTGCTGACCCGACCGCTGCGGCCGCCGGTCGACGAGGCCTCACGGCGCCAGTTCCTGCTGCGCACCGGCCTGGTCGCCGGCGGCGCCGTCGTCGCGGCGTACGCCGGCCGTGTGGTCGGCCGCCGCAGGCGTGAGGTCGAGGCGGCCCGCCGCATGCTGAGCCTGACCGGCGTGACGCAGCCGCGACTGGACCCGGCCGACGACCTCGGCGTCCCGCACCAGCCGCCGTGGCTGACGCCGGTCGCCGACTTCTACCGGATCGACACCGCCATCGTGCCGCCCGCGGTCGCCCCGGCCGACTGGCGGCTGCGCATCCACGGGATGGTCGACCATCCGATCGAGCTCACCTTCGACGACCTGCTGAGCCGACAGGTCACCGAGAACTGGATGACCCTCAACTGCGTCTCCAACACCGTCGGAGGCGACCTGATCGGGAACGCCTGGTGGAGCGGTGTGCGGATCGCGCCACTGCTCGCGGAGGCGGGTGTCCATCCCGAGGCCGACGGGGTGCTGCAGACCTCCGCGGACGGGTGGACCTGTCTCACCCCGATCGAGGTGCTCACCGACGACCGCGACGCGATGCTGGCCGTCGCCCAGAACGGCGAGCCACTCACCGTCGAGCACGGCTTCCCGGTGCGGATGGTCGTGCCCGGGCTCTACGGCTACGTGAGCGCGACGAAGTGGGTGGTCGACCTGGAGGTGACCCGCTTCGACAAGGCGCAGGGCTACTGGACCGACAAGGGCTGGAGCGCGCGCGGCCCGGTGAAGCTCGCCTCCCGCATCGACGTGCCCCGCGGTGGCGCGGACGTCGGGCACGGCGAGGTCACCGTCGCAGGCACCGCGTGGCAGCAGCACACCGGCGTGCGCGCCGTCGAGATCTCCGTCGACGGGGGCGCGTGGCGCCCGGCGCGTCTCGCCGCCGTACCCGGCGTCGACACCTGGGTGCAGTGGCGCACCACGGTCACCCTGGACGGCGGCGACCACCAGGTGCGGGTGCGCGCGACCAGCGCCACGGGAGAGGTGCAGACGAGCGCTCGGGCCGAGCCGGCGCCCGACGGGGCGACCGGGTGGCACACGGTGAAGTTCCACGTTTCCTGACCTGACCCTCCGAGTCCCTAGACTTGGCGGGTGATCAGGCTGTACGACACCGCGACCGGCGCGGTCCGTGACTTCGTCCCCCTCCAGGAGGGGAAGGCGTCGCTCTACGTCTGCGGCCTGACGGTGCAGTCGGAGCCGCACGTCGGCCACGTCCGCAGCGGCGTCAACTTCGACGTCCTGCAGCGCTGGCTGCGGCATCGCGGTCTCGAGGTGACGTTCATCCGCAACGTCACCGACATCGACGACAAGATCCTCATGAAGGCGGCCGACCAGGGCCGGCCCTGGTACAACCTCGCCTACGACATGCAGCGGTCGCTCACGAACGCCTACGAGGCGCTCAACGTCGCGGCGCCGACCTACGAGCCGCTGGCGACCGGCCACGTGCCGGAGATGGTCGAGATCATCGCGACGCTCATCGACAACGGCCACGCGTACGCCGCGACCGACGGCTCGGGCGACGTCTACTTCGACGTGCGGTCCTGGTCGTCGTACGGCGAGCTGACGCACCAGCGCGTCGAGGACATGGAGGCCGCGGCCGACGCGGACCCGCGGGGCAAGCGCGACCCGCGCGACTTCGCGCTCTGGAAGGGCCGCAAGGAGTCCGAGCCGGAGACCGCGTCGTGGCCGAGCCCGTGGGGCCGCGGGCGACCGGGCTGGCACATCGAGTGCTCGGCGATGGCCGGCAAGTACCTCGGCCCGGCGTTCGACATCCACGGCGGCGGCCTCGACCTGCGCTTCCCGCACCACGAGAACGAGCTGGCGCAGTCGCGCGCGGCCGGGCGCCCGTTCGCGTCGTACTGGATGCACAACGCGTGGATCACCACCGCCGGCGAGAAGATGTCGAAGTCGCTCGGCAACTCCCTGACGATCCCGGCCGTGCTCGACCGCTTCCGCGGCATCGAGCTGCGCTACTACCTGGTGTCGGCGCACTACCGCTCGCACGTCGAGTTCTCCTTCGAGGCGCTCGAGGAGGCCGCGTCGGCGTTCCGGCGCATCGAGTCGTTCGTGGACCGGGCCGTCGAGCTCATGGGTCCCGAGGACGCCGGCCTCGGCTCCGAGCTGCCCGCGGCGTTCGTCGCGGCCATGGACGACGACCTGGGTACGCCGGCCGCGATCGCCGTCCTCCACGACACCGTGCGCGAGGGCAACCGGCTGATCGCAGACCGCGACGTCGACGCCGTGCAGGCGGTGCTCGGCTCGGTCGTGCTCATGCTCGACGTGCTCGGGCTCAACCCCGCCGACCCGGTGTGGGGCTCCGACCGCGGTGCGGACGACCGGCTGACCGGCGTCGTCGACACCCTCGTCCGCGGCCTGCTCGACCAGCGCGCAGCGGCCCGCGCGGCCAAGGACTGGGCCGCCGCCGATGCGGTCCGCGACCAGCTGAAGGCAGCCGGCGTCGAGATCACCGACACCCCCGATGGACCGAAGTGGAGCGTCTGATCACTCATGGCAGGTAACTCTCAGCGCAAGGGCGCGATCGCCAAGGCGGGCAAGAAGAAGGGCGCCACCGTCGGCTCCGGCGCCCAGCGTCGCAAGCAGCTGGAGGGCAAGGGCCCGACGCCGAAGGCGAAGGACCGGCCCTACCACAAGGCGCACAAGTCGGCACAGCTCGCCGAGCGGTCCGCGGCGCGGCGTGACGGCCGCGGTGGACCCCGCAAGCGGTCGACGTCGGACGCCGAGTGGATCATCGGCCGCAACCCGGTCGTCGAGGCGCTGCGCGAGGGCGTGCCGGTCAACGCCGTCTACGTCGCCGAGGGCGCGGAGCGGGACGGCCGGCTGCGGGAGGCGTTCCAGCTGGCCTCCGAGCACGGCATCGGGCTGCTGGAGGTGGCCAAGACCGAGCTCGACCGGCTGACCGGCTTCAACGGTCACCAGGGCCTCGCGGCCCGCATCCCGGCGTACGAGTACGCGCACCCGGACGACCTCCTCGACCGCGCCGCCGACGCCGGCGAGCCGCCGCTCATCGTCGTGCTCGACCACGTCACCGACCCGCGCAACCTCGGCGCGATCGTCCGGTCGGCGGCGGCGTTCGGCGCGCACGGCGTCGTCATCCCGACCAACCGCTCCGTGGGCATGACCGCGGCGGCGTGGAAGACGTCCGCGGGCGCCGCGGCGCGCATCCCCGTCGCCCAGACGGTGAACCTGACCCGGCAGCTGAAGGCCTACCAGGACGAGGGCTGCATGGTCGTCGGCCTCGACATGGAGTCCGACGTGGCGCTGCCCGCGTTCGAGCTCGGTGACGGCCCGCTCGTGGTCGTGGTCGGCGCCGAGGGCAGCGGGCTGGGTCGGCTGGTGACCGAGACGTGCGACCAGATCGTGTCGATCCCGATGGTCAACGCTGTCGAGTCGCTGAACGCCTCGGTCGCCGCCTCGCTGGTGCTCTACTCGGTCGCTCAGGCCCGCTCCTAGCCCGGACGTCATACGCGGTGGTCGCCAGGACCACCAGGGCGTATGACGTCAGCCGGGTGGTGTGACGGGAGCGGCCACGGCCTCCTCGGGCTTCTCCGCGAGCACACTGGCGACGTAGCTGCGGGCGGCGTCGAGCAGCTTGACGCTGCGCCCGGCCTGCTCGGACAGGAACCAGCGGTGCACGAGCACCTCGTGGAAGATCTCGGCCGGCTCCAGCTTGCCGCGCTGCTCGGCCGGCACGAGTGCCTGCAGCGGCTCCCAGGTCTCCCGCAGCCACCGCTGCGCCACGATCTCGCGGTCGAGACGGCCCAGGTCGCGCGAGCTGGTGTACGCCGCGATGTCGTTGAGGAGGCGGCGCGCCTGGGCGTCCTCGGCGACGATGCCGGTGAGGTTCTGCAGCTCGCGCGCGTGGTGGCCGAGCTCGACGACCCGCGGCTGGAGCCGCATCTCGTCGCCGTCGATGTCGGTGACGATGTCGATCTCCTCGACGTCGAAGCCCATGTCGTTGAGCCGCTCGATCCGCTGCTCGACGCGCCAGCTCTCGTCGGCCGAGAACGTCTCGGCGGCGGTGAGCTCGTTCCAGAGCTGCTCGTAGCGGGTCTGCAGCAGGTCGATCACCGCTCCGGGGTCGATCTCGGAACCCTCTCCGGCCCCGCTCGCCATGACGTCCATCAGCTCGGCGTAGACGTTCTCGGTGCCGACGGTGACGTCGTACTCCCGCATCTGGCGCGACAGCGACTGGCGCAGCTCGCCGGTCTCGGCGTCGACCAGGTAGGCGGCGAAGCCGCCGGCGTCACGCCGGAAGAGCACGTTGGAGAGGCTGACGTCGCCCCAGTAGAAGTCGGCCAGGTGCAGCCGCACGAGCAGCACCACGAGCGCGTCGATCAGGCTCGGCACCTGATCCGGGGACAGGCCGTGCTCGAACAGGCTGCGGTAGGGCAGCGAGAAGCGGAGATGCTGCGTGACCAGGGCCGCCGGGAGGTCGTCAGGCCGGCCCGCGACGACCGCCTGAGGTACGACGGCGGGCAGCTGCATGCGCTGGAGGTCCCGGAGCAGCCGATACTCGCGGAAGGCGATCTCCTCCTGCGTCTCCTTCACCGCGTAGACCCGCTCGCCGAGACGCACGATGCGCACGATGTGACGTGACAGCCCCCGCGGGAGCGGGACGACATGCTCCGTCCAGTCCTCCAGGGCGGTGTCCCAGGGGAGAGTCAGGATCGCCGGGTCCGGTCGGTTGGCGACGATGCGGAGAGCCACGGCCCTCAGTCTGGCACTCGCCGGTCGAGGTCAGGCCAAGCGCCAGAGTGCGAACGCGGGTGCGTCGGCAGCCGGGACGGCACCGGCGAAGCCGCGCTCGTCGCCCGTGGTGCTCAGCAGCAGCTCGCCCGTGGGCAGGTCGAGGTCGATCGCCGGACCGGGCGCACGCCGGGCGGCCACGAGGATCGTCTCGTCGGGGTGCTCGCGCAGGTAGACGAGGGAGTCGTCGTCGACGTACGCCCAGCGCAGTCCGCCGCGGCGCAGCGCGACGTGCCGTCGCCGGAGGGCTGCCAGGGAGCCGTACGTCGCCAGCGTCGCGCTGTCCCAGGCCTCCCGGTGGTCCCACGGCATCGGTCGGCGGCCGTCCTCGCCGTTCACGCCCTCGAGGCCGAGCTCGTCGCCGGCGAACAGCATCGGCACGCCGGGCAGCGTGAACTGCAGCCCCGCGGCGACGCGGTGCACGCCCGCGTCCACGACCAGGGTGCGGATCCGGGCGCTGTCGTGGCTGCTCAGGATGTTCCAGGACTGGGTCGTCGCGCGCCAGCCGTAGCGGGCCCGCCACTCGTCCAGGCTCTGCCGGACCAGCGGCCCGGGGCGGCGCGGGACGGCGACCGGCCGGCCGAACGGCCTCGCGTCGGTCTCCTCGGCGCGCAGCCACGACCAGACCGGCCACGAGAAGCCGGAGTAGTTCATCGTCCCGTGCCAGCCGTCGCCGTCGATGTCGGAGGACGCGTCGTGGTTGTGCTCGCCGACGACGAACGTCTCCTCGCGCTGCTCGGCCGCCGTGGCGCGGATGATGCGGGCGACGTCGTGGTTGACGTCGATGTGGCCGAGACGACCGGTCATGTTGGCGACGTCGATGCGCCAGCCGTCGACGTCGTACGGCGGCCGGAGCCAGCGGCCGACGACCGAGTCCGGCCCCTCGATCATCACGCGGCGCAGCTCGTCGCTGGTGTGGTTGAGCTTGGGAAGGGTGTGGTGGCCCATCCAGCTCTCGTAGCGCAGGTCGTCGTGGAAGTAGTACCAGGAGCGCGTCTCGCCACCCTCGCGCGCCCGCTGGAACCACTCGTGGGTGTCGCCGGTGTGGTTCGACGTCAGGTCGCCGAGCAGCCGCCAGCCGCGGTCGTGCACGGCACTGCTGAGCCGCTGGTAGGCCTTGTCGCCGCCGAGCAGCGGGTCGACGTGGTCGAACGTGCTCGCGTTGTAGCGGTGGTTGCTCTCCCCGGGGAAGACCGGGGTCGTGTAGACGATGTCGGCCCCGGTATCCGCCAGGTGGTCGAGGTGGTCGACGATCCCGTCGAGGTCGCCGCCGAAGAACTGGAGCGGGGTCCGCGGGTCGGAGCCCTCGTAGACGACGGTGTCGTCCCAGTCGGCCGGCACCGCCCAGGCGGGCGTCTCTCGGTCGCCGGCGTGCGCGCTGCGCGCGAAGCGGTCCGGGAAGATCTGGTAGACGACCCCGTCGCGTGCCCAGTCCGGCGCCGGCGCGTAGGCGACCACCTTGAAGTCGAACGTGTCGCTGCCGTCGTACCCGACCTCGCCGGCCGCGCCCAGCCACGTCTGCGAGCCGTCCTCGCGCTCGATGAGGAAGCGGTAGTGGGTCACCGGGTTGTGCACCGGCAGCCCGCCGCTCCACCAGCCGGCGTCGCCCTCGCGCGCCATCTGGTGGTACGTCGGCTCGGCGTCGTACGTCGTCCGGACCCAGGCGCGCGTGACGGGGTCGTCGGCGCTCGTGCGGACGCGCACCGTGACCGTGCTGCCCAGATGCGGGGCTTCGTCGGAGAGGTAGAGAGGCGAGCCGTCGTGGTGGGGCCGACCGAGGAGGTCCGTCATGCTCCCATTGTCTAGGATGGCCGCCGGCCGCTCGCGGCCGTGCCGCGTTAGCTCAGATGGCAGAGCGTTCGCCTTGTAAGCGAAAAGTCGGGAGTTCGATCCTCCCACGCGGCTCCACAGGACTGTCGGTGGCCGGACCTAGCGTCGCGGGCCATGGGGACATGTCTCGGGTGTGATGCCCAGCTCGTCAAGCGCCAGGTCAAGTACTGCTCCATTCGCTGCCAGCAGGCCGTGATCCGGAGCCGGCGCCTCGCCGAGTGGCTTGCGACGGGTAAGCAGATCCACGCGAGCAAACGGGGGCACTACATCCGCGACCACCTCTTCGAGGCACAGGGAGGGCGCTGTGGTGTCTGTGCGATGGCGGCGGAGTGGAACGGCGAGCCGATTCAGTTCGTCCTCGACCACGTCGACGGCGACGCGTCGAACAACCGCCGCGAGAACCTCCGCCTGATCTGCCCGAACTGCGACAGCCAGCTGCCGACGTACAAGAGCCGCAACCGCGGGCGCGGCCGTGCCTGGCGCAAGCAGCGGTACGCCGACGGGAAGTCGTACTAGGCGGCCCGGTGGACCACGGTGTCGACGCCGGCGGCTCATTTACCCGGTCGGCCCCGCTCCGTAGGGTCGGGGCATGGCCCAGATCCTGCTGTTCCACCACGCGTTGGGGCTGACGCCCGGCGTCGTGGAGTTCGTCGATGCGCTGCGCAAGGCGGGGCACACGGTCGACGCCCCCGACCTCTTCGACGGCCAGCTGTTCGAGCGCGTCGAGGACGGCGTCGCCCACGAGGAGGGCCTCGGCTGGGAGGAGATGATCCGCCGCACCGAGGCGGCGGCGGCGGACCTTCCCGCCGACCTCGTCTACCTGGGCATGTCGCTGGGTGTCGTCTACGGCACGCGTCTGGCGGTGCTGCGCCCGGGTGCGCGCGGCCTGATCGGGCTCTACTCGCCGATCCCGCCCGAAAGCGTCGCCGGGGCCGCATTGCCTGCGGGCGTGCCGGCTCAGTACCACTGGATGCAGGGCGACCCGTGGGTCGACGAAGGCGCGCCCGAGGCGCTCGTGGCGCAGGTCCCGCAGGCCGAGGTCAACGTCTACGAGGGCGACACGCACCTCTTCGCCGATCCGAGCAGCGTGGACTTCGACGCGGTGGCCGCGGCGCTGGCGATGGAGCGGATCCTCACGTTCCTCGGCGCGTTGTGAGCGTCAGCGCAGCGCGCGGACGGTGAACCGGGTCGGGGGCGTCGCGATCGCGTCCTGCGAGGCGACCAGCTCGAGCTCACGGCGGCCCGACGCCAGCGTCCTCTCCAGGATCGCGAAGAGCGTGTTGGCGGTCAGCCCCAACGCGGTCGCCGGGGAGCCGGTCGTGCGCAGGTGGGCGAGGTAGACGGCCGCGGTCACGTCGCCGCCGCCGTTCGGCGTGATCGGCAGCAGCGGCGTGGTGACCGCCCACGCACCCTCGTCCGACACGGCCACCAGGTCGAGCTCCTCGGAGCCGAGCGCGCCGTGGACCACCGAGGTGACGAGCACGTCGCGCGGCCCGGTCGCCCGCACGACGTCGACAGCGGCGACGACCTCGTCGAGCGTCGTGGTCGTGCGGCCGGAGAGGAAGTCGAGCTCGAAGTGGTTCGGCGTGATGACGTCGGCCGCCGGCACGACCTCGTCTCGCATGAACTCCGGGATGCCCGGTCGCACGAAGAAGCCGCGGCCGACGTCGCCCATCACCGGGTCGCAGCAGTAGACGGCGTCCGGGTTCGCGGCCTTCACCTTCGCGACGGCGTCGAGGATGACGGCGCCGACCGCCGGGTCGCCCTGGTAGCCCGAGAGCACGGCGTCGATCCCCGGGAAGGCGGCTCGCTCGGAGATCCCGTCGATGACCGCCGCGACGTCGGCCGGTGCGACGAGGGGCCCGCGCCACTCGCCGTACCCGGTGTGGTTGGAGAAGTTGACCGTCAGCACCGGCCACACCTCGTGGCCGAGCCGCTGGAGCGGGAACACGGCGGCGGAGTTGCCGACGTAGCCGAAGGCGACGTGGGACTGGATCGACAGGATCTGCACCCGCTCATCCTCGCGCCAGCCCTGCGAGCGGTCCACGCCGGCCCGGGGTCCGGCGGTCCCGTCCCGCGCGGGCGGTACGTTCGAGGCCGTGACCGAGATGAGCTACCGCCCGCTGGGCGACTCCGGACTGATCGTGAGCACCGTCGGCATCGGCTGCAACGCCTTCAGCCGCCGCGTCGACCTCGACGGTGTCGCGGGCATCCTCGCAGCGGCGCGCGAGACCGGCGTGACGCTGCTCGACACCGCCGACGTGTACGGCGCGCCGCACGGCGCGTCGGAGGAGATGCTCGGTGAGGCGCTCGCCGGGCAGCGCGACCACTTCGTCCTCGCCACGAAGTTCGGCATGGACATGGAGGGCATCAACGGCGAGGACTTCGGCGCGCGTGGGGCCCGGCGCTACATCCGACGCGCCGTCGAGGCGTCCCTGCGCCGGCTGCGCACCGACCACATTGACCTCTACCAGCTGCACACGCCCGACCCGGTCACGCCGATCGAGGAGACGCTGAGCGCTCTCACCGACCTGGTCCATGAGGGCAAGGTGCTCTACCTGGGCTGCTCCAACTTCGCCGGCTGGCAGGTCGCGGACGCTGCGTGGACGGCCGAGAGCGCCGGGCTGGAGCGCTTCGTCTCCGTGCAGAACCAGTACTCCCTGCTCACCCGCGACATCGAGGCGGAGGTGGCCCCGGCGGCCGAGCGGTTCGGGCTCGGCGTCCTGCCGTACTTCCCGCTCGAGGCCGGTCTGCTGACCGGTAAGTACAAGCGCGGCGAGGCTGCGCCCGCGGGCACCCGCTTCGCGCTCGAGCCCGGCCGTGGCCAGTGGCTGCAGGACGCCGACTGGGACAGGATCGACCGGTTCGAGAAGTACGCCGCCGCGCGCGACCTGTCCCCGCTCGACGTGGCCATCGTGGGGCTCGCGGCGCAACCCGGCGTCTCCTCGGTGATCTCGGGTGCGACCTCCGGCGACCAGGTGCGCGCCAACGCGGCGGCGCTCCGCTGGCAGCCGACCGGGGCCGACCTCGTGGAGCTGGACGAGATCACGAGGGATTGACGTCTCGGGCCGTGGGGATCGACGTCTCGGGCCGTGGGGATTGACGTCTCGGCGGTCAGGGGGTCGCGGGGAGGGACCAGTCCATCGGCTGGCCGCCCTGCTCGACGAGGAGCGCGTCGACGCGGGAGAACGGGCGTGAGCCGAAGAAGCCGCGGTGCGCGGACAGCGGTGAGGGGTGGACGGACTCGACGCACGGCACCGTTGCGAGCAGTGGCTTCAGCGACTGGGCCTGGCGGCCCCACAGGATCGCCGCCAGCGGGCCGCCGCGCGCGGCGAGCGCCTCGATCGCACGGGACGTGACCGCCTCCCAGCCCTTGCCGGCGTGTGACGCCGGCGCGCCTGGGCGGACCGTGAGCACCCTGTTGAGCAGCATCACGCCGCGGTCCGCCCAGGCCGAGAGGTCCCCGTGCTCGGGCGGCGTGACGCCGAGGTCGGAGCCGAGCTCGAGGTAGATGTTGCGCAACGACGCCGGCAGCGGTCGCACGTGGGCCTCCACCGCGAAGGACAGCCCGATCGGGTGGCCCGGCGTCGGGTAGGGGTCCTGCCCGACGACGAGCACCCGCACCGAGGCGAGCGGCCGCTGGAAGGCGCGGAAGATCCGGTCGCCGTCCGGCAGGTACGGCCGACCGAGGGCGAGCTCGTCGCGCAGGAACCGCCCCATCGCCGCGATCTGCTCGTCGACGGGTGCGAGTGCCTCGGCCCAGTCGGCGGCCACGAGACCCTGGGCCACCAGGCCGGCGAGCGCGCTCACCGACCCTCCTCCGGCCGCGTCAGGCGGGTTGGCTCAGCTCGAAGCCGGTGGCGTACATCCCGGCATGGTCCGTCGCCCGACGGGCGGCGCCACCGCGGATCATGCGGTAGTCGCTGAACGTCACGGACGGGTCGGCGAAGAGCTGGTCGATGCGGGTCCGGGCGGTCGGGCACGACGCCACCGTACCGACCGGCGAGACCATGCCCGTGCGGGCGACCAGCCGGCATGTCGCGCGCTGGTTGAAGTCGCCGCCGAGGAACGTGGAGATCCGGCCGCCGTACGCCGACCGCAGCCGCCCCAGCGCACCCAGCTCGCGCCGCCACGACGCCTGTTGCCACCGTCCCTGGGCGCCGCGCCGGGTGTTGCTCGCCGGGTGGTGGACGGCGAGGGCGCCGATCCGTACGCCGCTCGCGCGGTCGCGCAGCACGGCGACGGCCACCGGCACGGGTCGACCGCGGTAGCCGAACGACCGGAGCCGAACGACGCGCTCCAGGCGGTAGACGTGAGCGTCGTAGACCACGGCGTTCGTCTCCCCGGTCTGCCGACCGGGGACGACGCCGAGACCGCCGTGGGACGCCCGTCGCAGTGCCCGCACCTGGCGGCCGTTGCTCTCGGCGAGCAGACCGATCGACGCGTGCGCGCTCCGCATGACGCCCAGCACCAGTCGCGCCTGTCGGGCGGCCGAGCCGGCGTGGGCGAGGTGCTCGACACCCACGTTGGCCCAGAACGCCGTGCCCGACGCCGACAGCCTCGTCGGGGTCACGGCCATGTCGGCCGTCTGCCCGGCGGCCGGACGCGCGTCCGACAGCTCAGCCCCGGCCGGACGCGCGACGAGGAGCAGCGCGGCGAGCAGGGTGGCGGTCAGGAGCCGCCGGCCCGGAGAGGTCACCCGGTGGCCCTTCATGACGAGGTCGTCTCGGTGATGGCGAACCGGGCACGGTACACGGCGGGGTGGTCGGTGATCCGGCCCACCCGGGCGCCCGTCATGCGCCGGTAGGAACGGACCCGCACGCTCCGATCGGCCAGCAGCTGGTCGATCGGGGCCGAGCCGCGGCAGCCCCGGTTGCCGACCGAGAAGAGCCGGGCCCGGTGGGCGCGGCAGGCGACCGAGGTGCCGGCGTTGAAGTCGCCGGCGAGGAAGACCGACACCGGTCCGTGGGCACGGCGCAGGCGGCGCACCTCCTGCAGCTCGCGCCCGAGCGCGCGGTCGCGCCAGCGGTCACGGGGGTTGTGCACGGCGATCACGGCCAGCAGGTCACCGGTCGCGCGGTCGCGCAGCACCGCGACCGGCACGCGGACCGGCCGGCCGCCGTACGACAAGCCGCGGAAGGCGTAGCCCTCCACCAGGTCGTAGGCGCCGCTGTCCCAGAAGATGCCGTTCGTGGTGCCGCGGCCGCCGACGAGGAGGCGGTACGACGGCGCCGATCGCCGGAACGCGGTGATCTGGCTGCGCTCCAGCTCGGCGAGCGCGCCGAGCCCGACTCCGCTGCCCCTGACGAGCCGCACCAGCCTGCGCATGCGGGCTGCCCCCGAGCCGGGGCCGTGCGCCGCCGTGTGATGGGCGGCCCAGGCGTTGGCCCAGAAGAAGGACCCGGTGGCACGGGCCGGCTGCGCGGTCGCCTGGGCGGTCGGCCGGACGGCCCGTGCAGGGGACGCCAGCTGGAGCACTGCACCGAGGGTGGGGGCGAGGACGGCGGTCACGACGAGCAGGAGGGCGCGGCGGCGTACGTCGGGCACTCGGGGCCTCTCGGATCGGGGGACTGATCGGGGGCGTGGCGTCATCAGCGTGCTGCAGTCCGGGCGCCCGCGCACTATCCCAACATGCCCGGCCGCGGACTGTTCACACAGGTGTCGATGAGGGGTCGGGGAGTGGTCATCGCGCGTCCGGGTACGGTGCGGCCATGAGGTTCGGAGTCTTCGTCCCGCAGGGCTGGCGCTACGACCTGGTCGGGATCGATCCCGTCCAGCACTGGGCCACGATGCGCGACCTCGCGCGCCGTTTCGACGGTGTCGAGGCGTGGGAGTCGCTGTGGGTCTACGACCACTTCCACACGACACCGGACCCGTCGCAGGAGGCGACCCACGAGGCGTGGACGCTGATGGCAGCCTTCGCCGCCGACACCTCCCGCATCCGGCTCGGCCAGATGTGCACCTGCATGTCGTACCGCAACCCGGCGTACCTCGCGAAGGTCGCCGCGACCGTCGACCACATCTCCTCCGGCCGGATCGAGATGGGCATCGGCGGCGGCTGGTACGAGCACGAGTGGCGGGCGTACGGCTACGGCTTCCCGGGGCCGAAGGAGCGACTCGGCCGGCTCCGCGAGGGCGTCGAGATCTTCCGCCAGGCGTGGACGACCGGCACCGCGACGCTGGACGGCGAGTACTACCAGGTGGACGGCGCCATCTGCCGTCCGTTGCCGCTGCAGCAGGGACCGAGCGGGATCCCGCTGTGGATCGCGGGCGGCGGCGAGAAGGTCACGCTCAAGATCGCCGCGCAGTACGCCGACTACACGAACTTCGACGGCTCGCCGGAGGGATTCGCCCACAAGTCGGCGCTGCTCGAGGAGCACTGCCGCAACCTCGGCCGCGACTTCGGCGCCATCACCCGCTCGGCCAACTACAACACCTTCGTCGGCGCGACCGAGGCCGAGGTCGAGGACCGCAAGGCGCAGTTCACCGACCACTTCAAGAAGGCGCTCGGCGAGTCCCGTGGCACGGCGTACGCCGACCAGGTGCTCTCCGGCGCCCTGACCGGCACACCCGAGCAGATCGTCGAACGGCTCTCGACCGTCCGCGACCTCGGCCTGTCGTACTTCATCGGCTACTTCCCGGAGCTGGCCTACGACACCTCGGGCGTGGAGCTGTTCGAGCGCGAGGTCATCCCCGCCCTCGCCTGACCCTCCCCTTCCTTCGCCGAGACGTCGATCCCCACGGTC
>NZ_BAAAPB010000001.1:43967-51451 GCF_039530925.1 Nocardioides panacihumi | reverse complement strand
GGATTGACGTCTCGGACCGTGGGGATCGACGTCTCGGCGGGAGGAGGGGGCGCGCGCGTTTGCGGAGCGGCGTACCGCGGAGTAGGACTGCGGGCATGACCCGCGTCGCACTCGTCACCGGAGCCTCGTCGGGCATCGGTGAGCAGACCGTCCTCCAGCTCCTCGACGCCGGCATGACGGTGTACGCCGCCGCCCGCCGCGTCGAACGGATGGCAGCTCTCGCCGACCGGGGAGCGCGCGTGATCGGGATGGACGTCACCGACGACGCCTCGATGGTCGCCGGGACCGACCGCATCGCCGGGGAGGCGGGCGGCGTGGACGTCCTCGTCAACAACGCCGGCTACGGGTCGTACGGCGCCGTCGAGGACGTGCCGATCGCCGAGGCGCGACGTCAGTTCGACGTGAACCTCTTCGGCCTGGCGCGGCTGGTCCAGCTCGTGACCCCCGGCATGCGCGAGCGCGGCTACGGCCGGATCGTGAACGTGAGCTCGATCGGCGGCAAGTTCTACGAGCCGTTCGGCGCGTGGTACCACGCCACCAAGTTCGCCGTGGAGGGCTTCAGTGACTCGCTGCGCATGGAGCTGCGGCCGTTCGGGATCGACGTCGTCATCATCGAGCCGGGCCCGATCCGCACGGAGTGGAGCGGGATCGCCCGAGACTCGCTGCTCGAGACGTCCGGCTCGACGGCGTACTCCGCCCAGGCGCGGCGCGCGCACGGGGTGCTCGAGGAGTTCGACAAGCCGTCGCGCTCCGCGCCCCCCGAGGAGGTGGCGCGCAAGATCGTGCGGGCGGTCACGGTCCGCCGCCCCGCCGCGCGCTACCCCGTCGGCCGCGGCGCGCGCGTCATCACGACCTCGCGCGACCTGCTGCCCGACCGGGTCTTCGACGCCGTGGTCGGACGGATCTACGGCAGCCGCCGGCCCTAGTCGCCCACCGCGTCGACCCCGGACCTCCGAGCGGGCTTCAGCGTCTTCGCGTGGTTGCCCGGCACCTCGGTGAGCGACGTCATGAACGAGTCGGCCCAGGCGGCGACGTCGTGCTGCCGGATCGTCTTGCGCATGGCGCGCATCCGACGCGCGCGCTCGCGGTCCTCGGCGCGGTAGGCGTCGACCAGGGCCTGCTTCATGCCGTTGAGGTCGTAGGGGTTGACCAGCCAGGCCTGCCGGAGCTCGTCGGCGGCCCCGGCGAACTCCGAGAGGATGAGCGCGCCGTCGTCGGCGCCGCGGCAGGCGACGTACTCCTTCGCGACAAGGTTCATGCCGTCGCGGTACGGCGTCACGACCATCACGTCGGCCGTGCGGTAGAGCGCTGCCATCTCGTCGCGCGGGTAGGAGGAGTGCAGGTAGTGGATGGCGGGCCGTCCGAGCTTGCCGTGGTCGCCGTTGATCCGGCCGACCAGCCGCTCGATCTCGTCGCGGAGCACCTTGTAGGTCTCGACCTGCTCGCGGCTCGGCACCGCCACCTGCACGAAGACGGCGTCGTCCACGTCGATGTCGCCGTCGGCGATCACCTCGGCGAAGGCGCGCAGCCGCGCGTAAATGCCCTTCGTGTAGTCGAGCCGGTCCACGCCGAGGAAGACCTGGCGCGGGTTGCCCAGCGCCTCCCTGATCTCCTTCGACCGGGCGAGGACCGACTCGGTCTGCGCGAGCTCCTCGAGCCCGGCGGCGTCGATGGAGATCGGGTACGCCGCGGCGCGGACCGTGCGGCCGTCCGGCAGGTAGACGAGATCCCGGTGGGTCTTGTGGCCGACCCGCTGGCGGACGAGCCGGATGAAGTTCTGCGCGGCGCCCGCGAGCTGGAAACCGACCAGGTCGGCGCCGAGGAGCCCCTCGAGGATCTGGCGCCGCCACGGCAGCTGGCTGAACAGCTCGGCGGGCGGGAACGGGATGTGCAGGTAGAAGCCGATCTTCAGGTCGGGCCGCAGCTCGCGCAGCATCGCCGGCACGAGCTGCAGCTGGTAGTCGTGCACCCACACCGTCGCGCCCTCGGCCGCGACGGAGGCGGCCTTCTCGGCGAAGCGCTTGTTGACCCGCTGGTAGGTGTCCCACCACTCGCGGTGGAACTCCGGCCGTGCCGCCAGGTCGTGGTAGAGCGGCCAGAGCGTCGCGTTGGAGAAGCCCTCGTAGTGCTCCTCGATCTCCTCCTGCGACATCGACATCGGGATGAGGCGCATGCCGTCCTCGGTGAACGGCTCGAGGTCGGTGTCGGTGCCGCCCGGCCAGCCGATCCAGACGCCGTCGTTCTCCCGCAGGACCGGCTCGATGGCCGTGACCAGTCCGCCGGGGGAGGTCCTCCACCCCTTCGAGCCGTCGCTGTCGGTGATCCTGTCAACCGGAAGACGGTTGGCCACCACCACGAGATCGGCCTGCATGCTCCTGACCATAGTCGCGTCCGTTTACCCAGACGACGGCCGCCTCACTCGTGGACGACGCCGACCTGACGACGTACGTCGTCCATCTGGCGCAGCAGCGTGAGGGTCTGTGCGTGCGGGACCAGCGCCGACTCGCGCAGACCCTCCCGCAGGCAGCGGCCGACCTCCGCGATCTCGTTGCCGTACCCGGCGCCGATGACCGCGCCGTCAGGGCCGTCAGGGCCGATCTCGATCGGGTCGAGCGGCCCGGCCTCAGCGGTCCAGTCGGCCACCGGCGCCTTGGGGGTGAAGACGACGCGGGTCGGGTGGTGGAAGTCGTCGAGGTCGATGCGGCCGGTGTCGGTGGCGATCGCGGCGGCCCGCGACGACCAGGAGGTGATCGAGGCGGTCAGCGTGGCGAGCACCCCGCCCGGGTAGCGCCCGACCATCGCGACGTCGAGGTCGAAGGCGCCGCCCTCGGCGTCACGGACGTCGGCGACCGCCTTCAGCGACTCCGCCTCGCCGAAGAGCAGGTGGGCGACGGTGAGCGGGTAGATGCCCATGTCGAGCAGCGCCGAGGCGCCCAGCGCCGGGTCCAGCATCCGATCGCTCGCCTCCGCGTCGACCACGAAGCCGAGCTCGGCGTGGAAGTGCCGGGGAGTGCCGAACTCGCCTGCGGCCAGCCGGCGCCGCAAGGCGCGGATCGTGGGGTGGCACGCGGTCCACATCGCCTCCATGAGGAAGCGGTCGTGCTGCTCGGCGAGCGCCACCATCTCCTCGGCGTCGGCCGTGGACAGGGTCAGAGGCTTCTCGCACAGCACGTGCTTGCCGGCCTCGAAGGCCAGCCGGGCGTTGTCGAGGTGGAAGGAGTGCGGCGTCGCGATGTAGACGACGTCGACCTCGGGATCGGCGACGAGGTCCTCGTAGGATCCGTGTGCCCGGCCGCCGTGCTCGGCGGCGAACGCCTCGGCCGACGCGAGCCGGCGCGATCCGACGGCGACGAGCTCGGCGCCCGGCGTGAGCCGCAGGTCGCGCGCGAACGTGTGGGCGATCTTGCCGGTGGCGAGGATGCCCCAGCGGACAGGCGTGTCGGAGGTCACGGCGACACGGTAACGGGCCGCATTGCGCGAGGACGGGCCCGAGTGGAGCAGCGCGGGCCCGTACGGGGTCGCAGGCGCGCCGCGCGAGAGAACTACATCCTTGTCATTCCTCGTCTACAGTGGTCCCGACGTACGAGCCAGACAGGACGGGGGAGCCGATGTCCGCGGAGAACGCCGCCTCACCGAGCGAGGTCCAGGTCCCCGCGCTCAGCGAGCGCGACCGCGACATCCTCGACTTCGAGCGTCAGTGGTGGAAGTACGCCGGCGCGAAGGAGACCGCCGTCCGCGAGAAGTTCGACATGTCCGCGACGCGCTACTACCAGGTCCTCAACGCCCTCATCGACCGTCCCGAGGCGCTCCAGGCCGACCCGCTGCTCGTCCGGCGACTGCGCCGGCTCCGGGCAGCGCGGCAGCGCCAGCGCTCCGCCCGCCGCCTCGGGTTCGAGATCTGATGGCCATGGGTCGCCGGGACCAGCGCGGCGTCGTCCTCCCCTCGCCCGTGATGATGCTCAGCGTCGTCGCCGTGGTGATGGCCGCCGTGGCGTTCGTCGTCACCCGTGGTCCGCAGCCGGCCGAGCGCGAGATCACCACGGTCGCCCAGCCGAGCACATCGGCGACGCCGACCCCGTCGGCGACCGCCGCACCCGCTCCGACCAGGACACCGAAGCCGGTCGTGCGCAAGAAGGTCATGGTCGAGGTCTTCAACAACACCTCGACCAAGGGCCTCGCGGCGACGGCGAGCCAGAAGGCGGCCACGGTCGGGTGGCAGGTCGTCGGCACCGACAACTGGTACGGCAGCGTGCCGGCCACCACCGTCTACTACCCGGCCAAGCTCAAGCGCGAGGGCAAGCAGCTCGCGCTCGACCTCGGCATCAAGCGCACCGCCAAGGCCGTCGACCCGATGAAGCTCGACCGGCTGACGATCATCCTCACCGGTCCGCTGCACTGAGCGGTTTCGACCCGGGGCCGCGCGTCTCGTAGTCTCGGCGGCTGTTCCGGCCGAGCCGCGGCCGTCGTACGCCGTCTGGAGGACCGAGCCTCGTGAACCGTCGTCGCGACATCCAGGGGCTGCGCGCGGTCGCGGTCGGACTGGTCGTCGCGGCGCACGCCGGCGTGCCGGGTGTGCAGGGCGGATTCATCGGGGTCGACGTCTTCTTCGTCATCAGCGGCTTCCTCATCACCGGTCTGCTGCTGAGCGAGGGTCGGCGTACCGACCGGATCCGCCTGCGCGACTTCTACGCCCGCCGCGCCCGCCGGATCCTGCCGGCGGCCACGCTGGTGCTCGTCGTGACGCTCGCCTACGTCTCGTTCGTGGGATCGCTCGCTCGCACCGACCAGACCCGTGCTGACGCACTCTGGTCGGCCGGGTTCCTCGCCAACGTCCACTTCGCGCGGACCGGCGCCGACTACTTCAGCACCGACCTGCCCTCGGCCTTCCAGCACTACTGGTCGCTCGCGGTGGAGGAGCAGTTCTACCTGGTCTGGCCGCTGGTCATCGCCCTCCTCGTACGACGCCGGGCGAGCCGCGGTCTCGTCCTGGCCGTCACCGGCACCCTCGTGCTCGCCTCGCTCGCCTGGTCGCTGCGGGTGACGGACCTGCACCCGAGTGCCGCCTACTTCTCCACGCCCGCCCGCGGCTACGAGCTGGGCGCCGGCGCGCTGCTCGCCGTGCTGGCGCCGCGGATCCCGCGGGCCGCGCAGGCGTTGCTCGGCGTCACCGGCGTCGTCGTGCTCGGCTGGGCCGCCGCGACCATGAGCGGCGAGACCCCGTTCCCCGGCTGGCAGGCCGCCGTCCCCGTGGTCGGCACCGTGGCGCTGCTCGCGGCCCGCAGGGGCCCGGTGGCGGCGGTGCTGTCGTGGGCCCCGCTGCGCTGGCTCGGCGACATCTCGTTCTCGGTCTACCTGTGGCACTGGCCGATCCTGGTTCTCGGCGCGTCCCGGCTGCCGCAGGACTGGGGACAGGCCGACCGCACCAGCCTGCTGCTCGTGGTGACCCTGGCCGCCTCGGTGCTCAGCTACCTGCTCGTGGAGCGGACCTTCCAGCGCGGCCTGCCCGCTCTGCGGGGACCGCGCGGCCTGGTGCTGTGGCCGGCGACGCTCGCCGTGGTCGTCGCGTCGTCGATCGCGGCCACGACGCACTCCCAGGCGGTGATGGCCCACCAGCGCGATGTGGCCGACAGCTGGTTCGAGGCCCACCCGGAGGCCACGGCGCCGCCGGCGCCCACCGACATCCCGGACGCGCTCGCCCGTGCCGTCGCGCTGGCCCGTAGCGGCGCCCCGCTGCCGTCGGTCGACCTCGGCGAGCACGCGAAGGACGTCTGGCGCACCGACTTCGGTTGCTACGCCGACTTCGACGCCACGACCACCCGGTTGTGCACGTACGGCGACCCGACGGCCGGTCCGCTGGTGGTCGTCTACGGCGACTCGCATGCCGGGATGTGGCTGCCGGCGCTGGACAGCATCGGGAAGAGCGCGCACTTCCGCGTCGTACCGCTGGTGAAGTCGTCGTGCATGCCGTTCGACGTGCCCCAGAGCCTGGGCCAGCACGACTACCAGGGGTGTGACGCCTTCCACCGCTGGGCGCTCGGGCAGATGCGTCGGCTGCGACCCGCGGCCGTCGTCGTCTCCTACCGCGGGCTCTACCAGACCCGGGCACTCCCGGGCATGACGAGAGGGCGCACCTGGCAGCAGGGCGTCGCGACCACGGCCAGGGAGCTGACAGCGATCACACGCGACGTGGTCGTCGTCGGCGACATCCCGCAGCGGGCCCTGCCCGCCCCGGAGTGCCTCAGCACGCCGGGCGCCGACCAGGCGACGTGCCTGGCGCCGGTCGCCGGGGACGGCATCGTCGCGAACGACTTCACCGTCCGCGGGATCGCGGGCACGGGCGCGCGGTTCGTCGACCCGCGCGCACTCGTCTGCTCCGCCGGCGTCTGCCCGCTCGTCGTCGGCGACGACGTGGTGTTCTACGACGACGACCACATCACGGCGTCGTGGTCCCGCCTGGTCGCTCCTGCGCTCGAGAAGCTCCTCGGCCCGTTGGTCGGCGCCACCCCGACGGCGTGACGTTCGTCGCGCCGCGGGCGCAGTGGCTCCCGGGCGGCTAGCCCGACGTGGTTGTCTTGAGGTCATGAAGTTCGCCTCTCCCGAGGGGGAGCAGCGCTACGACGCGCTCGTGGCCGCCGCGCCCGGCGTCATCGTCGCCCTCGACTTCGACGGGACGCTGTCGCCGATCGTCGACGACCCCTCCCAGGCCCACATCCACCCCGACGCCGGCGAGGTGCTCGTCGCGCTCGCTCGCAAGGTGCTGGCCATCGCCGTGGTGACCGGCCGGCCGGCGCGGCAGGTGCTCGACCTCGGCGGGCTGGAGGAGGTCGGCGACGCGTTCGCGGCCGCGGGCAAGGAGCTCTACGTGTTCGGCCAGTACGGCAACGAGCGCTGGAGCGCCTCGCACCGCGTCATCGTGGGGCCGCGGCCGCCGCAGGGTCTGGCGACGTTCCTGCGCGAGCTGCCCCGGACGCTGCGCACGGCCGACGCGGCGGACGCGTACGTCGAGGAGAAGGGCCTGGCGGTCGCCGTGCACACGAGGCGGCTGCCGGACCCCGAGGGCGCGTTCGCGCGACTGCTGCCGATCCTCACCGAGCAGGCCGAGGCCCACGACCTCATCGTCGAGCCCGGCCGCAACGTGGTCGAGGTGCGCTCCGACGGCATGGACAAGGGCCTCGTCGTGGACCGGCTGATCACGCAGCTGGACGCGAAGGGGTTCCTGTTCGCCGGCGACGACCTCGGTGACGTGGACGCGTTCGAGACGGTGGCGGCGTACGCCTCGGAGGGCCTGCCGACGCTGCTCGTCTGCTCCGCGTCGGAGGAGCAGGCGGCCCTGGTCGCGCTGTCCGACGTCGTCGTCGAGGGCCCCGAGGGCGTGCTCGAGCTGCTGCGCCGGCTGACCGACGACATCCCCGGCTGAGGGGGCGGGCGGAGTACCCGGTTAACCGGGTACTCGTGACCTGACCCAGGGAACTGCGGAACTTCCG
>NZ_BAAAPB010000001.1:37931-43952 GCF_039530925.1 Nocardioides panacihumi | reverse complement strand
GCATGCACCCCCGGAAGTTCCGGAGTCCCCGGTTAACCGGGGACTCCGCCCGGGCCCTGTCCGCCCAAGGCGAACACCGGAAGCATCCGGCCACCCTGGAAGTTGAGCCTTCACCACTCAAGTCCAGGAGGATCCGTGGATCGTCTGCCCGTTCTCTTCGTCTCCGATCTCGTCGTGCTGCCCGGGATGGTCGTGCCGATCGCGCTCGACGAGGCGGCCCAGGCCGCCGTCGACGCCGCCCGCGCCGGCAGCGACAGCCGGGTGCTGGTCGCGCCCCGTCTCGACGACCGCTACGCGTCGTACGGCGCCATCGCGACCATCGACCGCGTCGGCCGCTTCTCCGGTGGCGGTCCGGCGGCCGTGCTGCGGGCCGAGTCCCGTGCGCGGATCGGCTCCGGCGTCACCGGCCCCGGCGCCGCGCTCTGGGTCGAGGTCGAGCCCGTCGCCGAGACCGTCAGCGACCATGCCCGTGAGCTGGCCGAGGAGTACAAGCGGCTCGTCGTCGCGGTGCTCCAGCGGCGCGAGGCGTGGCAGGTCATCGACCAGGTCACCCGTCTGACCGACCCCGGTCAGATCGCCGACACGGCCGGCTACGCACCGTACCTCTCCGACGACCGCAAGCGCGAGCTGCTCGAGACGCCCGACGTCGAGACCCGGCTCGAGAAGCTCGTCGGCTGGACCCGCGACCACCTCGCCGAGGCCGAGCTGACCGACAAGATCAGCGAGGACGTCCGCGAGGGCATGGAGCAGTCGCAGCGGGAGTTCCTGCTGCGCCAGCAGCTCGCCGCCATCCGCAAGGAGCTGGGCGAGGGCGAGCCGGAGGGCGCGGACGACTACCGCTCCCGTGTGGAGGCCGCCGATCTGCCCGACCACGTCCGCGAGGCCGCGCTGCGGGAGGTCGACAAGCTCGAGCGCTCGAGCGAGCAGAACCCCGAGGCGTCCTGGATCAGGACCTGGCTCGACACCGTGCTGGACCTGCCGTGGAACGTCACGACCCAGGACACAGCCGACATCGAGGCCGCTCGGACGATCCTCGACGCCGACCACCACGGCCTCGACGAGGTCAAGGAGCGGATCGTCGAGTACCTCGCCGTCCGGGCACGCCGGGCCGAACGGGGCCTCAAGGTCGTCGGCGGTCGCGGCAGCGGCGCGGTGATCCTGCTGGCCGGCCCTCCGGGCGTCGGCAAGACCTCGCTCGGCGAGTCGGTCGCCCGGGCGCTCGGACGGAAGTTCGTCCGCGTCGCCCTCGGCGGCGTCCGCGACGAGGCGGAGATCCGCGGCCACCGGCGCACGTACGTCGGCGCGCTGCCCGGCCGCATCGTGCGGGCCGTGAAGGAGGCGGGCTCGATGAACCCCGTCGTGCTGCTCGACGAGGTCGACAAGGTCGGCTCCGACTATCGCGGGGATCCGGCCGCGGCGCTGCTCGAGGTGCTCGACCCGGCGCAGAACCACACGTTCCGCGACCACTACCTCGAGCTCGACCTCGACCTGTCCGACGTCGTCTTCATCGCCACGGCGAACGTCGTCGAGACGATCCCGTCGGCCCTGCTGGACCGCATGGAGCTGGTCTCGATCGACGGCTACACCGAGGACGACAAGGTCGCCATCGCGCGCGACTTCCTGCTGCCGCGGCAGCTGGAGCGCGCCGCGCTGACGGACGCCGAGGTGACGGTCTCCGACGAGGCGCTGCGCGAGCTGGCCGCCGACTACACCCGCGAGGCCGGCGTACGTCAGCTGGAGCGTCTGCTGGCGAAGGCGCTGCGCAAGGCGGCGACGCGGCTGGCCACGGGGGAGGAGCACGTCGACATCGGCCTCGGCGACCTCAAGGCGCTCGTCGGTCGCCCGCGCTTCACGCCGGAGTCGGCGGAGCGTACGACGGTCCCCGGCGTCGCGACGGGCCTGGCCGTGACCGGGCTCGGCGGCGACGTCCTCTTCATCGAGGCGTCCGCCTCCGACGGTCCGGCGGGGCTCACGCTGACCGGCCAGCTCGGCGACGTGATGAAGGAGTCGGCCCGGATCGCGCTCTCCTACGTGCTGTCGCACGCGGCCGAGCTCGGCGTCGACCCGGCGGTGCTCGACCGGCAGGTGCACGTCCACGTCCCGGCAGGGGCGGTCCCGAAGGACGGGCCGAGCGCCGGCATCACGATGGTGACCGCGCTCGTCTCGCTCGCCACGGGGCGTCCGGTGCGCTCGGAGGTCGGGATGACCGGCGAGGTCACCCTCAACGGCCGCGTGCTGCCGATCGGCGGGCTGAAGCAGAAGCTGCTCGCCGCCCAGCGGGCAGGGCTGACCGAGGTGTTCGTGCCGCTGCGCAACGAGGCCGACCTCGACGACGTGCCGGCCGAGGTGCGCGAGGCGCTCACGGTCCACATCGTGGGTGACGTCCGAGACGTCGTACGCGGTGCGCTCGAGCCGGCGGCGGCCGCGGAGAGCCCCGGCGGCACGGCGCGCGCGACCGCTTCCGTCGCCGCCTGAGAGAGGCAGGCTGGGAGAGGCGCCTGAAGGTCCGGATGCTGGGATTTCTGTCCAGCATCCGGACCTTCGGTTTCTTGGGCGAGTCATGCCGCCCCTAGAGTTGGGCCTGCTCATCGAGAGGGACTGAGGGAACGGCCCGTTGAAGTCCCGGCAACCGCCACGAGCCTCCGCCGCCCTTGCGGGCCGGTTCGTGGAAGCGGTGCTAATTCCGGCCCGGCGCGAGATCCGCGTCCGGGGAAGATGAGGAGGAGGACTCATGAGCACTGCTGCCCCCGAGATTCAGAAGACCGCCCGGGACGGAGCCTTCGGCAACGCCGTCGCGCTCTCGTGTCGCGAGTGCGGGAACAGGGTCGAGCTCGGTCCGTCGTACGCGTGTCCGGAGTGCTTCGGCCCCCTCGAGGTGGCCTACGACTTCCCGGCGATCACCCACGAGGAGATCGCCGCCGGCCCGGCGAACATCTGGCGCTACAAGGCGCTGCTGCCGGTGCCGACCGACATCGAGCAGAGCCCCAACACCGAGCCCGGCTTCACCCGGCTGCTCCGCGCCGACAACCTGGCCCGCGAGCTCGGCATCGCCGACCTGTGGGTGAAGGACGACAGCACCAACCCGACCAACTCGTTCAAGGACCGCGTCGTCGCCTGCGCGCTGAGCGCGGCCCGCGAGCTCGGTGCGAAGGTCTTCGCCTGCCCCTCGACGGGCAACCTCGCCAACGCGGTCGCCGCCGCCGGTGCCCGCGCGGGCATCCGCACCGTCGTCTTCATCCCGAGCAACCTCGAGCAGCCGAAGCAGGTCAACTCGGCGGTCTTCACCGACAGCCTGGTGGCGGTCGAGGGCAACTACGACGACGTCAACAAGCTCGCCCAGGAGATCGCTGCCGAGGAGGAGGGCTGGGCGTTCGTCAACGTGAACGTGCGCCCGTTCTACGCCGAGGGCTCCAAGACGCTGGGTTACGAGATCGCCGAGCAGCTCGGCTGGCGGCTGCCCGACCAGATCGTCATCCCCGTGGCGTCGGGCTCGCAGCTGACCAAGGTGCACAAGGCGTTCGGCGAGCTGATCGAGCTCGGCCTGGTCGAGGACAAGCCCTACCGGATCTTCGGCGCCCAGGCCGAGGGCTGCGGGCCGGTCGCGACCGCCTACAAGGCCGGCGTCGACGCGATCCGCCCGGTCAAGCCGGACACCATCGCCAAGTCGCTCGCCATCGGCAACCCGGCCGACGGTATCTACGTCCTCGACATCGCGCGCGCCACCGGTGGCGCCGTCGAGCAGGTCACCGACGACGAGATCCGCGAGGGCATCGTGCTGCTCGCCCGCACCGAGGGCGTGTTCACGGAGACGGCCGGCGGCACGACGACGGCCGTGCTCAAGAAGCTGGTCGAGACCGGACAGCTCGACACCTCGCTCGAGACGGTCATCATCAACACCGGCCACGGCCTCAAGACACTCGACGCCGTGTCGGGCCGGGTCGGCCCGCGGGCGACGATCCCGGCCTCGTACGACGCCTTCGAAGCCGCCGGCCTCGCCTGACGCCGAGACCCGGGTTCTGGTCCGTCGAGATCCGGGTTCCGACCGCGCCTCGTGGTCGCAGTCCGGATCTCGACGGACCCGAACCCGGATCTCGGCGGACAGTGGTTCACCGGCGGTTCACGGGGACCGGGTACACATCGGATCATGGAGCGAGTGAACCCGAAGGTGGTCGGCGCACTCGCGATGACGGCGGGGGTCGCCGGGGCCGTCGGAGCGTTGTGCGCGGCAGCCGGCGTCGGCGCGCGACACCTGCTGCAGCGGCAGGCGGCGACCGCTCGGGCGCTCATCGGCAAGCCGCTCGGCGACGTCGCGCCGGATGCGGACAAGCGCTACAGGAAGCGGTACGGCGACCCGGTCCGTCTCCTCGTGCTCGGGGACTCGATCGCCGCCGGGCTCGGCGCGGAGGACGGCAGCGGGACGCTCGGGGCGCGGCTGGCCAAGAAGGTCGCCAAGGCCACCCACCGGTCCGTCGACCTGACGACCGGCGCGGTCGTCGGCACCGAGTCCTCGGAGGTGATGGCCCAGCTCGACCGGCTCCCGCCGGCGTACCGCGCCGACGTCGCCGTCCTCATCGTCGGCGGCAACGACGTCATCCACCGGGTCCCGGTCGCCGAGTCGGTGCAACACCTGACGGCGGTCGTCGAGCGCCTGCGCGAGCACGGCACGCCGGTGGTGGTCGGCACCTGCCCCGACCTCGGCGCGCTGCGCGCGGTGCCCAACCCGCTGCGGGCGCTCGGCTCCCGCGTCTCGCGCCAGCTCGCGAGCGCCCAGGCCGAGGCGGCGCTCGCGGCAGGAGCGCACGTGGTCAACCTGGCCACCGTGGTCGGGCCGTTCTTCATCTCGAACCCCGAGGAGATGTTCAGCCTCGACCGCTTCCACCCGAGCGCGCTCGGCTACCGGCGTACGGCGGAGGCGATGCTGCCCTCCGTCCTCGCCGCCCTGGGGGTGGCCGACACGGTGCCGTTCGGCCACCGCATCCCGACCTGACCGCTCTAGGGTGTGGCCATGTCACAGGCCCGTCGCCCGACCCTCGAGGACGTCGCGGCGCGGGCCGGGGTCGGGCGCGGCACGGCGTCCCGCGTCATCAACGGCGCGTCGCGCGTGTCGGCCCACGCCCGCGAAGCCGTCCAGACGGCGATCGAGGAGCTCGGCTACGTCCCGAACCGCGCCGCCCGGTCCCTCGTCACGAACCGCACCGACGCGATCGCGCTGGTCATCGCCGAGTCGGAGGAGCGGGTGTTCGGCGAGCCGTTCTTCGCCGGCGTCGTGCGCGGCATCGGCGCCGCCCTGGCGAAGGCGGACAAGCAGCTCGTGCTGATGCTCGCGCCGGCCGAGCGCGCCGGCCACATCGACGACTACCTCACCCGTCAGCACGTCGACGGGGTCCTGCTGCTGTCGCTGCACAACGACGACACGCTGCCGACCCGGATCCGCGAGCGCGGCATCCCGGTGGTGCAGGGTGGCGGCCCGGCGCCCGGCCCCGGTGTCGGCTACGTCGACAACGACAACGCCGAGGGCGCCCGGCTCGCCGTCGCGCACCTGCTCGAGCGCGGCCGCACGCGGATCGCCACCATCGCCGGCCCCGCGGACATGACCGTCGGCCACCACCGGGTCGCGGGCTACCTCGGCGCCCTGGAGGCGGCCGGCGTGGAGCCGCTCACGGTCGAGCACGGCGACTTCAGCCAGGCCAGCGGCGCGACGGCGATGCGGGCGTTGCTGGCACGCCACCCCGACCTCGACGCGGTGTTCGCCGCAAACGACCCGATGGCCGCGGGCGCCGTCAGCGTCCTGCGCGAGGCGGGCCGGTCCGTCCCGGGCTCCGTCGCCGTCGTCGGCTTCGACGACTCCCCGGTCGCGGTCTCGCTCGGCCTGACCAGCGTCCACCAGTCGGCGGACGCGATGGGGCGCGCCATGGTCGAGGTGCTGCTCGAGTCCATCGCCGACCCGGACGAGCCCGCGGGCACGCGGCTCCTGCCGACTCACCTGGTGGTCCGGGCCACCTCCTGACCCGCCGAGATCCG
>NZ_BAAAPB010000001.1:0-37886 GCF_039530925.1 Nocardioides panacihumi | reverse complement strand
CGGCGGGCCACAACCCGGATCTCGGCGAACCACAACCCGGATCTCGGCGGGGGAGCCCCCAGGCCGGGCTAGGTTGTACGCCGTGCTGACCGGCCCGACCCTGACCTTCCGCGACGCCACACCCGCCGACGTGCCGGAGATCGTCGCCCTCGTCGAGTCCGCGTACCGCGGGGACACGAGCCGCACCGGCTGGACGACGGAGGCCGACATCCTCGACGGCCAGCGCACCGACCCGGACGGCGTGCGCGAGGTCGTCGAGCGACCCGACAGCCGGCTGCTGCTCGCCGAGCGCGACGGGGTCCTGATCGCGTGCTGCCAGCTCGAGCACCGCGGCGAGGCGTGCTACTTCGGCATGTTCGCGGTGCGCCCCGGTCTGCAGGGCGGCGGGCTCGGCAAGGTCGTCATGGCCGAGGCCGAAAGGATCGGCCGCGAGGAGTGGGGCGCGACGACGATGGAGATGACCGTCATCTCGGTCCGCGACGAGCTCATCGCGTTCTACGAGCGGCGCGGCTACCGGCGTACGGGTGAGCTCTCGCCGTTCCCGTACGGCGACGAGCGGTTCGGTCTTCCGCAGCGCGACGACCTGGCCTTCGAGCGGCTCGTCAAGACGCTGGGCTGATCGCCGCCAGGCGCTCCACGAGGTGGGTCCGCTCGGCCTCGTTGGCGCACAGCGCGATCGCCGCGCTGAACGACGCCCGCGCCTCGGCGTCGCGACCGGCCCGCACCAGCAGCTCGGCCCGGGTGGCGGGGAGTCGGTGTCCCGCGAGCGCGACGGAGGCGAGCGCGGACAGTCCCGCCTCGGCACCCCGGGACTCCGCGACCGCGACCGCCCGGTTGAGGCGGACCACCGGGGTGTCGTGCACGGTGAGCAGCTCGTCGTACCTCGCGACGATCCGGTCCCATGCCGTGGCCTCGGCCGACGGTGCGATCGCGTGCTCCGAGGCGATCAGGGCCTGGAGCAGGTAGGGGGCCGGCGGGGCGTGCACCAGCGGCTCCAGCAGACCGAGCGCCTCCGCGATCTCGTCGCGGTGCCAGCGGGTCCGGTCCTGGTCGGCGAGCAGCACGATGGCGCCGTCGCTCACCCGGGCGTCGCGACGCGAGTGCTGGAGCAGCATCAGCGCGAGCAGCGCGTCGACCTCCGGCTCGGGCGACGGCAGGATGTCGCGCAGCACCCGCACGAGCCGGACGGCCTCGCCGGCAAGCTCCGTCCGTACGACGTCAGGGCCGCTGCCCGGCGCGTAGCCGGCCGTGAAGGCCAGGTAGGCGACGTCGGCGACGACGGCGACCCGCGCCTGCAGGGCGTCCGGATCCGCCGGCACCTCGAACGAGGCGCCGGCGAGGCGCTTGCGCGCCCGGGTCAGCCGGGCCGCCATCGTCGCGGTCGACTGGAGGAAGAGCCGGGCGATGTCGTCGGTGGAGACACCGAGGACGAGCCGCAGCGTGAGGGCGGCAGCGGCCTCCGGCGAG
Source organism: Nocardioides panacihumi (assembly GCF_039530925.1). Lineage (NCBI taxonomy): Bacteria > Bacillati > Actinomycetota > Actinomycetes > Propionibacteriales > Nocardioidaceae > Nocardioides > Nocardioides panacihumi. Next base: position 36,419 of record NZ_BAAAPB010000001.1, on the reverse strand, counting down.
AGGGAGGGGTGCGCGCACAGCAGCACGAGTCGCAGCCGCTCGTCGGCGACGAGCTCGCCTCCGTCGGCCATCACGTGGGCAGCCTCCTGGGTCAGGGACGCCTCGACCTCGAGCAGTGGCATCCGCCGGGCGAGGACCGACTCGGTGCGGAGCCGGTCGACGATGCGCCGGCGGGCGGCGGTGAGGAGCCAGGCCGGCCCGTTGGCCGGCGTACCGTCGCTCGGCCAGGCGCGGGCCGCCGCCTCGAAGGCGTCGGCGAGGCCGTCCTCGGCCAGGTCGAGACGGCGGTACCGCGCGACGAGCAGGGCCAGCAGGCGGCCCCACTCGTCACGCAGCAGCTCCTCGAGCGCGGTCAGCGGATCGGCACCCCGCGCGTGGGGCGGACCTCGACCGCGGTGAGGTCGGGCAGCAGCCGGGCCAGGTCGACGGCCGTGTCCAGGTCGGCCACGTCGATGACGTAGTAGCCGGCCAGCTGCTCGACGGTCTCGGCGTACGGACCGTCCGTGACCGTGCGGGCGGGGCCGGGCTGCACCGTCCGCGCGTCCGCAGGCGCGAACAGCGCGTCGCCGTCGACGATCTCGCCGCGCTCCTGGACGGCCTTCGCGAACGTGCGGAAGGCGTCCATCGCGACGTCGCGCTGGTCCTCGGTCAGGGCGTCCCAGCGCGCGAAGTGGTCGCGCTCGGTCAGCAGCAGGAGGAAGCGCACCTCACTCGCCCCCGTGGTCGACGGTCGCCCGGACCTCGACGGGCGTGTCGGGACCGGCCAGGAGGGCGCAGACCTGGAGCAGGTCGTCCAGGTCGTCGGTCTCGACCACGTAGAAGCCGGTCAGCTGCTCGACGGTCTCGGCGTACGGCCCGTCCGAGACGAGCACGGCGCCCGCCGCGTCACGGCGCACCTGCTTGGTGGCGCGGGAGTGGGTCAGCTCGGCGCCACCGGTGATCTTGTGACCGCGCTCCTCGAGCATCGCCGCGAAGCGGCCGTGTGTCTCGTACATCGCGGCACGCTGCTCGGGCGTGGCGCGCTCCCAGGCGCTCTCGTCGCCGGGGAGCAGGACGGCATAGCTGGTCATCGCGATTCCTCTCGTGGTGGTGAGTCTGTCACCGCGATGACGGACGGCGGGAGTCCGAATCGACAGCCGCGGTCCAGTAGGTTTCTCCTTCGTGCCACGGATCCTGCTCGCGACCTACCAGCTGATGCCCGACGGCGAGCCCGGGGGCGGTGCCCTCCTCACGGCGCTGACGGCTCGGGGAATCGACGCCGCGTGGGCCCGCTGGGACGACCCGGCCGCGGACTGGGCGGGCGCCGACCTGGTCGCCGTGCGGTCCACCTGGGACTACTACCGGCGCGCACCGGAGTTCCTCGCCTGGGTGCGCGGGCTCCCTCGCCTGCTCAACGGCGCCGACGTGATCGCCTGGAACGCCGACAAGGCCTACCTGTGCGAGCTCCCGGCGGCGGGCATCCCGACCGTGCCGACCGAGCTGCTCGACGACGCCACCCTCGTCGACGGCCTCGCCACCGCCGTCGAGCGTTGGGGGACCGTGGTCGTCAAGCCGCGCACCGGTGCGGGAGGCGTCGGCGTGTGCGTCGTCTCCTCCGCGGCCGACGACAGGCTGGAGGGTCTCGTCGCGGCGCCGTGGGTCGTCCAGCCGCTCGTCGAGTCGGTGCGCACGACCGGCGAGACGAGCGTCTTCGTCTTCGCGGGCGCGCCGGCCGCGCAGGTGCAGAAGGTGCCGGGCGGCGGCGACATCAGGGTCAACGAGCTGTACGGCGGCAGCTCCCGCCCCGTCCCCCTCACGCGGGAGCACGCGGCCCTCGCCGAGGCCGCCGTCCGGGCCGCGGCCGACCGGCACGGCCACCCGATCGACTACGCGCGCGTCGACATGCTCACGTATGACGACCGGCTGGTCGTCTCCGAGCTGGAGCTCATCGAGCCGGGGCTCTACCTGGACGTCGAGCCGGGCAACGCCGACGGCTTCGCCGACATGGTGGCCGCGCGGCTGGCCGGCGGGGTCTGACGGGGGCGTCCTGCCGTTCCGCACGGGCGGTCAGGCGTACGTCTCCTTGCACTCGACAAGGGCGAGTGCTAAACATGGCGTTGGCACTCTCGCCATGAGAGTGCCACCTCCGGACCGGTGACGTTGGGTCGCTCCGTGGGTGGCGTGAAGGGATCGCCACCGCAGGACGATCGTGCCGTCGCGGGCAGCCCACCGGCCGGGACACGCACTTCCAGTGAAGGATCGCCAGGCAATGCCGAAGCTGATTGCTTTCAACGAGGAGGCCCGGCGCGGTCTCGAGCGGGGCATGAACACCCTCGCCGACGCCGTCAAGGTCACCCTCGGCCCGAAGGGCCGCAACGTCGTTCTGGAGAAGAAGTGGGGCGCCCCCACGATCACCAACGACGGCGTCTCGATCGCCAAGGAGATCGAGCTCGAGGACCCGTACGAGAAGATCGGCGCGGAGCTCGTCAAGGAGGTCGCCAAGAAGACCGACGACGTCGCCGGTGACGGCACCACCACCGCCACCGTGCTCGCCCAGGCGCTCGTTCGCGAGGGCCTGCGCAACGTCGCGGCCGGCGCGAACCCGATGGGTCTCAAGCGCGGCATCGAGGCCGCCGTCTCCGCCGTGTCGGAGCAGCTCCTCGCCCTCGCCAAGGACATCGAGACCAAGGAGGAGATCGCCTCCACCGCCTCGATCTCCGCCGCTGACACCACCGTCGGCGACATCATCGCCGAGGCGATGGACAAGGTCGGCAAGGAAGGCGTCATCACGGTCGAGGAGTCGAACACGTTCGGCCTCGACCTCGAGCTCACCGAGGGCATGCGGTTCGACAAGGGCTACATCTCGGCCTACTTCGTCACCGACCCCGAGCGCATGGAGACGGTCTTCGAGGACGCCTACGTCCTCATCGCCAACCAGAAGATCTCCAACGTCAAGGACCTGCTGCCGCTGCTGGAGAAGGTCATCCAGTCCGGCAAGCCGCTGGTCATCATCGCCGAGGACGTCGACGGCGAGGCTCTGTCCACGCTCGTCGTGAACAAGATCCGCGGCACCTTCAAGTCGGTCGCCGTCAAGGCTCCCGGCTTCGGTGACCGTCGCAAGGCCATGCTGCAGGACATCGCGATCCTCACCGGCGGCCAGGTCATCTCCGAGGAGGTCGGCCTCAAGCTGGAGAACACCGGTCTCGAGCTGCTCGGCCAGGCCCGCAAGGTCGTCATCACCAAGGACGAGACCACGATCGTCGACGGCTCCGGCGACGCTGCCCAGATCGAGGGCCGCGTCAACCAGATCCGCGCCGAGATCGAGAAGTCGGACTCCGACTACGACCGCGAGAAGCTGCAGGAGCGCCTCGCCAAGCTGGCCGGCGGCGTCGCCGTCATCAAGGTCGGCGCGGCCACCGAGGTCGAGCTCAAGGAGCGCAAGCACCGCATCGAGGACGCCGTTCGCAACGCGAAGGCCGCCGTCGAGGAGGGCATCGTCGCCGGTGGTGGCGTCGCTCTCGTCCAGGCCGGTGCCAAGGCGTTCGAGAAGCTCGAGCTCGAGGGTGACGAGGCCACCGGCGCGAACATCGTCCGCGTCGCGATCTCGGCCCCGCTCAAGCAGATCGCCATCAACGCCGGCCTCGAGGGCGGCGTCGTGGCGGAGAAGGTCGCGAACCTGCCCGCCGGTCACGGCCTCAACGCTGCCACCGGTGAGTACGTCGACCTGCTGGCCGCGGGCATCATCGACCCGGCCAAGGTGACCCGCTCGGCGCTGCAGAACGCCGCGTCGATCGCCGCGCTGTTCCTCACCACCGAGGCCGTCGTGGCCGACAAGCCGGAGAAGGCCGCGCCCATGGGCGGCGACCCGACCGGCGGCATGGGCGGCATGGACTTCTGAGTCCGGTCTCCCCGGACGTCGTACGGGTCGGTGGCTCCGGCCACCGGAACGTATGACGTCCCGCAAGGCAACAGGCAGGGCCCCCGCTACACGGCGGGGGCCCTGCTGTCGTCCGACCCCCGGACTCGGTGGTGTGCTGGGACCCGCTGCTGGGCACGAGCAGGGTTGACGTTGCAGACAGCACGGCCGGGCGATGGGAGGCTGGAGGCGTGGAGACCAGCAGGGCTGACCGTTTCGACCAGCTCGCACGGGCGTGCCTCGAGCCGCTGCGGCGCTACCTCGCGCGGCGCACCGACGCCGAGACGGCCGCCGACGTGCTCGGCGACACGCTGCTGGTGGCGTGGCGGCGCTTCGACGACGTACCGCCCGAGCCGCTGCCGTGGCTCTACGGGGTGGCTCGCAACTGCCTGGCGAACGCCGAGAGGGGTGTACGCCGACGGGCGCGCCTGGCAGCCAGGCTCGCCGACCAGCCGGTCGACGTGGAGCCGGCCGGGTCCGACGACCTGCTCGAAGCGCTCGAGGAGCTCGACGACACCGAGCGCGAGCTGCTCCGGCTCTGGGCCTGGGAGCAGCTCACCCCCGCCGAGATCGGGACGGCCATGGGGCTGACGCCCAACGCCGTCAGCATCAGGCTGACCCGCGCCCGCCAGCACCTGCGCGAGCTCATCGACGCGCCGCGAAAGACCGGCGACCTCGCCGGACATGAAGGGGCATGAGCGACTCACCGCACCCGTCCGACGCCGAGCTCCTCGCGCGGCTGCGCGGCGCCGATCCGGCCGGCGACCTGCCGGCGGCCGACGCCGACGACGTCGACCACCTGCTGCACCGCGTGGTCGACACCGATCTGCGCGAGACCGGCACCCACCGGCGCAACTCCTTGACCTGGCTGGTGGCCGCGGCCGCCGTCGTCGTCATCGCGGGCGGCGTCGTGTGGCGGCTGAGCGGCGATCACTCCCAGCCGGGCGTCGTGGCCGCGCCCGGCGCCAGCACGACCGCTGCCGCGGGCACGACCGAGCTCAGCGCGGCGCCCGCGACGGGGGGCCGATGCATTGTGCCGACGCCGGAGCTGCTCGCCGCCAAGCCGCTCGCCTTCGAGGGGAAGGTCGTGGGCATCGCGGACGGCGTGGTCACGATCCGGCCGACGAAGATCTACACGGGAGACGCGGGAGACCAGGTGACCGTGACGGGTGCGGCTCCGGGCGCCGCCGGAGCCCCGGAGGGCGACCCCGCGTTCGAGACCGGCCAGGACTACCTGGTGGCGGCCGAGGGTGGCCGGGTGCTCGGGTGCGGGCTGAGCGGACCCGTCGGCAGCCCGGAGGTGAAGGCCCTCTACGAGCAGGCGTTCCCGCAGTGACGGTCCGGGAGGGCGGCCCCGTCACGGTCCACGGACTGTTGCTCGCGGCCGGCGCGGGGAGCCGGATGGGCACGCCCAAGGCACTCGTCTCCGATGACGACGGCCCTTGGCTGCCGCGCGGCGTCGCCACGCTCCGCGAGGGCGGCTGCGCGGCGGTGACCGTCGTGCTCGGCGCCGCAGCCGAGGAGGCGCGGGCGCTGCTCACGGGCCCGGACGGGTCCGCAGGTCAGCACGACGTCACGGTCGTGGTCGCGCACGACTGGACCGAGGGGATGAGCGCGTCGCTGCGGGCCGGGCTCGGGGTGCTCGCCGGCACGGACGCCGACGTCGCGCTCGTGCACCTGGTCGACCTGCCCGACGTCGGCCCCGACGTGGTGCGGCGGGTCGTCGCGAGCGGCGCGGCGCTGGCCAGGGCGTCGTACGACGGTGTGCCGGGCCATCCCGTCCTGCTCGGCCGTGACCACTGGGAGTCGATCGCCGCCGGTGTGGCCGGCGACCAGGGGGCGCGCGACTACCTCCGCGCGCATGACGCGCTCCTCGTCGAGTGCGGCGACCTGGCGACCGGCGCCGACGTCGACCGTCGGGGCTGAGCGGCGCAGCGACCGCACCCAACCGGGGGCCAACGGCCGCGCAGGTAGCCTGGATCACATGGAGACCCTGTCCGCTCAGGAGCTGACGACCAGGCTCGGACGGACGGGCTACCTGTGCGACGAGGCGCTCGCCACCGTCACCTACCTCGCCCTACGGATGCAGCGCCCGCTGCTGCTCGAGGGCGAGCCCGGCACCGGGAAGACGGCGCTGGCCGAGGCGATCGCCGAGGCGCTGGAGCTGCCGTTGATCAGGCTGCAGTGCTACGAGGGGATCGACGCCACGCAGGCGCTCTACGACTGGGACTTCCCCCGTCAGATCCTCCACCTGCGCGCGCTGGAGGCGGCGGGTCGGGGGACCGATGTCGAGGAGGCCGAGAAGAGCCTGTACGACGAGCGCTTCCTGCTCGCCCGGCCCGTGCTCGCCGCCCTGAAGCAGAGCCCGGCCGTGCTGCTCGTCGACGAGGTCGACCGGGCCGACGACGAGTTCGAGGCGTTCCTGCTCGAGGTGCTCTCGACCTACCAGGTCTCCATCCCCGAGCTCGGCACCGTCGCCGCTGCGACACCTCCGATCGTCGTCCTGACCTCCAACCGCACCCGTGAGCTGCACGACGCGCTGAAGCGGCGCTGTCTCTACCACTGGATCGACCACCCCGGCCTCGACCGCGAGGTGGAGATCGTGCGCAGCCGCGCTCCCGAGGTGGCTGACGCGCTCGCACGGCAGGTCGTCGGGATCGTGCAGCAGCTGCGCGACGGCTCCGTGGTGTCGGGCGGACTCCTCAAGCCGCCGGGTGTCGCCGAGACACTCGACTGGGCCCGTGCCCTCTCCTACCTCGGCAGCGACCAGGTCGACCTCGCGACCGCCAGCGCCACGCTCGGCGCGCTGGTGAAGTACCGCGAGGACGCCGACCGGGTCCGCGCCGCGCTCGACCGGCTGCTGGCATGAGCAGTCTCCGCCCAGGGAACTCCGGACCCGACCCAGGGAACCCCGGAACTTCCGGGGGTGCACGACACCCCGGAAGTTCCGGAGTCCCCGGTGAACCGGGGACTCCGCCCGCCGACCGCGTCCTGCTCGGGTTCACCCGCGCGCTGCGGGCGGCTGGGGTGCCGGTCACGCCCGACCGGTCGCAGAGCTACTTGGAGGCGGTCTCGATCGTCGGGCTCGACGACCGCCGGGCGACGTACACCTCGGGGCGCGCGACCCTCTGCGCCGGACCGGACGACCTGGCGCGCTACGACCAGGTCTTCGAGGCCTACTTCGGCGCCCGCGACGGCCTGCCGCTACCGAGGGCGGCGCGAACGACCGCGGCCGCGGTCGGGGAGCTGCCGCTCGTCGACGCGGCCGGTGCTGCCGAGCAGGCCGACGACGTGACGAGGGCGATGGCGAGCGACGTCGAGGTGCTGCGCCACCGCGACGTCGCCCGGCTCAGCGCCGCGGAGAAGCAGCGGCTGGCCGCGATGCTCGCGACCCTCTCCCCGCGCGCGCCGCTGCGCCGGACCGCGCGCCACCGCGCCTGGCACCGGGGGAGCGTCGACGCCGCCCGCACGCTCCGGACCAGCCTGCGACGGATGGGTGAGCCCGCCGAGATCGCCTGGCGTCGGCGTGCGACACGGCCCCGGCGCGTCGTGCTGCTGATCGACGTCTCCGGGTCCATGAGCGGGTACGCCGACACGCTGCTGCGCGTGGCGCACCGGATCAGCCACGCGCTGCCCGGCCCCGTCGAGACCTTCACCGTCGGCACGCGGCTGACGCACCTCACCCGGGCGTTGCGCCTGCGCGACGGCGAGCGTGCTCTGGTCGCCGCCGGTGACACCGTCCCCGACTGGTCCGGCGGCACGCGGCTCGGCGAGACGCTCCAGGTCTTCCTCGACCGGTGGGGCCGGCGCGGCATGGCCCGGGGGGCAGTGGTCGTGGTCTTCAGCGACGGCTGGGAGCGCGGCGACGTGACCCTGCTGGCCGAGCAGGCCCGGCAGCTCAGCCGCGTCGCGCACCGGCTGGTCTGGGTCAACCCGCACCGCGGCAAGGACGGCTACGAGCCGGTCCAGGCCGGTGTGCGCGCCGTCCTTCCCTACGTGGACGACTTCGTCGCCGGGCACTCGCTCGCGACGTACCAACGCCTCCTGGAGGTGATCGCTGATGCGTGACGTGCTCGACGACCTGATGCGGTGGTGGGAGTCCGGCCGGACGGTCGGGGTTGGCACCGTGGTGGCGACCTTCCAGAGCGCACCCCGGCCCCCGGGGGCGTCGATGCTGGTCGGCCCCGACGACACGGCTGTCGGATCCGTCTCGGGCGGCTGCGTCGAGGGCGCGGTCTACGACCTCGCCCAGGAGGTCGCCGCCTCCGGGCAGCCCGTGCTGCAGCGGTACGGCGTCTCCGACGACGACGCGTTCGCCGTCGGTCTGACGTGCGGCGGCATCCTCGACGTGTACGTCGAGAGCATCGACCGCGAGACGTTCCCCGAGCTGGGTGCGATCGCGGCGGACGTGCGTGACGGCCGCCCGGTGGCGCTGGCCGTGGTGATCGAGCACCCCGACCCGGCCGTGCTCGGGCGGCGCCTGGTGGTCCGGCCCGAGGGTGAGACCACGAGGCTGGAGGGGTCGCTGGGCTCGCAGCGGATGGACGACGCGGTCCGCGACGACGCGCTCGGCCAGCTGGCGCAGGGGCACAACGCCACCCTCACCTACGGTCCGGACGGCGAGCGGCGCGGCGAGGGGATGCGCGTGTTCGTGTGGGCGTTCGCGCCCAAGCCTCGGATGCTGGTCTTCGGCGCGATCGACTTCGCCGCCGCGGTGGCCCGGGTGGGCGCGTTCCTCGGCTACCACGTGACGGTGTGCGACGCCCGGCCGGTCTTCGCGACCCGCAGCCGCTTCCCGGACGCCGACGAGGTGGTCGTCGACTGGCCGCACCGCTACCTCGCCGCCGAGGCCGAGGCAGGCCGCGTGGACGCGCGCACGGTCATCACGGTGCTCACCCACGACCCGAAGTTCGACGTCCCCCTGCTCGAGGTGGCGCTGCGGCTGCCGCAGGTCGGCTACGTCGGCGCGATGGGCTCCCGGCGTACCCACGAGGACCGCGAGCAGCGCCTCAAGGAGGCCGGGCTGACCGCCGACGAGGTCGCCCGCCTGTCCAGCCCCATCGGCCTCGACCTCGGCGCGCGTACGCCGGAGGAGACGGCCATCTCGATCGCCGCCGAGATCATCGCCGGCCGCTGGGGCGGATCGGGCAACCGACTCGGCCAGCTCGACGGGCGCATCCACCGGGAGCACGCCCTGCCCTGAGTGGGCGATGCTGGTCCGGCGGCTGCCCGGGAACCCCGTCCTGGCAGCGGGTCCGACCCTCTGTGACGGCGCTCACCGCGGTGCTAGGTTGGCCGCGACGGAGCCGGTGTCCAGGAGGTCCGATGGTTCGCGCCGAGCTGCACACCCGTCGGGTCGAGGCCGTTCGCGCGTGGACCTCCTTCATCGAGAACGGCGACGACGTCGAGGCCCGCGTGCGTCCCGAGATCCTGCGCAGCTGGGCCCGCTCGGGCATCGCGATCCGTCCGGACGTGACCCATGCGCCGCTCGCCGACGAGGACGACACCGCCGACTACTGGCGCCACTCGCCCCTGCAGGTCGCCGTGGAACGGGTCGAGGACGACCTCCGCCGCACGGCCGAGGACGGCGACCTGGTCATCGCCGTGACGGACCCCGACACCCGCATCCTCTGGACGTACGGCGGTCGCGTCATGCGTCGCAAGGCCGAGACCGTCAACTTCGTGCCCGGCGGGCGCTGGGACGACCAGTCGGTCGGCACGAACGCGCTCGACCTCGCCAACCGTGACGACGTGCCGTCGATGGTGTTCTCCGCCGAGCACTACGCCGAGGTGGTGCACAACTGGGTCTGCTGGGCGGCACCCGTGCACGATCCCGTCACCGGTGCCCGGCTCGGCGTCGTCGACCTCTCCACGACCTGGGACCGGACCCACCCGATCGGGCTCGCGACCGCGCGCGTGATGGCGCGGCTCATCGAGACGGCACTGCCCGTGGGCGCCGTCGCCGGACCGCGCGACGAGCAGAGCGCGCCCGGCCTCGTGATGACGCTGCTCGGCACCGCCGAGACCTGGCTGGACGGTCAGCGGCTGCTGCTCAACCGGCGTCAGACCGAGATCCTGGCCCTCCTCGCCCTCCACCAGGAGGGCCTCTCCCTCGAGCAGCTGCACGCCGCCGTGTACGGCGACCAGGCGGTCACGTTCTCCACCCTGAAGGCCGAGGTCTCGCACCTGCGCCACGCGATCGGCGGCCAGCTCGCGTCGCGTCCCTACCGCCTCCTCATGCCGGTCACCACCGACGTCGAGCAGGTCCTCGCCCTGCTCCGCCGCGGCCGGGTCGCCGCCGCGGTGGACGCGTACGGCGGCGACCTCATGCCCGGCACCAACAGCCCGGCGCTCACGGAGCTGGCCGAGTACGTCGCCGTCGCGGTCCGCGAGGCCCTCCTCGCCAACCCGGAGCCGGACGCGGTGATGCGCTACAGCGAGCTGGCGCCGTACGACGCCGAGGTCGTCGAGGTGTGCCTCGCCCGACTGGACGGCGGTCACCCCGCGGTACCGCTGCTCAAGGGCCGGCTGGCAGTCGCCGGCCACTGAGCCGTCCAGCGAGTGCCCGTCGCCCTGTCGCGCAAACTGTCACCGTGATAGTTGGGTCGGTGGGTGATAGCTGCGAACTATCACCGGTCGCCGCAACTATCACGGTGATACTTACGCCGCCCCGCCGCAACTGTCACGGTGATAGTTGGGCCGACCGCCGACCGCCGCACCCGCGAACACACACCGCCGACCAACGAACCGCCAACCTCCGCGCTCCTACTGTGACCGGGACCACATTGGCGTGATCACCTGGAGGCGTCATGACCCGGATCAACCTCACCGTGGACGGCATGAAGGTGAGTGACGACGTCGAGCCGCGGATGCTGCTGGTGCAGTACCTCCGCGAGAGGCTCGGCAAGACCGGCACCGTCGTCGGCTGCGACACCAGCAACTGCGGCGCCTGCACCGTCCACCTGGACGGGGAGAGCGTGAAGTCGTGCAACGTCCTGGCCGTCCAGGCCGACGGACACGACGTGACCACGATCGAGGGGCTGGCCACGAACGGTCAGCTGCACCCGGTGCAGGAGGCCTTCCGGGAGTGCCACGGCCTGCAGTGCGGCTACTGCACGCCCGGGATGATCATGCAGAGCATCGACCTGCTCAACCACAACCCGCACCCGAACGAGCAGGAGATCCGCGAGGGGCTCGAGGGCAACCTCTGCCGCTGCACCGGCTACCACAACATCGTCCGCGCCGTTCAGTACGCCTCCGGCCACCTGGCCGCGGCCGCCGGGAGCAGCGGCGCCCCGCAGGAGGTGACTCCGGCATGACCGCCGTGGAGGCCCAGCCCGAGACCAAGGAGATCGGTCGCGACCGCCGCCGCAAGGAGGACGCCCGGCTCATCACGGGCCGCACCCGCTGGACCGACAACATCCAGCTCAACGGCATGCTGCACATGGCCATGGTGCGCAGCCCGTTCGCCCATGCACGCATCACCAGCATCGACACCGACGCAGCGAAGGCGGCGCCGAACGTGCTGGCGGTCCTCACCGGTCAGGACGTGGCCGATGACCAGGGAGTGATGGCCACCGCCTGGCCGCTCTCGGCCGAGCAGAAGAGCCCGACCCACCTCCCGATGGCCGTGGACCACGTCGCCTTCGCCGGCGAGGTCGTCGCCCTCGTCATCGCCCGCAGCGCCGCCGAGGCCCGCGACGCCGCCGACCTGGTCGAGGTGGACTACGAGGAGCTGCCCGCGGCCCTCGACCTCAAGGAGGCGGCCGAGGACAAGGTGTTGGCGCACCCCGATCTCGGCACGAACGTCTCCGCGGTGTGGGTGCTCGACTCGGGCGAGGCCGGCACCGGAGGCAACGTCGACGAGGTCATCGCGCAGGCACGCGAGGACGGCATCGTGATCGAGCGGGAGTACCGCCAGCAGCGGCTCATCCCCGCGTTCATGGAGCCGCGCTCGACCGTGGTCGATCCGACGGGTGAGCAGATCACCATGTGGACCTCCAGCCAGATCCCGCACATCACGCGGTTCCTCCTGGCGGCGACGACGGGCACGTCCGAGTCCAAGATCCGCGTGATCGCACCCGATGTGGGCGGCGGGTTCGGCGGCAAGCTGCAGACGACGCCCGAGGAGTGGCTCGTCTTCGTGGCGGCCAAGCGACTCGGCAAGCCGGTGAAGTACACCGAGACCCGCTCGGAGTCGCTCGTCGCGGCCCACCACGGTCGTGACCAGTGGCAGAGGCTCACGCTCGCCGCCACGAAGGACGGCCGGCTGACCGGGCTGAAGGTGGACCTCCTGGCCGACATGGGCGCCTACATCGGCCTCGTCGGCGGCGGCGTCCCCGTGCTCGGCGCCTGGATGTACAACGCGATCTACAAGTTCGACGCCTACCAGTTCAAGACCACCAACGTGATCACGAACAAGGCGTGGGTGGACGCCTACCGAGGCGCCGGTCGGCCGGAGGCCACGTACGCGATCGAGCGGCTCGTGGACGAGCTCGCCGCTGAGCTCGGCATGGACCCGCTCGAGCTGCGCGAGAAGAACTGGATCAAGCACGAGGAGTTCCCGTTCACCACCGTCGCCGGCATGACCTACGACTCCGGCAACTACGAGGCCGCGACCGCCCGGGCCAAGGAGCTCTTCGGGTACGACGAGCTCCGCGCCGAGCAACGTGAGCGCCGTGAGCGCAACGACACGGTCCAGCTCGGCATCGGCGTCTCGACCTTCACCGAGATGTGCGGTCTGGCGCCGAGCCGGGTGCTGGGCCAGCTCAACTACGGCGCCGGCGGGTGGGAGCACGCCACCATCCGGATGCTGCCCACCGGCAAGGTCGAGGTGCTGACCGGCACCTCGGCCCACGGCCAGGGTCACGAGACCGCGTGGTCGCAGATCGTCGCCGACCGGCTCGGCGTACCTTTCGAGGACGTCGAGGTCCTCCACGGCGACACCCAGATCGTGCCCCGCGGCATGGACACGTACGGGTCACGCAGCCTGGTGGTCGGCGGGGAGGCGCTCGTCCTCGCGGCCGACAAGGTGGTCGAGAAGGCGAAGCCCATCGCGGCACACCTGCTCGAGGCGAGCGTCGACGACCTGGAGTTCAAGGACGGCCGCTTCGGCGTCCGCGGCACCGACCAGGGGATCGGCATCACGGAGGTCGCGCTGGCCAGCTTCGCGGCTCACAACCTGCCGGACGGGGTGGAGCCGGGCATCGACGCGGAGGCGACGTACGACCCCGTCAGCTTCAGCTTCCCGCACGGCACCCACCTGTGCGCGATGGAGGTCGACACCGAGACCGGGGAGACCCGGATGCGGAAGTACACCTGCGTCGACGACATCGGCGTCATCATCAACCCGCTCATCGTCAGCGGACAGGTGCACGGCGGCCTCCTGCAGGGGATCTCGCAGGCGCTCTGGGAGGAGGCGGTGTACGACGACTCGGGCACGCTCGTCAGCGGCACGTTCACCGACTACCTGCTCCCGACGGCGGCCGACACGATCAGCTTCGACATCGACCACACCACCTCGCCGTCGACGACCAACACCCTCGGGACCAAGGGCGTCGGTGAGGCCGGCACCATCGCCTCGACACCGGCGGTCGTCAACGCCGTGGTCGACGCGATCCGGCACCTCGGCGTCAACGACGTCCAGATGCCCTGCACCCCCGAGCGGGTGTGGAAGGCCATCAACACAGCGGGCTCCGGCGGCGAGACGGTCGACGCGGCGGTGCCCCACCTCAGCACCGAGGAGGGACAGGCATGATCCCCGCACCGTTCGACTACATCGCCCCGACCAGCGTCGAGGAGGCGCTGGCCGCGCTCCAGCAGCACGGCGACGACGCGAAGATCCTGGCCGGGGGGCAGTCGCTGCTCCCGGTGCTCCGGATGCGCCTCAACGCGCCGGAGATGATCATCGACCTGGGCCGGATCGATGCGCTGCGGGGGGTGCGCGACGACGGCGACGCGATCGTGGTCGGTGCGATGACCCCGCACAGCGTGGTCGGTGCGGACCCGCTCGTGGCCGAGCACGCAGCGCTCGTCACCAAGGCGGTCGCACACCTCGCCGACGCCCAGATCCGCCATCGCGGCACCTTCGGCGGTGCACTCGCGCACGCCGACCCGGCGGGTGACCTCGGTGGCCCGGCCCGCGCCCTCGACGCGCAGTTCGTGATCGCGGGGCCGGGCGGCACGCGGACCGTCTCGGCCGACGACTTCTTTGTCGACCTCTTCGAGACCGCCATCTCCGACGACGAGATCCTGACCGAGGTGCGCCTCCCGAAGCACACCGGCTGGGGCGCCCACCACGAGAAGATGGTGCGGGTCGCCCACCAGTGGCCGATCTGTGCGGTGGCGGCCACCGCGCGGGTGCAGGACGGCACGATCGCGGACATCGCCATCGGCCTGGCCAACATGGGCTCGACGCCGCTGCGCGCCCGCGGGGTCGAGGAGGCGCTGCGCGGGCAGCGGGCCGACGAGGACGTCATACGGGCGGCCTGTGCGCGGGCAGCCGAAGGGGCACACGCTCCGTCGGACCTCAACGGGAGCGCCGACTACCGCAACCACGTCGTGACGGTCATGTGCCGCCGAGCGGTCCTGGGGGCAGTGCAGGGGGCGGGCGCCTGATGGAGCTGACCCACAGCTTCACCGTCCCGGGGTCGGTCGCGGAGACCTGGGACCGGTTCGGCGACATCGCCTCGCTCGCGGAGTGCTTCCCGGGGGCGCAGGTCACGTCGGTGTCCGGCGACTCGTTCGAGGGGACGGTCAAGGTCAAGCTCGGCCCGATCGCGCTCGTCTACGCCGGCTCGGGCACCTTCGTCTCCAAGGACGAGGCGGCGCACTCCTTCGTCGTCGAGGCGAAGGGTCGCGACAAGCGCGGCAACGGTACGGCGGGCGCGACCGTGTCGGTGACCATGGGCGACGCCGCCGGGACCGCCGACGGGACGGACGTCACCGTGCGGACCGACCTCTCGATCACCGGCAAGCCAGCACAGTTCGGCCGTGGCGTGATGCAGGACGTCTCCGACAAGCTGCTCGGGCAGTTCGTGGCGTGCCTGGAGCAGCGGTCCGGCGCACCCGAGGCGGACCAGGACGCCGAGCCCGCCTCGGCGCCGACGGGCGCGGCGGCGACCGCTGCGCCGGGGGGCGACCCGGACGCGGGCCCCGCCTCGACGCCGCTCCAGACGTCCCCGGAGCCCGCACAGTCTCCGCAGCCCGCGCAGCCCGGGCAGCCTCCGCAGCCCGGGCAGCCCCCGGCCGGTGGG
The DNA here is from genome assembly GCF_039530925.1 of Nocardioides panacihumi. NCBI lineage: Bacteria > Bacillati > Actinomycetota > Actinomycetes > Propionibacteriales > Nocardioidaceae > Nocardioides > Nocardioides panacihumi. Next base: position 21,269 of record NZ_BAAAPB010000001.1, on the reverse strand, counting down.
CGATCGGCCGCCTCCACGACGTCGACGACCCCCGGTCCACCACCGGTCGACGACGCGCTCGACCTGGGTGCGACCGTGCTGCCGGTGCTGGTGAAGGGCTACTGGAAGCAGGCGGCGGCCGGCGTCGCCGTCCTCGCGATCATCATCTGGCTGATCCGCCGCCTGACGGACGTCGACCAGGTGTGACGTCTAGGACGCGCGGACGCCGTTCGCCGTGGGGGTGAGCAGCGGCTCGAGCCTGCTGATCGCCAGGACGCCGATGACGAGCGAGCCGGCGACCAGGGAGGCGACGTACAGCCACGACAGGTCGTTCTCGATGAGCAGTCCTGCGATCGGCGGCGCGATGACCTGGGGGAGCTGGAAGCCGAAGGAGTTGAGCGCGTTGGCGCGCCCGCGGGTGCGGTCGGTGGCGAGGTCGTTGACGATCGCCGGGATGCTCGGCTGCAGCAACGTCTCACCGAACGCGAAGATCGTCGTGCAGGCACACACGAGCAGCGCCGCGGTCAGCGTGCCGGGCCACAGGCCGGCGCCGCCCAGGCACACCCAGGAGACGGCCCAGACCACGCCCATCACGGCCAGCACCCGGGTCCGCCGCCGGCCCTCGATGCGCTGCAGCACCACCAGTTGCAGCACGACGATGACGGCGGTGTTCGCGGCGAACGCGAAGCCGAGAGCACGTGTCGAGACGCCGCCGACGACCGTCGCGAACGCGGTCATGCCTGCGTTCAGCTGGGCGTAGCCGACGAACGCCGCGACGAGGGTGACCACCAGCAGTGTCCGCACGGCGGGGGTGCGCAGCAGGGTGAGGTAGCTCGGCCGCTCGCCGTCCTCGTCCTCGTGGACCGGCCGTCCTGCGACGTGGCGCAGCGGCACGGCCAGCACGAACGCGCTCGGGAGGAAGGTCGCTGCGTCGAGCAGGTAGATCGCCTGGAACGTCGAGAGCCGGTCGACGTCGACGACCAGCCCGCTGATGATGCCGCCGAGGCCGATCCCGAGGTTGAGCAGCGTGAAGTTCACGCCGTAGTACCGCTGCCGCAGCTCGGTCGGGACGATGGCTGCGATCAGGCTCTGCGACGCGGGCCAGATCACGCCGAAGGCCAGTCCCTGGAGCACGAGGGCGAGCGCTGCGACGGGGATGGTGGAGGCGAATGCGAGCAGCACGCTTCCGGCGATGAGCAGCACCTGCACGCCCTGCATGACCTTCCGCGCGCCGATCCGGTCGATGAGGGCTCCTCCGGGGGCGACGACGGCGAAGCCGACCAGCGAGCCGAGGCCGATCAGCATGCCGGTGGTGCCGAGGGAGAAGTCGCGCACCTGGTGCAGGTAGACGACGGCGAACGGCAGCGTCAGGCCGCGCCCGAGGAAGTCGACGACGACGAGGGAGAGAAGCAGCTTGCCCTCGCGCGGCAGGTCGTGCCAGAAGGAGCTGAGGCGGGGCCGTGCTGTCATCGTCGACACGAGATCATGCAATCACCTGGCACACCTGTCACTCGAATCAATTCCGGCGCTCACGCGCGAGATGGCCCCTGTGTGTCATGCGGCCGATGGTCCGCGCCCCCTAGGCTGCGTTGGCGTGAAGCGGATCGCTGCGTACGTCGCAGGCATCGCCGCGATCGCCGGACTGCTCTGCCTGCCGGCGATCTGGAGCGGCGACGCCTCCTCGGGCGCGCGCCCCGACCTGCCGTGGAAGGCCCGCTGGGACGCCGTGCTCGGCACGAGGCCCCTGGTCCTCGTCGTGGTCGTGCTGGCGGGTCTCGTCGCGGCGGTGGTGGCCGGCCGGATCGGGGCGGAGTCGGGCGAGCGTGCGCCGTCGTACGCGCGCCGCGACGCGCCACCTGACGGCATCGGCCCCGCCCAGGCGGTCCACGTGCTCGGCGAGCGGGTGACCACCCGCACCTACGTCGGCACCCTCCTGCACGCCGCGCACCTCGGCGCGGTCTCCCTGCGCCGCGACGACGCGGGCTGGGTCCTCACGCGGGGTCATGACGCGCCCGTCGACGAGGTCACGCGGCTCGCCTACGAACCGCTGCTGGAGGCGGGCCCGTTCCACGCCTCGCGGACGAGTGCCGAGGCGGGGGCCGCACTCGACGGTGCGATCCAGCGCGTGCGCAGCGAGACGAGGGCGTGGGGCGTCCGCTCGGGCACCATGGGCCGACTGGGGCTCACCGGGGGCTGCGGGGTGCTCCTGGTGGTCGGGATCGCCCTGGTGGGCGCCTGCGTGGTGCTGCAGCCGTTCGGCATGTCGATGCTCGGGCTGCTCCCGGGGGCGCTGGTCGTCGGCGCGGTCTCGGCTGCGCGCGCAGGTGCCGGCACGCGCCACACCCGTCGCGGCCGGGAGCTGTGGTCGCGGGTCGGCGGCTTCCGACAGACCCTGACGACGCCGTCGAGCAGGCACCGCTTCGGCTTCTCCGGGCGGGAGGAGCTCTACACGGCGTACGTCCCGTGGGCCGTGGCCTTCGGCTGCACGCGGCAGTGGGCGCAGAAGTATCGCAGCGAGGTGGGCGTGGAGCCGCCGGTGCCGCCCTTCCTCGGGGCCTACAGCGGTGAGCACACCGGTGACCACGTCGACGCGGTGGTGCACAGTCTCAGCAGCACGGTGACCGACGCGATCGCGACGGCGGCCGCCGGCAGAGGCTCCTCCGGTGGGGCCGGCGCCACCGCGGGCCGCTGGGACTAGCGCCGCGCTAGAACACGTTCAGCGGCCGGAACTGCACCGAGATCCGCGGGCCCGCGTGGGCGACCTTGGGCACCGCGTGCTCCCACGTGCGCTGGCAGGAGCCGCCCATCACGACGAGGTCGCCGTGCCCCATCTCGACCGCGATCGACCCGCGCCCGCTCGTCGGCGCTCCGCCGCGGGGTCGCAGGCACAACCGGCGCGGGTCGCCGAGCGAGACGATGGCGACCATCGTGTCCTGCGACCTGCCTCGCCCGATCGTGTCGCCGTGCCAGGCGACGGAGTCGCGGCCGTCGCGGTAGTAGCAGCAGCCGGCCGTGCGGAACGGCTCGCCGAGCTCGGCGCGGTAGTGCTCGCTCAGGGCGTCGCGCGCCTCGTCGAGCACCGGGTGGGGCAGGGCGTCTCCGGCGAGGTAGGTGTGCACCAGCCGGGGCACGTCGACCACGCGGTCGTACATCTCCCGCCGCTCCGCGCGCCACGGCACCGCCTCGACCAGTCGCGCGAATACGTCGTCGGCCCGCGGCAGCCAGTCGCGATGGACGTCCACCCACGCCCCGCGGGACAGGGGTGTGCGCTCCAGCCGGTCGAAGCCGATGCCGGGCGGCGCCTCGAACAGAGAGCCCTGGAACTCCATGGGTGCCACTCTACGCCCTCCTTCGAACAGGTGATCGAACGATTTCCCCGGTGAGCCGCACGAGTCCGCCAGATCCACGGACAAGGCGGCGCTGATTTACCTACGCTGGCCCGCGTGGAGAACGTGCTGGCGCCTGGGGGGCGCGCGCTCAAGCACGAGAAGATCCGTGAGTACGTCCGTGCGCTCGTCGCCGACGAGCTGCCCGGCTCACCCGCTCCGTCCGAGCGCGAGCTGGTGAACCGTTTCGGCGTCGCCCGGATGACGGTGCGCCAGGCGCTCGACGCGCTGGTGGGCGAGGGTCTGCTCGAGCGGATGCCCGGCCGAGGGACGTTCGTCGCCCGGCCGCGGCGCGTCTCGACGCCGGTGCTGTCCTTCAGCGAGGAGATGACCCGCCGGGGGATGGTGGCCGAGTCGCAGACCCTGCTGATCCGTGTCGAGCAGGCACGCGCCGGCGTGGCGCGGTCGCTCGGCATCACCGAGGGCGATGCCGTCATCCACTGGAGGCGCCTGCGGCGCGCGGACGGTGCTCCGCTGTGCGTGGAGGACGCCTACCTCAACGAGGTGCTGCTGCCCGGTTTCATGCAGGGCCCCATGCCGATCAGCCTGTACGACGAGCTACGCGTCCGCGGCCTGCGCCCGACCTGGGTCGAGGACGCCGTCACCGCCGACGTCGTGATGGGCGACGAGGCGGCGCTGCTGGGTCTCTCGCCCGGCTCGTCGGTCGTCCGCAAGCACCGCCGCGCGCTGGCCGACGACAGGGCCGTCGAGGTGTCGCGGGCGGCGTTCCGTGCCGACCGGTACACGCTGCGCGTCAGCCTCGGCAGCAGCGACTAGCGGATCTCCAACCGGCCGAGCGGTGCGATCACGTCGCCGCTCTCCTCGCAGACCCAGACCGGGTCCGGACCGCCGAGGTCGGGGGAGATGTAGAGCGAGTGCTCCGGCGTCTCGCGGGGGCACCCGTGGCACAGAGGCCACCGGCTCCCGCTCTCGAACAGCGCATCCTGGACGTCCTGCGCGACGAGCCCGGCGACGTACTGCGCCCCTTCAGGCCACTGGTCGGCCCACCAGCCGCGCTCGGAGACGGCGTCCTCCAGCGCGTTCACGGCGTCGGCGGTCGCCTGTCCACGGGTTTGCAGGTCGGCGAGGACGAGGGCACGGGCCTCGAACAGCAGTGCGGCATCCATCACCTCCATGGTCCCGCAGGGGCCAAACGCCGCTGCGACGCTGGCCCGATACTGGGCGGGTGATCCTCATCGACCCCCCGCTGGTCCACGCCCACGGTCGGCTCTGGTCGCACCTGGTGAGCGATGAGTCCTACGACGAGCTGCACGCCTTCGCGTCCACCATCGGCATCCCGGCGCGCGGCTTCGACCGGGACCACTACGACGTCCCGGCCGAGCGGTACGACGACGTGGTCGCCGCCGGCGCCGTCGCGGTCAGCAGCCGCGAGCTCGTGCAGCGGCTGCGGGCGGCCGGCCTCCGCCAGCGCAAGACTCGCCCCAGCTGACCCCGTTCTTCTGCCGAGACGTCAATCCGTCCGGTCCGAGACGTCAATCCGTATCCACGGATCGACGTCTCGGACCGGACGGATTGACGTCTCGGCAGAAGGGGTGTCAGATGCCGAGCGGGGCTTCCGTGGCCTGCTGGGCGTCGCCCAGGGCGACCGCCTCCTCGACGGTCGGCGCCCCGGCGGCCGCCCGGCCGCGGCGGGTCAGCGCCAGGCCGGGAAGGGCGATGACCAGGCCCATGAGGCCGGCCAGGGCGAAGCCCCAGGACCAGCCGCCGTGGTCGAGCGCGAGGCCGATGATGGGCGCGCCGACGGCGCTGCCGAACGTCAGCGCCGAGCCGTGCCAGCCCATCGCCTCGCCACGCACGCTCGCCGGCACGCTGCGCGAGAGGTCGTCGACAGTGGCGGTGATGGTGGGCGCGCAGAAGACGCCCGAGAGGGTCAGCAGGAGTGCGAACCAGAACAGGTTGCCGTCGGGAGCCAAGGCGACCAGCGCGGTGGTGCCGGCGAGGCCGACGAGCAGCGCGGCGGCCGACGGGTGGCGGTGCAGGGCGCCGTACACGATGCCGCCGATGGCCGAGCCGGCTCCCCACAGGGCGAGCGTCCACCCGATCGCCGTGGTCTGGTCCCAGTCCCGCAGCGCGGCCACCGTGGAGAGGTCCTCGCCGGTGAGGATGACCGTGCTCGTGACGGCGATGACCAGGACCATGACGACCGACGGGGTCATCCACGACCGGACCGACACCTTCCCGGCCGAGAGGTCGGAGTGCTGGCTGTTGAGGGGAGGGTTCGCGATCCACAGCATGATCGCGCCGCCCACGACGCTGAGCTGGCAGATCAGCAGCGCCACCGGAGTCGGGAGGTAGGTCGCCGCCAGGACGCCGAGCACCGGGCCGACGAGGAAGGTGAGCTCGGTGGCCACCGAGTCGACCGAGAGCACCGTCGTCCGCTGCCGGTCGGGGACGTGGCCGATCAGCACCTGCCGGATGATCGAGAAGCTCGGCACCGCGAAGAGGCTGGCGACGCCCGCGACCACCACGAGGGGCCAGTAGCTCAGCCATGGCGCGATGCTCCACGCCACCGCGCCGATCACGATCGACGGCAGCACCGTTGCGCGCAGGCCGACGCGGTCGAGGCGCCGGCCGCGCCACGGGCTGCTCACTGAGAGCGCGACCGCGACGATCGTCGACACGAGGCCGGCCTCGGTGTACGAGCGGCCCAGGTGGGTGACGACGTGCAGCGTGATGACGACGCCCGCGGCCCACAGCGGCACGCGGATGAACATCCCCAGCAGGAGGATCCGGCGTACCACCGGGTTCTTCAGCACCTCGGCGTACGTCGCGAATCCCACGGGGAGGATTCTCCCTGGAGCCCGGCCTCCGAGACGAATTGTTATCCGGGGCCTACTGCTGGCCCTCCGCGAGCTCCAGCAGCTCCGCCTCGAGGTTGGCGTGGGCGACCGCCTCCCAGGCGTCTCGCGCGTACGCCGTGTGGAAGATCGTGTCCTTCTCCAGCAGGTGCCGCAGCACCTGCGCGCGGCCCTTGCGGAAGTCCTCGGCGTCGAGGTGGGCGTACTCGTCGCGGACCGCCGCGCGGTACTCCGCGTAGCGCTCGGGGCCCGTGGCGAGGATCGCCAGGTCGGCGTCGGAGAGCGCGCAGCCATTGGCGTCCGCGTCCTCCGGTCGGTGCGTCTCGGTCAGCCTGACCAGCCGCGCGACCTCGGCGACGACGGGCGGCTCGACGCGTCCGTCGAGGGCGTCCTCGGCCCACACGGCCGACCGCTCCTCGGCGTCGCGCTCGCCGTCGTAGACGCTGTCGTGGAACCACGCGGCGAGGGTCACCGGCAGCTCCTCGAAGCGGGTCCCGGCCTCGCGCAGCTCCTCGAGGCGCGCGAGCACCTCGGCGAGGTGGCGGCTGCCGTGATAGCGGCGGCCGGGTTCGTCGTACGCCGCCTGCAGCTCGTCGCGAAGCGCGATCGCGTCAGGCAGGGGCCAATGTTGAGGCAGCTCCACGTGCGTCATTCAACCCGACATCCCCGCCGACGGCGAGGTCAGGCGTCCCAGCCGCGCAGCCACTGCGTGTGCGGCGAGGCCTGCAGCTTCTCCAGGGCGGCCTCGGAGACGTGCCCGGAGACGTCGGTGACGACGTATCCCTGCTCGCCGCGGGTCGCGAGGTACTGCCCGGTCACGTTCACGCCCTCGGTCGCCAGGATGTTGTTCACCTCGGCCAGCACGCCCGGCACGTTGACGTGCAGGAAGCCGATCCGGGCGCCCTCGACCAGCGCGGGCGGCTGCACGGCCGGCAGGTTGACCGACAGCTCCGTCGAGCCCTGGAGCTGGAAGTTCCTCAGCTTGGAGGACACGAAGTAGCCGATGTCCTCCTGCGCCTCCTGCGTCGAGCCGCCGACGTGCGGCGTCAGGATGACGTTGTCGAGGCCGCGCAGCGGGGACTCGAACTCGTCGCCCTGCGCCTTCGGCTCGATCGGGAAGACGTCGAGCGCGGCGCCGGCGATGTGGCCCGCCAGGATGTGCTCGCGCAGCGACTCGGTGTCGACGACCATGCCGCGGGCGGCGTTGATGAAGATGCTGCGCGGCTTCATCCTCTTGAACTGGGCGTCGCCGAAGATGCCCGCGTTGCCCGGGCGCCCGTCGACGTGCAGGCTGACGACGTCGGCCTCGGCCAGCAGCGCGTCCATCGTGGGCATGCGGCGGGCGTTGCCGTGGGCGAGCCGGTCGGCGATGTCGTAGTAGACGACGTACATCCCCATCGCCTCGGCGAGGTTGGACAGCTGCGTGCCGATGTTGCCGTAGCCGACGATGCCCAGCGTCCGCCCGCGCACCTCGTGGGAGCCCTTGGCGCTCTTGTCCCAGATGCCGGCGTGCATCTTCTGCGTCTTCTCCGGCAGCCGCCGCGCGAGGCTGATGATCTCGGCGATGACGAGCTCGACGACGCTGCGCGTGTTCGAGTACGGCGCGTTGAAGACTGCGATGCCGCGGCCAGCGGCGGCCGCCAGGTCGACCTGGTTCGTGCCGATGCAGAAGCAGCCGATCGCGGTGAGGTCCGGGGCGCTGTCGAGCACCCGCTCGGTGATGTGCGTGTTGGACCTGATGCCGAGCAGGGTGACCCCGGGGAGCGCGGCGGCCAGCTCGTCCTCGGACATGCTCGCGGTGCGCAGCTCCACGTCGAAACCGGACGCCTCGAGGTTCTCGACGGCGACGGGGTGGATGTTCTCGAGCAGGAGCGCCTTGGCCATGGCTCCAGCGTAAGGGGGGCCGCTGACGGCTCCGAGTCGCGGCTTGACCGGCGAGACGGTGGCGCCGGCCGTGTCACATCTGCCGGGAGCCGGTCGTCGAAACCGTGACAGCACCCGATCAGGAGGAGTCAGCCATGACCGCCATCGACAGCATCACCATCGAAGCGCCCGACCCGGCCGCCGCCACCGCCTTCTACGACGCCGCCTTCGGCCTGGGCGACCGACTCCGGGTCCGCGGCGCCACGTCGCCGACGTCCGGGTTCCGCGGGTTCACCCTCTCGCTCCTCGTGTCGCAGCCGGCCGACGCCGACGCGCTGCTGCACTCCGCCCTGGACGCCGGTGCGACGACGGTGAAGCCGGGTGCCAGGAGCCTCTGGGGCTACGGCGGCGTCGTCCAGGCCCCCGACGGGACGCTCTGGAAGGTGGCCACCTCGTCCAGGAAGGACACCGGTCCGGCCACCCGCGACGTCGAGCAGGTCGTGCTGCTGCTCGGCACCACCGACATCACCGAGAGCAAGCGGTTCTACGTCGAGCGCGGGCTCTCCGTCGCGCGCAGCTTCGGTCGCAAGTACGTCGAGTTCGACTCTGCGTCCGCGGGCGTGAAGCTGGCCCTCTACGGCCGCAAGGCCCTCGCCAAGGACGCCGGCGTGCCGCAGGACGGCGACGGGTCGCACCGCATCGCGATCGGCGCGGACGCCGGGGTCTTCACCGACCCGGACGGGTTCGAGTGGGAGGGCGCGACTGTCTGACGCGCGTGGTTGGATCGGGCCAGCGACCTTTGCGATCACAGGGAGAGACGATGACCACGTCGGCCGCCGACAGCCACGACCTGATCAGGGTCCAGGGCGCTCGCGAGAACAACCTCAAGGACGTCAGCATCGAGCTGCCGAAGCGCCGCCTGACCGTCTTCACGGGCGTGTCGGGGTCGGGCAAGAGCTCGCTCGTGTTCGGCACCATCGCCGCCGAGTCACGACGGCTGATCGACGAGACCTACTCGACCTTCGTGCAGGGCTTCATGCCGAACCTGCCACGGCCCGAGGTCGACGTGCTCGAAGGGCTGACGACCGCCATCCTGGTCGACCAGGAGCGGATGGGCGCCAACGCCCGCTCGACCCTCGGCACCGTCACCGACGCGAACGCCATGCTGCGCAGCCTGTTCAGCAGGCTCGGCAAGCCGTACATCGGCGGGCCCACGGCGTTCTCCTTCAACATCCCCACGACCAGGGCGAGCGGCGTGATGACCGGCCCCAAGGGCGAGAAGAAGATCGTCAAGGACGCGGTCTACCTGGGCGGCATGTGCGCGGAGTGCGAGGGGCGCGGCACCATCTCCGACCTCGACCTGTCCGTGATCCTCGACGAGTCGAGGTCGCTGGCGCAGGGCGCGATCCTGGTGCCGGGCTACACCGCGGACGGCTGGATGGTCGCCACCTTCATCGAGTCCGGCTTCTTCGACAAGGACAAGCCGATCGCTGACTACTCCGAGAAGGAGCGGCACGACCTGCTCTACAAGCAGACGACGAAGATCAAGGCCAAGGGCATCAACGTCACGTACGACGGGCTGATCCCGAAGCTGCGCAAGTCGATGTTCTCCAAGGACGTCGACTCGCTCCAGCCCCACATCAAGGCGTTCGTCGAGCGGGCGGCCGTGTTCAAGACGTGCCCGGAGTGCGACGGCACCCGCCTCAACTCCTCGGCGCGCTCCTCGAAGATCAAGGGCCTGAGCATCGCCGACGTCTGCGCCCTGCAGGTCACCGACGCGGCGCAGTGGCTGCGCGGCATCGACGACCTGGGCGTGGCCCCGCTGGTCGCCAACCTGCTGCACCTCTTCGACTCGTTCGTCGAGATCGGTCTGGGCTATCTCTCCCTGGACCGCCCCTCGGGCACGTTGTCCGGGGGTGAGGCTCAGCGCACCAAGATGGTCCGCCACCTCGGGTCCGCCCTGACCGACGTGACCTACGTCTTCGACGAGCCCACCGTCGGGCTGCACCCGCACGACATCGAGCGGATGAACACGCTCCTCCTCGAGCTGCGCGACAAGGGCAACACCGTGCTCGTCGTCGAGCACAAGCCCGAGACCATCGCCATCGCCGACCACGTGGTCGACCTCGGCCCCGGCGCCGGCACCGGAGGCGGCACCGTCTGCTTCGAGGGCACGGTGGCGGGGCTGAAGAGCTCCGGCACCCTCACCGGACGCCATCTCGACCACCGTGCGGTGCTGAAGGAGAGCGTCCGCACGGCCTCGGACCACCTCGAGATCAGGGGTGCGTCGGAGCACAACCTGCGCGACGTCGACGTCGACGTCCCGCTCGGTGTGCTCTGCGTCGTCACCGGCGTCGCGGGCTCGGGCAAGTCGTCGCTGATCCACGGCTCGGTGGCCGGGCGCGAGGGCGTCGTGGTCGTCGACCAGGGGGCGATCAAGGGCTCGCGGCGCAGCAACCCGGCGACGTACACGGGGCTGCTGGAGCCGATCCGCAAGGCCTTCGCCAAGGCCAACGGCGTGAAGCCCGCGCTGTTCTCGGCCAACTCCGAGGGTGCCTGCCCGACCTGCAACGGCAACGGGATGATCTACACCGAGCTCAGCTTCATGGAGACGGTCGCGAGCGTGTGCGAGGACTGTGGCGGAAAGCGCTTCCAGGCCGCCGTGCTGGAGCTGCGCTTCGGCGGCCTCAACATCGCGGAGGTGCTGGACCTGCCGGTCGCGGAGGCGCACGCGTTCTTCGCCGCCGGTGACGCGAGGACGCCGGCCGCGGCCGCGGTCCTCGCGCGTCTGGAGGACGTCGGTCTCGGCTACCTCAAGCTCGGCCAGCCGCTCAACACCCTCTCCGGCGGCGAGCGTCAGCGCATCAAGCTGGCCACGCACATGGCGGAGCAGGGCGGCGTCTACGTGCTCGACGAGCCGACCAGCGGCCTCCACCTCGCCGACGTCGACAACCTCCTCGCCCTGCTCGACCGGCTGGTCGACTCGGGCAAGTCGGTCATCGTCATCGAGCACCACCAAGCGGTCATGGCGCACGCCGACTGGATCATCGACCTCGGCCCCGGGGCCGGCCACGACGGCGGGACGGTCGTCTTCGAGGGCACACCCGCTGTCCTGGTGCGCGCCGGGTCGACCCTGACGGGCGAGCACCTCGCGGCGTACGTCGCTCCATGACCCCGCGGACGTCATACGTGGTGGTCGCCCGAGCAACCACCACGTATGACGTCCGGGCCGTCAGTCGCCCTTGACGTTGACGATCTGCCGCAGCGTGTGCCGGATCTCCACCAGGTCGGCGGCGTCCGCCATCACCTGGTCGATGTCCTTGTACGCCGCCGGGATCTCGTCGATGAAGGCGTCGGTGTCGCGGTACTCGATGCCCGCCATCGCCACCCGCAGGTCGTCATGGGTGAACCGTCGGCGGGCCGCGTTGCGCGAGTGGCTGCGGCCGGCCCCGTGCGGCGCCGAGTTGAGCGCCGCGGCGTTGCCGAGCCCCGAGACGACGTACGACGCCGTGCCCATGCTCCCCGGGATCAACCCGGGCCGTCCGGCCTCCGCGTTGATCGCCCCCTTGCGGGACAGCCACACCCGCTCACCGAAGTGCGTCTCCGGCTCGGTGTAGTTGTGGTGGCAGTTGATCTCCTCGGTCCGCTCGACGCCCTGCCCGTCACCGGCTCCGACCCACTCGCCGAACTGCCGGATCACGCGGTCCATCATCTCCTCGCGGTTGAGCAGCGCGTAGTGCTGCGCCCACCGCATCTCGGCGATGTAGCGGTCGAACTGCGGCGTCCCCTCCTCCAGGTAGGCGAGGTCGCGGTGCGGCAGACGGACGTCCCGGTCGCGGCAGTGGGCCTGGGCGACCTTGATGTGGTGCTGGGCGATCCTGTTGCCGACCCCTCGCGAGCCCGAGTGCAGGAAGAGCCAGACCCGGTCCGCCTCGTCGACGGTGACCTCGATGAAGTGGTTGCCCGATCCGAGCGTGCCGAGCTGGAGCTCCCAGTGCCGGGCGTAGGACCCGGGCTCGAAGCCGGCGCCCTGCGCCTCCTGGGTGAGGATCTCGAGCCTGCGCTCGGTGTGCTCGCGGCTGACCTTGCGGTTCGCGGCGCCGGCGTTGAGCGGGACGGCCCGCTCGATGGCCTCGCGCAGCGGCCGACGGTCGGCCGGCAGGTCGTCGCGCGTGAACCTGGTCCGCACCGCGATCATGCCGCAGCCGATGTCGACGCCGACCGCTGCCGGGATGATCGCGCCGAGGGTCGGGATGACCGATCCCACCGTCGCGCCCAGCCCCAGGTGGGCGTCGGGCATCAGCGCGATGTGCGGGTGGATGAACGGCATGCGAGCCGCCGTCACCGCCTGCTCGCGCGTGCTGTCCTCGAGGATCGAAGCCCAGCTGAGGAGCTTCGGGGTGATCTGCTTCATCGTGGGTTCCTGCGTCGTGGCCCTTCTCGTGTGTCCGGTGCCCGCCGGGCGGCGGGCCGACGCACGAGGCTAGGGACGCGGAAATCGCTTGTGCGACGGATTTGCGGCGTGGGAGGGCCCAACCGCAGCGCCGAGTGGGACCTTCGGCCCTGTCGAGGCCCCGGCCTAGCGCGTTCGCTTGATGCGAAGGAGCGTGACAGAGATGACGTCAGCGACGGGACCCGTGCGGGTGCAGATCAGGCTGCGAGGCGGCGCCGACTATCAGGCGGGGGACGAGGCGCGCGCCGCGATCGAGGATGCCATCGCCAGCGCGCACTGCGCGGTCCGATCCGCCGAGGTCGTCGTGAACGTCCGCGACGACCCTGCGTCAGCGTCCGCGGCCGAGGTCGAGGCGGTGCTCGAGGTGGGCCACACGTTCGTCCACGCCGACCGCTTCGCGCCGACGGTCTCGGAGGCCATCTACCTGCTCGAGCACCAGCTGAGTGCCGAGCTGATCCGGCACGGCCGGCGTGCACAGACCGCGCGGCGTGTGCCGCGTCGGCGCCGCGCGATCCTCCACCCTTGAGTGCCTGGGCCACCCCGGGGTGGTCGAGACACTCAAGCCCGCTCGACGTCGTCCGCGTCCACGATCCGGTACGCGTACCCCTGCTCCGCGAGGAAGCGCTGGCGGTTGGCCGCGAAGTCCGCGTCGACGGTGTCGCGGGAGACGATCGTGTAGAAGTGCGCGACCTTGCCCGGCGCGCCCGGCCTGAGCAGCCGGCCGAGGCGCTGCGCCTCCTCCTGGCGCGAGCCGAACGACCCTGACACCTGGATCGCGACCTCCGCCGAGGGCAGGTCGATGGAGAAGTTGGCGACCTTCGAGACGACGAGCAGGCCGACCTCGCCGGCGCGGAAGGCGTCGTACAGCCGCTGCCGCTCCTTGATCGTGGTCTCCCCGGAGATGACGGGCGCGTCGAGCGCGTCGGCGAGCTCGTGGAGCTGGTCGAGGTACTGCCCGATGACCAGCGTCGGCTGGCCGGCGTGCCGCGCGAGCAGCGAGCGCACCACCGAGACCTTCTCGCGGGCGCAGGCGGCGAGCCGGTAGCGCTCCTCGGGCTCGGCGGTCGCGTAGGCCAGCCGGTCCGCGGACGGCAGCGTCACGCGCACCTCCACGCAGTCCGCCGGCGCGATCCAGCCCTGCGCCTCGATGTCCTTCCACGGCGCGTCGTACCGCTTGGGGCCGATCAGCGAGAACACGTCGCCCTCGCGGCCGTCCTCGCGCACCAGCGTCGCGGTCAGCCCGATCCGGCGACGCGCCTGCAGGTTCGCGGTCATCCGGAAGATCGGCGCGGGCAGCAGGTGCACCTCGTCGTACACGATGAGGCCCCAGTCACGCGCGTCGAGCAGCTCGAGGTGCGGATAGACGCCCTTCCGCTTCGTCGTCAGGACCTGGTACGTCGCGATGGTGACCGGCCGGACCTCCTTGGTGGACCCGGAGTACTCCCCGATCTCGTCCGCCGTCAGCGACGTCCGCCGGACCAGCTCGTCCTTCCACTGCCGCGCGGAGACCGTGTTCGTGACGAGGATGAGGGTGGTCGCCCGGGCGTGGGCCATCGCGGCGGCGCCGACGAGCGTCTTCCCCGCCCCGCACGGCAGCACGACGACGCCCGACCCACCGTGCCAGAACGACTCGGCCGCTTCGCGCTGGTAGGGCCGCAGCTCCCACGACGTCTCGTCGAGGTCGATGGCGTGGGCCTCGCCGTCGACGTACCCGGCGTAGTCCTCGGCCGGCCAGCCCAGCTTCAGCAGCGCCTGCTTGAGGTTGCCGCGCTCGCTCGGATGCACCGCGACCGAGCCCACGCTGTCGGGCACCGGGTCGATGCGGGAGCCGAGCATGCCCTGGATCTTCTTGGCGCGCAGCACCTCCTCGAAGACCGGCAGGTCGTTGGACGCGAGCACGAGCCCGTGCGTCGGGTGCTTCTCCAGGCGCAGCCGTCCGTAGCGGGCCATCGTCTCGGCGATGTCGACGAGCAGCGCGTGCGGGACCGCGTAGCGCGAGAACTCCAGCAGCGCGTCGACGACCTGCTCGGCGTCGTGTCCGGCCGCGCGCGCGTTCCACAGGCCCAGCGGCGTCAGCCGGTAGGTGTGGATGTGCTCCGGTGACCGCTCCAGCTCCGCGAACGGGGCTATCGCCTTGCGGGCGTCCCCCGCACGAGGATGGTCGACCTCCAGGAGCAGGGTCTTGTCAGACTGCACGATCAGGGGGCCGTCGCTCACGACAGACAAGGGTACGGGCGGGTCCTCCGGACCGGCCTACTCGCCGGAGAAGCGCGGCTCGCGCTTCTCGACGAACGCCGCGACCGCCTCGGCGTGGTCGGCGGTCCCGTGCATGAACGCCTGGACGTCGGCAGAGGTGTCGAGCACCTGGTCCAGGGAGAGCGTGGCGGCCTCGCGGAGCAGCTGCTTGCCCGCGCGTACGGCGACCGGCGGGTTCGCCGCGATCCGGTCGGCGATCTCCCGCGCGGCAGCGAGGAGGTCCCCGGGAGCGACGACCCGGGACACGAGCCCCCACTCCAGCGCGGTCTCGGCGGAGATCCGGTCGCCCGTCAGCGCCATCTCGGCCGCGCGCGCTGCGCCGACGACCCGTGGCAGCAGGAAGGCGCCGCCGTCGCCGGGGATGAGGCCGACCTTGACGAAGGACTCCGCGAAGAACGCCTCCGTCGAGGCGATCCGGATGTCGCACATCAGCGTCAGGTCGCAGCCCGCGCCGACGGCCGGCCCGTTGACGGCCGCGATGAGCGGCACCGGGCAGTCGAAGAGGGCGCGCGGGATCCGCTGGATGCCCCGCCGGTAGCCGTCGGCGATCTCCGCGCCGGTGCCTCCGAACATCCCGGACCGCTCCGCCATCGCCCTGACGTCGCCGCCCGACGAGAACGCGGACCCCGCGCCGGTGATGATCACGGCCCGCACCGACACGTCGCCGGTCACGCGGGTCGCGGCGGCCTCGATCGCGTCGACCATGGGCGCGTCGGAGATCGGGTTGCGGCGCTCCGGCAGGTTGAGCGTCCAGGTCTCGACGTGTCCGTCCCGGGTGATGAGCAGCGGCTCGGCCATGGTCGCGACCCTAGCGGCCGCCGGTCGAACGGGCGCCTGGCCGCTCACCGCTCGACGGGCCGCACGTCCCGGATGCGGTGCACCGCGAACGCGCGCGTCTCGTCCACGCGGCTGTCGACGGCGACCAGCTGGCCACCCTCGACGCGCACCGGCGAGACGACCCGGTCGGCGAGGGTGCCGTGGTTGTCGACGTACGTGATGACGACGGCGACCGACGTCTCGACCGCCTCGCGGAGCGCGGCCAGCGCGTCCGCGGGCGTGAGCTGCGCCGTCGAGCGCCCCGAGGCCGCGGCCTCGTCGCCCGCGCGCAGCGCCCGGACCACCGCGGCGACGCGGGCCGACTCGCGTGCCTCGGCGGCCGGCGAGCGGTGCGACCGGGGCGTCCGCGCCCGGAGCTGGTCCGGCCGGGCCACGTGGACGGAGCCGTCGGCCGCCTCGACGACCGGGGCCGCGCCCAGCTCGCGGAGCCGGGGGAGGAGCACGTCGATCGGCGTCGACGAGATCAGAACCGTCGGCGCGATCCTGCGCAGCCCCAGCGTCGCCGCACGCGGGTGGTGGAGCAGCTCGGTCAGCGCGGTCTCGTCGTCGGCGCGCAGGAACGCCTCGGCGTACCCGACCCGGATCGAGCCGAACGTCCGCGCCGCGTCGTCGACGAGGTAGCCGAGCGGTTGCGGCACGGGTGTGCGCGACACCGAGGCGAGGAAGCCGTGGACCTCCGCCGCGCTCCACCCCGCCTCCAACGCGCGCCGGACGCTGGCCGGCGTGAAGCGGTAGACCGTCGCCCCGCCCCGCGACTCCACGTCGGCGATCAGCTGCAGGCTGCGCGCGAGCGCCGGCTCGAGGGGCCCGGGGGCGACGGCCGTCAAGTCCGCCTGCAGCAGCACGTGGTCGACGGGGTCCGGCATCAGCTCGGCGAGCGCGGACGCCGGGTCGCCACCGTCGACCAGCGCACGCGCGTACGACGCGAGGCCCTCCAGGCCCGTGACGCCGAGCGTCGCCGCCTCGGTCAGGATGTGGACGACCAGGTCGGTGCGTTGGCGCGGCCGGCGGGGCCGCAGCCACCCGAGCCGGGCGACCAGGCCGGGGACGCCCGTCCCGGCGGCCAGCACCTCGCCGTCGGGGAGCAGGGCGAGCTGGGCCAGCGTCATCCGGCGGGTCTCCTGGACGAGCGGGCTGACCAGCTCGGGCTGGAGGGCGTTCCACACCTTGCCGGCCTGGTCGCGCTCGCCGACCACGCTCGGGGTGCGGTCGCTGGCCAGCCACGCCGCGGCCAGCGTCGCCCAGCGTTCGGCGACGGGTTCGGCGCACCAGGTGTCGAAGCGGTCGGTCGGGAGCCAGGCCGGGCTGCCCTCCGGGTCGGCCGCGGCGGTGACGAGTCCGGCTTCGTGGGCGACCTCGACGAGGAGGCCGGCCGTCGGCTCATCGACGTGGAGCCGGGCGGCCGTCGCGCGCAGGTCGCGCACGCCGAGGCCGCCGGAGCGCAGGGCGGCGGGCGGGGCGGCGCCCCACCCGTCGACGAGGAGCTCGGTGCGTCGTACGGCCTCGAACGCGGCGCCCGCCGCGATCTTGTCCACGAGCGCCCGCGCGCGCGGCGACGTCGGCACCTCGGGTGCGACGTCCACAGGCTCGACGGTCGTGTGGCCGCGTACGGCGATCCCGGCCTCGCCCGGGACCACCATCGGGCCGCCGGCGCGCGCCACGAGCAGGCCGCGCGCGATGAGCTCCTCGGCGGGCGTGGCAGCATCGGCGACCGACACGGTGGTGCGTGCACTGGTGACCGCCTCGCCACCCGCGTCGACGACGTGCTCCAGCATGGCCCGCGCGGCGGGCGAGACCTGCTCCACCAGGGGCCGTACGTCGGCCGGTGACCGCCCCTCCGTCGCCGGTCGCAGCCCGCTGATCGTGCCGAGCGCGTCGGTCACGCCGGTCAGGGCGCGCAGCCCGGCGTCCGACTCCCAGACGACCGCGAGTCCGAGCAGGTGGTCGAGCGCTGCCCGGACCGTCTCCGGGCGGGCGTTGACGACCTCCTCGAGCGCCTCGGGCGTGGTGTGCTGGAGGACCACCACGGCGTCGAGCACGACCAGCTCGGAACGCGTGAGCTGGTCGAGCGCGCGCTGCTGCGAGGCGCGCGTCGCGGCCCGTGACGCGAGCTGTCCGGAGTCGTGCGGGGCAGGTGTCGCGAGGTCGGGCCGGGCGTGCAGCAGCGCGGCGATCCGCTCGTCCGGCCAGGCGCGCAGCTGGTCGGCGAGCGAACGGAATCCGCTGCTGGAGGTCATCCTGCTCAGGCTACGGGGTCCAGATGTGGTGGGATGTGCCTGTGACTGATCGGACTTTCTCCTACCAGCCCGGCGGTTGGTTCGGGATCGTGGGCGAGCACGCGACCGTCCTGTTGCCGGGCAGCGAGAAGGCCCGCGCGGGTTCGTTGTGGGCGCTCGTCGACGACGGCGCGGGCTTCGACGCCGTCCTGGACGCCCTGGTCGCCGACGGGTTGACGTCCCTGCCGGGCTTCGTTCTGCTCGCGAGCGACGGCGACACCACACGGGTGGTGATCCGCGGCGACGCGTCCGCGACCTTCGAGACCGCCGAGGGCACGGTGCAGGTCGCCGGCTCCGGGATGTCCATGTGGGTCGAGCGGGTGCTCCACGAGGTCGGTCGCCTGTCCGTCACGCTGCCCGGTGAGCTGCCGTCCGGTCCGCAGCTGCAGGTGGCCGCCGGTCTGATCCGGCTGGCCGGGCTCGAGACGCCCGTCGAGGCCGCTGCGCCGGCCCCGGGGCCGACCGCTCCGCCGCCGAGCTCGCCGCCGCCGACCGCGCTTCCGCCGACCGCGCTTCCGCCGACCGCGCTTCCGCCGACCGCGCTTCCGCCGACCGCGCTTCCGCCGACCACGCCCCCGCCGAGGCTCGAGCTCGTGCCCGACCCGCTGACCGACGAGATCGACCTCCCGGCGCCGGAGGACGAGGCGCCGACCGACGACGACGTGCTCGGCGAGCCGCCCTCCTGGACGCCGCCCGCGGCCGTCCCTCCGCTCCCGCCGGTGCCGCCCGCGCCCACGCTCCCGCCGCCCCCACCGCTGCCGACGATCCCGCCGCTGCCGACCGTGCCGCCGCCACCGGGGCCCCCGCCGGTTTCCGAGTGGGACGACGCGCTGACCGAGCAGATCCCGGCCATGACGCCCCCGCCCCCGCCCGTGCCTGAGCCTGAGCCGGAGCCCGAGCCCGAGCCTTCCTGGGAGCGTCCGGGCCCCGTCGCCCATCTCTCGTTCTCGAGCGGCAACGAGATCGACGTCGACGGACTCGTCGTGATCGGCCGTGCTCCCGGCGCCGGTCGGTTCCCGGCCGACGAGGAGCCGATGCTCGTCACGGTGCCGAGCCCGCACGCCGAGATCTCCTCGACGCACCTCGAGGTGCGTCCGGGCACGGGAGACGACCACGGCAGCGCGGTCGTGACCGACCTCGGCTCGACGAACGGCACGCTGCTCGTGCAGCCCGGTCAGCGACCTGAGGAGCTGCGGCCCGGCGTACCCGTCGTCCTGCAGATCGGCGCCATGATCGATCTGGGCGACGGTCTGACCATCCGGGTCAGCGAGGCCTGAGCGCGGACCCGGGCTCCGACACCCCGGACGGGGTGCGGTAGTCCGTCAGTCCTGCTTCGCCGGCTCGGCGACGTCGTCGAAGACCTCGGGCCGGTGGATGATGTGCGCGTGGCTGAGCGGCCACACGAGCGCCACCACCTTGCCCACCACGAGGTCGGTCGAGACGTACGCGTCGTTCTTGTTGCAGTCGGGACCGTCGTCGGCGGTGCACAGGTGGAACGAGCTGTCAGCGGACTCGTCGCGGTTGTCGCCCATCACGAAGAGCTTGCCCTTCGGCACCGTCGCCGACCATCCCGAGCACCCGGCCATCGGGCCGTCGCAGTCCTGCTGGGGGTCGATGAAGGAGTCCTCGGCGAGAGGCGTGCCGTTGACCGAGATGCGGCCGTCCTTGTCGCAGCACACGACCTTGTCGCCGGCGACGCCGATGACGCGCTTCACGAGGTGGCCGCCCGAGGGGTAGAGCCCGATCTTGGCGAGCGTGCTCGCGACCGGGCTGGTCGGACCCGCGTCCTCGCCCTGGTCGAGCCAGTCGCCGGGGTCCTTGAAGACGATGATGTCGCCGCGCTGCGGGCTGCCGGTCCAGTACGACGGCTTCTCGACCAGGATCCGGTCGTTGATGACCAGCCCCGGCTCCATGGAGCCGGACGGGATGTAGAACGCCTGGACGAAGAACGTCTTCACGATCACCGCGAGCCCGACCGCGACGACCAGCAGGATCACGGTCTCCCGGAGGACCTTCCAGGAGCTGCTGGTCGCTCCGGTGCGCTCGTCAGTTGTCACGAGCGGGACCTTATCCACCGAGTGGTGACGACGAGGCCGGGGACGTCTGAAGCGCACGCCGTCCATCATGGCCCCACCCGACCCGGCCGCACCCGAACCGGGGCGCCGCTGCGCGGAGGCGGCGTCTAGCATCGACGCCGTGAGCGAGTCGGGGCAGCTGGTGGTGGGGTTCGACCTCGACATGACCCTCATCGACACCGTCCCGGGCTTCCGCGACGTCCTCGTCGCGCTGGGCGACGAGCTGGGCGTCGAGTTCCCGGTCGACGAGATGACCGCCAAGCTCGGGCCGCCGCTGGACATCCTGCTGGCGCCGTACCTCCCCGCCGACCAGATCGCCGCCGCCGGCGACCGCTTCCGCGCGCTCTACCCCGAGCACGCCATCGAGAGCGTCACGGCCTTCGAGGGTGCGCACGACGCGCTCGCCGCCGTCCGTCGCCACGACGGGCGGGTCGTGGTCGTGACGGGGAAGTACGCCGCCAACGCCCAGCTTCACGTCGACCACGTCGGCTTCGAGATCGATCACCTCGAGGGCTGGGTCTGGGGTGTCGGGAAGGCGGACGTGCTGCGCCGGGAGGGCGCCAGCGTGTACGTCGGCGACCACGTCCACGACGTCGAAGGCGCACTGGCCGCCGGCGTCCTGAGCGTCTCGGTGCTCACCGGCGGCTGCACGCGCGACGAGCTCGAGGCGGCCGGCACCCACGTGATCCTTGACGACCTCTCCCAGTTCCCGGCGTGGCTCGACGCGCACCTGGCAGGAACGGCCGCGCACCGCCCGCCCCCGCTCGGCTAGGCTCTGTCGGCCCGGGTGCAGATGCCCGGTCCCAGTCTCACGAGCAAGAAGAGGTCAGTCCGGTGCCTACTGGCAAGGTGAAGTGGTTCGACGCGGAGAAGGGTTTCGGCTTCCTGTCCCAGGAGAGCGGTCCCGATGTCTACGTCCACGCCGACGCCCTCCCGGCCGGCGCCGCCAAGAGCCTCAAGGCCGGCACCCGGGTCGAGTTCGGCATCGCCCAGGGCCGCCGCGGCGACCAGGCGCTGCAGGTGCGCATCCTCGACACGCCGCCGTCGGTGTCGAAGAACGTGGCCGCCGCCAAGCGCCGCAAGCCCGAGGAGATGACGGTCATCGTCGAGAACGTCATCAAGCTGCTCGAGGACATCCGTGAGGGCTACGAGCACGGCCGACCGCCGGGCCGGGACCTGGCGAAGAAGGTGAGCCCGGCCCTTCGCGTCCTCGCTGACGAGTTCGAGCTCTAACGCCTCACGCCCTCACGCCTAACGCCGAGGTCCGGGTTCTGGTCCGTCGAGATCCGGGTTCGGGTCCGTCTATCGCGACCCGAACCCGGATC